>NZ_JAAQRO010000023.1 GCF_012070565.1 Anaerosporobacter faecicola
CAGCAGTTCTTTTTCGTGCTGTCAAGGGTGGCGGCAAGCTACCACAACCTATAATATCTGCAATTTTCAAGGTTCATCTGAGCCTTTTTTCTTTGCTCATTTTTTTCATAAATCATTTGACACTATCTTGCAAAATAAGTAATTGCCATAAATAATACGGTTACTGCACCCATACACATAACGTTAAACCAAAAACGATCCATCGAATCAAAATAATAGAGATAATACAAACTATCTGTAATTAAATTAGATGGATTGATTTTTGAGAAAAATGGAATGTTATCGGAGATCAAATACTTCACCTCAGGATTCATCAATCCTGATAAGAAGGATAAGAACAATACTACTGCATTGGCAATTGCACTTACGGTCTTTTCATTCTTATGAATAACAGAGCGTAACATTGCTCCAAAGGAAACACCACAGATACTTCCCATAACACAAGTTAAGACAACATAGCCTACTCTTGTACCAAAATCAATATTTAATACAAATGCCATAAATCCGATTGCAACCATGATACATACAACTTGAACAGTAATAGCTGCAAACACATTACAGATCAACAATTTCAACTTATGAACAGGAGCTACACTAATTCTAGCACCCTTTGCTGATTTATCCGCTTGTAGGTCTCCAATTTCCGTTATACCAAAATTACAACCATACAAACATGCCAAAGATAATAAGGCATAATAATAGATCAGACTCCAATCCGGTGACTTACCCGTTTTGTTTGTATCATTAATATATTCCGTACTATCCATAGCACTCTCGATCAAGGAACCAATCTTATCCGGTGCAATACCAGCAACCACTTCAATCTTCTTCATCGTTTGAATATAGCTGTCCACAAAGGATTTTATGATTGTCTCTTCAATACCAGATCCACCAAGATACAAGGATGGTTTTTCTCCATCAATGATATAGCCTTTGATCTTTCCTTTTTTCAATAAATCCTGTGCTTCCTTTTCATCCACTTTTACAATATCAAAAAGTGGGGTATCCGAATCATATTTCAAGTTTGTAGCAGAATTTACAATCTCACTTTGCTCATTCGCATTCACAATCGCTATATCGATCGTTGCAAATTGTTCTTCCTTTCCTATGTTTGCAAATACTAAACTAAATACAAACGATAGGAATATAGGAAAAAGTGCTGACCAGAATACATTTTCTTTATCCCGGAACAGACATTTTAATCGCATCAAAAACAGTCTACCTATCATAGTTTCTCATCATCCTCTCTCATTCTTCGATCCATCTATTGATCTCGTAATTCTTTTCCTGTAATTTCAAGGAAAACATCATTCAAGGTAGGCAGTTCTGAATAGATCTTGCCCATTGGAATCTTATGCTCTTCAAAGTAATTCAGAACATGAACCAGATTGTTCTTACCCTTCTTCGATTTAACAACAACACATTGTCCATTATATTCAACACTTGCTATATTAGGGATTTGCTTTAATCCTTGTATTACATCTTCGGAAAGGTGGTAGGATTCTAACGTAATCGTTTCTCCAAGGGAGATCATATTCTTTAATTCCTCTTTCGTTCCACTAGCAATTACTTTTCCTTTATCTATAATTGCGATACGATCACACAACTGTTCTACTTCTTCCATATAATGTGTTGTATAGATAATCGTTGCACCTGCTTGGTTCAACTTCTTAATTCCTTCTAGAATCTTATTCCTACTCTGAGGGTCAACAGCGACCGTTGGCTCATCTAATATGATTAATTTCGGTTTATGCGCAATTCCACATGCTATATTCAGTCTTCTAAGAAGACCACCACTTAATTTCTTTGGATAAAATTTCTTGAAATCTTCTAGGGCAACAAAAGAAATGGCTTCTTCTGTGAGTCTTCGTATCTCCTTTGGATCTTTTACATAAAGACTACAGAAATAATAGATATTATCATAAACTGTTAATTCATTAAATACTGCAACATTCTGCATGATAATTCCGATGTCCCGTTTGATATCGTAAGCTTCTGGATGCATTGGTTTTCCAAAGATCTCAATACTTCCCTTATCATATTTCAATAAAGACAATATACAATTGATTGTTGTTGATTTACCAGAACCATTCGGTCCCAATAATCCGAAGATCTCGCCCTCTTGTATCTCTAGATTTAAATGATCCAAAGCAACAAGTTTATCATATCTTTTTACTAGATTACTCACTTTGACTACCATACATACTCCTCCGTTGTTACTGGTCAGGGTTCAACCAGGTTCTTTTTATAGTTTCGTAGAATGACTTTTTGACCCTTGTATCATACACTATACCATCTAATGGCAACGTTCTCTAGTGTAAGACGTCATATTCCAATATGACAAATGTAATGATTGACTTTTTGACATTACAAAATATGATTGAGATTTTCACTTTAGGATGGTATAGTGAAATGGGGTCAAGAAAGGGGTTTGAATCATGACTGAAATAATTGATAAATTGATCTTATTAGCGCTAAGCAGTACTTTCTGCTTTATGCATTTTAATAGTACTTACTCCATTGTGTATTTGTTACTTGTATTGATTCTCACCTGTCTCAGTACAATTACAGAAAAGCAGCAGCTTCATGTAGGAATATTTGTGCTTTATCTAATTGCTTCTTCCTTCTATCCGATCCTGCTTTATTACCTACCAGTAATGGTATATGATGTATTCACAGTTGAATCACAATCTGCTATCGTGTTTGCGATCATCCCATTTATAATTAATTTTGATTTCTATTATAGTAATCATATCCTATTCTTCTTTGTAATGGTACTCATTGGATTATTAATCAAATATCGTTCGGAGCAAGCGCAGAATTTGATTACAGAATATAATCATCTACGAGATGATACGAAAGAATTAGAAATCATACTAGAGAAGCAAAATCAAACACTGTTAGATAACCAGGATATCGAAATCACCGCCGCTATGCTAAGCGAACGTAATCGAATCTCAAAAGAGATTCATGATAACATTGGTCATCTTCTATCACGTTCTCTTTTACAAATTGGCGCCTTGCTTACCATCACAAAAGAAGAGATCACAAGAGAAACCCTTACCAGTTTACGGGATTCCATCTCTGAAGGAATGGATAGTATACGAAATAGTATTCACAATATGCATGATGATTCGATTGATCTCTATAATGCAATCTATAAACTAACCAGTGAATTCACTTTCTGCCACATCAGTTTTATATATGATCTATCCAATCAACCAGATGCCAAAGTAAAAAGCTGTTTGATTAGCATTGTAAAGGAAGCATTGAACAATATTATTAAACACTCCAATGCTACCAATGTTTCTGTTAAGCTTTTAGAACATCCTGCCATGTATCAATTGATCATCTCCGATAATGGTACCCTTACCTCCACCGTTAAATGGTACCTCTCGCAAAACAAAACAGGCGATGGAATGGGACTACAAAGTATGGCTGATCGAATCAAATCCTTCCAAGGAAATTTTAACATTCTTACAGATCATGGATTTGAAATCTTTATAACAATACCAAAACAGGAGGGCGTATAATAATGAATGTATTAGTAATTGATGATGATAATTTGGTGTGTTCTTCCCTAAAGATCATCTTATCTGCTGATCCAGAAATCACCGTCATTGGATCTGATAATAATGGTGCTGCTGCTATCGAATTGTATGATAAGTTAAATCCCGATGTCGTATTAATGGATATACGAATGGAAGGAATGACCGGATTAGAAGCCGGAGAAGTCATCCTGCAAAAGCATTCTGATGCGAAGATCTTATATCTGACAACATTCTTAGATGATGATTACATCATTAAAGCATTGAACATCGGAGCAAAAGGATATATGCTCAAACAAAATTATGAAAGTATTGTTCCTTCCATCAAAGCTGTAGAAATGGGACAAAACGTATATGGGAATGAAATCATAACCAAATTACCAAATCTCATGAACCAATCTTCTTCTACAAAGATCTATGAAGATTACGGAATAACTGATAAAGAGTACGAGTTGATCACACAAATTGCAGAAGGATATTCAAACAAAGAAATCTCTGATACCTTATTTTTAAGTGAAGGTACCGTTCGTAATTACATAAGCTTGATCCTAGAGAAATTGAATCTAAGGGACCGAACCCAAATTGCTATATTTTATTATAAACACAAACAATAATCCGTAAATCTAAAAGAAAAAGCTTAAATAAAAAAACAATTTTCATGAATTGAATCGTAAGACCAAAGAAGTCTTTCTTATCATTCCATGAAAATTGTTTTTTGTTATGTCATTTAATTAATGTCTTATCTATTTATACTCTGTAAAACTAGCTAATAATGCATCTTTTGCTTCAGCAGTATCTTCTGTATATGTTACTGTTAATAACATCATACGGCCACCAACTTTTCTTATGTATAACTGTTGTTGTAATTCTTGACCGCTATATGTTCCAACACAATCAAGTACAGTATATTTTTCTCCAGCTAATTCAACATCTTCTGTTGTTTCACCGAATGTATATTCAATACCAGATGCTTGTAATTGTTGTTTTGATACTTCTACATAATCAGTAATTGAAACTTCTTTCCCTAATAAATTCTCTAATACGATATTTACATTAGGTGCACCAGATGTTGATTCTTGTACCATCATTTCATAAACAGTAACAGCTTTTGCATAATCAATTTGCGTTTGGTCTTTATCTTTATAAATAATCTCAGAAGAGAACTGTGCATATTGATCCATTACATCTTGTGTTAACATCGTGTAACCTTCAGGTGCTGTAAATTTTAGATTAAGAAATTCACTTTCATATGTATTCCCATCAATCGTACCTTTTACATATTCTTTCTTATTGGATTTTTTGCTGCCACAACCAGAAAACATTGTAACAACTACAAGCATCATAACTAGGATACTTGCTCTCATTTTTGATTTTTTCATCATAACTCTCCTTTACAATCCCTTAGTTAATTTGTGTGCCTGAAAGCACTTCATATATTGTAAAGGAGAGAATTTCATTTCACAATACTGCTTAATACCTATTTTTACATGTATACAAAAAACAATTTGTATTCTTTTCTAACTCTGTTCCAAAAGGCCAGTATATAATTGATAATACGTTCCTTTTTTCTCAAGTAAACGTTCATGATTTCCTCGTTCTATGATACGTCCCTGATCCAGTACAAGGATTACATCTGAATTCTTAATTGTAGATAAACGATGGGCTATAACGAATACCGTTCTACCATGCATCAAACGATCCATACCTTCCTGTACAATCTTTTCTGTTCTCGTATCAATACTTGATGTTGCTTCATCTAGTATTAAGACTGGTGGATCTGCAATCGCTGCACGTGCTATTGCAAGCAACTGACGTTGTCCTTGGGACAAGTTGCTACCATCTCCGGTTAATACAGTGTCATACCCTTCTGGTAAATGCTTAATAAAATGATGGGCATTGGCTAATTTTGCTGCACTGATTACTTCCTCATCTGTGGCATCCAAACGTCCATATCGGATATTTTCCTTTACAGTTCCAGTGAACAGATGGGTATCTTGAAGAACAATGCCAAGGGAGCGTCTTAAGTCTGCTTTCTTGATCTTATTAATATTGATTCCATCATATCGGATCTTACCATCTTGTATATCATAGAAACGATTGATTAGATTCGTAATCGTAGTCTTTCCTGCACCTGTTGCACCAACGAAGGCAATCTTCTGTCCTTGTTTTGCGTCAATTACTATATCATGAAGAATGATTTTATCATCGTTATAACCAAAATCCACATGATCAAACACAACATCGCCTTGCATCTTTTGATACGTCGTGGTATCGTCTGCTTTATGATAATGTTTCCAAGCCCAAGTCCCCGTACGTTGCTTTACTTCTTTAATCTCTTCTTTCTCATCGACGATTGCATTCACTAATTCTACATAACCATCATCCACCTCTGGCGTCTCATCTAATAATCGGAACACACGATCCGCACCTGCTAATGCCATGACAATGGAATTAATCTGTTGTGAAACCTGTGAAATAGGCATAAAGAAGGAACGATTAAATTGTAAGAAGGATGCCAAACTTCCCAATGTAAAATTCCCTACTTTATATATCGCAAGAAGTGCTCCCACAATGGCAGTCAATACATAACTAATGTGTCCAAGATTTGCTGTGATTGGCATTAAGATGTTGGCATATCGATTGGCACCATCTGCACTTTCAAATAACTTTTCATTCAGATCATAGAACTTTTCTTCATTGTCTTCTTCATGACAGAAAACTTTAACTACTTTCTGTCCTTCCATCATCTCTTCAATAAATCCATTTACTACACCTAGATTTTTCTGTTGTTCTGCAAAATACGTTCCACATTTGGATGCAATTCTTTTTGTCACAGTCAGCATAACCGTAACCATTATAATCGTGACCAAAGTCAGTGGAATATTCAAAATCATCATGGAAACGAATACACCTGCAATGGTTATAACAGAAGAAATAACTTGTGGTATACTTTGGCTGATCATCTGGCGTAACGTATCGGTATCATTGGTATAGATACTCATTATATCTCCATGTGCATGGGTATCAAAGTACTTGATCGGTAGTAGTTCCATATGGGTAAACAGATCATTTCGAATACTTCGCATCGTTCCTTGAGAGATATTAACCATCATCCTAGAATATGCCCAAGTGGATAGCACACCTGCTAGATAAACCAATGCCATCTTGCATAGCACTTGAAATAATGATGAAAAATCCGGATTCTTCTGACCAACGAATGGTAAGATGTAATCATCAATCAGATTCTTCATAAACATAGTACCCACAACACTTGCTAACGAGCTGATCACGATACAAATCAAAACTGCGATACAAGGAAGTCGGTATTGCTTGAAGATATAGGAAAGCAATCGTTTCATAATCTTTCCTGGATCTTTTAATTTAGGTTTTGGTCCCATCGCCATTCTTCGCCCTGGACCTTTCATTTGTGCTTGATTCTGCTGATTATTTGCTGCCATCCTGATCCGCTCCTTTCGTTTGTGATTCATATACATCTCGATAGATTTCACATCTGCTCAGAAGTTCTTCATGCGTACCAAGATCTGTAACTTCTCCTTCATTCATAACTAGAATTAAATCTGCATCCTGTACAGAAGATATACGTTGTGCAATAATTAATTTTGTTGTAGACGGAATTTCTTCTAAAAATGCTTTACGAATCATTGCATCGGTTCTTGTGTCTACCGCACTAGTGGAATCATCTAAGATTAAAATCTTCGGTTTTTTCAGTAATGCTCTTGCAATACATAATCGCTGTTTCTGGCCTCCAGATACATTATTGCCACCTTGCTCAATAAAGGTATCATACCCATCTGGAAACTGTTTGATAAAATCATCTGCCTGCGCCAATTTACACGCATGAATCATCTCTTCATCCGTTGCTTCCTTATTCCCCCAACGAAGATTTTCTTTAATGGTTCCGGAAAACAAGACATTCTTTTGTAATACCATCGCCACTTCATTACGAAGAGCTTCCATCTCATATTCTCGAACATCCACACCACCTACAAGTACGGATCCCTTCGTTACATCATAGAGGCGAGGAATTAACTGTACAAGGGAAGATTTGGCGCTACCCGTACCTCCAATAATACCAACCGTCTGACCGGATTCAATTTGGAAATTGATATTACGAAGAACGTCTGCTTCTTCCTCTTCTTCTGTATGTTGCTTATAGGCAAAGGATACATGGTCAAATACAATGGATCCATCTTTTACTTCTTTTATTGGGTTCTCTTTATTTGTTAAATCCGATTTTTCATTGATTACTTCTGCAATACGATCACCAGAGGCACGTGACATTGTAATCATTACGAACATCATGGAGATCATCATCAAACTCATTAATATGTTCATTACATAACTAAATAAACTCATTAGCTGTCCGGTAGTCAAAGAGCCTCCAACAATCATCTTTGCTCCTAACCATGATAAAAGCAAGATACATGTATACATTGCAAACTGCATAGCAGGTGTATTACAGATCAGGATCTTTTCCGCCTTCACAAACATTGCATATAGATTGGTACATGCTTTTTGGAATTTACTGATTTCATAATCTTCTCTTACGTAAGCTTTCACAACACGGATGGCATTGATATTCTCTTGCACGCTTGCATTCAAATCATCATACTTACGAAATACCTTGATAAAGATTGGATGTGCATTGGATACAACCAATACTAGAATGATCCCAAGGAATATAATGGCACCTAAGAAGATCAAGGCTAATTTTCCATTGATCAAAAATGCCATAATCATAGCAAAGATTAACATAAAAGGGGCTCTTGCACACATACGAATGATCATCTGGTATGCATTCTGTACATTGGTAACATCTGTTGTCAATCGTGTTACAAGACCAGCTGTAGAATATTTATCAATATTTGAGAAAGAATAATTCTGAATATTAGTAAACATGGCGTTTCTTATGTTTTTTGCAAAACCTGTACTGGCTTTTGCTGCTACTTTACCCGATAAGGCACCAAAGGTTAAAGATAGCATTGCAACTGCGATCATACAAGCACCCATGATACAGACATGGCGAATGTTTCCTTTTTCCACACCTTGATCGATAATGGATGCCATCATTACCGGAATGATTATCTCCATTATTACTTCCAACGTAATAAATATGGGAGCTAATATGGAATCTCGCTTATATTCTTTTACTTGTGCTAATAGTGTTTTTAACATCGTTCTCCTCATTTCTGTTATATATTGTTTAATTGTTCGTATCCTATCAGTAAGTTTCCTAACAATTTGGGTAATCTTTCATACCCTAATTATTCTCTAATTTCTTCTTTAATTTCTCTGTAATCTTAAAAAAAGTTTCCAGCTCTTCCTTCGTTAAACAATCAGACAACTCCTTTTCGAACTCCATAATATTACTATGAATTTCTTCATTCAGGTCAATTGCTTTTTGTGTCAAGACAAGTTTCTTAAGTCTTGCATCATGAGCAACTGGATATCGCTTCAAGTACCCATTCTTCTCCATCAACTGTAGAATTCCTGTTGCTGTAGAACGTCTGATCTTGAATTCTTTCTCAATATCCTTCTGAAAGATATCTCTTTTCTTGCTTTCATCATTAACATAACCAATAATCCAGCTCTGAATTTTGGTGTAACCCCGATCGTGAATCTTCGCAAGTTTATTATCAATATTCCTCATGATCAGATTCGATACAGACTTAATCTCAAAACCAATTGACTGCATAGTAAGTATACCTCCTTTTATGTTAGTTCCCTAACATTCTAATGCAGAATCCGTCTCTTGTCAAGAAGGATTCTTATGTTTTCCTTTATTAACAAACCATTTTTGTAATCTACCTATACGATTAAAGAAAACGTACGCTCTACCTACTACATATATTTTTTCTTTTTAAAAATCATAAGACTTCCTATTACAATCATGATACTAACTGCTATTACGGCAGGATATCCGTACTTCCAGTTCAATTCTGGCATAAAAGTAAAATTCATTCCATACCAACCTGCAATTAACGTTAGTGGTAGGAAAATGGTAGTTACAATGGTTAGCACCTTCATAACGTTATTCTGTCGGATGCCAATTTCGGACTGGTATACATCCTGTACCTGCATCGCATACTCTCGAAGTGTCTGCGTTTCATTTTGTAGACGGGAAGCACGGTCCGTAAATACACGAAAAGTAGAAAAGGAGTTCTCACAAAAGAATTCCTCTTCATTATCTAGCATCTCTTCCCCCAGATCTGCCATCTGGCTGTAATAACGATAGAGTTTTGCTACCATTTTCTTAATTTCAAGCATCTTTGTATTAAAGTTATTTAATGAGCCCCGTAATACGTGTTCTTCGATCTTTGCAATCTCCTGTTCTAGTAGTTCTAAAAAGAGCAGATCATTGTCAATCAAATGTACAAGGATATCATAAAGAAGACGCTCTAAAGAATAATTCCTTCGCAATTTTTCCATCTCTATTCTTTGTAATTCTTCTAAGATCGTATTACTATCATCAATAAAGATGATCTTCCTATCTAATATATAGAAAACGAATTCCTTATGCCTCATATGTTCTTTGGGTATTGGTACATAAACCGTACCATATAGATAATCATAATGCCGCTCGACTTTGCAGAAATGTACATTTGATACAGATTGATTAAACTGATATTGTTCTTGTAATCTCTTCTCTTCAACCCATTGTTTCGTAGAAAAAACACCGATTACCTGATTACATGTGTCGAACGTATCCCGATTCGTCTCCTTCACTTGTCCATCATCGATTTGATAATACAACCGTCCTCACCTATCTTCCTTCTTCTCTCTCGAATTAACCACTCTATTCTTATTATTTGCGCAATCCTAGATAAACTATACTTTAAACATAAAATCCCCATACAAGCTCATTCACTCAGCTTCGTGAGGAACCTGTACGGGGACGATTTTATACAATATTAACTTTATTAAATACGATATCTAGAACATAGTAAGCATCTACTCCATGAGTAACTGCAAGTACGAAGTTTGAACAACCTACTGTTCTTTTATCTGTTCTAATAAGATCTCTTTTGCATAAGAAATTGCATTCTTAACACTTCCCTCTTCAAAAGGAATGGATAAATGCGAATTCTTCAAGGTTTCAAGATAGCTTAAGCTACCACCAACATTACATAATTTCATGTAATCTTCCCAAGCCTCTTCCTTGTTCTGTGCATAACGTTTCTTCAATTCCATTGCACCCATAGTCGTTAATGTATAATTGATATAGTAGAATGGATATAGGAAGATATGAAGTTTGTGATACCAATAGCCACCACGTTCCATGAATTCATCATCTTCATAGGTTCTCCAAGGCATGTATTTTTGCTCTAATTTATGCCATTCATAGGTACGTTCCTTTGGTGTAAGGTTTGGATTTGCATACATGATATGTTGGAATTCATCCACTGCAACTCCAAAAGGCACGAACGTAATCGCTTCTTGTAGGTGGGCAAAACGATACTTGTCTGCATCTTCTCCGAAGAATTTTTCTGCATATGGATACGCAAATTGTTCCATTGCCATAGAATGAATCTCTGCGATATCTGTTGATTCACTATAGTAATTAGCAATTGGTTGGTGACGCATTGCCTGATAACCAGCAAATGCATGACCAAGTTCATGACTCAATACCTGCATATCAAAAATGGTATGATTAAAGCAAGAGAATACAAATGGTGCTTTTAATGGAGGAAGATAGGTCATATAACCAGTTGAAGCTTTATTTGGCTTATTCTTTAGATCCATCAATTCATGTTCAATCATAAAATCGATAAACTCACCTGTCTCCTTGCTGATGTCATGATACATCTCTTTTGCTCTTGCAATTAAGAAGTCATCATCTCCTAGTGGTTCTGCATTACCATCTGGATAAATGAATTTCTCATCGAATGCTTTGATCTTGTCCACGCCGATTCGTTTTGCCTGTGCTTTATATAATTCTTCACACAAAGGCACAATTTCTGTACGAACTTGTTCACGGAAACGAGCCACTTCTTCTTGACCGTAATCCGTTCTTCCTTGTAATTTATATCCCAAAGGAATATAGTTTTCATCACCAAGGCATCTTCCCATCTTGTTACGGATATCAATCAATTCACCAAAGATTTCTTCCATTTCTTCCTCATTGTCATGATAGAAGTCAGAATATGCTTTGAATGCTTTCTTTCTTTTTTCACGATCAGCGTCTTCAAAATGTTTTTGAATTCCATATAGATTCAAGGTTTCTCCTTCAAAAGGAATCTTTGCTGTTGCCATAAGTTTTTGATATTGTGTCGTTAACGCACCTTCTCGTTGTAGATAAGGAACTAACTCTGGATTAAAGCTATCAATTTCTTGTTGCATACCAACTAACAATTGTTTCCCATATTCCTGTTCAAGCTCTTTTACATAAGGGCTAGCAAGGATTGCCTTGTTCATATTCATATTGGCTTCCATTACGGTTGGTGCAGTCTCATTAATGAATTCGACTTCTTTTTCGTAGAATTCATCGGTGGTATTTAATGTATTCCGAATACTTGCAATGGTACACATCATTTCTAATTCACCAGATTTATCTAGTGTGTCTAACATGGCCTTTTTCATCTCTTCATAACTAGCTGCTTCTTGGATTCTCTTTGTAGCGTCTTCTAATGTTACTTGAAACCCTTGAAAATCAGGTCTTATGTATTCTAATTCACTAAATTTAAAATCTTTCTTCATCCATTTTCTCCTTTTCTATATAGCATATTGATAAGATACAAGGACAAAAAGTATAAAACAGAAAAACCTTTGCCCTTTCAATTACATATGGATATTATAGACCTACAAAACAAGAAAAACAATGTCATATGTTCTCCATCTTCTTCATGTTTTGTTTTGTGATATACATGTTTTGGTCTGCCCTGCGAACTAAATCTTCTATGTATCGATCCTCCATAGAATTCCACTTTGCATATCCCATGGCAAATTCAATTTCCACTTCTTTTGCTTTTACCACCTCTTGCCGTTCTTTTTCAATTGCTAGTAATAACGACTGTAATTGGTACTTCTGTATATTCTGTAAAAATACGATAAATTCATCCCCACCATAGCGAAAGATTTCTCCTACATCCTGTGTTGTTTTTGATAAAATATTCGCTGTCATACGGATAAGTTCATCCCCTTTTTCATGTCCTAACGTATCATTTACCTGTTTTAAATGATTCACATCAAGCAAAACACACCAAAAATGTTCTAACTTTGAATGATCCTGATTTAGTTGCTGTAATCTCTTTTCATACGCATTCCGATTCTTTACACCTGTACTCTTATCTATGGAAATCAACTCTTCTGTTAATTCATTTTGCTTCTTAACGATCTCTTCCACAATATTTCGTGGACAGTCTTTCTTAGAATCACAAAATCGTGTCGTCATCGTCATCTGTACTGTATTCTCATACGCAACACGTTCAATCATACTGCGATAATTTGCAAGCAAGATATCAACCGATTTACTCTCTGTACGTTTTGACACAATCAGGGATATACTGCCATCACTACTTCGATACACACATTTGTGAAACCGTTCATTAAATATTCGTTCTATCTCCATCATAAAGGTTTCTTTTTTTCCAATATCGGATTCTAGTATAAATGCAGACAAAATCAGATTTTCGTCATAATCGATCATTCGATCCTCAAGTACTGTAAAAAAGCCATACTGGTTGATCAAATACGTCTGCTTATCCACATATTCTCCAGGGTTTTCCAATGATAAAAAGATATTAAACAAGATCAATGTCTCAAATGCCCCAGACATCAATACCGTTGGAAAGAATACTTGAATCAAACAAGCAATTAGACATAATACAACACTACCAATAATTCCTTTTCTCTGACCTTTCCGAAAACTATTTCCAAAGCGAATACACAACACAAGCATACAAATTACATAGAAGCCGCAACTGAAGTACACCGTATAGACAACCGGTCCTTGGGAATAATTCGTTCTTGCTGTCTGGATAAAATATAACCTACCAAACATAGCGACCAAAAAAGAATACACAATGGGTATTAAAAAAAGTGCCTTACATAATTTCTTGTAATGGATCTTTGCTCTTACATAAGAGAACAAATACCAAAATAATAAAAATATAAATACATCCAAAGAATAAATAAAAATCCTGTGTGTCAGACTATTGATCCAGATAGGTATCGTGTCTAAATGATTCACCGTATACACCGTAATAATATCAAAAACTAAGTTCATCAGAAGAATTAATACCATACTTCGATACGTAGTCGTGGCAACTGTATGAAGTTGCTTATTTCTTATGTAATATCGTAATAACAGCACAACAATCGCAATGCATACGATTTGTGCCTTATATTCCGTCATAATAATCCCTCTTCTCTTTTGTCGACAATATCCTCTTGTTAACGTAACCCTGCTTGTCCTACCCTTTCATAATGATAGGATCAAGAGGCGCCCCTTCCTCTTGATCGGTCCATAGTTGTCGTAATAATAACTAAAATATATCACAATCCTCTTTTCTTTTCTAGCCCTAATTTCCTATATAAAGTACAGTAAATATTACACACAACCTGTATCATTACAAATCAAACTTATCGCGCTATTGCAATTTCTTCCTTCATTTCTTGTAGTTTTTCTTTCTCGTTATCTTTTTCTTTTTCGTTATCTTTTTCTTCTTTTTCTTCTTTTACTTCTTTTACCCTTTCTATTTCCCTATTTACAGATTCCTTCTCCTTTGCTTCAATCAATTCATTTTCCTGATGTGTTCCATTTCCACTTTCTTTATTAACAGCTTGTTCAATTGCAATTTGAATCTTGCGTATCACCTTTTGTGGATTATCAAGCCAATCTAAGATCCATATATGGCATAAGTTCCATCCCAATTCTTTAAGATGTTTTGGTTGCAAATACAGCCATTCTTTCACACTTGATCGATCCGCTGGCTCTATATCACGTAAAAGGATTCCCAACAGATATGTTTGTGTTTTTCCCGGACTAAGAACAGCAATATCAATGGTAAACTCAGAACAGCCAACAAAACATTGTACTTGATATCCAAGTTTTTCTATCTGATTCACAATCTCTTGCAGATAGACTTTACTCTTTTCTTGCACGTTGTTCCTCTTGTGACCGTTGCCATCTTTCTGCACCGATCTACTTGCTTTTCCCTGTAGTGCCAGCTTCATATATCCTTGCAGCAATAAAATTCCCTGATGTCTGCTCTTTCGCTGTTCCATTTCTTCTGGCAAAACGGAAGTATAGAGAATCACACCATTACTTGCCCTTGTAATTGCCGTATTCAGCCAGCGTTCTCCATTCTCTTCTCTTAGTTGTCCAAAATCCATCGTTACTTGCCCATTTTTATCTTTTCCATATCCAACAGACAGATAGGTGATATCACATTCCATTGTTTGCGCTTGTTCCACTTCTTTTACCCAAACACGTTTTTCTAAGAGATCACTGTATTTTCGTAACTGAGGATTTCTTTCTTGCTCCTGTTTCAGTAACTCCTCAATTAGACGCTGTTGTTCAATTTCAAATGTGATGATTCCAATACGCTCAACTTCTCCCTTATTACGTAAACGTTTCCACACATCCTTAACAATTGCTTCTGCCTCTCCGCGATTCCATTTTCCCTCTTCATCGTAGTATCCTTCTACATATTGTAGTACAATATTGGCTTCCTCCGCATTAGCAGATGGATACGTCATTATCTGATCATGGTAAAACCATCGATTGCTGTAAGAAAATAGATTTTCCCTCTTTGAACGATAATGCCATCGTAATTCCTTCACTGGTAAATGATTGGAGATGCACTCTTCTATAATACTCTCCCCGTTATCAGCAACCTCTTCCCCGAGCAAATCCCTTTCCTTATTATCCCTGTTCAGTGGTGGTAGTTGTTTCCTGTCTCCTGCGACAATTACATGTTTGCCTCGAGCAATCACCCCTAGGGATTCTGCGGTTGTAAAATCACATGCGTCATCCAATATAACATAATCAAACGTTTGCTCCCTATTGATTAGATATTGAACAACGGTTGATGGACTCATGATCATACAAGGATAAACTCTTGCCAGCAGATTCGGAATCTGTTGGAATAGTTCCCCAATGTTCTTCTTCTCAACCCCATTTCGAAGCTGTAAATGGAGTTGTTCCTGCTCCTCTCCTAAAATTCCCTTCGTCATTCCATTCGGAATTCTCGATACAACTCTGGTATATGCTTCCATCTTCGCTAATTGAAACAATTCCTCCATGGATTTTCCATAATTCTCTATTCGTTTTTCCAAGTGCACTCCCTGCGCTTCCGATAGTAACGGTTCTGCCTGTATAATTCTCTTAATGATTGCAAGATTCACATTGCAAACAAAGATTGGAACCATTTGTTCCCCATTAATACGCCCATTTAGGAACAGTTCTGCTAACTTTTCAAAACCATATGCACGAATCTTCTCCACTTGCTGCATAAGAACTGACCAATCTCGCAGTTCCCCAATATGAGTCAACCATCCCATCAATTCATTGATGGTCTTTTCAATCCAGTCCTCTTCTTGATGATAGCAATCGATATTCGCTCTATAGTCATTCACCAGTTGCACTTCTCTGGTCATACAACGTTGCCAGCATTGCAAATATCGCATAATATCTTTCTGGAGTAATTCTTTTTTACCTGTTTGTAAAGAAACCAATTCTCCCAACTTTTGCGTAATCGTGATCACTTCATCTCTTGATAATTCCATCGTAACAAAGCAGCTCCTGAGATTCCAAGTATCCTGTACGGCTTGTTCTAGTACTTCCCAGTTTGTATGTACTCCTTGCCATAGATATGAAAAACTCGATGTGATGGACGGTTCAAGATTTGTCAGATAGTCTACCAGTTCCTGACGTTTTTTCAATTTTCCATAGAATATTTCAATCGTATGTCGATCTACATCAATTGGCATTTTCGCTAATTCCTGCATCTGCTTTAGTAGTCGGCTCTGTACTCTGTATTTCTTAAAAAACCATTTTGTTGAAGCGACTTTCCACTCCTCCCATGATTTCACCACATCATACTCGTAGATACCCGTTTGAAAAACTTGGTTTAGCTCTTTTTCAATTAACACCAGTTCTTTTCCACAACTAATCACATTATATAGATTTTTTTCTTTTCTCTCATTAACAGGTTCAAGCATTAAGCTATCTAACTGATATTTGGCTCCTGAAAGTTGATAGAGCAGTTCAGCAAATGCTTTATAATTGTAATAGGTTCGTTTCGTATGAATCCCAAAGAACTTCTCAAATGATTGAAACATCTTTTCCATACGAACAAAATCCTCTTTCAGTTCTCTACATATTTTAGCAAAAGACTCTCTTATCTCTAATGTATATTCTGGATTACGATACTGAGCGAATACAGCGTGAACACCACCCTGACACTCCCGATTCACCGTCCTACATTGTTTTATTGTTTCAATCCACTCCTCATATTCTCCGTTCTTCAATCTGGCAATACAATGATCTTCGATCTCCACTAGACCTTTACATTCCTTGTATTTCTCATATCGAAGAAATGCTTCATACAAGGACATTCCGTACTCCCTTTTCTTATGAATCGCATCCATGATCTGTTGAAATTCCTGCTGCCTAGACAACAACTGCATTGCTGCTTGCTCATACTCATCTCTACACGATTTTTTTTCATACGGTATAGAATTCTGTAACTTTTGAAGCAGTTCATTCTTATGTTCAATACCGAAATATGCTTGTAAACAAAACGACTGTATTCCACTTTGCTCTAAGAAGGCATACAATCGATCTGCAGCATGTTTCTTCTTCGTTACATAAAGTACCGTTTTCTCATGGGCAATTGCATTGGTTATCACATTGGCTATGGTTTGTTTCTTCCCTGTACCTGGACCACCTTGTAGCAAAAAACTCTCTCCCTTTGCTGCCGTATGAATCGCTTCTACTTGCGATTGATCTGCAGATAATGGAATAATGAGTTCTGTAGAAACCGTCTGCATGTCCACCTGCTCACCACCATACGAACTTACTTGACATATTTCCTTGCTCTCGTTATTAAATATGCGGGATAAAAGCTGTGTTTTTGAACTCTCTCCCTGCGCGTTCTTTCGATCTTTTTCAATAAGATATCGGGTATAAGGAAACAATTCTAGAAAAGCATACTCTTCCACTTTCCAATTGACTCTCTCTTCAATCTTTTTTCGTACTGCTCGAAAGATATAAGATAGATCCACACCACACTCATCTCGAGGTAGTGGCTGTAGTTCTTCCATAGCAATGCCATACTCCTTTTGTAAATGACAAAGAAGTACCTCATTGATTCGGATCTCTTCCTCCCTCATCTGGATACCATATGCCGCCTCTTTCGCATCACATTTAACAAGATCAACCGGTACTAAGAGAAGCGGAGCATAGGATAGCCGTTCTTCTGTATCGTCTCCATAACGTAGTCCCCCAATTGCTAGATACAGATTCTCCCCATGATCTTCTTCCTGTAGGATTTTTAAACGTTCCTGTAAACTGGTTGTTTGTGAAAGAAGCCTTTCTTCACTAAGAAATGTTCGTATACAATGTTTGGAGAATTCTCTCGTTGCAATTGCTTCCATGTAAGCAGCATCTTTCTCAATGGGATAGATCATCTGCTCCTTATGGAGATTGACGAACTCTTTCGCTTTGCCCACAAGTGTAAATGTTTCTCCTGAGCCAATTTGTTCTTGCAACTCAAATAAATTCGCTGTCATTAATTGAATCGATGTATCCGTGATTGGAATATTTAACAGTGGATTTTTTTCACTGGAATTCTCATATCGCCCTGTTATGGAAGAATCCTGTTTCATTGGTGATAACGGAAGAGAACTGATTCCATGTAAACGACAATTAAAGAGATCGACACACAGATGAAACATCTCCTGGTTTAGCAGATGCTTTCTCGCATCCTCTCCTGCTTGTACAAAATCCACTTGGTGGTCATGAACAAGATCTGTACACTCAACAAAATTATAGGGATTTACTTCTCCTTGTTGTTCTACTAATACGGAAAGATCATCTACGAAACACTCTCCAGAATGCTTCTCTTGGTTATGACATCCAACAAATACATGGCCTTTCATAAATACCAACACGGGATGTAGATTAATTGCTTCTAAACAACTACTGAACAACAACGATAGCTCCAACGCCGTTCCACGTTTCTGTTCAATTACGAAGTGTGGTAGTGTTATACGTTGTCCATTCGTTTCATAACTCTCTTTTGGTACACACAGTTCTATCTCTTCATCTTGTAATACAAGATAGATCGCCTTCATTTGAAGTAAAATCTCCTGTTCATTCTCTGCCTGATACCCAACAAAATCCCTAATCCCCCATGTATTCAGATAATCTTTTGCTTTTTCAACAACCATCTTTACATTAGGGTGAGCAGGTGTACTGTATGCCGCTATAATTTCTGGTAATTTCTCAATCCCAGACCATTGAGAAAAAGCAAGAATCTGGATATTACAACTCTTTTTCTTCAACACGGTCATACCTTCTAGAACTTCAATATTCAGCTTTCCTTTTTTTTCTTCTTTTAATGCCAGCAAATATTCCATAGATGGATACAAACGAATTGCTGTCAATTCAGTCGGTTCCTGCGGACTTAATTGTGCTACACGAACTTCATATGGAACAGCGATTTCTGGTTCAAAGGTAATGCGAACCGTTACATCTACGATTTGTTCTTTTGATTGATTGGTGAGTACGATTTTTCGAATAATTGGAATACAATTTTGTTGCAATGCATAATGAATGGTATCATTGATCTGTGTTTCGACCGTAAGCTTTTTCAACTTAATCCCCCTCTGTTCGTATAATTGAGTTCCATATTTTTACATTTATACATTATAACATTGATTGTAAATAAAATCCATATAAACATTTTTGAAATATACATAATGACTCATATACGACATGTTTCGTAATTTATCGTAATGTTTCGTAATGTTCGTAATATTACGTCCTATTATACATTCTTGGGTATTCGATCTGTTGGTTATGGGTGCAATGACACTATAAATATACTATAATAACACTACAATAACTCCTACAATAACTCTCACTTAAGTAAGGTTCGTTTGGGATATTACACAAACAGTGGTTTATTTGGGTTGTAGTATGAATAAACTTATTCAAGATTGACTCTGTTATTGTGAATGAAAGATAGAATTAGATGATAAGAGAAAAGGATGTACACCTGATGTAATACGAAATTTCAATTTCAATAGATTTCGTACCATATTACATAGTAACTAAAATTTCAAAAAGACTGGCACTTGGTTTTTTTCGCATGCCCAAATTTATCTGCAATTGGACCAAACATAAAAATAGCTCTACGCCTAGTAATGGAGCATGATTCAGCGAATCATACCCCAACACTTGACATAGAGCTTATATTTTATCGTGCATTCTATACAGTTTAAAGTATTCTATATATTTTATAGTATTCTATAATATATTCTAAATAATTTATAATACACTATTCTAACTCCGTATCCTTATTCTTTTGTGACTTAGCATGCATATAGAATAGCACAACCATTGCACCCAAATATGCCATTAGTAAGTTCACAAAAAACCGAGCAGTAACCTTACATATACTTAGGATATCAAAAAAGCTTTCATAGATACCTGGTATGGAAGCCCCACCGATTGCCTCCATATATTGTCGATATATAGAGATGACCCACGAAAGTTGAATTCCAATAAATGTAGCTACTGCAATTACAATTGCTGATAGGATGAGACCTTTTATATCCAACCCTCCTCCTAATTTTTCGTATCCATATGTAATTACCAGTCCTAGGATTCCCCCAAGGATGATTGAAAAATTGGATACAAATCCGGCACCAACTCCACAGATTCCAATTCCGACAAGCGCACCCAATAAGGCACCAATGCTGCCTAGTAAAGCATTTGATTTCTTTTTCTTTTCGTCTACCATTTATGTACTCTCCCATCTGTTCTTGTTTCTTGTTTTTGTTCTTATTGTTGTTTTTTACTCTTTTTGCTGTTCTTTGCTCTTTTGGTTGGTTCTTTGTTCTTTTTGTGGTTCTTTGTTCTTTTTTGGTTTTTTGCTCTTTTTGTGGCTCATTGTTCTTTTTATTGGCTCTTTGTTCTTTTTATTGACTCTTTGTTCTTTTTCTTTGTCCTTTGTTCTTTCCTCAATTAGGAAGCTCCTTCGTGCTCCTCCCCTTATACTCTAGCATAGATTTTATGAGTTACAGTAATTATATCTTACCTTCCTTTTCTAAGAACTCCAGGAAGGCTGTGCATCCTGTGACTACATCTCGGTAGGTTTCATCAAAACGTGACGAATACCAAGGGTCCCTGCAATCTGATTGCATACCAGCATACTCCAACATCTTACGGATTTTATCTCCCCTTTGATGTCCAGTCATTCGCTCCATGTTACGAATATTCATCGAATCCATACCAATAAGATAATCATAATAATCGTAATCAGAAGCTTTCAATTGTACAGCTCTTTTTCCACTGCAACTAATTCCATGTTTCGCCAATTCTGCTTTTGCAGGTGGGTAGACTGGATTTCCTACACCGTTCCATATCTCTTCTGTACTTGTAGCTGCTGATGCAATTTCAAACTGATCAGCGATGCCACGCTTTTCCACCATATCCTTTAAAACAAATTCAGCCATTGGGGATCTGCAGATGTTGCCGTGGCAGATGAAAAGTACTTTTATCATTGTTTTAATTTACTCCTTTTTGCCTTGAAATGCCCTATTTTGCAAGGGTTCTTAGCTTATCGTTAAATGTTTTGTTTGTTTATCAACTAGGCAAATTATAGCATAATTTAGCAAGTTGTTACTACCTGTTAGTAGTAGAATTAGTAGTAAAACGGGTTGGGTTTACTACTAAGGGGGGTACCCTATTCCACTACAGCTGGTTTAAGTTCAACAAATTTAATTCTCTCTATTCCGGTCTGTTCAATCACAAAATCTTTACCAAACATATCTATCAGTGAAATAACCAACTGTTCATACGCATGCAGATTATGATAGAAAATAGTAATTTCTGAAACATTTCCTTCAAAAAAGAAATCCTTCAATATTTCTTTATCTGTCATTCCCAAAGAATGTCCCAATATATATACCTTAATCGGAGCATCTTCCAAAGCCGTAAATTCTTTTGGAATCCATGATTTATAATATGCCCCTGTCTTCTTTTGGATTCTCTGAAAATACTTTTGAAAATAAACATAATCCAAATTATTAAATGCATTATCGCTTACACCTAGTACAATATCATCATTTGTTAAAGAACCATGCACTTGATGATTTGAATTCACATCACCATAAACACTTTTATATGTATATGTGTAATTAAAATTTAGTAAATTAATATTTTTCAATTCTTTAATCTGTTGTGAAAAGCATGGCACTTTTATATTACCAACAAACTCTCTCATATAAATTGTTAATGCTCTTATCAAGTCATTTAACTCATTTTTCAACTCAGCAAGTAATTGATTTTTTGTATCGCCATATGTAATTTTATCTATATCACTCTGAGCGTATAATCCTACATTTAATGGCAATGCCTTAGTATTTTCCATTACACATTTTATTGCCTTATACATTATTGGATTAATCACCTGTGACATTATCTTTCCCTTACATCTAAAAACTTCACTCGTGCAAAAATCCTCTATTAACGTAAGTAATTTTTCTATCTCCGCTTCAAAATCAATCCATCCATCAGCGGAATAACCAGTTTCTATAAAGTATTTTATCCAAACATTTCGTGAAATAATATCGCCCAAAATTGACATATTTTCAATATCCAAACACATCGCATGATTAGCAAAATCCTCTAATGCCTCCTTTGTCAGTTTTCCGTATTCATCTACTGATACATTAAATTGTTCTTGCTTTGTTTCTCTTTTCATATCAGTAGTTTTTGCTAGTTGCTCAGTATATAAAGTATAAAACTCTCCCCAATTTTTCACTAAAAATAAAAAATCTGTATATCTTGTTGGTAATTTATGATACAAATCAAACCCATTCCCAATAATCAATACATCATTCATAACAATACCTCTCTTCGCTAAGTAATTTCCATTTTTCTTATAACACACAACTATTCCATACAATTAATGACCTCATATTAGAAATAAAACAAATCCATAGATTATCAGCATTAATCTATACGATATCCCCATAGTAATATTTTATCATCTCATCCTGTACTTTAAAGGGAATGTATGGATCGCCAGTGAATACAGCAGCTTTCTTACCTCTATTTCCCTTTAGATATGTCTTATTAACAATTATCAATCTTGTTTCCGCATAATATAGCCATGTATCAGCTTGTAAAGCTGTCATCTTACGGCCAATATTAGGTAAAAAGCCAAGTATCTTAAAATAATAATCCTTTCCAAACTTTTGTGTCTTAGATATATATTTTTTCATTGTAGGATAATTTTCTTTTGAAAGTTCTTCTATATGCTCTTTTATCCTTTTTGCTATATCCTTCGTTTGCCCAATCCTAATTAATTCTCCATCAGCAGTACATATACCGTATATACCCGACACAGAAACATATTGATTAATCTCGTCCATTGTACTAATTTTAACATTCTCAAGCTTGATACCTATTTCAATATTATGAAGCGCCAACAAATCACCTAGCACTTTGGGATAATTACTCTGGTATGTCGTATTCCCTACTCTCGACCACGACACCCCCGAAAAAAATGCCGCCTCTAATAACATAGCACTACTGATACCAAAAACATTTCCTAAATCTCTCTTAAATATCTCCATCTGTTTATTTACATATGAAAACATAAACGAATCAATTTCCATAATTTCTTGAATCATTTCCATCCGATTTTTGATTGCATTATCAATCTGCTTATTTACATTGCTAGAGATGTCTTCTGTTTGAATTTGCAAATCCTGAATAGAAACGCCTAACGCAATTGCGATCTTTTGAACTGTACTCGGGAATGGTTTTGCATTTTCGGACGTTTCTATCTTATTTAATGTAACGACTGAAATATTAGCGATACTTGCTAATTTAAATTGTGTATATCCATTTTTTTCTCTTAACTCAATTATCTTTTTTCTATCAATAACCATATCTAGCTTCCTTATATTTGCATTACATTTTCATTTCAGTTTATCAGTTAAATTTTAGTATAATTTATTTTATTCGTCAATAACCTTTCTATTTGGACACCAAAAACGCCCCAACTTTTCAGTTGGAGCATTTCTGTCACGTAGCATTGCTACACTACTTTGAACATTTTCTGTGATACATTCTTTGGTTCATTTTTCTTCTCTATCTCTGCCTGCGCCTTTCTAAACTCTTCCATTCTCTTCAATTTGCTCAGGCCTTAGAACGAGATAAAACTGTTAACAATTGGCTTCGTCCGGCTCCTACAGAGTTTAACATTACTTATAATCGTGGGCATAGATATGAACCCGACTTTGTAGTTGAAACAGATGATATTATCTATCTTATAGAAGTTAAGGGTGAAGATAAAATTGACTCCCCAGATGTTATTGCTAAAAAAAACGTGCCGTTAAATACTGCGAGGTTGCCACCAGATGGTGCAAAGCTAATGGGCATAAAGAATGGAAACATTTATTTATCCCATCACAGCAAATTCAATCGACATCTACAATTGCAAATTTTGCTCAACGTTTTCATGTAACTTCAGAATCCGATAATTAAAACATAAAAGCCACAATCCTGGCAGCATTGCTACCAACGATTGTGGCTTTTATCATCTTTATCCATCCTTTAGTAGTCCATTACTACTAAGAATTTATCCAAAACATTTGCCTTTATCCCCATTCCACTTATATGCCTTAGTAGTCGAAACCGTAGTATTTATCAGTATTCCCGCTACTTTATGCCGTACTATGCCGAAGTTTACAAAGGTATGATTTATAGTAAAACTGACCTGCCGTGGCAGACGAATAGTACTCGAATCATAATAATGCTCCTATCTCAAAATGTCAAAATATGCCCCGTAAATGCGAGGTTTTGCAAGGGTTCTCGGCATTCATGTCTTTTTGTTCATTTGCTACACTTTTGGCATATCGTGGCATAAAATGGCACCTCATATCCTGTGTAGTAGTCAAATCGTAGCAGTTAGGGGTGTTTACCTTGTAATGAAAAAGAATATATGCGCAAGTATACCACAGAAGTGCTCTTTTTTCCAATATAAAAGGAACATAAACCAAACAGGGTGCAGATCACTCCGCACCCTGTTATAATTTCCGATAATTCTACAGCGCAATTGGCATATCCTCACTCATGACTTCTCCTGAATATAAATGATATCTATTTCGTCCATTATTCTTTGAAAAGTATAACGCTGTATCTGCATGACGGTAAAAAGTTTCAAAATCCATTTTACCATTTTGTGCAATGGCAACTCCTACACTGCAAGTTAAGGAAATGGACATATTATTTTCAGTCATTGGTTGGGACACAAGCAATAAGAAATCTGCAAGTGCGCGCTTAAGATTCAAAACATTAGAAATATCTTTTATGAATACGGCAAACTCGTCTCCGCCAAAACGACTCAGTACCTCTGTTTGAGGGAAACACTTTTTCATTGTTTCAGCAACATTTAAAATTGCTTTGTCTCCAACAGCATGTCCATAATTATCATTGATTAATTTAAACTTATCCATATCAATTAGAATTAATGCCCCTGTTTTTCCGTCATTCTCGTTAATATAAGCCTTGATTTCTTCTTCGCCTGCCGCTCTATTTAATAGACCCGTATTACCATCATGAGTGGCCTCATACTTCAATTGTTCATTTACTGTTTTTAATTCTTTCAGACGGCGTATTTCTTTATATTGGTCACTGATATTTGTACACATACAGTAACACATAACATGTCCGGTATCCTGATCTTCGTAGAAAATAGCATTCATTCGTATATACATATCCATCGATCCAATATAAATATCGAATGGTGCAGAGCCTATTCCTTCATAGAATAGTTTTATTATCTCTTTATGATGAAAGCATATTTCTGCATCCGGAGTAATCATTTCCACCTGATTGGCCTCAATGAAAGTACGTCCTTCCTCATCATAAGGTGCTGGAACACTATATCCTAAAGCAGCAAGAAGACTACTTCCATCTGGTGCAAGGATATCTTCAATAATTAGTCCATCTGTCAAATCTGAATGCACTGTAAATAATGCACTATTTCCTAAGATGCCAAAGAAATTCTTTCTTTCAAAGCGCATCTGTTTCTTCAAATCGAAGCTTCTTTCTTTCAATGAACGGGCAAGCCCTCGTAACTGTGCATACTTTGCACCAGACATTGCATACGAGATTAGTTTTGACAGTACTTGAAGAATTTCTCTTTGTTCACTTGACAGTTCTGTCAGCGTATCGTAAAAATCAACTCCAATAAATCCCGCAAAATCATCATACTCATAAATGGCAACTAATATGGTTGCTTTTATATTTTGCATTAAAAGCCGTTCCTTCAGCGAGGAATCTTCCATTTTCGTTATATCATCTTGAAACCAAATTCCACTTTCCCCAAACAAACTTGAAAAATTACGATCTATAATTTCTTTGTAACTCACATGTTTCAGATGATCTTTATGTGGAGTGCAACCCGCAGCACACCATTCATACGTGTTTTCGCTGCTCAAATTGTCTATACTGTCTTCAAATATGTATACACGGCTTGCACTAGAATACTCACCAATCATTTCAAGAATACGATTCATGGTTGTGGTAATATCATTTTGTTCAAATATCACCTCAAGTACGTTTTCGACTAATTTATTTCTATATATAGATTTTTTATTCATATAAAGCCCTCCTTGGTATTTAGGTAATTATTGGCTCTTATCATCAGTAATCCCCCCTGGTCTGGTATTCCTTGCACATAGACAAGTCCCATTGGATTATCTTGTGAAAAACATATCATAAATCATCTATCTAATTCTTTATTATAACATGCCACGCAAATTCTCGCAATAAAAAGACCGCTACAGTCAATTCTGTAACGGCTTTACATCTACATATACAATTTCGGATTTATCACATAGTTTCCACAGAAGCCAAGTATAAATATAGTCAATCTTTATTTTTGTTTTCTTTTTATAATATAGTTTGCTACTAAACAGCCAATCGTAACAAATAATACATCAAGACCGCTTCTAAGAAGCATTTTCAAAAAGGTCCCCTTAAGAATTAAACCAATAAAGCAATTAAACCAAATCCAATTGATTCCAACAGTTAAGACCATTATTTGAATTGTTTTTCTATTATCATTTGTAGTAGTATAAATTGGCCTTATAAAAAGATACATAAATCCTAGTACAAAACCAAAAAGTAATGTCCAAATCAAGACAGGTACAGGATATTCGTTAATGTCACTATCAATATATCCAGCTAAATAACCAACCAATCGCTCTATAAAGAAAACAATTGTAATAATACAGAAAACAACTCGTTTTTCCCTTATCGTATAGTTGTAACTCTGTTTTTTCTCCGCTAATTGCTTTGTACCAAAACGACTTACTAACAGACATAAGATAAAAACAGGAATCGCATCACCTAATCCCATAAAGACTTGGTAAACGACAAAGTCCAGTCCATATGTATCCAAAGGCGATGATGATACAACAACCTCTTGCATGCCAAATACATACATCAACCCAAATGAAAGTCCATAACGAATGCCTATGTCTTTCATACTTAACATCGATTTAGGTGCAAAATTTTTGATAACCAATAAAATATGTAGATAAAGCATTAAGAAGTATGCACTTGCAACAACTGGAAATCCGAATAACTTAACTAAAATACTATTAAACTGGGTTGAATCTAATTCGGCTCCAGGACTTGGCATCAAAGCATGTACTAATATGGCAATTATAGATGCACCCACCACAGATACAATAGACAAGCAAATCCTTTTGTTATTTTTCATGAAATCCCCCCCTCTCTTTGCAAGAAAAACTACCGATTATAGGATTCCGCATCAAAATCAAATGTAGCAACTCTCTCATACTCTTCTGGTGTGATCGTAAGAATTGTTCCATGTTTAAAACCATATGGATAGCTAAAATCCCCTTCCGAACGAATAAATCTACCACAAGAAATATCCTCAGTATGAAAAGATACATAACCCTGTCCTTTTCCTTGTGCGCCAAAAAAATCCAACATAAGATTATAACTTCCATCTTCTAAACGACAAACCGTAGGTGCTTCATATGCTCCTGCTCCTCCCACCAGTTGCTCCATCTCTTGATCGAATTCATACATTCTCTCAAATGGTCCAGTGATTGCATCAGACTTAAGCATAATGACACCCGTAGGATTCTCACTACTCTTAACCCAAAGATAATATACACCCTTTTCTTCCACCATACAGGAATCAATCACATCGTTATTCTTTTTTTCATATAGAATCTTCGCTTCTGTAAAGTTCTTAAAATCCTTCGTTCTTGTATAATAAATGCACATCTTTCGTTTTTTCTCCATATTAGGTGAAGACCAGTGAAGAATGTATTCTCCCGTTGTTGCATCC
Organism: Anaerosporobacter faecicola; assembly: GCF_012070565.1. GTDB lineage: Bacteria > Bacillota > Clostridia > Lachnospirales > Lachnospiraceae > Anaerosporobacter > Anaerosporobacter faecicola. The sequence continues at coordinate 28,148 of NZ_JAAQRO010000023.1, forward strand.
TGTATAATATCCGGTGCCCAACAACAACCTTCCCCGGGTTTTCTTAATGGCAACTCTTTTTCTTTAGACCAATACACCAAATCGTCAGACTCCCACATCATCATTTGCGTACTTCCGTTATTCTTTATATTCTCCCATGAGCCATTATATTTGGTACGGAACGAATATGCCAAACTCAAATCCGTAGCAATGATATAGAACTTTCCTTCCTTTGACCGAAGCACGGTAAAATCACGTACCCCCTTTTCACCCAGCATGCTCCATAGTACCGGCTGTCCATGATTAACTTCTTCCCAATGATAGCCATCTTTACTTACCCCAAAATAAACCTGTTCCCCATCTGGTGTCCTTTTTTCCTTAAAATGAACAAATAAATAGCATTGCATGTTCTTTTCTCCCTTCCTTCTTACTGGCTTATTATCGTAAGAACTCTTCTCCATATTTTAAGAATTAAAGTGATGGTAGCATGTTTGTATCCGCAGTAATATAGCTTTTCTTCCGATTTAATTGACTTTTTGTCTCTTTCTTTTTCTATGATAAATGTATTATCAAAATAATTCATCTAACAATATATAGTAACGTATCTTATCCCATTGTGGTTCAATCCCTAGATACTCGAATAATAGATTCCGATCAAAACCTTCATAGGCTTTGCCTGTATAGGTTCCATCATAATTATGCAACAGACTTCGATAGCATAATGCTATGTCTTGCCAACGATCAGCAATCCCTGTTTTTCCAAGATCAATATACCCCGTCACTTCTTCTTTCCTTCCAAATAAGTTCGGTAGACAAAAATCTCCATGGGATAAAACCAACTCTTCTTCTGGTTTGTTATCTATAAGCCACTGTAATAAATGTGATGGATCCCTAAATCCATGTTCACCATATGTATCTGGCTCTGCATCTTCTAAATCAACGAAGTTCTGTTCCACATTGTATTGTGCCATTTGCAGCTTTCGATCAAGAGCAAAGGAGGTTGGACAGTTTGCAATATCAACTTGCCACAACCCCCTTAGTCCCTTTGTTAACAACGTGGCTAATTGATTTGGATTATTTATATATTCTTCATCGCAAGACATCTTACCTTCAACTTTCGACATTAACAAATAACTTAGCCCTGCTTTTCGTTCAAATGCTAACACCTTTGGAACAGGAAGTTTATCTTGTAACCATAACATCATTTCATGTTCATTATCAGACTCTTCTGTAATTGTTTGTATCTTGAGTATCATGTTATCAAATACTATAACAGTAGAATCAGATTTTCCAATCTGGTCAATGGTATAGTTTTTTTCTCCAATAAGCTTTTTTATCTTCTCTGGTAACTCAATCACTTGATTACCCCCATTCTTTCCATTTTATTAACCTGTCTATTACAGCAGAAAGTAACTTAGAATATCTATTCAACTGTAACTAGTTGTTAGGCATTTGTGAGGCTTCTCATAATTATACCATATTTTCTACTAAACATATCCTACAAACTACTTTTTTTAAATCCATACAGCTCGTAAATTCCATAACACGTACACACGAAGTACCACATTATAAAAAACAGGTACTAGTATAACCAAAAACAGATATACATGATCGTAAGATGAATGAGCTTCTATCGTACTTATGTATATCTGTAATGATTTGAAACCGTTTCACTATCTATGCGTTTAGTTGATTGATTAGAGTTTCATTTCCGATATGTATCCTGTTAATAAATGAACTCCATACAATGCTACTATTTATTGATTTAATTCTTGTATCGTTTTGGTTAAACTATTTGCAGCTATTTTAATTTCATTGCTTGCAGTAGCCATGTTATTGGCTAATCCCTGTACTTCTTTTGCAACAACTGTGAAGCCTTTTCCTACCTCACCAGCACGTGCTGCTTCAATGGAAGCATTCAATGCAAGCATCTTCTGACGACCAGAAAATCCTTCGATACGTTTCGTTACACTATTGACGATCTCAATTTGCTTAGAGGCTTCATTAATTCCATTGGTTAACTTACCGATGATATTATCATTGTATTTCTTCACATAACAAGAACGTACATACATATTGATAACATCTCCTAATAAAGTTGCAGATGCTTCAATCTTTTCTTTTGATCGAATCTTTACTTTTTTTAATGCTTCAATATACTCTTCCTCAGGAATACCAAGTTCTCTTGCTTTTTCACGGAATTTATCAAAATCTGGTCCACTTGGAAGAACTTGTCCACCAACGATATTTCCTAATACTGTACCATCATATAAAGTAATTGGAATACCAAAATCCATCAGTCCAGCGTGACAATAGTAAACACCCTTTCCTTCTTGGTCACATTTTTCACATCGACGTTTTCCTTCTTCACACCCTCTTGTGTATTTAATACAAAAGTCAGTAAAGTTATAGCAATCGCTAATATATTCTCCGTCAGCACCTACTGCTACCGTAGCAAGACCTGTCGCCATTGCCCAATTCGACATAATTCTTTCAAATTCATCCATATCACAAAAATCTTGTATTTTCATAACGTACCTCCTATTGATTTTCAACGTATCAATTTCTCACATAATTGTAAATATAAAGTACCATCAAAAGACAAGGCTCCTATCCTTTTAAAACCAATATCAAGAACATTCAATTACCATACATTTTGTCAAATCTCTCAATGGGAAATCCTTATATTAGTAATTTTTGTATCTAATTCTATTGTAGAACTTTTTTGTCAAATTTCAATACAAAATGATGAATTTATTATGAAAATAGTAATTTTTGTCTGATAGAACCATGACTACGAATACATGTGCCTTATTATAATATCCTTCTTCCGGTTTTTCACAAAATCCTTCTGATAAATCGTTAGGATGATCCGAAATATGCGAATCGATAACTCGCCATAAATTCCATGCTGTAGGGTTAATTCCTTGATATCCGTGAGAATTTCTTTCGCTAAGCACAGTCCCGTCTCAATTTCGCCTGCATCTTCTCCTAAAACATCCGAACCATCAACTTCCGACATCCACAGTCCCTTCTTATCTCTTTTTGAAACCGCTTGCAATTCTGTGCGACGAGATCCCTGATATGCATGAACATCAATCCTTGAAATTGCATCTTTTGCTTCCTTTGACAACGCTTCATATGCATCAATCTGGACATCAATACTTGTTTCATCTGTTCCTGCAAGAAGCAAATCCGTCATACCATCTCTTCTACCTCCATCCGACTAAAGATCAAGTTTTGGTTCATCCGTTAATGTTATTGTATCTGCGTGTTTTCCATCTGTCTCAAATAAGATGATTTCGTTATGTCCTTCTTTCAGTAATGGTGCTGGGATATAGAGACGACGCTGTGGTCCAATCTCCCAGAAACGTCCTAGGTTGAAACCATTTAAGAATACACAGCCCTTCCCCCAACCTGTAAAGTCAAGGAATGTATCCGCTGCCTTGTCCACCTGCAAATGAAACCGATAAAATGCTGGTGTATTCTCATGATATTCCTTGGTAAAATCCACTTTATCAATATTATTAAGAGGTAATGTATATTGGTCCCAGTTATTATGCATATGCCCATTGATCTGTACGCAGTGATCAATTCCCTTTCTCTGCAATTCCATTCTAGGTCCAAAATTCACTCGCCCCATATTCTCCACTAAAATATCAAGTGCAGATCCTTTTTGGAACGCAACCGATACGTTTTTTGATTCTAATAATTCTCTGTCATATAGCGTTGCAATCGGTTTCTTATCAACGAAAAGATTAGCACGATCGTTTGCCCCCCATAATCGTATATCGGTAATGTTCTCTTCTGTATCAAGTGTGGAATGGTATAAGATATACCCATAATTCTGACCTAATTTTTCCATGGATTGCGTATAGGAACTACTAATTGGTGTACTTAAATCCTCCAATACCGAAAATAAACTAACCCGATCCTCAACTTCTAATGTTCCATACGCTTTTCGTTCTATTTTCGTTGTTAATGGTACTTCTGGCAATGTAACGTATTTTCCAATGATCTTCTGATACATACGGTATTTCTCTGTGATTTGTCCATCTTCAGTCAATACGCCATCGTAGTCATAAGAAGTCACATCTGGCGTTAACTCATCATAATAATTTGAGCCATTCATGAAGCCAAAATTGGTTCCCCCTTCAAACATATAGATGTTGACATGACCAAGTTGCAACATAGTATCCAGATCCTTTGTACTTTCTTCCAGATTTCCACGCATATGTCCACAATTCCCCCAGTGGTCGAACCAGCCAACCCAGAATTCTGTACACATTAAAGGTCCCTTCTTTGCATATTCCTTTAAAGTCTGAAACCGCTCTCTTGTTTTAGAACCAAAATTACCTGTTGGAAGAACACCTTCTATTGTACCACCATTTAGATTTTCACGAAATGGTCCATCCGATGTCACCAAAGGAACAGTTACCCCATATTTGATCATACAATCATTGATGAATTCCATATATGCAGTATCATTGGCATAATATCCATATTCATTCTCAACCTGCATAAAAATTACTGGTCCGCCTTGGTCGATCTGCAATTTGGCGATCTTTGGTATTAAAATCTTATAATAATTCTCCACATGTTGTAGGAATGGCTGATAGTTGATTCGTAAACGCATACCGTCTTCTGCTAATAGCCATGCTGGTAATCCTCCGAACTCCCACTCTGCACAGATATAAGGAGATGGACGTAAGATTACATATAAGCCAAGTTCCTGCGCTATTGTAACGAACCCCTCAATATCTAACATTCCTGAAAAGTCATATTGACCTTTTTGTGGTTCATGCATATTCCAAGGTATGTATGTCTCAACGGTGTTACACCCCATCGCTTTCAATTTTTCTAATCGATCTCTCCAATACTCTGGTACCACACGAAAATAATGAATGGCTCCGGATATGATTTTTACCTTTTCCTGATTCACATAAAATGTATCAGCTATTTTACACTTACTCATTATGTCCTCCTAGTTTGCTAATCTTCCGTTCTTTCTATAAAACCCTTTCAGAAAGAATATGTAGTATGCAGTAACGGTTCGTAATGGAATATCTCAACTAGTTAACCGATTACACAACTACATAGGTGTATTCTACATGATTCTTTCCTTTTCGTCTATAATAAAGTGTGCGAATTATACACACCACATTCGATTGATGTACACAATTCGCACTAATTTTTATCATATAAGATTATCAGACACTATCATTTTCTCCCTACTTTACCGTAAGATACAATGGCAAACAGAGAACACAGCCAAAACAACCAAATCAGGTATATTATGTAACCAAAATGCACCAAATGCGAAATATAAGCATGGAAATATCGCCATTGGTACAGGAATGATCCATAGATTCTTCTCTAAGTATTCTACATCTCTTCCATGTACGAAATATCTTGCCCATAGAGCATAATAAACAAGCAAACAAACTGCCATACCAATAAAATATATTGGTCGATTGTCAAGCTTATCCTTATTCCATATAACAATAAGAAAAATAATAAACAACCCTCTTGATGCATTTTCAATCATGGATACCATTTCATTTGGTTCCACAGGATTTTCAGGTACATTCGTCTTCGACATGATTCCATAAAATATATTGGGTAACATTGCTAACATTACGACTAAAAAACCTCTCCATGAAATCCCCATATTCTCTTGTAGTATTTTCCATAGTTCACTCATTTGTAATTCTCCCTTTCTCCTTTTATTCTCTACTTAATAATTCTTTGCACCAGGCAATATATAATTTTTGTTGCCCAATTCCCAAATTCAATACATCTACAATTTGTCGATGATTTTCATGGACTTCTAAGCAATTCGTCAACTGTGAATGACACTGCTGAAAGAACTCTAATTGCTTTTCTGCCTGTTTCATAAAATTCGTAATGTGTCCACGCATTACCTCTTGATCGCTATTTTGTGACATATACAATTTTAATAAGAATTCACTTCTTGCTGTATCCTTTTCATTCTCTTTTGCTAACCATTCTTTTATGCATTGCATTCCAGCTTGTGTAATCCTATATCGAGTCTTCTCTCGCTTCGATGTGGTTTCTTCTGGAACAACTTCCTCAATCAATCCTTCTTCTTGCAGTAGCTTCAATTCCGGATAGATCTGTCCATAACTTTCCTGCCAAAAAAAAATCATTCTTCGATCAATAATCTGCTTTAATTCGTATCCGCTTAACTCTTCTTCCTGCAAAAGTCCCAACAATACATATCGTGTTTTTCGTTTCACTTGTCCATCTCCTTTGCTAGTTTTCATCATACTCATAATTTTCTGTACTGGTTATTACAATAACGGAAATACCTGATATCGCTTACCATTTTTAATTTTTTAATGTAGAAGCAATTATATCTTTTAGATATATCTTATAGGCATATAATAAACCTATCCTTTCGATCTGTCAAGTATGTATCTAAAAGATAGGTTTATTTTTATTTCATTCAATATTTCGATGCTCTTTACCTACAAACGAAATGCACGAATCGCAGCATTTAATTCATTTGCCGTTTCAGACAACATGTCTGCAAAATGCATGATTTCTTCCATATACTTCGTCTGTACCTGTACATTTTGGTATACACAGGTCGTATTATCTGTATTGGAGTTGGATATTTTCTGAATATGCTCAACTGCTGCCAATAGATTCACTGACTCACTAGTAACTTCTTCTGATATAGCGGATACATCTGTCATTTCCACCGTTATGGAATTAATCTCACTTAAAATATTTTGGAATCTAGTACCAACTTCATTTACCAAACGAATTCCTTCGTCTACCGCAATCGTACCTTCCTTCATAACAAGAATGGAATTCTGCGTTTCCTGTTGTACTTCATCAACAAGAGTAATGATCTTACTTGATGCGGAGGACGTTTGTTCTGCAAGGATACGAACTTGATCTGCTACTACTGCAAATCCCTTTCCATGTTCTCCTGCTCTAGCTGCTTCAATTGCTGCATTTAACGCAAGAAGGTTTGTCTGCTCTGCTATATTGGTTATGAAATTGATAACTTCTCCGATTTCACTGGATTTCGAATTCAGAATTTCTATTTGTTCTGCAGTATCGCTTACTCGTTTACTAATGATTTCCATTTGTCCTACTGCGGTCTTTACTACTTCATTTCCCTTGTTTGCTTGATCCAATGTACTGTTAGCTGAAATGGTAACCGTTTGGATATTCTCTGCAACACCTTCCATGCCTTTATTAATGCCCTGCATCATCAGTGCTGTATCCGATGTTAACTGCATCTGTTCTTTACTTCCATCTACAACTTTCTCCATCGCATCATAGATCTTAACCGATTCTTCCTGTGTTTTCTTGGAGTTTGTATTAACTTCGCCTGATATTTCAAGAAGTTTTTCCGCTTCGTCCTTGGATTTTGAAACCAATACATTCAAATTCTTTCGCATATCCTCAATGGAATTCGAAATCAAACCAACTTCATCTTTTCGCTTAAGTAATTTTTCTTCTAGTGGTTGCGACAAATTACCATTGCTTATTCTTCTACATTGGGCAATCAGTTTATTAAATACCTTGAATAAGAGAATTGCTACAACAGAAAGTAAAACTGTAGCAGCAAGTACAACACAGGCAAGAAGTTTTACTTGATAATCGACTAATTCAGAAATAATTCCATCCACTTGTTTTTCATAGATTCCTACATCAAAAGCTCCATACAATCCACCGGATTGGGTCTGTATAGGTACCATGATATCATACGTCCAAGCTTTTTGAACGTCAGCATAGAATTTGCTTGTCATAACCTTTCCATTCTGTGCTCCATCAATCGTATAGGAGTCCTCATATACTTTTCCTACTTTTTCAATGTCACTATGTGCTACTGCTGTAACAGATGTATCGATTAAAACAATATACGCTATGTAATCCGTATTCGTTGCTTTTTCTTCAATATAACTCTGCAACTGGTTTGTATCTGCCCCATTATCCAATAATATTCGTACTTGCTCTGCCATCTGTTTAGCATTTTCAATGGATTTGGTTAAAACCGTAGCTGATACTTTCTTTCTCGTTGCATTTACACATAATGCAGTGAAAAGTCCAAAACTAATGATTGTTATTAATACAACAATCGAGACAATTTTTGCTTTCATAGATTGTAGTTGGGTTTTCATAATTCATTCCTTCTTCCTTGTTAATTTATTTGAATTTTGCATACAATCCTGTCAAATAATCAAATAACGGGATTCTTTATCATTTGTACATACACTGTAATGCTTTACATGTATAGGAATTACCGAAATGATATAAAAAATCAAATCATCTACATGTAAACAAATTACCTAAATTAACAATTGCTACCCCTCTACGTAAAGAAACGTACCTCCTGCAATTATTTCTTTTGTGTCATTTCAACTTAATATAATACATATTATACGACTGATTTACAATAAGACATATTTCACTTCTTTGTTCTGCAAAATCTCTCATATTCAACAAAAAAGAACGAATGCCTTTATCCCATCTTTCAGAATAAAGGTATCGTTCCTATGTCCCATTCTTTCCTTTTATTTTGTTTATTTACTGCACGGTGGCTTCTTCATAAGTTTTAACTCGCATAATCGTTTTATAATTTTCTACCTTTGTTTTTCGCATGTCATTCAGATAAATGTCATGGGTATACTGATCACATGCAAGCCCCTTTTCTTTCGCAAATGCATGCATCTTTGCAAGCGTATCATTCATTTTATTATAGTCCCCCAAATGAAAACATTGAATGCATGTTCCAAAAGAAACCTCATCAAATATTACACGATCATATGCAATACATTTTCCCTTTTCTCTTGCTATATCCATTGCTCTCTGCACCAGTTCCTCCGTAATAAAATCAGGTTGGCGGATCATCATTGTCCAAGTGTATTGCGTCTCCTTCTGGCTCTTATCCAAATACCATGACACTTCCATTGGACTCACTGCATAATCCTTATTCAAAAGCTTACGGGAAATCTCAAATTTAATTACATATGAAAGGGTAAATAACGCTTCGCATGCTATTTGAAAATCATTACCTGCAGGATGTCCTTCCCCTTTCATCATAAGAAAATGCATGGAAGGAACCTCAACTAAAAAAGGCTCTTTTCTCGTGCTCTTATACAATATCTTACTATTCTGATCCAATTCATACTTCTCCATGTGTACTCTCCTTTTATGAATTACATATTTCGCATCTACACACAGGTCGTTTATAACAAGTAGATGTTTATCGAATCCGTGTGAAGATTACTCAAATCATTACAGTCATTTTAAACCCTCTTATTATACTAGAGTCAAGAAAGAATTCAAATTTTACTCATGTTACTTATCCTTATCTATATCTACTTTATACGCTGTATCAAAATCCTACGCCCTCTCTACATGTGGTAAACTTATCAAACGAATAAGCCCTCTATTCCCTGGCCAGCATGACGTCCACCTTCTCTGTATGCTTTTGGTGTACATTGATAAAAGCGTTTAAATGTATGAGAAAAATTGCTTGCACTCTCAAATCCACATCGAAGAGCAATTTCGGATATGGTACAATGGGATTCCTTTAATAAGATATTTGCACTTTTCATAACTCTATATCTTAATAAATATTGTATTGGTGAAGTATGAATCGTTCTTTGAAAGCAACGCAAACATTCTCGGTTTCCTATATTGGCTACTTTTGCGATATTGTCTAATACAATATGTTCAGCATAATGTGTATGTATAAACTGAATCATTACTTTCATACGCTCATTGTCTTGATTTTGATCTTGTTCCTTCTCGTCTAATTCATCACAAAACTTATTAAACATTGCGAACCCTATATCCGATAACTGTTCTCTTACTGTAAATTCATATCCCAAAACCGGGTTCATCAAAGCCATAAATGCACGTTCAAATTGTTCCTCTATCTCATTCACGACTACCGCTTGAAACAAATTGCACCTTACAAGTGGGTCTATGTATTTCCGTGCAATAGCAGAATCACTACTACCAGTTATTAATGAGATACAAAAAAGTATAGAACGTAACTCACATTCCGGATAAGCAGTTACCGAATGCAATATATTGGAATTAATAATAGCGAAGTCTCCTGCTGTTAACTGCAATTTACTCTGTGGTACATATAGATTTAATCTTCCAGACACAACATGAATCATTTCCATCTCTTCATGCCAATGCCACGGTAGCGTATCGGTCGTTTTATTTGTATAATTATATGAATAACAAGTACACGGAAAATCTATGGTTCCATGTGCACGAATTTCTTTTTGTGTATGATCAAGATTCAATATGCAGGTATCCATACTCATTTAGCAACTCCTTCATAAGTCGTTTTTTTTATATTATATGTCTTTTATTTAATAGATTCAATAAACATAAAATGATATTCTAAATACAACAAAATTATGGAGGTGCCTATGAGAATAGAACACATAGCAATGTATGTTAACGATTTAAATGGAACACGAGATTTTTTTATGAAGTACTTTGGTGCTACAGCAAATGAAGAGTATCAAAACGATTCAGGTTTTCGCTCATTTTTCCTTACATTCGACGACGGGGCAAGATTAGAAATCATGACAAAACCTCAACTATCAGAGTCTAAGAAAGCAATTGATCAAGCTGGTTTTATACATATTGCATTAAGCGTAGGAAGTATAGAAAATGTTGATGCAATAACCACCAAATTAGGTAACGATGGATACAATATCATTAGCGCTCCAAGAAAAACTGGTGATGGATATTATGAAAGTTGTGTTCTTGATCTTGAAGGAAATCAAATTGAAATAACAATCTAAATTTTGTACTAGATACAAATGAACGAATCGATTCTTACTTTAGACTCCCTCTGCAGGCGGTTGATACCGCCTGCTTTTGCTTTTAAACGGAGGAAGTTCTTACAGAAAGACGTATTGATCGTTCTCTTTCAACAAAGGGTTCTGTTTCAAATGAAGCTATTATAGCAAACTTAATTGCCTGTATAAAGAGTACAGAACTTTATCGTAGTTTAACAATCTAAGTTTTTAAGTCCCCCCATAATCTATCCGAAAAGTTACTACTATAAGCTTCCCAAGATTCCAAATGCCTTACTATCCAAGAAGTTTTACGGCATGCTATGATTGAATACATTATTATAAATGAAAGTATGTATTGTAGATTTTAAATAGGCTTAGAAGCAATTTTCAAGGCATCTTGCTTAGGAAGGCGATAGAAGCACTATCTATAGATAATCCTATTGAGTATCCTATCCCAGAGAATAAACGAATTAAAAAATACAAAGAAAAATGGTGTGCATAGCAAAACAGTCACACAAAATCGTGTGACTGTTCATAGTATTAATTTTAGATATTTAACCTGTCTACTTGACAGGGGGCATAGCAATGATTATTCAGCTTCTTTCTTTTATAAGAATTGATATGATTCATCATTCGATTTTCCTGTTCTTGGGTAAGTTCATCAAATGAACTTCCTTCAGGCAATATTCTTTATACTTAATGTCATAATAGTCATAGTCGCTATTGCTCTATAAGTATAGCAGCAAAAATATATATAATTGATAAAAATAAAAATTCGATAAACAGTGATAATTCAGTAAATAATTATACGATTAATGATGTTGCTAATTATTTATGTGATCAAGGAGTTGTAACTGGAGAAAAAACAGATGTGTTATATGCTCTCTGTCTTAATGGCAGTAAAAAAGACGGAATCCATAATGGTCCGTCTTTATAATTTATTGTTTAAATTATTTTTTTAATTAAAGGTACTTTATGTAATATAGTTGTTAATATATACCCAGCTGTTGCTACACTCATAACCCATAAAAAACAAGCTGGCAAGTAATGAATATATTTTTTCATATAATCAAATACAAAGTATGTTCTCTCTCTAAAAAATAATTCAAATATGTAAATTCCAAACGTTGCTCTTCCAATCGAACATATTATATCTCTAATTGTCTTTTGTACTTTATACTTTTCGAATATTTTTTCACTAAGATAAATATCGTTATTGTAGGTATTGCAACAAACAAATTATAATATGACTCGTCATATGATCCAACTCTCAAATAATTCATAAACGTCATTATTTCGCTTATAACTACGCTTGTTACACTCGTTAGTATCATCTTAATGTAATCTTTTTTTCTCAATTTGTTTATATCAAATAGATTACCAAAATAGTATCCTATCATTGCAAAAAAAATGTTTTGAGAAGTCATAATAGGGACACTGACTTCCATTCTATTATTAATTTTTAAAATAAAATTTATGATTGGTATTACACCGCAAAATATTAATTGTACAATTATACAATATTTATATGTATTTTCGCTAATACTTTTAACAATTGATCTTAGTATTGGTAGCATTATCAAGTAAGATAAATAACTGTATAAAAACCATAGCTGGTAAGAATAATTAGTATTATATATCTTTTTTATAAATTGGATAACACTTAGATCTGTTTTGCAGTAAATAATGTCATAAATATAATAAAACGTTGATGCAAATATAATTATTACTATGTATTTTAATACTCTGTAAAATAATACTGTTTTAATACTCTCATCTTTACCTAATAATAATGCTCCTGATATCATGAAAAAAATTGGTACACCTATTTTACATAAAACTGACATAAAAAGTGAGAAATGATAATTTATTGGATTTGACGTTATTGTATATACTGAAAATCCTGCATTTCCAGTATGATTGAATATCACACATAATATTGCAATAATCCTCAATATTTCAATATATATTTTTTTATTTTTCAATACATTCACCCCTTTAATTTACATTATATCATTTAATTGAGTATCTTACAATATTGTGTTACAGTATTAAGCTATTGCTCCAAACCTTTTCCATGTTGGATTTGATCCTCCAGCTGTACAAATCCAACCTATATATTCAGTTGGATTCTTTTTATATAAGATTGTTCCTAATCCCCATGTTCCAGTTGTTGGTATAATGGTCTCATAAATTAAGACACTTTTTCGGACAATTTTAATGAATCTGATATACTAAAATCAGTATGAAAGAAAGGATTCATTGATATGTCCAGACAAAGAAGAAACATTAGTGCCAAATTTAAATCAGACCTTGTGATCGAGTTGCTTAAGGGCGAGAAAGACCTCAAATCCCTTGCTAAATGGAGTTGGTAGAGCAAGTGTAGATAATATTATTATCATATGTAGGCATCTTGGTATTAAAATTAAAGATCTAGAAGAAATGTCAAAAGGAGCAAATAAGGAACAATACGAACCAAGTTTTGATGATTTACAAATGCTTATAGCAAGAAATGGAAAATCATTATCTCTTGATCAAAAACAAGCATTAATTAAATCCTTACTATCAGATGATTAATATGATTGATTATGAAAACATTAGAGAAAAGACATTTGAGGTTTATTCTTATTGTAATATAAAATCATTTCCAATAAATTGTTTTTCGATGCTAAAAAAATATGGACTTAAGTATAAGAAGTATTCTGATTTATCACTAAGGATACAAGATCACTGCCACCAGATAAGTGAAGATACTTTTTTATTAAATGATACAATATTCTATAAGGATTTAATTAATCAAGAAAGAATTGGTTTATCTGAAGAAGCTGCTAATATTGCTTTTGATGACTTCAAACGTTGGAAGCGATACATAGTTACTCATAATAATTTAATGGGTATCGCAGATAAAAAGCTTTATAGTCACTTTTATAACAAAAGAGAAAAGAAATTTATTTACAAAAAATCTGAATGTAGTATTTGCGGAAAGGTAATTTACAATTCTTTCGATACTTATTGCGGAATATGTTTATTACCTACAAAAATTAATGCAAGATATGATGAACTAGATCGTCAATTATTATCTGCTGAAAATTTCTGGCTTTACGGAGTTTATTGAACAATAAAAAGATATCATGCAATAATAAGCAGTCTATTATTACTGCAGTATAGTAGACATTTAGTAGACAAAGTAGCAAAAAAGCTACTCTTCCGAGTAGCCTTCTCATATTCTATCTTCTCAAACGCCCATAAACAATGGGTTTCTCAAAAGCTGAAAAAGGGACTTGAACCCTCGACCCCTTCATTACGAGTGAAGTGCTCTACCAACTGAGCTATTTCAGCAGCACACTGATATTGTAATACAATCGATTTTGTTTTTCAAGTCTTTTTTTGTATTTTTCTAAAAAATTGAATAATTAGAAAGATTCTCTACAAATGTATTCCATTGGATATAAAAATCTTCTCTCTTTCTTAAGTAGAGAGGATTTATCGACGATCAAATCCACGGCTTTGTGGGCTAAGTTTACATAGTCGTGGCTAACGGTAGTCATGGTTGGGTATACGGCTCTTGTTAGGTTAATGTTATCGAATCCAATGATTTTTACATCTTCTGGAACAGATAGACGAAGCATATGACAGGCATTTAAGGCGCCTACTGCGATGATATCATTGATCCCTATGATTACCTGGGGTCGGTTTGGTAATTGTAGTAGGTGTAACGCTTCATTCTTGCCCGATTCAACGGTAAAATCTCCATCCACTAGATACTCTTTTCGATGGTGGAACCAGCCTTTCTGTATGGCTTCTTCGTAGAGATGTACCTTGATCTCAGTGGGCATGACACCACGTCTACCTGCTAGTAGTGCAACATCTTTGTAACCTTTCTTTTTGATTTCTTCCAATAGAACCTCAAAGCCTTGTTCCTCATCACTTTTTACGGTGAAGCAGTTCGTTTGTGGTATTGACCAGTTTACCATAACAATTGGTAACTCTTCTTCATATCGTTTGATCAATTGACTCAATTGTTGGGTCTGAACACGTTCACCACCCATATAGATTATGCCGTCTACCTTCCGTTCTAACAGTGTTCGTAGATATAATTTAAAATTGTTTATGTCTCCTAATGTATTACAGATCATCATTGTATATCCCTGCTCTAGGGCATATTTTTCCGCCTCTAAGAGAACCGTTGAGTAATAAGGGTTCGTAATATCTGGCAGAATAAAACCGATTAATTTGGTCTCATTTTTGTATAAACTTCTTGCGACTTCATTCGGCTTAAAATCATATTTGTCAATCAAATCTTGAATCTTAGCACGCGTACTTTCTGCTACTTTATCACTATTATTAATAACTCTAGACACAGTTGCAACAGAAACACCGGCTTCTGCTGCTATGTCATAAACCGTCTTATTCTTATACATAATCCCCACCCCATGCTTTTTTAGCATGATTCCTTTCTCAAAGTACTAAATTAACTACTATTCCTAGTTAGTCTTCCAACTATCTATAAAACCGTTCTATGCCATTATGTACAAGCAAAATCCCAACCCGCGTTTCATAAAAAGAAGAATTGATTCTCACCAAAAAACAATCAAAAATGCTCTCATCATTCGAATGTTGTGTAAATAAATTCATGATTTTTTTCCAATACAGTAACGTTTGCAACAAAATTTTACACAAAAACTCACCTAACCTTATTTTACTAAGATATGGTGAGTTTTTCAATAAACAATATGATTATGATGTATATTTTTTTTCGTAATATCCTAACACTTTATAAAGCATTGCTGCAACGATACATAAGATCGTAATACTCATGATAACATAATCCAGTTTGAATACTTGACTTCCATAGATGATCAGATAACCTAACCCCGCTTTTGCAGCTAAGAATTCGCCGATGATTACACCTACGAGAGATAAGCCGATATTTACTTTCATAACACTAATAATGGAGGCAAGATTACTTGGTATGACAACGCGGAATAACACATCTTTTTTACTACCTCCCAATGTGCGAATCAATTTGATCTTATCTTCTTCCACTTCCTTAAAATCCGTATACAACGTAATGATCGTTCCAAATACAGCAACCGAGATGGCGGCAATGATGATTGTTTTCATATTATTTCCTAACCAAACGATGAATACAGGTGCCAATGCTGATTTGGGTAAACTATTGAGAATTACTAGATAGGGTTCTAATACCTTTGACACACTATCGTTCCACCAAAGCAGAATGGCAATTAGCAAACCGATTAGAATCACCAGCCCAAAACTGACAAAGGTCTCTAATAAGGTAATTCCAATGTGCATGAACAAACTTCCATCGGCTATCATCGTTATGATACAATGAACAACCCGGCTTGGGCTACTGAATACAAAGGAATCAACGATTCCAAGTCTTGTACTTCCTTCCCATAATCCGATAAATACAACCAAAATCAGAATCTGAATGAGACGGATTCGTTTCATCTTCGTAATATACGCTGCAACATATGCTTGCTGTGCTGAGGATACGACTTCGGAGCGATTTTTATAGCTACGCTCTAAGCTTCGTAATGTCCTCATGCTGGTTCAGCTCCTTCCATATTAAATTGAAGTAGTCTTTGAACTCAACTGCACTCCTGGCTGCAAAAGGAGTTCGTTCTCCTTCCACTGTTAAATTCACATCAATAATGGATTTCACCGTAGCAGGGCGGTCAGTCAAGATGATAATTCGATCTGCCATGCTAACAGCCTCTGCGATATCATGTGTAATCAATACGGCGGTCTTCTTCTCTTTTCGAATGATTCCCCATATATCATCGGACACTTCTAACCTTGTTTGATAATCCAATGCAGAAAATGGTTCATCTAGTAATAGAATATCAGGTTCCAGTAACAAGGTTCGAATTAATGCCGCTCTTTGCCGCATTCCTCCAGATAGTTGTGATGGTTTTGAATCGCGAAATGTGATCAAGCCATACGTATCAAGCATTTTATTAATGATCACATAACTTTCTTCTGTTAATTTGTGTTGGATCTCAAGTCCTAAAGTCAGATTCTTTAGCGTAGATCTCCATTCTAGTAGATGATCCTTCTGTAACATATATCCAATATTTTTTCCTGAAGTTCTTGCATCATTTCCATTAATATAGATTTCTCCACGACTTGGAGAGATCAATCCCGCAATTAAGGATAACAAGGTTGATTTCCCGCATCCACTTGGACCTACAATAGCTACAAATTCGCCTTCCGAAACAGAGAAGGTTACATCTGATAAAGCGGTTGTCTCTCCAGCAAGTGTATGATAAGAATAACTTAAGTTATCAATTTTTAGTAATTCCCTCATATTTGACCTCCTGTCTAACAGGTAGATACCTAGGTTCATACTGTATTATATGTAAGGAAATGATAGGGGTTACCTCACTTGAACACTTTTCTTCAATTAATAGACAAGATTCGATGTTTCCCATGTTTTGCTCCAGCATTTCCTACGTAAAAAAGTTCTTTTCACCGCAAAAAACTCCTTACTAGTAAAAGAATTCATATCACATTCCATTCCTAATAAGGAGTTCTATTAAACTATGTGTCGCTAAATAAACGTCTTATTTTACTGTTGCGATTAAAGTATCCTATTCAACACAAATATAAACGAACATTCAAAATAATAACGAGTTCTTCTTAATAACAAACTATAATTCCACCATCATTGGCATACAGGGAACTAATTCCTGCCGTATCACAGATAAAACAATCTTTAAATGATACACGTTTCATGATTTCCTCTTTCACAAAAACGGCTCTTTCATAGTTGTTACAATGTGCAATCGCTAGTGTACGGTTCGCAAAGTTCGTTGCATCCTTCTTGATTAGATCTGCCATTAGCACAAGTGTCTTATTGATTCCCCTAGCCTGATCCAACTTTTCGATGGAACCATCTTCTGTTCCCTGCATAACTGGTTTGATATTCAGGGCACTACAGATAATTGCTTTCAGGTTGCTTAAACGACCATTCTTACGTAATGTATCTAGAGTCTCTAGAACAAATTTGGTCTTCATATGATCGCGGAATTCATTGGTCAATTCTACGACTTCTTCAAAACTCTTTTCTTCCTCTTCTAATTGTTTAATCTTTCGTGCAATTAATGTCTGTCCAACAGAAGCAGATTTTGAGTCAAATACTTCGATATTCTTATCAGGATGCTCTTCCTGGTATAATCGTTTTGCTAACATTGCACTCTCATAAGAACCACTTAATTTTGAAGATAGTGTTACAACATAGACATGTTCTTCTGGTCCTTCAAAAGCTTTCATATAAGCATCAGGAGATGGACAGGATGACTTCGGACAATTTGGACTTTCGGCCATTCTTCTCAAGAAATCCTTCTGATCAAATGTATCATCATCAACAATTAGATGGCCATCAATATCAATATTTAAGGAAACGATTTGGAAATGTTCATCCATTTTCATCTCTTTTGTTAAGTCCGTACAACTATCACCAATTACTTTATAACTCATTCATTGTTCCTCCTAAAATAGCCAAATACACAACACATCAGTTGTAACACCGAACAAGATTCGGAGTACTTCTAAACTTTATTATGTAGTTTTAATTACTATATATAATAGCATATATTCATACATAGGTCAACAACCTAACACAAACTTCGCACATTGAAAAACTTTACTAAGTCGAATATTGCAATCACATATTCGTTTTATACATTCAAATGCGAAGTTTGAGAACCTAATAATAGAATACCCTGTAAAGCACAATTTATACTTTACAGGGTATTCTATAATATCAAATGAAAAATTATTTCGCCATCTTTAACATGATCTCATTGCTACGATTAATGAACTTCGTCATTGCTTCTGGATCTAATGGTTTATGACTTAATAATGCAAGGTCATATAATTGTTCACAGAAGATTGTTACATCATCTTCTTTATGTTCAAAGATATATTGAACTAATTTGTTGTTTGCATTCAAAACTAATGTTACGTTGGTTCCAAACATACTTGGATCCATTCCGTACATGTTGTACATCTTCATCATATCTTGCATTCTACGGTTTTCTTCTGATAAAGTTACCATTGAAGATACATTTTCATTCTTTAATTTCTCAACTTTTACTTCCAATTTGTCATTGTTCAAAACTTTACGGAATAATTCAGTCAAGGCATCTGTTTCTGCTTTTAATTGATCTGCTTCTTCCCCTTCTGCAACATTTTCTTTGAAAGTATCTGTGATATCTGCATCGATTCTTTGGAAATGAATCTTATCATCTTGTTGTTCCAATTGAGAGATAAATGGTTGGTCGATGTTGTGTGTTAATACCAATGCATCGATTCCTTCCTCTTTGAACATATTCACATATTGGCTTTGTTGTTGAAGATCTGTTACATAGTAGATTTTATCATTTGCTTTTTCTTTGTTTGCTTCTGTGTATTCTGGTAATGTAATGTATTTACCTTCTAGATTCTTAAAGATGATGAAATCTTTCATCTTTTCACGGAATTTCTCATCTTTTAAGCAACCATATTTGATGAATGGGCTGATGTCATCCCAGTATTTTTCATAAGATTCTTTTTCAACTTTGCACATACCAGAAAGTTTATCTGCAACTTTCTTCGTAATATATTCGGAAATCTTCTTAACGAATCCGTCATTTTGTAATGCACTTCTTGAAACATTCAATGGAAGATCTGGACAATCAATTACACCTTTTAATAGCATTAAGAATTCAGGAATTACTTCTTTAATATTATCAGCGATGAATACTTGGTTGTTATATAACTTGATGGTACCTTCTACAGAGTCGTATTCTGTATTGATCTTAGGGAAATATAAGATACCCTTTAAGTTAAATGGATAATCCATATTCAAATGAATCCAGAACAAAGGCTCCTTGAAATCATGGAATACGTTACGATAGAATTCTTTGTATTCTTCCTCTGTACAATCATTTGGATGTTTTGTCCATAATGGAGTTGGATTATTCAAAGGTTTTGGACCCTTGTCTTCTGCTTTTTCTTCGTCTTTACCATCTTCTGTATCTACTGCTTTACCATCTGCATCTACATCAGCGTCAATTACGTCTTCTTTCTTTTCTTCTTCCTTCTTCTCTTCTACAGGTGCATCTGCATTTGTAAAATAGATTTCCACAGGCATGAAGGAACAGTATTTGTTAATAACTTCTTTTGCACGGAACTCATTGGAGAATTCGAAGCTGTCTTCATTTAAGTAAAGAGTGATCTCCGTACCTCTTGTCGTCTTATCTCCTTCGGCCATTTCGAATTCTGTACCACCTTCAGACTCCCAATGAACGCTTGTTGAACCAGCTTTGTATGACAATGTATCGATTGTTACTTTATCTGCAACCATAAATGCTGAGTAGAAACCTAAACCAAAGTGACCAATAATCTGTTCTTCATTGGTTTTGTCTTTGTATTGTGCTAAGAATGCTTCTGCACCGGAGAATGCAATTTGGTTAATGTATTGTTTTACCTCATCGTTTGTCATACCAATACCGTTATCGATAATCTTAATTGTCTTATTCTCAGGACTTACTATAACGTTAATTTGGTATTTTTCATCATCGGCTTCTTCGAATTCCCCCATGATGGATAATTTCTTTAATTTAGTGATGGCATCACAACCATTAGATATTAACTCTCTATAAAAGATATCATGGTCTGAATATAACCATTTCTTAATTATTGGGAAAATATTTTCTGAATTAATTGATAAGCTTCCTTGTTCTTTACTCATTACAATCTCTCCTTTTCTTATTTTCAATTTGCTTTTATCATATTTTGTATGTTTCGGGGGTCCCTACCGCATATCTCTTATGTTTTTTCATTCATATTATCTAGCTTATACAAATTATAATCTTCTATCCAATATCGTTCTTGCTCACGTTTTGGTAGTTGCAATAACACTATAGAAAGCTAGATTCCGAAATGAAATGACCCTATGTCATTTACTGATATTTATATTAATACGTGCAGGAAAAAAAGTCAAGAAAAAATTAGCACTCATTCAAAGTGAGTGCTAATAATTCTTATTCTTCTTCAAATACAACTTCATAATGCTTTAAAAAACGCTTCATATTGCTATCCCATTCCTGTTCCACCGACTTATCCATCGTGAAGATTTTCATAGAAGTTCCTGTTATCATATGAAGACTTCCGTTCTCGTATCGTATATTCAGATACAGGGAACCAATCTGTGCTACATCAAAGTTCGGTAGTGCTTTCTCAATGATTTTCTTGGTGTTGGCCGGAGATAAAAGCAAGACGATTTTAAAGACCGATGGAACTTTCTTCCCTTTCATAAGGGAAAATGCAATGGGTTTAATCTGTGCCCACGTAGAATATCGCCGCTCTTGTAATTCTTCCTTCTCATCCTCATCAAACCAGCCAAGATTGAGATTTCCATTAATTTTAAATTGATTGAATGTAGTAATCTCCATTTCCGATAGGAGGAAATTATCGAATACATTCTGTATAAGTAATTGATTCATAAATGTTTTTACATCTACTACATGTAAAGAGACCATATTCTTCCCCTTTAATAACTTGTATTTTAATGATAGAATCCGTATAATAGAACTGTTCGAATTGTACAGGGTTACAGTTATTTATGACTCTATCGTAACACATTATACCACAAAGTCTGTGGTGGAAAAACAAAAATGGAGGATTTCATATGGATTTTGAAAAAAATGCTTTGGACTTAATACAATTTATTGAAACAGCCACTTCTCCATTCCACGTTGTATCTAGTAGCGTTGCTTTATTACAACAGAATGGATTTAGCGAATTAAACATGAAAGAGCCTTGGAAGTTAGCAAAAGGAGGCAATTACTATACAGTGCCATATCCTTCTACCGTATTTGCATTTACAATTGGAGAGTATACTCACGCTTCTTCCAATTTCCGTATCGTTGCAACTCATACGGATCACCCTTGCCTTATGATCAAACCGAATGCAGATATGACAAGCAATGGATATCGTAAGATTAACACGGAGATTTACGGTGGACCAATCTTGAACACTTGGCTTGATCGTCCTTTATCCATCGCTGGTCGTGTTGCCTTAACGAGTACCTCTATCTTTGAACCAGAGATTCGTTATATCGATATTCAAAAACCGGTTCTTACGATTCCAAACTTGGCTATTCATATGAATCGTGAAGTGAATAAAGGGGTTGAACTGAATCGCCAAACAGACATGATCCCTATTATCGGGCTTGTCAACGATAGTTTGAACAAAGATGATTATTTCATAAACTATCTGGCTAAACAACTTGGTGTTGAGAAGGATCAAATTCTTGATTTTGAATTGTACATCTACAATGCAGAAAAAGGACAATTAGTAGGTGCAGAGGAAGAATTCATCTCTTGCCCACGACTTGACAACCTCACCTCCACTTACGGAGCATTGCGTGCTATCACAAGTGGAAGCAGAAACGATGGAATAAATATGATTGCCTTATTCGATAATGAAGAAGTCGGTAGCAAGACAAAACAAGGAGCAGATTCCACCTTAATGACCATGCTTTTAGAGAAGATCTATGAAGGACTTGGTTTCTCCCATACCCGTTGTTTAGAAGCGATCATGCGCAGTATGCATCTATCCGTTGATGTTGCACATGCTATCCATCCAAATCACACAGAGAAAAGCGATCCTACTACCTTCGCTAAGTTAAATGAAGGTATCGTGATTAAGATTAACAACAACCAACGTTATGCAACTGATACGAAAGCAATCGCATCTCTACAACAACTTTGCGAAGCCGGTGACGTCAAATATCAAAAATTCGTTAACCGTTCTGACATTGCAGGTGGCGGCACACTTGGTTCTCTCGTTTCTTCACAGATTCCAATGTTAACGGTGGATCTTGGTATCCCAATGTTGGCAATGCATTCTGCCAGAGAATTAATGGGTGTGAAAGACCAGACCTATATGAATCGTCTTCTCTATACATTTTTCACAGCTTAGTTGTTTTACAGTAATGATATTTTTCGTAAGATTTCATATTCATGGATTTCTCTTACTTTGATTAATAATAAATCTTCTTGTATATTATGGAAATTTTCGTTCATACTTCAGTTATAGAATATTCTAAGGAACGGGTATGAAAGGAGATTTCCATGAGAGCAAGTATAAAAACATACCAAGATGTAGCAGCTCGCTGTAGTGAATACTTACCAATTAGAAAAGATAGTATGATGAATCGTTCGGGTGAGGAAACAATATCCTGTATGACCTGTCGACATTTTGAACAGGAAAAGAACTTCTGTAAAATTGATCGTTATGATCGAATTGTACGGAACCATCATATTGTAGAAGAATAGAATAATTAATACTGCATTGCTTCTTAAGTAGTAATAAAGCAAGGGCCAAAGGATCATTTCACCTATGTATAACACCATGTGAAATGATCATTTGACCCTTGCTTTTTTATTTTATTTGGATTTGGGTGTAAAAAGCCCTTATTTATTTTGAGGTCAATTTGCACAATTTAAGTTTGTCTAACATGTAATACAGGATATGGTTCACTCCGGGCACGCTCTCGCCCCGCTGAAGTTCGTAGTGGTACAACCTTATTTGAAAATATCTACTGTCTTATATAATCACGATTGATTCTTACGTTTTTTATATTATAGAGAGCTTTGCAACAATGCAAGTACAAGTAAATGGATCGGATAGAACCCATAGAATACATACCGCATACTTGGCCCTTTCTTTCCATTATAGAATGCGATTGGCAAGAGGGCTCCTAAGGCGAATAGTTGAATCAAATTACCAAAGCTCATACAGATTACAAAAACAGCTAGGAATAAGTGATTCATTTGTTCTCGATATAGGTAGAATCCCAAGATCAGGAATATCCCCATCATCTGGTAATCGGTATGGGCAAGCCAAGCTACAAACGCCATGGCTGCACACCATAGATACGGAAAAATCCTCGTTAACATGTTCTGCGTAACAACTTTACTCCGTATGAGATCCAGCACCCAAATGGTCAACAACCCAAGAAACAGGGTAAAGAATACATTTTGGTGCTCCAGATAAATCCATTGTTGATAAAAACAAATATCAAATGGAATCTCTGATAGGAATGCAAAGATCCCTAACCGAATCAAATAGTTTCTTTTATTTCTTGTATGAAAATACCCTTCCACCAACAAGAAACAGTAGATCGGAAATGCCAATCTCCCGATACTTCGCAAGATCAGATAACCTGATGTACCTTCCTGCAAAAATACTGCTGCTACATGGTCAATCAGCATCGTTAACAGTGCTATGCTCTTTAAGACAAATACATTCACCCAGTTACTTCTCCTTACTCTTTACACTCTGTTCATTTGACTCTTCACTTCGTAGAATAACAATGGAACGAGGTTCAACCATTACCGTCCGCTCTGTTTCTAACATTTCCTCTTTTTGCACAATGGACGTATGCATATAACACTTCCATACCTGTCCCATTGGAAGTCTTGGAAGGGCAAATTCATGTTTCTCCCAATGCATATTATAAGCAATATAGAAGGAATTCTTAGCTTTATCTGTTTCTTCAGACACATATGCCCCATTGTACATCACACCAAAGATTCGACTATAATAAGAAAAATCTGGATACCATGCCTTTGTTCCATGAAAAGACAAATCTGGACAGCCACAGGAACGATAGTCCATCATTCTATATTCTTCTGCTTTTCCAAAAACACCATATGTTCTTCGTATCGCAATCAGTTTCTTAATAAATGCTTCTATCTCTTCATTTTGCTTACGAAGATTCCAGTTCAGCCATGATGTAGCATTATCCTGACAATACGCATTATTATTGCCATTCTGGCTATTCCCCATCTCATCTCCCATTAGGAGCATTGGCGTTCCTTGGCTTAACAGTAACATCACAAGTGCATTACGAATTTGCTTGCTGCGTAATTCTTTGATTTTTTTCTTGCTCGTCTTACCTTCTGTACCACAGTTCCAACTATAATTGTAATCCGTACCATCTTTGTTTTCTTCGCCATTGCACTGGTTATGTTTCACATCATAACTGACAAGATCGAGTAAAGTAAACCCATTGTTATTCGTGATATAATTGATCACACCGTATTTTTCAGAATTCCGACGAACTCGGTATGCGAATGCATTTACCTGTTCTTCATCACTCTTTAAGAATCTTCTAGCATCTACGAGGAAACCATCATTATACTCCGCAAGATTCCGATACCGTTTGGGATTTCCGGCCAGATATTGCTCTTCCCATGCAGTAGCTAGGAATTTTGTTCTTGATAAAATTGGGTCTTCTATGATCAAACGCGTTAATACAACATTCTTATTCACGCTAAATCCATCGATGTGATACGTAAAATACCAGTAGTGAAGACAATCAAGAATCATCTGCTGTGTAACATCTTCTGTAAAATTAAATTCCATTAGTACTTCCATTCCTTCCTTATGAAATGCTTGTACCATCTCTTTTAATTCTTTCGCTGCACAGGACGGATTGCTTGCATAGGAAGCTTTTGGTGCAAAATAGTAATTATTTTTGCTATATCCCCAATAATTCAAACGATACGGTATACGGATTTTCTCCGTCTCTTGCATGTTGTCCATTGGATAAGTTTCCGATAACATTTCTTTTCGATAAAGATCTTCTTTTGCAATGTTTACAAATGCATATTCTGCATCTTGTCTGCCTAACACATTTCCAGGGGAGCGTACATAATTTTCTTCCACTAAGATTTCTTCAAACTCGATAATAGGCATAAGTAGAACACTATTTACCCCTAACTCTTTTAAATAAGGAATCTTCTGTATAACACCCTGATACGTTCCTGCTGCTTTACCAACACCTGATGAACGATGTTTGGTAAATCCTCTTACATGTAGTTTATATAGAATAAGCTTTTCGTAAGGAATCTCTAACGTTTGCTCTTCCATCCATGGAAATTCTTCAAAAGACAAACCACTTCGTATTCCATAGGGACTTAACAAATGGCTATGATTGCCCCATTTTTCTTTTCCGCGAATAATTGTACTATATGGATCAACAACAATCTTTCCATCTATTTCATAGACATAATCATATTCTTCATATGGAAGCCCTTCCAGTGTAACGGAATAAATCTCTCCCACACGATAATCCTCTGGTATTATAATCTCTTGCTTCTTTTTATGACTTTTCTTATGCAACAAAACTAATTTACATTCTTCGCAACAAGGAGATGCAATGGAAAAATTAATCTTCTCCCCAACTTTTGTAGCTCCTAGTGGTAATGGAGTACCCTTACTAACCCTCAATTGATTCATATCTTCCTTGTCTCCTTACTTTCTAGGTTATGAATTATTCTCTTCAATCTTTTGCGCTAATTCAGAAAGATACATCCAACGATCCATCTTCTCTTCTAATTGCTGTTCAGCAGCTTCTTTCTCTTTCATGAGATCATTCAACTTTCCAAAATTCGATGCATTCTTTTCCATCTCTTTTTCTAACGTTGCAATCTTTTCTTCCAATGCTGCGATATCATCATCTATCGTTTCATACTCTTTTTTCTCACTATACGTAAACTTAATCTCATTGGAACGATCTTTTTTGTAGATTTTCTTTTCTTCCTTCACAACTTCCTGTTTCTTTTCTTCAACAGGTGTATCTCCCTTTGCAAGATGGTAATCGGTATAACCACCTTCGTATTGTTTTACTATGCCATCTTCTTCAAATGCAAAGATACGATTTACCATTCGATCTAAGAAATAGCGATCATGGGATACGGTAAGGACAACTCCTTGGAAATTGTCTAGATAATGTTCCAATATAGTCAACGTCTGAATATCCAAATCATTGGTAGGTTCATCGAGGACCAGAACATTCGGCGCACTCATTAATACATATAATAAGTACAATCGTCTCTTTTCTCCACCAGATAATTTCTCAATCAGGGAATACTGCATCGCCCCTGTAAATAGGAATTTTTCCAACATCTGTGAAGCTGTGATACTTCCATCACTTGTTGTAATGTATTCCGCAACACTTTTAATATAGTCAATAACTTTCATTTTTGGATTCATTGCTTCATTTTCTTGGGAGAAGTAACCAATCTTTACCGTCTCACCAATTTCCACATAACCAGAGTCTGGTTCGATGATCCGATTCATCACCTTTAATAAGGTAGATTTTCCACAACCATTTTTTCCAATAATACCAATTCGGTCATTTTTTAACAAGATATAAGAGAAATCTCGAAATAATACTTTTTCTCCATAAGACTTTGAAACTTCATGTAATTCAATCGTCTTCTTTCCCAATCTTGAGGATACCGAGGACATCTCTATACTTGCTTCTTCCTGAGGTTTTTCTCGATCTCTTAACTGTTCAAATCGTTCAATATGTGCTTTCTGTTTTGTTGATCTTGCTCTTGCACCACGCATCATCCACTCTAAATCTTGTCGATAGAGACTCTTATTCTTCCGTTCTGTTGCCAATTCCATCTCTTCACGTTGTGCTTTTAATTCTAAGAAATTCGTATATCCTCCAACATATCCATATAGATTTCCTTTATCAATCTCCACAATACGATTTGTTACCTTATCTAAGAAATAACGATCGTGGGTTACCATGATAATCGCACCGCGATATTGATTCAGGTATTTCTCCAACCATTCTGCCATATCATTGTCCAAATGGTTTGTCGGTTCATCAAGAACTAAGATATCTGCTGGATTTAAGATTGCTCTTACCAGTGCAAGACGTTTTCGCTGTCCCCCTGATAAAACTTCAATTTTGCTAGAAAGATCTCGAATACCAAGACGATCTAACATTGCTTTCGCATCTGCTTCTTTATTCCAGTCTTTCTCATGGGAATCCTCGTCTTGTAACATAACATTTTCCAAGATATTTTTTGACAGATCAAATTCTGGGTGTTGCGCAAGATATTCGATTTTAATATTTCGCCCCGTTATCACTTCTCCTTGATCCGGTACTTCAAGCCCAGCAATGATCTTTAGCAAGGTGGATTTTCCTGTTCCATTGATTCCAATGACACCAATCTTATCTCCTTCTTGTATTCCCAAGGATACTTCTTTAAAAAGAATCTTGTCTGTATAGCTTTTAGTAATTTTCTCTATTGTTAACAAATTCATGTAAATACTCTCTTTCCTTTGTCAATTTTTAATCCTTTTGCTCACTAATCATTATATCCTATGACTAAAATTGTTACAATCCCCAAATACTTTTACCCCATTTTTGTAAAAAGGCTTGCAAAATACCAAATTTACGGTAAAATAGAGACTGAGACGAAATAGTCATTTTTATACGAATGGTACTCCAATTAGGGAGTTACACATTATGTAAATGAGTACAGAAATAGAGAAAGGTTTTAAATTATGATACAAGCATGTAATGTAACACTTAGATTAGGTAAACGTGCTCTTTTTGAAGATGTTAATATTAAGTTTACCGAAGGAAATTGTTATGGTTTGATTGGTGCCAACGGTGCTGGTAAATCGACTTTTCTAAAGATATTATCTGGACAAATTGAACCAACACAAGGTGATGTTGTAATTACACCAGGTCAACGTTTATCCTTCTTACAACAGGATCATTTCAAATATGATCAATATGATGTCCTAAGTACAGTTATCATGGGTAACCAAAGACTATATGATATCATGAAAGAAAAAGATGCCATTTATGCAAAAGAAGATTTCACGGAAGAAGATGGAATCAAAGCCAGTGAATTAGAAGGTGAATTTGCTACATTAAATGGTTGGGAAGCAGAATCTGATGCTGCTACTCTTTTGAACGGATTAGGTATTGAAAATGAAATCCACTACAAACAAATGTCCGAATTATCTGGTAGTGAAAAAGTCAAAGTTCTGTTAGCACAAGCTTTATTTGGTAATCCAGATATCCTTTTACTTGATGAGCCTACCAACCATCTTGATATTGATGCCATCCGTTGGTTAGAAGAATTCTTAATCAACTTTGAAAATACCGTAATCGTCGTATCCCATGACCGTTACTTCTTGAACAAAGTTTGTACCCATACAGCTGATATCGACTACGCGAAGATTCAACTTTATGCTGGTAACTACGATTTCTGGTATGAATCAAGTCAATTGATGGTTAAACAGATGAAAGAAGCAAACAAGAAGAAAGAAGAAAAGATCAAAGAATTACAAGACTTTATTCAACGATTCAGTGCAAATGCTTCTAAGTCAAAACAAGCAACTTCTCGTAAGAAAGCTTTAGAGAAGATTGAGTTAGATGATATCCGTCCATCTAGCCGTAAGTATCCATATATTGACTTTAGACCTTCTAGAGATATTGGTAATGAGGTTCTTACTGTTACCAATCTTTCTAAGACAATTGATGGTGTGAAAGTTCTTGATAACATTTCTTTCATCATTGGTAGAGAAGATAAAGTTGCATTTGTCGGTCCAAACACCCTTGCAACAACTACTTTATTTAAAATATTAACTGGAGAATTAGAACCAGATGAAGGTGAATACAAATGGGGTGTAACAACGAATCATTCCTATTTCCCTAAAGATAATACAAAAGATTTTTCTGGTGATGAAATGATCGTCGATTGGTTAATGCAGTTCTCTCCTGAAAAGGATGTAACGTACGTTCGTGGTTTCCTTGGTCGTATGCTTTTCGCTGGAGAAGAAGGCGTTAAGAAAGTTAATGTATTATCTGGTGGAGAAAAAGTACGTTGTATGCTATCTAAGATGATGATATTAGGATCAAACGTTTTAGTTATGGATGAGCCTACTAACCATCTTGATATGGAATCCATTACTGCTCTTAATAATGGATTGATCAAGTTCCCTGGTGTTCTTCTATTCACCTCACAAGATCACCAATTCATTCAAACAATAGCAAATCGAATTATGGAAATAACCTCAAATGGTCTTATTGACAAGATTACAACATATGATGAATATCTTGATAATGATGAACTCGCTAGAAAACGTCAAGTCATGAACATGACAACAGACGAAGATTAATAGCCTACTTTGTTTTCGTTATTTTATTTAAGTTATAGCAATACAAGATATATAAAGGGATTGTTTTGATAAGAGAATGCTTTGGATCTTAACATTGGTTCTTCCTGTCTATTAGGCTGGTTTTGTTTGGATTCCATCTCTCTTATTCAAACAAAGTTTAAAGATTTGGAAGTTAATGTAGATAGGGAGGTTTTCACCAATGAAGTCACGTACTATTTTTACATTCCAAGCAAAAGACGGAATGTGTATTTCGAAAGATGTATTTAATTCATCAGGACAATTATTGGTAGCTGAGGGAACAGAAATCAACGGGAAAGTAAAAGAAATGCTTAGTTTTTATTCCATCATGAAGATTACTGTTTATGACAAAGAAATTGCTGCTAAAGTTCAGCCTGCTCCACCTGTTATTGACACCAATACGTACTCACAACGTATTAAAAATAGTGAGAAGTTCCAAGAATTCAAGAAGACATTCAGTGCTAATGTAAAACAGTTTCAGACAAGTATCACATCATTCGTTAATAAAGTTGGTGATGTGGACCTAAAAGAATTGAATAAAGAACCGTATTCTATGTTACGTATCAGCGATACAACAATTAGTGTATTCGATATGTTACATAACATTGAAGATTACGATGATTCCACATACTCCCACTCTTTGAATGTTGCATTGATCTGTAATGTTATCGGTCATTGGATTGGCTATAAAGAAGATGATATCGAGATGTTAACGCTAGCTGGTTTGCTTCATGATATCGGGAAATTAATGGTACCAGAAGATATATTGAGAAAGCCCGAAAAACTTACTGATGAAGAATTTCAGTTGGTAAAACTTCACCCTATCATGGGTTACGACCTTGTAAAAGATGAAGATATTGATCCTCGAATCAAAGATGCCATCTTAAAACACCATGAGCGTTGTGACGGTACAGGATACCCTTCTATGTTAAAAGGCGATACCATTGGAGAATTTGCTAAGATCGTTGCCATAGCTGATATCTATGATGCCATGACATCTCGCCGTGCATATCGCGATGCGCTATGTCCATTCGAAGTTATTCGTCTTTTTGAAGATGAAGGCTTCCAAAAATACGATACAAAGATTCTGATTAACTTCCTTGAACGTATTGGTCAAGCATATATCAATAACAATGTACAATTAAGCGATGGAAGAAGAGGCGAGATTATTCTGTTAAACAAGAATGCATTATCAAAACCTGTTATCAAAGTAGCTGATGGAGTTGTTGATTTATCGAAACAACATGATCTCGTAATACAAAAAATGTTATAAAAAACAATTGTTCAGTATCTAAGCTATATCAGTTACTGAACAATTTCTTAAACAGGAACTTTACAAACAAATATTACTGCCCTAGGCATGTAATATAAAACTATATTGATTAAATGGAGATGATATTTTGGACCCGAGTGATGTCACGCAGATTATTATTTTACTAATTCTATTACTACTATCTTGCTTTTTCTCATCAGCAGAAACAGCACTAACCACAGTTAATAAACTACGAATACGTAGCTTGTCAGAGGATGGCGTAAAAGCCGCTGATACCGTTAGCAAATTGATTGAAGACCCATCTAAGATGCTCAGTGCTATTTTGATTGGTAACAATGTTGTTAACTTATCCGCATCTTCTCTTGCTACTTCTTTCGCAATTAATCATTTTGGTAGTGTAGCTGCTGGTATAGCAACTGGTATTCTTACGATCATGATCTTAATCTTTGGAGAAATAACTCCAAAAACCCTAGCAACAATTCACGCAGAGAAACTCTCTCTTCGCTATGCAGGTAGCATATATTTTCTTACGCAATTATTGACACCTGTAATATTTATCGTTAATCGTATCTCTTTATTTCTTTTGCGTCTGCTTCGTGTTGATCCAACTGCAAAAGTATCTGCGATTACAGAGAATGAATTGCGTACCATTGTTGATGTCAGTCATGAGGAAGGAGTAATTGAAAGTGAAGAACGTAGAATGATAACCAATGTTGTGGATTTTGGTGATTCACTTGCAAAAGATGTAATGGTACCTCGTATTGACATGGAATTTGCTGATTATGATCTTACTTATGATGAATTAGTTACAGCCTTTTCTATTGAGAAATTTACACGTATGCCTGTATATCAGGAAACCAGAGACAATATCGTAGGAATTGTTAACCTAAAAGATGTATTTTTCTATCAAGGGAAAAAGGAAGATTTCAAGCTGAAAGATATCATGCGAGAACCTTATTTTACGTATGAATATAAGAAGACATCAGAATTATTCATAGAAATGAAAAAGGAATCCATACCTTTAGCGATTGTACTGGATGAATACGGTGCAACTGCTGGACTACTTACGTTAGAAGATCTCATCGAAGAGATCGTAGGCGACATCAGAGATGAATATGATTCTGATGAAGAAGATTCCATACAGTGTATTAAAGAAAATGAATATGTTGTAGATGGAAATACTAAACTAGATGATATTAATGAGATCATTGGTCTCCATATCGAATCCGACGATTATGATTCCATTGCTGGCCATATAATCGGTCTTTTAGACCACTTACCTTCTCAAGGTGAAACAGTAGAAGATGACCATGTAATCTATACCGTAGATGCGGTAGATAAAAATCGTATTGATAAAGTTCATATCGTTGTTCTACCCGAAGAAGAATAATATTGTGTTCGCACAATTCATAAGATAATAAAGGCTGCTGCAGATTAATTTCTACTCATTCGTTCGAAGTTGATCTTGCAGCAGCTGTTTTATTTGATCTAGGCAATATTATCTGGTTTGCATTCTTTGAATTCACAATGAATAATCTGATGACCACCTGATTTATCAATTGCTCCTCCACTATACTCAGATACACACCGTACAAATCGACAATTGGATATTTCTCCTCGTGAACCGTACATAATCACACCAGCGCCACTCTTCTGTCGGCAATTAATGAACAAACAGTTTTGAATTGTTCCTGCACAAGAATAGATTGCCCCATCCTGACAATAAGAGAAGATTGTATCGCTTATCTTCGGCTCCATTGCATCGTAGATTGCACGGCCATTCTTAATATTCTGGAACAAAGAATGAACAACAATCATTCGACTGCCTGTAGCACGAAATACAGAACTGGTTCCTCTTCCATCGAATTCACTTCGCTCGATCACAACTCCACGACAGCGACTTACTTCGAACATATCCCGCTGGCGTAACCCATCTGCAATCACTTTTGAACGCTTAATCTCAAGTATACCTTTGCATAGAATAGGTTGCCTTTGGTAGATTACAACATGATCCAGATTTAAGATTCCCAGTTCCGTTACCCGCAGTGGAATATCCAAAATGGTTGCGATATGAATCCGATATTCCTTATCAATGACCTTTTCTTCATGCCCATGAAGATACTGTATAATCTCTTCTTCTTTTGGATAACACTCAATATACTGGCAATCCATTACGTTGGATTTTACTTCATTGTTATAAAAGATTGCTCCACCATGATCAAGAGCATAACAATGCTTAAATGAACAGCAGGCTATGATAATCTGTGCTCCAACATAAATGGCCCCACCATTTTGTGCTTCACATTCTGTAAAAATGCAGTTGCTGACATTTCCATTCCCCTGTTGAATCTGAATGGCTGCCCCATTTTCATTGGTATAACATTTATGAAAACTACTCGTATCAATTTCTATCTGGTTTCCCCAGAATTTGATTGCACTATTTTTTGTTGTATGATAAATCTTTGAGTCTTTCATTCGAAGATTTCCATTCTTTTGATTGATCGCACTACCTACATAACGACAATCGATAATGGAATTCTCTATGGAAACATCAGAATAGCTCTTCACTTCGATCAAACAGTTACCAGAATCCGCCTTATTAATGATCGTTGTATCCCGAATGATCAAAGTACCACCATCCACAATGATCGAACCATACAAGTAAATAACCGCATGATCCAATACCAACGTTCCTTCTTTGGGAACGATCAATCGATCCTTAATCGTACAGGCATCCACTATTCTTGTCTCTTTTCCAGGTAAAACCGATTTATTCTCAATCTCCGTCACATATTCCATGTCAGGCATATAGTATTTTAATTCTGTCATGGTCAATGGTAAGTTCTCCTTACGCATAGTTGCAAACAGCCGAATGCACTGATCCATATTGTTATCGTAAGCTGCTTGGACAAATGCCCATAACAGTTGAAGGATTTCATTAGGAATACAGAATAAATTACGGTAATATTCAATCGAATCTTTTTCTTCCTTGCTTAACGCATCTTTTCGCAGGCTTACATTAATCAAATCCATAATAAACAGGTATTGTTTCAGACGATCTGCTACATTCCATAGTACGTGGTCGGCAACCCGTACTTCTTCTGTAGCAACTCTTATGATCTTCGCAATCTGCTTTGGGTCAAGACCAAGTCCTTTTACCATCAGCCGGCCTAATTCATAGTTATTCAATGTATTACTATCTTTGTTCAAGGTAGCATGAGAAAACACTCCTTCACAATATGCTATCTTTTGTTCCATTGTTTCTAAGAACAATGGGTGTTTAGGAGACATCCATGATTTCTTCTTCCTGTTGAATTTGGTCAATAAATCTGTCTGTTTCATGGGCGTTCCTCCTCACATGCATTAAATACGATACTGTCTTCTGGTTCACATCGTTCATATTCACACCGGTAAACTCTCTGCCCATATTTCATATATGCAAAATAGATTGCTCCTCCAAGGTATTTACCACTACAGTTGGTGAAACGGCTGTTAGTTATGCTGGAATTTGATAATGCATTGGAATAGATTGCTCCTCCATGTTCCTCCATACAATGAAAGAACTCACAATCATCAACTTCCAATCGCCCTAACTCTTTCACGCGTATACCACCTACCATGCAGTCTGCAAACGTCGTTCCATTGAGAATCAAAGAATTCCCTGTAAAACGTATTGCAGGAGCTAATTGCGTATTGGTAATTACTGCATTATTAATCGTCAAACAACCTCTGTTTTGTACAAATGCACCACACTTAAAGTTACAATTCAAATCTAATGTATTCACATCAGCATGTGCTGTATTACTTATATGAAACAAGGTATCACTGTTACAATCCTCTACTGTCATACGAACGGTATCAATCACAATTCTTCCACCATCAACCATAATACTACCATTGATTTTAATCTCACAGTTTTTCAAGATCAATACCGCACCATTCGTTACAGCTACCTGTCCATGAATACGAGACGGTTTATCAATAATAAATTTTTCACCAGCATTTAGAATCAAATTATCATAGGTATCTTCAATTAAGATATCCTTACAGATATATTTTAATAAATTATAACTAATTGAATAGCCATCTTTGATAAACTGCTGGTATAATTCTACTGCCTTTTTCGTATCCTTATGAAAAGCTGCTTCGTTATATCGAACAAAGAAGTCCTTTTCTTCTTTAGAAAATTTAAAGATTGCAAAATAATTACGACATATTTCTTTGGCAAATTCTTCAGACCATAATGAATAATTGCTTAACCTTAAAAGATCAGAGGTAAAGGTGTACTGTTTTTCCTTGGTATCAAGAATTTCAAATACATCATTAATCTTGTAGTCAAAATTGTTATTCATATCTTCTACAATCTTCCCTGCATAAGAAGATGGGAGTTTAATATACGTAAGAATTTTCTGATATTCATCAAGCAATTCTTTCATACTCTTTACATTTCCATATGCCAGCACACCTAATCCAAAACAATAATTATACTTAAAGGTATTATCCTTATAGGCAAATGGGTGAATAATCTCATCGGAATCGAAACCATTGTTTTTCTTTTTTAAATATTCTAATATATCCATACTCATCGCATCCTTGCTTTCATGAACTTAAGGCCTATTCCGTTAAGAACAAACTCCTATACTATATACATCGGCAATTTTTACGAATTTACTTAACAAAAGTAAAGTATGCAACCAATTTTCTTTACAAACCGTTCACATATTCTTCAATTCCTCTCCATACTTTTTACACATTTAACTGGTATTCTATATACATGAAAGGAACAATAACCATTTTTTATAGATGAATTTTTATAGATGATTTTTCATAATTCCTCCCTTGGAAGACTACCAGACTCGCAAGATGGTAGTCTTTTTTTCATTGCCTTTTGTGGTTGAAAAGTGATGGTCTTAGTCGGTCCACCAGTTCTTCGAATCAGTTCATCTTGCCCGATTACCTTTACAAGATTTGCAATTTGTCGACCAAATATCTCATCATTACAATAGTAGATCACTGTTTTTACGTTATCATTTAACAACAGATCTCGTATAATATCCCCATCGGTAAGATCGAGAGAATGACCAAAGATATATAAGTAATGCTGCTGGGTAAAAGCAGACACAGGAACACGAAAGCCTAGTCCATGATCCTGTTCTCTGTTACTACGTTCAATTTCTTCTTCATACCGTTTTCGGATAGTTCCTACCCAGTTACGATATTTGTTTCCGGTCCTCTTTCGAATCCTTTGATAATATTTTTTGAATGTGATAAACGCAATATCACTATTCTTTCTCTCTTCAGGAAGATATTCATCAATTCCAAGTACCATGTTATTGGTTTGTAGTGTATGGGTTAGTTCTGCTTTCCCATGTATGTAATCATATTCTACTTTCCCATGTTCATAGATCTTCTTATAGGTATCCGTATAATTAAATGTAAGGATTTTATTAGGTTTAATTCCTAAAATATCTGGTGACTGTATGGAACTCTCCAGTTTTTGTACATAATTTGCCAAATAGATTTCTAAGCAACGTGTTAAGCGATTTAGATCATCATATAACATATAAATCAGTTTAGAAAACGTAATCTTCTTTTTCAGTGTTCCAGAGTAATCGCCATGATCCAATGTCCATGCATGATCTGGATTATCATTGGTAAACCGATTTCGTAAGAATACATTCGTTAATGTCTCTACTTCTTTTTCCTCGTTTCCACTCATATCCGCATCCACAGATTGAATCACATGACTAATCTCACTTTCAAAATCGATCCAATTTTCTTTCTCATACATTGGCACCTGAATAAAATAGGCAATCCATGTATTGTTCTTGGCATTCTCCAGTAAAAAGCGATTTCGTTCCATAATGTCTTGTTCTGTTCTAGAATCACAAAAGTTCTTCACCAATTCGTCCCGCAAACAATCTCTATACTCTTCGATACATTGGACGGTATCTTCATTTGGCTGATTCAATTGATTTTTGAGTGTTTCACATAATCGATCTG
Source organism: Anaerosporobacter faecicola (assembly GCF_012070565.1). Taxonomy (GTDB): domain Bacteria; phylum Bacillota; class Clostridia; order Lachnospirales; family Lachnospiraceae; genus Anaerosporobacter; species Anaerosporobacter faecicola. The sequence goes on from NZ_JAAQRO010000023.1 coordinate 65,259, forward strand.
TAAAACGTTGTATACACTTTACTTTACTGGCATTGTCTTTGTGTTTCCCGATTTTTCTGACAACACACATAAAATCTAGAAAATTCTTGTAGGTCGTAGGCAGACCATGTGCCAGATCAAAACCATTCCCTAAAACAAGTATCGTCATTGTTTTCTCCTTTGTTTTTATATGATTCATTTACTATTAGTATAGCACAGTGAATCCTTTTTCTCCATCACTTTCCCTTCTCCTTATAGAGCCTTGCTCCTCCCAGTGCCACCTTATTATAATACCCCAATGTGGAATTCCCATATGGATACCCCTGAAACAGCACAATCATACTAATGTCATTAACCGTACGATACCATTCCTCATTCGGAATAACAGGAAGTTGAAATTGATATTGTATTCCATACTTTTTCGCTATTCGATTATGTTGTTCAATGGAACGGCTGAATTCTTCTGTAATGCACTGTATAATAACAAGCCGTCGTTCCTGATCAAATGCCTCCCTGCTCTCAGGAAGAATTTCTGGATACATTCCTACCAAATCATTATATACACCTTCTTCTACTTCCATTGTACTTAGGTTTTGAATTCGAATATAATCCGATAAGGTATATTGAATAGCAAACCCCTTTCGTTCTTTATAAAAGAGATACTTTTTACTGATCTCCATGCTTGTATTCCATACACTTTGATTCTCCCATAATAACGGCTGATCTTCCAACATTGTTGAACTTATTACTGGAGGAATATTTACTACAGAAGTGCCACCTATTGAATCATTTATTGAAGATTCCTCAATCTTTTGGTTCATAAGATATACTCCATCATCTACAACATAGGCAATCACAGGTGTATATTGAAGTAGCATACTCTCCGTTAAACTCTCTGGACTTGCGCCCAAATTCCATGATAGGTATCGAAAGAATGAGTGGGTAATCTCCGCATAGTCGATCGTTGTTCTTTCTCCCATGTCACAGTCAACCACTTCCAATAGTGCATCAGAAACTGCATTATCTAATGCATTGTTATAACGGTTTTGTGCCCTGGATATTGCTGTGAGTGCAGCTATTTTTTCATTGATTACAAGTGCGACAATCAGAAAAATTGCCGTGAAAACCAAACTAAGGTTCATATGCTTCATCTCGTATCATCCCTCCGTATATTGCAACATATTGTTCCTGTAGTGGATTTGTTCCTAGCACCATTTCTTGCATCCGCTGTGCAAGGGACTTTGTTTTTTCCTTAACCTTCACAGTAATATAATCCCCTTGATGAAAAGGATAAAACTTCTCTTCTGTTTCATAAAGAACAGTAAGCAAATCCTCTGTATAAAAGCAATGATACTGTTTCATGAACGTCGACATCTGCTGGGAATATGGTACTTCTTCCCATTCATCTTCTTCAAGCATCTCTCCATTGTTCAAAACATACTGCAAATGATACTGGGTTATCTCGATCTCATATCGTTGCGCTCCCATTTGTATGTTCTTTTGGTATTCTTCATACATTTGCCTCGTTACATAGCCAAGGTTGCGAATTGAATCAACGAAATAGGTTGTCTGCATAGTAATGTGTTGTTGCATGAGTAGATCTTGTTTCTGTGCTACATATTGTATGGGACAGAGAAATAATAAGAGCACTGCAACAAAAATTGCAACTATTTTTCCAAATGCATTCATCTCATTCCTCCGTCGTTTGGATAAATTGCATGTTGTTCATAGAGCTGTTGTTTAACACAGGTAATTTCTTGATTCATCAAATGATTGAACCAGATTAATCCCGATAAAGCCAAACAAAAGACCACAACTGCAGCCGTACTCATAATCACCTCTTTGCTATTTTCCATATATGTCAGGTACCCTTCTTTCATATTTTGATGAGAATGTTCAGAGTCAATGTTGAAACAGAACATATTGCCTCTGAACAACTTGCTATTAATTCACTTGTGTAAAAGTAATGCCAATAATGGTATAGTTCACATCCCGCACAATACTTCCTAAAAATTGTGCATTAGGATTGATATATGCAGTACTCAGTGTATTCTGTGCTGACTTAACCGATGCACTGCTTGTCCCAATTACCTCCGTCTGCTTATCATCTAGGACATTATCATAGTATATTGAACTCTTTTTTGTATTTACCATAATCGCAATGTCTCCGTTTTTAAATTTGTTGATCACATTGACAACTTCACTTCCCGAAACATTTAACCCATCATACATAACTTTATCACTTTCATTGAATTCTGCATTTAGTTTTGAGATTTGCCCTGCTCCACTGGCTGCTGTATCCCTTGCCTCTCTCGAGATGTAAAAACCTAATGATATTACAATGCAGGTAATAATGGTACCTGCTGCTAAAATTAAACCTTTTAAACTATTATCCATCTTTCATTTCCTTTCTATAATATGTGTCTATAATCCATTTCCTACGTTATACTCTGCATTTGCGATACATAACTTAAAAATTGCGTAATACTTTCTAATACAAATGGAATAATCAAATATCCTCCAATAACCATTCCTAATGGAAAAAATGATACAAATTGTCCAACAGCTCCACGATCATCGGTATTAATTTCATTGTCCTGTTTTCTTTTCTCAATGGTATAGGCATAATCTGCCGGAAGTTCTTCGAACGCTTGATATATCCCAATCCGATCACTAACTTCTAGATTTTTGATTAATTGTCGAAACGGAATGTATGTCATCGTTTCATAAAGCTCCTCCAAAGCTTTTTCCTGATCCTGTACGTATTGTTCTGAGCAGTCTAGAAGTGCTTGTTGAAATAAGTTACTGCCATAACATAGCCATTCTAACATTATCTCAATTGTCATCTTAGGAATCGGTGTAAGCATGATCAAAATAGCCTGTAAGGACATTGTTTCCTCCTCCAGATCTCGATTCTTACATCCCGCTTTAATCGTTAATAGCAAATTCGGAATCCAGTATACCAAGATTGGCACGATGATACACCCCAACACCAATGGAATGCATTGTATATCACTTCCTCGCAATGTAATTTCATCTTGGAGCAGCGTAATTGGTTGAATGGTATATTCCAAAAGATTCTCTCGGACAATCAACGTTACACTTAACCAAACCATTGCAAGCCAAGCACTTAATCCACATAACATCTTAAGTAATAAAAAAGTTACTACATTATAGGATGAAGATACAATTTGTAACTTACGATGAATGGCTTCCCAAACATTTTCTCGCTTATGTATCACATGTAAAAGAAAATGTTGTATGCTTTTTCTTTTACTGATAGCTTCTAAACAGGGATGAAACCCTTTTACTAAAATTTTTGGTTCTAAGAGATAGCGGTTAATCTCCAAAACCATAACTGTGACAAAACAGATCAAACATTTCATTAAGATTCCATAACTTCCATCATAATAGCGGATCAATTCTGGTAAATTCCAAACACTCCAATTTCGAATAAAATCTAAAAAGAATACAGGAAACACCGTAACAAATAATACACCGCTAAAACGATGGGCTAAACGCTTACGATATAACAATTCATTATGAATCTCATCTTTCATGTGTCCAATATTTTTCAAAAAGGAGGAACCTCCAGAGACGTATGTATCTCCATAAGTCATACATGATTTACATAGTATAAAAAATGTTAGTAAATAAGAAATAGACACGTTTTCCTTATACTGTTGAAGTTCCTCCTGTTCTTCCCATTCCAATGCTTCATATAATTGTCTGATATGACTACCGATTGCATGATTCGAATCCCACAAGGATTCCTGCAATGCTTCCTCCACCATACCACAGTTTTGGTATTCATTTCTTACTACTACAAGATATTGCTCCAATTCCACTAACAATTGGTAATATCGTTTTCTTATATATATAAATTGGTATATAGCATGTACGAGATAAATCCCAATTCCAATCATTATGATTCGTTCTAGTGTTGCATTCCATACGAAACAAGCAAGCAATAGGAACAAGATTTCGTATATACACTCTGTTCTAAGATACTTTATTGTACGATTACGTATCTGCTCTTCCTCACCAGGGGTATACCACTCCTGAATTCTTCTTGCTTTGTAAAGGAATCCAGAGAATATAGGGATTTGTTCTAGATAAGAATAGATTCCAAATAACCTGTTTTTTCGTCTCTCTTTCGTAAATCGCATGCGATCTTGTTTATTTCTATAGCTCCTATTCACTAAGATTCCTCCATTCCAAGATATTTTGATGGAATTCTTCCTCTTCTTGTGTAGATAAATGTTTACTAATCTGGAGCAGTTCTTCCTCCCGTATGGCATGCTTAAACACATATTTTCCATGCTCATATACTACAAGATCTCTGGTTTCAAATTGTTGTTCTGTACTTGTATTCATTGTCATTGCATGATACGACGTATGAATTATCTGTTGTTTCACCGGTACGATCTGTGATATTCGTTCAATAAAACGATGCCCATCTACATGTTTACTCATATGAACATCAAATTGTATAGCATCTACTGCTTGTCTAGTAGCTGCTACTTCATTATGAAAGCCTCCTTCTGTAAGCAAGGCATTGCGCATCCAATAGATTAAATCTCTCGTCGTTTTTGCATGATGTGTAAACAAAGTAAAAAGGGATGCAACTTGAGACATAGAAATCATCCAACTTGCAACACGTGCTGAAGCAACTTCGCCAAGTATGTTTACTGTACCATCTGTCTTCTTCCCGAAGTCTAATGCTTCCATTCCTCCAATCGAATCCGTTTCTTTAAAAGAGACGATATTTCTTGTCGGATAGATTTTTCGTAAATGTAATTCAAATGAAAGCTCTTGTACACGTAGATTAAATGTAGGACGAATATACCGTATTAAGGACATTAACAACGTTGTTTTTCCAGAACCTTGCTCTCCTGTTATTGCAACTACCTGGCAACCTTTCATTAGCCATTTTAATAATTGAATTGGAATCATACAGTTGTTATCCGTTATTAGAGTATGTAAATCCTTCTGTAACTCCTGATGAAATTTTCGTACAAACAACACCCAGCCTTCGCAAAAAGGTGGTCTGGCTACAGCAATTCGAGAACCATCCATCATCTCATTTACTATATACCCACGAACTTCGGATAAGTGTCCTGGATTATTATATCGATAGATATTCTTGCATACTCGAATGAGTTCCTTCTCATTTTCAAAGCCGAGGAAAGAAAGATGAATCGATTTTCCCTTATAAAATAGCCAAATACTCTTGTAGGAGGCTGGAAGATCTTGAACCTCCTGTAAACGTTCCAATTCCATACCTGGGGTAATTCCAGAAACCCCAGCTGATATACCATCAATGGCTTGGTCTCGAATCTCATCGATTACGCCATTCCCACGGTACCAGGAATAGATTCTTTGACTTACAATATGAAGCTTATCATAAAAATCAAGTTCGATATGTTTCTTTCTATAGATTGCATTAATCTGTTTCTCCGTAATTTCATAATAATATTCTCCCTCTTCATTGATACTTGGGTCATCAAGATGAAATTGATCAATCATAACAGAAAGTGCCTGCTTGTCATACTTTTGCGTATAATGATAGAGCAATATGTCAAAGGTATCTCTTGCAGTACGTTCCTTGCTCTCAAAAGGAATCAATTGCTCAAGCTCTTCCTCCGTAAGACTATATTTGGTAAGAAGAATATCTGCGATATATTCCTTAATATACTTCTTAGCATACCAATCTCCAAACGTACAAGTTTTTAATGCTTGTCTCAGTTCTCTTCTTTTTAAACGAAGCCTCTGTTGTTCTTCAACTGCCATAGAATGATCATACAGATGTTCTTGCAAAATTTGATGAAAGGTATTCTGAATCTCTATTTTTAAATCTTGCAAATTCATTTGTCTTTCTTGTTTTTTATACACTTGCAATGCTTTCTTTATATGAAACAGTCGTAGCACCTCCCTTATGGTCATTGGATATTCCTACCTGATCCACAGATATCGCTGCTCTTACTTTCTTGAACTCCTCCTTTTCTCGCCGTATCGCATAGACAGCATCATAAATTTGCTCTGCACTTACTCCTATTGCATGGGCAAAGGAGCATGTTTTCTCACGCTTCTCTCCTTCTAATTGTCCTATCAAATATTCCAATACTTTTCCCTCCTGTATCGCATTTGCAAATGCGGGCTCATATGGAAGGTAATTCAGCTGTTCTTTTGATAAACCATATTTTCTTTTTATATTTCTTAGATTAATTTTTGAGGAAGATTGATATTTTCCAAACAAGTAACTGACATGACGATATTGTTTACCAATACGCATAGCTGATTGTACTGATTTGTTGTGTTGCATAACATTAAATATTACCAGATCCGCTTGTTCAAGGATTTGAGTTGTACTTCGTTGCTTATTCTCTTGTAAATCACATAGGATGAGATCATCACTATCCTTACATAGGGTTATAAATTCTTGTAACACCTCACTAATCTCTTTTTCAAATACCACTTCACTCCGTATCGTATTTATCAGATGGTACAACTTACCCGGATATATTTCTTTAGAGAAATGTTGTAAATCAATTTTATCCTCCGTTCTCCCTCTATGAAGTTGGCAGAATATCTCTTTCGTTCCATTCATGTGATATTCCGTTAATTCCTCTTTCAATAGCTGGTAGCGCGTCCTTGGTGTAACTAGATCTTGAATCTCATTCCAATTTCTATGGTTTGCCCACAATATGATCTTTTCCTCTTTTGTAAGAGCCAAATATGATGCGATACTGCATAAATTACTTGTGGTCCCTGTATTTCCTCGTATATCGCTATAGAAAACAATCAGCATTCCACTACTCCTTTCTTTAATTGCTGTAATGCATACTTACATTTTTCTTCTGGATATCCACTAATATCTGTTACTATTCGAAGTAGCGCTTTTTGCATATCCACAGATAATTCTTTTAATAGAATGGATTCTTCCAATTCTAAGCATAAGCGATAATATCGATCATAACTGTCCAGCCAAATCTCCTGTACAAAACATAGTGACCCACATTCTGGGTACATTCGTAGAAAATATCGCGAAGATAATCGTTTATTACAAATATCCCGCACCAACAACATACAATCTTTCTGTGTTTGTAAGATAATTTTTGCAATTTGATCATTGTTTTGTTTATGAAGATCCGTAACCATTATGCGATAATCCCATTCTTCCTGTTCAACTCCAAACACGTTCAACTGGTCATAGGCAATCTCGATCAATACATAGGTATAGGAATTTTGCATATCTGGATGATTTTTCAACCAACTATAATTGCAGTTCAACCAATCCAACCCCATATAATAATTAGGTTGATACTCCTGTTCTTGCCCCTCATGTATTGACACGACCAAAACTTCCTCTTTCCACATTCTTAGCATATTCCCTACATAATACACAAGATCATGCATGGGACCACCAAGAAAAGCAACGGTTTTTGCCATCTGTTTTCCTTCCTCCCTCCATTATTTTTCTTAAGCATTCTTTCTACTTTATGTACGTTTAACGACTTTCCCAAACTTTTTTGTTTTTCTAAACCTTCTATCTCCTTCCATAAGACATTTTACTCATTAAAGTCCATCATCTACGATAGTCGTTTTTATAGTTTTGTTGATTCTCTTAGATTGATTTGATTTGATATGGTTTGTTTGAACGAGTTTGTCTGAATGGAATTGATATAGTTTGCTTGAATTATTAGTTTGAATTCGTTTACTTGAATGCGTTTGTTTGATTGAATTGATTTGGTTTGTTTGAATGAATTTTCTTGATTGAATTGATATGGTTTGTTTGAATGATTTTTCTTGATTGAATTGATTTGATTTGATAGAATAGATGCTTTTAATGAATCTGTTTGAAATTGATTGATTTGTTTTAATTAATTCCTTAAAGTAATTATTTCAATATTCTTTTGGTTATTCACAGCCAAAAGTTCTCAATTACTTTTGATTTAATGGATTGGAATTGTTCATTTGATTAGGATTCGTATTCATTGCTTAAGGTAATGCACTTAACATTCATCGCCTTTACCATGCCGTTGAAACAACGTCCTATGAAAGAATTCGTGAATTAAAGATTGAAAAACGTAAGACAGACTAGAAATTAATGAAATGTAAAATTTACTCTTACATTCAGATTAGATAGACCAGATTACTTACTTGTTTCGGTTAATGATGATTATATCCTATATTTCCCATTTTGTAAACTCTTTTTTTTGTTTGAATCCACTTTCTTTAATCGTTTCGGTCTCATCCCATAGTACTAGATGTATTGCTTTATTATTGTGTTTGAATATGGTATTTCTCGTTTACGTAAATATGCTAATCTTAGAAAAGTAAAAGGGGTGCCACATCTGTGCACCCCTTCAATTTTAATCTGCATCATCAGCAAGTTTAGCTGCCTCTGTAATTTTTGAATTAGCCGTTGACATAAATTCATCGCCTTCTGATACACCAGCATAGAATGCATCATATGCTTCTTGATCAGTAGCCACATCAGCTGTACAGCCTTCAATTGCTGTACGATAAGAAGCAATTCCGTTAAGTGCTTCTTCAGCACCTTCTTTAAATAATTTCTGTGCTTCTTTATAACGTTTTGGTGCAGACAAATCTCTTAATGAAGTAAATTCCTTCTCCATTGTATCAAGATCTTCCAATGCTGCTTTCTTATTATCCTCATTTGTCACATCACCTAGATAAGCCTGTAAATCTGTGATCAATGTAGAATTAGCAGTTGTTGCATTATTAACGGCAGCCATAACATCATCATAATACTTTTGTTCTGCTTTTCGATCGGAACATCCCGTTAATGCCATTGCAAAAAGTACAGTTAACACAGCAATTACAATTTTACTAATCTTCTTCATCTTACCTCCCGACTCATATCATAGATTACTATGATATTACCACAATACAATCAGATAGGAACGTGGTAATTCTGCTATTTTATCTGATTGTACGTAACCCTTATGTATGTAACCATTGGCTACAATGAATATCGTAACAGAAATGAAACATAATTTCAATATTTTATTTACATATTCAGTTCTTTTTTCCTATTTTTCCAGAAGAATTTTGTTGACGAACTGTCTCTCTACTGTTATAAAATAGGCAATACACAGAAAAAACTCTGGATCTCGTATTGATACTAAGTACAAGTAATACCAACACAAAATCCAGAGCAAGATTAATCAAGATTAATTAACACATCTAGTCTTTAAAATAAGATATCTGATTTTTTATTCAAGAGTCTTCCGCCGCTAACAATCGTTGCAACACCTACTCCTATTCCAAAGACGATCATACAAATTCCTAATACAAGATTACTTGTTCCTACTGACCGCATTGTCTTATATACTTTTTCGCTCATCTTTTCCCTCCAATCTAAGATTGAAACCTATTGCGTTACACCATATTGCTTATAGTATGCATCAATTGCTTCTTTTAATGTATCATCAATGATAATCTTACCATTATAAGGTTTATTATACAAATGCTCAACAACTTCAGCCATTGTAACAATTGCCGTTGTTTGAAGTCCATAATTTTCTTCGATTTCATGTAATGCACTCTTTGTACCCTGTCCGCGTTCCATACGATCAACAGATACACACAAACCTAATACTGATACATTTCCTTGTGCTTTTATGATTGGTAGTGTCTCTTGTATAGAAGTACCTGCTGTTGTAACATCCTCAATGATGATTACACGGCTGTTATCCTCAATTGGACTACCAAGTAAGATTCCTTTATCTCCATGGTCTTTCACTTCTTTTCGATTAGAACAATATCCGATATCTACGCCATAATGTTCGCTTATTGCCATCGTAGTGGCAACGCTAAGAGGAATACCTTTGTAAGCAGGTCCAAAGAGTATATCAAAATCAAAACCAAATTTGTTTTCAATTGCTCTTGCATAATATTCACCTAATTTACGTAATTGTGCACCAGTACGATAAAATCCAGTGTTTACAAAGAATGGCGTTTTCCTTCCACTTTTCGTAACAAAATCACCAAATTTTAAAACACCACAATCAACCATAAATTCAATAAACTCTTTTTTATACTGTTCCATTGTATATCCTCCTATTTCCTGATGCAATTTGAGATTCCTGTGTTACGACCTTATCCTTGCTAGCTAGCTTTTTTTCTTCTTTCCACTAATACGATTCTCTGTATGCTCTTAATAGAAAGAAAATATTTTTCTGCCAACTGTGCAGTGGATAATCCGTTACAATAATCCAGAAAAATACTCTTGTTTCTCTCTTTCATTAATTCTCGGCTAAGGGTATTCTCTCCCCACGCTTTCATGTTTCCCTTCTTACGAGGGATATATAAACACTGTCCATCTGCGTATTTTTGGACAAGTTCTAATACTTCTTGTGGTAAAATTAATTCAGCCTTTATATAGCTCATTGTGCTCCTCCCAATTTATTAAACTCTTGGAATTGAGCAAAGGCTATTTTATTCTATTCCATGCAATAGCCTTTGCTATGCACGTATAACTTCCGTAGTAGTCATATACAATCCTCCTTTACTTTACCAATCCCACTAGGGAATTGATATCATCAATCTTATTCTTCTCAAGATACTTTTGTAGTCCTTGTACGATTTCCATCGTAGTACAAGGATTTGCGAAATTAGCCGTACCAACGGATACTGCTGTCGCACCTGCTAGGATGAACTCTAATGCATCTTCTACATTCATAATACCACCCATTCCTATAATTGGCAAGTTTACTGCATTGGCAACTTGATAAACCATACGAACAGCTACTGGCTTAATAGCTGGGCCAGATAAACCACCCGTTTTATTCGCAAGAACAAAACAACGACGATTCACATCAATCTTCATACCCGTCAACGTATTAATCAAGGATAAAACATCCGCTCCACCAGCTTCTGCTGCTTTCGCTGTTTCTGTAATATCCGTAACATTCGGACTTAACTTCATAATAATTGGTTGTTTTGCAACTCGTTTTACTTCTCGTGTGATTTCTTCTACACTTTTGGGATTTTGTCCAAATGCGATTCCGCCTTCTTTTACATTCGGGCATGAGATATTAATCTCCAAAAGATCAACGGCTTCATCCGCTAATCGTTCAACAACTTCTACATAATCTTTCGTGGATTTTCCGCAAACATTTACGATTACTTTCGTATCATATTGTTTTAAGAATGGTAAGTCCCGTTCCACAAAAACATCAATTCCGGGATTTTGTAATCCGACTGCATTCAACATTCCACCATATGTTTCTGCAATTCTTGGTGTTGGATTACCTGGCCAAGGTACATTGGCAACGCCTTTTGTAACAACAGCTCCTAATTGATTTAAGTCCACAAAACTGCTATACTCCATACCCGATCCAAATGTACCGGATGCTGTCATAACAGGATTATTCAATTCTACACCAGCTAGATTCACTTTTAGATTCATTATAAATCCACCTCCTCAGCATAGAATACAGGACCATCTTTGCATATTCTTGTATTATGTACATGAGTATGGTGATCCACTTCTTTGGTTTTACAGACACATGCTAAACATGCACCGATTCCACATGCCATACGTTCTTCCAAGGAAATCTGTGCTTTAATACCATTTTTCTCAGCATATGCTTTGATTCCTCGTAACATTGGTGTAGGGCCACATGCAAATATGATATCTGCTTCTAATTTATTCTCCAGAATGGCATCAATAACATTTCCTTTGACTCCTTTGCTTCCATCCTCTGTGGCAATAAATACTTCTCCATATGGCGCAAAATCTTCTGTCATAAAGGTAACATCACGATATCCAAGTACAATGCTCTTCTCTATGTTCAACTGTTTTGATAACTCGAGCATAGGTGGAATACCAATTCCTCCACCGATCAATATTGCTTTTTTCCCTTCCAGTTTAAAACCATTTCCCAATGGTCCCATAATTGTAATCGTATCTCCCACTTGATAGGTTGCGATTTCTTTCGTACCTTCGCCAACAAGACGAAATACAAAACGCAATGTACCATCTTCTCGATTGATCTCACAGATACTGATTGGTCTAGGTAAGAGACGACTACCATCTTTACAATAGAAGGAGACAAATTGTCCTGGCTTTGCCGCCATGGCGATCTCCTGGTCTTTCAACCACATGCTGACAATATCTTCTTGCAATTTGACTATACTAGTGATTACGGCTGTATTTCTGTAATTCTCTGCCATTACATTGTACCTCTCTTTTCTGAAATCTACTATTTTCTGTCTTCCCACGAAGATAAAATGGAACGGTACCCATAAGAATCTTCTAATTATTCTAACAAATTAATGTTCAACTGACAACTATTTTTCCTTATTATACGAGAAAACAATTTACTGGTTTGGTCGTCAAACTTCACACTTTTAATGTTTGTTTTTACATACCACTCGCATAAGGAAAGGGCTGTACGCATTCCTTTCCCATCCAAATCGAATGGAGTGAATGCAACAACCCTTTCTTGCCATGTTTCTCAAGCGAAAAACATTCTTATATAAACTTATTACCACTTACTTCGTTCTTACTATTACTTAACTTCTACTGTCCAGTTAAATGTATCTTCTACTTTTCCTAATTGAATTCCAGTAATCGTGTCATAGATTTTTTGGCTAAGTTCTCCAATTCCACCATCTTTGATTTGCATTACATGATCTTCAAAACGTAAGTGACCAACAGGTGAGATAACTGCTGCAGTACCTGTACCAAATACTTCTTCTAAAGTACCATTCTTTGATGCTTCATATAATTCATCAACCGATACTTTTCTCTCTTCAACTGGAATACCCCAAGATTTACATAGATGAATAACGGAGTTTCTTGTTACTCCTGGTAAGATACTACCATTTAATTGTGGTGTTACAACTGTACCATTAATCTTAAAGAAGATATTCATAGCTCCAACTTCTTCGATATATTTTCTTTCTACACCATCTAACCAAAGGACTTGTGAGTATCCATCATCATGTGCTTTTACTTGTGCAGCTAAAGATGCAACATAGTTTGCACCTGTCTTTGCTTCACCTACACCACCTTTTACAGCACGAACATATTCATCTTCAATCCAGATCTTAACTGGATTTAATCCTTCTGGATAATAAGCACCAACTGGTGATAAGATAATAATAAACATATACGTATCAGATGGACGTACTCCTAGGAATGGATCCGTTGCAATGATAAATGGTCTAATATATAAAGATGTACCAGGTTTTTCAGGAATCCAAGCCTCATCTGTTTTTACAATTGCTTTGATTGCATCTAAGAAATCCTCTTCTGGTATTTCAGGAATACAGATTCTACGGTTTGTGTTATTCGCTCTTTCGATATTCTTATCAGGACGGAATAATAACGTTCTTCCATCTTCCGTTTTATATGCTTTTAGTCCTTCAAACATTTCTTGACCATAATGAAATACCATGGATGAAGGTTCTAAACTAAGTGGTCCATAAGGAACGATTCTGGCATCATGCCAGCCTTTTCCTGTTTCATAGTTCATAATAAACATATGATCTGTAAAAATGGTACCAAACTTAAGTGGATTATCTTCTTTTAGTAATTCTTTTGGTGTTGTTGTTTTTTCATATCTGATGTTTAACATAATGATTCACCTTCCTAATTGTAATATCCATTCAACTGATTCAAGCTTCTATATTGTATTTCGTATATGAATTCCTATTTGTTTACTTCTGAATCCATCTCATATAATTCTTGCTTCAGTTCGAACGATTCTGATTTATCCGTAGTTATGCAAATCTGTACATGTATGCGAATACTTTTATATATATTAGTCTTCTTAAATTCATAATTCAAGAGTTTTGCATTAGATTGTTTATATTATTTACTCATATCTTCTATTCATCATAGTTATACAGTTGTATCCTTAGCATAATACCTGCTTATTCCTACTTTACTTCTTCTTATGCTTTCTTTTCGTATTTCACAAAAGAATATTCCAAATCATAATATGTCTGCTCCTCTGATTCTTCTGTGATCTTCCATTCTGGCATCTTATCTAGATTCGGGAAAAATGTATCCGCTTCATATGCATAATCGATCTTTGTTACATGCGCCACGTCACAATAAGGTAGCATTTGATGGTATATGGAATCGCCACCAATAACAAAGATATCTTCTGATTTATAATCCTTTACATAATCAAGAGCTTCTTCGATACTTCCAACTACAACGCAACCATCTACCTTATAATCTGCCTTTTTCGTAATCACTACATTCATTCTGTTTGGCAATGGCTTTTTCTGTGGAAAGCTTTCTAATGTTTTTCTTCCCATAATCACTACTTTACCTGTAGTCTCTTGTCGAAAGAAACGCTGATCGGCAGGAATTCGAACCAATAGATCGTTCTTATTCCCTATTGCCCAATTTTTGTCTACTGCTACAATTAAATTCATTCTCTTTGCCCCTTCTTATTCATCTATACAGCTACTGGAATATGCTCCACCTTTGGTCCTGTTACATAATTATCAAGACGGAAGTCATCTACAGTAAACTGATAGAAATCTTTGATTTCTGGATTCATCCAGAATGTTGGTGCATCATACGTCGGTCTTGTGATTAATTCCTTAATAATCGGAATATGACGATCATAGATATGCGCATCTGCAATAACATGAACCAATTCTCCTGCTTCCATACCACATACTTGAGCTAACATGTGGATTAATACCGCATATTGACACACATTCCAATTATTTGCTGCTAATATATCTTGGGAACGTTGGTTTAGAATTCCATTCAAGTACATCTTTCCATCATTCCGTTTTGTTACGTTAAAGGTCATACTATAGGCACATGGGTAAAGGTTCATCTCATGTAAATCCTGAAAACAATATATATTTGTCATAATTCTTCTACTATAAGGATTGTTCTTTAGGTCATAGATTACTCGATCTACCTGATCCATCATACCTTCTTTATAAGTATGTTTTACGGCCATTTGATAACCGTAAGCTTTTCCAATAGATCCATCTTCATCAGCCCAACTATCCCAGATCTTACTGTTTAGATCATGAACATTGTTTGATTTTTTCTGCCAGATCCAAAGAAGTTCATCAATACAGCTCTTGATTGCCGTTCTACGAAGTGTCATAGCAGGGAACTCTTTTGTCAGATCATAACGATTCACAACACCAAACTGCTTGATGGTATACGCATACGATCCATCTTCCCATTTCGGACGAACTTTTTCTCCTTCTGTACTAAAACCATTTTCCAAAATATCTGTACACATATCTATAAATAAGCGATCTGCTAAACTCATGCCTGCCTCCTCGTTTTCCTTTCAATTTGTGCTTAACATACTTATTTTAAAGTATCACTACTAAAAAAACAATAGGCTTTTGCTGTGATTCCGCAAAAGCCTATATTTACCATCACATAATCTGCAATGGAAACAGCGATAATTTATCTTATGTTATGATACAACAACAACGTTTTCTTCAGCGAATCGTTTGATATTTGAAGCATTCACATACTTCTTCACATCGCCATTCTTTACCTGAACTAATGTTGGTGCCTGCATAATACCTAATTCAGCAGCAAGGTCCATATGTTCCTCTGCATCTACAACAGTAAATGGTAACTCCTCCAAATACGTCTTTGCCATCACACAATTCGGGCAGCTCTTTGTGGTAAACAGATATAAGCCATCTTCAGATAGTTTCTCTGTTTCCGTTTCAGTTGCAGCTACCTCTTTCTTGCTTTGACTAACAAAATCCTTTTGATCACCAAACAATGCTGCATCATATACTTGAACGGTTTTGTAAACCTTACGATTCATGTATTCCTGTGACTTTCCTTCATTCCAGTTCTGTACTGGACGGTAATAGCCTGTAATTCGGCTGTATACTTCTGCTTTCTCACCACACTCTGGACAAGTAAAATGTTCTCCACTGATATAACCATGGTTCTTACAAATAGAATAAGTTGGTGACATGGTATAGTATGGTAATTTGTAATTATTCGCAATAGTTCGTACTAACTTCGCTGCTGCCTTCCAATCCGGAAGTTTTTCTCCGAGGAATGCATGGAATACAGTTCCCGATGTATAGAGTGTCTGCAAACGGTCTTGAATATCCAAAGCAGCAAATACATCATCTGTATAATCAACAGGTAAATGAGAACTATTGGTATAGTAAGGTGTATCCCCTTCATGTCCAGCCGTCTTAATGTCTGGCCAACGTTTTCTATCATGTTTTGCCAAACGATAGGATGTTGATTCTGCTGGTGTAGCTTCCAGATTATAGAGATCCCCATATTCTACTTGATAATCCGATAATCGTTCTCTCATATGGTTCAACACTTTAGCTGTAAAGTTCTGTGTTTCCACACTGGTCATATCTTTTCCAAGCCATCTTGCATTTAATCCGACTTCATTCATTCCAATTAAACCAATCGTTGAAAAATGATTATCAAAGGAACCAAGATATCTCTTTGTATATGGATATAATCCCTCCTCTAATAATTTTGAAATGACTTTTCTCTTTACTTTTAAAGAACGAGCAGCCAGATCCATCATACGATTTAGACGTTTGAAGAAATCCTCTTCATTCTTGGCAAGGTATGCAATACGAGGCATATTGATGGTAACAACACCAACACTTCCTGTACTTTCTCCTGATCCGAAATAACCACCTGTTTTCTTCCGTAATTCACGAAGATCCAATCGTAAACGGCAACACATGGAACGAACATCACTAGGTTCCATATCACTATTAATATAATTAGAGAAATAAGGTGTTCCGTATTTGGCAGTCATTTCAAAAAGTAACTTGTTATTCTCTGTTTCCGACCAATCAAAATCTTTTGTAATGGAATAGGTTGGAATTGGATACTGGAATCCACGTCCATTGGCATCTCCTTCTACCATGATCTCAATAAATGCCTTATTGACCATATCCATTTCTTCTTTACAATCTTTGTACATAAAATCCATCTCTTTACCACCTACAATACAAGGCAGGTTGGCAAGATCGTTTGGAACGGTCCAATCCAATGTGATATTGGAAAATGGAGCTTGCGTTCCCCAACGACTTGGTGTATTCACACCATAGATAAAGGATTGAATGCATTGTTTTACTTCTTTATATGTTAAGTGATCCACTTTAACGAAAGGAGCCAAATATGTATCAAATGAGGAAAATGCCTGAGCACCTGCCCATTCGTTCTGCATAATACCTAAAAAATTCACCATCTGGTTACATAAAGTTGATAGATGACTTGCAGGTGAAGACGTAATCTTGCCTGGTATTCCACCTAACCCTTCTTTAATCAATTGCTTTAATGACCAACCTGCACAATATCCAGTTAACATGGATAAATCGTGAATATGGATATCTGCATTTCTATGTGCAGCAGCGATCTCTTCATCATATACTTCCGATAACCAATAATTTGCTGTTATGGAACCTGAATTATGAAGGATCAATCCTCCTACTGAATAGGTAACTGTTGAGTTTTCTTTTACTCTCCAATCTTCCTCCTTCACATAACTATCAACAATTTCTTTATAATCCAAAATCGTTGATTTCATATTTCGAATCTTTTCACGGTTCTTACGATATAGGATATATGCTTTTGCCACATCTGTATATCCTGTCTCTTCTAAGACATGCTCTACAGAATCTTGAATATCCTCCACACTGATTACGCCATCTTTTACTTTACTTTGAAAATCTGATGTAACACGTAACGCTAAGAGATTAATGACATCTTCATTATAAAGCTTTTCTGTTGCATTAAATGCTTTTGAAATCGCATCAGAGATTTTTGCAACCATAAACTCTGCGATTTCCCCATCTCTCTTAACCACATTAAACATAAAACCGTTCTCCCTTCGCTACTTTTTTCTTTCAACTATGTACCACTATATATTGTATGTCATAGTAAGTCAGTCAAATGAAAAACCCTATTTTAGGTACAAAAAAAACCGACAAAGAATATTATTTCCATACATCTTGTGGTCTCAATCGTAAATTCCGATTGAACTTAACACTTGCTAGAAATAATTTCTTCATCGGTTAAATTGTAGCAGAATAGAAGTATATAGTCAAGTACTATTACTACCATATCTATATGTTCTAATAATTTAAACTACTACATATTGTGTATCGATTAGGCATTTAGAACTATTTTTCTAGTTGCAAATATAACTCTTTTGGTACATAAGCTTGAATATAAATCCCCTCTGATTGGTACTCTTCTTGTAGTAACTGACCGTATTTCCGAATATTTTGTATCTTTCCCGCTTCAGAATATGGAAATATTTTCTCAATCAATATCTTGTGTTCCTTTAAAATTTCTTCAAGGGTATTTAAGAGGTCATTTAGCCCTTCTCCAGTCTTTGATGAAATCTGAACCGTACGATCTGCTTTGAAGTCTTTCCACACTGGTTTTTCTTCTGTTTTATCCACTTTATTGAATGCGGTAATGATCGTTTTATCACGAACCCCCAGATTATCCAATGTCTCATATACAACGTGCATATGTTTATCCGCTTCTGGATTGGTGCTGTCTACAACATGTAGAATAATATCTGCATATTTCGCTTCTTCTAGGGTACTACGAAACGCATTAATCAAATGATGTGGTAATTTACGAATAAATCCTACCGTATCTGTAAGTAAAATCTCTTGTCCACTCTCCAATTTCAGGTTTCGGGTCGTAGGATCCAGGGTTGCAAATAATTTATCTTCTGATAACACACCCGCATTGGTCAATGTATTAAGTAACGTGGATTTCCCCGCATTGGTATATCCCACAATCGCAATTACAGGAACTGGATTCTTGCTTCGCTGTTGTCTTGTCGTTTCTCTTGTTCGAACCACATCTTCTAGCTCTTTATTTAATTGTGAGATTCGATCACGAATCAGACGACGGTCCATCTCTAGCTTTTTCTCACCAGGTCCCTTTGTTCCAATACCACCACCTAATCTAGATAAGGAACTACGTAACCCTACCAGTCTAGAAGAACGATAACGAAGTTGTGCTAACTCTACCTGTATCTTTCCTTCTCTTGTAGATGCTCTCTGGGCAAAGATATCTAAGATTGTAACTGTACGGTCCATTACTTTAATCTGTAATGCTTCTTCTAAGTTCTTTAACTGTGCAGGTGATAATTCGTCATCACATACTACACCTGTAGCATCATATTCTTCTACCAACTCCCGTACTTCATCTATCTTACCTTTTCCAATATACGTTCCTGGATGTATGCTCTCTCGATTTTGGATTACTTTTGCTACGGTTGTTGCACCCGCTGTCTTGATTAATTCTTCTAATTCATCAAGTGACTGTGCTGTATCATCACCATCGCAGGTTGCAACACCTACTAGGATCATTCTTTCTTCTTGCTCTTTTATTTCATATGTTTCGGCCATGTATATAGTCCTCCTAATAACAATCTATTTTGTTGTATTGTCCACGAGGGCTCCTTTTTGTCTGGTTTTTAAGAATTGTACTTCTTTTGACATGCCCTCATCTTCTGGATATTCTTTTACATATTTCTTTGCTTTCTTATACGCATTCTTAAAGTCACTTTTATATTCAAGGGCAATGATCTGATTATATTTTAATGGTTGCATTACACTATTATCATTCAGAGCAATTCCATCTTCAAATGCCTGCAATGCCTGGTCATAGGATTTTAGTTTGAGATATGCTTCTCCCAATTGGTTATATACCATTGCAGATTTTTGTGTTCCCATGGTTTGTATATACTGCTCATAATTTGACGCAGCGGTTTCATAGTCTTTCTCGACCATAGCAATTTCTCCAAGATAATAATACGCTCCAGTAAAGCCATTATTAATGGCTTCTGCAAATTCTGCTTTTGCTGTATCATAATTCTCTTGATAGAAATGTATGATTGCAACATTATAATAATCTTCTTTGGATTTCGTCTTAATTGCCAAAGCCTTAGTAAGTACTTCCTGCGCTCCAGCATTGTCCCCTTGCTCTAGTAGGATGGCGTATTTTCCAAAGTAGTATTCATAGTTTTCTTTTTCATAAGAAATCGCTTTATCAAAATCTGCAATAGAATCCTCCAAACTTCCAGTCTGACCTTCTAAAATTGCTCGTTTATAATATGCATCACTTTGATCTGGATGACGATCAATAATCTTCGTATAGGTTTCGATCGCTCCTGTTTGATCTAGCATCTTTGTCTGGGCATCTCCCAAATAGAATCCCAAATCCACATCGAGATCCGAACGATCCGCTATGTTCAATGCATTTTGAAATTCTTTTATAGCTGCTTCATAATCTGCAGAACAATAATAGGCAATTCCTTTTCCTCGATATGCCATTTTATTGTTCTCTCGAACGATTTTATTATCCTTATCCAGAATTGCTTTATCAAACTGGATTAATGCCTCTTCGTAATTCTGACACTGGATTAGGGTCATTCCATAATCAATATAATACTCTGCTTTATTCGGATTTTTTTTCACTGCCTCTTTCAGGCTTGCACTTGCATCCTCATATTTTTCTGCTTTGTATTGTTTCATCCCTTGTTTATAATAATCACTGGCACTCATCTTTCCACCACATGATGTCGCTATAAACATAACTGCCAATGCCGCTAAAATCACTTTCCCACGTCTAATCCTTTTCACCATGACGTATATCCTCCAATCAAATTTTACCACTTCGTGCTCCTTCGGAGTCAGACTTCCTTCGTAAGTCTAAGCAGCTTCGCTGTCCACCTTTTCATTATAGTTTGTAATAAGTGGTTTTGCAAGGTTGGTTATTGTAGGCTTTCTAGATTTTCCATGTGTTGTTCCCATTCTTCTTCGACTTCCTGGGTCTTGGTAGCGAGTTCTTCTAACTTTTTATAATCGGTTGCGTATTCTTCTTTTTGGCTTTCTTGTCTTAGTTCTTCTATCTTTTGTTCACATTCTGCGATCTTTTCTTCTAATTTTTTAATTTGTCGTAATCGCTTACTTTCCTCTTTTCCTGGATTGTATGATTTTACTTCCTGTTTGGCAGGTTGTTCTTCTTGTTGCATTTGTTGTTTTGCTACATTGCTTTTTCCTATATTATTGGATTTATTCCGTTCCGCACTGTTTCTCTTTTGTCTTTCCTCAAGATATTCCTCATATCCACAAGGATAGTAATTCACTTGATTTTCTTCAAAAACCAACATAGCTGTGGCAACTTCCTTGACAAAATATCGATCATGGGATACGAATAGTACCGTTCCTTCATAGGAACGAAGCATACTCTCCAACGCTTGTTTACCAACCATATCCATATGATTGGTTGGCTCATCTAACATGAGAAAATTCGGCTTGGTCTGGAAGATTTTCAATAACGCCAAACGCACTTTTTCCCCTCCTGATAACTGTGAGATCTTCTTAAATACATCATCCTGAGAGAATAAGAAATGTCCAAGCGCTGTTCTTACTTCAACCTGTTTCAAGTTTGGATAGGTATTCCAGAAATCATCCAGTATGGTTTCTTCACTGGTATACTGTGCCATTTGCTGTTCAAAGTACCCCATCTCAACATCAATTCCGTATTCATAGGAACCACCAAGTGCAGGAATCTGACCAACTAACGTCTTTAGCAAAGTAGATTTTCCCTTTCCATTCTCGCCAATAACCGCAATCTTCTGTCCTTTCAGAATTTCCAGATTAATGGTACTTAGCGTACAATCATATCCAATCTCTAGTTTTTTAATTCGCATAACTTCCTTATGAGACTCAATTCTAGGAGAAAAACTAGCATGAAATGCTTTTGTATCAAATCTTCTAGGCTTTTCAATCTTGTCCATATGTTCAATCGCTTTTAGTTTTGAGCGAGTCATGGCTACTTTCGTTGGTGTATTCTTCCACTTTTCAACAAGCATCTGCAATCTTGCAATTTCCTTTTGCTGTGCAATATAATCCTTCTCCTGTTTGTCCGCATCTAATCGCTTTCTCTGAATAAATGCAGAATAATTGCCAGGATATCGCTTGATTGTCTTATACTCGATTTCATACGTAACATCAATAATATGATCTAAGAACATTCGATCATGGGATACAATAACAACCGCTTTGCTGTAATTCTTAAGATATCCTTCCAGCCATTCAATTGTCGGCATATCCAGATGGTTTGTAGGCTCATCAAGCAACAAAATATCTGGTTTACTCAGTAACAGTTTTACAAATGCGATTCTTGTTTGTTGTCCTCCCGATAAAGACTGAATTGGTCTTGCTAAATCACGCAGTTCAAATCCAAACCGCTGAAACACCGTTTCCATATCTTGTCGATAGGTATAGCCACCTGCATTTTCATAAGCTTGAGACAATCTACCATACTCATTAAGAATCTGTTCAGAAGGATTGTTCTCCATAAGAGTGACCAATTCATCCATTCTCTTTTTCATCTCAAAAACAGGTGCATACACCTTTAGAATTTCTCCCTCTATCGTTTCCTCGGAATCGGTAAAGTCAATTTGTTTTAAAAATCCGATCTTGAGATTCCCCGCCATGGAAATCCCACAATCTTCATCACTATCTAGATTGCTTAACTCGATGTTTCCAGCAATCAGATTTAATAATGTTGTTTTACCACAACCGTTCCTTCCTACGATTGCAATCTTTTCATGATCCCGAATTTCAAAATTTATATTTTCTAATATTGTAGTAGCTGCAAATTTAACAAGGCCACCCATAATTTGATATTTCATGTATACTCTCCTCCGTATGTCTAACACGTATTCTTTTGTATCATCCTCTACTATAGCATTCCCCTGGCCAAAAACGAACCTTAACTTCTTTTCGAATTAATTTTGCGATGAGTGGATTAGGAAGATTCCTACCAATCCAGAACAACGTGTAAACTCCACACATTCTCCTACAGAACATCAAACAAAATTAGTACGCATTAATTTACTTTAAAACAATCACCTGGTCTGCGACATGTTCGATAAAGGTCTTATCATGTTCCACCATAAGGATTGTCGGATGATACTTTAATATAAGTTCCTCAATCTGTATTCGTGAAAGAAGGTCAATAAAGTTAAGTGGTTCATCCCAGATATAGAGATGCGCTTGCTCACATAAACTTCTTGCAAGTAAAACTTTCTTTTTTTGTCCCTCACTAAAAGACTCCATATTCTTATCAAACTGTTCTCTAGAAAAGTCTAATTTTCTCAAAAATTGTAGGAACAAACTTCGGTCCACACCACAATTCTCGATATAATCACGCAAGTTTCCTTTAAGAAAATCTGTTTCCTGTGGTACATAAGAGATTCTTAATCCTTGTGGTACTCGAAGGGTTCCTTCCATACGGATCTCCTCTCCTAAGATTTTCTTTAATATTGTAGATTTTCCAGAACCATTCCGACCTTGCAGTGCAACGCAGGAACCTACCGGTACCTGAAAATTCATATTCTGACAAACGACCTTATCTCCGTAGAATAGTTTGATTTCCTTTGCCTCCACCACAATTCGTTGATGAAACTCCACTGGTTTCAAAATCAGATCTTCTTTTGTTTCCAAGTTCTTAAGCAAACCTGCCTTTTCCTCTATCTCTTGCTGTTGCCGTCGCTCAAGATTTTTCTTTCTTTGTTGCATTCGTTTTGCCTTTTCTCCAACATATGCACGTGTATCAATACATTTCTCGTATTTCTCTGATTTCGGTCCAATCTTGGTAGACTCCACTTCATCTCCCCATTGCTTTGACTGCATCGCTGCATCTTTCAATCGATGAATCTCTTTCTTTAGTTGGTCATTCTTTGCCATTTCATAAGCATCTTGCTTTTGTTTGTTCTCATACCATGAAGTAAAATTCCCCTGCACTACATCAATATTGGTACGATTAATGGATAACACATGGTCAATACATGCATCTAGTAGATTCCGATCGTGGGATACCAAGATAAATCCTTTCTTTTTCTTTAAATATTCTTTTACAACATCACGTGTTTCCACATCCAAATGATTGGTTGGTTCGTCAATGAGCAAGAACATATTTTCTTTTGTAAATAAGATGCCAAGCAAAACCTTTGTACGTTCTCCGTTACTTAACGTTTGAAATGGACGATCCCAAATATCATCCCCAACTCCAAGCAATGATAACTCTTTACACACTTCCCAAAACTCATAATTCGGATTAATCTGTTCTAAAATTTCAAATGTTGTTTTTGTTTTATCCTTCACTTCATACGGGAAATATTCAAATACTACAGAAGAAGTAATTGTTCCTGAATACGGGTACTTACCTAGCAAAAGATTTAAAAATGTAGTTTTTCCCCTTCCATTGCGACCTACAAATCCTAATTTCCAATCCGTATCAATTTGAAATGATACTTGATGAAAGATTTCATCATAACTTCCTTCATAAGAAAATGTTAAATGACGCACTTGAATTAATGACATTTAACCACCATACCTTCCTTAAGCCATTTCGCGTTCGTAATTCGTTTCGAAAGTAGGTGCATACGCGTTTCCGACGAATAAAAACCTCTACGGGACAAAACAAGTGAAACGTTTGATGGGCGAGTGTGCCTCCCCCGGAGGGTTTAATTTATAGGAAAGTTCGAGAACTTTCCTATAAATTAAAAAAACACCTGGCAATCACCAAGTGTCTCATCATTCAATCATCCAAAAGGAACAGTAAACCAAAGACCATGAATTCCATGATCTATTGCATCTACATCATCCAAACAATCCTCTATTAGGGTAAACGAATATTCTACTACTTGCTAAATGGCATGACAAAGATAGTGCACCGAATGCAACCTATCCATACATATTCAGTTCCATTCCAATTACCAAGTAATAATAATCATCTTAACCCTCCATATACGATAGAAGAATCTATCGTCTTTCTTTTTCATTTCTAACAGAATAATATACCATGCATTTCCAGATGTCAACCCCTAAATTCAACAATATTATCCCTTTTCGCATATGCAATGCATGATACGTTTCTTACCAACCACAAAAATACAGTTACAAATGATACACCGTGAAAAACGTATGCACATGTTCTTTGAGCAATTCCTTTACCTTTTCTTCTTCTCCATTCATACCATCATAGCGAAAAATCAGCAGAAAGATTGGCGAATAAAACTGAATTGCTAGTATTTTCGGAGGATATGCCTTGATTTCCCCCTGCTCGATCAGTATTTTAAACAGTTCTTCTTGAAACGCCAAAGCATTATCATAGTAAATCTTTTGTAACATTTGCTGCATCGAGTTATTCTTATACTGCTCCATCATAAGAATCTTACGATATTTGATAACATAAGGATCTTTCACAAAATACTGAAACATATCCCATACAATCGTAACGAGTCGTTCTTCATCAATATTCACATAGATGGAAGATACCTCTACTGCATTTCCTATTGGAATGTTGCTTTCCAGCAACGATTTTTCATAACGTCGGTCCACCAATGCAAGAATAGAATCCATGATATCCTGTTTTCCTTTATAGTGTTTGTAGATGGAACTCCCTTTAATATTCACCGCCGCTGCTATATCTCTCATGGATACCCCTTCGTACCCACGTTCGGAAAACAGTTCCAATGCCACTTCAAGGATCTTTTCTTTTGTATGTTTTTTCTCTTTTGTAGGTCTTTTTTCTTTTGTAGGTTTTTCCTCTTTTGTAGGTTTTATATCTATTGATGTAATTGGGTTGTTTTCTACCATCCGATCCTCCTGTTTCCATACTTCGCTTGTGGTGTAGGGAATCAGATTGAATCTAATTCTCTACCTGCTTTCATTCCCTCTTTAATAATCCGTTCTACCTCCTCCTTTTGTTCAAATAATACGCAACCTCCCATATGTTCTTTCATAAGCACATGTTCTGTGCGTAATTTTTGGAAAAGTGGAGATTGTAATGCTTCTAGTAAGGATTTTTCTCTAACATTACAATCAGAATAAGGAGAAAAAGGACATGGTTCTGCTCCGCCCATGGCATTTATGTGAAAGAACCCCCGCCCTGCTGCAAGACATCCACCTGATGTTTTCTCGTCCCCTGGAAAGGATACGAATACAAGATTTGGTTGTTCCATACGCAAATCTGCCAACCGCTTCTCCATTTTGTTGCGATCCTCGTCTGTTAATGCAAGCTCTGTTGTTTGCTCATCCACAGGTACATATTCCACATAGATCACAACTTTTGCTCCTTTTTCTACAAGCATTGTTGTAAATGCTTCACTCATAACTTCTTCTTGGTTCGTCTTTGTAACCGTTACAGATACGCCATATAGAATGCCCTTTTTCTTTAATTGCTCCATATTTTCTTGTAAGCGTTCATACATGCCAAGACCTCTTCTTGCATCCGTCTTATCTTTTTTTCCTTCAATACTCAAGATTGGCACTAGATTCCGATTGTGGTCAAATTGATCCAAACGTTCTAGATCAAACATTGTTCCATTTGTAAAGATTGGGAATATGATTTCTTTATGTAATGTTGCCTTCTCCAAGACATCTTTTCTTAAAAAAGGCTCTCCTCCAGCTAAAAGAATAAAACTAACGCCCATATCTTTTGCTTGTGAAAAAACATGTCCCCATTCTTCCCCTGTCATCTGGCCTTGCTTCTCTGCATCAAAACAGGAATGATTCGCTCTTGCATAACAACCTGCACAATGAAGATTACATTTCGTTGTTATACTAGCAATTAAAAATGCAGGTACATGAATCTGCTCTTCCTCATATCTTTTCCGAATCTTTGAAGCCTTTTTGGCGCTCTTTGCAAATCCTCCTAAGAATACGGTTTCTCTTGGATTCCGTAACGTTGTTCGCATTGCTCCCTTAATGATTTTCTCAATTCCTCCATAGAGGTATTCCCCCAAATTAATTTCACTCATTCCTCTTCCTCCCTTTCTTTTGTATCCCAGCTGTTAACTTATATATGCAATAACAATTCCAGATCATCAAAAAAGATTTCGTAACATCGATAACAGCAAAAAGCTAACACTTGTTATCTATATAATAGATAACAAGTGTTAGCTTGTCAAGTGTTATTCCGAATCGTTTTTCATAAGTTCTCTATGATAATGCCTTATTTAAACACTACCTCTTCGAAAAAAACTTATCATTTACATATTTTCAGTATACAGCATTTAATGCAAAATATAGATAATTTGATTGGAGGTTATTATCATGTTTAATGATACGGCTTTAATCAAAATGCTTGAACATATGGCTAATGCAAATATTGATCTGGTAAAACAGCTTAGATTTACTAATATTATATTATCCGTAATATGTATTCTATTGTTTATCTATGTAGGATTAAGCATCTATAAGTTAGTCAAAAAAAAATAGAATTTACAATCTGTAAATTCTATTTTTTTGATTATAATTTCTTACGATCAAAGCACAATACACTTCCAACAATACTCAGTACAACGAATACTATACTAATTATAATGGAAGCTGTAAAATCCGACATTACAAGTTCCCCTGTGATCAGCGATTGACAGGATCCCACTAGATAGACTGGGTTGTATTTTTGTAAAGAAGGTAGCATATTCAGTAAGAAAAAGATAACGACCATGCCTCCCGTAAACATCATACACGCATAACCATTTCGTACAACAGCGCCAAAGAACAGAAGCATGGATAATAATAAAATACCAAACAACCATACGCAAATAACGGATTGTAGAATTTGTGTAAATCCATCAAGATTCCAATAATAGGCGGTGTAATAGGATGACAATCCAAAGCATAGCAATAAGCTCATGGTCCACAACAATACGGACATTGTAAACTTAGCAAAGATGATTGTCCTACGTTTTAATCCCTTGGTTACCATATTAACAAAAGTACCTTTATTATATTCCCCTGTCATCGCTCCACTGAACATGATTACTAATACAAACAAGCCCATCTGTGGAACATTCTTATGAAATTGTATCCAAGAATCTAACGCCGTCGGTGTCGGAATTTCCACCACCATACCCTCTGGGGCAAAATTGGCAAGCAACGTTGGTGTCAGTTTTGCAGTTAATGGATTCATAATTCCAAGAACAAAGAATACTGCTAATAGAATAAATAAGCGGTAGGTTCGTATGCTCTCTACCCATTCTTTTTTTGTAAATGCTATATATGCTCTCATAATAGTACCATACCCTTTCAAAAGTTTGACAGATTTGTACTATATACAAATCATCGTGTGAACACTTGCTTCTTCACACTATCCCTTCACAACCTCCATAAACAAATCTTCTAATGTCGGTTCCATACAAAAGAAACGTACTGGTATGATTTCTTTTTCCGCTAATATATGCAACGTTCTTTTCGCAAGCTGTTCTTGATCTTTTCCTCGAACTTCCACTAGTAAAGGATTTTCTTCACTTTGTTTGTAAACAATCTGTCTCTGGTTCATCTCTTCTAGGAATCGTTCTTTTGCATCCTTTGATGCAAATTCCACTTCTACACCTTCTCGTTTATTTTTTTCTTTAATTTGTGAAAGTTCTCCTTGCATCTGTATCTTTCCCTTATTGAGTACAGCAATGGTATCACAGATTCGTTCCACATCTGATAAGATATGCGTCGAAAATACAACTGTGGTTTTATCCTTTACTTGATACAGAATATCCAAGATCTCCTTCCGCCCAATTGGATCAAGGGCAGATGTTGGTTCATCACAAATCAATAGTTTTGGTTCATTAAACAATGCTTGTGCAATTCCTAACCGTTGTTTCATACCACGAGAAAAACCGGCGATTTTCTTGTTCGCTTTTTCAAGACCAACTAGATGCAGAAGTTCTTCAATTCTCTTATCCGCTTCTTTTTTACTTACCCCTGTGATTTCTCCACATAAGCGTAAATATTCTTTCGGTTTCATATAACCGTAATACTCAGGAACATCAGGCAGATAACCGATATATCGGTTTGTCTTCGTCTGTCCATAGGTTACTTTCTGGTCATTCACACGAACGGTTCCATGATCTGCTTGTAGCAATCCTAAAACGATCTTCATCGTTGTAGTCTTTCCTGCACCATTCTGTCCAAGAAAACCGAATACCGAATGTTCTGGAACATGAAAATTAACACCATCTAAAATCTTCTGATTTCCAAATGTTTTTGATACCTCTTCTACTTCTAAGATGTTCATCTTATTCGTCTCCTCTTCCGATTGCAAAATAGATAACAGGTCCTATGATTTGTAGGAATACAACGATCAACACCCACATAATCTTATTGCCAAAACGATAGGTATGGTGACGTAAAACATGTGTTAATGCTGTGATCAACAATATAAGTTCCACAACCAAAATTGGTAAGATAATTGGTAAATTTTCTTTTATCACTTCAAAACCTGTTGCTAAATACATAAGAACTCCTCCTTTTAAACACACTTCATATGGGCTTTCCTACCCTGTTTATTGTTTCGTGTTAATTTGTTTGTTTATTTGTTTGTTTATTTGCTTGTTTATTTGTTTCTTTATTTCTTCACTAATTTAAAACGATTCTTTACATGCTCTCCAACTGTTTTACAATACTTTTAAAAACTTGCTGTTCTTTTAAGGGTTGAAATGTTGGATTATCTCTTACAGCAGATACAATACTCAACTTTATTGATTCTTCATCTCTTGGTGATACCATACCGATACCAAAATCCTCATACTTTGCCTTTACCATTGTAAAAAAATCGTCTTCCGATATTTGCACTGGAAAGGTAAAATTTCTAGTTGTTCGTACATAGGATTGTAATTCTTTTATTGCTTCTTCGGTTTTTCCTTGTTGCATATAAGCTGTTGCTGAAGAAAGATACATATTACAAATCAAACTGGGATGAAGTTTTTCAACTTGAAATGCGTCTACGATCTGTTGGATTCGATTCCGAATCACATCATATGTATTGGTATCCTCTACAAAAAGCATTTGATAGGAAGTCAACTCACCAATTAGCAAAATTACATTTTCATATATTCGAAACTGTAACGCCTCCATTGCTTTATCGGTCTTCCCTAACATCAAATATGCATTGGCCAAGACTACTTCATCTTCTTGCCTTGGAACCAACGTATCTTCTAATAGTTCCACCACCTCAAGTGCATTCTGCTGCAACAGATTGACCGTTGCTTCTAGCGAATTGGCATTATTCATAAGTAAGGAATCTCCCGATTCTTCTTTTATTCGCTTACTAATCTCGATTGCCGTTTGAAACATGTCGTTCTTACATTCCTCAGTTGGTGCATTGATTCCATAATTCACATAAAGTAACGACAGATAAAATTGTAACTCATAACAGGAATAATACTTTTTCCCCAATTCCTTACATTCCAAATATGTCAGTTCATATCCTTCTTTTACGAATTTTTCAGCCAAGGATGCATATAGTTTATGAATTGCCTCCTTGGTCAATTGGGGGGAATAGCCAAGAAGTTCATCTACCGTAATATCAAAATATGTTGCCAATAATGGTAAGGTTGTAATATCCGGGTAACTTTGCCCTGTTTCCCATTTGGAGACAGAGGCCTTGGAAACTCCAATATACTTCGCTAGATCTTCCTGGGTAATCCCTTTTTCTTTTCTTTTTTCTATAATTTTTTCACCAATATTAATTTCCTTCATTCTTATCACCATGCCCTTCAAGAAGTCTGGTAACTACCTCTATTTCCTTTCTAGTATCTATTATACCATTTTTCGTATAACATGCAATGTATTCCTAGTTGACTTTGGTTGATAAAGTTAACTAGAACGATACCACGTTCAAACCCTAATATAGAAAAAAACAACCGTCCATGAATTTAGATCCATTTCTTGCGCTAACCGCAAAATCTGAAATCTTCCTTCATGGAGATTGTTTTTTTATTGCTTTTTAATTGTTTATTAAATTGTTTTTGAAGAAGCTTCTTCCACTGCTTCTCATTCAATTTACCGTGGAATACAATTATCGTTCAAAACCAACATTATCGATTTTAATCTTACCTTCTGTACGATCATGAAATGTAAATACGATCTTCACAATCTTGCTCGGATCAAACTTTGGATTATTCTCTTCAAACTTGCTCATGCCCATTCGTACAGTTTGAAACTGATGTTTATATTCATACAGATCAAATAGATAATCGACCTTATATAACTGTACAGGTAAAGATGGATAAACCGTTGCACAATCACGGATTGAAACCATTGCTTCTTCCCCTGCACCGTCAACCAATGTTACACTTCCACCAAGAAACTGCGGCTGGCTTTTTCTCTCTTCTTCTAAGTCTGCTAGATCAAATTGAAACGTAGTTTCCCTTGCATCATATGTTGGTATGGTTAGTTTGATCTTTGCTTCTTCCGTATTACGCCAATCAACACGAATGGCATGGTTTTCTCCAGTTCCTCCATATCCTCCAGGCGTCTGTACTTCTCTCCACAGAGAGGTATGCTCCGTAGCAATGCGGACCCCATCCATCGTTCCTGTTTCTAGATTCGAATCTTCATCAAAATTGCTGACACAATCAAAGCGGGATGAGGAATATGTCTGTTGATAAAGCGTCTCTGGCAGATAGGTTTCATATGCCTCATAATTAGAAAATAAACTTTCATAAGTCTTATCTTCTTTTAATGTGACATCTAGATACGTTTTAGCAAAAATCTTAAGGATTTCTTGCTGTTGTTCTTCTGGAATCAAATTCTCTGTATTCAAAAAATATTTATTCGGAAATGCACTATCATACTGTCCCCACTCACTATTAAATTGTCCATGATTTGCACCACCGATATATAAGATGGACTTGAAACAATCCTTATTTCCGCTATAACTGATGTTTTTATATTGTTTATTTCCCATAACGGTTGTTACATCTTGATCATTGGCGCCATGTAATAAAAGATAGTTTACATCTTGTAAAGCAACTTCATGTTGTGCAGGCATATATTGATCGACTG
The DNA here is from genome assembly GCF_012070565.1 of Anaerosporobacter faecicola. Classification (GTDB taxonomy): domain Bacteria; phylum Bacillota; class Clostridia; order Lachnospirales; family Lachnospiraceae; genus Anaerosporobacter; species Anaerosporobacter faecicola. Next base: position 97,110 of record NZ_JAAQRO010000023.1, read on the forward strand.
TTTGCGCAATGGATAGGATTGCTTTGATGGAATAATGATAGGAAAACTTAATATTTCCATTTTCAGGATACGTATCATACTGATTGAATAGATACGCCGTTGACACACATTCTCCACCTCTTGAATGTCCTGCAATCGCAATCTTACTTGGATCAATTTTCTGATAGAGAATATTTCCTTCCTGTTCATTATAGGATAGAACCTTCTTCATATTTTCCAGTAATAAGACTGCTCTCCCATCATTTTCATCACTTAATTCATTACAATAATTCTCATCGACCGATACAACTACATACCCTTGCGATGCCAGATATTCCCCAAGATAAGCATATCCTTCATAGGAAGGCGTCGTATAATTATGATTACCATGTACAATAAACAATACCGGGCATTGGTTATCTTCTTCCGGATACCATACTCTTCCCGCAATCGGTGTATGAGCAAGATCATTGCCAAAATACTTGTCCATTCCCCAACCAGTTAAAGACGTACGTTTCGCAAAAGAGGATAGATTATACGTGGTTGATGGCAAATCACAAGACTTTTCTACTCCATACTCTACCGTTTGCACAGTCTTCTCCCCTACTGCAATGGACGCATCAAATCCAGTTGGTACCTGTGTTTTATCTTTTGGTTCTTCTGCTTTCTTGTATTGAAGATATTCCCGCACATAACCATCTTCGAAGCCATCAAAACCAAGAAAATAGCCAACTCCTCCTAACGAAACGACCGTAAGGATTAATGTACATAGAATTGTAATGGTATGTCTCTTCTTTCGAAGCAAAGCCCATATACTACGACCACACAAATCAACCAGTATCATGATACTAACGGAAGCGAAAAAGGATACTCCCATACTGGATCCCTGACTTGCTAACGAAGCATAACTGAACAACAGAAGAATTGGGAAGAAGCAATAGAAAACCCCTTTTCTCTTTCCTCCAAATACAATATAGCAACCAATATGCAATAGAAATAGGATTAAACCAGTAAGTACAATTCCTACACTAAAACAAATCCACGCTGGTAACATAGAAACATACGCTCTTATTGCGGCTGCAAACCCAACCCCTGTAAGTAGTATCGATAGGATTGCGAATCCTTTATAGGTATCAGCAAAATTACGATTCCAATATGCAAGAAAGCGTTTGACTCCTTGTTTGCACTTATTATAGATGTGTTTCACACCAAACCAATTTCTTTTTTTCTCCATGACCATCACCCTTATTTTTTATTATCCATTCTACTCTACCATTCAATATTCCGTCTGTCAAATCAACACTATTTGATTTATATTCTACTTTTCTTACAGTAATCATCAAAATGCAGCAAAGAAATAAGCGGTTTATGGATTCAAAAAGGCAGGATACCATTGTTCGTACAACATATGGCATCCTGCCTATAGGAAAAAGTTCAACTTACATTCCTTAATTATGAATCGTATAGATTTGTCCCGCGTTAGGATTATAGTTATTTGGTGATTTAATCGTATATACCAAAGCTTTGATCTGGTCTTCTGACAATTCTGCAGGTTCTATCCCATAATAATGGTTCGCTGCTTCTTTTATTCCGTAACAATCTTCTCCAAAATAGATTACGTTACAGTATAATTCCAGGATTTCCTCTTTGCTTAATTTTCGTTCCAGATCCTTTGCTACAAAAAGTTCGGCAACTTTTCTCTCTAGCTTCTTTTCAAAAGAGAAGTACATATTCTTTGCCAACTGTTGTGTTATTGTACTTCCTCCTTCTTTGAATGCACGTGCCTTTATGTTGTTTACCATTGCACGCGCTGTGGCAATATAGTCAAACCCATGATGGGAATAATATCTCTGATCTTCTGATTTCACCAATGCAGTCAGATATTCTTCTGGTATCTGATCCAAAGGAATAAAGGTAGCTTTTTGACGGATTTCTTGTACCTTATCCTCTATGCTTTCTTCTTCCATTGCTTTTTGATACATATGGTAACCGTCTCTTACCACTGGCGTCACATATATGATTGACGCCAGAAAACAAATACAAAGGAAACTTAAGATTCCAAATCCAATTATTCTTCTTTTCTTCATAAAAGTACCCCTTTCTATATACTATAACGATATTCGCTTCATAAAATCTTCAACTTCTATCATTATATTATCAGAAAGGGGGATTGACTGCCATTCATCTAACTTACAGCAAACGTACATTTTTGTAAGGTTCCTTATTGCTCTTCCTGTAGAACTTTTAATAAGTATAACCAATCACCATAATAAACCACACTAAGATTTACCGTTCCATCTGTTGTTACTTTCTTCAAGGCAACAGCATTGACAGGTTGTTCCTCCGTTGGCACTTCTAGGGCAACTCCCCGATCTGGTTCAACCAATTTTTTGGCTTGCTCTTCGTTGCTCATAAAATCTGCGATACATTTATAATCCTTTTTGGACAGGTCTGCTAATGTTGTCTTGCTGTCCCATATGTAATTCTTAACTTCTTCCACTGGAGCAGAATCACGGGTTGCATCTCCCATCTCCTCTGTCATGTTCGTAAATAATTGTTCTTCTGAGATGTCCATATATCGTAGTATAACAGCTTGTAACCGTCCGCCATCCTCAGCATCCTTACACAATTCTTTTGAAAACAAAAGATATGGTTGAGCCTGTGCGTCAAACAATTTTACATTTTCCTTTAGTATGATGGCAACATGCAATCCATCTTCAAGATCCAACTTGTCATACTTGCCTTCCCCAATCAACGCAAGTGCATCTTTACAAGACATGCCCCATGTGAATCCTTTCATTGGTGGCTGGAATCCTTGCTTTGATTCCTTCTTCTTACAACCTACTGCACATAGAAGGAATAAAAGTACCAATACACAAAATAGGAATCGTTTCTTCATAATTTGCCTTCCTTTTTTCTTTCCTATGTCTATTATAGTAAGCAAAAAGGAATATCATGATTAATTTTTATCATAACTCTATTACGAAATGGATTTTCTTATTTTTTTCGTGTAAACCAAACCAAATATACCGATCAACAACGAAACACCCCAGATACGGATACACCATAGCTTTCCTTGGGTAGCGGCGCTAGCAATTTGAACAAGCGTACCAATCTTACCAGGAAAACGATCCAAAACCGTATAAAGTAATACATTCTCTACGAAATCAAAACAACCTCTTGCAATAACCACCGCATATACAAGATACCTTAAAGATTTTTTCTTACACCAGGAAAACGCCACCATAGCAAGATACAATTGGAATGCACCAAAAGCAAGTATAAAAAATGTATCACAAATAAAATAACTTCGATAAACGGAAAAACCCTTGTCCTCCATTGTGGACAATACACTTGTCACTTGGTCAACATCATAACTTTTCATATCAAATGTTCCATAACCGTTATTGTACTTGGCAACTTCTGTACTGCTAAATGGGCTAGCTTCCACTAGATATAAGGTAAATGCAAATGCAATAAAAAGGACTACTACCCACCATTTATTTCTTTTCGACGCTTTCTTGTTTTCTTTTAAAATCCCATTATTCATCTTACTTTTCTCCTCTGTACTTTAATCATTCAAAGAACCAATAAGTTCCATAACATTTTTCCCAGCGTGACAGTAATAGGAACACGTTCCACAATGCATACAACGCTCTTGTAACATTCCTTTTGCTTCTTGCCAATTTCCCTTTTCCATCGCTTTGATCATCTTATGTACGGGAAGATTCGCAGGACATCTCTTAGTACAAGCACCACATCCCTTACAAGGTTGCTCGTTTTGGTAGGACACCTTTGACTGGTATGCGATTATGTTCGTTTTCGGCGTCAACAACTCCTGTTCATCCATACGATGTGCCGACATGGCTCCTCCTCCAAGGTACATCGTAAGTTCTTGCTGTTCTCCATACACCGCTACTAATATGTCTCTTGCTCTCATACTATATGGTGCTCTTACCACCGTTGCTTGTGCCGTCTGCAAATTACTAACCGTCAGAAAACGTCCTGTATGCTTTTTCCCATGAAGCATATCATTGATCTGGTAGATTGTCTGCACATTCAGAACAAGAAATCCTTCTTTTGCAGGAATCTGCTTTCTTGTTAATTCTACACCTGTAAGGAACTGTATCAATAGATGTTCTTCTCCCATCGGATACTGATCGGGAACTCTTACAAATGAAATCATTCCTTCTTTTTTCTCTAAGAATTTCGTTGCTACTATGACATGCTTAATACCAAGGATTTTCACAACAGCACGTATTCCTTCGCAGATTTGTTGATAATGGTTTTGTAATAACCATTGATCATGTATCAAACCAGGATCGCATTCCACACCATTTACGATTAATGTTTTCCGTTCTTTCTTCGCTTCAAGAAAACTTTCCACTTTCGTAGCTGTTGAAAATCCATCTCCACTTAATCCGGTAATGGATTGCTCCTTCAATTGGCCAAGGAATTCTTCTTTGGTAAATGTTCCTCTTATAGAACCTTGACTCTTTCCATTCTGGTTTTTTACTATATCGGTATCCTCCATGAGGTTAACGAATGGAATTGCCTCCAATCCTGGCAGAATCTTAAGAATTCTCGTTTTAGCCGTACCTCCCCGTACACGCTTCCACTGTTTTCTCGCTTGCTTTTGATTCACACGAATTGCTTTATTCTTCCTACAGATACGTTTTGTAATAATTGGATACTCCTTCATCATATTTACACTCTCCTTATTATCTTCATTATTTTCCATTACGTTTGCTGCTTAACCTTTTGCTCGAAATGCTCTCAATCACCCATTATGGTATCAGATACGCCTCCATAAAATATGCAACATGCTTTTTTAGTTTGCTACGTAACTCTTCCTCTTCTTCTGGTACCGTATGATATAGAAAAAATGGTGCATATAATTCCATTGATAATACAACCGGATCTCCCTTTTTCATAATCTCCCCTTTCATCAGTTGTGCAAATATCTCTGCCTGCCCATAGATTGGCATATCAATAAAGATCTCTTTGTATCGCTTCGCCATATCTGGATTCTTAAATTGTTCTAAGATCAACATCTGGCGAAAACATTTGATCCACGGATCTTTCGTTTGGTAATCAAACATCTGCAAACACATATCGGGCAAATCAGAGGGTTGTATATGCTGCATATCTACTTTCTCATATTGTTGATGAAATCGTTCCATACTTTGCTTTACGATTTCATCAAAAATTGCTTGTTTGCTAGGAAAATGCTTATATAAAGCGCTGTCCCTTACTCCCACCGCTGCTGCAATTGTTCGGACAGAAACACTATCGAATCCGTGAATTGCAAACAGCTTTAATGATTCATCCAAAATTCGTTCCTTTGTTGTCATTCTACTCCCTTCCTATTCCCTAATCCATTCAAATCAAATTAGCATATAATGAATTCTTTCATACTATGGTTAGCAATTGCTCACCTTCTATCTATAGTATAGTGAGCGTTCGCTCACTTGTCAAGAAAAAAATAAAAAACCAAGAGAGCTACTAGCTATTATGAGACTTTTTCCTCCGTCTGCACTTCGTTTGTGGCAGATGCAATTGTCACAAACTTATGTACCGCTACGAGCGGCAAACAAGTGCGTACGTGTCTCTGTTAGATCGTAGCCCTCTCAGTTTTCCGTTAAAACTGGTTAGGTAAATAATTGTAATAGGGAGTTTCATAATGTGACTACCCTAAGATTTTCTAATCTAATTTTCTTAAATCCCAACTATTATTCCAATGATATAGGACAATGGTTAAAATTGTCATAATTAATATGGTCATACTGTAAACCAAGTTCAAATTCTTCGTTATTACCAAGAATACAACTGGTATAACCAATGCAACGATATTCATAAGAAGTACCAGAAACGAAGCTCCACTTTGTTTCACAACCGTTGTCTCTGACTCCCATTGAAACATTGGCATATGCAGATTGATGGTAATTCCCAAAACAGAAGTAAAGAAACTATATACAAGTGGAATACCGATCAAATACAGACTCGTTAGCAAATCTCCCTTTACAGAAAAAAGAACAAAGATTTCTGATATGAAAATCGCTGGGAGTGCAACTGTCAGATTCACCATAATCTTGCTATCCAAGATTACTTTGGTAGGTACTGGCATGGTCTTTGGAATCCACCACTGTTTCCCTTCTATTGAAATAGAGCACCCAGTTGTCGAGTTAACACAGCACATTGCTGCTAATGCAAAAGGAAGATAATTCGTCAATACATGTGGAATCTCCATTACCTTCTCTACCTCTTCGACTCCAACAAAACATATGGCAACACTCATTGCAATTAACATCAGATATCCGATTGCTGTATTCATTACATAAACGCCTGAAGAGATATACCTCTTAATTTCCTTTTTATAGAATGCCATTCTTATCGAATTGCTCTTTAGTTCCTGCATAACATAATTGTTCTTTGTATTGGTTGCATGAATGGCATTACAAATTGTTACGTACAATCGCTGAACAATCTCTACAAATAAGAGGAATATACCGATCGATATACCCGCAAAACCCATATACGCTCCATAATTTTGTTCTGTTACTCCAAGAGAAAACAGTTTTGCTGGTGGATATATTTGATAGATGATATCTGCTATATGATTGGACAAATTGGCAAGGTCATTCTGTGTCATACCTTCTGCACTTTGACCAGAAATAATAGAAAAAGCGATAGCACCAGCTGTCAATGCGAAGGAGAAAAAGATGATTGCCAAATTCTTATGACGCATTCTTGAGCCAACCCCAATCACAATGGCACCAATGGCTGTTGCTATAGTAATCGGAATTAATGGTAATAAGAAAACACCGAAACTCATCATGACGTAAAAAGAAATACCAGGTTTTTGATCCATTCCATAAATGATCATTCCTGGAATAATCGCTAATAAACTTAATACGGCATTGCCAACATATATACTAAGAAATCGGCTGGCTACAATCACCCTTGGGGAGATCGGCATGGAGATCAGAAGGTCATACGTATGGATCTCAAACAAGATACTTCCCGCTTTCAATAAAGAAAATACTAAGATGAAAATGCTTGTAATGGTAACTAAATAAGCAGGAATGATCTGTGCATAGCCAATCTGGGTTAATCCATAAGACAGCATAGTAAAATACGTAATTCCCATTCCTATTAAGAGCAATCGAACAATACTCATTAGCCAAACATTTCGAATCTTCTTTTTGTCCTTTGAATAACGTGCAACATTAATTCCCCCCATGTTACACATATTCACCCAAACAAGTTTTCGGATCTGATTAAGCATGACTCACCACCTCCATGAAAACATCTTCCAAGGACTGTCCATGGGTTAGCTCTTCTGTTTTTCCTGTAACAACTAATTTTCCATTCTTAATAATCGCAATCTTATTACACAATCTCTCTGCTACATCAAGTACATGTGTAGAGAAAAAGATTGCACTACCCTCTTCACATAGTTGACGCATATAAGATTTCAATATAACCGCTGCCTTTGGGTCAAGTCCAACAAATGGTTCATCTAAAACCAGTAGTTTCGGTTTATGGATCAAAGCAGAGATAATTGCTAGCTTCTGTTTCATACCATGAGAGTAAGAAGAGATCAAATCCCCTAGCGCACTTGTAATTTCAAAATCGTCGGCGTATTTCTTGATTGCTTCTTTTCTCTCTTTTGCTGGCACCTGATAGATATCTCCAACAAAATTCAAATACTGTATACCGGTTAAGTGCTCATACAGATCTGGATTATCTGGTATATATGCTGTCTTTTTTTTACACTGTAATGGTTGCTCGGTAATGGATTGTCCATCAATGGTAATCTTGCCTTCATCGAAATCAATGATTCCAACCACCGCTTTGATCGTCGTTGTTTTTCCAGCTCCATTATGACCAATAAAACCAAAGATATCCCCTGATTCAATTGTCAAGCTAAGATTGGAAACGGCTTCTTTCCCCCCTTTATATCTCTTTGTCAGATTTTGAATCGTTAACATAATAACCCCTCCATTTTCTTTTGTTTAATACTATACTATTCTATTCCAACCAACTCATTCTTCTATCCCACATATACCCGAATCTTACTTAACAAACTTATCAATGGCATCGGATAGACGATGAATTGCAAGATGATCTTCCTCTTCAATTGCTTCCACTATGCAATGATTTAGATGATTCTTCAATACTACTTTACCTGTATTATTAATAGCAGAACGAACAGCCGCTAATTGAATTAAGACTTCACTACAATCCACATCATTTTCTACCATTCGTTTTACTGCTTCCATATGACCAATCGCTCTCGACAATCGATTAAGAACTGCTTTTTTATCCTCCGGACTATGTATATGCATATGTTCCTGATGTTCATGCGCTATATGTTCCTGATGCATACGTTCGTGTTGCTTTTGCTTAATCAACTCTTGCTGATTCCATTCTTTTCGCACTTGTGCTTTCTTTTTTTGTATATTTTGTTCTTCGTTTTCCATTTTTTGTTGTTCTATATGATCCATTTCACACCTTCTTTTTTGCTACCTATCTCCTCATTACAGAGGAATCAAATTCCCAGTTGATTACAGTAACTCTAGGAATATATATAACTCTAAATCTTGTTACTCTAGTATTATACAGAATCTTTTGGTATTTGCATAGGTGCTATTGTTCGGTGTCTATTTCTGTATCCATGTGTTACAATTACGGTTCATTTCTATACATGACCTTTCATTGTTTTGTTAGTTAATCGATACCGTTTTCCCATAATCGTTGGTACTTTATTACCTAACATATATATCTTATTCCTTCATTATAACAACTTATATATTACAAACAATGGATTCCTGGTTGACTTTAGTTGATAAAGTCAACCGATATGCTACTTATATTCGAACTAATGAATCCACTCTTACGATCCTTAGTGAACCAAATACCCAAAAAGAATTCCGATCACTCCCGAAAGCACAATCACAAGGATCGGGTGTTTCTTTTTATATAATAAGAAACCAGCAAGGATCATAATCCCTACGGATATACCATTTTCGATAGAAAGCCGTTGTTGTCCGTTATGAAGAAAAACGGATTGTCCAATAGATAAAGCTGCTGCTGCAATCAACCCTACCACTGCTGGGTGCAATCCATTCATTGCTCCTTTTACAATTTTACTTTCTTTAAAGCGTTCATATCCTTTAGCAACCAGTAAGATAATGAGAAATGATGGCAGTACAACACCCGTTGTTGCGCAGAAAGCACCAGGAATGCCACCTACTACTCTACCTACATACGTAGAAACATTCACAGCAAAAGGTCCTGGTGTACTTTCACTTACCGCAATAAAATTAACCAGATCCTCCATCGCCATCCAGTTATGGGCGAGAACTTCTTTTTGAATCAAAGGAAGCATGGCATATCCCCCACCAAAGGTAAAGAGACCAATCTTAAAAAATGTTACAAATAACGTCAGTAAGATCATACAGACTCCTTTCTTGATGAATAGAGGTACCCCACAACTCCACACACAATTAGAAGAATAACCGCACTAACCGAGAGAAATCCTGTACAAACAAATGTCACTACCATAATGCTATAACTAAACCAATTCTTTCTACACTGTCGGAATAACGATAAACTTGCATTAACAATCAACATAAGTACCCCTGCACGAATTCCTTGAAATGCATATTGAACAGCCTTTAATGCTTCAAACTGTCGTAGAAAAAAAGAAATGGTTAAAATAATGAAAAACGAGGGTAATACAACACCAAGTGTAGCCATCGCAGCTCCCAAAAATCCGCCTACCTGATATCCTACAAACGTTGCACTATTAACGGCAAAGGGACCTGGTGTTGACTCAGAAACAGCAATGATATCCATCATATCTTCTTCACTTATCCAGCCACGATCTACCACTTCCCTGCGAATCAGCGGAATCATGGCATATCCACCCCCAAAAGTAAAGCCGCCTATTTTTAAAAATGTTAGAAATAACTGTACTCGATGATTTTTCATCAATGTGCCTCCTTCGTATAATACAGAACAATTTTACACCCCGTAAGCCTATTCTTCAATCTTAGAAAACAGAATCTGTCGACTGGATTAACATACGAAGTGCACTGGGCTTTCACTACATAAAAAACTGCAATAGGAAAATAAATACGTTTGTATCTATTTTCTATCCTATCGCAGTTTTTTATTTATCCTATATCAATTTTTATAAATACTATCGTCATTTTTCCAAAATATACGATTAATACAACCTCACTAAGCTTTCCTCTATTTTCCTTCGTAGGAAAGCCAATGAAAATCGGCAAAGCCAGTACCTTCTTTTCCATTCGATGTAATATACATTCCAATGGTGCAGCCTACGAATCCGCCTGCAACTTCCGTACTTAGAGCGGTAATATCTTCTTTCTCTACAAGCAGCATATCCTGACCATTTTGTCGATATCGTATCGTTACTTGCTCCTCTTCTCCAAGGAAAACAAATTCAATTGGCCCTTCCTCCACTAACACTTTTGCCAATGAAATCCGTTCCTCTTTCTTCCGCATCTCTGCTTTTACATATGTCTGCCCATCTTCCTTACAAGCAAATGCTGTTATATAGTATTCATTGCTTTGTAGTAGTGCCATTCCCGCTTCTTCTGATTCTACGATACTTGGACGCATACGGGTGGATGCACGAAAACAATGGTGCTGCTGTCTTATGCTAGCATAAGTTGAACTTACCAGATCATCCATTCTTTCTTTTCTTGCATACAATCGAAGTACCCCTTCTCCGGTCCTTCTTTCATATGCACTTTCATCGGGATTATGTAAGAATATAAATTGTGGTTCCCATTCTTTCTCATAAAAATGATAGCAAGATGGTTCGAATATGGTCTCCCGTTCCTCAAGGGGAACAGTCACAGTCTCTGTGATACAACCTTCCATCGGATTCACAACAGGCCACCCATCTTCCCATTCCACTTTTGCCAAGAACGTTTCTCGTCCCATATTACAATATCCTTGTTTTGGTCTAGAAGCAAGTAACACCATATACCATTCTCCATTTTGATCCTGAACAAGATCACCATGTCCTGTATTGGTAATTGGATACGACCTTCCAAAATGCCGATGGGTTACAATTGGGTTTTGTGGGCAGGATTGGTATTCTCCTAGAAGAGATTTGCTTCGTGCGATAGTAATGGAATGTTCAAAACCCGTACCGCCTTCTGCAATCATTACATAATAATATTCCCCAATCTTATATAGATGTGGTCCTTCTACCCAATTTGCATGTTTCATAGACCCTCTCCAAAGAACTTTTGATTCCCCTAAGAGTTTTCCTTCATTTAAATCTATTTCTTGAAGCCAAACTTCGCAATCTCCCCAGTATTTCTCCCCTTCTGAATTCGCACGTTGTCCCACATAATATGCAGTTCCGTCCTCATCAAAGAATAAGCTAGGATCAATTCCCTGGGCATCTTTTAGAAAATACGGCTCTGACCAAGGTCCCGCAGGATTGGTTGCTGTTACATAGAAGTTGCCACCTCCACCAACATTGGTGGTGATCATATAGAAGATTCCCTTATGATACCGAATACTTGGTGCAAAGATACCTCCTGAATGCCATTGTTCATCAAGGGAAATCTGACTTTTTCTGTTCAACACATTACCAATCTGTCTCCAATTCTTTAAATCTTTACTATGAAAAATAGGTACACCAGGGAAATAGGTAAATGTTGAATTCACAAGATAAAAATCTTCTCCTACTGCACAGATTGAAGGGTCTGGATAATATCCTGGTCGAATTGGATTATTCACTACTGTCATTTTATGTTCCTCCAACTTTATATGTATTACGGCTTACGCATTCTCTTCTATTACGTAAGCCATTACCTGCCTATTTATCACATGGATAGATCACGCCCCATTGTTTTCTTAAGGAATCCATGAGTTCCATAATCTTAATACTCTCCGCATGTGGCATCTGTGGACACTCCAGTTCACCTTGTTCAAGTGCTTCTTTACAGGCTTCTACTTCATATTCATAGCCTGTGATCTGATCATCAAAACGTTCTTTATGAAGCAAAACATCTTGTGTATTAAAGACACGGATTTCTTCGCAATTATTAATATTCTGGATTTCCATATAACCTTTTGTACCACTGATCACACCACCACGATTCGTTCGAGCCATAAAGGTACTATGAAGAGAGGCTATCTTCCCATCTCCATACAGTAGGGTAATGGAATTCATAGAATCCACACCTTGTTTTGTTATGATTGCCGTGGATGATACCCTCTCATAATCGGAACCAAATACCATGCAAGCAAAATTAATCGGATATACACCAAGGTCTAAAAGTGCACCTCCAGCAAGTTCTGGTTTCTGTAATCGCTCAACGCCTTGTATACAATAGCCTAGGTTTGCCGTAAGGGAAGTCACTTCTCCAATCATTCCTTCTTCAATTAATGCCTGTATTCTAGTACGGCTTGGCATGTATCTCGTCCAGATTGCTTCCGTTATGAATACTTGTTTTTCCTTTGCAAGAGCAAAGATTTCTCGTGCTTGTGCAGCATTTGCAGTAAATGCTTTTTCGCACAATACAGGTTTTTTATACTCGATACATAACTTTGCATGTTCATAATGATGGGAATGTGGTGTTGCAATATAGATTAAATCTACCTTCTCATCCTGTACCAATTCTTCGTAAGAACCAAAAGCCTTTGAAAATCCATTTTTCTTAGCAAAGGCATCTGCTTTACTTTTCTCTCTTGATGCCACAGCATACCCTTCGACATCTTTCATCTGATTAATCGTATTTGCCATTGTCTGTGCAATTTTTCCTGCTCCTAGAATTCCTATTCTCAATTTTATCTCCTTTTATCAATCCTATTTTCTAAACCTTGTATGTGTCCCACATACTTCATACCTTTTTGTGCTTTAATATTAGAACAAAGTATCTGCGACACTCTCGTGTGGACTTTCCTATTATAGAATAAAAAAGTCCCTCAAAAACACAAGTACACTCAAGTACTTTATGTTTTTAAGGGTCACCTTTTTATTCCATAGCGTTACGTAATTGTTGCGCTAATTCTTCGCATTTTGCTTCATCAATCATAACTTTTCCGCTATTCATGGTAAATGTACCACCCCATTCACTTCCACCTTCATACTTCGGTACAAGATGAAAATGTAGATGATGACCAGTATCTCCATACGCTCCATAATTGATCTTATTTGGTGTAAATGCTTTGTGCATCCCGCGTGCAACTTTTGCAATCTCAGCAAAATATTGATTTCTTTCTTCATCTGTTAAATCAATCAACTCACTAACGTGTTTTTTATGAGCAACAATGACACGACCTGGATTGCTTTGTTCCTTAAATATGTATACATAGCTACCATCGAGTTCCATTGCCAGATATCCAAACTTTGCTACTAACTCACCTTGCATGCAATACGCACAATTTTGATCTTTCATTCAATAAATTCCCTTCTAGTCCTTATATTTTGCCATATTTAAATTAGGGTCCCTAAGTCTTCGCTCTAGTCCATTCGTCAGATTTAAGGCTTTCATATACCTAATTGTTAGAAAACTTCCTAACTTTTATCCTACCATATTTTCATCGAAATAACTACCCTAATCCTTGCATTCACCGACAAAATCCTGTTCTTTCTTAGGAACAAGAAACGGTTACTCTTCTTGGTGCCTTTTTCATCAGTTCAATGCTACGTTCATCTGGCTGTGACTCTCCAACGTAGATCGTGTATGTGCCAGGAAGTACTTCTCGTATTCCTTCTTCATTACAAAGTGCAAATGCTTCTTTTGCCACATGTAAGGTTACGTTCTTCTCTTCTCCTGCTGCAAGAGCAACCTTCGTAAATCCTTTTAGTTGTGCATTCGGTGTTCCTGGTCGTTCTGCTTTTATATAGACCTCAATCGTTGCTCGACCTTCCATCTCTCCCGTATTCGTAATGGTACAGGTAAGGTCAATACCTTCTTCATGGAGCTCTCCACTGGAAGTTTTCAATTCAGATATCTCAAAATTGGTATAGGACAAGCCATAACCAAATGGATATAGTGCTTCCTGTTTCATATATCGATACGTCCGATTTTTCATGGAATAATCCGTAAATGCTGGAAGTTCTTCTGTTGTATGATAAAAGGTAATTGGAAGTTTTCCTTCAGGTGAATATTCGCCAAATAGTAATTCTGCTATGGCTCTACCACCTTGTGCACCTGGATACCAGCCTTGGACGATTGCAGGTATGTGCTCTTGTGCCCAATTGATTGCTAAAGCACTACCAGACAACAACACAAGTACCACTGGCTTTCCAGATTCTCCAATAACTTTTAAGATTTCTTCCTGTAGACCTGGCAGATTTAGATTTGGTTTATCTCCACTTGCATATTGATTTCCTTCATCTCCTTCTTCTCCTTCTAAACCAGAATCCAATCCCATACATGCAATAATTACATCGCTTTCTTTACAGATTCCACGTACTTCTGCTATACGATCATTTTCTTTTCCAAGTCCACTGATTCGATCCTTATATAGATGACACCCTTCCGAATATAAGACACGAACCTCATCCCCAAGATAATCCTGTATTCCTTCATTAATCGTAACATAACGAGAAGCAGTTCCTTCGTAATTTCCAACTAACGCTCTACGATTATCCGCATTTGGACCAATAATACCAATTGTTTTTAGATTTTCTTTCTTCAATGGAAGCAGATGGTTCTCATTCTTCAAAAGTACAAGTGTCTTCTTGGAAGTTTCCAGATTCTTAGCTTTCATCTCTTTGGAATCTACAACAGAGTAGTTGATTACATTGTATGGTACTTGTTTTGGATCATCAAACAATCCTAGTTTCATACGTGTTGTGAATAAACGTTCTACTGCTGTCGTCACCTGTTCTTCTGATACTTTTCCTTCTTTTACTGCTTGTGCAAGATATAAGAAGATGTTCCCACAGTTCAGATCACACCCCATGGAAACGGCTAATGCAACGGAATCCACTGCTGAGTCTGTCACATGGTGATGCTCATGGAAGTCTTTGATTGCCCAACAATCGGATACCACATGTCCATCAAATCCCCATGTTCCACGAAGCGTATCTTTTAGCAAGTACTTGCTTCCACAACATGGTTCTCCATTGGTGCGGTTATATGCACCCATTACGGTTTCCACCTTTGCTTCTTTGACACATGCTTCAAATGCTGGAAGATACGTCTCCCATAAATCCTGTTTGCTTATTTCGGCATTGAACGAATGTCGAACATCTTCAGGTCCAGAATGTACTGCAAAATGCTTTGCACATGCTGCAGTCTTTAGATAATTCTCATCTCTTCCTTGTAAGCCCTGTACATAACGTACACCCATTCTAGAAGTTAGATAAGGGTCTTCTCCATATGTTTCATGACCACGTCCCCATCTTGGATCACGGAAAATATTCACATTCGGTGCCCAGAATGTTAATCCTTTGTAAATATCCGTATCTCCAAATTCCTGTTGCATATTGAATTTTGCTCTTGCTTCTGTTGATACCGCATCCGCAACTTCTTCAACTAATTCTTCATCAAAACTAGCTGCCAAACCAATGGCTTGTGGGAAGATTGTAGCAACTCCCGCTCTCGCAACCCCATGTAGTCCCTCATTCCACCAGTTATAGGAAGGGATATTAAGACGATCGATTGCAGATGCACTATGAAGCATCTGAAAACATTTTTCCTCCAAGGACATCTTACCAACTAATTCTTTTGCTCTTCTTTTGTATTCCATAATTTTATCTTGATTTTGTACACATTTTGTCATTGTATTCTCACCTTTCTGTTTTGTATAATTTTTTATTGTTCTGTTTCATCTTTCTTGTATTTCTTTTTCTTGTATTTCTTTTTCTTGTATTTCTTTTTCTTGTATTACTTTTATCTGTTTTTCTTTCATACTGTTTACTCTTCTTTTTCTTATGTTATTCCGTTTTTTCTTTTGTTTCTTCCCTCCTAGGTATTCTCTTCGATGATGGTCATGTATGATTCTATAACCATCACATGTACTAGTAAATCCTTCGATTCCTCTCATCTTCTATTCCTGATTTTCGATAGAAGTAGGTATTAATTTGATCCCGCCATTCCTTTGCACTTCTTAACTGTTCCTCCATGCGTTCTTCTATTCGTTGACTCACCAGATTGGGCAGCTCCTGTTTCACTCGTTGGAAATCATTTATCATCTTTTCTACTTCATCTACACCTTGAAAATGCGTATCATAGATATGCTGTATCACGGTCTTTCCAGAATGTAAAACATGGGTATATGGAACATGATGAAAGAATAATAGCAATTCATCTGGACAAGTATCAATCGTATTATAGAGACTTGCTAGGGGTTCCTTGTACAGTAAGGCATACCCCGTTCCAAGGTTACTGCGATCTACTCCGATTCCTATATGGTCCGCACGATGATACGTTCCCCATCGATCGTATTCATACCCATCCACATTCGGACCATAATGGTCCCTTGGATTCACCATCCAGCCGATACCAAGTGGTGCTGTATAGGATTCATAGACTTGCCATGATTTCATCAGTATATCCGTCAATGTGCTTCTTACTTCTTTCTTTCCTCCATAGGTCATAACAATCCATTCCTTGAGAATATCTTCGGCCGAAACCTCTTTATCAAATGCCATTCGGCCAAATCCATAGAGATTTGCTGCTGCCAGATCATGTCCTGTCCAATTACTATCATTTCCTGTGTTTGCAACCGCTGCAATTCCACAGCGCGTCTGCCCATATGCATTATCTCCGATTAAGTCTCGAATCGTATCCTTTGTCTGTCCACAGTACGTATGGAATTGCAGTATCTGTTCAAACATTGGTAGGAGATAACAGATATGTTTCTGCTGCCCGGTATATTCCTGTGCAATCTGTACCTCCAACATCTGATTCGTTTTATGTAATGCACCAAATAAAGGAGAAATCGGCTC
Source organism: Anaerosporobacter faecicola (assembly GCF_012070565.1). GTDB lineage: Bacteria > Bacillota > Clostridia > Lachnospirales > Lachnospiraceae > Anaerosporobacter > Anaerosporobacter faecicola. The sequence continues at coordinate 114,052 of NZ_JAAQRO010000023.1, forward strand.
TCGTACTTGAAAGTCCATCGGTCCATTCTTAATCTGTAAAATTACATTTTCTGCAAATTGTCCATCAAGAGGCTGGAAATGATCGTATCCTGATCTTGCTCGATCGGTCTTCTTATCTCTCCAGTCCTGCATACAGTTGTATACAAAACACCGCCATATAATTGTTCCACCATATGGAGCAACTGCATTCGCAAGCATATTCGCACCTTCCGCATGGGTTCTTCCATATGTAAACGGTCCAGGTCTTCCCTCGGAATCTGCCTTTACCAAAAATCCACCTAGATCAGGTATATAGGCATATACCTCCCTCATCTTATCTTTCCACCAATTGCAGACCTTTTCTTCACATGGATCAGCAAGGGTAAGTTCTCCTAGTTCCATTGGTGCTGCGAAATTCAGACTAAGATATAATGCAATACCATATTCTCGAAAAATTTCTGCCACATCTGACAAGGATTTTAGATAGGTATCCGTAATCAGCCTTGTAGCTGCATCCTTAACATTTACATTATTAATCACCGTTGCGTTAATACCAACGGATGCCAACAGTCTTGCATACATGCGTGTCCGTTCATTCCGTACGATTTGATTATCTTGAAAAAAGAAGGAATCTCCTGCATATCCCCGCTCAATACTACCATCTAGGTTATCCCAATGGTTCAGCATGCGATAAGGAATATCTGGTTTCTTAGTTACCTCCCAATTCTTAAGCGGTAATGCTTGTTGCAATCTTCTTATAATCTCGAAAACACCATATAAAAAACCTGTTCCTTCTGCCGCTTCTAGATACAGCGCAGCGTCTGATGTCCATATATGATAGCTTCCCTTTACTTGATTCTTATTTAGAACAAAATAAATTCCTTTGTTATCTTTCTGTTCTTCTGCTTGCTGCTTTTCCTTTTGTTTTTCTTGTTGTTCTTCTTGCTGCTTTTTCTGTTGCTCTTTTCCCACTGCTTCTAACGCAAGCCCAAGAATCTCTTTTGTTGCAATTATCAGTTCTTTCTTCGCTGTCATAGTGACCAGATCGATGGTTTCTCCATGAATCTTCGTAAAATATATCTGATTCTCAAATTGCTCGATCCTTTTATACGCTAACCACGCATATTCGAATTCACTCATTATCTTTTTCCTCATATTTTCTAAAGATTACCCACTCACGCGACTCCAGCTGTATTGAAAGCCATAAATATCACAAGAAAGGATGTTCATTCTCATAAAAATAAAGTATAATCATCCAAGTAAGGTCTTATTATAAATCGGCATAAATACTTGTTGCTTACTCAAATCTGCCGATTACAGAAAGGACATGTGAACTATGATTGAAGCACTACACGGAATTCAAGAAACCGTATTATATCATGATATGCCCGGAATTAAACTATTTCTTAATCGTGAGCAAGAGAATTATCCTCCTCATTGGCATACTGCAATGGAGATCATTATGCCTTATGAGAATTCCTATACCATATGTATTGATCAAACTCTACATACTGTAGAAGAAGGTGAGATATTCCTCATTGCACCTGGTACTATCCACCAGCTTCTTGCACCACCATCAGGAGCACGCTTGATCCTACTTCTGGATTACTCAATTGTATGCAATGTGAATGGAATGGCTGCGTTGCTTCCAAGCCTACGTCCATTTGTTCAGATTAATAAAACGGAAGATCAGATCCTTCTTCCTACGTTGCAAAAAAAGTTGAACCACATTCGTACAGAGTATGAACAGCCTTCTCCTTTTATGGAAGCAAGCATTAATGCATATATTCTGCAATTCTTTGTTGCACTCGGACGATATGAAATGAAAACCGTAAGACGATTTCTTGATGTTACACCTACCAAACAACACGAATACATTGAGACATTCATGAAAGTCTGTACCTACATAACGGAACATTGCGCTGAGAATATCTCCGTGGATGATCTGGCAGAATTCGCAGGATTTAGTAAATTTCATTTTATTCGGTTATTTAAGCAATTTACAAATGTTACCTGTTATGAATATCTGGTACAGAAACGGATTGAATTAGCAGAACGTCTCTTGATCGAACCAGAATTATCCATTACAGAAATTGCAATGCGTTCTGGATTTGGTAGTCTGTCTTCCTTCAATCGTGTCTTCAAAACAGCCAAGAATTGCACGCCTTCCGAATATAAGAAATTGAATACCAGCCACAAATCGCTATAAAAGCTGTCGCTCAAAAGGTGCCATCGGGAGTCCCTCCTCATTATACAAGATGGCACCTTTTGGTGTATTTCCATGACAATACCTTAGAGAAACTGGTGTCGTTTGATGTGGCCACCGTATCGTTATTTGATTCTTCTCAATGTCCGCTTTTACTTGTTCATATCGTCCATCTTCTCCTGCGACTTCAAAATCAATCACCGGATTCTCTGTTTCTTTCCTAGTGAACCGATCCTTCACATATAGCATCTTCGCATGTTCACATGTAATTAGAATGTTCCGGTTATCTCTTCCACGTTCTATCGTAATAGAACCGATTCGTGGTCCGCTGTATTCCAAATCATAACCATATAACTTGGCACATGCAATCTTGGCTAATCGTTCCCCTACTTCCTTCTTATTCAATGGATGGAGATCATTATCTTCCCCTAGATCAATCCCGCAAGCCATTCCAGTGTAAGGAAGATCCAATATCTTTTCTTGTTCCTCTCGTAATTTGGGCCACCCACTCGTATCTTCCTCTAGATCAATGGAGAAATTGGGTAATTGTACATAATAGAATGGTAAATTCTCCTGTTGAAACAAGGTTCGGTAACCAGAGAGTAACGCACGCATCAATTTTCCATACTGCATAGGCTCATCTGTATTTCCTTCGCCTTGGTACCAAAGTATTCCTTTTATACCATATTTCCTGCAAGGTGCTACCATTCCATTATATAATCCTGTCGGCTTCCAATTCACAAAATCCGTAGGTGGAATCTGCTTTGCGGTAGCTCCAATTCGATAGTACCAGTTTCCTTCTAAACTTACACAGGATTCCTTCTTCTCAGGAGAACCTGTGAACACCTCATATTCTCTCTCTGGTGTCACCCTTCCTTCTCCATTCTCAACAAACAAACGAATGGTAATGGTATTATCCCCTACGCGAAGGATCCCTTCTGGTATGGTATATTTACGAGGTGGATACTGGTATGGAGTTCCACCTATATAAATCCCATTGATATAAATTTCATCCCGATCCACCATTGTTCCCAACCAGAGATTGGCTTCTTTTCCAACCATTTCTTTGGGAATGGTAACTATTTTTTGTAGCCAAACTACACCAATAAATCCTTCTAAAGGTGTATGACAGAACAATTGCGGCAGATGAATTACATCCCAGGAATCCAGGTCTGTTTCCTGTTCATACCATCTATGATGCATTCCCACATCCCGGTGCTCTAGGCTGTCATACCAAGCATTTGCTTGCCTTTCATTTTTTCTAATCTGTTCCTTTACAAAGGTATCGTCTCCATACTTGCTAGCAAGAGCAAGATCCACAGGGAACTCTTTTAACATTTCTTTGCTCATCCATGACTGAATTCTGGAACCACCTAAACTTGTATTGATCAAACCAATTGAAACTTTCGTACGTTTCGAAACTTCTTCTCCAAAAAAGTAAGCTGTTGCTGAGAATTTTTCTATATTCTCAGGTGTCGCAATACTCCAAGAAGCCTTCTCCACAGTCTCACATGGATTATGAAAATCACTATGTTCTACTACCTTCAATTCCCGTACCCTATTACTTGGGTGACGAATTACTTCCGGATAGCAATCTTTCACACGTTCCATTGGCAGTTCCATATTCGACTGGCCAACACAAAGATATACATCTCCTATACAGACATTTTCTATTGCAACTTTTTCTCCTACATCATTTTTCACTTGTATTCGACAGTTTTCTTGTGCTTCACCTGTGTATAAAGTCACTTCCCACTTCCCACACGAATCGGCAATCGTACTTTTTTCTGCAAGCACGATTTCTTCCTTCTGTATCTTCATAAGTTTGAAATGAACCGTAGATTCAGATTTGCTCGTTCCCCAGATGGTAATCTCAGACTCTCGCTGTAAGACCATCCCCTCTCCAAACAGGTTATCGAAACGCAATTGTTCCATTGTTTTTCCTCCTACCATATTTGATACTTCCCGCTTAATGCAAGAAATGCAAATAGATACAGGCAATTATCATAATATCTTCGATCTCCCGTCCGTAGTGGTAAATGATAGAATGTCTTCACCCATTCCATTGCATAACGACCATAATCCTCTGTTTCTGTCCTCTTACAATCAACCGATGCTAATGATGCAGCAGCCGTGGTTGCAATTAATGCCACTGGGTGTCTAGCTGGTTCTTCTATCTCTCTTCCATCAATTTCATATGTCATTAATTGTTCAAGCTTTGTATGCTCTTGAAAAAATGTTTGAATCTTACCTGCACAGTCACATTCCCAAGAATCTGCACCAAACCAAGCGTAGTCTAATCCAATATTTAGAGCAGTCCGATAGGCATCACTATAAAACAAGTCGTGTCGTTCTCCATGCCACATCTTTTCTCTATGAGGAGTCCCATCATATTCTGCATATTCCGCACATAATCCTGTAATTGGATGACATGCTTTTTTTAGATATGCCCGACTACAGGCAGCTGCTTTCTTCCAAAATGCACGATCTTCTTCCTCAGCCCATAATGCAAATAACTCATAAAAATGTGGTAGATGATAGCTTGGGTCAGTAAAATCACAACCTGGAACGAATTTGATTAAATGATTGGTAGGGTCCCACATAGGGGAACCGTCTTCCTTCTCCCCTTTATGTATACACTCTCGCAACAAGGCTTTTGCTTCTTTTGTGTATTGAAAAATACCATCTCCATCTCCCCACCGATGGGAAGCAAAGAATAATGCCATAGCAAAGTATTCTTCTCCATCGGGAGCCGGACCTGTAGCATTCTTCCTTCCATCGAGTGAACAAGACCATGCAAAATATCCTTTGTTTCTGCCTTCCGCATTCCACATATACGTCTTTGCCCATTTCCAGATTCGGTCAAACTCTTCCTTCTTATCAAGTTGCACACACATCATCATGCCATAGGACATTCCCTCTGTACGCACATCATGATTTCCAGTATCCGTCAGGTAACCCATGTCCATACCTACTTCTTCATAGAATCGTTCCTCTTTCGTTCCATAGAATATGGTTTGAAATATCTCTTCCAGACGTTGCTCAATTTCTTTCTTTGGTATTCCCGCTTCTTCAAACAGATTTCGGACCGTTATCACCTTATGCTCTACCATTGGAACCTTCTCCTTTCCAATATCGACGATTACTTCATTTGTCGACTTATAATAACTATAGCAAAATCTGTTTTCCCATTCTTATAAAAAATTGCGAATCATTTCTTATATATTGCTAAGCCATTCTCTTCATTCATAAATGACGATACAAAAAGCCCGTAAACAAGGATTTTCAAAACATTCTACTTGTTTTGTATCTTTGTTTACGGGCGTACAATACTATATTCTATTGTGGATGATTACCTATCATTTACTCTTACTCACGCTCATAATCATCCAAAAAGCTGTGTTCTACTCCTTTTTGCTTATATCCTATTAAGGTATCTAGACTTACATTATGAATGCTGTTAAAGATATTATTCTCAATTGCTTTATTGTCCTTTTTCAATTTCTTAATGAGCTGTTTTACTTCTTGACGTTTCGAACCACCGCCACCATTGTCACATAACGTACAATTTTCAGTAAATCGACAAGCACATTGTATGAATTCTAAGTCATTATAGTTTTTCCATGCAATGATATCCTCTTCCAAGATACAATACATTGGACGAATCAATTCCATTCCTTCAAAATTCGTACTATGCAATTTCGGCATCATCCCTTGAATCTGTGAACCATAGAGCATTCCCATTAGTGTTGTTTCGATCACATCACTTTTATGATGCCCAAGAGCAATTTTATTACAGCCTAATTCTTTGGCTTTGCTATAGAGATTTCCTCGACGCATCCTTGCACATAGATAGCAAGGGGATTTATCAATTTCATTTACAATATCAAAGATCTCTGTTTCAAATATTACGATTGGTATCTCCAATAGCTTTGCATTGCTTTCAATTTTCTGACGGTTAATTGGATTATAACCTGGATCCATGACAAGAAACGTCACTTCAAATGGTATATCCGTGATTCTTTTTAACAATTGCATCAATTTTGCCAGTAACATGGAATCCTTTCCACCTGAAATACAGACCGCAATGTGATCACCCGGTTGAATCAATTCATATCGTTTAATTCCTTGCACAAATGGTGTCCAAATCTCCTTTCGGAACTTTTTATTAATGCTTCTTTCAATCATTTGACATGCTGTTAGTTCTCTACTCATGTTTCTTGTACATACTCCTTTTTCTCTATTTGAATTTCATTATTATTTACATTTACTGTTCGTTCTCTCATATGCTGATAATGCAATGGTCAGAAAGTATTTTTCCTCTAAATACTACGGATTCAACGCTTCTACGCAGCTTCTCAAACAACGTAGGAATTCCTCTAATTCTTCCTTCGTTGTTTGGTGACTCATACTGATTCGGAAGGACGATATTGCCCGTTTCTTATCCTTCGTAAGAAGAAAAACAGGTTTTGACGGTGTTTTCTTCACTGCACAAGCTGATTTTGCTGATAAACACACGCCTTGTTCTGCTAATCGCTCCTGCATTTCATAACCACGAATTCCCGGAACGCTAATGTTCAGAATATGCGGAACACTTGTACTTGGGCTATTAATCATGACCGATTCCATCTTCTGCAATTCTCTTCGTAGATAGGTATTATTTTCTCTAACGCAAGCAAGCCGTTGTTCATATTCCGTAACAGCAAGTTCGATTGCTTTTTCCATAGCAGCTGCCATTGCAACTACAGGAGTTCCACTTCGATACATAGTCGTACTAACACCTCCATGAATCAAGGGTTCCATAATACAAGTTTTTCTTCTCAATAAGATACCACATCCATTTATTCCAAAGAATTTGTGTGGAGTAAAACTTATGGTATCACCACATTGAAAATTATATTGTACTTTTCCCAATGCCTGTGTCGCATCCACATGTAGATGACAATTTGGATATTCCACAAGGATCTTAGCAATCTCTTCTACAGGCTGACCAATTCCTAGTTCACTATCTACTGCACATACCGTAACTAAAACCGTATCCTTACGTAATAATTCACGTAAATGTTCACAGTCAATCTTCCCTTCCTTCGTTACAGAAACTAAATCAATCTCATATCCTTGTTCCTGCAGATAGGTTAACGTTCCACTTACAGAGGAATGTTCTAATCCCGATGATATAATATGTTTTCCAATATGTCGGCTCGTTCTGGCAATTCCTTTAATCGCCATATTGTTCGATTCACTTGCTCCTGATGTATAGATAATCTCCTGTTCCTGCAGATTCAACAACTGCGTAATCTTCTCTGTAACACAATCCATCTTCTCTTTCGCTGCAAATCCAAGTGGGTGAAGAGAATTCGGATTACCAAAATATGTTTGATTTGCTTCACAAAATTCTGCCAATACTCGCTCATCTGTGGGAGTATTGGCAGCATAATCTAGATATACCATTTTCCTTGCCTCGTTTTCTATCTCTTTATATATTGTTGTTATGATAAGGATACTTTAAATCCTATCCTCTCGATCATACAAATTTTCATACAATCATGAACACGCTATCTATTTTTTATTTAATGATTCATGTCATTTTTGTCTATATGTTTTATAGGAATAGTAGTATTATAGCATAAATGATTCCTAGGAAGCAATAACTTATATATACTTCTAAGCACGGAGTTGTGTAAAAGAGCTGAAACGATGCATTCAAGGTAATTTCCCTTAAAATAACACTTGACTTTAAAGATGCTTTATTGTGTATAAACAACTTGATCATTTTACGAAAGGACATCATTATGAATCTACAGACAGATAAGATCAAATCATTATATCATAAGTTTCTATTTCCCTCTTCTACCAATGGGAGTTAATGTTTTATCGTCCTACTATCTGCAATCAACTTTACGAACAAAGGAATCACTTATTCTTTCCTTACTTCGTAATATATTCCTAAGTGGAATCTGTATTCTTGTTTTACCGATTTTTCTCCCTGCGAATACCTTATGGATTATCATGCCAATCGTAGAATGTTTCGTTTTTCTATTAAGTCTTCCTTATTTGTTAAAAGAATATAGATAGGATTTAAAAAAAATCTCCAATGAATGGAGGTCTAGTGTAGACAACCTATGTCTATCACTGGACGTTCTATTCCTGAAGATTTTATTTATATACGCAACTCTCTTCTTTTTCATCCATATGTATGGAGGTGATCATCTGGTGTTTTACATATCCATAACTGGTCAAACCAGCCAAAATAATTTCGTTCCATTTCTTTGCTGACAGGAGATAAGCCGTTCCATCATCCAATGTAATGGTGTACTGTTTATCACTTGTGCATTCTTGTGAATATAAAACTTTATACATATTGCTTCGATTGATGGCGCCAATCTCTTCTAACGTATTCACCATACGATACACAGTTGCTTTCCCGATATTCTCATCTATTTTTGAGGCTTTATAATAAATCTCCTTACAGCAAGAACACTCCTGTTGCAGTATGATATCTAGAATAAGTAAGCGTTGTTGCGTGATACGACAACCACTTTCCTTTAATTTTTCTATAATGCGTTCCTTTTGCATCTCTGAACGATGATAGCTTCTTCGCTCTTGCATTTCTTTACCAGAACAGGTACATTGTGTTGCCATTTCTTTCACTCCTTTCTTCCTTAAACCTTTCTATATACGTTACATAATAATTCATTGTATGAATGAACTCACTACTTTCGTATCTCATGTGCTTTTCTTATCAACCATTCTTTTACATATACTGATCCTATACAGAGTCCTACACTTCCCATAAATACAACTTCCATACACATGACCTCCTCACTTTTAAATGGTATTCGTTGTCATTTGTCTTCTATGGTTAGTATAACCTAACATTTATTCGTTGTCAATAACTTTCAATTCAAAATTCCTGTTCATGCGTTGCACAAGGCCAAAAACTATGCTATACTAACAAAAGATTGAACAAACGAACTAGTCCAAAGAGCGTGCTACTCTTACGTAGCAACGCAAATGACTAGCAATGAATGTATTGGAGGTTACTATGCACATTAACGAATCAGCTGAAAATTATCTCGAAACCATACTCAGATTGAGTAAAACCCTCCCTGTCGTACGTTCTGTTGATATAGCGAATGAACTCAATTTCAAGAAATCCAGTGTTAGTGTTGCTATGAAAAATCTTCGCGAGAATTACTATATAACAGTAACGGAGGCTGGTTTTATCTACCTTACAGATGCTGGAAAAGAGATTGCTGAGATGATTTACGAAAGACATGATATTATATCCAATTGGCTAGAATCCATTGGTGTAAGTAAGGAAACTGCTTCTGAAGATGCTTGTAAGATGGAACATGTTCTTAGTAGTGAAAGCTTTACAGCAATCAAGAAGTATATTCATGCGAACCAATAATAAACTTTACGAACAGAGATCTCAAAAACCCAGTACAGGAATACGTCAATTGCTACTTGTCGTTTTCCTGTACTGGGTTCTTATTTTCTATATATACGTTTTATCTTATTAACGCAAACTTCACAGTTCAATTGCTGCCCTGAAGGGTTATCCTAAGGCATTTTCAGCAATTAATGTGTTCCTAACTCTTCTAGCTCACTAAACAGTTTCATAAATTCTTTCTCTCCATAATCTTCAAAGAGTACCGTAATCATATCTGCATCTTCTTTAACTACCACGCCAAGCCCATACTTTAGGTGTCGAACATTTCGTTTTGATTGTGTATCCTGCGTTTCTTTCTGTTTCACTTCAGGACTAACCGCGATCTGTATAGAATCTTTCTCCTTCTCAAACGCAATTTCTCGATTTTTCATAATCTGCCGTTTCAAATCTTGAAGATTCACTTTTTCTTGCTTTCTTGTCTCATTCTCTACTAATTTACGGGGAATCATATTGAGATAGAAACTTGCTCCCTTTGCTACTCGGTTCTGCCCTGAACTTGTATAATAAGAAAGCTCTAATTGATCCTTCGCACGAGTAATTCCAACAAAGAACAATCTTTTTTCTTCCTCTTCCTCTTCTTCATCCCTACAGTGTAGCGGAATGAGTCCATAATTCACTCCAATGATAAAGACATAAGAGAATTCTAATCCTTTTGAAGCATGTAGGGTCATTAATTTAACGGAGTCTTTTTCACTATGAATGGAACGAGATATAATTTCTTTCCCATATAGAGTCGAAGCATTGAGAAATTCCCGTAGTCCCTGTTGAGGCTCAAGTGATTGCTCATCTACGAATTCCTCCATTAATGCAAGAATGGATTGAATCGCTTCTTTATCTTCCTGATATGTTGCTGCTGTCGGATGAAGATAGTAATTCAAGTGAAAATACTCCTGTATACCAAAAATCCAGTTCTTCTTGCTAATATTTGTATTCGCCTGTTGAAGATACTTTTCTTGAAATTCTAGCATTTGGCAAAGTATATCCGGTTCTTTGTACTTTTGAGGTTCTTCCTTTTTTTCAAGATATGCAAATAACGGTAACGTCGTCTCAGCTTTTTTTCCCCCATATTCTCTGATTCTTTTCCTTGCACCTTTTTCTGTGATTCCTATTCCATAATTAGGATCACAAAGTACAGCAATCCCAGACGCCAGATCTTGTGGATTAATTGAAAAACGTAATACCCGTATGAACCAGTTTAGTACCGGAATATCCTTGATTGTTTTCTTAAGAGAAACTTCAATCGGGATTTCTTCTCTTTCAAATACCTGCTCTAGTTCCTCTGATTGGTTCTGCAATCGATAAAAAATTGCAACATCAGAATAGGGAATTCCACTAGCATGGAGTTTCTTAATCTTCCTCGCCAGATAGTCAGCTTCCTGAAATGCATTATAATGATTTTTTACTATAATTTTATTACCAGTTTCTCGTATTCCCACCAAATCATTTCCATTTTGTAGAAATACTTTCGCAGCTTCTAAGATGGATGTACTGGAGCGATAATTAATAGGCAACGATAATTCCTTCGCCTGGTATTCTTCTTTCCAACGCCGAAAAACATCGAAGGTACTACCTCGCCAACTATAAATAACCTGATTCGGGTCCCCTACTGCAAAGAGCTTGGTATCCCTACCTCGAAGATGATTCAGTAATGCAAACTGCCTCGCATCACAATCCTGTACTTCATCCACAATGATCCATGCAGGCTTCCAATGACTCGATTCCTTTTGTAATAATTGATCACTTATCTTTAGCAAGTCCACAAAGTTCATCTTATTCAAACGAATCTTCTCTTCCGTTAATCGTTTTACTAACACTGAAAGATCATCTTGATACCGCTGATCCTCTTCTAGTAAATCTTCTCGTTCAAACGCTTGTTCCAACCGCTTCTTTAATCGATTCTTGTATTTGATGGTTAATTTTTCTTCCTGAAGAATGGACAAGGCTAGATCAACTTCTTCCTCTGGGTCCATAACGAGAAATTCCCTTGTATATCCGAATTGTTCTATAGGTAATTGTTCCTTAAGGAGATGAAGGGCAACGCGGTGAAAGGTCCCAAACCCTTGTAGTTCTTCCACTGACAAGTTCTCCTCTTGTTTTCTCAGTCGTTCCTTAATCTCCTCTGCTGCTTTATTCGTAAAGGTAAGTACGACCATGTCTTTATAAGGAATCTGTTTTTCATAATGTAAATACAGGATTTTTGAGATCAATACGGTTGTCTTACCACTACCTACCTGTGCATTGACAAGACAAGCCTTACTATCCTCGAGAACAGCCATCTGCTGATACTTATTTAATTGTGAGAAGTCCTGTTCTCTCATACTTTCGTTCTCCTACGATTCGTTCAGATGTTCATAACGACGTGCTATCTTTCTTTGAATCTCTTTTCCTAATTCTCCTTGTTCTTCTTGTTCTTCCACTCGAACATGCAATTGAATGACTGGTGGTGTTTCAACATGAAACTGGATGATATTGATGATACTTTTTTTATTCGTAGGTTCCATAACCCATTCTCCATAAAAAGCATGGTGCAAGACTAAGGTCAGTCTATTGCCTCCTACCTCCACTTTTGATACATTCGATAAGAAATCGCCATACGATTCGCCATTCATTTTTATATACGCACAGAATGCTGCCCATTGTTCTGGTAGTTCTTTGAATAGGAACTTCTTCTTAATAAAAGACACAGGCGCATAGGGTACTGCCTTTACACCAACAGGAACTTCCAGTTCCTCTTTTAGATTCTTCAAGCCCCAAAGCACCATGTTCTTATCCAGTTTATAATCACCAATACATGCCGCACAACCATCTTTACATGGACATCCGCTTACCATCTGAATTGCACTATCCACAATATCTTCCATACAATCAAAGATTTTCTCTGAGAATCCTAACCCACCGACAAACCGATCATACACATAGACCGATACATCATCTGCACTTGGACCACTCAATTCTAATGCATTCAGCGATGTGGTAACCCCAATATCTGCTTGTTCCGTCATCGTTACCATCATAGCGGCATTTTGAATGGCATAACACACCCCTTCAAAATGATTATTCCGTACCACTTGTCCATTTTGTGTTTCCTGAAGCAATCCTCGATATGTTCGAACAACATTCTCTGGCAAATGGATCCATGTACTTTCTGTATCAAACTCCTTCGTTAACGGTTGTGGTAATTGTTCGTATCCTAGATTCTGATGATTATGAAACTGTAGTTTCTTATACATATACACATAATCCTGAACATTCACATCACCAAAAGCAACTTTAACTCGTTTTACCTCTTGTTCCTTACTTTTATGGATCACCTGAATATTCGTCTCCCCACCTGGCATTGTATAATAATTTCCATCGAAGGGGATGCCATATGCCGTTTTACTATCTAGATTTAAGGACAACACCTGATAGGAAATTCCATCATGCAGATAGATTGCTCCCTTATGAAGTTCATGAAATGCTTGCGATTCATCCATCTCCGTCACTTCTTTATTATTCTCTTGGTCGATCAACTTGTATCGGTTTTTATCAATATTACGTAAGCTAAAATCTCCTGCAGGAAATTCTCCGCCCGCCCAGGCAAATCTTCCATTTTGATTGGATAGTTCATCCACCTTTAGTAAAACAGGTATCGTCTCTCCTAAGTCAGGGAAGAAATGAATGTCATCTAAGGTAAGCGGAAGCTCTGCGGCTGCAGCACGTATATGTGCTAGTTCTATGAGTAGATTATTCTTATCGATTACAGCATTCTCACTGCTATTCTCAAACAACCATTCTGGATTCAAAGCGATATATTGATCAAAAGGAAGATTATCAAGGATCAGATAATTATTGCACCCCGTTCCACTTCGTCCAGCACGTCCTGTCTGTTGCCAAAAAGAAGCCCTGGTTCCTGGATATCCGATCAATACTGTCGTATTAATCTTCCCAATATCAATTCCCAGTTCTAAGGCATTCGTTGATACTAACCCTTTGATTGCTCCCGTTATCATCTTCGTCTCAATCTCTTTCCGTTCGATTGGCGTATAACCACCACGGTATCCTGAGATCTGCTCCATCATGGAGGAACCAAAGAAACTTTCCGTTCTCATACGATCCCTTGCTTCCTTTAATACAATCTCCACTGATTTTCTAGATTTGGCAAATGCTATAAAACTTTGATTCTTTTCCACAAGCTCTGGTAATAATTCCGCTGCAACAGTGGAAGGCTGTACTTGTCCATAATAGGTTTGATCTTCCCCCATTACCTTTGGTGGTTGAAGCAAAACATAACGCCGCTTTGCTGCAGGTGAGCCATCCTGATCCACCAATACAAATGTTCTTGAGCAAATGTTCTCTGCAAGTTCTAATGGATTCGCTATGGTTGCGGAACTACACAAAAATTGTGGTGACGAATGGTAATAATTACAGACCCGTTGCAGACGTCGAAATACGTTTGCCAGATGAGAACCAAATGCCCCACGATACGTATGCAGTTCATCAATCACGATATAACGTAAGTTTGAAAAGATAAAATCAAACCCAAATTTACTATGATTGGGAAGGAATGCACTATTGAGCATCTCAGGATTCGTTAAGATGATATTGGCACTTTTTCGTATCCGACTTCGTTCATGAACAGGCGTATCTCCATCATAAACACCTGCCACAATCCGTTCCTGTCCAAAATGCTCCAGATATGGTAGGATTGCACGATATTGATCACTTGCTAACGCTTTGGTAGGATAGATGAAAATCGCTCGTGCCAATGGATTATTTAAGATTTCCTGTAAAACAGGTAAAAGAAAACTTAAGGTCTTTCCACTTGCTGTTGCGGTAGTGATCACTACATCTTTTCCACTTCTTGCTTGTTCAAACATCTCCCCTTGATGGGAATATAATGCTTCGATTCCATTGATTCTGAGATAATTCTTAATATCTTCAGAAAGCTCTTCTGGATATGGAATAAAGCTCCCCTTCCGTGCTGGAATTGTCTTGTCATATATGATCAAATCTTTACCGTCCATCGATCTACTCCTACCTTTTTTCATGATTACGACTCGAAAGCCCTTGCTTTTCTGTATGTTTTGTTATGATACATTCTTATCCTTTTCTATTCATTATTGTATCAGATTCTGCATCTAACGTAAACATCTGTTCGTCTATTATACATATAACGTGACGAACGAATCAAGACCTTTATTCTGTAATCTCAGTTGAAGTACTTTCTTCTGCTGACGTACTGGAATCTGTTTCTGAAACACCGTCTAAGGATAGATCTGCTCCATCTTCTCGATCTAAATCCCGTATTTTCTTTGCCTGCTCTTCGTCATTTTCCTCATCAAACATCGATTTGTACTTCTTGTGTTTCTTATTCATGTTCAACATCGCAGCAGCCTTTGCCGTCTGGTATAGTTTCGAATTATATTCCATTAATTTCTTTTCATCCTTTATGGGAACTTTATCTCCTCTGGCGATTCGTCTAGCAATCTCCATCATCTTTCCCATATCTTCTACTCCTTTTGCGGCATCTTTACTTGCTTCTAATTGTTCCTCACACATCTCTAGCAAAGCTCGATTTTGGATTTCTTCCGCTTGCCTTTTCTGACTCTCTAAAAGTTCCCTACTCTCATTTGAAATGTTCAAGGTAATCCCATTCGCATTCGACGTAGCTAATGTTTCTGTATTCTGTCCTGTTCCATTCGTTCCTTGTTCTCTTTGTGTATTAATCTGCTTGTACTCCGACACGGTATTATTAATTCTCATACTCCTCAATCTCCTTTATACAATCTTATTCTATCGCTCTCCTATACACAAAGTCATAATATGACGTGCTGATCTGCTTAACATGTGCAAGGAGCACAAATGCATGGATTGCACATGTTAAAACTTCAGTCATACGAAAACTCCCGTTAAAATAATATCGGTTTTTCCCAGTCATTTGTTAACCTAATCCTTGTCCTTGATGTTGTAAAAAGATCACTATTTATTCTGTCCTCTTTTGCATGTATCACTATGTCTGAATTTCACACTTTATTCATTCTTATTGCCGATACAGTTTCCTATCCTTTACATGTAGGACGATGCCTACTCTTCCTTCAATATTTTCTCAATATGCTTCGCTGTTTCTTCTGATACCTGATCAAATAATCCACCCGTTTTATTCGTTCCCTGTTCCAGATAATTTTCTCGAATAGATTCTTCTATTCGTTTTACATCTTCCTCTAACTCTCTCGCAGATAGCAAGCGACAACCTTGCCCTCGTATGATCACCTGTTCCACCCCATCTGAGGTAGCAACGGTAATGTCGTATTTCTTACTATTTTCATGAGAGAACTTTTCGATATACTGATCCGCTGTTTCGGCTTCTTTCGTAAACACAACGTGAATGTTATGGTAATCCATAATCTCCGTTCGATGTCCCTCTACTCGGTAAGCATCAAAGACAACGATAAGATTACAACGCTTAATTGCCTGGTAATTGCATAGAGTATCCTGTAGTTTGTTTCTTGCTCCATCCATATTGATCTTCGCCAATTGGTTTAGCTCTTCCCACGCAAAGATAATGTTATAGCCATCCACCAACAGATACTCTTCTAGTTTCTCTGTTTTCTTATAGTTTCGCACAACCGGTCCTTCATAAGTCTTTTCCTTCTTTCGATTGGTATAATATCTTTCTTTCGAACCACTATTGGAATAAAAGGTTCGATTGAGGATTGCATCAATCTCATCGGTATCAATAAACCGTTCTTCCTGGTAGGTTGCATATTCTTTAACTTCTTTATCTTTTAGACGAAGTTCTTTATTCTGGTTCATCAGATAACTTTCCACATGCATGTAGTTTGGTACTTGATCCCAGCTTACTAAGAACCCTGCACCATGTGCACAGAAAACAGACCCTGTCGGATTCGCTAGATCCGCTTCTGGATCATATGCAAATCTTGCAAGGACCTCTTCTTGATTATGGCAAGGTTCATATCCACTTAACTCACAGAACAATCTTCCATGTCCGCTGGTATAAGCAACCACATCTTTTTGATAGTCTCGCATCGTAACAACCGGTGATTTTCCCTCAAGGATTGAGATACCATTCTTATTTTCCTTCATCTCAAAACTAGCTTGCATTCGTTCCAGATCCGTCATGGCTCTCCCTACCATTTTCTCTGGAACTTCCAATTGAAAATGAAAATATGGTTCCAATAAGACAGAAGTCGCTTGCCGTAATCCTTGTCGGATTGCACGATAGGTTGCTTGTCTGAAATCTCCACCCTCGGTATGTTTTTGATGCGCTCGTCCACCAACCAGGGTAATCTTCATATCCGTTATACTGCACCCTGCCAGAACACCTCTGTGTTCTTTCTCTTCAAGATGGGTTCGTATCAACCGCTGCCAATTTCGATCAAGTTCATCTTCACTGCAATTACTTTCGAATACAAGTCCCGAGCCTGGTTCTCCAGGTTCTAGCAGCAGATGAACCTCCGCATAATGTCGTAAGGGTTCAAAGTGACCAACCCCTTCCACCACATCGGTAATGGTTTCTTTGTATACAATATTACCGTTGCCAAATGTAACATCGATACCAAATCGAGTAGCAATCATACTTCGTAGAATCTCAATCTGCACTTCCCCCATAATCTGTGCTTGAATCTCCTGTAATTCCTCATCCCAAACTATGTGTAGTTCTGGTTCTTCTTCCTCCAGTATCCGAAGTTTTGGTAACATTGCATTTGGGTCACAGCCACTTGGTAATTGAATCTCATAAGTTAATACAGGCGATAGAATGGGTCCCATAGAGGACTTCTCTATACCAACCCCTTCTCCTGGTTTTGTTGTGGTAAGTCCAGTAACTGCACAGATTGTTCCAGCTTCTGCTTCCATAACTGCATCATATTTGACACCAGAATAGATACGGATTTGATTGATCTTCTCTTCTTGAGAAGAAAGCGCCATCTTCACCCGTAAAGTGCCCCCTGTTACTTTTAGATAAGTTAGTCGATTTCCTTGCTCGTCACGAGCAATCTTATAAATCTTCGCGCCAAAGCTATCTCCATACTGAGGAGATACGGTATATGTTTCTAAGCCATCTAAAAATGCTTCTACTCCTTCTAACTTAAGTGCAGCACCAAAGAAACAAGGGAAAATCTTTCGGTTTTTGATCAATTCGGTAACTTGTTCTGTCGTAATTGCTCCCTGTTCCATATACTGTTCTAATAAATCTTCACTGCACATGGCAACATTTTCATAAAATTCTTCAGATTCAGGATTCGTAAAATCCATACATCCATCAGAAAGCATTGCTTGTAACTGCCCAAGGAGTTCATCTTTATTCGTTCCCTGTTGATCCATCTTGTTGATGAAAAGGAACGTAGGAATCTTATATTTTTCTAACAGACTCCATAAAGTTTTTGTATGTCCCTGGACACCATCTGCACCGCTAATCACTAAAATAGCGTAATCTAAAACCTGTAGTGTTCTCTCCATCTCTGCAGAGAAATCCACATGTCCAGGGGTATCTAATAACGTAACGGTCGTATCTTTCCAAGTAAACTTTGCTAATTTTGAAAATATCGTAATGCCACGAGCACGCTCTAAGGAAAACGTGTCTAAAAATGCATCTCCATTATCCACTCTTCCAAGCTTACGTATTGCACCTGCAAGATAGAGCATCCCTTCCGACAGGGTAGTTTTTCCTGCATCCACGTGTGCTACGATTCCAATCACTATTTTCTTCATCTATTTTCTCTCTTTATTGTCTCTTGTTCATATTCTTTACCGTTACTATTCTAACATACTCTTCTGCCTAAACCAACTCCCTTTATTCTTGATAACGTACTCTTTCTACAATGGAATTCTTTTTAATATTCTTACTTAACACATATGCTAAGACAATTTGTAAAACTAGTATGCAGCCGATCATACATAAAACCTCTACTGTAGGAAAATGATAGGTATGTAATCCAATGTATCCGTTATTCTTTCCATATTGGAATACTGCATATCCCAAAGGGATTCCCACAGTCAGTGATACAAAAACAGTACCAATTGTAAAGATCACCCCTTCTAACTGTAACATATGGCTCAATTGTTTGCTTGTCATACCAATTGCCTGAAGTACTCCAAATTCTTGTCTTCTTGTTGTTATACTGGTAACCATGGTATTTGCCATATTCATAAAACCAATTAATCCGGTTAAGATCAATAAAGCGTAGATTCCAACCGTTATCATCTTCATACTTAGTTGGGTTTCTTTAAGTGCCGATTCATAGGTTTTTATCTCAACATGATCCACTCCAAGAAGGATTTCATTCAATTTCTTCTCAACATTACGTAGTTGCTCAGTTGTACAATCAATCCATACTTTTGCTATATGGTCTTCTCCTAGATTCCATGCTTGATACGTGTCTTCTGTGACTGCCCAGTCCGAACTAATGGATCCGAATGCTCCCTGTAGGTTTGGTTCTATCTTCGTTCCATTTTCTAACGTAATCGGTACTTGATCACCAACCGAATATGGACAGTAGGTTTCCATAAGCGCTCCCCACCCGTAAATTATTGCACCTTCTTTCGAAGCAGCATCATAATCCAAGTTTCCTACCTTTCCTGCTTTTGCCTTATAGCGACTGAATTCTTCTCTGTTAAGAACGCCAATGGTGATTGGATTTTGTTTTTCATCGGCTGCTAGTACAATCTTGTTTGTATAGATTTCCGTAACTCCTTCAATTTCTCTTACCTGTTGTAAAAATTCTTGATCAAGGGGATCTTCTTTGAGTATGGAATCCAAATTATTTTCTGGATAGGCAGTATCATTCAACGAATATGTTAAGTACACATAAATTTTTCCTCGTTCCACAATCTTCCTTGCCTCATACGCATCATCCATATTACCAAGAGAATTCGCCATGACAACAAATAGCACACAGGATAGCCCTAAGGTAATGATTGTAGATATTGTCCTTCTCCGATTTCCACTCATATTTGCCATCGTTAATCCCATTACAGTTACTTGTTTTTTCCCTTTTCGAATTCCCCTCGCCTTTCTTTGTTCCTGATAACGCATTGCTTCGACAATCGTTGTTTTCGAAATAATTTTCATTGGTTTTCGAATGGCAAGCAAAATGGTAATAAGAGAGAGTACCGCTACCAAAAGGAAGATTGGTACTTGGAATAAGGAAACGTTATCCAGTCGATTCCCCTGTATTCCCATAACTTGTTTCACTAACCATTGAAAGGAGATCTTTGCTATAACATAGCCAAATAATAAACCTAACGGGATTCCAATCGCACCAAGATACAGCGCTTCCTTACGAATAATTCGTCGCAATTGTTTCTTCGTAGCTCCCATTGCTTTGATTTTTCCATATTCCCAGACTCTCTGTTTCATACCAACCTGAAAGATATTGTAGATTACTACCAAAGACAACATTATGATAATAAGAATAATTACAACACACACCAAGATTGTTTCTGTACCTGGGTTTCTTGCCCACATAACATATGCTCGATTCAGAGACACTCTTTTGGTATCAATCCCACAATCACTTGCAAGTTCTTTCAACACTTCCATTGCATTATGGGAATTCACCTTCTCATTCTTATCCAAAAGGAAATATGCCATATAGGATTGGTCCTCTTCCGCTACGGTACTGGTATAATATTCTTCTGATACATATCCCAATATGGAGTTTGCATCTCCTTGCGCATTTAAAATTCCACTGACTCTAAACTCCTTATCTGCGTATTTACTTGTAAGATCGGGACGATAGGAAACGGTAATAGAATCTCCTACTTGAACAGATTCATATCCTAGGGACGAATAAAATGCACGACTTCCAATAATCTCATCCTTCCATGTTGGGAACCGTCCTTCTTCCAACATATCATCCATATACAGATGTTCTCGAAGAACCTGATCCGTCGCATACAGGGAAATGGAACGCTCATTTTCCACTTCACCGACGTATTCCATTTTTCCAATCTTTGCAAATGCACTCTTAAGTTCCATCTCATGAAGTTGGTCCTTCGTTATACCTGCATAGATACCATCATACCGTCCATAAAGAATTCCAGCATTATTCTTATTCGTTTGTATAATCGCATAGCCCCATGTACTGATCACGGTAAGACCTAATGTTGTAAGTAGAATGGATATAATCAATAGGACACTCCGCGTACGGTTGTGGCGATTATTTGACTTTGCAACGTTTGTTAAAGCATTCATTCTCTCACCACCTTGCCATCCTCGATCACGAGTCTGCGATCTGCAATCTGTGCGATATCTTCATCATGAGTGATCATAATGATCGTTTGCCCGTACTTCTTTGCGGACAACTTCAGTAAACTAATCACTTCATCACTTGTTTTGGTATCAAGATTTCCTGTTGGTTCATCCGCAAGGATTACATCTGGCTTTGTAGATAATGCTCTTCCAATGGCTACCCGTTGCTGTTGTCCTCCCGATAACGTATTAGGGAGGCTATGAATCTTTGATTCCAATCCTAAGGTCTCAATGATTTCTTTCATATAGGTCTCATCCACTTGTTTTCCATCTAACCCCAAAGGAAGCACCATATTCTCCCACACATTAATAGAGGAAACTAGATTAAAGGCTTGAAAGATAAATCCAATCTTTCTTCTACGGTAAATGGCCAAATCGTCCTCCTTCATTCCATAGATGTCCTTTCCATTCAAATATACCTTTCCACTTGTTGGGCGATCCAATCCTCCTAGTAAATGAAGCAGCGTACTTTTACCTGATCCTGACTTTCCAACTATTGCAACAAATTCTCCTTGCTTCACTTCCATATTAATATTGGAAATTGCGTAGAATTCATTTTGCTTACTTCCATACTTCTTAGACAATCCTTCTGTTCTAACGATTGATTCCATATTTCTTCCCTTCCTTTTCTGTTATGAATGCCGATTTCTCAAACGCACGAATCAAATATTTGTTCTATGCTACAATAACTATACCTGTTGTTTCTTTCTGCTTACTTACAAAGCGAGAAAAAACACTTACAAATTTGTAAGATTGGAAAATGTATAAGATAAAAAACTTCATTGCACATCTTCTACGATCGAATGATGTACAATGAAGTCTTATCATACTTTCCAATTACTTTTTGGGAATCTGCAGAACAAATATACTCCCCGACGTTCCATCTGATTTAACATGAACGGTAATGGTTCCTCCATGTCTATTCAGAATTTCCCTTGTAAGATACAGCCCTACTCCTGAACCTTCCTGCTCTTTTACTTCTTGTAACTGTCCTCTGTAAAATCGTTTAAAGATCTTGTTTACTTCCTCTTTTGGTATCCCAATTCCTTGATCCTCTATCTCGATACGTAGAAATGTTGTCCGTAAAAGGAAGCGTATGGTTATGGTTTGGTTCCTTGTACTGTATTTGATTGCATTATCAAGCACGTTAATCAACGCCTCACATAGCCATTTTGGATCATGCGGAATCTGTAATTTCTGTACTTCTTCCTCCGCTTCCACTACTAACTCAATTTTCTTTTCTCTAGCTTTCACATAGACACGGTTCATCGCTTCTACGAATGTTGAAAAGATTGGTGCCTCTTCCAGTTGTATGGTAATCATGCCTGTTTCCATTCTAGATATGTTCAACAATGCTGCGAGCATATTCTCAAGACCACGTAGTTGATGGTTACATCTTGCAAGGAATTCCTCTCGTTCGAGTTCACTTAATTCCTGTTTCTCTACTATCTCAAAACAGGTCTTTAAGGCGGCCACGGGTGTCTTTAGTTGATGTGAGATATCGGTAACAAGTGACTTCGTCTCCTCCTTCTCCTGTATCATCTGCTTTTTCATTAGATGTATTGTTTTAGAAAAGGCGGCTAATTCTTCATAAATTTTCTGTACTTCCTCTCCTTGTTTGTCAATAGGAGGCACCCATTCGTCTGACTCGCTACGAATCTGGCTTACTCTTTTTTGAATATCTATCATCTGTTCTCTATAAACATTTCTCTGATAACGGGTTGTCCCATAAAACAGCAACAGAAGAAGCATGTAGATGCTTATTGCACCACCTATATACTTCCAGATTTGTTGTATACAATTTTTCTTAAAGTAATCCTCATATGCACTGGTATATCCATATTCTTTTAGAACAGAAGAAGCACTCTTTGTCGTTTCTTCTCCCTTCATTAAACTGGCTGCGGTATGTAAAGGATCTGAAGTATCAACCATTGTTGCAAGGATGCCAATCTTCTCTTTATACTGTTCCACTTCCCTATAACAAAGAATACTTGTTACTACTGCAATTAATAAGAACAAAACACTGCATATCCACCCATACATCTTTTTATTACACTGTGATTCTCTACTTATTCTTGACATGTTCGACAGTCCTTTTCCCATATGTATCCTACTCCACGGATATTTTGAATATACTCTGGTTTTGAAGGATCCTTTTCTATCTTTTCCCGTAACCTTCTTATATTTACTGCAAGGGTATTCTCATCTACAAAATTACCATCTAAATCAAATAGTTGTTCCAGCAACTGATTTTTCGTTAAGATCTGTTTTGGATGAAGGAGGAACAGTTGAAGAAGCTTCCACTCATTTTTAGTTAAGAGCACTTCCTCCCCCTCCTTCTCCACACGCATTTCTCCTAAAAAGAACTGAATGTCACCAGACTGTAAGACCTTAGGTTGTCTATTTGCTTGTTTCTTAAAGAATGCTGCAACTTTCAGCATTAAAATAGACAAACTAAATGGTTTTGTTATATAATCATCTGCACCCGCTTCATATCCCATGACCTGGTCCATCTCCTGCTCAAGTGCTGTTAAACAGATAATATGCAGATTCTTATTCTGCTTTCTGATCCAACGAATGAGTGACAAACCATTGCCATCAGGTAAATTAATATCACATAAGATCAACTGTGGTTCCTTCTGTAATATGCTTTTCTTTGCACCTGCAATTGTCATCTCCCGTTCGACTTCGTAGCCTTCCTTCTCAAGGGTGAAGGCAATTCCTCGATTTACACTTTCTTCATCTTCTATAATCAATATCCGATTCATAGCTATACTCCCATCGATTTGAAACTCAATTTTACAAAACTCATTTTTCCAAGTTCTTCCCTATTGTAACACAAATAAATGGGATTTTCATAGATAAAAAGTACATTCCTATGAATCGATTATGTAATTAAAGTACTTCTCCTTGCTAAATTACCCAGTAATTATTATGAAATACGACAAATCGATAGGTATCAAAACGCATCCACTTATTAAGAAATGCAACTTCTCTTCTTTCATCTAAACTTTGATACTCTTTTAAGAAATGTTTTAGTTCTTCTTTTGAACTTACCTTAATTGCAAATCCTCTTCCGTTTATAAGTGGTCGACCTTCATATTGATACTTCTGTATTGGAATCATATCATTAATCTTACCGTCTCTCACTTGTATTGCCACTTGATCACGCAATGCCAAGATATCAAAATCCTTAGGATATTTATAGCTTTCGCCTTTAATTGGAATAGCATCTCCAACTGTGTATGTATTGGATGACACTTCTGTTTTGTCTACTGTAAATTGTTCTACATTATAATAAAATTCTTCAAAAACATCGCCTCTTGCTTTTAACGCCCCCTTATAGAACGTAACCAATTCTTTGTTTTCTTTCTCTTCTTCTGCTTGGGTTATAATTCCACCACCTGCAACATCATAGCCGTCTACTATTACAAATCTTCCTGTTACTTGACTTTGTGAGAACTGGTCGAATGCAACTGGTTCCTTCGTTGTTATTACAACCTCAGCAACATCATTAAGAGTGATCTTTTGAACCTGCTCGCTAGAATCTAAATTCGATGCATCAATCACTTTGATAATCTCTTCCAATTCACCTTCTATTTCTCTAGTTGCTAATTTAATCTTGTATTTCTTATTCTTTACAAGATTGTTCTTTCCCATCCAAAAGATACTTGCCCTGAACGAATTGGATACGAGCGGTTTGCTATCTTCCAAAGCAATTACTTCCCCTCGTTTATTAAAGAATTCATCTGATACCGTGATTCCTACGGACTGTCCTGCTGATACGATTTCTGTCTTATCTCGATCTGCCCAATACTCTATTGTCTTAACTGTTGTCTTTTTTCCTTCCGGATATATCGTAATCTCATCCCCTACTTGTAACGTTCCTGCTTCGATACGACCTGCAATGATTCTGCGATCATCAAACTTATATACATCCTGAATTGGAAAACGAAGTGGTTTCTTATCAAGGCCTTTTTCTTTCTCTATACAATCCATTGCCTCAATAACCGAATGACCATAAAACCAATCGAGTTTATCTGATTTTTCTAATATATTTTCACCATAATAGGCAGAGATTGGAATGTAATCAATTGGCTTGATATTAAGCGTGTTAAGAAATTCTCCCATATCCTTCTTAACAGAATCATATACTTCCTTTGAATACTCAACCAAATCCATCTTATTCAGCACAACATATACCTTCTTAATTCCAATTAAAGAGAGAATATATGCATGGCGTTTTGACTGTTCCTGTACACCTTCTTTCGCATCAATAATAAGAAATGCTGCTTCGGCGTTAGCAGCTCCTGAGATCATGTTCTTAAGAAATTCCTTATGACCTGGCGCGTCAATAATAACATACTCTCTCTGCTCTGTCTGAAATTGAATCTGTGTTGTATCAATTGTTATTCCTTGTTTTTGTTCTTCTTCAAAAGCATCTAATAGATATGCATATTCAAAAGGCTTTCCTGTTTCCTTTGCAATTCTCTTTACTTTATCAATGGTCCCCTGTGGTAACGAGTGGGTATCATATAGTAGACGACCAATAACCGTTGACTTTCCATGATCTACATGCCCTACAACTACTATTTTTAAACGATCTATATTTTCCACCTTTTTTATGTTTTCAATTTTCTCCATTCCGTCCACTCCCTTCTACATGTATCCATCTTTTCGCAACTTCTGCATTGCATATGAGTCTTCTTGGTCTTGTGCTCTTCCTGCTCGTTCACTAACTGTTGTATGTTTCAACTCTTCAATAATATCCTCTACTGAAGTTGCATTGGATTCAATCTGCCCCGTACAAGGTGCACAGCCTAAACTACGATAACGTTTTCCATCTCTTGCAAAATATAGATCGATAATAGGTATATTCTCTCGTAAGATATATTCCCATATATCAACTTCATTCCAGTGTAATAATGGATGCACACGGATATGATTTCCTTTGGGAAAATCGGTCTTAAATTGGTCCCAAAGTTCAGGTGGTTGATTAGAATAGTCCCACTCATCATTCTTGTTACGTTCTGAAAACACTCTTTCTTTGGAGCGCGAACCTTCCTCATCACGACGAACACCAACGATTAATCCATCGAATTCATATTTCTTAACTACCTGCTGTAATGCTTCTGTTTTTAAAGCTTTACAACAAACCAATCTACCTTGGGCAGGGCCCATTCCTGCATCTATGGCTTCTCTGTTTGTATGTACAATTAAGTCTAAGTTTAATTCCTTGGCCACCTTATCACGATACGCAATCATTTCTGGAATTTTGTAAGTGGTGTCTACGTGAATAAATGGGAATGGACAATAGCCAAAGAAAGCTTTTTTTGCTAGCCATAATAAAACGGTAGAATCCTTTCCTATTGACCAAAGCATACCTAGCTTACCTAACTTTTTATACGCTTCTCTAAGAATATATATACTTTCCGCTTCCAATGTGTCTAAATGATCCATATATTAATCCTCCTATATAATGATTTTAAGAAATTGCAATTACCTTCTTTGCTTTAATATCGATTAGACTCCTTACGATCGATCACAATTTCCTTACTTTTTCCATATGGGTTTGCAATTGACCATGTTACAAGATCACCATTAGAGGTTGTTGACAGATGACTTCCTCTTCCACCAATATCTGCTCCAAGATATAAAGAAATTGCTCCAAACTTGCATTCTTTCACACAAGATGCACACCCCCAACAATCTTTTGGATACTGAATATACGCCTTGTTTTGATCATTCATCTCTAGTAAAGTACCTGGGCAAACGCAGGTACACATAGTACAACCAACGCATTTATTCTGATTAATTGCTATGCTCATATGTTTCACCTCGCTTTACTAGGTCTCTAAAGATAATCTTCAATGTTTCTCCCTCTCGTTTGGAATTCACATATTGTAACCATTCATCACTACGCTCTGGATAATCTAGATTTTCTGCGAAGCTATGCCATCTCGTCTCTTTTCTTGCTCGGAGATGGGCTATTACACTTTGACAGACAACAAGACGTTCGCGCAATTCATAGACAAACAATAATTCATGCATGTTATCTGCCCTTAACTCTTTGCTCAATTCGCTAATCTGTTTAATTTTTTCTTCTGCCAAATCTAATTGTTTCTCATTATATTGATAATGGCTGCTAATGCCTCCTGCATAAGTATCCATAACCTTTTGCATGGCTTCTTCTAACTGCTCTGTAGGAAACATCGATTCTTCACGATTTAGAATGGATTCCATCTCTGCTTTCTTATTTCCTATTATTCTTTCAAAATTCTGACTATGTATCTCTCGTGTTTCTTCAATCGATTCTTTTGTACATTCTTCTTTGCATTTTTCTTTTCTTAATGCTTCTACTGCAGCAATTGCAGCAATTTCTCCTTCAACTAATGCACCTGTAACATACTTTTGGGGACAACCACCTGCTACATCACCGGCTGCATATAATCCCTTGATTGTCGTTTGTCGATTGGTATCAACCCAATATCCACTGGCTGTATGCCCACCGACGATATAGGGTTCTGTTCCTTCAATCTCTACATTCTGTTCACTTGGGTTTTTTCCGGATTCGACCCATTTAAGAGTTTGACTAGGCGCCATATTCAAATAGGCGCGAAGAAGTTCTTGATCTTGCTCTGGTGTAATCCCTTCTGTTTTCAGATAACAAGGACCTCTTCCTTCAAGATTCTCACGTACTGTTCCATAAACTCTCTCTGATGTTGTATTTTTGTACTTCTTATCATAGACTTCTCCTAGTGAATTCACTTGTTTTGCTCCTACCCCTTGTGCAATGGTTCCTGTTGGTGCTATGGTGTCCTTACAACGTAATGCAATAAATCTCATCTCAAAGGTGGTCATCTCTGCACCCGATTGAATTCCCATGGCATATCCTGCCCCTGTATTAAACGGAGGATACCACATCTTATGTCTTGAAAATCCCGGATTGTTTGGTCGGTATAACCCTGCTGCTCCACCAGTTGCACAAATCACTTTTTTTGCATGAATTACATATAGAACATTCTCTTTCATATCAATGGCTAACGCCCCATAGATTTGATTATCTTTCACTAGATAATCCGTGACTGCAACTCGATTTAAGATTGTAACATTTTTTAATGCTTCTACTGCATTCGCAAGAATTGGCTTTATATTCTCACCGTTAATCTTAATGTTGCGATTTCCTCTCGCCACATATTCACCATTTTCATCTTTTTGAATTACCAGCCCCAGATCCTCTAATTTCTTCGTTACCCGATTAAGACCTTCTGACATTGTAATAAGTAGATCATCTCTTACAATTCCAGCTGCATCATATGAAGCATACTCCACGTAATCCCTAGGAGTTCTCCCTTTCACTATGTACGCATTGATTGCATTTACTCCTGCTGCCAAACAACCACTTCTCTTAATATTCGCTTTCTCCGCAATAATCACACTTGCATCAGATTTCTCCCGAATGGTAAGTGCCGCATAACTACCAGCTGTCCCACCGCCAATGATCAAGATATCTGTATTATAGGTTTTCACTATAATTTTCTTCCTCATTTTATACCCACTGTTCCTTTCTTTGAATGCAAAACTCTTTAATCATTTTCATTGCTTTTGTACTTCACCGATTCAAAAAGGCGAGACTAGATGAAATGATGTATCTTCCTAGATATACACAGAGTTCCGATCTTCCATTGCTTTATTATCCAGTAAAAGAGTCTTACTATCGTCGAATGCATACAAACGATATACCAATACATTCACCTTTTCGCCAACTTGAATGCTTTCTTTTTCTAGTGATCTTGTGGCTGTGAAGCTCTGTCCTTTTACTTGAACCTTTACTTCTAGGTTATCTCCTCTAAAGGCAATGCCAGCCACAATGCCTTCTTCTGCAGCACTGAGATACTGTTTTAGCTCCCCTTGTTTTGCTATTCTTATAAACTCTGGTCGAATGACTGCCTGATGCATCCCCTCAACCTGTTCAAATCCAATTAAGCTCGTGTAATCATTAACTAAGCTAGATTGACCAATAAACTGAGCAACAAATGGTGTGGTAGGTTTTTTATATATATCAACAGGAGATCCCATCTGTTCTACACGTCCCTGATTCGTTATGATAATCTCATCTGCAACTTCGATGGCTTCATCCTGGTCATGTGTAACGAAGATACTAGTAATTCCAACCCTACTAATCATTTCTTTTAACCAACTTCTAAGTTCCTGCCTAACTTTAGCATCAATTGCTGCAAACGGTTCATCAAGTAACAATAACTGTGGTTTTGGAGCTAGTGCCCTTGCGAATGCAACCCTTTGCCTTTGTCCACCAGACAATTGGTTCGGATAACGATGTTCTAATCCTTCTAAACCAATTAATTTGATTAGTTCAAAAACACGGTCTTTTATTTCCTTCTTATTCTTCTTCTGAATCTCTAAACCAAATGCAATATTATCGAATACATCCATGTAACGAAACAATGCATAATTTTGAAATACAAATCCAACTCCTCTCTTGCTTGCAGGAATATCATTTACCCTGTTCCCATTGATAAAGATGTCTCCTGAATCCGGTTGTTCTAAACCTGCTATCATACGAAGGATTGTGGTCTTCCCACTTCCACTTGGACCAAGTAAACCAATTAACTTTCCTTGCTCTATTCCAAAATTCACGTGATCAGAAGCTTTATAATTATGAAAGGTTTTATTGATGTCTTTCAGTTCTACGTACATATCTACCTTCCTCCTTTCTTCGCCTTATATTCCACTATGTTTCGCAAGATTAAAATAATTACTGCTAACACAACTAAAATTGATGACACTGCAAATGCGGCTGATAATTTGAATTCATTGTAAATAATCTCTACATGAAGAGGAAGTGTATTGGTCTTTCCTCGTAGATGCCCTGACAAAACCGATACCGCACCAAATTCTCCCATAGCTCTGGCACTGCATAATACAATTCCATATAACAAAGCCCATTTCATATGTGGTAGCGTTATCTTACGAAAGATGTGAAATCCACTGGCTCCCATTAGTGCTGCCGCCTCTTCCTCATCCCTTCCTTGCGCATTCAAAACTGGAATAATCTCTCTTGATATGAATGGAAATGTTACAAAAATAGTGGCAATTATTACACCTGGTACCGCAAATACAACTTTTATATTATGGGCATTCAAGAAATCATGTGCCCAGCCAATACGACCAAAGGTAAGGATAAAAATCAAACCTGCTATTACTGGGGAAACAGCAAAGGGAATATCGATTATTGTAAGAAGTAATTGTTTTCCCCTAAAATGGAATTTGGAAACCGCCCAAGCTGCGAACAATCCAAAGAACGTATTAATCGCTACTGCCGTTACAGTTGCTACTATTGTTAATCGTAGTGCCTTAATGGTATAGGGATCTGTAATTGCTTCTATGTATTTTGTTCCCCCATCTTTTAATGCATAGACGATAAGTACAAGCATTGGAATGACAAGCATAATAAGGACAAATACTAAGCTTACCCCGATTAATACCACTTTTGTGACCTTCGTTCCTTTTTTTAGATTTACTGATTCTTGTTCTATATTCATATCTTCCTCCAGCTTTCTAAGTCGTTCTCTTTGTTGCATGAACTTGAATAATATTAAGCAATAATAAAATTAAGAAAGATACCACTAACATAACTAGTGCAATTGCTGTTGCATCCGTATATTTTAATTGCTCTAATTTAGACATGATTAATAGCGGCGCAATCTGTGTCTTATATGGGATGTTTCCTGCTATGAAAATTACACTGCCATACTCACCAATTCCTCTTGCTAAGGCCAAACCAAATCCTGTCAACATAGCTGGTAAAATCTCAGGAAATATAACTTTAATGAATGTTTTCCTGCCATTCGCGCCTAGCATAGCTGCCGCTTCCTCATACTGTGGATCAAACTTCTCTAATACAGGCTGGATTGCTCTAACTACAAAAGGAATACCAATAAAAACCATAGCAATGGTGATTCCCACTTTTGTATACGCTATCTTAATTCCAAACTTAGCAAATATACTGCCAATCCAACCTTGGTCTGAATATAGTGCAGTAAGCGATATGCCTGCAACTGCAGTTGGTAGTGCAAAGGGAAGTTCAATTAATCCATCTAGTATGCGTTTGCCTGGGAACTCATATCGAACGAATACCCATGCTAAAATCACACCGAAGATACAATTGATAAGCGCTGCTATAAGTGCGCAAGAGAAGCTAACCATATACCCCGATCGGACATCCTTTGCCATTACGATTTTTACGAAGTCATATAAAGAAAGGTCTGAAGCACAGATAATAATAGATGCCATAGGAATAAGCACAATCATACTAACCATTGCTAATGTTATCCCCAATGATAAGGGAAATCCAGGTATTACCCTTCTTCTCTTTGTTCGTTTAAACTTATTCACCATGTCACATTCTTCCTTTCATAGATAAATTATTGCGTATAGATTTGGTCGAATACTCCACCATCCTGAAAATACACTTCATATGCTTTATCCCAACCGCCAAAATCAGCAATAGTAACCATGTTGATTGATAAATTAAATACATCCGAGAATTCTTTAAGAATTTCTGGATTAGATGGACGATAATAGTTTTCTCCTGCAAGTCTTTGACCAACGTCTGAGTAAAGATATTCCAAATATTCTTTTGCTACCTCTTCCGTTTTTCGTTTCTTAGCAACATCGTCTACAATAGCTACAGAAGGTTCTGCTAGGATACTTATACTTGGCGTAATAATCTCATATTCATCTGGATGTTCCTCAAGTGTAAGATAAGCCTCGTTCTCCCAGGCAATTAATACATCTCCTTGCCCATTTTCAACAAATGTTGTTGTTGCTCCTCTCGCTCCAGAATCTAATACACTTACGTTCTTGTATAACTTTGTAACAAAATTCCTAATCTGTGTTTCATCACCGATATATAGATAATCTGCATATGCCCAAGCGGATAGGAAATTCCAACAAGCTCCTCCAGATGTTTTTGGGTTTGGCGTAATGACATTCACGCCATCTTTGATCAAATCTGACCAATCCTTAATATTCTTTTCATTTCCTTTGCGGACAAGAAAAACAATTGTTGAAGTATATGGAGAACTGTTCTTATCAAATTCTTCAAGCCAGCCTTTCTCAATTAATCCGGCCTCTTCTATGGAGGTAATATCATGCGCTAAAGCTAATGTAACAATATCTGCTTCATTTCCTTCAATTACCGATCTAGCTTGTTTTCCAGATCCACCATGAGATTGGGTAACCGTAACCTTTTTTCCTGTCTTATCCTTATAATACTTTGCAAACTCTACATTATAAGCTTCATAAAATTCTCTTGTAGGATCATAAGATACGTTAGTAATGTCAATAGAATCATCTGAAGATGAGGAATTCCCTTTGCATCCTGTCAATCCTCCCACTGTAAGTAGTACAACAACACTTAACGTAAATACTTTCTTGCTTCCTTTTCTCATACAACATCCCCCTTCAATTTATTTACTATATATACTATATAGGAATAATATAAATTATTTTCTAAAATATACCATCTATTTCATACTATGTCAATAGGCTTTATATGTTATTTTAATTTAAATAAAAAAAGAGGCCTTAAATAGTATATTTATACTATTTAAAACCTCTGGTTTTCCAGTTGCACGTTGACCTTGTTAATACAAACCACAGAATTTACAAATTCCAAATAGAAATAACAAATGCACCGGATAGAAAAGATAGAACACATATTTGAGATTTAATCCTCTTTTTCCGTTGTATAATGCAATTGGTATCATTCCAAGGAATGCATACCCTTCTTGCAATTGGAACGCAGTTAATGTCATACAACCACCATACATACATGCATTGCGGTTTCTCCTTAAGAAATACATGACAGTTATGGTTAATACACCCAGTGCATCATAGTCTGTTTTTAAATAAATAGCAGCTGCTATACCACCAATAAAGACTGCGATGGAAGCAAGTCCCTTGACAAGGACATGCATTCCTTCCTTCTGAAGTAGATAGTCGATAATCGTGATCACAACCATTCCAAGGAATAAAGTAAAGAACACGTTCTGGTATGTGAATTCCAATACCTCTTGCTTAAATGCAAGATCAAAAGGAATTTCTGAAAGGAATGCAAATAACCCTAAACGAACTATATATTTGCCCCGACTTCTTGTATGTATAAATCCTTCAATCAGTAAAAAACAAAAGCAAGGGAACCCAATTCGTCCAATTGCACGCAACACATTATAAAAATGGAAAAGCATACTATCAAATACTGGATAATAGCCATCTGCGTTAAAGATCATCGCTGCTGCTTCATGATCATACTGTTTCTTCACCATTGCATTGACGATCGTCGCTCCTACATGATCGATAAACATTGTGATAATTGCTATTAACTTAATTGTACTTCCACTAATCCCCTTATGGATAATACGATTTAACCAATTATCTCCTTTTTGACTCCTTAATTCTTCCATAATTGCAATCTCCCTCATATTCGTAATAATGCGTTACCATTATAATCCAAACATAGGATAGATACAACTATTAGAAGATAATTGTAAAAAAGTCGTAAGAATTTGTTATTGATTCGCTTTTATGATTTCTTCCAAGCTAACATGTTCATTACGATATCTTGCTCTGCTCTTTTCATTGGTCATACGAATTGCGTTCTTTGGACAATTCTGAGTACAAGCCATACAGCTGCTACATTGCTGACCAAATACCGGTTTTTCTTTCAATTCAATATTGTCCATTGGACAGACTTTCCCACAGATTCCACAACCAGTGCAACTATCCTCCACCTGAAAGTATGTAGTCGTTCCAATACCAATGGGATATGCATATTTCATCTCATGTGTTTTTGTTAAGAACTTGCCCACAACTGTCGCACGCGTAATCTTTTTTTGTTTCTCTTTCACATCATTAATAATGAGGGATAACTTCTCATCCACATCAGCATGTTTCTTCTTTTCTTTCTCCATTTCGAAACCAGGAAGATAGTTCTCCACCATCTCCAGTTTGTTTATATAAGCGAATGGAATTCCACATTCTTTACCAATCTTCTCCAATTGATTGATTGTCGCTCCTGCATAGAATCCATAGGTAACTACCCCAAAGATATAGGGGGAACGTAACGTAACTTTATGTAAGAATTCATTTACATAGGGAGGGATACATAGTCCATATACAGGAACTACAATTCCAATTTGGTCATCAACAAACTCTAGCTTCTCCTGCTTGTTTGCTTGAACCATAGAAATAGCTTTACCTCCGAATTTTTTTGCTACATATATGTTATTTCCAGTTGTTGAAAAATATAGTATTGTCATAAATGATCACTCCTTTTTTAAAAACAATAACAGGAAAGTTGGTGGACTTCCTATTAAATAAAAAATCATGGGATATAAGTTACTATTAATTATATACCCCATGATAAAAAAAACTTTTATTTAGTTGCTATTGTTTTATAAACCTCTCGTAAGGCAATTCCAAACATCTTCTGGCTTGTTGCCGCACAATGTGAGGGAGAATCAAATCCTGCTTTCATACAACTTTCTGTAATATTCAACCCTTGCTTTAAATAAACATTTGTTTTCACCAGTTTTTCAAAAGCCAAAAAACTATGCAAAGTCATACCTGTTTCTTTCCGAAACAAATGGGATAACCTACTTTTAGATAAACAAACCTGTTTACTAATCTCCTCTACGATATCCGATTCAATTGTTTCTTTCGCACCAATCATTTGAATGATCTGTTGTACCCGTGGTTCATAGATCTCTTCTTCTGTTCCTTCAATACCAAGGCATGATAAGATTCGTTCTGGTAAATTACTCCTCTGTTCCTCTTGTTGTTCGTGATAGGCTCGAATTGCTCGTTCAACCAAGTCATCGGGAAGTATTGCATAGGATTTTCCTTTTAAAAAATCCCGTTCTAAGCATTTTCCGTAGATTCCTACCACTGCGAACAAGAATACCATCGTTCTCTCCTGCCCGGTCTGTCCTGTGTGCATGATATTAGATGCAATAGCAATTCCTTTTGCTTTTACGTTATCCTCGCCAATACGCCATTCCATCTCATCCCCCAAAGAAATCATCAGATGTGATGCCAAATGTTTATGTGGTTTAGGATCTGCATAATCGGCCAGGAGTAAAGTTGAATAGGGAAAATCATACCGCTCTGTCATCGTTTCACCTTTTCTTTCGTTTTTTTTCTTTGGTTCATTAATTTTGCTAGTAGTCTTATTTATAAGATACCAAACAATTGTACATAACATGCAGATGTATTAATAAAAGGTAGCAAGATTAAATGTATTTGGCTGCGATCTTCCCTAATTCCTCTGGGTATTCTTCACGGAATTTATCATATGTCAAACCATGGGACTGCACTGCTTTCCCAAGGTCAACTAAGAATTCTGGTATTTCCTCTTCTAACATAACACCTAAATCCGTTCCAAACTGCTCCTGTCCAATGCGTTCACAACCATTTTCATAAACAGCGAATGCGAATTTCGGTCCATCTATTGTTGGTTTCTTACCTCCACGGAATCCAAGAGCCCCGATTTGATGAGCG
The DNA here is from genome assembly GCF_012070565.1 of Anaerosporobacter faecicola. Classification (GTDB taxonomy): domain Bacteria; phylum Bacillota; class Clostridia; order Lachnospirales; family Lachnospiraceae; genus Anaerosporobacter; species Anaerosporobacter faecicola. Next base: position 149,530 of record NZ_JAAQRO010000023.1, read on the forward strand.
GAACACGAGGAAGGACAACCTGATATATGAATGGCAGGTAATACATGATCTGCAAAATTCTCTTCTCTTACACGTTTTACACAAGCATCCAGAAGAAGTTGCGACTTACCGATACCAACCTGACAGATTGTAGCACCAACACATGCCGTAGAACGTTCAAATTCTGTATTCGCTCCATCCTCTGTTATTGCTAATACTTTTTTTGCTTCTTCTGCATTCAGATTTATAATATAGATTCCCTGATCTGGTGTAATTCGTACGTTTACTTCTTCCATATCTTTGATGGTATCGTATAAGGTACAGAAGAATCCAGGTTTTGGATTACCACCAATTGGATAATAAGATACTGCGTAAAGTCCAGACTGTTTCTGTTTCACAAGCCGTGGACCTGTGATTTCTTTTGTTCCTGTTTTTGATACCATTGATTCTGTAACAGAGATATCAAGGTCTTCCGTCTCTAGGTTCTTTCTTAATTGTTCCTGATAGGTGGAGATAAATCCTTCCACACCAAGGGTATCTTGTAAGAATCTCGTTCTGGAAGCTGCACGATTTGTATAATTCCCATGTGCTGTAAATACATCAACCATGGTTTTAATACAATAGATAATCTTCGTTGGTGCAATATTCTGTGCAACTAGAAGCCCCATCTTTGGTTTATTACCTAATCCACCTGCTGCATAGACATCAAACATGTGATTCTCTTTTGCAACAAAACCAAGATCGCGAAATGTTGCATGGGTTTCATTCTTTTTTGTATTCACAAAACATACCTTTAGTTTTCTTGGCAATTTCACCGTATTAATTAGACCGAGAAGATAATCGGCTGCTTCCTTGGCATAAGGAAGAACATCAAAAGCTTCCCCCTCTTCCACTCCTGATAAAGGAGCACACATCACATTACGCGGGTAATCTCCGCCGCCACCTCTAGTAATGATACCTTGATGAAAGGCCTCTTCAATCAAATTACAAACTGTCTGCTCTGTTAAATTGTGTAATTGTAGAGATTGACATGTTGTAAAATGTGCCATGTCAATCTCATATTTCTCAATGCTGTTTGCGATAAATGCTAGGTTTTCTTTATTAATTTCTCCACCAGCTAATCGAAGACGTAACATACTACGTTCTCCACCTCTTTGCGCATAACTACCAAAACCACCCGACAAAGATTTATATTCTGCTACCGATAGCTCCTTTTGATAGAATTTTCTAGTTGCTTCATGAAACTGAGTTAAGTCCTTCTTAAATTCGTCGATATACTCTTTTTGCATGTTTCAATATGCCCTTTCCGTATTGTATTTGACTACCATACATTTTAATTATTCTGACCAATTGAGATAATCATTGATCTCATCCACGAGATCCTCACAGCTGATTCCATGAACTTCACAAGCCTGTTCTAATGTTTCATGGGAAGCAGCAGCACATCCAACACAATGCATGCCATTATTAGTCAATATATACGCAATTTCTTCATCCATACGGATCAAACGATCAATGGGTGTATCCTTTGTTATCTGCATTTTATCACCATATCCTTTCCAAAAGTCTTTCGATTTGTATGAATCACAAATCTTTCTATGATACTGTAACACAGATACTATTGTAGTATAACTTACTTCTTTTCTCAACCTATTTACGAAAGATTTGATGTAGAACCCCACAATTGACTCAACCGCTCTCTATTCATGAATCCTTCTTGCAAAAGTTGCCCTCCTTTTTTTCCTGCACCTGGTCCAAGTTCGATTAACCAGTCGCAATTTGCTACCATTTGCTTGTTATGCTCAATGGTTATCACCGTATTGCCTTCCTTAACCAAACGTTTCAAAAGAGTTAGTAACCGCTCAATATCCGAAAAATGTAACCCTGTTGTAGGTTCATCCAATAGATATAGGGTATTGTTTTTTTGCCCTTCCATCAATTCTGTCGCTAATTTTATTCTAGCAGCTTCTCCACCTGATAGTGTCATGGTACTCTGTCCAATCTTCAGATAATCCAATCCCACTTCCACAAGCATTTGTAATTTTCTACAGATTTCATTATCCTCTTTCCAGAAATCCAACGCTTCTCCCACTGATTGCTCCAACAGCTCTGCCACATTTTTTCCTCGATTCGTAATCTCCAAGACAGAATGTTTGTAGCGTTTTCCTTGACAGTCTGGACAAGGTAGCCAGGTATCGCCCGCATAAGCAACTTTATATCTTCCTTCTCCTTTACATGTAGAGCATTGACCAGCTTCATTATTAAAGCTGAACATTGCTTCATCAAACCCTCTCTCCTTTGCCAATTCTGTCATCGCCATATGTTTTCTAATTCCTTCCATGATTCCAATGTATGTGGCGATTACGGAACGTGATGTCTTACCAATTGGCTGTTGATCCACCAAAACAATCTTATGAAATGTACGGCTTTTCTTCATTTGTTCATAGATTTCTCCCTTAACTAAAGAAGTCTTTCCACTTCCACTCACACCACATACACAAGTAATTCCTTGTTTCGGGAATCGAACGGATATATCTTTCAAATTATGTCGTTTCAGATGATTACAGGATAAAAATGTATCGGCTTCTACTGCATTTGTCAGATTGCCTTTTTCCCAATCTAATTGCAATCTCGTCTGCTGCATGCTATCCTCTTCACAAGATTTGGTGGAATAATTCGTATTCCCCATATATTGATGAAGCTGCGTCCCTGCGTGTGAAAGCATTCCCTGAAGGCTACCTTCTCCCATAAGATATCCTCCTTCTTTTCCTGCTTTTGGACCTAATTCAATAACATGGTCGGCTATTTTAATCATTTCTTCATTATGTTCCACCATAAGAATCGTATTGCCCTCATCTTTTAATTCCCGTAACAGATGTGCTACTTTTCTATAATCTTTCGGGTGTAGTCCTTTTGATGGTTCATCAAAGATATAAAGAATACCTGACATCTGGTTTTGTAGTGCCGCCATTAACTTCAACCGTTGTCCTTCCCCACCAGATATATCTTTCGTACAACGATCAAATTCCAGTTCTTCGATTCCAAGATTTTCAGCGGACAGTGTCATCTCATACAATGTATTACGCGCCTCTTTTGTTGCATCCAATTCTCTTTGTGATAGTTGCTCTGACAGCGTAACCAGCCAGTGTCTTAACTCCAACCAGGTCATATGTGCCACTTCCGGGTAACGTTTCCCTTTTATAGTGACCAACCTTCCCTCCTGTCCAATTCGTTCTCCATGACATGCATGACAAGGAACAAAAGAAAGGTATTGTCTTAAGGAACGTGTTGAAGGATTCTCCTCATAGAATCTTTTGATGATTTCAATCGCACCTTCCACTTTTCTTGTTATTTCACCACTTCTCCCATTCTTGTCATTCTTGTATTGAAAGGTTACTTCCTCGTCGCAACCATATAAAATCTCTCGGCGAAAATCTTCTGGCAAGTCCTTCCATGGCGTATCTAAAGCAACCTCTCGTTTCCTAGCAAGCGCTACAACTTGCCCCTTCATCCAATTTGCATTTGGATTCTTAATAAACGTTCGTAAGTTTCCCCAGAAAGAAGACGCACCCTCTAATAGGGATTTATGTGGATGTTCAACGATTGATTCTTCCTTAACATCCATTACTTCGCCTGTCCCATTGCAGATTGGACAACGGCTTTCTGCATCCACATAACTGAATGTTGCTGGCGTTAAGGAAAATAGTAATGTATCACAATGGTAGCATTTCTGACGTGTTTGCAATAAGATTTCTATTCCATCATTTGTTCTTCCATAAAGTGCTCCTTTTCCTTCTTTTAAGGCATACTCCACTCTTTGCTCTATATCCACTCCCTGAACCTGTCGTTTCTGTAAGTCTAGAACCTGTAGCTCTTCCTGCTTAACAATCTGAATAATTTTATCCGCACTTAATGGTAGTATTGCTTCCCCACAATTAGGGCAATGACGGACACCAATCGTCGCATAGATTTTTCGAAGATGTTCAAATGCATTCGTATAGGTTCCAATCGTCGACTGGGCATTGGCATGGATTGCATCTTGGGATAAGAATACCACAGGTAGACAACCCGTCATTCCTTCCATCTTTGGTTTCGGTATCAATACCCCATCTTGATTCAAGAATTCCATACGACGCTTACATTCTGCATAAATCGTATCCTTCACCAGACTTGATTTTCCACTTCCACTTACGCCAACGACTGCTGTGATCTTTCCATAAGGAATCGTCGTTTGAATTCCCTTTAGATTGTTCTCATATGCTCCCTTAACAAAAAGTGCCGACTTCTCTTTTCTTTCCATTTTCTCAGATATAACCGAATGCCTCTCCTCATTACTACTCTCTTTTTCTAAAATGTCTTCTAGCGGACTACGTTTCCATTGCATATCTTGCACCTTCCTAGTCGGTTCCTTTTCCTCCAAAAACTTTGGCCAATGAGCAAGCCATTCAGGAACTTCTGCATTGAGCACCCGATCCTCCTGACCATATTCTAGAATTCCCATACAAGGTGTTTTATCAAAACACTCCATGTTTTCAAGATAGATTCGTTTGTTCTCCGTATCTACTCTCGTTACCTTGGTTACGGTCATAGCGATTGGATTGGGACGAACGGGAGAACGAGAAGCAAAGATTCCTGTCCTTGGTGCATTCTCATAAGGTGGATCACATTGCGTTACTTTCCGATACTTCACATCATCAAATCGATGGAACCACCAAATGACCTTAACATAATTTGACGTAAGATTCTTACACGAATCCAGTTGTAGATAGATTTTTCCGTTCGTATTACGAATGCTTCCAATGGGCTTCATGTTGTAATATTCCGCATTTTCTTCCTGCTCTATGTTAATTTTTCTAGCTGTTGCTTCCTTACTAATCACCAACTTCTTTTTATCTCCACTCTCCTCTAGATAACGAACGGTATCTTCACAAGGAAAATACGGTTTTAGATCCATTACTTCTCCCTCAATAAGCTCCTCACACAGCCCTTTTACTAAAATGTAACCCTGCTTATGATCAACCAATAGAACTTGTGCTATCTGTACACCTAATTGCTTTTCTTCTCCCTTATCCACCGAAAATACATGGATATGACTAAATAGCTCTACATACTTCAAAGCTTTCCGATATGAAGGTTTTATCAGAATAACTGTTTGATCCTCCTGTTTTCTTATCTCTCCAATCGAATATAATTGAAACAATATCCATCACCCTTTCTAATCATCCTACTGCTATGTATTCACAAATTTCTAGGACCTAGTACAACGGTTCCATTTGTATCCGTCGTTGTCCTACTCACAAGATAAACCATCACATGATGTGAGAGTCAAGAAAAAAATCGAACAATCCTATGGTATTCGGATCATTCGATTCGTTTTTCTGATACATGTAGTTAGGACGACACGCCAATTGAAAGGAAGGCATTCACAAAACAATCACTTCTAAAGTATATTTTAATTCTGGTTCTTCCTCTAACATAATGCAGGGAAAAATTTAGCAAAGAGATATAAACCGTCTTTTCCCGCTTTGACTTCATGTGGTACTCCAGCTGGCATAATAGAAATCGTTCCAACCTGATAGGTTAAGTTCACACCGTTATTCACACAGATTCCCTCACCACCGACTACTTCATGCGTTTCTAATTGTGTTGCATGTATGTGATTTCCTATTGCACAGTTAGGAGCAATTCGAACCAAATGATAACTATATGCTCCCTCCGTATCCTTTGCCGTTACGATATGCTTCAATTCAACACCTTGAAAAGTTGGGTGCTTTGACCACTCCACCTCTTGAAATGCTACTTTTTTCTCTGGTAATACCAGCGCACCTTGCTCAAATGCTTCAAATGTATTCATTACTGCCACCTCATTCTTCCTATTTCGAAATCCTTCAAATCTATATGATCAGTATATCACCAAATCTTGGATAGAAGTTTTTCGATAGCATTATATTACAATACAAAATAAATGTAGTATTGTATAAAATTGCACTCTTTTGCTATCCATAATTTGTCTAATCAACTTCATAAAAACTTGCTATTATAATTGATGGAAGAAGGATGCACAATAATGACTGCCACCCATGAAATATCACACAAATAAGGCAAAGATCAATAACACAACCATCACTCTAGATGGATAATTGACGCAACATATTCCCCTGGGGATATTCCAACTGTATCCGTAAACACTCTAGTAAAATGACTTTGATCATAAAATCCTGTTGCTGTGGCAACTTCCGCAATTTTTTCACCTTCCTGCAACATTTGTTTTGCTTTTCGTATCCGATTCTGCATCTGGAATTTGTGTGGAGTAAGACCAATGCTTTCTTTAAACTTTCGAATCATATAATATTTACTAATGAATACTTCATTCGCCAACTTCTCCAGATTCATTTCTTTTTCCGGTTCTGAAACGAATAATTCTTTTAGCTGCCCCATCTCCTTCGTTAATGCAATTTTTTCTGTCTTTTGATAGTAAAGCATCTCATATGCATGTAGGAAGGAATCCGCCTTTTCTTTCTCTATATGTCCATTCGCTATAATCTGGTTGAGGCATTCTTGTATGACTGCCTTCCCCTCTTCAAGGGAACACGCATGAAGCATGTTTGTTCCAAGGCATAAGGACAATACCGTTGTATGTTCTTCCTCTTGGTAAACTGCATGTGTTTTTAAGATTGGAATCCAATAGAGATCATCTTTTTCACAGGTCCATTCTTCCTCGTTAGTAGCAATTCGTATTCTTCCACTACAAACGAAACCAATGATATACTTTGATACATGATTATGTTTCTCATAATCTTTCTTTTCATGATCATTCCATACGAATTCAAAATCATATGCTTTCATCTTATAGTATTGCACGTTGATTTCTCCCTTCTGCTATACAGTGGATTCTAATGGAATCTGCAATTCGGTTATGTATTCCTCCGGATTCTCAGTATGACACATGGATACATGGCAGATCTGTCTGTTTTCTCCTGCCATTTTATATTCGGGATGTTGTTCTAACCAATATGCAAATTGACGATACGCTGGAGATATATTTGCATATGGTCCATAGATCATAAAACTTGCAGCAACTGGAACTTCTTCAATCTGTCTGCAGATGACATTCCCATTCTTCGCTTCCCATTGTCCGTCAATCACAACACAAGCTTCAATATCAACATTTTCCTCCCGATAGTCCAGATCATGATAAACAGAAAAACTCATATGTCCTTCCAAACCTGAAGTTGTTTCCATTAACTCCTTCCATAACTCTTCTTCACAGTAGTAGTTCTTCATCACTCTTCGCAAGGAAAGCACATAATATGCAGGAATCTTCTTCAAAACAATCTGAACCTGTGGTTCCTCTTGTTTATCCCAATCTTGTAGGTATCCTTGAATCTGACGATACCGTTCTTGTTCTTGCTCAATCGCTTTCTGGGTTCGAACTAATTGATTTTCCAACATATCTCTCACACGGTCAGGCTCCCAGTTGATTAGCAACTCCTTAATCTCTTTTACAGATAAACCTAGATTTTTCAAGATAAGTACTCGATTCAATTGTTCAATCTGTTCTGCAGTATACATTCGATACCCATTCTGTTCATCAATACAAGCAGGGATTAAGATTCTCTGTTCGTCATAATAACGCAACATACGAATAGAAACTTGTGTAATCTTTGAAAACTCTCCGATTCGAAACATATCTGATCCTCCTTTTTTATCGGTTGGTACATAGCACTTGCTAATTTGTTTTTCTTTTATTGAATAATTACGGTATTATCAATATGAATTTCGATTCTTTATAATGGAACACCTAGCCTAAAGCTACATCTAACGTCATCATAAGTGTAAATCCTACTGCAAAGAAGATGGTTCCTATATTGGAATGTTCTCCTTCAGACATCTCTGGAATCAGCTCTTCCACCACCACATAAAGCATTGCTCCAGCTGCAAAACTTAATAGGTAAGGAAGGGTTGGAACTACAATTCCAGCTGCCAGTACAGTAATAACAGCTGCGATTGGTTCCACAATACCAGATAAAATACCATATAAAAATGCTTTTGGTTTTTTAACGCCCTCCGCTAAAAGTGGCATTGATATAATCGCTCCTTCTGGGAAGTTCTGAATTGCAATCCCAATTGCTAATACAAGCGCTCCCATTGCTGTAATCTGGTTACTGTCAGACAAAAAACCTGCATAAACAACGCCCACTGCCATACCTTCTGGTATATTATGAAGCGTTACCGCAAGTAAAAGCATCGTTGTCTTATTTAATTTGCTATTAGGACCTTCCTTCTTTTCGCTATTCATATGAAGATGTGGAATTACATGATCAAGAAGTAATAAAAATCCAATCCCAATCCAGAAACCGATTACACCAGGTACAAAGGACCACTTGCCCATAGATTCCGACTGCTCCATTGCAGGAATCAACAAACTCCATATGGAAGCGGCTACCATCACTCCTGCAGCAAAACCCGTTAGCGCACGCTGAAGTTGTTTCCCTAGGGATTTCTTCAAAAAGAAAACACAACCAGCACCCAACAAAGTTCCTAAAAATGGTATTAATATTCCTTTCATAACAATTGCATTCATTGAATACCCCTCTCTTATCGTAACGGTCGTTTCACCTCTTATAAATCTAGTTCAAAAATTAGATCCATATCTTTAATTTTCCCATAGTCACTAATTTTTGTAGGAATGAACCCGACGTAACGATACCCTTTCGCAGCATATTGATTAATGATTTCTCTATGTTCTTCTGATTTTGCACCACAGAATTTACTAATATGTACATTCACGTATTCATACTGTTTCATCTTATCGTCTCCTTTTCTTGTTTCGTACATAATCGATTTGATACCACTTTATCTTAACATGATTTCCTGCTTTATTCAATTTTTAACTTGCTTCATAGATACAGACCATGTATGATACAAGTATGTTTAACTTCAATAAACTTAATGAAACAATTACTCGTAAGGCATCCTATACTTTCAATAATAATAATAATACAATTTACTCTTATGAATACAATTCGTTAGAAAGGAAGAAATCCCTATGAAACCAGATGCTTTCGCATTCATTAAATCTTCTCTATCTTTTTGGAATCATCTTACCGAAGATCAAAAAGAATATTTACTCGACAACTCTAAAGTAAGCACTATTACAAAAGGTCAGACCCTCCGGGATCCAGGAAATGAATGCATGGGTCTCCTTCTTATAAAAAGTGGAGTCATTCGCACGTATATCACTTCAGAAGAAGGACGAGAAATCACACTCTATCGCCTTGAATCTGGAGATGTGTGTGTATTATCGGCTTCCTGTGTTCTACAAACCATTGATTTTGATGTCTCCATCGATACAGAAACGGATTGTGAACTTCTTCAGCTTAGTGCAGCTGCATTTTCAAAGTTGTCTGCCGAAAATGTCTACGTTGAACTCTATTCATACAAATTAGCAACAGAGCGCTTTTCCGATGTGATGTGGGCAATGCAACAGATTTTATTTACCAGTTTTGACAAAAGACTTGCTGCATTTTTATTAGAGGAGTCCAGACGTTCTGGCTCTTTACAACTAACCTTTACCCAGGAACAGATTGCCAAATACTTAGGTTCTGCTAGAGAAGTTGTATCAAGAATGTTGAATTACTTTTCAAAAGAAGGACTTGTAGAATTAGCAAGAGGGACCATAACCATTCGCGATTGTAAACGATTACGCTCCCTTATATAAAGCAACTACTGTTTAAGTCCTGTATTATCTCTTGCCTTTTTCAAGTTGCTTGCCTTATTAATATATTAAAAATGTACAAGTCTTATTCTTTTCCTACAATCTTTTTAAATTTTGGTAATGATAATATTTCATGGGTAAGAAATTTACCATCACAGAACAGGCTAAAGGTAGTAAACGGCGCTGGTGCTTCTTGCGCCTGTTTTGTGTTTTTAAATTGAATTGCCTGAAAAGGTATATTTTGTTCTTTTGCATATTCTGCTAATAGAGGAACATATCGTGCGGTAAACGGACATGCAGAAGAATAATAAAGAACATATCCTTTTTCCTTGATTTGAGGATGTCGTACGTTTTCCTTAAATCGTGGTATTTCCCCTTCCTGTTTCTTCTCAAAATAATATGTATAAAGTGTATAAAATGGATCTGCATGATCCACACATTCAAACCCAAGATGTGTTAAAAACTTGGGATCTGCTAAAAAAGGACGTTTCTTATCAGCGGATAGGATACACAATCCTTTCCTACCTTTTTCTTTTGCATCTTGAATACATTGCTGTAACAATTCTCCTGCATAACCATGTCCTACAAATTGTCCAGAAACCCATAAGCAGTCGATGAACATATAACCATTTGCCTCAATAGGTGTCCAAGCATGTTCCGCTGGTGCATATTGGATAAAACATTTTCCCCTTGCATCGGCTTTTAGAAACACAAGTCCTTCTTTCATTCGTTCTCTAAGCCAAGTTTTCTTTGATTGAACCTGACAATCTGTATTCTTCGTAATAGCACAACAGATATGCTCCTCTTCTAAATTCTCTTCGGTAATCTTAATATACTCCATCTATATCCTCCCAATGATATTCTTAATTACTTGTGCGCCAGCAAAAATCTTACAAAACTCACAATCCCCTATAAAAATCCTTAACCACATTGGCACGAGTATTGTAGACCAATTACATGTTACAAGAATAGTATACCACAATAACCTGACAACAGTCTGTCAGATTAAAATCACTTTTGATTTACTCTTTCCAACCGATATTCGTAATTTTAAAATTATTCGATTCGAAATAAACAACTTCACGATCAGGAAATACTTTCACAGAACGTACTGTATGAATTCGCTTCACATCTTCATCTTGGCGATAATCCTCATAATCACAGCGCCAACCAATTTTGGTGTCCACTCCATTGATTTTTTCTACCTGTCTCTCATCAGTATAGAATGTGACAATGGCACCTTCTTCATTCAGTGTAAAGACTCCTGTTCCTGATACCCCATTATATGCAATCGTTGCTTTCACGTGTAAATCATCGATTTGCTCATATGTAACGTAAGGAGACAGGATTGCGGATGGATTAATTGCAACAGATTCCGCTAACCAGGAGAGCAAAATCGCTTGATACCCTTGTTTTGATTTTACATCAAAGATTTGTATTGCTTTACCGAGAATGCCTTTCATTCCCCCCTGCAAGTCATCGGTACAATAATCAACTCCATCAAAAGGAACACCAAACATGGAAGAAGAGCAATATGCAGAGCGATACGGTTCTTGAAAGAACAGCCACAGATCATAATCCATCTTTAAACGTTTTCCTGATTGGCTATCAAATACAAAATCAGTTTGGTAAAACTCGGTATGTGACACCGGATATTTCGGATACCCTTCCAACCCTATATAGGAACAATACCGTTGCATTACTTCTGGTAATTGTGCAATTTCTTCTGCTGTGCATACGGCATTTTCCGTCTGTATCTTCTTTACTCTTGCTTTCATCTTTTTATCAAAAGCTGCTTTGTATGGAGAATATGATATATTCCAATATACGAAAACTCCTCCTACTAAGATCAATATGAATCCAATTATAATCATAATATGTTTTCTCCTTTTTCTTCTCATTCTTACACTCCTCATTGTTTGTTACAGGTTTTGTTTGCTTGTGCAATCTTTCCCATATGAGAGTTTCACACGAATATCAATTTCCTTGTCTTTGAATGGTAATACTTTTTGTCTTACCTCCTAAGCTTCTTCGATCAATCCACCGATATTCTGATCCATCTTAATCAGCGTACGCATTGTTGTTACTAAATCCTTTTTGGGAATCTGATGATACAGACGCTTCATAAAACGAAGGGTCGCTTCCATATTTGCATTCTCAACCTCCTTAATCTTCCCTGTTGATACCAACAATAGCTTTCTTTTGTCTGTATCATCTTTCCGAATCACAAGAAATCCTTCCTTTTCCAGACTTAATGCCATTCTCTTTACATTCTGATAAGAACAACCAATCAGTTCTCCCACCTCTCGTAAAGTTGGCGCTTGCTCAAACATATCGATGGATATCATTAAAAACTGTTGTTTTAGTGTAATCCCTTTAAATTCTTGGTCACCAATGGTCTGTATACGATTCGATAGAGAAAATAAAGTACCATAGATAGCATATTCTTCACTTACATTTGTTAACTTCATCAATCTTTCTTCCTTTCACTAGATTTGTTCTTGAGGTAACTATTGAACTATTATTAATTGATAAAAACGGTTCTTGCAAATACATAACATATTATGCAATATAATATAACATGTTATGTATTTTGTCAAATCGTTTTATTATCAATTGTTTTATGATATGTTTTCCGTGTAAGATAACATTCCGTATACAACAAGATACCAAAAAATCTCTATAAATGGAATATATAGCACTACACGTCCTATTTTCCATTCACAGAGATTTCTATTATTTATACAATTTATACGATTTTTTTCTATTTCTTAGGCTAAGAAGCGTACCAACTCTTGCGTATATTTCTTATCCGAATTATCAAAATTTGTGCCCAAATGCTCTACCATAAAGGTTTCCTCTGCATTCTTATTTTCTTTTTTTGCTGTTGATTTTTTCATGGTATTAAGCATACCTCTAATCAAGAAGTTTAATTTATTAAATTGAAAACCACCTACCATATAGAAAAATGGAGTTTCTTGTAACGCATTCTGCCCTTTAATTTTCTCTTGATCAACAATATCTTCCGGTGTAGAACCTACTGCATATACAACAAGATTCTTTGGATTCATCTTACGAATTTTATTCAGACCACTAATCATCCCCCCCATGATCCAACCACCAAATATGACTTGGTCATTCTCCTGTATCTGCGTCATCTTCACATGTTTTATATCGATTGCTGTACAATTTAGCTCTTCTGCAATCCATTCTGCATATTGTTTGGTAAATCCTGTTTTACTTTGATATACAACGATTCTCTTCATTTGTTTTCTCTCCTTATTCCTGTAATCCTTGCTGCAATGCTACGTTAACCGCATTCCTTATGGTTTTGCTAGAAGTTGTTGCACCACTAACCTCATCCACCTGGTCTGTATTTTTCTTTATCATATCGTCTAACATCACCTCTGCTGGTTTTCCTTTTCCATTATCATGTTTCAGCAAAGTAATATTTGTAATGGTATGATCTTTCACTTCTACTTCAACCTCAACCTTAACCAAACCGCCATCACTACTACCCACATATGTACCATCTTTTACTTTATTCATATCAATATCAACGTTGACTTGTTGATCCAGCGCTTCCTTTGTTATTTTCCCCATGTAATATATACCAGCAAACCCCGCAATGCCAATTACTACTATAATACTTAATATAATTAGTCCAATTTTTTTTCTTTTATTCATCATTACACTCCCTCATCATCTTCTTCTGTAAACACATATATATTTCAGTTTCGATGCATACAACTCACACAAACATTCCAATCCACAAAATAATGCTACTTTGCTCATATTTGACGGGATAACACATCATATTTTATATTTTTAAGGCGTTCATCCATCTTCTGAATTGTGTCAATTGTAATCTCTATATTTTGTTGGTCAATCCCCTGAAACAATTGCTCCATAAAATATCTACTGGCATCACGATACTTTTCATCAAGAATTCTCGCTTTTTCCGTCAACATGATACGTTGTTTCCGTTTGTCATACTCATCTACTACCAACGAAACAAATCCTGTTTTCTCAAGTTTTACAATCAGTTGTTTCACATTCTGATGGGAACTTCCCAATAACTCAGATAATTCCTTTAAGGTAGGTGGATATTTAAAAAAGCTGATACAGGCAATTGCAAAATTCTGCTTCCAACTGATTTCTTCAAAGAAATGATTTCCTACTGTTTGATAACGATTCATGAATTCATTAAGAAGTCCAATCAGAAAAAATGTTGGCTCCATCTCTCCAAAATCTACTGGATTTTCTTGTTGTTTAAAGATTTCCTTATTCATAACTCCTCCTTTCTCCATCAAACAAACTTACTTTTTAAAAAGTATCTCAAACTTCTCACAGCAGTACCCCTCAAATTGGCAATAAAGATTTCATACATAATATGAGAAGTTCTTAAATAAAACAAAAAAGGTAATACATTACCTATATTGAGTAATATATTACCTTTTTACCAATCTGTCAATATTTATTTATATATTTCTTTCTTTCTTTCTTTCTTTCTTGGTAAATTTACTTTCCTTATGATAGTTGCTCAAGAATCGTGCATTTTCTATTTTCCATATACCCGAAGCCCAACTAATACACAGCCTTCCATATAAGGGATATTCTCCTTCTGCAAATACGAAAACAACGCTTCATCTCCAGCTCCTGGCTGAATCACGATGGTATTAAATGGTTTCTTACATTCCTTCATCAATTCTAAGCCTCGAATTGGGTTGATACAGAGATCGATCACATCGATTTCTTCTGGTACATCATTTAATGAAAGTAACTCCTTGCCAACACCGTATGCCTGATATCCATGTTCGATCAATTCTTTTTTGATCTTATAGGCATACTTTTCTTCCTTCAACGTATCTCCAACCACTGCAAATACCTTCTGTTGCATTACTTCTTGCAAATCCATAATTCTCACCTCTTTTCCATCTAGGCATCCCATTAATGAAAACTTCGCTCAAATTAAATATAGCAATCGCCTACTCGTTCAAAACCTTCAAGTGCAAAGTTTAAGTTAATAATTTATTCATTGTAGTATACAATATATCACGAATAAATTGGATTTATTCACCGTTCCGTGTCTTCGTTCATGTTTCATGTATTTCCCCACACAGCCTTTCCCACTCTACCTGTTATTCGCACACACATCTTTCTTGATAAGAAATGTGGCATAAGTGCTTGTAAATAACACATCTTTCCATCTGTACAAATCGTTTTCCTTTTTTTCATTGCCCGAAAGGTTGAACGAACCACGTCATCTGGTTGTCGCATCCTTCCCTCCATCTTATTGAATTCATCAAAGAAATGTGTATCCGTTGCTTGTGGACAAACTGCTAACACATACACGCCTTTATCCTTATACTCATATGCAATACTCTGTGAAAAGGATAGCACATATGCTTTAGTTGCAGAATATACCGCATTATAGGGAACTGGATTAAATGCTGCTGCCGATGCAAGATTAATTACAGTTCCCTTTTTCCTTTCTGCCATTTTATCGATTAAAAGATACGTCAGTTCTGTAACTGCCTTAATATTCACTGCAAGTTCCCGTTGTTGTTTTGCAAAATCCGAATGGGATAACAACCCCTTCGTAGCAAAACCAGCATTATTTACCAAGATATCCACTTGTAACCCTTGTTTCTCAATCTCTTTCACCAGCGTGATTGCCGCATCATCATCACTCAAATCCTGCACAATCACAGTGCAAGTTGTATGAAACTGTTTGGTTATATCCTCAGCTACCTGCTCTAGTACTTCTTTTCTCCTTGCTGTTAGAATAATATGGTCTCCTCTTTTCGCAAATGCATAAGCATACGCTTTCCCAATCCCAGATGATGCTCCTGTTACTAATACTGTTTGCATATGAATGCCTCCTTCAATAATTCTTTTGCATCATTTTATTGCAAAGAAGAGTATTTTTCATTAACCTATGTTAATTTTAATAGGTTAGAGACAAGAATAATTTACGCAAACTTGTGCAGATATGCCATACCTAAAAATGCTGCGTTCTAATATTCATTCATAATATTTATATTTTTTTAATCGACTTAAAGAAACTGGATTTATTCCAAGATAAGAGGCAATATATTTTTGCTTTATCCTTCCTAACAATGGTTCATATTCCTTGCAAAACATCTGGTATCGAGTAGGAGCATCACATAGTAATAACACTTTTGATCGATTTTCTAACTTAGCAAACTCTTGCAAAAGAATTTGTTGAATCCGATCCTTTATGTCCACTCCGATTTTCTCCAGTTGTCTGATTGTATGATAGGGAACTCTTATGCATTGTATTTCTTCTAAACATTCTACCATAAAGGTTGCTCTATTCGAGTGAAACATTCCTTCACAACCAAACAAACCATTCTCACAACTAAAGCATTTTGTTACTTCTTTACCAGAGGCTTCTATGTAAAAGCCACGGACTACACCTTTCTGTATAACCGATACCGCCTCTAGTTCATCTCCCATCATAATAGGAATTTCTCCTTTTTTATACGTAACACGATTGGCTTTCTGTAGCAACAATTCCTGTTCTTCTTTCGAAAATACTATAGAAAATGCACTTTCTAAAAAAGATACATCTGCTAACTCGATCATCTTTCCCCTTCTTCCTCCTGTAAATATGAAATCTTTTGCCTTAATACCATATAATAACCTTTACACTATATTATAACATATGGAAAAAAGAAATAAAAAAACAACCTTTCATGAACTGCTTGTCAAGAGTAGGCATCGTAGCTACTTCTTTCCAAGCTTTCATGAAGATTGTTCTTTTGTGATCTATTCTATCCCTCATCTATATACTACTTCTGTCAAAGTAGTCAACTCCAGATGCAATAGTTTCATCTTCTTAAGTTCCCAGCTGTCAATCCTCTCCCCTAGTGTACAAACACTATGATCAACAACTCCTACCCATCTGGATCTATGTAATCGTCTTCATTTCCCTCCTCCCTTATCAATATAACTCCAACTAGAAATCTGTACATAATTAGAAAATTATTTTCTTAATTTCGTCATCCGTTTTCTCCCCTTGGATAGCTAATGTTACATTCAGATACTTATTTTTATCCACACCATAAGCTGCTAAAAAAGTATCTCCTGTATCACGTATCATCTGTTGTACAGTTTCCTTCTTTTCCTTCAATATACCACCGGCAATCAATGTAGCAATTCCATGTGTATAGATTACCATGGTCTGGATGAACTTACTTGCTACCCATTCCTCCACGCCAAACCAAGAAGTTAAAAACGAAACAAACAGTTCCATCTTCTTTGGTGTCAGTACCGATGTCATCCCACCATCAAATTCACGTCCACTTCCACCACCCATATAGAGGAACTGGAATAAATGTGGCATGTCGAATGCTAACTCCACATAGGCAACACCAACTTCATCAAAAGCGATTAACCCATTGGTTGAACTTGGACTCATCTTTTGATCTGCATATTGAACGGCAACGTCTACTAGTTCTTTACGCAACCCTTCCATATTACCGAATTGCCAAGAAATTGGTTGAGTAGAACACCCTAGTTCTTTTGCGATACTCGTAATGTTTATTGCACTGTACCCATCACGGATCAGCATCTTAAGTGCTGTCTGTAATATTCGTTCTTTGGGTATCTTAGGACTACTTGGCATATACTCACCTCATGCTTCTTGCTTTACTATAAACAATTTTACTGTAAACGTATTTATATTATAATATTCAAAAAATACATTGTCAATCCAACATGACAAAATTCCACATGTTTTTTAATTACTCCTATGCTATCGCTTTTCTTAAAACACAATTGCAAATTGCTCTCAAACCATTCCGTTAATATAGTATGTGATTATTCGAATATAATTGGTAATCCTTTTGCACATGTTGGAAATGCAATATCTTTTGGATTATTTTTCTGATGCTGGATATGAAGATGTGGTTCCGATGTAGTTCCTGAATTACCAACCTTTGCAAGATACGTTCCCACTTCTACATGATCACCAACTTCTACCTCAATACTATCCTTCTCTAGATGTGCCAATACAACATAAGTGCCCGTGGAATCAATTTTCATTACAATATAATTTCCAAGCGAACTTGTAAATTGATCGGTATTCGGTAGTATATCTTCTTCATCTTCCTTCAAATCAATAATTGTTCCTGTAACTGGTGAAGTAACCTCTGCCAGATAGATTCCATAATCCGATAAATCCTTAGAATTCACATCATATGGTTCCACTAATATGTCATACGCATAACGTTCTGATGGCCATATTGCATGTGTTTTATAATCTTTCCCCCCAAATAAAACTGCATGATCCACCGGCACCTGCATCACCACCCCTGCACTCTCTTTTACATTGTCTGGATAAGTTATCGGAGAAATACCAAATAGAATCGTTATTGGAAATGCCCCAATACCTGTCAGTAATAGATAGCGTGCATTCCACCGAATGTCTTTTCTTTTCAACATCCGATAGACAATAAGAATAATCTCCACCAAAAATGCGATACAGGAAACTGGTGCAAGAATGAAGATCCAGCCACTCCATACCCATGGAGCAAGATCTCCTTTTATTACATAGATACTTAGCAGACAGAATAACTCAAAAAAAATAAGGACCGCTGCAATCATTTTCTTTTTCATATTTATACCCTCCTACCAATCATCACGATTCTTTCATCCATTTTCCTTTCCATTGTTGAAAATGGATGCTCTTTATCTACCAATCATTCTACTTAATAAAACTAAAAAAAGTTGTAAGAAAAACTTACAACTTTTTTACATCTATTCTATTCGGTTCTATTCAAATTAGGTTACCGTTATGCGTTTCTGCTTATTTTTTCTTTTTTCCATCTACCATATCAAGAATTGTTTGTTCAACCAAACGACACACTTCTTCGTCTGTATATTCACAATTGGTAGTAGCAATCAGTGTTGCGATCCCCTGAATCAGTAAACTACTTCGCTGCAAAATATCCATGGCATCCAACTCTTCTAATTGGTATTGCCCCATTATTTGTTTTAATATACGATTATTACTTTCATAATTCATACGGATTTGAAGGAATTCATGACCGCCGCAATATTCCGACAGATAAACAAGTCGAAAAAGATTCTTTTCCTCTCTTGCCAGATGAATAACTTTTAGATAGCTCATTTTCATAAAATCTTGCTGCTCTTTATCTGCCAAAACCTCTTGTTCAAACATGGAGCAACAGTAATCATGCACACCTTGTCGTAATTGTTCCATCGTAGGGAACTGGCTAAATATTGGTTGTGTTGAACATTCTAATTCCTTCGCTACATTCCTTGAGTTAATCCGCTCAATTCCTTCTCTGCGAACAAGTGCTCTTGCTGCTTCAAGGATCATGTCCTTGGTTATTTTCTGTTTTGGTGGCATTGCTGTTCCTCCTTGTTCCATTTATTATATTCTGCTACTCGCAATCATAAGAGTTTCGACAATGTGTGTACACTCTTGTTTATTCATAATTTTCGGTACTGGATAGGCTGGATTTGCTTCTCGAATCGCTTTATCAACAATAATTCCAATATCTTTCCTTTGTATCTCTGGAATATCTGTCGGTATATTCATTTGTTGGTTTATCCACTCAATTTTCCTAATGACTTGTTTTGCCAAAGCTTCCTGTCCATCATTTGGTGATCCAATACCCGTATAACGTGCAATTTCTGCTAACTTCTTTTCTATGGATTTCCCATAATATTTTAACACATATGGCAGAAGAATTGCATTTGTTTTTCCATGTCCTACATCATATAATGCACTTAAGGCATGGGAAATTGTATGTACATAGCCTGTATACGCTCTTGTAAATGCATTCGCTGCATGATTCGAAGCAAGTAACATGTTCTGCCTTTCCTGTTGCAGGGAACCATCGTTGTAAACCGGAACAAGATTTTCAAAGATTAATTTGATTGCTAGTAATGCTTCCTTATTCGTATATCTCGTTCCAAATGTTCCAATATAGGCCTCGACCGCATGAGTTAATGCATCCATTCCTGTATTCGCTGTAATTTCCTTTGGTAATGCACTTGTAAGGTTTGCATCTAATAGAACTACTTGAGGCATTGCTCCAAACGATATAATTGGATACTTTTCCTTTTTCTCCACAATGGATACCACTGCTGCTACCGTACTTTCTGATCCCGTTCCAGCCGTTGTTGGTACTGCAATGATACAAGGACATGCCTTTTTGATTGCAGACATATGTTTCATCTTTTCAAATGATACGGTTGGATTGGAGACCTTTATTCCAATGATTTTGGAACAATCTAGAACCGAACCGCCCCCAATAGCGATAATCCCTTCACATCTGTTTTTCATATATACCGCATATCCATCTTCCACATTGTGGCTAGTTGTGTTGGGATGCACATCGTCAAATATTGCATAGGTAATGTGTTCTTTCTCAAACCCATCTAATAACTCCTTTAATAAGCCTTGCTTTCGTACGGATCTACTGCATACCACGAGTACACGGTTCAATCCTTTCTCTCTTACGATTTCTGGAATCCTCGTTATACATCCTGGTTCCGTTATTACACGTTGTTTTGGGTACTTCATAAACCTTAGTACCATTCGCATAACTCCTTGATAGCATCGATAATACCCTTTTGTTATGTTCCATATGATTTTGTTCATACGAATCCTCCTCTTTTTGACTCTTATATCCATTCATTTATAAATTGATTTGTTACTTGTTACGCTTATACTGTTATTTTTGTTATATACCAATTGATATATTTCATATGGTATATTAAAACGAGTATGATGTCAAGTAAAAAATTTGAGAACAAGAACACAGCCCCGGAGGGTTTATAAAATAAGAAAGTCAGAGGACTTTCCTATTTGTTTTGGGTGCCAAAAGCCCTTAGTAAAACTTTCTTTCGTTAATTTGCACAAACATTAGCTAATCTCATGTAATATAGGACATAGTTTGATGAGCAACTGTATGAACTCGTTGGTACTTTGGCTCTATAAAAAATGCAAGAAATCGAACGAATAAGAATCGATTTCTTGCATTTTATGATCTATATGTGTTGTTCTATATACGTATACGCCCTTTCCAAGTATTCCTCAATGGTCGTGCTATCTCTGTAAATCTCCCCAATCTGAACTGGTAGTGACTTTCCATCAATTATTGTTTCATAGAAAGAATCATACGCCTTATGCTCATAGGGAGCAATCTGCCTGGTTTGTGGAATATTCAATGTTGGCTCGATTGATAGTTCCTCCAGATACCAAAGGGGGTCTGGAAAAGACGGTTCCGTTACCTTTTGATAGCCAAACATTTCTTTCCATTTATCAAACAATATCATATGATTGATTTCATGGAGCGAGGCTCTTACAAATATTTCATCCGAAGTAAGATAATGTATACAATACTCTTTTCTCATCACATCTCTTGGAAATGGATTAAAATATCCCAAATAACCGTTTATCACCTGTGTCGTGTCATACGTTAAATGAAAGAGCTTCTGCATCTCCTCAACAGCAGGCATGATTTTCTCTTCTACTAACTTTCTCTTTTCTTCTACTTTTTTCTGAATGATACGCTCTTCCTCTATGTATCGTTTTGTAAGAATCCCTTCAACCACTTTCCTACGTTCCTGTTCGGATTGATCACTCGTAATCTGTCCTTCTAGTTCTGGTAACATCTTGATTACACGCTGCAAAAATGGAAGGGTTTGATTTTGTTGATTAAATGCAGCTTGCAAGGTTTCCGTTATCTCCCTCACATTACATTCGATTGTTGCTTGTTGTATGATTAGATTCGGTTTACTCATAACTGATGTTCCCCCTCTATTTCGATTATGTTACATTCGTTACACAATTATTTTCTCTGCATCTTCGCCATAACGCGGTCCACTATCCGATAAGGAAGTTTTGCTGCCACAAGATCCGGCAGTAATCTTCGTCCTGGTTGATAATAGATTTTGTTTTTCTTTCCATAAATTGCTCGTTTGACATCACGAACTACTAAGAGTGGTGTTTTCTCTTTTGTGGTTGGTGACCGAACAAATGCAGCCTCTAACATTGGTGTTGCATACTTTACAAAATCAGAGTCTGGTGTTGCTTTATAGTGTTCAAAATCCGTTTGGTCTTTCACAAAAGCTTGTGATTGGATTGCACCTGGTTGGACAATAGCAACTCGGATTCCGTAATTTTGTATCTCTCTTCTTAAGCAATGGGAGAAAGCTTCGATTGCCCATTTACTACTATGATAAGCCGACCAATATGGGAACGCATAATTCCCTGCTTGGGAACTTACATTAATAATGATTGGATTCTTCACAGATTTTTTCAGAAGGGGATAGAATTCCTTTATTGTCTGTACATGCCCGAAGAAATTAATCTCCATTACTTTTCGAAAATACTCCATATCCCGATCCATAACAGCACCCCAGCCGGTTACTCCCGCATTGTTGATTAAAACATCAACCATGCCTTCCTCTTGTCTAATTCTATCCACTGCTTCTTGAATCTGTTCAGGAATCGTTATATCCAATTTTACACCTGTAATGTTCTCTATTGCAGAAAGTCGTTTTATATCCTCATCTTTTCTTGCACCTGCATACACTCGGTTTCCATCTGCCGCCAGTTCCTTAGCCAGACTATATCCAATTCCCGTTGATGCTCCTGTAACAACCACAATCAATCGTTTTCTCATCATAGATACCTCCAATTCTAATCTGTCACACTTGTAACATTTATGAGGTTATTATATAATTGCTAATAGGAAGTTACAATAGATGCCCGTAATGTGTTACACATTGGTGCAATCTGTGACAAGGAGGACTATGTATGAATACAACCAATGGGAGAATAGCAGAACAGTCCAGAGAAAAAATTATCTGTGCTTTACTGTGTGTGATGGAACGCTACTCTTACAAAGAGATTACCATAACGCAGATTGCACAAGAAGCAGATCTTTCTAGAAAGACATTTTACCGCTTGTTTCAAGATAAAGAATCGGTATTGCAGTTACTTTTTGATAAATTATTTGCAGAATGTATGTCCCAGATTCGATCGCAGGATATCCATCACTATTGGGACGTTGTCCAATTGTATTTTGATTTTTGGGAATCACAGAAAGATCTGCTATGTTTACTTAAGAGACATGGTCTCCTATCAATCCTATTTGAATGTTCCTATGTACATGCACCAGAAGTATTTGCATGTGTACGTTCCACCGAAATCGTGAATGCATTTTCACGTCAACTCCCTTATCTTCTAGCATATGCAGTAGGTGGAATGCACAGTATGCTGATCAAATGGATTGAAAATGACATGGATATCCCCGCAGCCGAATTGATTGAGAAACTAAAAGCAGGCTTTATGTCTCCGGAGATATAGCCGTATTCCATTACAGCCACACCGCCCAGTCCCCATAATCAAACGTGCCGCTACCATGATGTAGTTTTCCCTGCAAATCAAGTTGACGAAATGCATCTCGCATTCGGATAAGGATCTCTGGTTGTATATTCAAGGTGTGATGACCAGGGAATACACGTTTTACAGGTAATTCCGCAATTTTTTCAAGGGATTGTAGATATGCCTGTGGGTCCGTAGACGGATAATAAGCAAACAACGTATCCTTATATACAAGATCTCCTGTGAATAGATATTCCCGTTCTGCCTCCCAGAAACACATATGTCCCGGAGAATGGCCTGGTGTATGCAACACTGTGATTCTTCGGTCTCCGAGGTCAATGAAATCTCCATCTTGTAATACACGTTTTGGGGTTCCTTGAAAGACTTCGTATGTATTCACATTATATCCTTCTGGTAGATCACAATGGTCAATCACCATCTTCCGAATTGTGTCCATGGTCAATGGAAACCTACCAGAAAGCCAATCTAATTCTGCTTCATGTGCATAGAATTCTGGGTAATATCGATGTCCTCCGATGTGATCCCAGTGAATATGTGTAGCAACTGCAATGACTGGTTTATCTGTTAGTTTTCTTACTTCATTTGCAATATTACAAATCCCCAACCCCGTATCAATCAGCAAGGTTCGATCCTTTCCTTCCAGTAGATAGCAATGCGTTTCTTCCCAATGTCGATATTCGCTGATGCAATATGTATCGGTATCGATTTGATCGATGGTAAACCACAGTTTCATGTTGATCCTTCTTTCATCGTTTGAATCATTTATGATTCGCGTATTTTCTTTTCCATTTTAACACATATCTCTGTATATTCAAATGCAACTAATGCAGAACATACGTATTACTGTGGAATAAGTATTTCTACAACACATTCATCATTTCTTTCGTCCCAGACGATATATCTCTCAACCGTTGGCAATTTGCCCTTATGAAACTTGCTCGACGGAAGAAACTCCATATTGATTTTCTCCCAAGTATTATTAAGTACCGCTTCTGATATTCGTCCTCTTGACTCAAAACGTAGCCATGTTGTAGCAGGAAATTGATAACGCGTTACTTCTGGGATTGTTTCAAGACACTCCTGTATCTTATCTTCTGAAATTCCTACATGATCCAGACTGATTGCACACATATAATCATCATTCCCCTCTTCATCAAATCCGAAACAAAGACCAAGATCAAACCGTTTTCCCAATAACTTCTGTACTTTATCATCTGATCCATCACTCTTAATAACTCCCCAGGTTCCACCTCCTGTTGAAGTTATTTTTCTAATTCCCATTACTTCAAAGGACTCCCTTTCAAAGATCTGATATTCCATACGATCAATCCCTTGAATCTGAATCTTAAAATGTAACTTACAATAAAACATAAGGTTCGGGTTATTCTTTCTTACCTCAGATGGTGTTACACCAAACATAGACTTGAATGCCACTCGAAATGTATCATCCGTCTGATAACCATAATTCAGTGCTACATCCATAATACTTCTCTCACTATTCTGGAGGTCATATGCAGCCATTGTAAGCTTTCTCCTTCTAACATATTCCGCAAAAGATATCCCTGTAATCTGCGAAAATGCAGACTGAAATATGGGGTAAGGACACGCTGCTATTTTGGCAACTTCTGCTTCCTCTACTTCAGAACAAAGATGCTCCTCCACATAATCCATAATTCGATTAAGACTTCCTGTCCATTCTCTATCCATTATCTATATTTCTCCAATAAACGCAATGCACCATCAACGGAACCCGTACTGTCAAAAGATTTTTGATAATTTTCTCCCGAATCAATTGCCCTTTTTAATGTTCGTGTATACGCTTCTTTGCCATACTGGTGAATGAATTTTGCTGTTGCTTTTGCAACGAATTCATTGCTGATGCTATAATATCCCTTGACGCAGTCATCAATCTGATCACAATCATAGCAACCATCATATCCTTTTTCGTTAGCACAAGATACATTCGGACAGACCCCATCTGGAGATATTGTAGCAAAGGAACAACAGTTATAACTACTCCTACAACCTCCGCACCACTGCCCCATGAAACAATAATCACAATGATGTCCACATACACTTACTGGATCAATTCCCTCTCTGGCTTCCCGAACTAACGTTGCTTTTATTACTTTGCAGTTCTCAATGCGTCTACCATTGTCCTCGCTATTCTGAGAAACTTCCTCTAGTATCTCACATGGGAAATCAGGACATTCTCCACAAAATCTTTTTCCATTCTTCCTTGCACATTCTGCAACCTTGCAACTGGAATCACAATCCTGCTTACATTCTCCTTTTGATAAACCACAATATGTCTCAATCTTCATACTTATGTACCTTACCTTTCCCCTTTTTGTTATATTATAACGCAATTCATATTTTTCGTCCGACATTTTCTTCAATTAATATGTCGGTTTTTGCCCTTCCCCATCTATCCAACAGCACTTAATTCACTTCTTCCCATGCTTTCGTTATAAACCATTCCTTCATTGTGGATAACACCTTCACCAATTCCTCTTCTGTGATTATATATGGAACCATTGCGTAGATATACTTTATAAATGGTCTGGCAAAGACTCCTCTTTGGTATGCATATTCCTGATATCCTACAATATATTTTGATTCCGTTACTTCAATACAAGTACACCCTCCCATGATACGAATCTCCTGAATCTCAGGAGCTGTAAAACCAGATAATTCTCGATTACAGATTTCTTCTATATTTTTTATCTTTGCTATATAATTATTGTTTTCAAATACTTCGATTGACTTTAATGCCACGCTACATGCAAGATGCCCCTTCTTTATACGAAAAAGAAACTGCCACATTAGTGACAGCTCCCTTCTTCTTTTACCTATTCATTTTATCACAATTCCATCTGTATCCCCATATATCTTAGTTATTATCACTAGCCTTACGGTATCTCAAATCGGCAAACTATCCCTCAAACACAATGCTCCCCAGCCCACCTGTGGATTGGGATATACACGAAACCCAGGTAATCGCCTTGCTCCTCGAATCAGATATGCTTTCGCTTTTTCTCCATACAGGTATGGATCGTTTCCATTCACAATCCCCCATTCCATTAGTAATGCAGTGCTCCCCGTAACAAATGGTGTCGAAAAGGAGGTTCCTGTTTGACTGGTGTACCCACCTCCTGGCGCAGTTGTGGTAACACTCACTCCCGGTGCAACCATGTCTGGTTTTACTTCTTCTCCTTCTCTCGTAAATCCTCTTCCAGAAAAATTCGCATAACTATCTGTACCGCCATCATAGGCACCTACTGTTATGCTACGATAGGTTGTGGAAGGAATCGTCAAGGTTACATCTGGTGTTGGCTGAAGAAATCGTGTATTATCCCCAATGGCATTGCCTGCTGGTAACCACATATCAAATGTTCCGAGAACGACTCGTTCCCCATTCAAACGAATCTTCCAAATTCCTGAAGCAACCGTTTCTCTTGTTGGAATAAAT
Source organism: Anaerosporobacter faecicola (assembly GCF_012070565.1). Classification (GTDB taxonomy): domain Bacteria; phylum Bacillota; class Clostridia; order Lachnospirales; family Lachnospiraceae; genus Anaerosporobacter; species Anaerosporobacter faecicola. The sequence continues at coordinate 176,116 of NZ_JAAQRO010000023.1, forward strand.
TCAAAGTAAATCTCCTGTGCTTTATTAAATGGAATTGGCTCCCCATAGTAAAATAATACTTGTGTATTATCAACCACAAAACTTTGTGTACCTTGTACCTCCCGAATGGGACCAATGATTACATTGCTGGGACTAATGATTTCAATGGATATGATATCATTGTAGTTTTTCCATAGTTGGAGATTAAATGCTCGCTCATATTCTGCTACAGAGAATTCTACTGTTATCGAATTGCCTGTGGTTACCTGTCCTGAAGTATGCCGTTCTCTTGCTCCTTCATTACCAGCGCCAATGGATATGCAGCTTTTCCAGAGATTCGCCACATCATTTATATAGTATTCTAATAAGGATCTTCCATCATGGGACCCATAATTGTTCCCAAAACTAATATTTATCGCAATCGGCTGTCCAAGACGGATTGCCGTTCGAACGGAAAAATCAATTGCTTGCATCAATTGTGTCGTTTTGGGAAAGGAATCAGATACTGGTACCCCCAACTTAACCACAATGATTGTACTTTGGGACGCAACACCACGAAATCTTCCTTGACTAGCCCGTCCGTTTCCGCAGGCAATTCCTGCAACGCCAGTGCCATGTCCAGACAAGTCTGTACTTGGAACCAAAGATAACCGGCTAGCTGGATCGGATAATGCTAATGCTGCATTGATTTCATCCCTTGTATAGACCGTTCCGATCGCATACCCCTCTGGAGGCTTGCCTGGTATGGTCTGGTCCCATAAGGCTTCAATCCTAGTTGTACCATCTTCATTGCGAAAATCCGGATGGGAATAATCAATTCCGGAATCAATGATTGATACCACTGTCCCCTGTCCAAATAGATTAAACTGTGATGTCTGTACCGGATTAATACAGGATTCTGCTCTTCCAGCCGACACAGCAAATACGAGATGCCTTGGTTTTTCTATAAACTCAATCTCCTCATATGCGGTAAGGCGGCTGATTTCACTTTCTGGTATTACCATAACTGCATACTCATTTAATAATTCTACAATCTCTACCTGTAGATCCTGCCGTATTCGATCAAGACTTCCTGAGTATTTTACAATCAATTCCCAGGCCTGCTCATCTGGAAAAAAACCAACATCTAGATCCAAAGTCTGCTCTCTTGTTTCCTGGGTAACGTCTAATGCTAGGTTTAATTGGTTATCTCGTTTCCCACTATTCATTTACTTCTTCCTTTCTCCCCAAAAGTTAAACTTGATTGGCATTTACCTTATGAATTTCTACTATATATGTATACGGGATTCCAACTTAACAGAACTATTATTCCAAACCTACGGTAGTCTTTGTAAACAAAAAACCGTTCATCCTATAAGATTCTTCTCTTATAGAACGAACGGTCCTCTTCGGTTACTGATCCTTATATTTTTCAATTGTATCCTTATCAAACGTAACAATATTCGTATCATCTGACTGAATTGCTAATGATCCATCTTTTAAACTGATATAGGGGCTGAATTCGTATGTTTGATTTTCTGATTCCATTGTAATTGCAACATTTGACATAATATCGCTTTCATTACATACTAGAACAAATGGTTCCTTTTCTCTTTGTGCTATCACTTCTTCTTTAACAGGATTCCCATTATCATCTAAACCAACTCGCTCCACCGTTACTTTCACATCATCACCAATCGGAACTATACAATACAGATCACAGCCACCTACAACTACAAGGTCTTCCTCTTGTATATCTTCAAGAAACGTATATGCTGAGGAGCCAAATTCTTCTGTTATTCGATTTCTTACTGTTTGTAAGGAATTGTCCTCCACGTAACCTAAATAGGCAACCGCACAATAGCAATTTTCCTGTTTTGCTTTTGTTCGCAACTCTTGTAAAGAAGCATCCTCTTGTTCCTCTACTTCTTGCTGGGTAGTAGTTACATCTTCCTGTATTTCTGATGTTTCTTGTATTACACTTTCTTCTTGCTTCTCTAATTCATCCTTTGTAAAAATTGCATTTTCCTTATCAGTCTTATTTTTTGATTCACATCCTGCAATCACGATGATACTACCTGCCAACAAAAAGCCTAGTATTCTTTTCCTAATTTTCTGATTCATATCTCTTTCCTCCCCATTAATTGAATAAACAACCAATACATCTATAGGAAGCCCACCTTATTACAGATTCTTCCTATACGGTAGTTTGATATAGATGTATCTTCTGATACTACAGTCACAAAGCCATATACATTCTTGTAAGCATGGATATGGAACTTTTTCCTATCGTATCCATTCATTGTATCAATAAATGATTCCTTTTAGAAGAGAAAAATAGGATTCTAATACAACCTTCAAAAAGTCTTAATACTTTTCTTCAATTACCACGGAAAAAGCATTAACAGAACCAATAAAGATCTGTATAAAGAATCCAGTCTAATTGATTTGATTCTTTGATTCTATATAATTAGAGAAAATAATCTGAAGCAGAGTATAAATAGTATTATATTACCAACATAAACATATATTAACACTTTTACATTGACCAAAATAACCCATATTTTTTAATTATTGTATGTTAGCAGAAAGTTAGGTACAATTTATGAGAAAAAAATGTTTACCTGTACTTCTTGCTCTATGTTTAACTTTATCTAGTTCAACATTAACTTTTGCTAAAAATCCAAATGTTAATGTTTCTACTACTCCACCTGGTTCAGCTAATAGCGGAGAAATAACTATTGATTCATCATTACCACCAACTGAATTCGTTGATTTAGAAAGTTATGGACAGATGGATTTTAGTGGATATGCTGATCACAGTACTTTGTATCTTGAGACAGGCTTTACAGGGGTAATAGATATCATTTAGGTTTTAGCGCCCCTAGTGACTTTTCGGGTTTTGTTGAAGCTAGATAATTAATTATAAAGAAAGAGTGACTATATATGACAACTACAACATTGAAATTACTAGCATTAATATTTATGTTCATTGATCACATCGGAGAGTTTATTCCTAATACTCCAGAATGGTTTCACTGGATCGGGCGGTTATCTGCACCGATTTTTTTCTTTTGTATGGCATGGGGATTTCACTATACACATAATCGTAAAAAATATATGATTCGATTATATTTGTGTGGAGTTGGTATGGGATGTATGAATATTCTTTTTCAAATAATTGGGGGCAAAGAGATTAATAACAATATTTTTGTAACATTGTTTATATCCTCATTTTTTATATATATGATTGATCTTATAAAATCAGACAGAAAAAAGGAATAAAGATTTTAGTAATTTTTCTAATATGGCAAATAATTAATACTACTGCTATCGTTTTAATTATAGATGTTTATAGATCTTATTTTAGTAGTAATTTAAGCCTATATTTTTATTCAGCAATTTTTGCAAACTGTTTTTTAAATGAAGGAGGTATCGCTTTTGCATTGCTAGGTGTATTTTTTTACTATGTAAAAGATAATAAAAGAAAATTGGCAGTTGGCTACCTTTTGTTTTCTTTTATCTATACGGTACTTTATGCGACTAATATACCAGGAAGGATACTTTATCGATTAGAACCTATATGCTCAAAAACTGTTACTAATATAGTGTATTTTATGGAAGGTTTATTGAATGTAAATAGATTCGCAATATATGGTACTCGGTTTTATAAAATCGTAAATTATTTCTGGATGGTAATTTTTGCATTACCAATTATATTGTTTTATAATGGTAAAAAGGGCAAGGGGTATAAGTATTTGTTTTATTTATTTTATCCTATACATATATACTTGCTATATTTTATAGGAACCAAATGTATGTAATCCTATTACAGTGGTTCTACTTATTTAAGCGAAAGTGATATCATTTTTCTATAGAAACTGGACGATTTTCTGAAGTTCGGAGTAAATACAACACTTCCTGCCCCTTTGCAAGGTACGCAGTTCGTACGTACAGCATCTGGTAGGGATATCCCTAACCCCTTAGTAGGTACCCCGGATAATCCACAAGGATATCCTTTGCCATCATAATGTTCATGATGGCAAAGGACAATATGTTTTAACTCATTTAGTTGTTTTGATTTACTTAAAATCTGCGCCCCAATCTCAGGGTGTCTCTTCATTGCTAACCATTCTTCTAACGCACTTACGATACATTCGATGATTTCATAATAATCAATCATCTGGCCACAGAATCCGTAATCAACCATGTTATTTCTTTTCTCCCGTATATCGTTTAGTGGCAATGGCCACCGCAATGTTTGCAATCACAACCACATTGCAGTGATTTTCCCTGTTTCTTATCTCGTACAATGGATCGAATAATCAATCCTACGATGCCTAATAAAACAACACCAACAACAATAGTCCCCATATCAATTCCTCCTTCTAAACTACTAATTTAACTAAACTCTTTATTTTACACTTGCTACGTTTACTTTTAATGTTTTACTTTCTTGATAAGGCCTTACTAACAGATAGATGAAACCAATGATTAATAGCAATGCAACAACCGTTCCTACACCAAATGTTCCAACAGAAAGCAACGTACCAATCTGGTATACACAAAGGGCAACAACATAGGCTAAGATTGTTTGATATCCAATTGCAAACCAGAACCACTTCTTATTATTCATCTCTCTCTTAATTGCACCCATTGCTGCAAAACAAGGGGCACATAACAGATTGAATACAAGGAATGAATATGCCGCAACAGCTGTTAAGCTTCCAGCAAGCATTCCCCAGATCTCTGCTCCATCTTCTGCTACTTCGCCAAAACCAAACAGTATACCAAAGGTTCCTACAACATTTTCTTTCGCAATCAAACCTGTTACTGCAGCAACTGCCATCTTCCATTCGCCCCAACCAAGAGGTTTGAAGATCGGCGCTAATACATTACCAAGGCTAGCAAGAATACTGCTATCCAATTGCTCTGCTTCTAACATACCGAAACTTCCATCTACCCAACCAAAACTCATTAAAAACCATAGAATGATCGTTGATAATAAAATGATTGTTCCAGCCTTTTTAATAAAGGACCATCCTCTTTCCCACATGCTACGTAATACATTGCTTACCGTTGGCATATGATATGCTGGTAATTCCATAACGAAAGGTGCTGGATCACCGGCAAACATTTTTGTTTTCTTTAAGATAATACCGGAACAGATAATTGCTGCAACTCCTACGAAATAAGCACTCGGTGCAACCCACCATGCTCCACCAAATAAAGCTCCTGCAATCAATGCAATAATTGGCATCTTCGCACTACAAGGTATAAATGTTGTAGTCATGATCGTCATCTTACGGTCACGGTCATTTTCAATCGTACGTGAAGCCATAATACCAGGAACACCGCAACCACTACCAATCAACATTGGTATAAATGATTTTCCAGATAATCCAAACTTACGGAAGATACGATCCATGATAAATGCAACTCTCGCCATATAACCACATGCTTCTAAGAAGGCTAAAAAGATGAATAGCACAAGCATCTGTGGAACGAAACCTAAAATTGCTCCAACACCAGCTACAATACCATCAATGATCAAACTACGTAACCAATCTGCACAACCGATTGCATTTAAACCAGCTTCGATATATTCAGGAACACCTTTTATGTGTAGCGAGTTAATACCGAATAGATTCCAGCCTTCACCAAACACGCCATCATTTGCCCAATCCGTTGCCCAACTACCTACTGTTGTCACAGATACATAATATACAAGGAACATGACAGCCGCAAATATTGGTAATGCGAACCACCGATTGGTAACAATACGGTCAATCTTATCCGATGTGGTCAATTTCTTCTCTTTATTTTTCGTACAACATTCATTAATAATGGAGGAGATGTAGTCATAGCGTTCATTTGTGATAATACTTTCTGTATCATCATCGAATTCCTTTTCCATTAAAGAGATGATATTCTGTATGTCAGGTACTTGTTTCATCTGATCTGCAATCTTATCATCTTTCTCGATTAGCTTAATTGCAAAGAATCGTTTCTGTTCTTCTGGTATATCATTTCCTATCAAATCAATAACTTGCTCAATTCTTGCTTCCACTTCTGGTGCAAACGCATGAACCAATTTCATTGATTGTTTTTGTTTTGCTAATTCAATGACACGATCTGCTGCTTTTTGAATGCCTGTTCCTTTTAATGCGGAGATTTCAACAACCTCACAGCCAAGTTTCTTACAGAGTTTATCGATATGTATCTTATCACCCGTTTTTTCAAGAATATCAATCATATTAACTGCCATAACCATTGGAATTCCAAGTTCCATTAACTGTGTAGATAGATATAAATTCCGTTCAATATTAGTTCCGTCTACTATATTAAGAATGGCATCTGGACGTTCATTGATTAGGTAATTTCTTGCCACAACTTCTTCTAAAGTATAGGGAGATAAGGAATAGATACCAGGTAGATCCATGATCACTACCTCTTTATTCCCTTTCAGTTTTCCTTCCTTCTTTTCCACTGTAACACCTGGCCAGTTTCCAACAAATTGATTGGAACCAGTAAGTGCATTGAATAATGTGGTCTTACCACAGTTTGGATTTCCTGCTAATGCAATTTTAATCGCCATTTTTTTCTTCCTTTCTTATACAGTTGTCGTTTGTTCGACTTTACTATTCCGTATTCGTTTCATCTTCCTTTAGTTAGTTATCTCTAACCCGTGAACAAAAAAAATACTCCTTATTCTACTTCAATCATCGCTGCATCTGCTTTTCGGAGTGATAATTCATATCCTCTTACCGTAACTTCGATTGGATCTCCTAATGGTGCAACTTTACGTACATAGACTTCAACGCCTTTTGTTATACCCATGTCCATGATTCTTCTCTTTACTGGCCCTTCCCCAGTTAGTTTCTTAACTTTAACACTCTGACCACAAACAACTTCTCTCAATGTTCTCATACTTAACTCCTCCTTCTATATAGATTTGACCTTACCAATGTTCGGTTAATTTTGTAGGATTTTTGTGCTCCATGTTTCCCCCACACTCTCATTAACAAATACGTTTTTCTTATGTATGACATGCTCCTGAACATTGTTTGATCACAGATTCAATTAAACCATGATCTTGTTCGCCATTTCCTTCCCAATTGCTACTCTAGAATCCTTAATATTAACAATCATGTTACCTCCCATTTGCGATATAACGGTAACGATTCCTCCTGTAACAAATCCTAGATTTGCTAGGAACTTACGTGTTTCTTCTTTTCCGCCAACCTTCTTAATTATGTTCGGTTCGCCTTCCTTTACCATAGATAATGGCATATCCTCATCTTCTTTCTCTTTGATTTCATAATCGATTCCTCATTGTTAATTATCTTTTGTATCATCTCATCCCTAACATGTAGGAATGCTGCTTAATCAATGTTTGGATTATCGAAATACTTATTGATAATTATTTTCATTCTCATAAAGTTAGTATACTCTAACGTCTATTAGTTGTCAATAACATTGTTGGTATTTTTTCTCATTAACGCAAACACCACGCTTAATCATTACCTGATCCTTGTCAGAGTATGACACAACACATATGTCGTACAAACCTAGGTGAATGTGTATTTTATTCAAAAAACAATCCTGTGGTAGCAATGTAAGATGAATTGTCATGTATATACATTACGCTCATTCTTTACATCGTTACCCACAGGATTGAATTTTTCCTAATGGCTTTTGTTAATACGTTTTCTAATACTGTACCTCAAACAAACGTGCCATAACTTCTTTCTCAAAGCAAACTTTCAATTCTGCTGTCTTCGGATCATAAGAATACTTGGTTTCTTCCTGTATAGGATAGATACAGGTTACTCCCGTTACCTGTTTTCCTGTTTTTTGTTCTAAATCTTGAAGACTCATTGTCCACTCTCTGTTTGAAGAGCCACGTCTCCATACAGCCAGATACGCTTTTTCCTCTGTATAGATTCCCGCGCACAACCATGGATCTAGATTATCTGCCAACCCATTCGGCCAAAAGGGAAGAGCCTCACAAATTGTAGAACGCATCGACTTGTAGCAAGCGATCCCTTCTTTCACTAAATCCCGATTTTCTTCGGATAATTCCGCTAAGTGTCCACTTTGATGGATGCGAAGCAACATGGCATTAATCATGTTATAAATTACTTCTTCCTTGTCTGCGTGTTTCATTGGATAGGACCATACTGCTGCCTGCTCTGGAGTCACTCCTGCAATGGCATTGGCTGCAATCGTTGCATAATTACGGTAATCTTCTTGATCAGAAGTTGATTGAATGCTATAACGACTTAATAGTGCATAATCAATCCGCAATCCACCACTGGAACAATTTTCAATAACAAGATCTGGATACCTCTTAAATACCTCATCCAACCATTGAAGATATGCGCGCTCATGTTCCAATAATCCCTGTCCTACGCTATCTGCTCCTACTTCCGTTCCTGTTCCTGGCTCAATGTTATAGTCCATCTTAATGTAACCAACACCGTACTCGTTCACAACACGGTCAATTACTTCATTCGCATGGGCAATAACCGCAGGATTTCGAAAATCCAACTGGTATCTACTTCGATCATACACTCTTCTTCCATGTCTCATAAAGAACCAGTCATCAGGAACCTTCTTTGCAAGTTCGCATTCAATTCCCATTACTTCTAACTCTAGCCACACACCAGCAACCATCCCTTTGCTTCGGATATAATCGGTTACCTCTTTTATCCCATTCGGAAAACGTTCCTTACATTCCTGCCATTCCCCAACGCTATCCCACCATTCACCAGGTGCATACCAGCCTGCATCAATTACATAATACTCACAACCACATTCTGCTGCTGCATCAATCAGAGGTAACTCCTTCTCTGTTGTTGGGTCACCGAATAGACAGTTCATATAATCGTTAAAGATCACTGGTAATGTTTCATCATCTCGGTTTTGTCTACGGATCATTCGGCGGTATTTGGTCAGTTCGCCCATTGCCGCACCAAAATTATCCGTTGCTACACCAACCGCTACTGGTACCGATTCGAATGTTTCACCTGCTTTTAGATTCTTAAACCATTGGGATTGTAGTTCCGTTGGCCCACTTACAGTAAGATAGAAATTATTATTCTGATCGCCAATCTCATAATGCCAAGAACCATTATGTTCAATCTGCCAGAACAAACTGGTATGTGCCTGGGTATTTTCTAAGTACCCCATAGGTAAATATTTCTTGGCAGACCAATTACCTGTATTGGTAATCTCAAGTACTTGTGAAGTTCGTTGTGTGATTGTTGGCTGTGTCTGTGCCATACCAAAATCAGCAAAGGAGAATTTTCTAAAACTCATCTCTTTTTGCCAGCCATTGAAAGGAATCCAAAGAGCCATCTTCTCATCAGACAACGCTTCTCCTTCTTTCTCAATTCCTGTATAGCAGAAGGAAGAGATGTATTCCAACGTCTGCTCCTTCTCTCCAATATTGATCACCTTATTGGAACACCGTACAATAGAAGTTCCTTTATAAAATTGCATCGTCGTAATTACACGAATACCTGTTACCTTCGTATCCTCTTGGGTTATGAGCAATACTCTCCCTGTCTCATTCACCGAATCCTCCATGCCTACATAGGTAAGTAAGTATCCAGGTGCTGTTACGATATGTTTGTTTCCATGTTTTTCATAAGGTCTGTTATAACCAGCAACATTCACTTGTACAAGCTGAAATCCTTCCTTGATATATTGTGGCCATCTCGTCACATCTTCTTCTTTACATTCAGGTTTCAGCTTACATAACTCCTCTTCCTTGTACTCAACGGAAGAAAAATGCAATAATTTAAGTTGTTGCTCTTCTGTAATTCCAAAAACAATATGGATTCCATTTTCATTTATTCGAATATATTCCATGTTCTGTTCCTTTCTTTTGATTATGCATACTATAAAGTTTAGGCTGTCATAAATCCGCGTCCCTGTTCGGGTAGGGTATCATGCCTCTAATTTCTTATTCTCTTAGAAGGAATACGAGTCACATAACGAGCATATTGTCACGTTCGGTACTCCTTCATACTCCTCTGGCAAGGTTGCAGTGATCACATGTTCCTCCTTGTCAGTAAGATGGAAATAATTATCCGACAAGATAACATCCACACCGTGAACAGTAATCTCTGTGAATAATGCGACCGCGTCACTTGCTACGGTAAGGATCAACTGATTTTCTCTACGTTTTACGTCACACGTAATGTGTGCTTGCTTTAGCCTCATATATTTATATGGACGTAATAACTCTACTTGATTCGTGCATGTTCCATCAGAATGAACGAATTTTGCTTCAAGAATTACCTTGTTTTCACAATCGAATGTATATGGTTTTACATCAATTGCTTCTGTAGAAGTAACCCCCAATGCCTTTGTATGAACCGATGCTGTCTTTTCATAGATCACATTACAATCCAAGTCTTTTACATAAATAGTGATCTGCGTTGCTGTATCTACTCTCGTTTCATTCTGTACATAAGGAGTAAGAATCGTACCGTCAATTTTCAGAGAGCCTAGTACATCTGCATAGAAATGTCTTGCCATATAGTGAAGTGCTTTCCATCTGCCAAAGTAATCAATGCTTGACCAGGAAGCAACTGGCCAGTCGTCATTTAATTGCCAGTAGATTGATCCCATACATCTGCCACGATTTCTTCTCCAATGTTCAATTCCGTATTTCATCGCAATACCTTGTAGAACCTGGCTGATATAGATTAAACTTTGGAAGTCCTTTGAATATAAGAAATTATCTGAGATATAGCGCATAATCTTTCCATTGGCACTTCCATTCTTTTGATGACTTTCCATAACTTCTGTGAATATATTGCGGTCCTCTGGTACCGTAAATGTCTTAATCGTTTCAAGACATGGGAAAGATTGAAAACCAAATTCGGAACAGAATCGGAAATAATAATTTTCATAGTCACTAAATGGCTTTTCTCCATGCCACACATCCCAATAATGACGGTCTCCTTGATTATTGCCATCAGGATCTTGAAAGTTTCCTCCTGACGATGGTGAGGATGGCCAATAGAACGTGGCTTCATCTTCCTGCCCAAGAATTCTAGGTATAATCTCTTCAAAAATCGTGAGATAATCTTTTCTCAGTGCGTCGGAATGGTTAGAGAATTCTCCCCAGTTCTGCCATGCCGTTTCAATCTCATTGTTTCCACACCATAAACCAAGGCAAGCATGATGGCGAAGTCGACGTACATTATCTCTTGTCTCTTCTTCAATGCTCTGTTGAAAATGCTCCGTTAATTCATACAGATTACATGCATACATGAAATCCTGCCAAATAATCAACCCTTTTTCATCACAGAGGTCATAGAATTCATTCGATGGATAGTACCCTCCTCCCCAAACACGTAAACAATTGTACCCTACTTCAACTGAGGAATCGATTAGGTATTCCAAACGTTCCTTTGTGATTCGATTATACACACAATCTTCTGGTATGTAGTTCGCACCTTTGGCAAAGATCTTCACTCCGTTGACACAAAAAGCAAACTCTTCTCCCCACTGGTCTTTTTCCCTACTTACGGTTAACGTTCTCAGTCCAATGCGGTAGCTCTTTTCGTCAATGGACTCTCCCTTGTATCGTAACGTTGCCTGAATCGTATAGAGTGGTTGTTCTCCATAACGATTTGGCCACCATAATTGTGGTTGTTCCACTACACACTGGTTCTGCTTAAATGAAATGTGTTCCCCATTTGGTGTACGCAAATCATATTGTACTTCTAATCCAGTCACACAATCCTGTGCTTCCATAATTCCAAGTCTTCTTCCATCTTCAAGTGTTACGCTAGCTTCTGTTAATAAGGTAACTTGTCCCTTCCCATGCTCCTGCTTAATCTTAACATCATCAAGATGCGCAACCGAGAAACCGCGTATCGCAATATCTCTCCAAATTCCCATATCCGGTAATTGTGGACCCCAGTCCCACCCAAACATGGAATGTGCTTTTCTTATATATTGGTTCCTTGGCATTGCACCTGTCGTTGTAAAATGAATCTCTTTTCCTTCCTCAGGAATATAGTTTTCTATGTATGTAATTGGGGATTGAAAAACGATGCGAATCGTATTCTCTCCATTCTTTAACACTTCTGTACACGGAATCTGGTAACGGATATGCATATTATCAACCGATTGTACCAGCTGGTCATTTACATATAGATCAGCAATTGTATCGATTCCATCACAAAGAAGTTCATAAACCATTCCCTGCTTCTTATCCAGCTGAAATCTTCTAGTAAATACAAAATCCTCTCCTAGTACCTTTCTTGTAAAGTACTCATTTGTTCTGTAATAAGGATCCTCTAGTAAACCATTCTCCAGTAAACCAGATAGTACGGAACCTGGAATTGTGACTTTACAATCCTTTGTGGTCTGCTCAAGTTCAACATTGCTGTCAAACGCTTTCCCATCCGCACGTTTCAGTTGCCATATACCATTCAAAGAAATCTTTTGTTGATTCATACTCTCTCCTCTTTCTATCGCCATATCACTCTACTATCCTAGTTAATGCATATATAAGGATTATTTCCAGTTAATTTTAGCTAATTTTTCTTTTTCTATAACCTAATTTAATTATAGCAAACTTGTTTAAAATAATCTATAATGAAATAAAAAAACAACCTTTAAAGAACGCCACACCAAAACCATACAATTATCATTTACAATAAAGAGATTTTGATATTTCATTTTTAAAGATTGTTTTTCCCCCATATGTCAGGTATTATTTTCTTCCGGTCAAATAATAAACAGCAACTTGCGTACGATGTTGCAGATTTCCCTTTTCTAAAATTCCACTTATATAATTCTTAATCGTTCCTTCGCTTAGATAAAGTTGTTCTGCAATTTCACGATTGGATAGTCCTTCAGCAATTTTTTCAATAATATCCAACTCTCTTTGCGTAAACAACGATGCATCAAAACCATTACTCGCCTTCTCCACAACATCCGTGGCTTTTTGAAATACGGCAGCATCAATGGAATGTATTCCGTTATGTATTGATTTGATGGTTTGTTTCAACTGCTCAGGCGTATGGTTCTTAATCAGATAGCCTGCTGCCCCATTCTTCAGTGCATCTTTTACCAGTTGTTCATCATCAAATGTTGTTAAGATCAATACCTTCCCTAAACCTCTTCGTACAATTTGTGCTGTCGCTTCAATTCCATCCATCACAGGCATTTGAATATCCATCAAGATCACATCGGGATGAAACTCCTTTGCCAATTCCACTGCCTCTTTTCCATTGGACGCACATCCTAATACAGAAAACTCTTCATCCACACTAAGTATAATCCGCATTCCATCTCTCACAAAATCACTATCATCCGCAATGATTACTTTAATTGGTTCCATTCTTACTCTCCTCCTCGGTAATTGGGAATAGCATGGTGATCTCAAATCCTGTTTCTCCACGTAAATCAATGATTCCATTTAAACTACGTACCCGCTTCTTCATTCCTTGAATTCCCATTCCCTCTATTACTTCTTCACAGCCATTTCCATTATCTCGAATTTCACATCGAATCCTCTGATTCAATACCGTTATATTAATCCAGATATGGGTACATTTTGAATATTTTAAGGCATTGGATATTGCTTCATATGTATTATCCAAAATCACCTCCAATACTCCATCGGGAATCCGATCTTTCTCTCCCTCTATGTGAAGTTCCGTTATAATTCCATACTTTTCCTTACATTTCTCACATAATTCAATCAAACCAATAATAGCCATCTGCTTCTTACTGGGTTTTTCCTTACGAAAAATTTTCCGTATCTCATCCATGCTCCCACGCAAATGATCGATGACCATCTGTAGGATTTGTTTACTTTCCTGTGGCTTGGTATCTAATAAAACTTTGGCGGCTTCCAATTGATAGATGGAACCATTGATGCTATGCCCCAATCGATCATGTAATTGCTGAAATAGATGGTCCCGTTCCTCTAAGATTCGATTTTCTGCATAAAGATTCTTTTGCTCTAATTCCCGATTAAACAATTGTTTTTGCAAATCCAGATTTTCTTTTAGTTGAAACTCTTCTTGATCATAATCATTCATATAATCCCGGAATCGTTTGATTACTTTATTATTTTGATAATAGATGATTAATAGCAACGTAATAAACAAACACGTTTGATTGATCGAGGCATCTGCCTTCACTAACAGAACATAACTTAATCCACACCAGCAAAAATTCAATCGATAGCAGGCTACAAGGTCACATAAAAATATTATAATCCAAGGTCTCATCGGTTCTAAGTCTCTATAATGGAACAACAATGCTACAAGGATGATTCCACAACAGAGCAAATTCTGCTTTCTTCGATCCTTTTGCAGTTCTAACATAATGGTAAAGAATATAAAAATAGCAACAAGGAACCAATCCGGTCCTGCAGACCAGAATGGTTTCACCTTATTGCCTATTGCGTAAAATACGACACTTAAACAGATTACGAATTTAATAATAACAAAATGATCGATATCATTTCTTGTTTCCACTGTATCACCGCTTCTCAATTCATTTATTGGTTCGGGTGTTAAAAGTCCTTAGTAAAACTTTCTTTCGTTAATTTGCACAAACATTAGCTAACTCATGTAATACAGAACATAGTTTGATGAGCAACTGTATGAAGTCGTTGGTACTTTGGCTCTGTACTTTAGAGCCTTATGTACCACTACGAACTTCATCGGGGCGAGAGCGTGCCCGGAGTGAACTATGTTCTGTATTGCATGGTAGACAAACTTAAATTGTGCAAATTGACGGACCTTAAAACAAATAAGGACTTTTGACACCCGAAGTTTGAGTCATTTACTTACATGGTAGCATATTCCTTATGAATTGTCTAATGCTTCTACTCCTTCTCTGTTCGTTTCATCCCCACTAAACCAATGGTAAACATAATTAGGAAGAATCCACAGATAACTAATACATACTGCAGTAATACACCTTTTTCCCCAACAATAAAAAACTCCGTCGCTTTCATAAACCATCTTTGTGGTGTGATATTCGAGATTTTCTCCAAAACAGAACCAGATACGATTGGGAAATATAATCCGGCTATTAAAGTAGATACACACCATATTACGAAAGATAAAAAAGTAACTCCCATTAAGTTGTTACATAAGATTCCTAAAACCAAACTGATAAAGTTAAATAGAATTCCCTGTAAAAAAATCATCAATAAGAATTTACCATATGGAATTCCTAAATTCGTTCCCGTTGTTAATGCTAACACAATTGCAAAGATTGCCACCTGAACAATGGAGGTTACCAAAACCATACATAGTTTCACAGCAATATAACAACGACTTGTAGTTAAGGAAAGTTTCATGCGATTGTAACTACGATTATCTTTTTCTTGGATTAATACATTTACAATAAACACTCCACTAAATACAAAACTTATGGTTAAAAAGCATAGTGCATAGCCGATTCTTGAGCGAGAATTCTGCTGCTCTTCATTCAAACTGACTATATCACTTTGTTTTACAGAAATGACTTCCTTTTCTAAAGATTCTCCCTGCGATAAAAGGATGTTCTCTACAGTTTGTCCTGTAGCATCTGCTTCTTTTGTCATTGCATGAAGAACTCCACAGTATTGATTCACATTATTCTGTAATAACGTCACTCTTTCATCCTCATAGCCCATGATGATCTGAACAGCAGAGTTCTCTTCTTGCTGTAATTGTTCCACAAAATCTTCTGGAATAACTAACGCAGCACGAATCGTGGAAGATTCCATTACACTCTTTGCATCGTCTAAAATCTCTTTCTCTGTCTGTTCTTCCCCTTCTTTATAGGTTAACCGATATATTTTGTAACTTGATGTTTTGGCTAATTGCTCTAATAGATAGTTGGATTGAACAGAATTGCTCTTATCATACACTTTAATGGACATACGAACATTTTCGATATCTGATGTATCACCAATACTATCCCATGATTTGATTAAAGATTCTTCTGTTCCTTCTGTTTTTCCAAAGTTTCCAACCGTATTCATCATGATCACTGCAATAATTGGGATCAAGATCAAACAGCAAAGATAACCTTTGCTCCGTAACAATAGCTTTCCATTCAGCTTAAGCATTGTAAAAAAGCCTTTCATGTCTACTCCTCCATTTCTCTCTTCATCAAGAAAACATTACCTAAACTACATATAAGAACAATTCCAACTAAAATGCAAACACATGGTACTGCATAATCACTTTTCCCCATCGTCTGAAATTCTACTAATGTACGATTTACGTAATATAGTGGAGAGATTGCTCTCAACTGATCGGGTACCACGTTCATCATATAGTTTTGAAAGGTTCCCCCATAGAATCCCATAAACCATACGCTGGAGAATATCAGTACGATTCCAACTGCAATATTTTTCACAAGATAGAGTCCTAATATGCCAAATGCAGATGCTGCAATTGAAAGAAGCAACAAGATTCCAATGGATTCTGTATAATTCCCGTACTGGTTTCCTACCAATAGATGGGATAAAATACTCGCTCCTACCATGTCCACAAAAACTGCTATGGAGCACGGAATCACTTTTGCCAAATACATGGTCATACCAGAGATTTTCGCCACTTGCATACGACGCGTAATTCGATTCTTTCGTTCACTTCGAATAACAATTGATATCGTTACAACCCCACACATTGCAAAGTACGCAATCTCGATGATTCCATAATAATTAACAGACGTCGCCATTGGAATGAGATCCAGCTTTAAGATTTCACTGTAGCCGATGGTTTTATTCACCATGGTTAGGGTCTGTGCTGCATGTAATTGGTCAAACATCGTTGTAAAGAGATTCTCTACAACATGCGCTTGGGTGTTATATTTGTCATATTCATAAACAATATAAGAGTCCTTTGTTATGTACAAAAATGCAGTAAGCTCTTGCTTCTTAACAGTTTCTTCCACCTGTTCCTTAGTAACATTATACTTGCTAATACGTATCTGATCAGAGCTCATCTCTTTACTCAACTGTTCCAAATACGCTTCATAAGGGGAACCTTCTTCTACCTCATATGCAATATTAACGGTATCTGTATTGGAATATACCCCCATCATATCTTCAAATACACCAGACAAGATCCAGGTAATGGCTGCTGGTGCAACTAGTAAGAATACCAATAATACTTTATTGCGGAGCATTAACTTAAGATTATTCTTGATTGCTATAAACAACATCTTACAGCCCTCCTTCTCCATAATCACGTAATTTCTTTCCTGTTAACGTAAGGAATACTTCCTCTAAACTCATTGTATCTGCTGGACAATCCGATACCATCTTCACTAGTTCTTCCTTCGTCCCGATTGCAATGATTTTTCCGTTATCCATGATACCAATTCTTGTACAGATTGCTTCAATCTCCTCCATATAATGACTGGTATAGATTACCGTTGCTCCATTCTCATTGGACTCTTTGATCTTTTCCAATATAAAATTACGTGACTGGGGATCGATTCCTACCGTAGGCTCATCAAACAGAAGCAATTCCGGTTTATGTCCTAGTGCACATGCAATATTCAAACGCCTTTTCATACCACCAGAGAAATTCTTGGCAAATCCCTCTCTCTTATCCTCTAGACCAACAAATCGCAAGGATTCCTCTACTGCTTCTTTTAGGGCAGTCTTCTTAATACCATACATGGAAGTAAACAACTCTACATTTTCCCACGCCTTTAAATTCCCGTGTATTGCCAATTCCTGCGGTATGTAACCAAGTTTTGCTTTCACCTTATTCATATCCTTCTTTGTATCATAGCCGAATATATGAATCTCACCCATGGTAGGTTTTGTGATGGAACAGATCATGTTCATAGTTGTACTTTTGCCCGCTCCATTTGGTCCAAGTAAACCAAAGATTTCACCTTTTTCTATTGATAGTGTAAGGTGGTCTACCACCGTCTTATTACCATATCTTTTTGTTAGTCCATTTAATTCAACGATTGTATTTTGTTTCTTTTTTTCCATAACGAAACCTCCTTCTTCTCTTAACACCTCAGTAACTCATTGTTGTTCTCTTTCTTACTTCCCTAGCAACTACATACATTCTATCAAAGGGTAGAATCAGAAAATAGTGAAAAAAGCAACGAATCATATGACGAAAGTCATATTCCGTTGCTTTTTCCTATGTCGTAGGGTGTCAAAAGCCCTTATTTATTTTGAGTTCCGTTAATTTGCACAATTTAAGTCTGTCTAACCTGTAATACAGGATATAGTTCACTCGCAACACGCTCTCGCCCCGCTGAAGTTCGTAGTGGTACATAAGGCTCTAAACTACAGAGCCAAAGTACCAACGACTTCATACAGTTGCTCATCAAACTATATCCTGTATTACATGAGATTAGCAAATGTTTGTGCAAATTAACGAAAGAAAGTTTTACTAAGGGCTTTTGACACCCGCCCCCTATATCCTAAATCATGTCTTTCTAACATGTAAACCATCAAAATATATTCTTCGGTTTATAAAGCCTTGCAATGAATCCACTACGTATCTTTTTTGGTACAAGTAATGCGGCTTTATTATGAAATCCTGGTAAGATTACATTCTTCCCTTTCAATAAACCACGATACCCTGCATCTGCGACTTTACTTGCCGTCATAGAACCTTTTACTTGCTGCTTCCCCGCTCGTCTTGCAAAATCAGAGATTGTAGCACCAGGACATAAGGTTGTTACGGTCACATGATAAGGAGCAAATTCCGTCCGAACGGCTTTGGAAAAATTCAATACAAAAGACTTGCTTGCATAATACGTACTAATGTACGGACCTGGCTGAAATGCCCCATTGGAAGCAACATTCAAGATTCTTCCACACCCCCTCTTACACATCTCTTGTCCAAAACAATGGGTAAGGATTACCAAATTGTTCATATTGAGCATCATAAGCGCCTCTTGTTCCCTAGGATCTGCATGAAGAAATTCACCAGCATATCCGACCCCTGCATTATTGACTAATATTGATATCGTTATCTGTTTTGCACATACCTCTTCGAATAGTTCTTCTGCCGCTCCCGGTATACTAAGATCTTTTACAATTTCATATAAAACTTTTGGTTTCTCTCCTGTTTCTGCCTGTTTTATTCCCATTGAATCTGCTTTTATCATACTTTGTAGCTCCTGATACACAGCATGCAAACGAGTAGCATTTGAGGAAACGAGAACGATACCATATCCGTTCTTACAAAAAATTTTTGCAAATTCATAACCGATGCCGCTAGAAGCACCTGTAATTAAAACATATTCAATCATACGCTCTCCTCTCTGAACTGATCTATATTACCTTACCTGTCGAACTTTCGTCCCCTTATACCATGTAAGTAAATTGTCGAATATTCTAAAATGTGGTATGATTATCATAGCACGAATACAAAAAAATTACAGCCATAAATAGTGGTATGAAACACGTTGCTTTTACAAATTCTAGAAACAAAAGAAAAAGGAGTCCTTTATGAAAAAACATACCAAAGTCTACCTTGTAGTATCCCTACTGCTTCTGCTTTTTGCATCCGGTTTTACCCTTTCAATCCATCATACAGATGCAGCTGGATATACGAAAATGAAAGTACATTATATTGACACTGGCGAATCCGATTCCATCTTGATTGAGTCGAATAAGCACTATATGTTAATTGATGCAGGTGATGTTGATGATGTTGATACCGTTGTCGGTTATCTGAAAAAGCAAAAGGTGAAAACCTTAGATTATCTCATCTTGACACACCCTCATGCAGATCATATTGGTGCTGCCTCCTCTGTAATTGATATCTTTATCATTAAGAAAATCATAATGCCTTCCAAAACCAATAATACGAAAGTATATGAAACCTTATTGGACACCATTGCAAAGAATAATCTTAAGATCACCAAACCAAAAGTAGGCAAATCCTACACTTTAGGCAAAGCTTCCTTTACGCTACTTGCTCCAAACTCTTATGAGTATGGTTCTAATCTGAATAATTATTCCATTAGTCTTCGCTTAGTAAATGGAAAAAACAGCTTTTTATTCGTAGGTGATTGTGAAACCGAAGCACTAAGTGATATTCAGAAGAATAAGCAGACCATTGCTAGTGATGTCCTTCTGTGTGGACACCACGGTAGCAAAACCAGCACAACTGCTACGCTCCTAAAAGCCGTATCCCCTACCTACGCAGTCATAAGTGTTGGTAAGAATTCTTATGGACACCCAAGTAGTACTACGTTAAGCCTACTTAAGAAGAAGAAAATCACTACCTACCGTACCGATGAAAATGGTACGATTATTGCTACTAGTACGGGAACAAAGATTACATTCTCAGCGAAACCTACCGATTTATCGAAAGGAACCTCTACTAATACGAGTGACGACAATTCCTCTAAATCAAATGTTGTATACATTACAGACACTGGGAAGAAATATCACAAAGCAGGATGCCGCTATCTAAAAAGCAGCAAAACGAAAACAACGGTAGAAAAAGCAAAAAAGGCAGGCTACGAACCATGTAAAGTCTGTAAACCGGCCAGCTAACACCTTATTAGGTAATGCGAAATTCCTTATAAATGTAACGCAAACTTCGCAGTTCATTTGTTGCCCTGAAGGTTATCCTAATGCATTTCCAGCAATTAATATATCTCCACTTCGATTCCAATGTGCTATTTTTCTAATATCGAGGTTTCTAGCAAAAAGCCATTAAAAAAGTGCAAAACTCCTCGCAAGCTCGTCAAACAGTTGCACTTTTTTGATGAAAGCCAGAAACCTCGACATAAGAAAAATATGCACATTTCCATAGGCGTTTCGATATATTAATTGCTGGAAACGCCTTTATATGATAGGTTTTTGACAACAAATGAATTGCGAAATTGGAGAATGTGAAATAAAATTGGAATGTATGTTGGGCTTCGCGTTTTGTAGACGCCTAATAACAAAGCGGAAAAGGGAAGGAGCTAAAAAGCACTATGAAGAAGCGGATTGTATTATTTTTTATATTATGTATGGTAATGATTTCTGTTAATGAACAAGTTGCTTTTGCACAAAATGACAAGATTGAAGTACAGGATCTTCCTCACACGTATTCGACAAAAACAACGAAAACAATAACCGTCAAAAAAGCAGAGGATGCGATTGCGGAACAAATTGATCAAGTACTAATGTCAAAAACTGCGCTTACGCTAAAAGTGAAAGGTAATAAGGAAAACGCAAATAAAATAGTCAAAGCATTATGATATGATTCCCCTTAAGTAGACAAGGTAAATAACCAAATCTACTTAGGGGGAAATTTTTATGTCCAAATATACGACAGAAATAAGGCTAGCAGCATGCAAAGAATATTTTGATGGAAAGTTATCA
>NZ_JAAQRO010000024.1 GCF_012070565.1 Anaerosporobacter faecicola
CAGTTCTTTTTCGTGCTGTCAAGGGTGGCGGCAAGCTACCACAACCTATAATATCTGCAATTTTCAAGGTTCATCTGAGCCTTTTTTCTTTGCTCATTTTTTTCATAAATCATTTGACACTATCAATAAAATTTTAATTCTTGTATCCTATTACCACATTTTGTGCTAAAATTCCCCTTCGTGATGCTTAAAGAAATCATGATACGTACGAACATTTTTTAATTGTGTCCAAGGTTTGACTGTCACAGGGTCTTCATCAAAATCATAGATCTTTGCATGATCTAGCGCCAGTAAGAATGGGGAATGGGTCGAGATAATAAATTGGCATCCACAATATCTTGCTGACTCTTCTAAATATTTCTTTAATTCCAACTGCCGTTCTGGCGACAGACTGTTTTCCGGCTCATCTAACAGATAGAGACCATCCTCTTCTATTTTCCCAATAAAATACCGATAGGCGTTTTCTCCATTAGAATATTCTCTAATATTGTTCATCAGATTATCCCTTACAAACTTCGACTGTGTCTTGCTTCTAGCCTGATTCACTTTCTTAAGTTTGTCATAATCCTCCATGGTACGGAATTGAAATTTGGCATACTTGGCATCCATATACTCTTCAAACAATTCTTCTCTTTTCGTATCAACGCCTTCATTTACCGCACGAATATTCAGCATAAAATCAAAGATATCATCACTTGTGATGATTTGGCAATGTTCTGGTAAATCCTCTAGCAAACTTGCCTGACACAAATCCACATAATCCTGATAGAAGTTGGATTGATTAAAGCTAGACTCTCTCTTTACTTGTAATTTTTCTGCGATCACATTCAAAGCCGTAGATTTCCCACAACCATTCCCCCCATAGAAGATTGTAATCGGATCAAATTCAATTTCCTCTAGACGGTGTTTGGACAATACTTGAAACGGATAAAACGTTGAATAACAATTTCTACGAACAGACATGGTAAAATCTGATTCCTGCTCTGCGTCTGGAACAACAAATTTCCTTAAGTAAATCATAGAACTTCTCCCCTAAATTAATATTGATATTTTCTTTGATACAAGGATCAATACGTCTTGTTTTTTCTACTTGTAGTGTTAATATCATTATCGAGAATTGACTCTTGCACCATACACTTACTTTATAAGCTATCATACAATTTACGATTGGACAAGCTTATATTAAAATAACCTGATGTACTATTTCTAGTAAATCAGGTTATCTATACTGTATTTAATTTAAGGGAGAAATGATTAGGCATTACTCCAATCTAACTAAAACCGTACGTATCTCCCTCTCCAAAATTCATAATCCTGCATCAAACAGTCTGCTCCTGCCATCATTACCGCAAATAGTGTAAGTATGATTAGTAAGAAGATGGCTGCCTTATCATAGATAAAACGGTCTTGTTCCTTTTTCGTGGATATTAATACTTCTGCACCAAGCAGAATAAATGTTAGTGGCCATAAACGAAAAATGAATTGGTAATCGATGCTTGTTACAAATGTATGCGTAAGGAATAACACCCCATATAGAAGGAGCATTACACCAAATGTGATGCTTCCAACTCGGTGCCTCCTAATTTTTTTCATTCCTGTTGTTGCTTCCAATCTATTCTCCCTCTTTCTCCTCTTCTATAGGATTTATTAGTATCCTCTGCACATTCTGCAAATCTTGTGGATTTTCCATGCTTTGATCTTTCTGCATATCTTGTGGTGTCTCCACGCTCTGTTGATTTTGCATATACTGTGGTGTCTGCATGCTCTGGTAATTCTGTTGATTCTGTAGCCCACTTTGTTCCTCTGTATTCTTATATGCCTGATCAATCTGCACTTTCTTGCCTCGAATCATGATTACACCTAGATAGATAATTAGAATTCCAACAAAAAGTTGAGGTAAACGATAGGAAAAACGTTGTACAGAATAGTAAAGTTCATCTGGTAAAAATCCAATAAATAGTGACATGCAGGAACGCCAAAGCATCATACAGCCAACTGCAATTAATACAAAGGCAACCGGTTTACGGTATGTGCGTAAATATTCACCGTGTGATTCATTTTCCCCAGTAGGGAATAGATACGTATCTTCTACTGCATAGAACTCTTCATCGGACATCCCTGCTAAGTTATGTGCATGAAAGAAGCTGTAAAACCAAGCTACGACAAGTAAAAACATTAACGGTCCAAGTTCAATGGTAACACCGACTGCGAATAAACCAAAGAATATAAGCATTAAGCTTAACCCCATTTTCATAAATCCCATATACATCTCTGCTGCCCCTGGGATAAAGGAGAAGCAAAATGTCCAAAAACGACTTTTTTTCTGTGTCATCTAATAATCCTCCTTACCGAATAATTGATTTGTTTTTTTCAAAATCATGCTACAGAATTCATTGGTTGAATCGTAGGCACTTTTCTTTTCCTTTTTCTTCTGATTCTCAGAAGTATCTTCATTGGAATTGTTTTCGTTGGAATTGTCATTATATGAATCCATCTGCTGTTCATATCGACTATCTTCAAACTCCCCAGTTTCTCCGAATAATTTTCCTTCTCCAGCCATTGGCATCAAAATCAGCAACGCGATTGCCGCTGCAGCTGCTACGGTTACCTTCATTGCATAGGTTATAAATTGTATAGAACCAGAAGATGATCGATTCACCAATTGTTCCTGACCAAGTTGCTGAAGTACACGTTGTTGCATATACTCTGGTGCTTTGATTAATCCTTCTTCCTCAACGCGTGCAATGAAACGTTGTAACTCTTCCTCCGATAATTCCTTATGTTCTTTGTTCTCCATTGGATTCATCATCTATGCTCCTTTCTGTACAATTTCCGAAGCATTGCCCTTGCACGATAGATCTGCGTTTGTATCGTCTTAAGATTTTTCTCTTTCAGTCGGGCAATCTCCTCTGCTTTTTGTTCTTCACAAAAATACAGACTTGCAATCTCATCATAGGGTGGCTTTAGCTGCTCACACATGTTCCGTAACTGCTGTATCACTTCTTTTTCCATCATACTTTGTTCTGGCAGGTTTTGCTCTGATGCTATATTGGCAAATACTGTTTCTTCCGAAGGTATCACCCTTCGTGCTGCCTGCTTTTCATAATCAAGACATTTATTGGTAGCGATTCGACACAACCATGCTTTCAGATTTTCCCCATCAAAAGAATCCATATTCCGGTAAGCGGATAAAAACGTTTCTTGTGTCAAATCCTCTGCAATAAAATAATCCCCTGTCATCTTACAGCAAATAGAGAAAATCAAATTCTGATACTCCTCCATCCATGCTCTAAGTTTTTCTTGCGAACGAATTTTATCCACCCCCCTCTTTTTATAGGAATATGTTCAATTGATCTTCCTTTTTTATAATTTGTAACTCAAATTTCACACATTGAAAACGATAGAAATCATATACTCGTTCCATATATGCAAGTATGAAGTTTGCGTTTGTAATTGATCAATTACTTTCACAAATACTATAACGAAACATTTTCTATTTTATCTTCAACTTTTTTCATATTTTTATTTTAAGATATATTTTTTTATTTTTCTATTCTAAAACCTTTCTGAAAGGTAAAAAACTAGTAAATAAAAACTGGTGTAGAATTCATGTAGACAATTAAAGTGTTTTCATGAATTCTACACCAGACCAATGAGCAATACGATGTTTGCTTTACTCTGACTTTTCGATTTTTACCCGCAATCTCTTATTCTTAACTTTTACCGCATACTGCAGTTCATACACAGCAATTCCTTGATTAATGGCGTTCCCGATTGCTTTCATCTCTTTTTGTATATCTTCTTCCTTTTCATACCAACCCAGTACTTCTGTCTTTTCTCCCCAGAAGTCTCCGTTGTTTACCCCTAGGAGCCAGAACTTCGGCTCATCCTCTCTTGGTTTATACAACACCTTTGAAGCATACACTTTGTAGCAGTTCATAATGGTTCGATCATCATAGGACTTGATTGTAATCGTTCCACTACGATTCACGACCTGTTGTACTTCCTTATCTGTTTGCGCTTCCTTGTCGGTTTCCATTGTATTCTTCTCAAGGATATTCCGTCTTTCCTCCGCCTCATCCTCTGAATGAATTGCCATACGCTCTTCCAACAAGAGATAATCCAATGAAACATTTAACTTCTTTGATAGAAGAAGGAGCTTCTCCATCTCCGGATATCCACTTCCTTGTTCCCATTTCGATACTGCTTGTCGACTGACTCCCATAAGCTCTGCCAGGTCTTCCTGTGAAAGTTGTTTTTCCTTGCGTAGTGTTTTCAGATTTTCAGCAAAACTCATATTAACCACCTTACCCTTTCCACGATTTGATCATTTTTCAAGCCATATAATGGTGTAAGGGTTAGAATTATCCTTTCCCCTCTATGATCACGTGGTTATTATAGCAAAGTTCCCTATATCACAACACCAAACAGTGTTTGCATTTACGCAACTTCTGTTTGCGTTTATAAGGAAAACTGGTTCCATGCACATTTCTCTTCAAGAATATGAACCAATTGTTCTAACCCTTTTTGATCTTGTTCATCAAATCGAGCAAGTGAAGGACTGTCAATATCCAGTACCCCAACCACTTTCCCACCAACATGAATAGGAATAACTAATTCTGAATTTGAAGCACTATCACATGCAATATGTCCAGGAAATGCATGTACATCCATCACAAGCTGTGTCTGTCCTGTCTGGGCTGCTGTGCCACAGACACCCTTTCCCAATGCAATCTTCGTACAAGCTAATTTCCCCTGAAATGGTCCAAGATGCAGAATGTTCTCCTTTTCCAGATAGAAACCTACCCAATTAAGATCCGGCATCGCATCCATTAAAATGGCTGAAACATTCGCAAGGTCTGATATAACAAGTGTTCCATCTCCTACTAAAGTCTCCACCTGGGAGCAAACCAATGGATATAATTCCTTCTTATTCTCTGGATACATTGTTGTATTCTCGATCATAATATCCTCCCTGTTTCTTTCTCTTATTCTGACAAAATTCACTTTTTCCACTTGCACAAACAATGATTTCGCATGTAATGTTTGGCATCGTCTGATAAGAAACGATATACCTTCCCCGTTCTATACAAGTTCATTAGGATTTAATGTCGCATAGACATAAGTATCCCAGTAGATTGGATTCCCTTGTTCATCTTGATGAAAGGATACATTCTTTTTGAAGAAGGCTTCTCTCTGAAGTCCGATCTTCTCCATGAGTTTCCACGAAGCTGTATTCTGCGGTGCACATTCTGCATATACTCTGTGAATGCCTTTGTCAAAACCGTATTCTACCATTGCTTTGCAGGCTTCTGATCCAAATCCTTTTCGATGGTATTTTGTATTAAGAACATAACCCAATTCTCGGGTATTAAAGTCTCTCTTACCGAAATACACATTCCCAATTACTTTATGTTCTTCTTTTAATTCAATTGCAAAGAATTCATCGCTTCCTGAACGGAAGGTAATCTCTTCTTTGACTTTCTCTGCGGTAAAATCAGGATATCCTTCAAATTCCGCATCCACACGCTGAAGCATATATTCACACAAATCGGCTTCATCTGTACATTCAAAATTCCTTATAATTAGATTCTTTGTTTCAATTCGTACGTTACCCATTTCAATCATTTGTAATCTCCCCTCTTTTTCCTAATCTCACGATCCGGACTGCTTTGTATACTCTTTTCTTGTATCCGCACTTCCAGTCATCATTCGCTCTTTCTTTCCATCGTTTTCTTACTTCCAAAACGCTGCTTGATTTTAAGAATTCTATATTTCAATCTTCTACTTTTATAACAACTGATTAATTAATTCTAACTCTTCTGTCAATACTTTTGCAACAGCAAAATTCCGTTCCTTCAGTGCAACTGCTGTTTTCAGTTCAATTGTCTTTTTCTTCTGTTCCAGTTCAATATAGTCTTTCTCAAAATGATTTGCATAAATCATTTTCCGGAACTTTCGAATGCTCATTCGGCGAATGGTTTTATCTTCAATCATTAAGACATAATCCATACAATTGGCTATGGTATAGAAATCATGGGATACCATAAGAACGCCACCTGCATATTCCCGAATCGCCTCCTCAAGCGCTGCCTGGGCATAGAGATCGAGATGACTGGTCGGCTCATCAAGAAGCAAGAAATTCGCCGAACTTATCCCTATCTTCGCTAATTGAATCAAGTTCTTTTCCCCACCAGATAATAGCTTAATTGGTGTATGCATATGCTCCTGCAAACCGTATTTTTTCAGATATTGTTCAATCTGGTCATTTGAATCCATTCCCATTGCATAGAATTCTTCTGCTATCGTATTCGTTTCTGTCAACATTTCTCCTTGTAATTGGGACAAGAATGCTACTTGTAATTCCTCTGCATGTGTAATGGAAGCATTATCATTCTGATAAATATCACGCAGCAACGTTGTCTTTCCTGTTCCATTGCCACCAATCAATGCCACTTTATCCGTGGATTTGATTTCAAAATTCACATCTTGTAATAATTCTTCATCAAAAGAAACTTTATAATCCTTCACTGTAATTGCCGTAAACTCCTCTTGTTCCTCCAATTGGCTAAAATGAATCTCCGGCTGTTTGATTTCCACAAATGGTTCTTTGATCTGTCTTGCTTCCAATCGTTCCAACAAGGATACTCTGGCATGCAACGCGCGCCCTCTAGAAGCACAGGTATACACCGTTGCTTCCTTACGAAGTTTCTCAACAATCTTCTTATTACGCTCGATTTCCTCCACATCAGCCATTGCCATTTCTTGCATCTCAATCTTCTTTTGTAATAGGGAACAAGTATAGTCCATATACCGACCATCAAATTCCTGTAACTGGGTGTTTTCCAACTGCATAATCTTATCAAAACAATGATTGAGTAGATAACGGTTGTGAGTGATAACTAACATTGTTCCTTTATGTGCATTAATCAGTTCCACAAGTCCATTGATGTGTTCGAAATCAAGAAATGCATCGGGTTCATCCATCAGCAATACATTTGGTGCAGACAGCATCTCCTTCATAACCTGTAGAAGTTTTCGTTCTCCGCCACTTAACATAGACACTGGTCGGTCCTTACATTTCCCTAGGCCTGCAAGATTGAGTTTTTTCGTTATATTACTCTCATAGTTATCCCCGTCAATTGCTTGAAAGGCATCCAATGCTTCCTGGTAGTCCTCCATCAGTGCTTCCCAATCTGTTGCTGTCTCTAATTTTTTACACAGATTGTCCACTCGTTCCTGTCTCTTCACGAACTCTTCACTTAGATACTGGAATACTGTCACATCAGGTAGTTCTGCTAACTTATCAAACTGGCTAACATAACCAATTCGGCAGGTAGGATCCAATATGATTTTCCCATCATACAGATACTCTTCTTGGTTCATCAGCATATCCAGTAAGGTACTTTTTCCTGTCCCACTTGTTCCAATAAAGGCACAATGCCGATCCTCCTCTAAGGTAAATGATATCTTATTATATAATTCCTTCTCTGGAAAAGAGTAGGATAAGTTCTCTACTTTGATCATGGTGTTTCCTTTCTCATGGGATTCCATTTGTCGTTTTTTATAAAACGCAGAAAGCCGTATTTGTACGGGAATCATACCATGATTTTCTCCATTTTTCAATTCTAAAATTCATCTTTTCGTTGATCTATGTTATGTAGTTGCGTTTGCTTTGACTTGCAAGGAACTTCTGTTACCCACTTGTTTATTTAATAAATTAGTGTAAATATATTGCATTTTCGATTTTATCTGCTAAAATCTTATGTTGGTATTATAATAATACAGAAATTAATACTGCATTGCTTCTTGGTTGGTGCAGTATAATAAGAAAGAGGTTATTCATGAAAGAACATACATATATAGAGCAAAAAGACCCCTCCGTGGTCATGCCAATTCAACAAACGAAAACATTCCTTTCCCCTTGGCATCTTTTAAACATCCTTTACCAATTTGCAAAAAGCCAAGCAGTCCTTACCATTGCTACCATTGCCATGGTAATTACCTGTATCTTCGTACCAGTGGACGGAGAATACCTTGGATACTTTAATATGCGTACACTTGCCACCCTATACTGTACACTTGCTGTGGTCAGTGCATTTTCACATATTCACGTATTTGAAATTATCAGTAAGAATATCGTTTTGAAGCTTCACAACCTTAGAAATGCTACCCTAGGTCTTGTCTTCATTACTTTTGTTGGTTCTATGTTACTTGCAAATGATATGGCACTCCTTACCTTTTTGCCTCTTGGATTCTTTGTTTTAAATAGTACGGATCACAAAGAAGCAATGGCATTTACTTTCATTATGCAAAACATAGCGGCTAATCTAGGTGGTATGGTTACACCTTTCGGCAATCCACAAAACTTGTATTTATACTCTTATTTTCATATCGATACCATGGAGTTTATTACAATCATGTTGCCTTCTTTCTTAGCGGCAACTGTTTTGATTGTTGTATGTTGTCTTTTTGTGAAACCAACGCCATTATCACTTAAGAAAGACGAACATTATGCTCTGGATAAGCAACGAACGACCCTCTACTCAATTCTTTTTATTGCCAGCATCCTGATCGTATTTCGTGTCTTCCCATTTACCTGGGGAACTTTGCTTATTACCCTTGCTCTCTTGTATCTGGACAAGGATGCTATCAAAGAAGTGAATTACCCACTCCTTGCAACTTTCTGTGTATTCTTTGTATTTAGTGGAAATATGGCTCGAATTCCTGCTGTTCGTGAATTCTTCGAGTTTCTACTTCCTAAAAACACGTTGTTGTTTGGAATCCTATCTTGTCAGTTTATTAGTAATGTTCCGAGTGCCGTGTTACTTTCACACTTTACCTCCGATTATGCTAGCTTGTTGCCAGCTGTAAATATTGGTGGTTGTGGTACTTTAATTGCTTCCCTGGCTAGTTTAATTACCTTTACGGAATTTAAGAAACATAATCCAGAGAAAGTGAAAGGATATATTGTTAAGTTCTCTGCAATTAATTTTGGCTTTGTAATTGTTCTCTATCTTTTACAACTGCTTATTCAATAAAAAGATTCTAATGCGGTTATGGCAATTCCCTTCATTATACAAAATATTTCTGCACAACGTAGGGGTATGGTAACCTCATTTTCATGGACAAACCCAAAAATAGCGAATTACATCTCTGCATGAGTTTGTAATTCGCTATTTTTGTACCGTTAACCCTTAAGTTAACTTTTACAATCTTATATCTATTTTTTCAACCCTATCGTAATATAGGTATTCTTTGTTACAACCTCTGTGTCCCACATATTCATAAAATCCTTCAATGGAATTTTCCTGTTATAATACGTTTCTTCTGCATTATACAGATTGCGTAGCGATTCAGCTGCATAGACATTCTCCTCATCATACCCCACAATTGGCAGGTAATGATAATATGTGGAGTCTGGAGATATGCGCACGAATGCGATAACAGGAACACCTTTACTAATTTCATTTTTAAATTGCCATATGGTTCCGTTGCAAACTTTCACGTCATACGTTTGACTCAGGAAGGCAGCCAACGTATCAACTGTGACAGTACCGTCGGGATTCTTATTGGGTATCTGTTGATACAGCTCCATTCCATCTGCATTAACCCCCAAACTTCGTAATACATATGCCGAAGAAAAACCGGAACATTCCAGGTTTGGTTGAAAATCAATATGATTCTCTGTTTTTATCATGTACTTTTTTGGGGTTGCAAATCGCATATACACATTTAGTCCGATCCATGCAGCTACAATTATCCCAACTAGAATCAGAATACATGTTATAATCTTCTTTCTACTTTTCTTTCTCTTCTTATCCTCATCCATTATATATACTCTCCAACCTCTACTTTAGCTATGATTCATTTATCCATGATTCAAGCTTACCTATTTGCGACCCAACTAGCTTAATACGCAATTACAACTTTTCTACAGTTTTCACAGATATTTGCTTCAATATTTGCTCTGTGACCTGCTTTTAATGGAGTTATCTCCACAAATCCTTCTGCTTTTTTTGCATTTTCAAATACGCCTGGTATCTTCTCTGCAAAACTGAATGCTCCATCCTTTGATGTAAATAAAAACCCCTTTTTCATTTCTTTGTTACAGTTTGGACAATTCATACCCAGTTCTCCCTTCTTTTTATAATTATTTATGCAAACGTCGCAGTTCAATTGTCGCCAAAAAATATCATATTAATTGCTGAAAATGCCTTAGGATAACCTTTCAGGGCTGCAATTGAACTGCGAAGTTTGCGTCACCTTACTTATATTTGTTTAAGACGCCTTCATCAATTCTTCGAACCAAACTATTGGTATACGGCGTAAAACATTTTGGCCAAAAGCGGTTTGCTGTAGGATTGAAGCTTTCGTAATCCACACCCAGATACTGATTCCCTTCTGCTCTTAACTTAGAAATCACATATCCAATCAACCTTTGATAAATCTTTCGTCCTCGATACGCTTCCAAACAGAATGCACCGCATATATTTTTCATCTGTTTGTGATTCGTAACAAAGTTCTCCCCTTCATCCGCTATTTTTAAAAATGCAACAATCTTTTCTCCCTCTTTCGCCACAAAGATTCGTTCTTTTTCCTGTTCTATATGCAATAAGGACTGCTGAATCTCTTCTTCACTGCTATACATAAAACAAGGGCTTTCTCCCATATGCTCACTTAACAGCTTTCGCAAAGGGTTCGCCTGCTCCCGTTTTTCTGCTGCTAACTCTTCAAACTGAATGGAATCTTCCTTAAAATCTTCACTCCACTCCATCTTACGAATTGCATCCACGCAACGAAGTCCAAATCCATATGTATAAAATGCTTCGGTTGCCTGTTGGTCATGAGCATAAAGACCAATGGCATGATATGTAATCTTATTCCGTACCCATAAATCCGCTGCCTCTTGGTACATCTGTTGATAAATTCGTATACGGTTTTCTTTGACAGCACCATGGGCATGAATGGGAGAATATGTTCCCGTAGCCAGTGAATCAAATGCCTCCTCCCAAGGATTATAGCAACCTAGAAAACCAACTACTTTGTTCTGTTCTAAAGCAACAACACCTAGTCCATTTTCTGTAAAATACGATAGATCTGGAACGGATTCCATACAAGGTAACGCTTGTGTAACCTTCTGCTCCTCCATGTAATTTCGTAACGCTAGACTTGCTGCTTCTTCTACATACTGCTTGGTAAACGATATAATTTTCATTCTTTTCCTCCTCATTTAGGAGGGACTAGAATACCAAACCCCTCCTATATTCTACATTATGTTGCGTTTTCTGTTCCTTCTTTAATTTTCTAAACATACGCAATCCCCCTTTACTAAAGAAATACTAATAATGAATCAGAACAAACCCATTGCTGTAATTGATTCTGATTCATAATATATTATTAGTATATACCTTTTTTATGGCTTGTACAACTTTTAAGTGCTAGCGGTTTGTGTCATTTCCACTTCATATCTTCGTAATTAATCATCATAATATTTCCATGTTTTTAGCTAATTCAATACACCCTTTTGTAAATGCTTCATTTGTCCATTTACATTCAGTAAAAATAGCTTCCTTTTCTTCGTTATCTGCCATACTCTTCTTCAACTTTTTACTCCACTATGTAAAGTACCTGTAGAACAAATATATTTCTTTTTATAATATAGATAATTAATCAGTCCTCTAATTGTTTCATCAATAAAAATTACGAGATAGATTGCTACCATATTCATATGAAATCCTTTAACCAATAGAATCGATAAGCTAATTACAATTGTTGAACCTAAGATTTGTGATAGAAGCATCCACTGCGTATTTGCATTTCCTTTTATTGCATTACCACAAACAACATTTACGCTTTGGGAAATCATAATTAGTCCAATAAACCAAAGGTATTTCTCTCCCATATTTACAATATTGGCTTCATTAATAAAAATACCAAGAATATTCTTTGAACCGATTAAGAATATAATCGCTGCTACAAGTACAATTAGTAGATTAATCAACAGGCAATTGTAAAAGACATCCCTCGCTTTCTTATAATCTTTCGCCCCTTGGCTTTGTCCGATTAGTGTAAGCGCTGCTTTTGAATAATTTGAAAATACCGCATATACAATACACTGAATACCAAATGTAACCGTATAGATTGACATGCATACATAGCTAAACTCATTAATGAACCTCACCAGTATCAGATTCGAGAAGTTCCATAACAAATATTCCAGACAGGCAGGTGCACCAAGCGCCAGTACTTTCTTATAATAACGTACTGTGATATCCTTCCTCGTGAATCCATCAAACCCAAATTCTTTTCGTTTCACTATGACACAATACACAAAACAAAATGCAAAAGCTATGTAATTCGAAATAACGGTTCCTAATGCCGCCCCAGCAACATGATATGACTTAAAACCAAACTTTCCAAAAATCAAGATCCAAGAAAGTACGATATTAAATACTACCTTAACAATTCCTGAATACATGATAATTTTTGTTTTTCCCATTCCCTGTAACATGGCATTTAATGAAGTATCAATACCAAGTACAAGGAAAAAGGAAGCGCAGATTTTAACATACTGGATACTATACCCGATAATCGTTGGATCTACTTTGAAAAATTGTAAAATTGGGTGTGCAAATATTTCCCATCCCATAAAAAATAACATTCCAATTAGCCAACTAAAGAACATCGCCGTTTTTACGTATTTTATCGCTTCTTGCTTTTTCTTGGCACCAATCAAATGTGAAACAATAATTGTTAATCCAATTGCAATTGCAACTATTCCATCCATTGTTGCAAGTAATGGCAACTGGGCAGAGCCAATGGCTGATACATACTTTGTTTCAATCTCTCCTAAGAACGCTTTATCTGTTAATGATTGCAACTGAAATACAAGTCCCTGTACAATAATGGGAAATGCCATTATTGTAGTTTCCTTGATTATTCCAGAATTAATCTTTATACGATTTCCTCTCTCCATATAATTAATAACCTCTCAATCAATCCCTTTTTATATATTTCTTCTGCATTATGAATTATCTCTATCTCTGGTATATGACAGTAGGAAAAATGCATTGCTAATTCACTTCTTATTTTTTCAACTTCTAATGGAGAATCTGATGCTATATATACTTTTCCTAAATTGAGTACACCTGTTATATACTTGATCACATCGCTCATTGCAATAATCGGATCTAGCAAATTCGGGCATATACGTTCCATCTCTCCAGCACATCCATCTTTTCCACGGAATAGTGCTCCGTTAATAACAATTCCTACACCAACACAATGACGTAGGTATACAATCTGTGCAAAGGATTCCTTCCCATTAATTTGTGATAATGCCATTGCATTACTATCATTTTCTACAACCAGCTGTATCCCATATTCTTTTTTTAAGGTATCTGCTAACTCCTTCCCCTGCAATTCTGGAAATATATCTAAACTACGAATTTCTCCTTCAACAGCAATTCCTGGAATCCCCATCGCTATGGTTGCAAGACTTTCATATGTTGCTTTTAGGGGTTTTATATGTTGCATTAACCAATCTATCGTGATATTTTTGTTATCCATCACAAACGTTCCTTGCTCTAACACATTGGCAAATGCATCTACAATTACATAAGCAATTACCTCCTCCTCTAGGATCAGGATTGCACCACACTTATACATAGAATTCAGAATATACTGTGCTGCAGGTCTTCCTCCTTGGGATACGGTTTCTGCAATTTCCTTTACTTCTCCCGTTGCCATTAGTTCTTTTAGCAAGCTCAATACCGTTGGATAGGAAAGACCTGTTTCCTTTGCTAATGCGGACACTCCAATTGCTTGCTTACACTGTCGTAATATGTTTCGTATAATTTTCTTATTTTGATTTTTTACAAGTTGAAAATGTGCTGTGCTATTTTCCATGCAATCTCCACCATTTTTTAAAACAAATAAGCGCTACTATGCTACTGGAAAGCCCGATTTCCGCTCTAATCCGTTACTTATTTGTTTCCCTTTCTATATATTAAAGACACTTTATAAAGTATTTTTAATATATAGCAAAGTGCAGAAAATGTCAATAGCATAAATCAATCTATCTAGCCAGTGGCAATATACACCTTATTCATTCCATTGGTTAATCGACTGGACGTTTCTCTATTAATTCTTCCTTCCATATCGATTCAAACATAAAAAAACCCTACCTTTCTGATAACTTAGTATCACCAGAAAAATAGGGTTTATTAGGATACAAATGCAAAGACTGGTAAATTGGAAACTGTATGCTTTGGTGCATTAGCATGAAACTTCATCTATCGAAAGCTTTCCTTCATCTCCTAACAGCTTAATTTCAGCTGTAATTGCTCTTAATTCCTTAACAGATTCTTCTATCGTATCAGCGCTTGTGGCATTCTTAATAATTGTAAGCAGTCTTTCATAGCAATTATCTGGCTTAATGTCAAAAGATGCAATTGCTTTTTCTGTTCTCTTTCTACTTGGAAAATAGCAGTTATTCACCGCATATAATGCTTGTAATAGACGGTCTAGTGCTTCTTCTAACACTTGATGATAAAAGAGTACTTCTTTTCTTAGAACCACTCTACTTAGATCTTCTTCATCTAATACTTGGTTTATATTATTTTGATACCAGGCTTGAAACAAGGTCTTAGGATGCGCCTTCACTTTTTCCTGAATCCTTGTCCACGCTTGTTCTTCTTCATACAGAATATGTAAGGATTCGATACTTGCTAATCTGCCTATTGGATAGAATCTTCCCTCTTTCTCAATATGTTTTCCCGCAAGTACTTCATCTAAGTACCCCTCCATCTCATCAATGGTATAATACATTGGCATTACATCAATCTCATTACAGATAAAGATATCGCCATATCCCCAGATTCCACCATTGGCAACTTCCATATCCAACCTTGAATACGCGTCTTTTAATGAAGCATAGAGCTCCAAACGCTCTTCTTTTGTAGGGACTGTGGAACAGATCACAAAAAGGTCAATATCACTTTGATTCGGAATTAATGGTGCCTTCAAATCACCCGTTTGTCCAATCCCCTTCACCTTTTCACATTTTGCTATCTCCTGAATTAATCGCTGTTTGAATTCTTCTGTTTTCATATGAATCAACTCCCTCATTTGTTTTTTCATTCAATACAAAGCTTATATAGCCCTTTTTGATACACGAATTGCTCCGTTGCTTGGGGGCTCTCGTAATTCTAAACAAGAGCAGTCCGCGCTACCGCGTTTCTTGCTCCTGTTTAGCGGGTCAACACGTCTATTTGTCGTGTATCGCTTTATATCAAGTTTAAACCAACATTCTTCTTTCATCAATCCATAAAACAATTTATAACTGTTCAGGACAGCGTATAATCCTGTTATTGCTTCATATCTTTCTTTGCCGGACCATTGATTAATTCTCCCTTTTTCGTAAATCGAGAGCCATGGCATGGACAGTCCCAGGATTGTTCCTCCTTATTCCATTCTAGTAAGCAACCTAGGTGAGGACATCTGGCATGAAAACTATAGACGGTTCCGTCTTTCTCTTTATACACAGCCAGTCGTTTCCCATTTTTCTTCAATATGTGC
The DNA here is from genome assembly GCF_012070565.1 of Anaerosporobacter faecicola. Taxonomy (GTDB): domain Bacteria; phylum Bacillota; class Clostridia; order Lachnospirales; family Lachnospiraceae; genus Anaerosporobacter; species Anaerosporobacter faecicola. Next base: position 15,583 of record NZ_JAAQRO010000024.1, read on the forward strand.
CCTTGCTCAGGTTCAATTTGATCTACTATCTTCTTTTGAACTTGAACTGGTTTTAAAGCAATCTGTCGGATTACGGTAACCATATGCTGTTTTAGTTCCTTCTTACTTGCCTTATAGGCAAAACGATTTGGACGGAATATGGAGTTTTTCTTATCTTCCCCTTTACAGATCATCTCTGTTAGGAGCAGTGCAGAAACCATTGCATGGGACATACCCCATTTATTAAAGCCAGTGGCGATATACACATTTTCCATTCCCTTGGTTAATCGACCAATGTAGGGAACTTTATCTAAGGTGATGCAATCTTGATTTACCATATGGTATGCAATTGTTCCCTGTGAATAATATTGCTTCACCTCGTTCTCCATCTCCGCGAATGCATCCTGCTCAGTCTGCTCTCCTGGGCGATAATTCTTTCCCGCTACGATTACATACTTGTCGTACTTTCGAAAAGAATACCCCTTATTATTCGCGGCAACATACATTCCATAAGGTAATGCATGAGGCTCCTCTATTACCAATATTTTCTCTCGCTCCTGATACATACGCAGTGCATACAAGCCTTTTATCTTTTCCATGGGATAATGATTTGCCAGTATGATCGTATCCGCCTGTACCTCATACTCACATTCCTTCTCATCCTCCCATACACTTACTTGAAGCAGATGTTCTCCTTTTCGTTTCTTTACCATTGTCTTTTCATAGATTTCTAAATGTTGTGCAAGGGCTTTCACGAATTTTATTGGATGGAACTGTGCCTGTTCTGGGAACTTCACCGCTCCGTATATAGGAAATGGTAATGCCGTTTCCGTTGTAATACTTGCATTAATTCCTAGACTCCTTGCCGCTTGGAGTTCTTCCTCTAACAACTTCGTTTCCTCCTTGCTATACACATAGGAATCTTTTTTCTCAAAGTCACAGGGAATCTGTAATTCCTTGATCAATGTTTCATACTCTTTCACAGCCCGTTCATTATATTCTGCATATTCCTTGGCTTTTTCCTGTCCAAAGTTCGTAATTAGTTTCTTATAAATTAGGTTATGTTGGGATGTAATCTTAGCCGTGGTATTGCTGGTCATTCCACTACCAATTCGATCCGCTTCTAAAACAATTACCTTCTTTCCATTTTTCTGTAGATAATAGGCAATTAAAATTCCAGCCAATCCTGCTCCGATCACAGCTACTTCTGTTTGCTTATTTCCCTCAAGTTGTGGCCGTTTTTCTATTAATTCTTCCTTCCATATCGATTCAAACATAAAAAAACCCTACCTTTCTGATGATTTAGTATTACCAGAAATATAGGGTTTATGTTTCTTTATTGTTTTTGTAGGGTCTGCTCTAAGAATTCTGCAACGTCACGAATACAATCATCACAATCACGAATTACTTTTCCTGTTTCCAACCCTTTTAGTTCTTTGCAGGTAACCGTGGTATTCCTGTCCTTGAACTCTGTCATGATGGTACGAATATCGCCAAAGGTTTTTTTTTGATCTTTGTTCGCCATACCAAGAACAACTGCAGCTCCCGCTATCGCACCACAACTACCATCCATCGTTCCCATACCAACGCCAAATGCCTGGGTCGCATTCTTCATCATTCCTTCATCTAACTCTGTATAATCGCAATAGGTACATGCAACTGCCTGCGCACAGTTAAACCCGCAATGTTTTCTCTTTACTGCTTCTTCTATTCTTGTATCCATACTGTTTCCTCTTTTCTTTATCAACGTTGTTTCTATGTACAACCGTATTATACTACAGTTGTGCACTTTAGCAATTCTTTTCTAGCAATTTTTCGCCTTTGGTCCTTGGTTTCGGTATTATTATAGCAGGCACCCAGTTACCTATGTAACCGAACGCCTGCTTTACAAAACATCATATTCTTATTGTCGATAATAACTAAGGAAATCTGCTAATTCCCCAGTTGCTTTCTCTAATACTTCCAACCGAGGCAGATAAACAATACGGAAATGATCGGGTTGGCTCCAATTGAATCCACCACCATGTATGATTAGAATCTTCTTGTCGGTTAATAAATCTAAAGCAAATTTTTCATCATTCATAATATTGAACTTTTTAATGTCTAACTTAGGGAAGATATAGAAAGCAGCTTTTGGTTTCACTGCACTAACACCTGGAATATCATTTAATGCCTTATAGATATACTCTCTTTGTTCGTATATTCTTCCACCTGGGATAATGTAGTCATTCACACTCTGATGACCACCAAGTGCAGTCTGTACAATAGATTGTGCTGGTACATTAGAGCACAATCTCATATTAGAGAGCATATTGATTCCTTCCATATAATCCTTAGCAATCTTCTTGTTTCCGCTAAGTACCATCCAGCCAATACGGTATCCAGCGATCATATGTGATTTTGATAAACCACTAAATGTTACACAGAATAAATCTGGTGCCAACGAAGCGATGGAGATGTGTTCCTCCCCATCCATTACAAGACGATCATAGATCTCATCAGAGAATATAATCAACTGATGCTCTCTTGCAATATCCACAATCTGTTGTAAAACTTCTTTTGGATACAGTGCACCTGTTGGATTATTCGGATTAATGATAACAATAGCTTTCGTTCTATCACTAATCTTTTTCTTAATATCTGCCATATCTGGGTACCATTCGGATTCTTCATCACAGATATAATGTACGGGCTTTCCTCCCGCTAATGTTGCACATGCTGTCCATAATGGATAATCTGGCGATGGAATTAGGATTTCATCTCCATCATTTAACAATGCTGACATACTCAGATTAATTAACTCGCTGACACCATTCCCTGTATAGATATCCTCCACAGATACATTCGGAATCTGTTTGATCTGTGCATACTGCATGATCGCTTTTCTCGCTGAGAAAAGGCCTTTTGCAGAAGAATACCCTTCACAATCTGTCAGCTGTCTAGACATATCATAGATCACCTCATCCGGTGTACGGAAACCAAATGGAGCAGGATTTCCAATGTTCAATTTTAATATATGGGTTCCTGTTTCCTCCATTTTGGTTGCTGCATCTACAACAGGACCTCTTACATCATATAGTACATGATCAAGTTTTGTAGATTTTTTAATTTCACGCATTTTATTTCCCCCTATTTTCTTATTATTATTCGACTCCACGATAATCTGTTTGGCATCTCCACTCCGGGTAATCTCTGTACCAACAGAAACTTGTTCCCCTTTCAGCCATTTATCTTCTACATGCAGTGCCTCTGCAAGAAAACGGATCATATCCGCTCGCGGAACCGTTTTCCCACTAACATACTGGCTTACATGACTTTTCCCCAATTTCACGCCTTTTTCTACAGCTAACTGGATTAAATCCACTTGCTTCATGCCCTGCTTATCCATCGCATACTTAAGTCTTTCTGCAAATGTTCCTTGCTCCATCTTTACTCACCAACCCTTTTACAACCGTTTTACAAATTGAAGTTCAATTTAAAGTTCAATATTTTCGTTTAAGTTCAAAGTTATTTTTAACTAGTATAGCACCTTCCTATCAAAAGTTCAATTCATTTTTTTATAACTTCATTTTTCATTGTATCTACATCTTCATTTATTTTTATATTCCTATTTACCCACTCATTAGACTAAAAAAAACCTGCTCACATTACCATAATTAAAATGTGAGCAGGTTTTGTATACACATATCGCTATAATAATTCATATCAAAAGTTTAATATATAAGTCCTGTTTATACCTTTTTTTAAGTCATATTGAAAAGACAGACATTAGATCGACGATTCCTTTGAAACATTACGTTTGCGCACTATAATCGGGTTTCTTGCAAGTACATTCTGATAACGATAAATACTCATTAGAATCCCAATTAGTGCATATGTAACAATTGTACCAGTTCCACCATAAGAAAATAACGGTAGGTAAACTGCAATAGTTGGCAATATCGTTAAATTAACTAATACATAAAGTATAATCTGAATTGTCAAAGCTAAACTACAGCCTATTCCAATAGCAAGCCCAAGTTGATTTTTTTGACGAGTACTATTTATAATTACTTTATAGATAAATACTCCTAATACCGACAATAAAATAATTGCTGCTACTATACCGTAATACGAGAATATATATGTTACGATATAATCACTTGGAAGACCATACACTGATGCTTCTATTCCTTTTGTGCTTTTTCCTATTAAATTACTGCTAAACAAAAGCTTTCGTAACAAATTCAATAAATAACTAAACTCACTCTTCGTATTAATCACAGATAGTAATCTTGCTTTCTGATAGGTAGCACCATAAAAGGCTAAATACGTGATTATTGCTATTGGTAATCCCATTATAATTGTAATGATTAATGCCTTTGCCTTTTTAAATTCACTAAACCACCCTCTTTTGGTCACAAACAACATCTGCAATGACATAATCAAGAATAATGATATTGATAATGATAATTCAAGTATCTTAAACGTTAATAGGACAGGTATTCCAAGCCATAAACATGATTTAAAAAATCCAATCTTTCCTTTATTTTTGTAAGAATACAGGATTCCTCCAAACAAGGGAACATAAAGAAAAACTAATTGATGTAAACTAATTGTCGTTCCTAAAAATCGCAAATATCCTTTCTGCCCATCTATTAATACTCCGTTTGTAGCGCTAACAAGTAATAATAAAATCATTGCTACCGCTCCTAGTTTTCCATATAATCCAATGCTTGTATAATCAATAAAGCAAAATAACATCATCGTTAAAAACCCTACTATAACATATATGATTTGCGTATGTAGATTATATTGATAAAAACCATTTCCCATATTCGTTATCATTAGGTATTGAAGTGTTGTACCCACTAAACTTAATATTAGAACGAGGATCAACATCGTTACGTCCATCTTAGGTCGATGGATACGATCTAAGGCAATTCCTACTTCTACTGGGTCTCCCATTTCATTAACCGCTTTTTTGTATGCTTCTTCTTCGACGATTCCCTCTTCTATGTAAACTTCTTTCTGATCATTAATATGATCCATCAATTCTCTTGCAACCATATCCTTTGCTTTATCACATCGGATTTGTTCCGTTACAGTTTTAAGATATTGTTCTATATCCATTACATCCCCTCCATTACACAAGAAAGTACTCCTACCACTGCCTTTGAATACGCATTCCATTCTTCTTTCTTTTGTTTTAAGTGCTTAATTCCACTTTTCGTTATAGAATAATACTTTCTAGATTTTCCAGAGATTTCTTTTTCATAGCTTATTAGAAATCCTTTATCCTCCAAAGAATGTAGTAACGGATATAACGTTCCAGCTTTCAGTTCAAATACATTATTTGAACGAGTACGAAGTGATTCAATCATCTCATATCCATATAAATCTTTTTCCTCTAGTAACTTTAAAACTAACATTGACGTACTTCCTGATAGTAATGCTTTATCAATAGCCATCATTTTTACCTCCTCATGATATATCGAGCATCTATATATGTTTATTATATATAGATGCTCGATATATGTCAAGGTATAACAAGATAAATTAGATATTTTTTCCATGATAAATATGTAAATATAATGTAACAATTAAAATGGTTTCACACTATTCTATACCTGCTCCTTAGATTTGAAAAACCTACTCACATTGGGACTATCCAATGTGAGTAGGTTAGGATAAAGTAATTTTGATATTCTTATTGGATTGACGGAAAACAATACAATTCAGAGAATGCCATCTCAAGAGGATATTATACAAAACGTGGTGATATCATTCATGTATGGTGTAATAAAAGTAAATGTAATAAAGTTTATAGGTGTAAACTTATGGCATTCCTAAGTAGTCTAATAGGAACAGAAATGAAGAAGCCTGGCAATTGTTTTTTGCATGCAAATGGAGCTACGCTCTAAGTACTTAGTGCGATAGCCCCATCTTCTTCATTCATGCAAATTTCAATTCTAATTAATTAAGTGACTAGTTGACCTGCTAAACATGAGCAAGTAGCGTTGGTACACAGATTGTAAGATTTACTCACTTAAATGACTCAACTCATAAATCTCATCGATCATCGAACCAATGGTATCTATAGTATCAAGTAATGGCTGATCTGTTGTAATATCAATTCCTGCCATCGCCGCTAATTCCACTGGTGTCTTGGTACTTCCTGCTGCCAATACCTTCTTCCAGTCTTCGATTGCTTTCGTACCTTCTGTCTCGATACGTTTACATACTTGTGTTGCAATAGTAAGACCTGCGCTGTATGTATAGGAATACAAGCCCATGTAGTAATGAGGCTGACGCATCCAAGTCAGTTCAGCACCTTCTGTAAGTTCCACTTCATCACCCCAGAATTTTGTTAATACATCTTTCATAATACCACTTAATGTATCTGCTTGAACACTTCCACCTGCATCAACAATTCGATACACTTCTCTTTGGTATGCCGCTTCTAATAAATGGGTTACAAAGTTATGATAATATGTATTGCTTACCATATTGGACAATACCCATCTACGGAAACGTTCGTCTGTACTTGTCTTTAATAGATAGTGTCCCATTAGAAGTTCATTCATCGTAGATGGACTTTCTACAAAATACGTTGACACTTCTGTATCAAAGATCGATTGTGCATTGTTACATGCCTTAAAGTGTCCAGCATGTCCTAATTCATGTGCAAGGGTGAATACATCAGACATTCTTTCATTCCAAGTAAGAAGAATAAATGAATTTCTTCCATATGGGCTAGCACAAAATCCTCCCGTAGATTTTCCTTTGTTCTGTGCAAAATCTACCCAACGGTCTTTGTATGCTGTTTGAACCATCTTCACATAGTCTTCTCCAAGAATGGATAACCCCTTTTCGATATATTCTTTCGATTCTTCAATGGTTACCTTTGGACTATAGTCCGTATCAATTGGGAGTTTCAAATCGGCATATGTCATTCGATCTAGATTATGCAGTTTCTTGATCAATCTTGCATATTTTCTCATATGAGGTGCAAGTTTTTCCATAATCGTATCAATCTGTCGATCATACAGATCACGACTTACCTTTTGTGAGAATAATAAGCTGTCGAATACCGAATCGAACCCTCTTAATGTTGCCATGATCTTTTCCTGTTGCACGGTTGTATCATAAGCAGTTGCTGTAACATTCTCATATTCTTTAATCTTTTTAGAGAATGCAGTAAAAGCAGCACGTCTTACATCTGTACGAGGATCATATTCGTAATCATCTTCGAACAAAGAGTATCCTAATGGATATTCTTTTCCATCAACTGTAAAGTTATCGAATTTCATATCGGCTAATTTTGTTACATTGTAAACTTCATAAGGAGAGTTAAGCGTCGGTGCAATAGCAGTCAGTACTCGCTCTGCTTCTGGGTGTAATTTATGTGGTTTACCTCTAAGAATATCCTTAAGGAAGTTCTTACTTTCTTTTGCCATTCCAATTGCTTCTTCGATAACTTCTTCTTTTTGTTCTACAATTTCACTTTCAACAAAACTTAAAGCACTCAATGTTGCGGATATAATTCGACCAATCTTACTATTTCGATCTTGATTTTTTCCATCATAGTAATCTACCGAAACTGCTAAATCTGTATAATGTTCAACTAAAATTACTAATTCAATTAATTTGCGATATTCATCAAGACAAGCAACAATATTTTGCGCAGTATTCAATTTTCCCTTATAGGATTCCACAATCTGATCTCTCAGCTTTTCTACTTTTGCAACATCGGCATACATATCTTCTTCCGTTTTATAGATTAGTGATAAATCCCATGTTAATTCCACTGGAACATCTTTTCTTGCCAATAATTCTTTTGCCATTTTATCTATTCCTTTCTTGTACATTATTTCTTTCATTTTACACCCGATTACAGGCAACATGCAAGTTCCTTAGGAAGGTTCTCCATCATTTCACAGCCAATCCTTTACGAATTCTGCTTAAGGATTCCGGCTTTACATCTTTTATTTCTCAAATGTGTACACCAATTTGGGTTGTCCATCAATCTGTTCCTTCTTCACATCATACGTTCCATCGGTATAGGTAGTTAAAACCTTATTCCAAAACATTTGCGCTCGTTTATTATTCTCTGTGGACTGTGTGAACAGCATCCATTTTCCATGATGCTTATTCAGTATGGACAAAACCGCTTTTTCCCCAATTCCTTTTCCCCGAAATGGGCTAAGTAAAAACATCTCATAGATATAATAATCAATTCCTTTTGGTACATAACGACCACTTCCAACTAAACAAAATCCAGCAGGAATGCCATCTACTCGTAGTAAGTAAGGGAACAATACCTCTGGGTGTTCAAACCATATCTGTTGGATATCATATTCTTCCTGTAACGTCTTTACCTCCCCCTCTTCGAATATTCCATATTCATTGGGTAACGTACCATGGATTCCAGCGAGATCATGAAGGTATAGTGGATACATGTTCTTAATAATAAAGCCTGTTTCTTTATTTGCTACTGTGATTTCTATATTCATTATCGTTTTCTCCCATCATTTCATTTAATCTTAGTCCCTATGTTCTTTCAGACATCAGATGACCTTGTGATTTCATTTATCTATAGAATAGGACAAATGCACGCATTTCGCAACCTTACCTATCCATTCTTTCCAAAATTACATAATTAACGGTCTATGGCACCATACTATGATGATGGAAAGACCGAAATGTCATTTCCTATTGTGCTTGCATAAGTTGCAAAGTAATGAACTATTGGTGCATGTGTAATGATCAAAAGTCATTATCACCTTACACTCTAGAAAGAAGGAAGTAATATGGGAAATAATATGGATTTAAATTATGCAATGTTCTGCTATCAGTGTGAACAGACGGCTGGCGGCAAAGGTTGTACGAAAATGGGTGTTTGTGGAAAGACCCCTGAGATTGCAAACCTACAGGATCTTTTAATCTTCCAGCTCAAAGGAATCAGCTGTTATGCAAAAAAAGTAATTGATCAGGGCGATCATGTGGAGAAGGACGTTGTCTCTTTTATTGAGAATTGCCTATTCACCACATTGACGAATGTAAACTTCGATGCCCAGGTTCACGTAGCTTTACTAAAAGAATCCCAAAAAATAAAGGAATACTACCGCCAAAAAATTGGTGAGATTGGATCAACTACCGCACATGTAACTTACAATTTGCCTGAAACCAAATCAGAAATGTTGAAAGATGCCAATATAGCAGGAATTATGTTTGACCAATCACTAGACCCTGACATACGTTCCTTACGTCAAACTGTTCTTTATGGATTAAAAGGAATCAGCGCTTATGGACACCAGGCAAGAGAATTAGGGTATTATAGTGATCAAGTAGATGACTTTTACATTCTTGCCTTAGAAGAAATAACAGATGACGAGAAAACTGTAGAGGAACTCATACAGTTAACCTTACGAACAGGTGAGAATGCCATCGAAGTAATGAAAGTATTGGATGATGCCAATACCTCAACGTACGAGAATCCTTTCCCTCATACGGTAGATGTACACATAAAAAAAGGCCCATTTATCATTGTATCCGGTCATGACCTAAAGGATTTATCTATGCTTTTGGAACAGACAAAGGATAAGGGTATCAATATCTATACACATGGTGAGATGATTCCATGCCATGGATATCCAAAATTAAAAGAATACCCTCATCTTATTGGTAACTTCGGTGGCGCATGGCAGGATCAGCAATCCGAATTTGATAAGATTCCAGGCTGTATTCTTATGACCACAAATTGTCTGATGAAACCTCGTGAATCCTACAAGGATCGTATCTATAGCACCAATGTAGTAGGATGGGATGGCGTTCAATACATTCCAAAAGATGAAAATGGGTATAAAGATTTCTCACCAATTATTGAAAAAGCATTGGAATTAGGTGGATTTTCAGAAGACCAGGAACCTCATGAAATTCTTGTGGGCTTTGGTCATCATGCTACACTAAGTCACACAGATCAAATTGTACAAGCAGTAAAAGATGGACAGATTCGTCACTTCTTCTTAATTGGCGGCTGTGATGGCGCCAGACCGGGTCGTAACTATTATACAGAGTTTGCGAAACTAGTGCCACAAGACTGTATTATCATGACGTTAGCTTGTGGTAAATACCGCTTTAACAAGTTAGATTTTGGAGAAGTTGCTGGTCTCCCTCGTTTACTTGATATCGGACAATGTAATGACGTATATTCTGCCATACGAATTGCTGTTACACTTGCTGACGCATTCCAAACCGATGTAAATGCATTGCCACTATCCCTTATTATTTCCTGGTATGAGCAAAAAGCCGTTGCCGATCTACTTGCATTATTATCACTTGGTATTAAAAATATCTATCTTGGACCAACATTACCTGCCTTTTTCAGTCCTAATGTTTTGCAATATTTAGTAGATACCTTTGATCTGCACATGATCAGCAATCCTGAGGATGATATTAAAACCTGCTTACAGCAGGGTATCTAAAACTTCGCAGTTCAATTGCTGCCCTGAAGGGTTATCCTAAGGCATTTTCAGCAATTGAACTGCGAATTTTGAGTTACTCATTATACTTCCGAACTAAATGAATATGATAAAGCCGGACTATTATATAATACCGCTATCGTTTTAGAAGCTAATAATATTGACAAAATGGACCGAAAAACCGGTAACTTCCTACGGCAACATCTCAAGGAACTCCACCGTCGCCGATACCGCTTGTTCTGTCTGCTGCTGTGGTGCTATCTCTGCTTCCTTATCTCCTTTTTGCAAACCATAACTTCCAAAATAGCTGTGATTTCCCCCTTCAATCTCTATGAATGTAGCATCCTTTGGAAGTTTTGCGCTTTTTATCTTCTTCTGATCTGCTACGCCATCCTTACTTCCATATATGCTCAACACCTTACACTCTTTGTCTACTAGTTCATCTGATTTTGGATATGCGGCATAGAATACAACACCAGCAATCGTGTCATGTTTTCCTGCATAGGAACTTGCCATTACCCCTCCAAGTGAGTGTCCACCGATTGCCCATGTTTTGATGTCTGGATACTCCTTCACCACGCTATTTGCTCGATTAGGTGAGAGAATTGCCAGATTCCATTTCATTGGTACGATTACTACCAGATACCCTTGTTCTGCAATTCCACGACACAACGGAGCATATGCTTCTGGTTCCACTAAACCACCTGGATAGAAGATAAACCCTTTCGTTGCTTCCACTTTCGGTACAAATGCAATATTTTCCCCTTTGATCACCTCTACTGTACTACCATTTAACAATGCTTCCTCTGCTAGAGCATTTGGTTGATAACTGTGATTAATTCGATATGCACCATAAATGACACTTCCAACAATCACACAGAGTAGAAGTAGCACGGCATATTTTCCTATCTTCCTACTCTTTTTTTGAACTTCTTGCTGTCTTTTCCCATTCATTTTGATTCCTCCAATTCTATACTAATTGTATTACATATATCCTTCAAACTCAATCATCACACAGTAAAAGCTATACCACGTGTAATAGAATCGCTATATTTATTACAAAACTGTCATAGCTCGTCTGCCGTATTCTTGCAAAGCATATGAATTTATTGTAAAATAAGCAGAGGCTAATTTTGTAAATTAACTCAAACTTCGTACTAATCACCTATTCACTTATTCTTGAGAGGAGCACCCACATGAAGCCCATACTATACATTATCATTCCTTGTTACAATGAGGAAAGCGTCTTACCAATTACCTCTGGGTTATTCTTAGATCAAATACATACCCTTATAAGTAAGGAAAAGATTGATGAGCAAAGTAGAATTCTGTTCATTGATGATGGAAGCAAAGATACCACTTGGAACATCATTATGGAACTTGCCAAAAAGGACGAACATTACATAGGAATCCGCCAGAGTAGGAATCGCGGACACCAAAATGCAGTATTGGCTGGATTAATGGAAGCCAAAGACCATTGTGACATTACCATTTCCATTGATTGTGATGGACAAGATGATATATCTGCTATGGAAGCAATGGTGGATGCTTATCTTGATGGGTGCGAAGTGGTATATGGAGTACGTAGTAAGCGAGATACGGATACTTTCTTCAAGAAATTCACGGCCCAATCTTTCTACAAGTTCCTAAATGCTATGGGTGCAGAAGTCGTATATAACCATGCAGATTATCGTCTTCTCTCCAGCCGTGTATTGCAAGAACTTGCAGATTTCAAAGAAGTAAACCTATTCTTGCGAGGAATGGTTCCTTTGGTTGGTTTTAAAAGTACAAGTGTATATTATGAACGTCATGAACGAATGGCTGGAGAAAGCCATTATCCCTTACGCAAAATGGTATCCTTAGCATTTGACGGAATTACAAGTCTAAGTATAAAACCTCTTCGTTTGATCATGGGACTTGGCATTCTCGTATCCTTTCTAAGCTTTCTTGGTGCAATCTGGGCTGTAATATCTCAATTAACTGGTCATGCAATCACTGGTTGGGCAAGTACTACCTGTATTATCTGCTTTATTGGTGGCATACAATTGGTATGTCTGGGCGTAATTGGTGAATATATCGGCAAGATTTACATGGAAGTAAAAGCTCGACCACGTTACATAATAAGTGAACGAACAAAAAAAGAATAACCTGCTAACAGGAAATCATCTACGTCGCAAAGGAGGTATTATGAATAATATTGAAAAAACTATTCTAGGTGTAGTTGAAGAAAAACGTCACATTTTATATTTCTATATTATTAGCGTTCTTGCTTTGGTAATACGAATTGTAGGATTTGATTTTATGTCGAATGATATGTCCGTTTTTCTAATTCCATGGTATAATAACATCAAGGAAAGTGGGGGTCTATCAAGCCTAGACACACGCATAGGAAATTATAATCTCTTATATCAAACCCTCATTTCATTTATGACATATTTGAAAATTAATTGTGTATATCTTTATAAAATGTTATCCATTCTTTTTGATTACGTTTTGGCACTATCTATAGGCTCTTTTATTGCAACATATAAAGAAAAAAAATCTTTTCGTTTTGAATTTAATGTTGCCTATACCGTGGTTCTTTTTCTTCCAACGGTTGTATTAAATTCTTCTTATTGGGGGCAATGTGATAGCATCTATACGGCATTTCTTATATTGACCTTACTCTATCTATATAAAGAAAAGTTCACCCTTGCTTTTTTATTTTTCGGTTTGGGTTTGGCATTCAAATTACAGACAATTTTTCTGTTACCTTTTCTTCTTTGCTATTACATCTATAAGAAGAAATTCAGCATTCTTTTATTCGGACTTTCTCTATTCAGTTTTTGGTTTTCTGGAATAATCGCTTATATGAATGGCCGAAATATCTTAGATGCATTTCGAATATATCAAGAGCAAGCCGATACGTATCACAACATGTGGCTAAATGTATCTAGCTTTTGGGTTTTAGTAGGCGATAACTATGACACCTTACATACAGGTTCCATCATTATAACAATCATCTTATGTGGTCTAGGTCTCTATACAATTCTAGAAAACAAGAAGAAGCTTGCAACCATGGAGGAATATCTGAATACTGCTTGTTGGTTCCTATGGACATGTCTTCCATTCTTACCGGCTATGCACGAACGCTACACCTATGCGCTTGATCTTGTATTACTTATTCTATGTTTTATTAACAAGCACTATATCAAATATGCAGCCTTATCCATATTACTCAGTCTGATCACGTATGGTTCTTACTTATTCAGTAATGGAGGGTTGGACAAATGGCATGTTCTACTATACGTATTCGCTTGGGGTCACTATACATATAGCATTATTCGTTTGGATCAAAAAACCAATCCTGTCACCGAGTAGGACAGGATTGGTTTTTTTCTATAATATACAATATGCTTAATGAGAGTGTATAAATTATAAACTAATTAGGGTGCCAAAAGCCTTTAACAAAACTTGGCTTTTGACACCCTAACCATAAAAACTACTGCAAGAAGAAGGTAAGTTCTCCTTCTGCTACAAGCTCATCTTCTACGTAAGCTTTTGCTTCACCAACACCAACCGGTCCTTTTACCTTCGTGATCTTCGTAAATAACTTCAAGATACAACCTGGTTCTACTGGTTTTCTGAATCTCGCTTTTGTTATTCCTCCAAAATAAACAAGTTTTCCTGCATACTTTTCGCAGCTTAATATTGCAACTGCTCCAGTCTGTGCAAGCGCCTCAATGATCAACACACCTGGCATAACTGGTTTTTCCGGATAATGTCCTTGAAAAAATGGTTCATTATAAGATACTGCTTTATATGCTACTGCCTCAACTCCTGGAACCAAATTCTCAACACGATCCAATAATAGCATTGGGAATCTATGTGGTATGATCTTTTTAATTTCGTTAATTCCTAGCATTTTGAAGCTCCCTTCTTCTTACGATGTACCAACCAAACGGCTTATGCCGTTAACTGATCCTCTCGTTAGTCCTTATATTTTTTAACTATTATACTAGCATTATGTCCGCCAAACCCAAGGGAATTGGATAATGCATAATTTACTTCCATCTCTCTACCTTTTCCAGTAACATAATCAAGATCACATTCTGGATCAGCTACCTTGTAACCAACTGTTTCATGTACGTAAGAATCATCAATGGTTTTCACACAGGTAATGAATTCAACTCCACCTGCTGCACCTAGTAGATGACCAATCATAGACTTTGTAGAATTAATTGCAACATTCTTAGCACTGTCACCCAATGCTAATTTGATTGCTCTTGTCTCGAATAAGTCATTGTACTTTGTACTAGTACCATGTGCATTGATGTAATCAACGTCTTCTTTTTGAATTCCTGCATCTTTGATAGCATCTGTCATTGCTTTTGCAGCACCACTTCCATCTTCTGCTGGGGAAGTAATGTGGAATGCATCACAACTAGAACCATAACCTACTAATTCTGCATAGATCTTCGCACCTCTTGCTTTGGCATGCTCTAATTCTTCAAGCATAACAACGCCAGCACCTTCTCCCATAACGAAACCACTTCTCTCTCCATCAAATGGGATGGAAGCGCGTGTTTTATCCGTTGCTTCGCTTAATGCAGTAAGGTTCATAAATCCAGCAACACCAAGTGGGGTAATTGCAGCTTCACATCCACCAGCTAACATTGCATCTGCTTCTCCATATTGAATGGTACGGAATGCATCTCCAATGGAATGTGTACCTGTAGCACATGCCGTTACTACACTTGTACATTTTCCTTTAAGACCAAAGCGAATTGCAACATTACCAGCTGCCATGTTGCCAATTGCCATAGGGATCATAAGTGGAGAAACTCTACCTGGTCCTTTTTCTAATAACTTCTTATTCTCAGTTTCAATCGTACCAATTCCACCAATACCAGAACCAATGATGACACCAATCCGTTCTGCATTCTCTTCTGTCACTTCCAACCCACTGTCCTTCATTGCTTCAACAGAAGCAGCGATGGCATATTGACAGAAAGGATCCATTCTTCTTGCTTCCTTACGATCCATATAAAGAGTAGGATCAAAGTTCTTTAATTCCGCTGCAAGTTTTACTTTATAATTCTCTGTATCAAACTTTGTGATATCATCAATTCCTACTGTACCTGCTTTAATATTCGCCCAGAATTCTTCTACCGAATTACCAATTGGGGTAACAGCACCCATACCTGTAACAACAACTCTTTTCTTCATATTATTCCTTCTTCATATCGGCTAACGATATGGTCACAACATCTTATACAGAATGTGACAACCTTTCTTTTTATTCAAGATTATTAACTGTTCCATGTTTTCGAGATTGCCTCCAAACACTTCCCATAATTTTTGTATTCCTTGATTTTTATAGACTTGTGTGATTAGTCAAACCCCTATATTGCAATTCCACCATCAACTTGAAATACCTGACCGGTAATATAATCTGCTTGGCTTGATGCCAAATAAGACACCATCTTCGCAATATCTCTAGGCTGCCCCATCTTTTTAAGAGGAATTGTCTCTGCAACCTTCTCTTTTACCGCATCAGATAGCAGATCTGTCATATCTGTTTGGATAAACCCTGGAGCAACTGCATTTGCCGTAATATTTCTTGAGGCAAGTTCCTTAGCAACAGCTTTTGTCATCCCGATAATACCCGCTTTGGCTGCACTGTAGTTGGTCTGTCCAGCATTTCCAACAATACCAGAAACAGAAGAGATGTTGATGATCTTGCCACTACGTTGCTTTAACATATATCGGGATGCATGTTTGATGGTATTAAATGCTCCCTTTAGATTCGTAGTAATCACGTCATCAAATTCTTGTTCTGACATTTTTAACAATAGGTTATCTCTTGTAATACCTGCATTATTCACTAGGATATCGATAGTCTTATGTTCTTTCACGATATAATCAATCATTTTTTTTACTTCTTCGTATTGTCCAACATTGCATTGATAGATCTTCGCTTGTTTTCCTGTATCTGTTATACTGGTAAGTACTTCTTTTGCTGCTGCTTCATTGCCGCTGTAGTTAATAATCACATAAGCACCTTGTGCTGCCAATTCTTCTGCAATTGCTCGTCCAATTCCTCTGCTTGCACCTGTAACCAATGCTACTTTCCCTTCTAGCATACGATGTCCTCCAATTTCTCCAGATCTTCTAATTTTTCTATATTAATAACCGTAACGGTTTTATCAATCTTCTTTAAAAATCCACTTAATGTCTTACCTGGTCCAATCTCAACAAATGTTGTAACACCATCCGCGATCATGCGTTCCATTGTCTGTTGCCAACGTACAGGAGAATACACCTGCTTTTCTAGTAATTCCTTGGTCTCTGCAACATCTGTTACAACTTCTGCTTTCACATTACACATATATGGAATGGTCATTGGATTAACCTTGACATTCTTCAGTTCATTTCCTAACTTTTCACCTGCTCCATGTAACAATGCGGAATGAAATGGTCCACTTACCTTTAGTTCTAGCGCTCGCTTTGCACCTGCTTCTTTTAGACGGTCACATGCCTCTAAAACGGCTTCTTTCTTTCCTGATATAACAATCTGTCCTGGACAATTGTAATTTGCCGGTTGTACACACTGCTTTGTCTGCGCTTCCACTTCCTTACAGACTTTTTCTATGGTTTCTGCATCAAGTCCTAAGATTGCAGCCATCGTTCCTTCTCCGCTTGGCACTTCACTTGACATGTAGATTCCTCTTTTTCGTACCAGTTTAACGGCATCCTCGAAAGAAAGTACATCTCCAGCAACTAATGCTGCATACTCACCGAGTGAAAGACCTGCCGTGATCTCTGCTTTGATTCCCTTTTTCTTAACCGCTTGTAATATACTTACACAGGCAGTAAGCATTGCTGCTTGCGTATATTCTGTCAGATTAAGTTCCTCATTTTCTTCAAAACACATCTTGATTACATCAAAGTCTAATACTTGATTCGCACGTTCAAATATATCTTTACTTTCTTCTATCTGTTCATAAAAATCTTTTGCCATTCCCACATATTGTGCACCCTGGCCTGGAAAAAGAAATGCTGTCTTACTCATACAAACACCTACATATCCTTTCTTGTTTTCTTATAAAAATGCCCTAATTAGCAGAATAAGTTTTCATTTGTATTCCCTTACTCTGACCATAGGGCAGTTTGTTCCTATATTCTATTTCTTGTTCTTATGCTAATTTTGCTTCGATATATTTTGCTGCATCACCAACCGTTTTGATTTGTGGTAAATCTTCACTTGGGATTTCAATGTCGAATTTTTCTTCCATTGCCATAGCAAGTTCGAATAAATCTAAGGAATCTGCACCTAAATCATCAATGAAACTTGTTTCATCTTTTAATTCTTCTACACCTACGTTTAATTGATCTGCAACTAATTCTTTTAATTCTTCTAAATTCATCTCTAATTCCTCCTAAACTACCATTCAATTAATGTGGTTCCCCATGTGAGTCCACCACCAAATCCCGACAAGATAATCTTGTCGCCTCGATTCAACTTGTTTTTCTTATTCATCTTATCAAGTAATATTGGTATACTTGCTGAAGATGTATTCCCATACTTATCTAGATTCATTGGGAACTTCTCTATTGGTTCCTTCAGTTTCTTTGCAACTGACTCCAGTATTCGTTGATTCGCTTGATGTAATACATAATAACGAATCTCTTCTTTCGTACATCCAGCCTTTTCTATTACTTGTTGTATCGTCCCTGGTATCGTCTTGACAACAAACTTAAATACTTCTTGACCTTCCATCCTCACATAGTCCAAAGATTCCTTGTCAGATAGTGATATTGCTTTCGAGACCAATGGATTTACTATGTATCGACTAGCACATGTTAACGCATCTTTTCGTTTTCCATCTGAACCCAAAATAGACTCAAATAGACCAATGTCCGTCGCCTGAACAATCGCTGCTCCAGCTCCGTCTCCGAAAAGAACACACGTGGACCGATCATTCCAATCTAGCATCTTAGATAGTACCTCTGATCCTATGATCAACACAGTTTTGTAGATTCCCGCTTTGATAAATGCATATGCCGTATTTAACGCATAGATAAATCCTGTACATGCTGCACTCAGATCATAACAAACAGCATTCACTGCTCCTATTTCAGCCTGCACTTCACAAGCCGTATTCGGCAGATAGTTATCCGGTGACATTGTTGCCACAAGTATAAGATCAATATCCTGTGGATCAATACCAGCTCTTGTTATTGCTTTTGTTGCTGCCTTTGCTGCCATACATGCGGTTCCTTCCCCTGCAGTAACAACTCTTCGTTGTCTGATCCCGGTTCGGCTACTTATCCATTCATCGCTTGTATCAACGATACGAGACAAGAAATCATTATCTACTACTTGTTCTGGTAGGTAACTTCCTGTACTGACAAATCTCATCTCCATGTCATGTACCATGCCTTTCTGCCATTCCTTAATAGATACACCATGATACGATACATACTCATTATGCCAGTATCCCTCTATTAAGTCAAAACTTTTTTTACAAATTACTTTGATAATCAAAGTATATTGGTTCATATAGTATTTGTCAAGATTTTTTTTCATGTATTCATACTTCTTACCTCAAGAATTAGATCTCATGTAATTATCTTTGGTAAGGTAAATTGTATTGTTGTTCCTTTCCCTAATACACTGTCACATTCCACCATTCCTCCATGTCTATTGATTACACTTTTAACAATATACAGTCCTAGTCCAGAACCAGATGTCTCTTTTTGGGTTCTAGCTTCTTCTCCCCGATAAAACTTATCAAATATAAATGGGATATCACATGCTGCAATTCCTTGTCCATCATCTTCTACTTGCACAATAAAATAATCATTCGTTGTACGAAACCGAATATGGATCACTCCATTTTCATTTGTGTATTTAATTGCATTCCCTACAAGATTCTGCATAACCTGCTGCATTCGTTCCCTAGATATCATCAGCAGCATTTCTGGAATTGTTCCTACTTCTAGTGTTCTTCCTGCAGTTTCCACATCCTCTCTTAATTCAACCAATATGGTCTCCATATATTCTTTTATGTAGGTCTCTTCCATAGCAAAGGATTGTTCATCAAGTTCAACGGATACTGAATCCAATATATCGTTAATCATCTTTGTCAGGAAATTCGCTTTATTCATTATAATTGTCGATATATGTTCGAGCATTTCTTTCTCTTTTACTACTCCCTTATTAATGGCCTCTGCTGCACCAAAGATTGTAGCTACTGGTGTTTTTAAATCATGTGATAAACTTGCCGTTATCAATTTTTCTTTTTCTCTTAAACTACATTCCCGTTCTCTCCCTAGTTTTAATTCTTCCCGCATTAATTCTAACTGTTGACACAATACCCCAATGCTTGTGTTTGCTTGATATGTTATCTTCGTATCATAATCTCCATGCGCAATTTTATTCGTAATAAAATCTAGTTCATAGATTGGTTGAAAGATATCTCCTCGCAGTATTTTATATATCTTTAGCATCTGTACAAGGAATATACCAAATAATCCAATCGCTATTCCTACAAAAAGAAGTCCTAACGGATCATATGTCAACTTGTCACACTGTAATTCTATAAGTAACGTACCGCTTTGCACTGTATCACATATAATCGGAGAGGAATACACATACGTACTCATATCTTCCTTTTTCTGTAATATTGCTAACCGATGAAGATTGATCTGTTGATCTACAACAAAATCAGGCAAGGTAGAAAATTGTACCTTGCCTTTTGTGTCAATAATCGCACATGCATATTCTTTTAATACTTGATACTCCTGTTTTTCTGCTGCTTGCACTGCTAAAGCCAAATCAACCTTAACCTCTCCTGCTACCTTCCTTTTGTAAAGGTATTTGGTTGCAAGAATACTGGATAAAATCAAAAGTATACTTATAAATAATACTCCCAGTCCCTTTTTATATAAGATTTGGTCAATTGCCCTACAATCTCTATGCCTTCTTATGAAAGATTTGTTCGTTCCATATCCCACTTATATCCGACCCCCCAGACTGTCTTAATGCAATATACACCCTCTTTTGCTAACTTCTCACGCAATCTTCCAATATGTACTGCTATGGTATTCTCTTCAAGGAACTCATTCGTTCCCCACACACTCTCCATAATCTGTTCTTTTGTTAGGGCTTTATTCGCATTTCTTGTAAAATAATCGACTAACTTAAATTCCTTTACGGTTAAAGAAAGCTCCTTCCCATTCATGGTAACTGAAAACTCATCTATATTTATCACAAGGTCTCCGAATACACGAATCGGATTTTGGCTTTTTTCCTTCTCTCCTCCATTTGTAAATGTCGTATATCTTCGAATTTGTGATTTAACCCGCGCAACCAGTTCCACCATAGAAAATGGTTTTGTAAGATAGTCATCTGCACCCATTCCCAATGAGATTAACTTGTCACTATCTGATTTCTTTGCAGAAATTACGATAATTGGTATAAACGAATAGGTACGAATATTTTGACATACATGAATGCCATTCACACCTGGAAGCATAAGATCCAGTATAACAAGAATTGGTTTTTCCGTTTTTGCTGCTTCCATCGCTTCCATACCAGAGTGTATAATAATTACCTCATATCCTTCATTTTCAAGGAATAGTTTCATTAGTTCTGAAAGGTCTTGATCATCTTCAACTAGTAATATCTTATCTGCCATCGAATCCCCCCTATATGAGCTGTTCTTCCTCACCATAATCCTACCAATGGATTATGACATTCTTCTCGCTGCTAAATACGATAAGTTGTTGCAACTATATTGCTAGTATAGCATAAATCTCCCCTAACAGATAGAATCGTTCCATCCGAACACCGTTTATTTTTATTTTCTCCAATCAGCATGTTTACCAATTATGCTCCTTTAGGAATTGAAAGATTGTCTCTTCTCTCTCCTTTTTTTCTTCTGGATTATATTTTCCCAATGTGATATCCCCTGTTATGTGTCCATCGGATAAGAAAAGAAGGCGATTTCCTCTTGCACAAGCTTTAATATCATGGGTCACCATAATTATTGACTGTCCTTGCTCATTAATCTCTGTCATGAGATCCAAAACCTGTTCTGAGGAAGAGGAGTTCAATGCCCCCGTCGGTTCATCTGCAAAAAGGATCTTCGGAGACGTAACCAATGCTCTGGCTATTGCAACACGTTGTTGTTGTCCCCCTGACATCTCTGCTGGGTGTTTATTGCTTTGATCCGTTAACCCAAATGATGCAAATAGTTCATCCACCTTTTCATTAATCTCTTGTTTTTTCCCTACGCGGTATCCTGGATATGCTACATTTTCTTTTGCTGTTAAATCCGGAAGAAGATTAATACTTTGGAACACCATGGAAATCTCTTTATTACGAATCCTTGCCGCTTCCTGTTCTCCGATTTTCGTAATATCTTGTCCTAGCAGATTCACACTACCGCCAGTTGGCTTATCCATTGTACTAATAGAATATAGCAATGTAGATTTCCCACTTCCCGACGATCCCATTATAATTGTAAAATCGCCTTCATAGAATGTAACACTTATATTTTTCAAAACATGATTACCTGATTTTCCATTAATATAGGATTTACAAAGATCCTTTGTTTGAATAATACATTTTTTCATATCGTTTACTCCTCCATCAAATTCTTTGGTGCAATCTTCTTAATTGGTAATGATAACAAAATTGTAACCACACATACCATGCCCAATCCACCTAACGCTAGCGTAACGGTATATGGTGTATAGTTTCTCGCTCCATTAATCTGTAATACCATATTAAGTAACGCTGTACTAAACAGGTTATGCAAGATCGTGGCTATTGCTGTACTAATCGTCATTAAGATTCCATATTCCCATAAGTTTTGCCGTATAATATATCCCGTAGTAAATCCAAGTGCTTTCAAAATCCCATACTGTCTTTGGCAATTTGTCGTCTGCATAAGCAATACATTAAGGATAATAACGAATCCAAACAATAGGAATATTATAATTAGAATTCGACAAATATTTCGTAACATGTCTTCAATGGAACTAATTGATGTTGAAAGTGCCATGTATACTTGATCCACACTCACCCCTTGTACTTCCTGTTCCATACGATTACGGAATGCTTGCATATCCACGCCCTTCTTTAGGGTAATCACCGCTAATGTTGCTCTATATGTAGGAAAACACTCTTCCATTGCCTCCGATGTTAACATTCCACTAATACTACCCTCATTCTCATCATCCATCGTGCCAAAATATCCCGTTAACAAATATTCTTTTTCTATATTATTTAATGTTATTGTAAGGTAATCTCCAATCTCTAGATTCTGTTGCTTGGCTGAAACAATCGATAAAGCAATTTCATCCTTTGCGCTCGGAAGACGCCCTTGAAGAGGTTTGATATTTGTTATTTGCTCTGCCGTATTATTTAAAATGATTAATTTGCAGCCTATAATATCATGGGTACCCATAAACTCATCAACCTGCGTATGAAGAATCGAACCATAGACAAACTGTTTAACCTCCTGATTCTGCTTTAGATAATCAATTACCGTCTCATCAATATTTCCTACCACATAACAATCGCCCTTTGGTATGGAAAACCAACCATTACAGTTTGTATCCATATTATCGCAAGAATAATACGTCATGATAAACAAGAATGACATAGTAATTGCAAATGTCATAACTGCAATAATCGTTATACTTTGTTTTTTATATTGAAACATATGATTGATTGCCATTGCAAACGAAGATTTGGCATTGGTAATAACCGATTTTTTAATCTGGTCGGTACTCGCTGTATTCCCATCCTTAATTGCCTCAACAGGTGTAATCTCATTCAATCTTTTGAACACAATTTTCAAACTTACCCATAAAATACCTTCTAGTATAATTGGTATTACAATCACACTGATTACGCTTATACGGGATAGCTCAAACCCTGGTAAATACGTTGTTGCAGCCAAACAAACCATTTTGATCAATGGTAACGCAATCAAGCTTCCTAAGAGAAGTGCAATGGCACTAACAAATAGATATCCTTTTTTATATAAACTAACAACTTCCTTGGTTTCATAACCAAGACTTTTGTAGATTCCTATATTTTTGTATTCTTTCATAATTGTCGTTCGAATAAAGTAACCAATGACAGCCAACGCTAAGATAAATACTATACCAGAAGCAATAATCCCTACCTTACCAATCACAGAGGATCCGCTGCTTCCTTCGCTCATTAATTCCGCTCTTGTGTAGGCCTGTCCAATAACTCCCGTTGCTTCTTTAAATTCCTTACTATATTCTTTCGTTGCGTTTTTTAGATTTACCGCATCAATAGAACGGTCCATTACAATTTGATGTTTCTTGAAAAAGCTTTCATTTACAATCGTGATTCCTTTCCCTTTTGTATAAAAGGAACCATTATAAATAGCAGATACCGTAAGTTCTTCTACTGTATCAAATCCAAATTGAATGGTATCCCCTACTTCTATACTGTTTGGATTTGCCTGCGCTTTACTGATCCATACTTCTCCTTCTTTGGGATAGGCAGACTTGCCGCTATCAATTGTGACATACCCCGCATCAACAAATTTCATAAACTGTTCACCGGAAGTCAGGTAATTGGTGTTAACCATAATATTCCTATCATTACTTTTCATGGGAACTTGCAAAATCGTGCAATCCACTTGGTGGATTTTCTCTATATTCTGCGCCACTTCTTGTTCCACTTCCTGTTCCAAGTCATATTTCCCCGCTGTATAAAGATATACGTCTGGACAAGTTTTCCGTGTATAGCATGTTTTGCTATACGCTCCTAGCTCACCAACAAAGCCAACACACATTGTTAAAATTGTTGCAGTGAACAGAAGAATACTACCAATCATTATGTATTGTCGTTTTCGATATCGTAACTTTTTAAACCACATGAAACCAATCCTTTCTATACTCTTTGCTCTTTCTACATACAATGGTAACATACAGCTCTTACGTAAGCTTGCTAAAAGTATGACGAAATTATGACAATCTAGCCAAGGTATCAAAAGCCAACTCTAAACTACAGAACCAACGCACCAACAACTTCATAGAGTATATCGTAATATAGAAAAACACGCCTTTTCTCTTATGACAAAAGACGTGTTACTCTTATGTATTGGATCTCGTTGTCTGTATCTAATTGGACAATTCATCTTTATTTTCTGGCATATTTTCATGTCCCCAGCGACACATCTCATGTAAGATTGGCATTAGTGTCTTGCCCCGATCAGAAAGTGTATATTCCACACGTGGTGGTACTTCCCCATACTCTTTTCTAACAATAATCCCATCTTGTTCTAATTCTTTGAGCTGTTGTGACAGCATCTTATGTGTTATTCCTTTGATTTCTCTTTTTAATTGTCCATATCGGATTTGTGGATAATGACTCAACCAATATAGAATGGTCATCTTCCATTTTCCATTGAACAACGAAAGGGTATATTCAAATGGTTTTGAATTAATTTTAATTTCTTCCTCCATGGCAATACTCACCTCCCCGTAAGTATCTTACTTTAAAGTGCATACTTTTCATTATCAGATTGTTTATTATAATGATGATGTAAGAATCAAACAAAGCATTTGCAATCCCCTCGCATTTACGCTACTTGCCTAGAATAAAGTATCAAAAAGTAAATTCGATTGGGATGCCACATTTATCAAGAAAAGGAGAACACACTATGAAAAATTTTAAAGAAATACAAGCGAATGATTTTAATCAGAGTATCTTCCCTATGTTTGAAAAAGACTGGGCACTTATTGCCACTGAGGCTGGTCAAAAAGCCAATGCCATGACAGCCTCCTGTGGTGGTATTGGTGTCCTCTATCCTTATGGTCCTGTGGCTTTTATCTTCGTTCGACCTCAACGGTATACGCAGGAATTGATTCAACAATCCGATACCTTTTCCCTTAATTTCTTTTCTCCGTCTTACCACGATATTCTAGCCTATTTTGGTAAAGTATCAGGAAGAGACGAAGACAAGATTAAGAAGTCCAATCTAACCCTTCAACACACGATCGATACCCCTTACTTTGAGGAAGCGAACACGGTTTTCGTCTGTAAGAAAGTATATGTACAACAGCTTACTGGCGAAGGGTTTCTGGATGCCTCCGTTCCAGAAAAGGGTTTCCCAGAAAACGATTTTCATTATATGTACATTGGGAAAATCGAGAAGGTTTTGCTTTCTGACTAACCCTAGCCAATTCCAACTTCGCAATTCGAATCCGTAAAATATATTTTTCATGCAATCTAAGTATAGTTTACCATTTCATGGATTTACAGTCTACTTTTTTCGCGTTTTTTTATCTATACTACAGAGTGATATGAGTCGTTGGTATGATTACGATACTCGTTCAAAACATGCAATTTTGAGTTACATACAAGAAAGGAAAAACCACTATGAGAAATGTAGAAACAACAGACCTGCTTTCCCTACGAAAAGCAGAAAGCAAAGACAGTCTTCTCTTTGCAACTATAAAAGCTGCGGCCTATGATGACGACCGCAGCAAATCCATTCCCGTACCAGACCAAATTCCTGATTGGTATTACGGTACTTGGTATACAGGATTATGTATTCCAGATGAAGCAGAAGCGCTTCGTTTATTCGAGAATTATGATTGTTACCTACTCCTATTGCAGGACAAGCCCATCGGCATCTTTTGGTTACACCAAGAGGAAGCGAGTTCTCTTACTCTTGAAGATTTCTGCATCCTGCCTGCATACCAAAACAAAGGATATGGCACAGCTGCCCTGCATCTTATAGAGGAACAGTTTCCAGAGAATCCGGTTTGGCAGTTGTCCACACCCACCTTCTGCTTCCGAAACCGACATCTCTATGAAAAACTGGGCTATCAACAAATAGGAACTGCTTCCAATGGCAGTGTCATTCTATATGAGAAACGCACTGTATCTCCAAAGTAAATCCATATGTCTTACATCAGTGGTGCAAATAACCGCAATATTGCCTGAATGAGTCGCATCGGCAATCTTCGATGGCAATCCTTCTCTGTAATTCGTTTACTAACCGAAAAGACTTCCATTGCATCTTCTTTTACTTGTTTAACAACATTCGACTGGTATAAGAATACACCACATTCAAAATGAAGGTACAAGCTCCGATAATCCATATTGATAGTTCCTACGGTCGCTACTTCATCATCACAGACGAAGCATTTGGCATGAATAAAACCTGGTTGATACTCGTAGATCTTCACTCCATTTTGAACCAGTTGGGAATAGTAGGATTGGGTTAACCAGAAGACATACTTCTTATCCGGAATTCCAGGAGTAACGATTCGAACATCTACCCCTTTCTTTGCAGCCAGACAAAGTGCTGTCATCATTTCATTATCGATGATCAGATATGGCGTATACATGTAAATGTAGCGAGTTGCTCCATTGATCAGGTTTAGGTATACATTCTCACCCACGACCTCCTGATCCAATGGGGTATCTCCATATGGTTGTACATACCCATCAGACTCAAATACCTCATCGAAGTGAATATGTGGTTTGAATACAGAGATATCCTCATCCGTTGGACGCATGGCATTCCACATCTGAAGGAACATGACGGTAAAATTCCATACTGCTTCCCCTTTTAGCATAATACCAGCATCTTTCCAGTAACCGAATCGTTCAATATGATTGATGTATTCATCTGCCAGATTAATTCCACCCGTGAAAGCAGTATGTCCATCAATAACAAGGATTTTTCTATGGTCACGATGGTTCATAACAACAGAGAAGATTGGAATATAAGGATTGAACGCAAAACACTTAATCCCTAGACGCTCCATTTTTTGATAATACGGATAAGGTAGTGTTCGAAGACATCCAAAATCATCATAGATTAAGCGAACTTCCACACCCTGCTTTACTTTTTCTACTAAAATTTCAAGAATCTGATCCCACATCTTTCCTTCGTCAATAATGAAATATTCTAAAAAGATATAATGTTTTGCTTTCCGTAATTCCTGTAGCATATCAGGATAATTATCTTCTCCTGATTTATAATACTTGGCTGTGGTGTTCTTATAGATTGGAAAATTGGTTACCTTATGAATGTATCTGGACTGCAGGGCAACCTGTTTATTGGATTTCTCCAATTCTTCCAATACTTCTGCCGATTGCTCGAGACTGGGATTCATTTTGTTGTACTCTGCATCAAGTTTAGCACGTAATCTTCTAGACGGCTGCTTGTTTCCCATAGAAGCATATAAGAGTCCCCCAAGCAATGGGAATAATAGAATAGGTACAACCCACGCTAACTTATAAGCGGGGTTATCCTGTTTATTAATAATATACAGCACTGCTAAAGCACTAATGATATTGAATAAAGCCGAAATCATGGCAGAGTATTCACTTAGCTTTACAAGAAATAGGATCATCCAACCTACTTGTAAAGCTAAGATTACACCCACGATAAATATTCTGCTCAACACAACCTTTACTAATCTGACAGTTATTTCTTTTACTTTCTCCATACCCACACCTATGTCCCTATTTCATACATGTTTTTTAATGCTACCATTTTAGCGTTTCTTGGGTGGGTTGTCTAGTCCTATCCACTAATTCAGGAAAAGGTTTCGTTTGAATCCAATATATGTTGCAAGGAAGTAAATGATATAAAAACCACCAAATACGCCAAGTGCTACACCATAATACAGGAGCGTTGATGTCTCCACACCTGTATAAAAGATGAATTTCTTACTGGCAAATAGTGCAATTCCACAGCTTGTTATAATAGAAATAAGGATTGGACATAGGTAATACAGCAATAGTTGTCGAAATACACATTGATTAATCTGTCTTTTATTCAATCCTAACTTGCTTAAAACACCATAACGGAACTTGTATTTGGTGGAGTCGCTTAATTGCTGTACCGCTAGAATAGTCAACGCTACACATAAGAACACAAATCCAATATACATAAGAGGGAAGGTACAAGCAGACATTACAAATCGCATGTCGATCATGACATCTTTCTTAACGATACAATTACTTACATATACCATCACCTGGCTTGATCCATACCCGTACTCGAACGTATCATAGTCCCTCTCTTCCTCATCCTCTTCCTTATCTTTTGCAGTTTCAAGTGTGTCATTTTTTGCATCTTCTTTTTTTATAATCTTCTCTTTTCGAACGGCAAGTAATGCTTCTTGAAGTCCATATTCTGCCTCTTGTTCAAGTTTCACTGCCATTTGGCTATACATTGGTGTCATTTGTTTGATTCGATCATCTGGTACAACAATCACATAGTCTGCTCCATTTTGTCCATCTAAAGAGAATTCTTCTGTATAGTAGGCACTTAGATGCAACGTTTTGTTGCCACATACTAGTTCCTTTTCCTTTTGTTCTTGATTTAACCGATTATATATTCCCTTTTTTATGGCGACTGCATATTCATCATCCTGCAAGGAAATTGGCGCTAGATCAATCATTTGCCGCAACGTATTAAAATCAGATATTCCCATATACGTATCATATGGATAATATGCTTCTCCATGAACATTGGTTAGGCTTAGCAGATCCTCATTCATCTTCGTTGTTCCATTGGAATAAACCCGATAAACCAATTTTGTCTGTATTGATCCCCATTCCTCAATGGTTTCCTGTTCTTCTAAAAACTCTTCGTCTGTTTCCTCACTATGTATAATGATGTCAAATGGGAATTTGACTGGTAATTGTTTTCTCTGATAATCATGGAACATCATTGCAAATGTACATCCAAACAATGCTACAGAGAACAAAACACTCAAGGTTCCCATGGTAAACTGCATCGTTTTTATCTTAGAAGAAAATTGACGTAATAAGAAGACATTCGTCCCACGATACATTCCCTTTCCCTTCTTGGTCACATACCAGGAAACCCAAGAAGCAACACCTACATATGTTCCATATATGGCGATTACATAACCTGCAATTCGTGAGATCCACCCCAATGGTGTATAGGTTCCAAAGAAAACATATCGATAAAATAGTATGAAATAAAGGATTGATAGCCACAGTAACCATCTAGTCCAGCCCATATGCTTCTCTTCTACTGATTGGTTTTCCTTCTCTGCTTTCATAAAATCCGCGATATTCATCTTCTTAATCTTTTTCCGACTTCGTAGTAATGCTAACAGAAAACATACACTATAGCAGAGAAAGGTCATGCATAGCCCCCATACACTTACCTCTACGTGAATATGATAACTACTGCCCATTATCTTGAAAAAGATTGTCATGATAAATTGTTCTAACCCTAGCCCTACTACAATTCCAAATGCAAATGCAACAATACTTAAAATTATATTCTCTCGAAAATACACTTTTGAAATAGTCTTTTTCTTCATTCCAAGCAAAAGATACGTACCGAACTCTTTGCTTCGCCTCTCCATCATAAACCGAATCATATAATTGATAAGCCAAGCAATGATAATTATGATAAAAAATGTTGCAAGTCCTAGCATACATGCGAGAATCATTACCTGAGAACACATATTCCTTACATCTTTTGAGAATATCATACTATTAAAACTGAACATCAGTGCTGTTACCATAATCATTGTAAGCAGATACACCAGATAATCTCTCATAGAACGTTTTGCATTTCGTAATGATAATTTACTCAACATCAGAAGTGTCACCTCCTGTAAGGGATAGCACATCTAAGATTTCTCCCAAAAACTCTTTTCTGCTTTTTGTTCCACGAATCATCTCATGAAAGATTTCTCCATCTTTTAGAAACAGAATTCGTTTACAATAACTTGCTGAAAATGCATCATGGGTTACCATTAAAATCGTCGCATGTAGTTGATCGTTCATCTTCTGAAACGTATCCAGTAACATACGAGAAGATTTTGAATCCAATGCTCCAGTTGGTTCATCCGCTAAGATTAGTTTTGGATCATTAACTAATGCTCTGGCACAGGCACATCGCTGCTTCTGTCCTCCGGATACCTGATAAGGGAATTTACCTGCAATCTCTTCGATTCCAAGCGTCTTCATCATCTCCGTACAGCGTTTTCCAATCTCATTCTTCTTACCGCTCCACTCTTTATGAAGCGACATGGCAAGGGTAATATTCTCCTCCATTGTTAGCGTATCCAACAGATTGAAGTCCTGGAAGACAAAACCCAGGTTGTTCATACGGAAATCAGACAATTGGTCATCGTTCATCTCTGTAATATCCGTCTCTTCAAAGTAAATGTGTCCTGCAGTTACCGTATCAATTGTTGAAATCATATTCAACAGTGTACTTTTACCTGAGCCTGACGCACCCATGATTCCTATGAACTCCCCTTGATTTACCGTAAAACTAACCCGATTTACTGCTTTTGTAACCGCATTACTCTGTCCATAATATTTCTCTACATCACAAATTCTAATAAATTCACTCATAATCATACCTCTCTTCTAATTACCGTTTTATCGTAACAAGTAACCGTTTCTGTCTCCTTCATGAATCCTGTATTCGCTGTTTCTCTTTTCTTTGGATTTCTTGTTAACAGTATAACGAATTATTGAACATCATGGTATGAGTTACCTTTACAGTTATCTTACAGTTTTGAAAGATAACTTGTTCCTTACTCAAAAAGGCTAGACCTTGGAAAAAGCATATGGATTCTCGTATATTCTCCTTCTTTTGACTCTACCTGCAGCCTAATCCCGATTCGTTCGCTTAATTTCTGACATAGATATAAGCCAATTCCTGTCGCTTTCGACTGATCTTTTCTTCCATTGCTTCCTGTAAAGCCTTTATCAAAGATTCTTCCTAACTCTTCTTCCTTAATTCCCACTCCATTATCTTCAATCGTCAACACAACGCAATCTTTTCTCTCTTCTGTAGAAAACAGAATAGCCGCCCCTTCTTTTCTCCTGTATTGAACGGCATTTCGAATGATTTGGTTTAATATGAATGCAATCCATTTGGCATCACTGGATACAATCGTTTCCTCAAATGCAATGGATAAGCGCACTTGATTTTGTCGCAGATACGGTTTGTTCTTGCTGATGGTGTCCTTCACCACCTCCGCCAGATCCATCTTCTGAATAAGATAGTCTTTGTAAACGGAATCCAGTCTGGCATAATAGAGCACCATGTCGATGTATGTATCAATTTTATTCAATTCAGCTGTTACCGTCTGGTTCCACTGTTCCTTATGATTTGCTCCATATAACGTTAGATAAGCCAGTGGCGTCTTCACCTCATGTACCCAGCCTTCGATATATTCCTTATAATCCTGTTTGGCATCATTTAATTCGTTAATCTTCTCAATAACATCTTTGTTGGATTTTTTAATGATTTGTCGATACAATTGATCCTCGATACGATAGGATTTTGGCATTACTTCCCCAATCAGATACCGTTTATCTAATTCATCGAGTAATTGTGTAATCTCCTGAAAATACTTCTTTCTCTGTATATACGTTACGCCATAAACGAATACATTGCCAATGACCCAAGCTGTCAAAATTAGAAAGATTACACCATAGGAATTCCCCACCAGTCGAAGGAAACAAGTCAAAGCAAGCATTCCCGCTAATTGTAACAATAGTACAAACAGTTTATCCTTTAAAAAATCACCTAATTTCATACCTACATCTCCAATTCTTCTATCGTCTCATCACACCACTGAATAACAGCCTCACTCGATAGAATTCCTCTTCTTAGTACAGCATTAAGAAAAAAACACCTCTCCTCTGCTACTTCTTTAATTCCTTGTTCCAACTCCGCTTGCATTTTGAGATATTTCATTCTATTCTCTACATAGATTTCTTTATAGTTTTTCATCATTTGTATTATCTTTTCCACTGGTTGATTACTTGAAAACAATAATTTCAACATAAACTCTGAACGTACTGGTTGCTGCACGGTATCTGCTATGAGCCATGTCTTGAGTTCCTCTTTCCCTTTTTCAGTAATCCCGTACAACACCTTTTTATCCTTTTCGGTTGAAATGATTTCAATCATTTCCTCTTTCAACAACCTCTTCAATGTTGGATAGATGTGTCCAAAATTCTCATTCCAAAAACCAGATAAAACCTTGTCGCTATACTTTTTTATATCATAGCCTGTACTTGGTGATATATTCAATATACCTAATATTGCATACATTGATTTATTTGTTAATGCCATTCTTATTTTCTCCTATTTTATGATACAAGAGCCAAAAAGTCATTTCATTTTGTGCCTATTTTTCTTATGTCGAGTTTTCTGGCTTTCATCAGAAAAATGCCTTAGGATAACCTTTCAGGACTGAAATTGAACTGCGAAGTTTCAGTTAATATATTCTTCCAATCTCAATACCACTTGCTCCGTCTTAACAGCATTTTTCATCTGTAATGAAATCTGCATACAATTTTCTTTTATTTTCTTATCAGATATAAGTGCTTCTACTTTATCTCTCAGCAATTCCGGCGTCAGTACCTTAATATCTTCTGTGATTCCAAGTTGCATTGCGACAAGACGTTTCGACACCATATGTTGGTCATTGACTTGTGGTAAAGCCAACATAGGAACCCCATAATATAGTGCTTCATTCACACTATTAAAACCTGCATGTGTAATAAATACATCGGCTTTCTTTAAGATTTCCAACTGTGGAAGGAAACGATTCACCATAAAATTAGACGGTACTTCCCCGAGTTCAGCTTGATTAATCTTCTTACCAATTGACATACACACATAGTAATTGGTATCACAAAATGTAGCAATACACATTTTATAAAAATACAAAAAGTCTGTATTAATGCTTCCCAATGATATGTAGATCAGTTTTTTGTCATCTAATATTGATAAATCCAAATCAGACTCTTCCAACTGGCGATTGATTGATGGACCTGCAAATATATATTCCGGTTCATTTACCCCCTCATCTCCATTAAATTCACGAGTAGTGTATACAATATTCAAATCTCCTTTACTTGTGAAAACTTGCTCTAATGATGGTTGTTGTATATTATATTTTTCACAAATTCGCGCTACAATTTCATAACAATGATCTAATTGTGGATGAAACCCTCTTGCAAACATCCTCTCGGGTATTGGTGCTTTACTCATAGCAAAAGAAGAATGTGAGCAAACAATTGGGACTGTTGTCATCTGTTTCAAGAAGCAACCGCCTCCAAAGATTGAGTCACATATAATCATATCATACTGCTCATGATCTACAATATCCATGATTTCTGGTAACACTACCTCATCGTATAGAAGAATATATTCTAGCAACATGTAAAACGGATGCCTATCTGTGGGACGATAATTCTTAAAAAATATATCCAAGTCGTTACTATATCCAATCCTTCTAGCTCCCATCTGATTCACTTGTTCTGAAAATGATGCAGAACAAAAATAGTCAACCTGGTTTCCTCTTTGTGTAAGCGCTTTAACCATTCCAAGCGTTGGGTTAATATGTCCGTTTAAGTTTGCATTAACAAATAATAGTTTCATATTCTCCCTCCTTATATCACTGTGATATAGTCTATAATATACCACAGTGATATAATTATCAATAGTATTATTGTAATTATTTGGTTTAATTGATTGACTTCAAAAACAAAAAAGTATATAACTAGGATGCTAGAAACACACTGGTAGAAAAGAATGAAAGAAAATTCATTAGATGCCAAAAGGAAAAGGAAGGGGCTGTTGCAAAATAGTTGAGTAAAATCAGCTATGGAGCAATGGCTCTTTTTGCGTAAAAAAGTAAAAAGCAGGTGCCGAAGCACCTGCTAGTGGTATAATTAGATTATGTAATAAAATTAATATTAAATATCTGAAAAGAACAAGGGAGCGTTGCTCCATGACTAAAAAAGTCATTTTGCAACACCCCCTTCCTTTTTTTAAACTTAATAAACACTATATGTTCCAGATATACTTACAAATCCTCTTACATAATAATTTATTCCAAATACTGAAGACGACTCTTCACTAACTGTAAAACCAGCACTTATGAGTTCACCTATAGTAAATCCACCTTCATTACTCGTAGAATGTCCAGCTTCAAAATAAACTTCTCCAGTTAAGACACCACTTCCAGAATATTTTACTTCTGTAGTTGGAAAAGATGAGGCATATACTGATGCATCAACATTTTCTAAAGTAAAACTACTAGATGATGTAATATAGTAATTTTTTGATAATACTGAGTTAATCTGTCTGAATGAACCACTTTGATATACATTAAGATGCATAACAAAAGAAAGTACGAATGGTCCCTTGTATTGGTCACGTTTAACAACAATATTAGAATTTACACCACTTGCTCTTAAAAGCTGGTTCTGTGTACTACCTTCTACGTATTCCGTAAGTGTTTCTATTAATGCATTTGTATTCTTGTCCACAATTTCAACTGTAGTAACACCGTCTATTGTAGCTTGTCTTACTACATTTACTTCATCGGTGTTATAATCTGTATGTACCACTATTTTATCTAGTCTAAGATCAAGTGTATCATCTTCAGTATTTGAAATATCTTCATTAGTAGGAATTGATTCAGCAGCCTTAACCAAGTTACTAGGCATAATAATTAAGGATGCAATAAACAAATAGGTTAATAGTTTGAATTTCTTCATATTTAATTCCTCCTTCAAAATTTATGTTTACATAATATTACATATAATGTAAAATGTAAATATATATATTTTTTAGGAGGATATTGACATGTTTAATGATACTGCATTAAGAAAAACAATTGAATATTTAGCTGAGCAAAATGCTGATATTGCAAAACAACTTACTATTACTAATATTATATTAGCAGGATTTTTAACTTTATTTTTTATTTATATTGTATTAAGTATCTACAAACTATTAAAACATAAGTAATTGTACAATAAATCAGCACTACTCATTAGAGTAGTGCTGATTTATAAAGGATGATTTGAAGCAACTGGAATTACAAATAAGTGGAATAATTTGAGTCATTAATTAACATATATGGCTGTAATCCTTCTCCAAGTACTTTTTAATTACATTGATTTTCTTAAACATATATACCTCCTTCCTTTATGCTTATCTAGAAAATACAAAAACTGTCTTCTTAATTCTTTGAGTATAAGATATAGTTAACTGCCGCTCCTTGTTCCTGCTCAGTTTTAATTAAAATTGCATTACCCAACATAATAATTGAAGCCATTCCTTCTTCTTCAATTTCATTAATTGCTTTATCTACTTCCATCAAACTACCATCAAGATTCTCATTCCAGGATATAATATAAACCAATGATTTCATTGAGTAACTTCTAAGTTTCTTGATTAGTTCACTATTACTTAATGTATTTCCCATATAAACGATTTTGTTTTCATCAATATAATCAAGTGTATTATGACAAAAATGGCCAATTGCATGTTCTCTCTTTTTAGTACTTGATAATTCAAATAACAGTCGCTCTCTTTTGTTCTTTGTTAAGAACTTTTCTACAAACTCTTCTTCATATTCTAAACTCATCGTTTACGTCATTCCTTTCAATTAATGCCAACAAGAATTTTGCTTTTCCTTAAGCATTCACCGCAAGATACGTATTACTCCAACAGATAACCAAGCCCACGTTTTGTCGTAATATATTCGCCTGCCCCTAGTTCCTTTAATTTTGCACGTATTCTTGTTATATTCACACTTAACGTATTATCGTCAATGAAGATCTGGTTGTCCCACAGATAATCCATCAATTCCTCTCTGGCAATGATGCATCCTGCTTTCCGGAAGAGATAATATACAATTTTGATCTCATTTTTTGTTAAGTCGATACTCACATTCTCTCTCTTGAGCTTACCCGTAGACAGTTCCAATGTAACTTCACGATAGGTAAGCTGCACTTCCTGCTCCTCCTTCTTGGGAGCAGAACGCTTTAGTACCGCTGCAATTCTTGCTAGTAAGATTGGTGGCTGATATGGTTTTGTTATATAATCATCGCCACCACGGGTTATACAGTTTAGTTCATCCATCGATGTAACATTACTTGTGACAAATATAATAGGGACTTGGGAGGTTTTTCTCAATTCGCCACAGATTCCAAGCCCATCTTGATTCGGTAGATTCATATCCAATAATACGAGATCTGGATTCAGATTAAGAATCTGTTTTGCAACTCTTTGAAATTCCTCAATCCAACTCACTTCATACAGTGCATTCACCAATAGTTGCTGCAACTCTTCTCGTATATTCTCATCATCCTCAACTATAACAATCTTATACATACACTTGCCGCCCCCTCGCTTTTCTATTTATATCAATGCGTTCCTTTATTTTACTGTTTTCTTTTACTATTTTCTTTTACTTCTCCGCTCTCGGTTTATTTTGCTCTGCATTCCATCATCTGTTTCTATTTTATCCCATTGTTTTCTTCTTGTACAGTTTGCAATTTCCTCTACCATAAAAAAGACCTCCAAGTGCCAGTCTCTCTAACAAGTCACTTGGAGGTGCAAATACATGCACAAATTATTATATCGATAAATTACTAACGCAAACTTCGCATATCGAAAACTCTACTTCGTATATCTATGCTTTTTATTCTTCTCAATATTGGCACTAATCAATGCAACAATTGGAACGGTCAACACAATTCCGATACTTCCTGCGATTCCGCGTATAATCTCAATGGCAATACTATCGGTATTCAGCAGTTGCTCATAGGGAATACCATAAGAATAAATCATCAGTAACAGATTCAATGAGGAGCCAGTAAATGCAAGGATTAACGTATTCGCCATTGTCCCCATCGCATCTTTTCCGATGTTCATACCCGAGCGGAACAATTGGCTGGTCGTTAACTCTTCATTTACTTCCTTCAATTCATGAATGGCAGACGCAATACTCATGGCAACATCCATTACTGCTCCTAGGGAAGCAATGAGAATTCCAGCTGTTAACAAATTGGTT
Source organism: Anaerosporobacter faecicola (assembly GCF_012070565.1). Taxonomy (GTDB): domain Bacteria; phylum Bacillota; class Clostridia; order Lachnospirales; family Lachnospiraceae; genus Anaerosporobacter; species Anaerosporobacter faecicola. The sequence continues at coordinate 52,920 of NZ_JAAQRO010000024.1, forward strand.
ATCTGTATTCCACTGTCTCCTCCCGCAATCAGGTATAGAGACTCCGCCTCCTGCATCTGATACCCACTGATATGTCCAATTTTCCCTACCAGATATGCTAAAAATCCTGCCAACACAACTCCTGCTATCGTACCAATCATGGCAGATGATGTTTTCTTGTTGATTCCATCGATTAAGATGAAACTGATGATTGTTGTAAATGCAATAATTCCAATGGTTGTAGGTAAGGTAGGGTATCCCAGTAATAGAAGTGGAAGAAGAATCTTGACCACGGCTAACAAGGTTAGCACAAGACTTAGTAAAGCAAAAAATCCTTTCCTTCCACCAATGACACAAAGCAAGACCATAAACAACCCGATAAATCCATAGATTAATAAGGAACGATCATAATTATAGACAGAGAAATTCGGACCATCTTCATATAAGATGGCACGAACCATAATCTTTGTTCCCTTTTTGGCGTATACATTGAATTGGGCACTTAGATAATTTTCCATGGAAACAACTTTCCCTTTGTAAGGGCCATTGGTTAATTTGACTTGAATCGTTTGGGAACCTCTTCGAACTCCCTCTGTAGCAGGGTCTTCTTGGGTATTATCAACGACAACCTTCTGAACGACCCCTTTATAATAATGCATATTCTTTTCTTCGCTTTGAATCTTACTATCATCTATATGTAAAACAACAGCTCCAATTACCAAACAGGCAATAAGAAATGTTATGATTTTTGTCAAACTAACTTTCGAAAATGATATCCTTTTCTTGGGAAGATCTGTATTATTTGCTTTCGCCATAACCTGCTATTCTCCTTCACAACTTCTCATATTCCTTCAATTTCATGAAACTTCCTTACATCACATAATTTCAACTTTTATTAAACGCAAGCTTCGCACTTTAAAAACTGCAGGTGCGAAGTTTGCGCTATATTTCAAGTGTTAAAAGCACTTCGTAAAACTTTCTTTTGTCAATTTACACAAGCATTAACTTCTCTCATGTAATGTAGAACATCGTTTGATGAGCAACTGTATGAAGTCGTTGGTACTTTGGCTCTGTAGTTTAGAGCCTTATGTACCACTACAAACTTCAGCGGGGCAAAAGAGGCTTTTGACACCCAGATAAGTTATTTAACAGTTACTGTTGTCTTATAACTCTTTGTTACTCCATTAATCGTTACTTTCGCTGTAATTGTTGTCTTTCCCGCTTTCTTTGCCGTAACTTTACCAGCTTTATTAACGGTTGCAACTGACTTATTGGAGCTTACATATACAACTTTTGCATCTTCCGCATCAACTGGGAGCGTTAGTGCCAAGTCTGCTGTTTTCTTAACTTTGATAGTCTTCTTGGACACTGCCTTGATCTGTTCGAATAACGTTGCAACTACTTTTGTATTTGCCTTCGCTGGAAGCAATACGTAACTAGAGCAATGTTTAATCGTTACCGTGGTGTATCCATCTTTGTCTACTTTGTATGCCACTTTGCTCGTTGCTTCTAATCTTGCTTGATTCTTACGTTTTGTTCCTGTAGTTGCTTTTTCATTATAATAGTATAAGTAAACTTTTTCACCAGGTTTCATTGTATCGCCAACATAGATACGTACAGATGCCTGTGTTGGTAATATTCCGCTATGTTGGAAATCAAGTACAAGACCTGTCTCTCTTTCTTCTTTTGTCATACTTTCTGCTAGAAGATCATCGATTTTTTCTACCTGGTCAACAGTTGTAATGTTGATTGCCGTATTCACATCCGTAACTTTTTTGTTGGATTTCTTTAGGTTTTCTCCACTAAACAACCATGAGTATTGTTCCGTTCCTTTTTCATCTGTGATCATAACTTCAATATCTTTTTTACTTGTTTTAGCATTACTGATCACTGGTTTTGTAATATTCATTTCATTAATGATGATTTTTTCTTGCTCTTGAATACTAGCTGGAATGGTAACAACAATCTGTACTTTATTGATATCTTTCTTATCAATCTGCTTATGAATATCAGTAGATGGTAATTCAATCGTAACTTCTACTGGTACTTCTTCACTTGCATATTCTTGTGCTGCAAGAAGGATGTCTTCTGCGATTGTAGTAGAAAGAATTGCTGTTTTTTCTGTTTCTTTACTGTTTAATTCTTTTGGAGCTACAACAGCATCAATCTTCTGTACAACATTCTTTTCATCTCTTGTGATGATTGCCTGTGCATCTTGTGTTTGACTTTGTGTAGTTGCTTCGATTTTCACTGTATTAGAAATCTGTGCACCCGATTCTTTATCAATTACAACTTCTGTCGTTGTAACGATCGTCGTATTATTTGCATTCGTTTCTGTTACTACATTGGTTGTGGTTTGCGTATTCTTCTCTTTGTCCTCTGTTACGGTCGTTACGCCCTTATCTGTATCGTTCGCTTCACTTCCTGATGCACTGCTATCACTTGTTTGTTGTGATACAAGTACAATCTCGGAACGGTCACGTACACGAAGTCGTTCTCCATCTGGATCGTATGAAACCAATCCAACTGCAGATACTTTATTACCTGCTTTTACAAAACTCTCTAATGCAGGACCTGTGGCATCTGAATTCAATACATATCCATCAATAAATACTCTTGCCTCAACACCAGAGGAATCCTTAACCATGATTGTTTCCACAATATCATTCTTTAAGATTACCTTGGTGATAACACCTTCTACTTTAACAAGTTTACCACCATTCATTTGATAATCCATTGCGTCTTTCGTTGTCATCTTCGTAGGTGCAATTGGGTTCTTCTCCGTATCAATCACTTCTGCTGTAATTACACGAAGTTCCATATCGCCTAGATATTCATCCAAAGAACCAACTACTTTTACCTTCTGTCCAACTTCGATTAATCCTTCATTAATTGGGAAGATATTGATTCCGCCGGTTGCGTCCTGAATGTAAATGGTATCAAAGAATGCATTTCCTGATACTGTACCAGCGGTAACTGTTCCTTCTACACAATAGATATCACCCATTGTTCCATTTCTTACATCTGCAATGTTGCTTAAATCCATTTGTTTCTTTACATGATCAATAATATTTACAATAATGGTTTTATTGATATATGGTAAATCCCATATATTATCTTGTTCTGCTTTTACTTCAAAATCAGACATGAATACCGTACTTGATACGAATACATTACCACCACCAGCAAGCTCTTCTCTTGCTAATAAGATTGCATTTCCTTTTTCAATATCCTTGTAATTGCTGTCTAACTTCTTACTATCAATTGAGTATGTTGTATCGAAGCCTTTTATCAGATATTCTGCTTTTCCTGCTTCCACTGCTGCATTATCAAGTAATACGGTACAGCCACTGTATGCACTGTATTTTTGTCCATCTACAACTCCCTGCGTATAAGCGGACTCTGTATTATAGTTTGTTGGATACAGACGGTAAGCTTGCCCACCATTGTTGACTTCATCATATGCTTCATCACTGTTCATACGAGTAGTGGCGCCAATATAGGAAAGTAATTTGTTCTGCTCTGTTGAAGTTTGACAGTCCGCTGTATCTTGGTAATCCGCAATTCCGCAGACGATTAATTCGCCTCCACGGTCTGTATACTCTTTTACTAAATCAAGGAAAGAATCTTCAAAATGGCTGATTGTAAATGCACCTGCATTTGCTGAACCATTCTTCTTGGCTGGTGCAGAGATGATTAACAGGTCACAGGTATCTAGAATTTCTTTTGTCATGGTATCTTTCACGATGGTCACTTTGACATTCTCATCTGCTGCAATCTTCGTAAAGTTTGACATGTTTGCACCGTAATATCCCATTACATAATCGTTATCATGGGTACCGTCAATCACGACATTGGTTACCATACTTGGTGCTACATAGGTTAACTGTAATACACTCTTATAAACTTTGCTAACACCACGTAATGTTGCATTAACAGTAACATAGAGATTAACTCCGCCTGTTCCGTTGTATGTGTAATCAAAGGAATATGTTCCTGTTGTACAAGAAGCAAGACTAGTTAATCCAGCTTTTGCAAGGTCCACTGTATGAATGATTTCATCCTCTATACTATACGTAATAGAATCAATCTGTAATTCATCTGGTTCATTATTGAATAATTCTAAGTTAACATCCAGTGCTTCCCCTTTGACTGTTAATGCAGCCGTTGTTGAAATACTCGAGATACCAACCGCTTCTACTTTACCAACCCAAACAGGAGCAGTTACTGCTGTATCCTTATCTGGTTGTGTAATTCGAATGTAGTAATACGAATAATCTGCAGGAAGATTGAATTCCAGATTTGCTGTATTACTTGTTACATTCTCTGAAGCAACACTTAATCCACCATTCACGATTACTTCTACTTTACCAATGGAAGAATCGGTTGGATCTTTCAGTTGTACCTTAATATCTGCTTCTGCAGGGGTATCTTCTAAAACAGTTCCCATTACTTCCCCATTCAGGGTGTATTGTACTTCAAGGTCATTATCTTCTGTTGCATAGGTTCTCATGTTACGAAGTGCATCGTAGATATTATCTCTTGTTAAACTATCTGCAAGGATTACGGTTCTTCCCGTATTGGCATCTCCCCAATATCCTTTGTGGTTATCCTGGTTGTTTGTTGGTGCTACATGCCATCCCTTATCAAGTGCACGAGTATAGTATTCATAAGAAGGGAAGTAACCATCACTACCAATTGCTCCTTCACCATTACCAACTTCGAGTAAAGTAATTAAACTATCAATCTCTTCATCATAATGCGCAAAATCGCTGAAATCACCAAATGTCGTACCTGGATGGTTGAACTGGCTGATTGAACTTGTATCTGTTTTCAAGGTTGTATAGTAATTTTTTAATGCCGTTGAATATTGTGAATAATCTGCTTGTGTACGACTTTGGAAACCGTTGGTATTAAAGGTATTCATATGTCCAAGTCCATTGGACCAAGTCATCTCATATCCGTAGATTCCAACGAAAGAAGCATCCGTATAATCATCTGCTAACTGATGTCCTTCCTTCCATTCTTCACTTACAGAACCATCTGCTAAACTAGCTGTCTTTTCATTATCGAAAGAGTTCGAGTGGTCTGTAACAGCAAGGAAATCAATCTGTTCTGCTGTATTTTTTGCATAATTAAATGCTTGATCACATGTTCCTGCCCCATCCGAATAATCGGTATGGGAGTGAATCTGTCCAAAATAAATATTGTAATTTTCATTTTCACGTAACGTATAACTACAAGTTGTTGTTTCACTATCTTTGCAACCGTCTAGTACTGCTTTTGTTACAATTGTCATTGGTAACACATCCAGACTAATCTGTGCCTCTGGATTATAGTTTAACCAGGTTGTACCGTTATCCAAAGAATAACGAATGGTTGCACCTTCTGTTGCTGTTGTTAACTTAACTTTCGTTCCAATTGTTCTTGCACCACCATTTGGATTTGCTTTAACTGGTGCTACTTGTACTTGTGTATATTCGTTCTTGATTACTAAACTATCCGTTAATCCTGCTTTTTTTGCATAAGCAGTTATTACCCCAGGAAGTTCTGTAATAACTGGTTTACTTGCATCATTGTATTCTACATAATTAACACCATCAAAGGAATAATAGATGGTTGCGCCTTCTGTTGCAGTAGAGATGCTAATCTCCTGACCAAATTGTACTTCCCCGGATTCTGGTGTGATCACTGGATATCCTGTGATTGTATCAGCAACCAATGGGCTACCTGTAAGAGCCACTTCACTTAGATAATTGTTTCCAGATCCGATTGTCTCATTTCCAATGGATACATTATCTGCAACTTGAATACGAACCCACAGTTTTGTCGCATTGTTTGCTTCATTCGGTAATGTTACTTCGAATTTTTCAGCGGTACTTGCAGCGGATATGGATTTCGTTCCTACATTAGTAAAGGTTTCTCCATCAACACTATATAGGATCTTAAAGTTCTTCGCACTCGTTTTCGTTCCTTTCATTGTATAGCTTAACTTGACATTTCCTAATAATTCACTGTCACATTGTAATTCATAATAATTTCCTTCAGTAAGTCCTTTGGAACCTAGATAATAGTTCGTACCAGTTCCACCTGTGGTCGTAATTATTGGTGCTACTCCCGTTGATACCGTAAGGGAAGAATCCAAATCTAATTGATCGTTTGCTGTATATTTATCACCATATAATACCGTGGTTGCTCCTACGATATTACTTGTTCCTGCCCAATTCGCAATTGGCAATACGATAGAAGTATCGACTGTTGAGCCATCCGCATTCATGGATACATAATCGGTTGTTGCACCATTACGAACTTGATAACTGGTATTATACTTTGACCATGCACAATACAGATTGACAACGCTGCCTTCTGCTACGCCATCTGGTAAAAGTGCACCTTTGTATAGTGTCGTTGTTCCTGTTGCATCCGTTATGGTTGTTGCTCCAGAACTATTATAAGCACCTAACGTAACATTCTTGATCAATACATATTCTGATAGATATTGATCGCCACCTTCTAATAGTTGTTGAATGGTACGTTCCTGTGGTTTGAATAATGTCATTGTCCCAATGGTTTCCACTGCCGTTACATTGGAGATTTGACGTACTCCTCCATTTTCAGAAACGGTACCTGTTACTTTAATGACATCTCCTGTTTTGTATGTATTCGTATAATCATAGATTGCTAAACCTTGAATCTGGTTATCAATGACATCTTGAAGAACAATGGTATTGATACTGTTTGCATTACTATAAACATTGCCATACTGATATGCTACTTGTCCGAGAACCGTAATTGTTTCTCCTTTAGTCGCGCTGTAGACGTCTTTCAAGCTCTTTGCAGAGGTTTCTGTCAACATCTCATCGGTTACTGGATCCACAACACCAGTAAGATCATCTGTTTTATCATCTCCTCCATCTGGTACCACTGGTGCATCTGCTGTCTTGATAACATCACTAGCCTGTACCACACGAAGTTGCAATGTATTATAGAAACCTACAACTGCATCTAATTTTACTGTTGCATTGGCTTCAATTCCTGTTAATGCAGGAATACGATAGATATTCGTTGTATTCGCATCCTGTGTTAATGTTGTATTGCCGGTTGTATTGATTGCACCTAGTATGGCATCTTCAATATGTACCCGACGACATTCGTAAGTATTAGGGTTTGCAAGCAATTCTGCGATTGTAACATTGGTAGAATATAATGCATTTTCATGAGACTCAACCGTATAATTAACATCGGTTAACTCTTCTAGCCCTTTACTTGTTGCCTTCGTTCCACTAGCAACGACTTTATCTCCAACGGCAAGATCACTTGGAGCGGTATTAAAATACAGATCGATCCCCGCCGTACTATCTTCAATATAGATGTTCTTACCATCGACAAAATTAACAATACCCTCTACCTGAATACGATTGGTTCCATCTTCCTTTTCACGAGCCTCAGATATTGCAATGGTTTCCATCGCTTGTGTATAGTAGGTATACGTGCTGTATGTACTCTTCGTTTCATCCACCTGTGCATATGTTGCAATGGTGAATTCGGTATGTTCCTCATCTGCTCCCAAACTTGCTAAAGTAAATGGACCTGTATACATCGTATCATACTCTGCTCCATTTACATTCATCATGATTGCAGCACCAGATGCTGTTACAGATTCGGAATATAAGCTAATTTCTGTGTCAGGATCCACTACGGATTCACTTGGAATGCTAGCGGTTACTGGTTGTACCACCATTGGCACATAGCCTTCCACCATCGTACCAGAAAGTGTGATAGAACCGATGTTGGTTACACCACTACTTGCTGCAGGTTTATCCACCGCATTGGAACCTGTACCTGCAGCTGCGCATATACCAGATGTTACAATCATTCTTATGTATAAATCACTTACATTACCCAAATCGGAAGGTAATGCAAAACTTTGTTGGGTTGTATAACTATTGGTGACTTGATATGTAGCACCATCAATATCTGTCCATGTATCACCATCTAAACTGTATTGTACCTTAAAATCTCGAACACCCGTATTCGATGATCTTGGATAAAAGGAAATGGTATAATTCTCATAACCAACTGGATGGAAGAGAAAACTCCAGTAATCTCCTTCTCCCCAGCCTGTTGCCTTTAAGGTATTGGCTGATGCCGAATTGACCCCATACTTATCTGGTGAACTGCTATCAATGGTCACTCCACTTGCCCCATCCTTATATGGAAGGGATGCAGGGAATGCAATGGTATTGGTCGTAACATCTGCTGTGGAGGCGAAGTTTAACGACGTAATATTCGTTCTCGAAACTTCCTCTGCAGAACTGACGGTAGCTGGTGCGACAGTAAAGACTGTACTCACTACCATCACAAAAGCCAATAGCAGTGCCAATGGTTTCTTTGCTGCTTGTCTTAACATTTCGTATCCTCCTTAAAAATATGTTTCTTAAGTCCTACTTTGTGCTTAATCTATCATAACTGCTCCCTATTCTGTCCACGTAAAACTGTTGTTAAATTCACGTTAATTAGCACTGTCCCCGACATGTACAGAATGAGCAGATAATTTTTACTTTTTAATTTTCATTTTTCTTTTTTAATTTTGGATAAGAATGACCATGACAACTATCAGAACTAGAATTGATACAAAGAACATGCATTTATAGTTATTATAGACACTATATTATTATTGCTAATAATTTATATAAATAGCACTAATGATACATTCCAAAAAAAAATATATTTTGGAATTAGTTTTTGACAGTTTTAGATTGTATCATTTTTTGTTGAATAATGCAATATAAGTAAACACAATATTTTATATAATTAATATTTATATCCCCTACAAAGGTTCGGGTATCGAAAAACCTTAGTAAAACTTACTTTCATTAATTTGCACAAACACTAGCTAATCTCATGTAATACAGGACATCGTTTGATGAGCAACTGTATGAACGTCTTACTATAGTTTACTAGTATACTTCAAACAATATGTCCACAATCTTACTGGTTTCACATCTACTCTAGATATAATATTTTCCTGTACGAAGTTTGCGTCATTAGGATAAGATATAAAAAAACCCTCTTTACTGGTTTGTCCAGTAAAGAGGGTTCCTATCATTTTGTTGTGATTCTAAATGTCATCTCTGTCATACTTATCATTATAATAATAAAAATAAAGAGATAGATCGGAAGTATTGCGAAGCTGCTTACATTACCCAGAAGTCCAAACAACGGTGGTATAAATGTCGAACCGACATAGGCGCTTGCCATCTGAATCCCGATAATCGCTCCGGAATTCTCTGCGCCGAAATTATTCGGTGTGGAATGAATAATGCAGGGATAGATTGGCGCGCAACCAAATCCAATAACAATAAATCCTGCAAGTGAGACACTTGGACTTGCCGTAGGAATGAGCAAGGAAAAAATCCCACAGGATAAAATACAAGTACCAAGAAGAATCATCTTTCTATCGCCCAGCTTATTCATAATAAAACCACTTAAGAATCTACCAACGGTTATTCCTATATAAAACAGGGAAGCAAATCTGGCCGCTCGATCTGTAGTTATTCCTTTAACTTCAACCAGATAGGTACTCGCCCAATACATTGCAGTTGCTTCCGCAGCGCAATATGCGAAAAAGCCAATCAAAAGGTAAGGAACTCCCTTGATTTTCAGTGCATGGATTAACCCGATACTTTTTGCATTGTCTTCAACATTTTTTCCATTGGCATTCCAGACCGGGAGCGTAGCAAGGAGAAGAAGACCAATACAAATTTGAATAAAAGCAACAATGCGGTATCCATTGTTCCAAGTGGAATTTGTCAACGCATAACTCATAACAAATGGACTGACAATCGCTCCAACACCCCAAAAACAATGCAGCCAACTCATATGTTTTGAAGTGTAGTGAAGAGCAACATAATTATTCAGAGCCGCATCAATTGCCCCAGCACCAAGACCACAAGGAATTGCGAATATAAGGAGCATAAAGAATTGGTTTGAAAAGGAAAAACCAAATAAAGCAATTGCCGTAAGGAATACACTGATTACCGTTACAATACGAGTGCCGAGCTTTCTTGTCAACTTATCTGACAGAAGACTTGATACAATCGTTCCTCCTGATATGACCATAGAAAGAATACCCATAAATGATATAGGAACATTTAAGTCATTATGTATAGCAGGCCATCCCGATCCAAGAAGCGAATCGGGAAGTCCAAGGCTGATAAAAGCTATATAGATTATTGCAAGTAAAAGTGAGTACATTCTTTTTTCTCCAATTTCTGATTTGTGATTTTATTTTTGATAATAACAATAACACCTTCTAAGCGCCGTCAAACCAACTGTCTTTAACTCCACCATTTGAGTGGTGCTTTTTGTAAGGCTGTTTCTCATTTATTGCAACTGCAACTCATACAGCTTCTTATAGATTCCATCTTGATTTAGCAATTCCTGGTGGGTTCCTCTTTCTCGAATTCTACCTTTATGCATTACCATGATCTGATCGGCATGTTGTATAGTTGACAGGCGGTGGGCTACCATTATGGTGGTTCGGTCGCTCATTAATTTTTCTAAGGCTTCCTGGATTAACTGTTCCGTCTCCGTATCAATATTTGCCGTTGCCTCATCCATAACAAGAATCTTCGGATCAAATGCTAACGTTCTAGCGAAAGATAACAATTGTCGCTGTCCAGCGGATAACGTTGCTCCTCTTTCCGTAACAGGTTCATCGTATCCATTCTCTAACTTCTGAATAAATGCATCGGCATTCACATAGCGGGCAGCTTCTTCCACTTTTGTTTCAGAGATTTCTTCACTTCGAAGGCGAATATTGCTTTTAATATCTCCAGTAAATAAGAATACGTCTTGTTGTACCTGGCCAATTGCACCACGTAGCACATCAAGGTCAATTTCTTTAATATTTACGCCATCCATAAGGATTTCACCCTTTTGAATGTCATAATATCGTCCAATCAAATTTAATATGGAGGATTTTCCTGCTCCCGTTGCACCAACAAAAGCAACCTTCTCACCTGGTTCAATTACGAAGCTAACATCTTTTAAAATCCAGTCTTCCTCAATATAGGCAAACCACACATGCTTGAACTCAATCCGTCCATGAACGGCTGGTAAAGTAACTGGATTGCTTGTATTCTTCACAGTAATTTCTTCATCTAGTATGGTAAAGATCTTTTCTGCAGAAGCCATTGCCGACTGTAAGGTACTGAACTGTTCTGCAATTTCTTGAATCGGTTCAAAGAAGGACCCAATATACTGGATAAAGATATATAACGTACCGATTGAGATCAATCCACGGAAATACGACCGCCCTCCTGCCCATATTATAATAACTAGGGCAAACACGGACAATAGATAGATTGCCGGACGGAAGATTGCAAATACCATCATTTCACGGTAATTTGCCTTATATAGATCTCTACTCTTCCCTTCAAATTCCTTGTATTTTTCTTGTTCTCTAGCAAAAATCTGAATTAATTTCATTCCTGATATATGCTCTGACAGGTAGGTATTAATGGCAGTCAATTTTGTCCTAGCAATTCGGTATGTCGCTCTTGATATCTTCTTGAATAAGAAAGTGAGGAATACGATAAACGGAAGCAGGATAAATGCATATAGAGACATTCGGATATTAATACTTAGCATAACAGCTGCTAGCCCGATGATCTTTACCAAGTTCTTAAACAGTTTGACTAAAATGTTGGTATACATCTCGTTCAAAGCTTCCACATCATTGGTGGCTCTTGTTACAATCCGTCCCACTGGTGTAACATCAAAAAAATGTAAGGATAATTTATGAATGTGTTCAAAAACTTCCTGTCGAATATTGTAGATAATGTTTTGACCTGTTAACTGTAGCAACCATGTTTGAGCAAAATTACAACCAAAACTTGCTAGTAAGATTACAAGGTAGAGAATTGCAATCCTCTTAATTCCTGCAAAATCTTGTCTTCGCAACTCTTTCAACTGCTGCTTATGAAGAAGTTTTCCTGCATAGTCTGTTCCATCTATGGTAATGGTTAGTTCTCCATCCCCTAACGTAGCTGTTTTATTTAGTTGTTCTGGATTATTGGATAGCTCCTTCTGGATTGTTTTCGTAACATTTTCAAACATATAATACTGGTCTTTATAGAGATATAATTGGTAATACGTTCTATTTCCCGTTTCCATCTCTTGTTTTGAGAATTTTCGGCTAAGATAGATTTCTCCATACGAAACTGCCCCTTTCTGCATCTTCTCCACTTGGATATAGGGGCGGTCATATCCATCAATATACGTGTCAATGGCATCACCCACCAATACAGGGCGCAGCAACTCGAAACCAGTTATTGCGAGCACGAGAAGGAATACCACCATAATAGAACGCCAATACGGTTTGGCATAGCGAAGTAATCTTCCAAGAACATTTCCTTTCATGCTCTTCTCCATATCTTCTTCAATTACTTGTTTCACCTTCTCACCTCCTACTGTTGTGCGACTAATTGTTTCTCTAATTGTTGTTTATGATATAGGTTTGCATAGATTCCATTCTCGTTCATCAATGTCTCATGCGTTCCATACTCTGCTTTTTTACCCTCTTCCAAAACTAAGATTCGATCTGCATTCTGTATGGTAGAGATTCTATGTGCTATGATAATAATCGTTTTATCCTTCTGGTGTTTTTTCAGATTTGACAGGATCTGTTCCTCCGTGTCGGTGTCTACCGCAGATAATGAATCATCTAAGATCAGTATTGGTGCTTCTTTCATTAATGCTCTGGCTATGGAGCTTCTCTGCTTCTGTCCACCAGATAAGGTTACGCCTCTTTCTCCAACAATGGTTCCGTATTGAAAAGGAAAATCCATAATATTGTCGTGAATACAAGCTTCTTTTGCTGCCTCTTCCATCTTCTCTTTGTCTTTTGATTCACTACCAAAGGCAATATTATTGCCCAAAGTATCAGAGAATAAAAAATTATCCTGTGGTACATACGCAATACTTTTCCGTAACTTATCTAACGGAATCTTACGTATATCTATTCCATCAATCTGAATCATACCCTGTTCTGCATCATACATGCGAAGTAGTAGATTGGCCAATGTTGTCTTACCGCTTCCCGTTCGACCTAGAATGGCCAATGTGCTTCCTTTCTCAATGGTGAGAGATAGATCCTCAATGGCATTTCGATTCTGGTTATGGTAGGAAAAAGACAAGTGGTTAAATGTTATCTGCCCGTGTAAAGCACTAGCCTGCATTGTATTGTCCGCGTCTATCTCACTTATTTTAAGTTGATCTGCCAAACTCTTTCCCAATTGTCCTTCTTCTGATTCATCAATAATTTCTGCCTTTTCAAGAAAAACTTTACGTATCCGTTTATAGGATGCCCTTCCCTGTGAGAAAAAGGTGATACTGTCACCCACTGCAATCATCGGCCACACCAACATATTAATATATTGGTTAAAAGCAATAAATCTTCCTAATGAAATCTCACCAATCATGGTCAGATAGCCACCATAAAATAATGTAATAAGGCTGCTAAAACCAATAACCACATCAAGAAGCGGCATGACTGTTGCTTGTAATTTCACAACGCGCATATTCTTATCTTTGTTATTCTTATTTGCCTTGGCAAATGCACGCATTTCTTTTCTTTCCTGTATAAATGCTTTAATCACACGAACACCTGAGATACTTTCCTGCACTTGATCGGTCAAATCAGAAAATGCCTGCTGCTTTTCACGGAAGCGCTTTTCCGCCTGTTTTCCATACCAGATTCCACCCCCAGCAATAAAGAATAAGGGTACAATCGCCATTAATGTAAGTTTTAGATTAACGTGGGTGATCATCTTGCCAAGAACAAGAATGGTTAAAATCGTCGCATCAAATGTTGTAATTACCGCCGGACCAATAGACATACGTACTGCATTCAGATCATTGGTAAAATACGACATCAACTCACCTGTCTTGTTCTCATTAAAATAGCGCATGGATAATGTTTCTAAGTGCGCAAATAGATCATTTCTTATCTCACATTCAATTCTTCTTGCAGAACCAAATATAAAAAAACGCCATAAAAATCGTCCTATTGCCAAGAGCGCTCCTACCAGTAGAATCTTACCGATTCCTTGCATTACTCCTTCCATTCCCATTGAATGACTCTGCAAGCCATCGGTAATCTCCCCTGTGAATTGTGGAATATATAAATTTAAGATATCTACCACAAGTAATACAATGGCGCCCATTATATAGCGCCTTTTGTATCTCTTAATGTAGTACAGCAATGTATGTTTTTCTTTCATAACCACCCTCCTTGCAGTATATTTTATTGCAGTTTGTGAAATCAATCCACATACACTTTACATATAATTGCTTCTTTTCTCCATTATTACAGTGTTGTGCCATCTTCCAAAACGGTCTCTGGCAATCTTCTCTCGATAACCAACTTGACGGAATCCACAACGTTCATGTACACGTATGCTTGCAACATTTTCCGCAATAATTGAAGAATATAACGACCAGTAGCCCTTTTTCTCTGAGTCAACAATTAAAGTCTTCAATAAGGTTGTTCCAATCTTACAATTCTTATAAGAACTGTCCACATATAAACTAACCTCAACAACGCCTTTGTATACCTCTCTTTTTGATGTAGCTGCAAGAACAACAAAACCAACAACCAGATCATCCATAACCGCTACTAATCGACAATCTTTTAAATGATTTTGGTCCCATTCTTCATAGTTCGGACATTCTGTTTGAAATGTAGATATATTTGTTTCTAATCCTTGGGTATAGATTTCACTTACCCGTTCCCAGTCTTTTTCTTCCATTCTACGAATAATACATTTGCTACCAGCCATATTTTATCCTCCTCGTACTTTACATTCTTTCTTTTCATCATAAACTAATATTAACAGTAGGAACCCTATATTCTATCTTATCACAATTTGAATAAGATTGGGATAGACTATCTTCTCATCTTATTCCTTCCTTTTGTCATAAATTAACGAAATAAAACCGCCTACCCAAAAAAACTCCTCTTCCATGCCAGCACAGAAGAAGAGTTTTCTTTCAAACCTTTATTTCACCACTATTCTATTTCCTAATCACTTTCGTTTTCACGCTGCTCCAGTTGCTATAAGGTGATGGATATTTTCCTATGTAAATAACTCCTTTCATGGTTTATACAAGATCAAACTATGGTTCAATGATCATATGCCCAACGTCATTTAATATATATTCACCATAATCTAATACAAATTGTGCCAGGCGAAACCTTGCAAATACCTCTTCTATCTGCTCTGTTTTCATTACAATTGCAGTCAGCCACTTATCATCTGTGATACCTTTTTCAATTGATCTTACAATATAGGTATCCTCTTTTTTTACCACAGTTTTATCATCATCTATTTGAAGCTGGTATCCATTGTTCGTCTTTTTCACTATAACTTCTGGTTTCCAATTCATATTGATAGTCCCTTTCCTTAAGTACGTTATTTTATTATTCCCTTACAGATTTAGTCCTAATTTCACCGCCTCGCGTTCAGCATCTGCTCGATTTTTTACCCCTAGTTTGCGATAAATATTGCGGTTATGGAATTTGATTGTACTAGTCGTACATACACATATATTACAAATCTCTTCTGTACTGGCTCCGCTGCATAGCAATTTTAAGATTCTCTTTTCTGTTTCTGTAAGTGGTTCCTTTAACATGGATTCCTCTTTCAGATAGTCAGGGTACCATACGGCCATTTGGCTTACTTCATTTTTCAAACGCTTCAAATAATCCTTTTTTATTGCAGGATCTGTTACTTTATCAAGTAACGGTTTTACTGCAGCTCCCTCTTTGACAATCACCTTTATAAAATGATATCGTTGGGCTTTCATAAGTGCACCCATAAATGTATCCAACCAACTCTGTTCTCCCATACGATACAAAATAATTGCTTTTAAGACCTGATTTTCCATCCAGTAATAATGTCTTTCGTACTGTGTAAAGTAAACATCTAGCCGCTCAATAAGACTTAATGCTTCCTCTTTTCTCCCCAAGGAGATCAGTGCTCGCACTTTATTAATATAATGGTATCGGTCTAAGATGCAAAATGCAATTTTCTCATCTGGTGCAGTATTAATCCATACTTTTGCTTCTTGTGTATTTCCTTTCATCAATTCCAACCACATATGAAAGGTAGCAATATTAGGAAGTAACTGTTCTGCTTTCTCAATCTTGACTTTTTCCATAAAAGACTGTAGTAGATTCTCTCCAATAGAAAGTTGTCCATTTGCTAGATGTTCTTGAATCATCAACCCCAGCGCTGCAAAACACATCTCTATCTTTCCGCTAGTATCGGACATCATATAGCCCGTGTTCAGCCTTGTCATGATTTCGTAACTTGGCATTGTTCCTTTTTCAAATCCACTCTCCGCCAAACTAATATTCACAAGCCCCACACCATATTCTCCAAGGACCAATTCAATTGGGTACTTCAACAGAATCGCTAATTCTTTATCACTTTTGCTCCACTCACAAAAATCCAATCCACCATTCATAATGGAAGGCATATTGCTTGTTACTGAGAATTCAGGCAGTCTGACACCTTTGTTTTTCATCATAACTGCTGCATTCATAAGGATCTTAACCATACCATGAATTCCCCGATGTGGCAATGCAATGTTTAGATAGGCTATTTGAACTTTTGCCTCTTTTTGTTTTGTACTTCCCTTTTCTGCGTTTTTTTCATAGTCTTCTAAGATTTCAAACCATTCTTCTGATTTATCCTTTTGTAATGTTAGTGAATATAGCATACACAAACCACTTATTAATATAGGTGATTTCATTACCGTCTCTTTAGGTAATGATAGATAATACTCCCTCGTTTCAAAAAAATGTGCTGTTCCAGGATGTTTCATTGCATTTTGAATCAGCAAAGATGAAATCTTATCCTCTGCTCCAACTTGTTTATAACAGTACAGTGCATCTTCAATATGATTATGTAATTGATAATATAACGCTGCTCGCTCATAATTCTCTTTTTTTTCTTTTTCCGAATATACCATGTTCTGTTTCCATTTTAAGTATAACCGGAGTGGTTTTCTATACATGTAATTCTTCTCATCTAACTTTGTTAAAAAAGTTCCTACTTCCATTGCCTTCTCAAAAAGCAAGGGAATACGATTATTTCCTGTAATTGTCTCAGCCATCTCCACTGTAAAAGTCTCGTACTGGCATAGTGCTAGTAATACTTGACGCATCTCCTCGTCCCACTTATCGTAGAATGCAATATCATAATAATGAAATAGATCCAATCTAGTTGCCTCGAGAATTACTTGGTTATAAAGTTCTCCTCCTGCCAAATGACTGGCTACAAAGATCATACTGAGTGGATGTCCTAAAACGTCTTCCATAATTTGTTTAGTCTGCTCCTGTGGTAACTCAATGCCTCTACTCTCTAGAAAGGTTTTCATCTCTGTATTGGTAAAAGCTAAATCTCTCTCATCTGCTAGTAAAAAATGGTTCTCTACTGACGTAACTTGTAGCCAGGAAGGAACCTTACTTCTTCCTATAAGAATGATCTGCTTCCTACTCTTACGGATTATATTCCTTATGTATTCCTTTGAATACGGATCTGTTATCCATGAGATATCATCAATCACGATCGTTTTTTGTGCAATCTCTTTCATATCTGGCATTTCAGATAAAGATCCAGAACTTCCACTTAACAGCAGATACGTTTTTTTTCGGAGGTAGTAACCTACTGCCGCAGTTTTTCCAAATCCAACAGCGCCTGATATATATATTACTCTATGCGAATTCTCTGCTTCCTTCAACTTTTTATAAATTGCTGAAACTTTAATATATTCTGAATCCAGTGACGTCACCCCCCTCTTTTCGTTCCCCTCACTATTTCTCTATTTACATTTTATCACTGTATTTGGTATTTGTGAACTAATCCCAAGTATAGCATTTTAAAATTTAAATAAATATGTAATAAATTGTTACTGATAATATTTAATTAAAACCCTCTCCTCTCTAATTTATAATCAAAAGAAAGGAACCATACACAAATCTCTTTTCCACTTGCATATGGTTCCCTAATGTTTAATTCTAAACCTTACCTCTTGTTATATACACAATCCGTACTTCACGGGTACATATGCATCGTTCTTTGACTAGAATAAGTATCGTATAATCTGAAAAACAACACTTGTCACACGAAAAGCAATCTTCTTCCACCATGGTATCTCTGGAAGAGTAACATCCTGCCCAGCTACATAATTCCCATCACTGTCCAATTCATAGGACTGCTCTTTCATGTCTCTCATTACCTTTTCTAATTGTGCATTAAATTCTTTCCCATGAATCACTAGCATGGTTTCCGTATCCAGATAGACACTTCTCATATCAAAATTATAAGAACCGATAATGGAAAGATCATCGTCGATCAATACAGATTTGTCATGCATAGAATGTTCTCCTGCAAACTCATAAATCGTTGCACCAGTATTCAGGACATCCTGTTTATTAAACAGATAATCAGAAGAAGCCACATAATTATCTCCAACTTCAACTGCATTTAATAATATCTCATATTCCATTCGTTTTTCTTTTAGTTTGGCTAGATCGTTCTCCATCGCTTTATTCATAACCACATAAGGAGATTGGATCCAAATCCGATTTTCCGCTTTCTGCATCAGTTCATTGATCTGGTACCAGATATACGGTTCCTTTGACATAATATGAATTGGATTGGTAATCAAAGTGATTTTATTGGTCTCTACCGTTTTTCCAATAAAGTCCACATCTCCTGTCATTAATGCTTCTCTCTCTGACAATAAGGTATCGTAGACCGTTTCATACATCTTGACCGCATCGTTTACTTTTCCTTTCTTGGTCCATGGAATCTTGTTGAATACAACTTCACTCTCCTTAGCATTCCACAATGTAGTGAAATACGCTTCCACTTCATGAATCACGCTTTCTCCTGATTTCTCTGTTCCCGCTGCTGTATTATACACAAACACATCACGGTCATAACTCAATACATTGGTATTGTAAGTCCCAAGAAAATAGTTTGAAGTATTTCTTCCTCCAAGTAACAACATACGATCATCAACGATCACGTACTTGTCATGCAGTCTTCCATTAAAAGTCCAAGGACGAAGCGGATCAAAATTATTGTAGTATTTGATCGTTACATTCGGAAGTTTTGCCAATGCATAATACATCGGATCTTTCTTCATATCTCTTCCTGCAGATAAGCCATCTGCAATGATCTGCACTTCCACGCCACGTTTTGCTGCTGCATACACCGTAGCAAAAATCTCTTGGCAACTTCGATCTGTTTTAAAGGAGAAGGACGACAAGATAATTTTATCTTTTGCTTCATTCAACATCCACAAACGTATATCCAATGCTTCCTTGCTGTCTTCAATAATAGACGCACGATCCACAGATACCCCATCACCATAAAAACGATCAACATTCAACTCTTCCTTTGCTGATTCACTTACTTCCTTCTGTTGTACAAAAGGCAATGTCATACCTAAAACGAGATATACAATAAAGATAAGCGAAAGAGTTACAATTGTTTTCGTGACTTGTTTCCTATTACACGTTATCATGTTCCTGTCCTTTCCTACCCAATTTCAATTGATTCGATCGTCAAACGCCTTCCACAAAACTTTCTTTCGTTAATTTGCGCAACCATTAACTTCCCTTATGTAATGCCAGACATCGTTTAATGAGCAACTACCTTTATTATAGCGTTTCAATTGCTACATTACCACCCCTTACAACTTGGACTTTGGGGAATTTCTTCATCAATTCCACGATATCATTGTTCTTCTCCTCTGTATTCAGAGATTCAATAATTAAACCATGGGTATTATAATCCACAATTTTTGCCTCAAACACACTGGCAATCTGCAAGATTTCACTTCTTACTGCTTTATTGCACTCTTTTACTTTGATGTAAAGCAATTCTTTCTTCACCATCGGAATATCCGTTAGGTCAATTACTTTGATAATATCCACCATACGATTCAACTGTTTCTTAATCTGTTCAAATACTTCATCGTTGCAATTTGCTCCAATGGTTATTCTCGATACTGTAGGGTCTTCTGTTGTTCCAACCGTAAGACTTTCCATGTTATACCCTTTTCCAGAGAATAACCCAGCAATCTTTGCTAATACACCCACATTATTCTCCACATATAATGCAATCCATCTCTTCTTCATACAGATTCCTCCTATATATCCAGTATCATATCACTTAATGCATTACCTGAACGCACCATTGGCAATACAATAAAATCACTATCAATCATACATTCGATAATGGTTGGTCGTTTGGTCTCCTGCATTGCTTCCTGCAATGCAACTCCTAGTTCCTCCTGATTCCACACCCGTTTTCCAGAAGCATCATAACTCTCCGCTAACTTTACGAAATCTGGCGAATAAGGAGGACATGCCTTTTTTCCTTCTCTACAAGCATAGTTACAACTCTTTCGATAACGAAGACAGGTTGCTGAATAATGTTTGTTATAAAATAGTTGCTGCATCTGCCGTACCATACCTAAATAACTATTATTCACGAGCAGGATAATAATAGGAAGTTCCTGTGCAACCGCTGTTGCCATCTCCTGTATATTCATCTGCATTCCACCATCCCCTGTAATACAGATGACTGTTTTCTCTGGATTTCCAAGTTTCGATCCAATGGCTGCTGGCAAACCAAATCCCATTGTCCCTAGTCCTCCTGAGGTAACCAATTTCTTCGTTGCGTCCATATGTAAATTTTGTGTCGTCCACATCTGATGCTGCCCTACATCCGTTACAATTACGGTATCCTTGTCTTTAATAGCCTGATTTACCTGCCACAAGATTTGTTGTGGTGTCAACCCTTTAAAGTCTTCAACCGGCGCATCGATTGGGTATTTTGCATCCCATTTTTGAATCTCCTGCACCCAATTTGTATAATCATGTAGATCGCTTAAATCACTCTCCAATAAGCTTAAGATTGCATTCTTGGCATCACCTACTATTGGAATATCTACTTTAATATTTCTTGAAATGGAAGCGGTATCTATGTCAACATGAATAATCTTTGCCTTTGTTGCAAATTCACTGATTTTACCTGTTATGCGGTCGTTAAATCGACATCCAATAGAAAATAGAACATCACATTCTTCAATTGCCTTGTTTCCTGCATAACAACCATGCATTCCAACATTTCCTACAAAATATTCATGATCTGTTGGTATAGCACCACGTCCCATGATTGTCGTAACTACTGGAATCTTTGTTATCTCAATCAACTTTGTAAACTCTTTCCCTGCATGTGCAATATTCACTCCACCACCTGCTAAAAACAAGGGTCTTTTTGCCTTCCCTAATAATGTAACTGCCCGTTTAATTTGACCACTATGTACCTGCGTATTTGGTTTATAACTACGAATGTTGACATTCTCAGGATAGGTGTCATCACCTAGTTTCTTCATGATATCAGCTGGAAGGTCGACTAATACAGGACCTGGTTTTCCTGTTCTTGCAATATAGAAGGCTTCTTTGATGATACGCCCCAGATCCTTACGGTCTGTTACCATGACACTATGTTTCGTTATCCCTCTGGTAATTCCAACAATATCAACTTCTTGAAATGCATCGTTTCCAATAACCTGTGTAGGTACCTGACCAGTAAAACATACCAAAGGAACACTGTCGTAGTTTGCCGTAGCAATACCCGTTACCAAATTCGTTGCTCCCGGTCCACTTGTAACAAGACAGACTCCAACACGTCCTGTAGAACGTGCATATCCATCTGCTTCATGGATCAGTGCCTGTTCATGCCTAGGAAGAATCAGTTCGATCTCTTTTTCTCCATATAGTTGATCCAATAAATCCGTAATAAAACCTCCCGGATAAGCAAATAATGTGTCTACTCCTTCCTCCTTTAACGCTTTTACAAATAATTCGGTTCCTTTTATCATAAACATCTACCTCCTATAGTTTTCTAATTACACGATTTCCATGTTTTAGTTAGCGGACTTTCCTATTATATAAAAAAAGCCCTAAGTAAGATAAACTTACTTAGGGCGAATAGACTCCGTGTTACCACCTAATTTCAAAGCGATTGCTTTGCACTCAGTCAATACAAGTTTCTTCTGTTGCGAAACTGATATCGTTTTCCTTTTAACGGTGGAAAGTTCCGATGAAGTTTACTCAAGAATAGTCCTTCTATTCCCTTTCGATTCACAGCTCAAAGGCTACTTCTATACTTCCTTCATGAAGATTCTCACCAACCATCTTCTCTCTTTGCATCGGGTAAGTATATACTCCTCCTCGTCCTTGCTTTTTCAATATGTATAGTTTTATGAAGTAACGTGTTAAAAACTTTATATTGTATTGATTATAATCGACTTTTTATTTGTTTGTCAAGTATCAATTCACATTTTTTCCTGCATCATTACATAACCAATGATGTTATAGATAATTCTTATTTTTTACTCTTTAATTAATTGTGAGAGGCGATCAATCACTGATTCGTGAAAATCAATCACAACAGCATAGAAAATAGACAATTTATTGATATACAACCGTTGTAAAATTCATAGTATATATAGTAAACTAAGATAATGGCATATGCCATATCATGATAAACCACCAATTAAGAAAGGAGTATTATGTCACTTAACGTAATTAAACCAACAGAAATTGATGAAAATACTTGCAAGTTAATCGGCAAGGACTGGATGTTAGTAACTGCTCAAAAAGGGGAGTCTGTGAATACCATGACTGCTTCTTGGGGCGGATTGGGCGTAATGTGGGGAAAAGATGTTGCCTTTGTGGTGATCCGACCACAACGCTATACAAAGGAATTCGTAGATGCTAGTACCCACTTTTCCCTATCCTTCTTCGATAATTCCTATCGAGAGAAATTATCTTACCTAGGGAAAGTATCTGGACGAGACGAAGATAAGATTGCCAAATCCAACTTAACAGTAGCAGATGATCTTGCTGCTCCATACTTTAAAGAAGCAAAATTAGTCCTTGTATGTAAAAAATTATTTAAGCAGCCTCTTGCAGAAAGTAGTTTTCTTGATCCTGCACTCACAGAACGATGGTATCCAAGTAAAGACTATCATGAACTGTATATTGCTGAGATTGAAACTGTATTAAAAAGATAAGAATACTTCTTCTATAAAATGACTAGAGGTTATGAACGAAGCAGCATTCTTCCGTACTATGCTGCTTCAAAAATTAATCGGATTTTTCCCTCTAATTCTTGCTATGCGTTTTCCGATACTGCGCCAATAACAGATCTATCATTTCTCCATAGCTTTGTTCCCCACTGGTTTGGTTGTTTGCTTTCAAATACGCATCATTCAGTTTTGAGGAAACAGAACTTACAAACGCATTATGATAGGTTTTCCAGTATTGGGAATTAGCTATACGGTCTGCTAACACTTCATCGCTGTATTGTTCCCGAATCTGCTTATACAATTCTACATCATGGTCATAAAGCTGACTGGTTGCATAGGACAATGCATCCATTGTACCACTATATTGAAACTCAATGTTATCAGAGTTCATACAGGCAAGATAGGCAATGTAATTTGCCTCATTTTCTCGCATATAGCCTTTTTGATGTGCTAACTCGTGGCACATCGTTGCTGGAATCCCATAATCGGCTACATCAACATTAATGTTTGCTTCCATTGTGATTGTAACGAATAATCCGGTGGTATCTGTATATGACATTGCCCGTGAAGCTAGTACTGGTTTGGGTACACTATAATACCCCGACAAAGACGCATACTGCTTCCCTAACTCCGTCATTGCTTTTTTTGCTTCTTTTGCTGTCTCAAAATCAGACGTTGATAACTGGAATACACCCGCTTCATCTTCACTGGTAATTTGCGCTCGAAGTACATTGGCTTGAGCTGCCAGTTCCTCACACAATCCATACAATTCTTCAATAGAATACGTCTCTACTGTCAATCCGCAAACTCTGCTAAATGGATAACGATAGTAGTTTACCCCGCATAATACCATGAATAGAAAAAATGCGGTACTAACAATACATAATAGATTTAGCACATATCGTGCAAGGTTCTGCTGTCTATCTTCTTTTTCCCGAACTAATTTTCTCACCATACGAAACACAACATAAATCAGTAGAAAGGGACTCAGATAAAGTAAGATTTCGGCAATTGATATGGGAACAAGACCCGTAATGAAACAATATGCTTCTTCAACAACACGGTAGATTCCTCTGGAAAACCAATATTCGGCCACAAAAGGACTCCACCTTACAAGTAATAGAATGAAAAGTCCAAGAGGAAGCAGTAATAATAACCAGATTCTTTTTTTCTTTCTTAATTCTTTCATACTGCCTCTCCTTTCCTATAATTTAATACACGACTTGTAAACTAAAATTTATCTAAAGTAGCGCTTGCTATATTCGTCATAAAAATTGTCTGCATACATTAACATTTAATTTGGCTAATCGAAACCTTAGAATTGCTACAAATTATGAAATGTATATTATACGCTTTCATTATATCGGCCTCGTACTCATTCGTCAAACGCTTCCTTTTCACAGATTTTCAACCTTTGAAAGGTATTATCTTACTACTATTATATCAATAAAGAACTCAACAAATGCTTATGTGCGAGTACGCATTTCATGAAGAGTTTATATACGAGGAAAGTCGGAGGACTTTCCTCGTATATAATAAAAGATATCGATTCTAACTACAGAATCGATATCTTTTATTGACGGCAACAATATTTGCCTACATTATTCATTTGGTTTGATCGGACCATATTGGATAGCTCCTTACTAGATTATTTCTCCTCGTCTGCTCCAACTGTACAATATGTCTTTTTGTTGCATTGCTTAATGTAAGCACCTGCCAAACCAAATAAAGCTGCAATAATAAAAAACTTCTTGAACATAAAAACCCCTCCTTATTATTTATCTTTTTCGTTTACGTTCACAAGAATTACTCAACTTTTTCCATATAACACTGATTAGAATGTCAAACGATATTTTTCCGTTTTGACTTTGTATCATACTATAGTTATAACACGAATTTATTAAGTTTATGCTAGTGTAATAATTAAGATATTATTAAGAGCACGTCTTTTTTTTTAACAACTTATTATGCTTACAAAATCAACATTCTTTCCTTTACACTTTCGCTTTTTTATCATCAGAACAAAGTGTACTTTGTACATTCTCGCGTTAAGAACAGCTTCAAAGTACACTTTGTTCTCCTTACTTTAATGACGGCATCTGAATAATGATAGAAAAACGCTCTCCCTCTAGCTCAGCTTTAATTTCTCCACCCATCTTCTCAATGAATTCTCTAGCAATTGCCAATCCAAGTCCTGTTGATTTTTTCATCTTTGACACATCTGTTGTATAGAATCGTTCAAATATATGGGCAACATCACCTTGTTCAATGCAATCTGTTTCATTGCTAATCTGCAGTTTCACCTGCTCCTCTTCCTCTGTCAAGTTGATCTGAATGTGCTTTTTGCCATATTTAATGGCATTTCCTAATATATTCTCAATTACTCGTATAAATGCGCTGGAATCTCCCTCTACCCAGAAGGCTTTCTCTTCCATCTGAATCTCTGGTTCAATATTGTTTTGAACCAATTCCTCATAGAACATAGAAATCGTATCACATAAAATTCCATTCAAGTCCATTCGTTTCATCTCAAGTGGATATTCGCCCGCTTCCAATCTTGTATATTCAAACAATTGATTCAGCATCTCATTCACAGAACGAATTCGGCTTCCTATAATCTGTAGATACTCTTTCTGCTTTTCCTCATCCAGATCTCCTTTGTTCAACATCTGTATGTATCCAGTTGCTGATGTCAAAGGTGTCCGAAGGTCATGGGAAATGCTTGTTATGGACTGCTTGAAACTATCTTCCTGCTTACGGGTTACATACTCCCGTTTCTTAATTTCCTTTAGTAAGGTATTCATCGCCAATGCTAAACGGCGAAAGCCTCCTTTACGAATGCTGGTTGTCAACTCCATATTCGTCTTATTATCTCGAATGAACTCTATCTGTTTGCGCAAAGATACCACCTGCTTCCGGTCAAGATAGAGCTGAATTAGCAGCAATAACACAAGGACGAATAAAATTACAACAACCATACAGAACTCCTTCCTAATCAATCATACGGAATATTCACGCAAATACCTTACTTCACATCAGCCCTTTTGAATACAAAGCACCCGATTGTGGTACATACTAACAAATAACCAATAAAGATTATTACCATATGCCCCATATCGTTATGGTCAATAACACGTACAATTGCATCTGTAATTTGAATCTTTGAAAATGGAATATCCCAGGTTCTCTCCATTGTCGATAATATATCTGGTATTAAACAAATCAAAATCAGGTTTAATACGACGGACATCTCCACATTACGAAGTACCATTACAATCATAACAAATAATACTGTAAATGCCAGATACCCCAATAAACTACCCAGTATTACATTCCAAGCTCCTGTTAAATCCGAACCGCTTAAATTGTTAAACTTGCCACTAATAATTGTACCAAGTATAAATGCAAATATCTCAGCTACCAAAAGCATAATGGTTGCAGCAATACTACTCACAATTACTTTCGTCACAACAATTGCTTCCCTCTTATATCCTCTTGAAACCATACTCTTTATCGTTCGTTCTTTAAATTCACTACCTACTAATATTGCTATCAGAATTCCGATCATGGTGACCATGAATCCGGATTCTCCCATTAACCCACTTGCAAATTGGAAACCACTTTGTAAAAACTCTTCTCCTGTTTCTACTGTTGGATCAACCTTTATTTGAATTCCATCCGCCTGATCCTCTGTATTTTCAACAACTTGTACATTGTTCTGCTGTGTATCCTTCTCTGCATTATCTGCATCTGATTCCATCATCTCTTTTCTCAACTCAGGCGAATGATCCAATGAGTAAAATGCAGCTCCAACAATTCCAACAATAATCACTAAGACAATGGTACAAACATATAATACTTTTGTATGAAACAATTTATATAAATCCGCACGAAGTAAATTAATCATGATTTTTTCCCTCCATCAATTCTACGAAATATCCTTCCAAATCCTGTCCTACTAATGAGATGCTCTCTACTGTTACACCACT
This sequence comes from Anaerosporobacter faecicola, assembly GCF_012070565.1. Classification (GTDB taxonomy): domain Bacteria; phylum Bacillota; class Clostridia; order Lachnospirales; family Lachnospiraceae; genus Anaerosporobacter; species Anaerosporobacter faecicola. The sequence goes on from NZ_JAAQRO010000024.1 coordinate 80,075, forward strand.
TAGTACCAGTTTTCGATTTATCTCACCAGAACAATCAATTGGATCAAAAACACGTATAATATTTTCCGGAAGTACATCATACTCTACTGTTTGGAAGTTCTCTTCTAAGATCATGCTTGCCTTTTTCGTATCATCTACTTTGATCTTCAGACAACGTTTGCATCGCTCTTCTAATTCCTGTTTTGTATATTCCTCTACTAAAATGCCATTATTAATAATTCCATAGACAGTAGCAATCTTGGATAATTCACCTAAAATATGACTGGATATTAAGATGGTAATTCCCTGTTTATTCAAACGTAACAGCAATTCCCTCATCTCTTTAATACCAAATGGGTCCAATCCATTGGTAGGTTCATCAAGCATTAGAAAATCTGGATTTCCTAATAAAGCAATGGCTATGGCTAATCGTTGCTTCATTCCTAAAGAAAAGTTTTTACTTTTTTTCCTCTTCGTATCTTCCAGTCCTACTAGCTTTAGAACCTGATCAACTGCATCTTTCTCTGGTATCCCATAAAGCTTTACATAGTATTCTAAGTTTTGTTTTGCTGTCATATTAGGGTAAAGTGCAGGATTTTCAATAGTCGTTCCGATCCTCTTACGTTGTTTATCCAAATCATTGCTTTCAAAAAGTTTGATCTCTCCTTGGGTTGGATGGGCTAACCCTGCTACCATTCGAATTAACGTAGTCTTACCCGCACCATTCTTACCGATAAATCCATAGATATCTCCCTTTTTGATGGTCATATTTACATGATCCACAACACTTTTTCCGCCATAGATCTTTGTTAAATTATTTGTCTGTAATATATACTCCATTGTTCTCCTCCTATACTTTCTCTCATTAACCATCCATTTAATCTCTTTGATATAACTACTATACCAATAGAATATTTAGTTACATTTTGCAAATCATAAAGAAAGTATTAAGGATTTCCTATTCCTCTACTTGCATCTTAAATCCAATCCCCCATACCGTTTGTATGTATTTTTGATCTGGATTTCCTTTTGCAAGCTTGGAACGAATATTACAGATATGAACATTCACTGCATTCTCCTCGCCCATGAAATCTTCTTCCCAAACCGATTCATAGATATTATTCTTGGTAAATACCTTCTTCGGATTGCTCATAAGCAAGTGCAGCAAATTATACTCAAATTTTGTTAATGGTATTGCTGTTTCATTAACTGTACATGTAAACTCCGTGTCATTCAATACAATATCCTTAAATTGTAATATAGCAGATTCTGCTGTCTTTGTTTTTGTCCCTTTTCTACGTAACACTACCTCGATACGAACCAGTAATTCATCCGTATCAAATGGTTTTGTTATATAATCATCCGCACCATCTTTTAATAAAGAGAGCTTTGTGTTCTTGTCATCTTTTGCTGATATCGCAATAACTGCAAGATCACTATGTTTTCGAATGGATTGCAGCACTTCCTCCCCACTCATTCCAGGGAGCATTAGGTCAAGAAGAACCAAATCAAACGTTTCTTTTTCTAACCAAAATAGTGCTTCTGTCCCTGAGTATGCATTATTTACTTGATACTGCTGTGCTGTTAGGAGTTCCTTCAACATATTCCCTATATCACTATCATCTTCTACAATTAGTATCTTACTCATATTTCCCCTCGTACTTTCCACTTCACTTTTTTATTTTTCCCCTACATCAATCAATTTGTATCCTCCACTAGAATGCTTATGTGATCTCTACATAAGATAAATGGAAGATTTCTTTATCAATCACAAAGATATCGTTCAAATCCTCTTTATTTACTGCAAGGTAATCACCAATATCCCCATACATATAATTGTCTTGCTCCCATGTTGTAAAAACTTTTGTTACTTTTTCAATCTGTTTTGCATATATGATGCTTTCCTTCTTTGCTGTACATGCTTTCGCATGTTGTTCTAAAGAAACAATGGACTCATCAAATAAGTTCTTCACTACCGGCATATATTGTGCAGAAAAATTAATAGTAGCTTCCACTGGTTGGTACATCTCGAAGAAGCGTTCTTCTTCCATTACATATATTTCCCCATATATTCCAATAATGATATAGATTGACCCATCTACAATAAAATCAATATCACCATCAATGGTACGAATCAATACAGGTGTACCCTCTTTCATATGATCCGCAATTCTTATATATCCAATTGGTACCCTTGTCTTACGATACTGCTTTGCTTGTGATAGATCGATGGTATACTGTGATGCATCAATCACCTCAAAGCTATTAAAGTAATGGTTCATTCGTTCTGTAAAATAAGCTTCTAAGTTCATGTTCTCGTACTGTTCTTCAAATAATTGACGTTGTATGAACCCACCTGCCTTTTCATTATGTCCACCACCAGAACCAATAACATCGGTAAGATAGCCTGCCAGTTCACATGCTTTTACTTCCTTGATGCAGCTTCGGACAGATATCTTAATGCCATCCTGTACTTCATTAAAGACAACACAAGTATCAATACTATCCACTTGCAATAAAAAATCACTAATCAAACCAAGGATATTGGGATCACATGGTTTTACTTTGATTACTGCAAAACGATATCTTTCATTGTAGATATAACGCAACAATGCCAAACCTGCAATTTCCAGTTCATCTCTTGATATATTAGAATTACGTAAATTAAGGATTGTCGCTTGTTCATAATGCAACGCATCTCGCATATCTCGATCCAATGGATGAAAGATTTCTGCTAATTGTCCAGTGTCTGTATACAATCCATAAAATAAGGCTGTAGCAATCTTCACATCCTGATTGACATCAAACCCTTCATTTTGTAGCAACTGCCATACCAGGGTAGAACAGCACCCCAAATAACTTCTTACTTCCATATGTTCATAAGCATTTGCATCAATCTCTAACTGATGATGATCAATAATTGCCACTTCTTGTGCTTCGTGTTTTGTCACATTTCCCGTTCCGTATTGACAATCCACCGTGATTAATAGTTCTGCTTGTAATGGCATTTTTACGTATTCAATTGGTATACTTAATTTTTCAACCATTAAGAGTAAATTACTCTTTTGGATCCGATAACGGCCACTGTAGATTAATCGCACGTTCTTTCCCATTGATTGAAAATAGCAATATAATGCATATCCCGATGCCAAACTATCTGCATCAGGATTATCATGACTTTGTATAATTATATTTTGATGGTTTAAAAGATCTTTTAAGCGCATTTGATTCCTTTCACCTGCTTCTTTATTTTTCGATCCATCATTGATGAGATTTTTAATACTCTTTTTTCTCTATGTATTGCAAATATTTCCGCCTAAACCTCTTTAACTTGTTCGATTGATTGGCTTATCTGATAGTTTCCATACTGCAATATCTCATCTAGTAATGTAGCCAAGGTTTGTTGATCATAGGTTCTCACCTTAAGTAGATAGCATCCTTCTCCGCTTATCCTGTGTATCTCGAGCACTTCTTCTTTATCCTGTAGTAGTTTTCTAAACTTTATATGTTCCGTAGATTTCATATAAACGCGAATAAATGATATTGTGTAATCACCGTATATTTGTTCATTTATATGAATGGTATATCTCTGAATGATATTATTTTTTTGTAAAAAAGCAATTCTTTTTGAAACAGCTTGCCCTGTCATATGAACCTCTTCCCCAATCTGATTCATTGACATCTTTGCGTCCTTCTTTAATAATTGTAGGATTTGATAATCCACACTATCTAGTTGTCTCTCTCCATATTGTTTCATTCATCAACTCATCTCCCCCTTTTTGTTTCTCCTATCAAATTACTTTCCCTTTATAATAATACTAGAGGGTTGCATTAAACTACCTTTTCGTGGCAATCCTAAGGAACCCTGAGGTTACGATACATTTGACCTCTATATCTTACACTAAGTATATCAAATAAATAGGAGGTTTTACAACTATGAAAACAAGCAAAAAAAGAGTTTTACTAATAATTGACGTACAATATGAATATCTTGATGGTGGACTACCAATTGTTGATTCTGATCAAAGTCTTCCACGTATTCATCAATCCATACAAATTGCAAAGGAACACGATATTCCTGTTGTATTAATCCAACACCTTTGCCCTCCTGGTCAGCTCTTTGGTGAAGGCGGACATACTGCTGATCTTGAGGAAACACTTCTCACATTACCACACGACCAAATTATTCAAAAGAGAAAGCCAAGTAGCTTCAGCGATACTACTTTGGAATCTTATCTTAAAGAAATCGGTTGTGATACGGTTGTCATCGCTGGTTATATGACTCATATGTGTTGTGATTCAACAGCAAGAGATGCTTATCATATGGGATATGATGTTGAGTTTTTAAGTGATGCTACTGGAACCATTAATTTAACATCTCCACAAGGAACTGTTGATGCTCATTTACTTCATGATACTGTACTTGCTATACAATCTTCTATGTTTAGTACTGTATTAAGCGTTGACGAATGGAAGAATTCATTAGAATAAGAGCTAACCATATATCTACATAACTAGAAAGAGACAATCAAGCATTCATGATTGATCAAGTACAGACACATGGTGTCTAACTGTGATAATCACAAATGACTGATTGTCTCTTTTGCTATTGCTGTAATCCTAATTTCTAGTGGTTTGCTTTATATAATTTTATACTTCAACCGTAACTTTTTCTAAATTCCAGATTTCTTTTGCATATTCCTCGATTGTACGATCAGATGTAAACTTACCAGAACTAGCAACATTTAAAATTGCAGATTTTGCCCATCTTGTCTGATCACGATATGCTTCCTCAACACGTTTCTGTGCTGCTTCATAAGAACGGAAGTCTTTTAAGATAAAGTATTGATCAGCACGTTCTCCGCCATTGCTGTCCAGTAGAGAATTATAGATTTCTCTAAATAATTCTGGATTTTCTGGTGAATAATATCCATTTACCAACTGTGTCAATACCGTACGGATATCCTGATCGATATTATAGATTTCTCTTGGATTATAACCACCATTTTGTTCAAAATGAATAACCTCGTCAGAAGATAATCCAAAGATAAATGCATTCTCTTCGCCTACTTCTTCAACGATTTCCACATTTGCACCGTCCATTGTTCCAAGTGTCAATGCACCATTTAACATAAATTTCATATTACCAGTACCTGATGCTTCCTTACTAGCTGTAGAAATCTGCTCAGAAACATCAGCAGCTGCAAAGATCATCTCTGCATTGGATACACGGTAATTCTCAATGAACACAACTTTCAATTTATTTTGAATGGATTTGTCGTTATTGATCACGTCACCAACACTATTAATCAATTTAATAATTGCCTTAGCTCTACGATATCCAGCCGATGCTTTTGCACCAAAGATAAATGTTCTTGGATAGAAATCCATCTCTGGATTTTTCTTTAACTGGTTGTACAGATGCATAACATGCAAAATGTTCAATAACTGTCTCTTATATTCATGAAGTCTCTTAACCTGAACATCAAAGATGGATCTTGGATCCACTTCAATTCCATTATGTTCTTTAATATAGGCGGCAAGACGTACCTTGTTCTGGTATTTGATCTGCATAAACTCTTTTTGACACTTCATATCGTCCGCATAGATCTTTAATTCACTGATGTGTGGAAGATTTGTAATCCAGTCATCACCAATCTTACTGGTTACCCAATCTGCTAACAATGGATTACCATGTAATAAGAATCTTCTCTGTGTAATACCATTGGTCTTATTATTGAATTTTTGTGGCATCATTTCATAGAAATCTTTTAACTGTTGATTTTTTAAGATTTCTGTATGCAAGCGTGCAACACCATTAACAGAAAAACTTGCAACAATTGCTAGATGTGCCATCTTCACCTGACCATCATAGATGATTGCCATCTTTTCAATCTTCTTATAATCGTTTGGATATTTGGCTTGGATATCCAGAATAAAACGACGATTGATTTCTTCTACGATCTGGTAAATACGTGGCAACAATCTAGAGAATAACTCAAGTGGCCATTTTTCCAATGCTTCTGACATGATCGTATGGTTTGTATAGGCGCAAGTCTTTGTTGTAATATCCCAAGCCTCATCCCATGATAAGAAATAATCATCCATCAGAATTCTCATTAATTCTGCAACTGTAACTGTTGGATGGGTATCATTTAGCTGGAAGCATACTTTTTCATAGATCTTCTTAATATCCGTATGGTTTTCCATGTATTTGCTAACTGCTCTTTGTATACTCGCAGAAACAAAGAAATATTGTTGTTTTAGACGTAATTCTTTTCCTGCATAATGATTATCATTTGGATAAAGCACTTCACAAATCGTACGAGCCAGATTTTGTTGTTCAACTGCTTTTTGATAATCTCCTTTGTCGAAGGAATCTAAGTTGAATGTATTAATAGCTTCCGCATCCCAGATACGAAGGGTATTTACCACGTTATTGCCATATCCTACAATTGGTAAGTCATATGGTACTGCTAATACAGACTGGTAGTTTTCCTGTACAAAATGTTCCCTGCCTTTATCATCTTTTGTTATACGAACATATCCGCCGAATTTAACCTCTACTGCATACTCTGCTCGTTTCATCTCGAATGGGTTACCATCTTTTAACCAATTATCTGGTACTTCTACCTGATAACCATTTTCAATCTTTTGTTCAAACATACCGTATTTATAGCGGATTCCACAACCGTAAGCAGGATAACCCAATGTGGATAAAGAATCTAAGAAACAGGCTGCTAAACGCCCCAAACCACCATTACCAAGCGCTGGATCTGGTTCTTGATCTTCGATCACATTCAGATCAATTCCCAATTCATCCAAAGCATCTTTTACTACTTTATTGGCTCTCATATTGATAATATTGTTTCCAAGTGCTCTTCCCATTAGGAATTCCATGGACAAATAGTATACGGTCTTTACATCTTTTTCCTCATACTCTTTGTGCGTTGCAATCCACTGATCAATAATCAGGTCTTTTACTGAATAGGATACTGCCTGAAACAATTGTTGTTGCGTTGCTTCTTTAATTGATTTACGAAATAGTACTTTCTTATAATCTTCGATACTTTTCTTAAAATCTTCTTTGTTAATATTCTGCATACGATTTCCTCCAAGCCTTTATTTATTTCATTGATATTACCATTTTCCAATGGAAATACTATCATTGGTTACATTACTTATTATCACGATTCAAGTATCTCATCTTTCCTGTAACTTGCTTATCGGGGCTATCTCCAACCTCATTATAGGCAACGGTCGTACTCAACTCTTTGATTAAAGTGGCTGCACAGGATTTACAGAATCGTCCAGAACAGATATTGGTTCCACATCTCTCACACTCTAGGTAATAAGAGGATCCCTCCGGAATCTCCAAACGACCTTCCCTTAAATAATTTGTTATCACTTTTTCTTCAACACCTGTTGCCCTAACTACATCAATTATCTTCGATATGCCGTGCTCATAGATATAGTCTTTTACCTTTAGATAATCATCTTCATCAATCTGTTTACAAACTGGACAATATTCATATCCAAATCCATAATACGTAAATGCATGTTTGCATCGTTTACAAGTTTTTAAAGTTGCATTTTTCTCTTCTTTATATGATTGTCCCTTCATAATAATCCCCCCTTCACAGAGCTTTTAACCTTACCTCTATGAACCGTGACTATCTCTTCTCTACACTCTTGCATGCCTTCATGCATTCCTATTATACCGTATATTACCACTTCAGGCAAGTAATGGGTTATTGTTTAAACGATAAATAGATTCTATTGTATTCATTTTTTAAGAATGTAAACTTTCTCATTCTGTGCTATAGTATGATTAACAAATAAAAATGTATATTCTACCTTAACAATTTGCTTATCTATATTTTGGACAATTACAAGAATACCCATTCAAGAAAGGAGCTTTATATGAAATCCATTCAAATAGAAGATCAATATCATCAATATATAGAAATCCCCTTACTTTTATTGAGTTGTCTGCTTATCATAATTAGTCCACTTCAAACGCATACTTCTCTTTCTCTTTATCTTTTATTGCTTGGAGCATATATGCTTTTTCGTTACTATTTTTTGTTTGCAGCTGTCTCCTTTCTTAGTACCCTTATTGTAGGTGGTCTACTTCTGTTTAGCTATATAGCATTATGCTTTACCACTCCTACCTGGTACCTTCCGCTTCTCTCCTTTTTTACATCTTATGTATACTTTTCAAGGAAAAGTCGGTGGGATTGGAATGTTTTTTTATGGACAGCCCTATTTACAATTACATTTCAACAGATTTTATGGTTTTGCAACCCGGATACCTATACACTAGAAGAACATTTGAAGAACACCCTGCTTTCCATTGTTGTACAGATTGCCTTACTAATTGGATTGTACTATATACTACATCATATTAAGCAGTCCATATATATGCAGTCTCTGATCAAGGACCTCTCCTTACATTCTATGAAAGAACAGAATTTGATCAAGCAGTTGGCAATCTCCAAAGATGTGATTGAGCAAAATGCACGTCTTGAAGAACGGGAAGCCATTAGCCGGACCATACATAATTCTGTGGGACATACCATAACAGCTTCCATATTAGCACTTGATGCAGCGGATTTATTATGGGATGTTGCCCCAGACAAGGCACGTGAAAAATACAAAATTGCTGGTACACGCATGCATGATAGTCTCGCTGCTATCCGTCGAGGGGTACGAATTCTTACAGAGGATAATGGTACGATCTCTATGGAAGACTTCTACCATACTTTATCCGAGACCATACAAGAATTCGTCCTTACCTCTTCCCTTAAAGTCCGGCATAACATACAAGCTGATTATATAACAATGCCACAATTAATGATTCCTGCAACCTATGTAGAATTCCTGAATGGTGCAATCTTAGAATCCTTCTCCAATGGTGTTCGACATGGAGGTGCCACCGCTTTTATCGTCATATTAACCGTTATCCCTTCTCCCATCACAAGTTTGGACTTACTCATTGAAGACAACGGTTCACCCTGCTCCCCTTCTACCTGGAATTCTGACAACTTAGAAGGTGGCTTTGGAATTGCCAAGATGCGATCCTTTGTCCAGAAACATGGAGGTACCTTCAAGACCGACCAGGAAGAGGGTTACTCTACTCATTTGAAATTACCAGTCTTACCTGATACAACTGCTATATTAGACAATATGAATCCCTAATTATGAATAATTATCTATGTTTAAAGAATAGGTAAATACTCATTTAATTCATATGATAATTGCCGTGTCAAACGGTCATTTGTTTTATACTTATACGAAAGAACATAATATTAGAACCCTCTATAATCAACATAGAAAAGGAGTGTCCCATGGAACAACCATTACGTATTTTACTTGTAGATGACGAAACGCTGTTACTAGACAGTCTTGAAATCATCTTATCCCTATCACAAAACATGAGTGTCATCGGAAAAGCCCATGATGGGCAACAGGCACTTTCCGTTCTTAAAGAAAGAACAGCAGATCTAGCACTTGTGGATCTGAATATGGAAGGAATGGGTGGTATTGAATTAATCCATCAAATTAAGACAATATACCCCTCTATGAAAGTACTTGTTCTTACCACCTTCTACGATGAGAACAATATACAAAGGGCGATTGCAAATGGTGCAGACGGCTATATTCTAAAAGATTCTGGCAGAGAATCCATGCTTCAAGCAATTGAGCAAATTATGCATGGTCAAAGTGTTCTCGATCAGAAAGTATTACAAACGTTATCCAAACTAATGGCCTCCAAAGGCACTTCCACCATTCCAGTAACTACAGCTCCAACCACTGTAGCGAAAGAGGAACTTTCACAATCAAGTCCGCTTTTAATGGACTTGACCAAACGGGAACGGGAAATATGTTCCATGTTAGCTGAAGGGTACAGCAACTCCCAGATTTCCAAATTTCTTTACTTATCAGAAGGAACCGTAAAAAACTATATGACTTCCATCTATGATAAGACAAATATTCATGATCGGGTTTCCCTTGTTGTCTACCTTCGAGAACTTTTTCACTCACAATAAGCCATGACTTGCGTCATGGTTTTTTTTAAGTAATATGACCACAGCTACTATTCCTTTTTGGCCGATCCTTATATACTAGCAATATAAGGATATCAATTATGAAATTATCCAAAGTAGTACAGAATGATTCAATAGTTGAAATAATAAATAAGAAAGGATTTAATCAATGATTCGACGTGTTCACAAAAAAAAATTCACATTTTTTCTTTCTCTCTGTCTATTGCTATGCATATTAACAGGTTGTATGAAAACATCTCCATCAAAACGGCAAAAAAATGCCTACAATGATGATACCATCGTTGTTGCTGAGAGTGATACCTATTGTTCCAAGGAAATTCTAGGTAAACCTGATACACTTACGTTAACTGATTTTACAGGATGTATCACGATGTTAACGCTCTATATACAAGAGGATACTTCCTATACATTAACATATTCTCAAGATGTCACAAAAGGAAAAGGAAAACTCGTGCTAATTGCTCCCGATGACACCGTACAGATTCTCCCAAAGGCTGGATCTCCTTACGATACCTTTTTATCAAAAGGTACCTACCGAGTAAAATTCGTGGGAACACACACCAATGCTACCGTCACTATTGCTGCAGAAAGGAGCGAGAATAAATAATGAAAGTAGTTGCTTTCGCTTGGAATTACATTAAGAATAACAAACATCATACTGCTGTCCTTTGTATCAGCATCTCCCTCTTTCTTACCCTCCTCTATTGTATGGGATTTATCCTAAGTGGAACATATGATACTTTTCATAATGTTTGCGTTGACCTATCAGATCGAATGGTTTACATATCATCCAATGAGTATGATTCAAGTTCCAGTCCTGCTCAATTAGAAGCAGCTGCAGAAAAATTACGTCAAGACCCCCACGTTGAAGACGCAATGGTCATTGGAACCATGACCGTAAGAGTTACACCAGCTATTGGCGAATATAACTTTTCCTGCCCACTAACCACAGCAGAAAACATAAAAAAAATCATGAAACATATGAATGCCACTCTTATTGAAGGAGATTTTCCCGCAAATGATGGTGACATTATAATTGATGAAAAACTATGCGCGAATCGTGGATACCAATTAGGTGATGAAGTAAAACCTGGTTACCACATTACAGGAATCCTTAAAAGTGATTATTATTTGTGTATGGGTATTAATTTTGAGGTATATGAGAACAATATTCTGCTTTTGTCAAACCAAAAGAATTATGACTATACGGCCTTAACTCATGATCTTTCCTTTCCTCATTCCCTAAAAGATGGTGTTACTGGTCGAAAATCCTACAAGGTGGATATCGTTAATTCCATTGATCCCTCTACCAAACTGATTACCTTTTGTACACTCATTCTATTATCCATCTGCCTTGTTGTTGTTATCAATATGTACATAAAAGATCGACATGAAGAATGGTGCCTGTATGCATCTATTGGGTATTCCACTAGATTCATCTACTTACTTGCATTATGGGAACTACTACTTACCTTTCTCCTTTCCATTGGGATTGCATTCCTATTGATTCTTCTAGGAATGTATACAATCAACCAGCTGGTTTTTGCAGGTTATGGGTTACTTTGCAGTTACTTCCTTCCGGATTCCCTCCTTTCCATGTTGGGATCCCTACTCTTTATACTTGGGATTTGTCAACTGCCCATTGCACATTCCTTGCATGCAGTACAAACCATTGATTGTCTAGAATCTGACAATTAGAGAATGCAAGAGCAAAAGGTCATATTGCATTTCACACAGATATTTTACACACATCTATTACGATACAACCAATATTGAAAGGAGCATTTACATGTTTGATATATCGCAATTAACAATGATCTATGATATGGATAAAGAAGATAAAATCTATGCCATTAATTCTGTGGATCTTAAACTACCTGACCATGGATTAGTCGGGTTCATGGGTCCAAGTGGAAGTGGTAAATCCAGTTTTATGTACTGTCTATCCACACTAAAAACACCGACTTCCGGAGAAATTCAGTATAATTCCCATTCCTTTTCCCAATTAAGTCGCTCCGAACAGGAACTTCTTCGGCGAAAGGAATTCGGATTTGTATTTCAACGACATTTTCTAATTCCTTACATGAGTGCACTGGACAATGTGATTGTCGCTGCTACCGACAAAAAAGAAATTGCTATTTCTCGTGGAATTCAACTATTAGAAGATTTTGGATTGAAAAAATCGGATATGAAGAAACGACCAGGTAAATTATCTGGCGGACAGCGTCAACGGGTTGCCATTGCAAGAGCTTTGATTAATTGCCCCAATGTTTTATTCGCAGATGAACCAACTGCCTCTCTTGATCACACTAGCGCATTTGTTGTAATGGATATTCTAAAAGAGTATGCAAAACAACATTTAGTTCTTGTTATTACACATGATCGCTCCATTCTAAAAGATGCGGATCGAATTATTGAAATTTGGGATGGGAAGATCATTCATGACCAACTTATCTCAGTTGGTAGTAAGGAGGAGAGCTAATGAATCCATTCTCTGCTACGTACTATCTTCACCAGAATAAAAAAAGAGCACTTGCCTTAATCCTTTTGGTTGCCTCTCTTGTTCTTGTATATCTAGGTGGTATCTACATCAACACAATGAAACACTCTGCTGTGCGTTCAAAACAGATATACCGTGATTTTGCTACCATTACACCTGGATACGGATGTACACAGGAAGACTACGATTCTACTGTTTCCTCCATTAAGAATCTTTCCGTTGTCTCTACAACAGTATTGGTCAACATGGAAAGCTATATTCTTACCACGAATGAAATGGGTACATCCCAATGGATTCCTTTGTTGCTCTTTACATCAAAAGAGGATCTGCTGCAATATACCAATTTATTGCACCTGAGTTTTGCTTCTGACCCTACCGAAAAACAGCTTATCATAAGTAGCAGTCTTTCTAAGAATACACAGTTCCAATTAGGTGACCAATTTGATTCAAAATCACACAAGATTAATGGTTTAATCGATACCTATACTGTCTCTTCTATTGTAAAAAATGATTTTCTCTTTGCGCTGTCCTATGACCCTAATGTGGAACCTACCACAACAATGGCACTACGGCAACAGACCACAAATACTTCTTCTGACAAAGAAGCACGCTCTGCTTTTGGCAAAGCACTCTTACCTTACCATAGCGATTCTTTCGTTGTTGTGAACTGCTATGAATCTATTAATGCTAATATTGAGGATGAATTATCCATATACCGTCTGATATATGGTGTTCTTTCCATTCTCATCACCCTTGTATTGGCAATAACAATCGTAGCTACTTTTCTTGGTACTTACCAAAAGAGGAACTATGAATTCTCTGTCTACAAAGCATTAGGCATCTCACGAAAAAAAATACTTTGGAAGGTTTTGAAAGAGGTGTGCTTGATTCATCTCCTTGGTTTATTCCTTTGCTTTCTTATTGGATTTTTGGTTTCCTTCTTTGCAAACCAGTTTTATTATCATACATTGGGACTTCATCTTCGTTATTTTGAATTCCAACCATTTCTACAGACGTTGCTTTGTAGTTTAGGTATCCTGATTCCTGTTATATTATTTCGAATACGAGATTTACGTAAAATTGGGTTACCAGAGGAATCCTAACATGTGTTATCGGACAAATTCCTATACGAAGGTATTTGTCCGATAACTTATAACACATCCTATTCACTTTTGCTCATTCTCGTCTACCACTTATATACTCACTTCACCTAAGATTCCATTCAGATAGGCAAGAACCACGCCATAATTCGTCATTGGAATCTGTTTTTCCTTGGCAAGATTGACACGAGACATAACGTATTTGCGATTGAACATGCAGGCTCCACATTGGATAATCAAATCATACTGTTCTAGATTTTTTCCGAAATCCATACCACTGACCATATCAATGGTTAATTCCTGCCCTATACGATTTCTCAGTAACCGAGGTAATTTTTCACGTCCAATATCCTCTTTTAATGGGGCATGGGTACAACATTCTGCAATCAAAACTTTGGACTGTGGAGTAAGAGAATCAATTGCTGCTGCACCTTCTTTGTAATAGTCGATGTCTCCTTTATACGCAGCATACAACATCGAGAAGGAGGTTAGCATACTTTCTTTTGGTTTCTGATCATAGACGGTTCGAAATACTTGGGAATCCGTAATGATTAACTTGGGTGGTTCTACAAGACTATGTAATCCTTGTTCCAATTTGTCCGTTGTTACCGATGTGATGATACATTTCTTATCCAACAATTCGCGAAGTACCTGTACCTGCGGAAGGATCAGGCGTCCCTTTGGGGCTTGAATGTCTTGTGGCATAACTAATAATACGGAATCCCCTTCTTGTACAAGGTTTCTTGTAATTTCTGCCTTCGTCTCTTCTTCTGGCATCTGCTGAACCAATCGTTCAATCAGCAAAGGAATTCCTTCTCTTGTTTTCGCACTAACTAAAACCGGCTTTTGTTTTGTAGCCTTCTGCACAGCATCTACAAATTCATCTGGATTCTCTAGGCAATCCATTTTATTGATTACTGGTATTACAATTGTATGTTTTTGCTCCAATGCATGATACCACATCAATTCTTCCTCGACACCTTTTTCCGTAAAAAGTATTACTGCAAGATCTGTCTTCTGCATAACGACTTCCGTCTTTTCCACACGACTTTTTCCCAGATCCCCTTCATCATCAAATCCTGCTGTATCAATTAACATACAAGGGCCAATTCCTGCAATCTCCATTGGTTTATAGACGGGGTCTGTCGTAGTTCCTGCTACATTAGAGACAATGGATACTTGTTGACCTGTTATGGCATTAATGATGGAAGATTTTCCACTATTTCGTTTTCCGTAAAATGCAATATGGACACGATTCGCAGAAGGGGTTGCATTCAAATTACTATTCATATCGAAGTTCCTCCTTAGAAACGGAAATCACGTTTTCCATGTTCAATATCGTAGATATGTTCTGAGGCAATTCTTCTTACTTTTTCATTTGGAACCTTCTCTAACTCCTTGGCAATCAGTTCATATCCAATCTTCTTCGTTTTATCACTGGCGTAATCTTCAAGATATTCTTTTAAGGTCATTAAAGCATTGGGATGACAACAGTTTTGTATCTGTCCGCTCTTACATAGACTCATAAACCGGTCTCCTGTCCGTCCCTCCCGATAACATGCTGTACAGAAACTTGGTAGATAGCCAATCTCCATTAACCACCGAACAACTTCATCTAATGGTCTTTGGTCGCTTACATCGAATTGTGCTGAATTTTCCTCTTCTGGTTCTTCTTCATAATAACCGCCAACGCTAGTACGAGAGCCGCCACTGATTTGGGAGATACCAAGATGCAATACCTTTTCACGAACCTGTTTGCTCTCTCTCGTAGAGATAATCATTCCCGTATAAGGAACTGCTACACGGATACAAGCTACCAGTTTTTCAAACATTTCATCCGAAATTCCGTTGTCGAATGCATCTGGGTCGATATCATCTGCTCTTTTTACTCTTGGCACACTAATGGTATGAGGTCCCACACCATGAACGGCTTCTAGATGTTCTGCATGCATAAGCAATCCAACGAATTCATAGCGATACAATTCCAATCCAAATAATACACCAATACCTACATCATCGATTCCACCTTCCATTGCACGATCCATAGCTTCTGTATGATACGCATAATTATGCTTTGGTCCTGTTGGATGTAACCGTTCATAGCTCTCCTTGTGATAGGTTTCCTGGAATAAGATATACGTTCCGATTCCTGCTTCCTTTAACTTCCGATAGTTTTCCACTGTCGTTGCCGCGATATTAACATTGACACGACGGATCGCACCATTCTTATGCTTAATACTATAAATAGTCTTAATACACTCCAATATGTACTCCAATGGATTATTCACAGGGTCTTCTCCTGCCTCAATTGCTAATCGCTTATGTCCCATATCCTGTAAAGCGATTACCTCTTTTTTGACTTCTTCCTGTGTTAATTTCTTTCTGGCAATATGCTTATTCTTCGCATGGTATGGACAATAGAGACAGCCATTCACACAATAATTGGATAGATACAAAGGGGCAAACATAACAATTCGATTTCCATAAAAATCTTTCTTAATCTGTTCTGCTAACGCATATAATTCCTGTACCTTCTCTGGGATCTCACAATCTAATAATACGGCTGCTTCCTTGTGGGATAATCCTTTTCTCAGTCTTGCTTTTGCTAAGATTGCATCAATAACTTCTACATTATTCTTGTTCTCCTTGGCATACTTAAGAGATTCTAGAATCTCTTCATGATTAATAAACTCCTCTGCTTGTAATGAATTTACATTATACATCGTTATCGTTTCATCCTTTCTTTTGGGTTAGGAAGGTTCCCCATAGCTTCCCCATTAGTTTCTATATACAAGCTTTCACGCAGTTTTTCTTTGTGTCAGCTATATACGACATTGACATCTATCCTGTGCCTTAGCTTATCTTGCGCCTTTGCTCTTCTTGTGCCTTTTGCTTTTCTTGTGCTATTGTTTTTCTTGTGCCATTGTTTTTTTGTGACATTGTTTTTCTTGTGTCATTGCTCTTCTTGTGTTATTGCTCTTCTTGTGTCATTGCCTTTCATGAATTTCCCCTTACTGGTCATCTTGCAATCATAAATTATATGGTGCAAGGGTCAGAAGGCTATAAATCACAAGTTCGATAATCGCCCCGATCTACGACTAATCGATATCCTATCTTCTCCATGCGACGACTCAAACACAGTCTGCATTCTGCCGCTTCATCTCCTGTACAAATCTTATTGTCATAAAGCATGTATTTCTTCCTTACATCTGTTGGAGAGAGATTTGGCATGACCACATTGGCACCTGCCAAGATTCCCTTCTCTCTCCCCATTGGATGAATTGTTCCTAATGCAGTGGTAGCTGGTAGCAACACACTTGGTAACATAAGACGTAGAATACTGAGTAAACGAAGGGTCATTGCTAAACTTCCCGCCTTCTCATTCGCAAAAGACGTATCCTTATGGGGAATGAATGGACCAATCCCCACCATATGTGGCTGTAAACTACTAATATAATTCAGATCTTCAATAAGGTTATCCACCGTCTGTCCCGGAGAACCGACCATGAATCCACAACCTACCTGGTATCCGATGTTCTTAAGGTGGACAAGACACGCTTTACGATTCTGTAACGATAGGTTACTTGGATGCAATCTTTTATAATGGGCTTCATTTGCTGTCTCATGACGGAGAAGATATCGACTTGCTCCTGCATCATACAATCGTTGATAACTTTCCTTACTTCTCTCTCCAATGGATAAGGTTATGGCACAGTCTGGATACCGTTCGTGAATGATGCGAACCAACTGAACAAGACGCTCATCGGTATAATAGCCATCCTCTCCACCCTGCAATACAAATGTACGAAATCCCAACTCATATCCATTCTTACAGCAAGACAGGATTTCCTCCCTGGTCAAGCGATACCTAGAGGCATGTTGATTGGACTTTCGGATTCCACAATAATAACAATCGTTTTTGCAATAATTCGTAAACTCAATCAATCCACGGGTAAACACGTCATGCCCATAGATTGCATGTCGAATTTCTCTGGCTTTTAGCGCCAGATACTCCTCATTTTCAGCAGTCATTTCTGTTAATAATGTTCTATATTCTTCCCTGGACAGTGTATGTACGTCTGCTAATCGATCAATTATCTCTTTCATCGTTTCCTCTTAACTTTTCTTATTTTATTTTTTACTCTTAATGCGCTTTATTCTCTTGTTTCTTATTTTGGTTTTTATTACTTTCTTCTCGTTTCTGTTTCTTGTTTCTGTATTCCTTTACATAAAACTTTTCATATTGAAAAGCCTTCATAGTAGAGTTGATTAATCTTCCGTGTTTTTTACTCCACTTACATTAGAGTACGCTGTCTTCGCACTAACACCAGTTAATCGACCGATTTTTCCCGTCATGGCACTAATAATATCTTGCGGTGCATCAATGGCGATACTGATGATATTGATCTTTCTTTCCCGATACGGAATTCCCATTCTTCCAATGATATAGGCACCATATTCGTGTAAAAGTTGATTGAGTGCTTCTACAGCATCTTCATTTTCTACAATGATTCCAACTACGGCTACTCTTGTTTCCATTGTGATCTCTCCTTTTGATTAAGCATTCCTATACTTTCTGGTTCTTACTACTTTCTCTACTGCAGCAAAATGTATACTCTAAGCCTTTTGACACCCAAACCCTATTATAGAAAAAGGACCGCTGTAATAAGACATCGTACTATACGATGCCAATATTACAACCGTCCCGTGTATTATCACTTCTGTCTCTACTCCTGTCTTTTGATTCGGAACGTATCCTTACCATCAGTACAATCTAAAAACATATTTATGTATATTCCACTTTTATAACATATGAACTATAAAATATAACTATATTTCTTATTTCTTACGAATTACAATATCAAAATTCCCCTTACAGCTATCACTATCCGTACGTACTTCATAGCTTCCAGCCTCTAATTTCATTACTTTTGTTTCTTCACAATCCGTCGCAAATTCATACAAGATCTCTCCTGTCTCGGTTTGTAAGGTAATGGTAGCCCCGCCTTCTTTAATCTTGCTCTCCACATCAATCTCAACCTTCATCTTCTTGTCCAAAGTAAATCCAACACTATTGGCTAACATCTCTGCTTGTTTCATATTCCGATGCGTTTCTGCCAGAATATCGTTTTTGTCCTTCCATACACTAACAACCATCAAAACTGCAACCAATAGAAATACACAACCAAATACTTTCCTCTTTTGCATCTGTACTACCCCTTTTCTATCAACTAACTCCCAAACAACAATTTTCTACACTGAAATTATACCATAATTTGGCTTGGTAATACAAGCTTTCCTTGTTGTACCGTTGATTAAGTTTTGTATGTTTATGATGCTATCATATTTGTATTCTTAATCTTTTACAAGGATCAAAAACATAAAAACCTAATGGTGTTGTCATAATTGTATTGAGTATAGAATCTTTCCAAAAAATATTAATGAAATGGAATAAGATTAATACTTTCCTTAAATTATTTGGTAACGGTACATTTACATAAAAAGGGAATATTGTTGACCTAAAGACATTTAATAAATAAAAAATACTATAAGATATAAAGCAACTACCATAAATAATATAGATTTAATATAGATTCATATAGTATTATAGACAAATCAAAATCAATTAACATGCAAACACAACACCTTCCTAATATAATAATCTATCTGATACAATTCCATTTTTATTTATTTACTAACTGAATGTTACATTACTAATTATAATCAATAATTATAAGCTTTATATGAGTAAACTCATTCAAACACGTATAATCCAATTATCTCAGATGGTAATTGGATTATTTCCTTTCTCCCAGAAATCTCTGGGTATTCTACTCCATCTCTGATATATTTTGAAAAGGCACTGTGGATCTGTATCTATTTTTTTACAGCTTAGACTGTTATGAGGTGACTCAGACCACAGCTTTTCGTCTATTACTGTTAATCAGTTTGTTAACGCTTGACGTTTTTATTTACGTGATTACACAGCCGAATTCTCTGTGGAAGACAACAGTGCTCAAAATATTCATTAGGAGGTATTGCTCTATGTCAATGTACTTTGTTGGAATTGATATTTCCAAGTACAAACATGATTGCTGCATCATTTCTGCCAGCAATCAAAAAATCATTTCAAAGTTTACTTTTAAAAACAATAAAGCAGGCTTTGAAGAATACTATTTTAAACTCTCTCTCCAATCCTGAGGACATAAAAATAGGGTTTGAATCAACTGCCCACTATGCTCTCAATCTTGAGTTGTTCCTCGAAAACGCTCACCACAGCTTCATGGAAGTTAATCCAGTTCTTATCAAGGAATACAAGAAATCTACATCTCTAAGGCGTACAAAAACCGACTCTGTTGACTGCGAATCAATAGCACGTTGGTTAATGACTGTCGAATACAAACCCCATTCAAAAGGATTTTATCATGCTTATTCTTTAAAGTCACTAACTCGTTTGCGTGATCGTCTAATTCGGTAACGTTCTTTTTATCTCGTAAAAATCACGAATGTATTTGATCATACATTTCCTGAGTTCAAACCATTCTTTAATGAGCGATTATCTAAGACTGCTCTTTACCTACTCGAGAATTATGGTTCTGCTGAAAAAATGGCAAGAATGAATTCTGCTTCATATGATAAGCTTCATTCTATTTCAAGAGGCAAGTTTTCACCACAGCAATTCCTAAGATTGAAAGATCTTGCTGCTAATACTGTCGGCGTAAACAACTCTATTTTTGATGTTGAGCTAAGCAGCTTGCTCACACTCTATAAAACCCTTTCTAAAGAAATAGAAAACCTAGAATGTGAAATCAACAAACTTGTTGCCGAAGTCCATCCGCATTATATGTCCATTCCTGGTATTGGTCCCATATCAGCGGCAGTCATCTATTCTGAATATGGTGATATTCCAAATTTTTCTAATCCAGGACAAATGCTTGCATTTGCTGGAATTGAACCAGGAATTAACGATTCAGGAACCGAATCACACGGAGGAAGAATGGTAAAACGTGGTTCTTCTTCTCTTCGATACGTCCTGATTAATTGTTGCCTTCCTCTAATCCGTTTCGATATGACATTTGCTGCTTACTATGCCAAGAAACGCGAAGAAGGCAAGCCAGACAGAGTTGCTATAACTCATGTCGCAAAGAAGCTTATCAGAGTCATCTATGCATTAGAGAGGCAAGATATTGACTATAATGCTTCATTGATCCGCTAATATCTCAATCTTTATAAGATTATTTGCTTTTATTTTTTTTATTTTAATTTTAATATCAAACTCCAATTCCAGTTCCAAAGCTTCCAAAACAAAAAATGCGTTATGCAGTTTACATATATAGTAATATATTAAATTTTATTGACATTTTATCACTTGTGCAGTAAAATATTGACATTGGTGGGAAGGTATTTCATTTGATTAAGGAGGATTACATATGGAACACACAGTAAATATTAGTCAAGAAGAAATGAACACTATTACAAAATTAAATTTCATAAACTACGCAAAGCAAAAAGTTATTTATGCACTGGCATGGGAATGGGTTGTTTTAATTATTTTAGGTGCTATAGTAGTGGGTGGTACTGGAATAGTTCTATATAATACTTATACAGAACACGAAGAAAAAATGGCAGCAATTCAGTATGCCACAGATAAGGGACATGAGTTAGACATGTCGTTCACTAATGGTGCAGAATTAACTTTTAATGTAACAAAAGGTAAAACACCTTCGATAAATCTTGATGGAAAATCTGTTTCAAGAATTAGAGTAATACCACGATATTCATCTCCTGAGAGATATGTACAACCAAATGGAGTAATAATTACACCAGATTCAATACTGGAGAATATGTAAATTATATGCATATTAATTAGCTAACCAGCTGCTAAGCCTTCCCACTTTCTTAATGGAGGTATATTATGAAAAAAAAAGAGTATAAACATTTGTTATTAAAAATTTTTATTTATTTTGTTATATTTATGACATTTTTTTGTGGAAGTTTATTTTTTATTAAAAATAACATGCACGCAGTTTCACCTTATAGTTTTGACAAAGCATTGGAAATTGGACAGAGCCAAATAATAGATTATTACTTTTGTGGAATATTAATGAGAAGAACCTTTATGAATGTAAACATTGGAGGAGCACTTTTAGATTTAACATTCAAAGACTATCCAATCTTTTATATTATGCCATTTATAATTGCAGCCTTAATGACCATTATTTCAGCTATTTTAGTGAAGTTAATAAGAATCTATACAAAAAAAATTGAATTATAAATGCTATTCAACATAAGAGATTTAAATAATTTCATATTTTTGTAATATAGATTATTTGGAGGAATTAACTATGACATATGATATTAAGATTGAACAATTTTCGTTTGCATACCATAAAAATAATTACATACTAAAAGATATTAATCTTAATATTCTTAGTGGGTCTTGCATTGGATTAGTTGGTAGCAATGGAAGCGGTAAAACTACATTAATTAAATGCATATTAGGTGAATTATCAGGGAATGGATTAATATCTATTCTTGGTGAAACACCTGATATAACTTCAATACCCTTTAAGAAAAAACTTGGCATTGTAATGGACGATGATCTTTTATTAGATTATCTTACCCTTAATGAATATTTACATATAATCGGAAAATTGTATGGAATCTTAGATGAAAATCTGAATGAATTGATTACATACTGGCTAAACTACTTTAATCTGATTGAGTTTCAATACCGTATTATAAAGTTTTTTTCTCATGGAATGAGAAAAAAAGTACAAATAATCGGTGCAATTATACATAAACCAGCTGTTTTAATTATTGATGAGCCTACTAACGGACTAGACATCGAAATGATTTATTTGTTAAAAAAGGCAATTTTAGAATTGAAAAAAAACGGGACAACTATCATAGTTTCTACTCATATTTTAAGCTTTGTAGAAGATGTATGTGATGAAGTAGCAATTTTATCTAAACATAGTATTCAATTGCAAAAAAGTATTGAATACATAAAGAAAAACTCCAGTTTAGAAGATACCTTTCTTAAATTAATCCAGTAGGAGGATTACATATGCCATATAACTATTTATTAAAGAAAAAATACTACTACATCAAAAATTTATTACGTATTTTCATTATAAAAAATACAGTTACTTTTCTATCATTTTTTATTATGCTAATTGTAGGATTTTATTTACTGTTCACTAGCCTAATGGATAACTTCTCCAACTTGCATTTTAGAGAACATATTTATTTTATAGACATGCTTCCTTTTTTAGGGAAGAGTTTGGTTATAATAGCAGCGATTATGGCGTATTTTATTTTGTATTTTTCTTATAAGTCCTCTCTAGAAGAGTGGATGCTGTTACAATATACCCCTCTATCCTGCAAGCAAGTATATTTTTTTTCTGTTGGATTTTACACAATTATAGTACTTGCTATAATTTTATTATTATTCGTTTTTGTATTACTACTTATGCAAGCCTCTTTTTCTTTTATTATACAAATGGTGTATACCCTTTTTACATTATGCTTAGGACTTATTCTATTTCCTATCGCTTTATTTTGCATATTAAAAACGAAGTATCAGAATCAACTTATATACCAGATTCTTTCACTTATTATAATCATATTATTTTCATTTCCTATATTATTATATTTAAGAACAAAAGATTATCAAATTACTACTCTTTATATACTAATTAATATTCCACTTATATTTGGAGTCATCGTAAATTACATATTTCGCAAAAGACAGTTTATGATAAACTCCTCTACAGTATTACGATTCTCAAGAGAGTGTCATTCATACAAAATTACTTATGTAATTCAATCAATACTAAAGATTGAAGTTCTACGTAACAAAAAATACCTTATCGAATTGTCAATTATTCCTTTTGCTTGTAAGTTCATATCTGATCTGTGTAATTTTCCTATAAACGAGTCCATCCTTTTTATATTGCTCGCATTATCAAGTACCTTTTTTATAGGTATCTCAAATAGCTATGAGACAATTTATAAGTATTTTCCAATTAATCAATTTTTTTTATTTATCGCTCGCATAGTCTGCGGTTTAACATGGGGAATGCTAGAATATAGTCTGTTCTCATTCATATATCCTTCATTGTTTAGTATAAAAAATATTATACTTTTCATAACTTGGATATTGTTTCTCATGTTACTTGCTAATGTACTTAAAATTCCAATGATTAAAAATGGAAAAGAACATGTAGTATTTTATCAACTTATAAGTTTAATAGCGAGTATTTATTTGCTATTTATTAATATTGTACATACTTTTTTAATAGAGAACTGGAAGCCAATTCCACAATTGCAGTTAATAACAAATTTTATATTAGTATTTGTTTTGGCTTGTATTTCTATTGCCAATGACTCCAATATACAATTGTAATATAATAAGCAATTATATGAGGTAAATATGAAAATATATAAATTTGATAAATATAAAATTAATACAGGTATACTATTTTCAAATAATTATATATTAGATGAACGGATTAATCAGAAAATTATAATTGATGACCATGAAAATAAAAAACTTATTAAACTAATATTTAATAATTACAGTATAAAAAACTTGTTACATGATAGTGACATTAATACCCAGTGTCTAAAAGAATTACTTAATACATTGTATCTTTTAGATATAATATGTTTTATTAGACCCTATAGCAATAAATGTTTTTTTGAAAAGAATATATTTATTATGACAGTTAAAACTATTGTATCATACATGCTAAGATTCATTCCATTTATTGTCTGTTGTTCTAATTTAGGGATGCTCTTAAACACTAAGTTGAATAAAATAATTTATATTGTTATAACATTTATTATAATGTGTTTTGTTCATGAATTTTCACACATATATTGTTACTTCATATGTAACTCTAAAAACTTAGAATGCTACTTTAGAATTAATGCTCTTAATATACAATTAATAACAAATAAAACCAATAAAAAAAATAGTCGTTTAATAGCTTGTTTGGGTCCATTATTAGCAAGTACATGTGGATTAATTCTATTTTTAATAATTCATGAACCAATAATATTAGGATTTATATTTATTCATTTGTCTATGTTACTACCGTTTTTCAATGATGGAAAAATAATATGGAGCTAAACGTAATTTGCTATCTATTTATATAATTAATCAGAAAGTTCATAATAAGTCAATTTGAGAATTACAATCCCAATATAATTTCTCCGACAATCTATTAAATTCTTAACGCATACATTGATGCCAACTATGCTAATGAACTTACAATGCTCTCCTCACTGACAACAAACAATATCAATTCGGACAAACCATATTCTCCTTCTCCAAGTCCGCGCGTACAGAGAATACCGTCGTTGCATAATGCAAACGGATTCCTGTATTATGCAGAACTACATCACTGCTGCCATCGGTACAGGTACTTCCGCCTCCTGTTGGTTCTCCCATCACCTTGCCAAGATCTAAGGATTTGTATACTGCTGCAAAGTGCCCACAGGTGGAGAAACAGCCTCCATCAATCCATAGTTCTGTTTCATACTTCAAACTGGTCTGTTTTGGTTTCACGGTCTTTCCATAGCCCAGTAGTTTCATCGTAAGAGGTAGTTTGCTTTCAAAATACGAGTAGGGTTCCGTGATCAAATAACTTAATAACTCCTTTGCCATCTTCGCATCACCGCCAAAGTTACCTCGTACATCAAGAATTACCTTCGTTATACCTCGTTCTTCCACCTCACGAAAGAATTCTTTTAAGAATGTTTTGAATTTAGTCTTTTCTTCAAAGAATACACGAATCCGCAACGTAGCAGAATCTTTTTCAAAGGTGGAACTATAATAATCTCCATCTGCATACATTTCTTTGTGTAAGTCCCAAGCATTGGTATTCCACTCTTTGTTCCATATTGCCTCCACTTGTTTTGTAACAATTGTTCCGTCCTTCTTTTCCAGTACCACATCATACGTATGGGATTGCTCGACGAAATCATAATATTTTATTTGGAAACAGGCATTGGCTATATATTGCGCCACTGCCTCATTATCGCCATCTCTACTTATATTGTCTACGATTGTCTCAATAATCTCGCCTGCCTCCACTCCATTAATGGATTGAATTATATTGCCTTCTTCTACGCCATATTCCGTATTCGACTCTTTCACCATGATGCAATCTTCCTGAAGCGAAACAGCAATTGGGAAGAAGATGTTCTTTCCCTCCCTACTTTTTTGGAGTGCCTGTGATATGCTTAGATTCGTATGCCCACAACGGACTTGTACCACCAATGGGTTGATCAGCCGATAATAGGCTTCCTCTGTCATTGGTTCTGTAATCTGCTTTTTCACCTGATCAAATGCTTCCCGTAATACCTCTTGATCCGTATAATACATGGGCGATTGCCCAAACAGCACCTTTTCTAATTGCTTCAAATCTTCCTTCAGTTCTTGTACAGTATATTGCTTGGTCGGTGCATTGGCAATGGATACATACTTTCCAAAGTATCCAAAAACTATTGCTAGTAACATGATAAGCAGGACTCCTACCTGGCTTTTTAGAAACCATGGTTTCTTCCACTTCTTTTTCATGCATTTTCGAAGAATGGCTAATAAAATCCCCTGTACGGCCAGAACAATGATTCCTGGGATAATACGGTCCATATAATATACAATCATTTTGCACCCTCCTTATGAACGGTTTCTCTTTTGTAGATACCTCATACATGAATGGTTATCTAGCAACTTGAAATACTCCCCAGATTAGTAAGACAATTAACATAAGAATCGAGATTCCACCATAGAGAATGGACCAAATCTTTTCCCATTTTATAAAAGCATGATTTTTTACTGCTTTCACAACTTGCAGGATATTCCCTAAGAATAAAACGATTCCGAAGATTCCGTTTCCAATTAATTGCGGTTGAATCGCTCCAAAACGATCTTCTCCAATTATCCGAGATGCGATTATAACAATATTACATACAAGTACCAGCCAAATACCTTCTAATATATATAGCATGCCATAACGTTTCCCTTTTTTACGAAATAGTGCAATAACAAGAAGAATTAATGTCAGAATAAAAAGGATTGCCCATGCCCCTATTCCAATATAGGAAAAGATATAACGCCCTTTTTGCTGCGTAATCTTTTGATATCCTTGAATGTATGTATACTGTACCACTTTTCCATCTTTTACTGTGAAATAACTCTTCTGTCCATCTTCTTCATTCTGGTATAGATATGGTTTGATTTGACGATACGTTTCTCCATCAATACGAATTTCTTGCTCATTCACATAGGAAACTTTCAAATCGTATGGCTGTAATAGGTATATAATCTGCGTAATTCCACTATGAATTCGACGTGGAGCCACATAGGTACCAACTACTTCCTTCGTACTAGGTAGATTTGCTTCTGGTTCTTCTAGGTTAACTTCTTTATCCCTTACCATCTTCCAACCAACCTGATGGACCATTTCGTCACATGGCGTACCTTCTGTATTCCCTACTACTGCAATTGCAAAATCTTCTTCTGGTACCACTGCAAAAAATGTAGAGAAATTATTGGTTCCCCCATTGTGCCAATAGGTTTTGTATTCTCCATCATATTCAAAAAAGCCATGTCCAACTCCTGCGATATCCTTATTTGCCGTATACGTTGTGGAGAATAACTCCTCGTAGGTCTGTGGCGACTTGAATAAGCCCGAATTCTTGTCAAGTAAACCAATTGCAAAGTTACCTAGTTCTTCTACTGTCCCATTCGCTTCTCCAGCCGGATACATCGGTATATACGTGAATTGTCCTTCTGTTAAACGACCCTCATTAAACTCATATCCCTTTGATTTCTTAGCAAATAGATCTGCTTCATCATCATGAACGATACTCATGGTTACCTGTTTCATCTGTAATGGTTCAAAAATCTGCTCTCTTACATAGTCATATTCCTCTTGACCTGCAATACACTGTACCAGATATCCTGCAAGCCCCGCACCGTAATTGGAGTACGAGCAGATTTCCCCTGGTTCATTAATCTGCTGCACCTTATGTTCCTCTAATGCGGTTCGAAGGTCCGTATAATTATCTTTTCTAGTAAATAAACCAATCCAGTAATCATCAAACCCTGCGGTATGGTTCATAAGATTCATCATGGTAATTGGTGTTTTACTGCTTTGTGGCACCTTAAAATCCGCTGGTAGATACGTTTGAATTGGTTCATCTAGATCAAGTTTTCCTTGCTCCACCAACTGCATCGCACTTACCCAAGTAAAAAGTTTGGTTACAGAGCCATACTCAAAAACCGTGCTAGTTGGATCGACTGGAATATGGTTTTTGGCATTTCCATAACCGTATCCCTTTTCAAAGACAATTTTCCCATCTTTCACTACCGCTACTGCTCCACCTTGTACACTTGTCCCAATATACTTATCAAACAAGGCATCCAGCTCGGTTTCTAGATCTTTCCCTTTGATTCCAGAAGGGGTTTCCCAATCCGTTGTACGAACTGCCTCATTCGCTTCCGTTGTTTCCCCTTTACTAACGTCTGTTGTCTCTACCTCCCCTTGTAGTACTCCACCTGTTGTCACGTTCCTAGTCTCATGCATCTGCTCTTTCGTCATCGCGAAAGCTTTCCTCTGGTTTTGGAAAACTCCCACGCTTCCTAGTATCATACATACAATCAACCATCCGATCATGTAGAAACGGATCATTCTTTGCTTACGAATCCTTCCTTGCATTCTTCCAACCTCCTGCTATCTTTCTTTATGAATGCTATTATACGATAGGAATCTTACAAGAATCCGTAAGCAACCTTACAAGAACCTTAAATAACAAATAAACATTTGGTGGAATAAAATGTTCGACTATTGTTTAGTGTTTTGAGGAAAACGTCAGAACAAATCGACACCCTTCCCCCATCTTCGTCTCCAGTGCGATGTCTCCACCATGCGCTACCACGATTTTCTTTGCTATGGCTAGTCCAAGTCCACTTCCTCCTGTCTGGGAGTTTCGTACTTGGTCGGCCCTTGCAAATGGTTCAAAACACGTCTTCGCTGCTTCCTCATCCATACCAATTCCATCATCTGCTATCCAAACAATCACTTGAGGCCCCTCTCTTTTTACCCCTATGGTGATCTTGGTTCCACAACCATGATATTTGCACGCATTATCTAGTATATTGTGAAGGACACGAGTCATTTGCTTGCTGTCCATATCCATACGAATCTCTTCTTCTGGAATACATGCCTCTAATTCTAACTTCTTTTCCTCTAGCAAAGGAAGGTACTCTGCGGCTAAAACCCGAAGGAATTCACATAGATCCATCTCTTCTTTTTCTAACGTAAAATCTGCACGGTCTACTTGTGAGTAAGCGAATAAGCTCTGAATCAGCTCATTGGCACGAACGCTATTCCGATAGATACAATCCATATAATTCTCTTGTTGTTCTTTGGTTAATTCCGCATGATTTTGATATAATTCTGCATAACCTTGTATACTTGCCAATGGATTCTTCAGATCATGAGAAATATCTCGAACCAATTGCTTTCGATTCTCCATTGCCTGCTTATTCAACTCTTTCTGTCTGTCTAATTCTCCTTCCATATGAATGAGAGCTTCCTTAAACTCACGGAACTCCTTAATTCTGAATTGGTAACGACTTAATACTCCATTCTCACCTGCGCCAGATTCGATGCTTCTGGTATATGCCTGAAGAACATGCATAGGTTTCACAAAGGATCTTGCTGTATGCTTTGCATATAAGATTGCACTACATACCACAAGCAGCCCATAACCAAGAATAGTGGCGATCACCAAGAAAGAAAAGAAATTAAAATTCCTTGATATTGCATTATATTGGAGTATAATTTCAATTCGAATGGAAACAGGAAATGTCACCATCAACCAAAATCCCTGCTGCTCATTGTATTCCACATCTCGATGATAATCAGAATGAACATCTGTCGCTTTCATAAGGAATTGGGTAAACTGGTTCATTGTAAATTGGTGAATCTGTACGGTATCCACACCAGCTATATGTACTACTGTAAGGTCATCATAGATAATGTCAATGCTACCATTGTTGGCAACCACCTCTTCTGTTGGAATCTCCTCCACCCGATCTTTCATAATAGAGGCAGCCGTGTACTGGTTACTTTTTACGCGGTCCTGAAAGATCTGTGCGAATAATCCCAGTACAAGATACGGTATAATGATCAACAAGGTAGAGGTAATTACAATAAATAAATAGCATCTCCATAAATAACTAGATATTGTTCTTGTTTTCATACGTCACCCTCCCTTCGCTAATTCGTAGCTTTCTTTCAACATCGGTTTTTCCTCACATAAGAATCCTACTATCAATCTTGCTCCAATTCTCCTTGTGGGGCATCTAATTTATATCCAATTCCTTTTTTCGTAACCAGGTATTCTGGTGTTTTTGGATTTGTCTCAATCTTATTCCGTAATCTTGATAAATGTACCATAATGGTATTGTCATCGTATAGATACTCCTCCTGCCAAACTGCCTGGTAGATTTGCCGCTTGGTCAGTACTTTACCCTTGTTCTCCATAAAGAATTGTAGCAACTGGTATTCTTTCGCATTGAGCGATACGAGTTCCTCTCCTCTGGTCACTACGCCTGTCTGCGTGTTCAGTGAGAGTTTTCCACAAGCCAGAACATTTTTTTCAGTCTTATCCACAGTTGTTGTCTTGTCCTGTTGTATACTGTTTCCTTTCTCCAGATGCCTACATTGCACTGCCACACGGGCACTTAATTCCGCCATTCCAAAGGGTTTTACGAGATAATCATCTGCTCCCTGTGATAATCCTGCTACTTTATCCATCTCTTCCCCTCTTGCCGTTACGAAGATAACTGGCATATCACTTGTTTCTCGAATCTTTCGAAGAAGAGAGAATCCATCCAGTTTTGGCATCATAACATCAAGTAACGCCAGATCAATCTGTTCTTTCCCTAGAATCTGCCACGCTTCAAATCCATCTGCCGCTTTTTTCACGGCATATCCTTCCATTAACAGCTGTTCTTCAATCATGTTGCGAATATCCTCTTCATCCTCTGCTACTAGAATTGTCATATGCATTTCCCCCTTTTTACTCTTTATATCATAGTGGCCTTTGCTTGTCAAAAAAAGACCGCGATTCCATTCTCTATTCTCTGAATGAAACCGTGGTCTTCTTAATAAGAGTAACTTCGTAAGAACTACCGTAAGTCAATCTTAAAGTATTTTGTAGTCTTATAAGGAATTTTTCCTGTAATGACACCAGCTGCATAAGGAGCAATCTCATACTGCTGGTAATAGAATACAATTCCCGAACCAGTTAGATAGAAGTTCTTATTCTTAACGCCTGCTGTTTTCTTCACATAATCTAATGCATCAGGAAAGAACATGTCTTTGTCTTTCTTAATCTTTTTCTCAAATACACTTACAATACGACTTTTGATCTGCTTGTCCGTTCCTGCCATGATGTTCTTCACGGTTAGCTCTTTACCCGTATTCAGATCAAATGTATGGGATTCGCAATATGGTGTACCATGCGCTCCCATACAATACGCATATCCACTTCCTAATATACTGATATAACCATTCTTATTGTATTTCACTTTGTATCCATACTCGTCGCTATAATATCCATCTACATCATTATTTTCCACGATAAATTTTGCATCTTCAAGATCTTCTTTGCTTGCCTTAACCCATGCTTTTTGCTTTTTCTCATAAAATGCATTGATCTTCTCAATTGCTTCTGAATCTCCTGTTAAGACTGGACGAACGTATTTTACTGTTTTGTAGATCTTACCGTCCTCTGTCTTATACTCTTTCTTATACGTCTTTGACTTTACTTCCACCGTGGTAATCGTTTCTGATTTATCGGTACTCATAACGACTGCCTGTGTTTGCTCATTCTTTGCTTGTGCCGTTACATCACAAAATGGTAATGCTGCCATTGCCAATGCACATACGACACCGATTTTTGCATATGTACGTCTTCTCATGTTTCTTCCTCCCTAAGGGTTTCCCCTTTTTATGACCCTTATTTAATTCAAATGTTAAAGATCTTGTCACACTTTTGTTCTAACAACACTCCTCATCTTACTCGTTAAATAAAAAATGTCAAGGCAGAACCCCCACTATTAAAGGAAATGTAAAAAATTCTTAAGAGATTGCCGATCTACTCCTTAATCCAACTATACACTTTAATCATATAATATACGATTGGTATTAACAGTAATGGAAAAAGAAATGTTTCTAATAAGGTTATGTATGCTCCATTAATTCGCATGAATACGGTCATCGCACTCACCGCTGATACCATGGTTACGGCTTTCGTGATCAGTATAATTCCTAACAGATATCCCCACTTGCTCTTTTTGTTCAGCAGAATACCTGCTACAATACAAGACGGTACTATAAAACCAAGATCCAATGTCTGGATTCCCAATGTGGAATAATGTTCTAACCCCACTGGTGCCTTATTCGTTCCAATCGTAGGAAGTATTCTACCTAACCACATAAGCCCCAGAATTCCACCTACAATCCAGAGAATATTGCGCAAAGATTGTTCATGAAACTTGCTTGCATACTTTTCACATAATTTCAGTTGATTGATTTCATTGATGCTAAGTAAAAAAGTATAAAAGCTAAGGATCATCAACAATAAGTAAATTAAATATAAGTCATTATACACAATCAAAAAGGAGTAAGACATATAGGTATATAGAATATACGCTGTAGTTCCCACAAGTAGGAATAACCCTTTGTCCTTTTTTTTCTTGATAAGATAGAGGGATATACACAACAACGGCACCCCAAGAACCAATGTTACAAAATCCTGTGCAACCGCTTGTGAACCCATGGATAAGGAATCTCTCGCATAGATTCCTTTGTTATATAATTCAATGGTTTCTCCATATACAGACCGAATTGCTGGAAATGCGGTAGCATTCCTACTGAACAATCCCACAAATGTAGCAATCCCTAATAAGATTAGAATTAGCGTCGTTAATATCTGAATTATCTTTTTATTCTTCATAACATCACTCCTGTAATTTTTTGTTTCTTCTTTTGTATCTTTCTATGTCTCCCCTGTTTAATACCTAACATACCTTGTTTCTATCAATTCTCTATGATTCATCACGCGTTTTTACAAAATACTGTTCCAAATGATCGATTCCCTTCATCATCTTAATACTAAGTTGGTAGTATTGTCTGATCTCCTCTTCTGTAAAATCTTGATAGATGATCTCATGCATTAATTTACGGTATTCTTCCCGTTCTAAGGTATATTGCTTTCCTTTTTCTGTTCTCACGACACAGACTGCTCTTGCATCAGCGGATGATTTCTCTAAGGTTATATACCCATCTCGTTCTAGACAACTGGCAATCTTCTTAACATTCTGCCTGGAGCATCCCATGACTTCTGCAAGAGAAGATAGTGCAGGTGGCTCACTAAATACTTCGCACGCAGCCAACAAGAGCCACTGCTTTACAGACATATCGTTATATTTATCAAATACCGCATGAAGTCTGTTTTCCTGTATAAAGATACCTGCAAATAAAAGCTTTTTCATCCAAACTGGATCTTTTCCCATGGTTTCATATTTGCTATTCATTAATTATCCTCCATTGAATCACATTCAAATAGGTAACTTGTTACCATTATTATAGTAACAAGTTACCTATTTGTCAAATGCTATTATATATTTATGTTCTTACACAAACGAAACACCTTGGGCATTTCCTCATACCTTTGCTTGTGTAACCATAAAAAACACCTCCTTTTTGTATATACCTATACATAAAAGAGATGTTTTTCAATTACTATATAATACTTTTACAATCGTTTCATAAATTATGTTTATTATGTATTGCATTCTATACAACCCTAGATTGTATAATCAAAAGATTGTCCTACTGCCTTTTCCGCATCAGTTCGCACATAACTTGTACGCTCGTTAATCTGGTATTCTTGTATTTTTTTCATTAATTCTTCTATAGAATTGGCTGATATGGTTACCGTATCTTCCACATCCACTTTTTTAGCTTCTTTCCGTTCCGATAGTTTTTCCGCCTGGTTCTCTTTTGCTTCTTCCTTTTGTGCCTTCTTTTCTTCTGCTTTCTTATCCGCTTTCTTCTCTTCTGCCTTTTTCGCAATTCGTTCTTTTTGAGCAGCGGCTGATTTGCTTAACACTGCAAAATAAGAAGCATTTCCACTTTTATCAATGGTCATTCCATAGGATGTAACCTGTGTGGATGATTGATTTATATTCGAAGTCAATTGAGACATTGATGAAGCACCATTACGAATGACACTTTCAATCTGTTCTCGGTATGTACTGTCTTCTTCCATCTTCTCGATTTTGTCTGTATCAATTAACACAGTAAGACAACCAGGTGTTGCAAAACTTGCCTTATTCATCTGTGCCTCTTCCTTCTTATCGGAAGCGACTAATACGAAATTCAGATTTCCGAATTTCTTCTTTAATGCGTTATAATAATCTAACGCTTGATCTGTAAGTTTAGCATCCCCATAGGTTTTTGTGCCTTTAACTGATTTTGCGCCTTCTTTTTCTGTTGTTTCCGTTGTCTCTGTATTGCTGGTACTGTTACTCTTCTTGGTATCTTCCGTCTTGGCATTCTTGTCTGTTTTCGATACAAACTGTTGCGCAGAATACCCATTACTTGCTAGATAACTTGCTTGTTCAATATGGCTCATTCTACATTCCTCCTTGAAATAAAGCATCCTATCGTTTTTTCTACTCACCTTATGTATCGGAATATTTTGCAAATTGTATTAGTGCAATTCAAGGAGCGATGTTTTAGTAAGATTAAGAAAAAGCCATATTGCTAAACAAGAGAGGAACCGACGCTCCTCTCTTGTTTTTATACAATATAGCTTTTTACTCAAACTTGGCACATACTCATTCTAAATAATTAAGCGTTAAGTCTGAGACCTTAATTTTATTACATGATCTTCTCAACACCAAGAATTGTGTGTTCTCCGTTCAGATCCCACTCTTTTGTATATCCACTCATTGCACCGATATGAATCTCTTCTGCAAGAACTTCGGATTTGATCTGATCGGCATTGTTTTTGATGACTTCTTTAATTACATCATTTTCATCTTGATATACAATGATATGATCCATTACTTCATAGCCAGCATCCTTACGCATTGTCTGAATCTTACTGATGATTTCACGAACAAAACCTTCTTCAATCAATTCAGGTGTTAATGTTGTATCGAGTACAACGGTAATTCCATAGTCTGAATTTGATTCGAATCCTTCTGTTTGTGCAGCTTCGATTAATAAATCTTCTTGATCTAACTCTTCTTCAACACCATCTAATGTAATCGTAAGTTTACCTGTAGCATTTAAAGAATCCATTGCTGTATTACCATCAAGATTAGCTAATACTTCTTTTAAGGCATTCAGTTGTTTACCGAATCTTCTACCTAATGTACGTAGTTGTGGTTTGAAGCTATAAGAAGTGAAGTTACGAACGTCATCTGTGAAGGTTACTTTCTTAACATTCAATTCTTCTTCAATGATTTCTTGGAAAAACTCTGATAATTCCGTATCACATTTTACATACATATTTCCGATTGGCTGTCTGTTCTTGATGTTTGCCGTATTTCTACATGCACGACCAAGTACAACGATATCCAATACTTCTTCCATATATTTCTCAAGTTCCGTATCAATGTGCTTTTCATTGTAAACTGGGAAGTCACAAAGATGGATACTTTCTGGAGCTGTTTTATCAATGTTTCTCACTAAGTTTTGGTAAATGTCTTCTGTCATGAATGGAATCATTGGTGCAGCTGCCTTACAGATTGTTACCAATGATGTATACAATGTCATGTAAGCATTGATCTTATCTTGTTCCATTCCTTTTGCCCAGAAACGTTCACGACAACGTCTTACATACCAGTTACTTAATTCATCCACAAAGTTTTGTAATGCTTTCGCTGTCTCAGGAATCTTGTATGCGGCAAGATTTTCATCAACGGCTTTCACAACCGTATTCAAACGAGACAATAACCATTTATCCATAACAGGTAATTGGTCATAATCTAATGTGTATTTTGATGGATCAAAGTTATCAATATTGGCATAAAGTACATAGAACGCATACGTATTCCATAATGTACCCATGAACTTACGTTGTCCTTCCATAACGGCTTTTCCGTGGAAACGGTTTGGTAACCATGGAGCACTATTAATATAGAAATACCAACGAATCGCATCTGCTCCATATTGCTTTAATGCATCAAATGGATCCACTGCATTTCCTTTGGACTTGGACATCTTTTGTCCATTTTCATCTTGCACATGTCCAAGAACAATAACATTCTTATAAGGAGCTTTGTTGAACAACAAAGTAGATTCTGCTAGTAAGGTATAGAACCATCCTCTTGTCTGGTCAACTGCTTCGGAGATGAAATCTGCTGGGAATTGTTCTTCGAATAATTCCTTGTTTTCAAATGGATAATGATGTTGTGCAAATGGCATTGCTCCTGAATCGAACCAGCAATCAAGTACTTCAGGTACACGATGCATCTCTTTTCCACACTTTTCACATGGGAATGTAACCGCATCGATAAATGGACGGTGTAATTCCACCTCATCTGGGCAATTGCTTGATAAAGATTTTAACTCTTCAATGCTTCCGATGGAATGCATATGTCCACATTCACATTCCCATACATTCAGTGGAGTTCCCCAGTAACGGTTACGGCTTACACCCCAGTCTTGAATATTCTCAAGCCAGTTTCCAAAACGACCTTTACCAATGGATTCAGGAATCCAGTTGATCGTATTATTATTGCGAATCAAGTCATCTTTTACTTCTGTCATCTTGATGAACCAAGATTCTCTTGCATAGTAGATTAATGGCGTATCACATCTCCAGCAGAATGGGTAGCTATGCTCAAACTTAAGTGCCTTGTATAATAAACCTTTTTCTCCTAATAGACGGAATACGATTTCATCTGCTTTCTTACAGAAAACGCCTGCCATATCCGTACATTCTGGCTTCATTTCCCCTTTTTCATCAACTAATTGAACGAAAGGAAGGTCGTATTTACGTCCTACTTTGGCATCATCTTCACCAAATGCAGGGGCAATATGAACAACACCAGTACCATCTGTTAATGTAACATAGGTATCGCATACAACATAATATGCTTTCTTTGTTGGATTAACATAGTTGAATAATGGTTCATATTCCTTATATTCTAGATCTGTTCCAACATATTTTTCAACAATTTCGTAAACACCATCTACTACGGTTAATAATGCTTCTGCTAAGATATAGTATTCAGTCTTAACGGCAGTATCTTCTTCGCCTTCTTTTACTACATCACCTTTTGCATTTACTTGCACTTTGACTTTCACATATGACTCGTTTGGATTCACACAAAGAGCCACATTGGAAGGTAATGTCCATGGAGTTGTTGTCCATGCTAGGATATATTCATCTTGTGTACCTTTTACACGGAATTTTGCAATTGCAGATTTTTCTTTTACATCCTTATATCCCTGTGCAACCTCATGGGAAGAAAGAGGAGTTCCACATCTAGGGCAATAAGGAACGATCTTATATCCTTTATATAATAATTTCTTTTCCCAGATTTGTTTTAAAGCCCACCATTCCGATTCGATGAACTTGTTATCATACGTAACATATGGATTCTCCATATCTGCCCAGAAACCAACGGTACCAGAGAAGTCTTCCCACATACCTTTGTATTTCCATACAGATTCTTTACATTTACCGATAAATGGTTCCAACCCGTATTGTTCGATCTGTTCTTTTCCATCAAGACCTAATAATTTTTCAACTTCAAGTTCTACTGGAAGTCCATGGGTATCCCAACCCGCTTTTCTAGGAACTTTATAACCTTTCATTGTTTTGTATCTTGGAATCATATCCTTGATAACTCTAGTTAATACATGACCAATGTGTGGCTTACCATTGGCTGTTGGTGGACCATCGTAGAAGGTATACGTTTCTCCCTCTTTTCTTGAATCAATACTCTTTTCGAAAATCTCATTTTCTTTCCAAAAGTTCTCTACATTTTTTTCTCTCTCAACGAAGTTGAGATTCGCGGATACTTTATCGTACATGATTTTCCTCCTTTAATAATAAGCAAAGCAATTTTACAAAAGCAATGTGTACTTCGTACACTCTCGCGTTAATAACACTTCAAAATACATCTTGTTCTCCGCACTGAGCACAATCAGCGTAAGCAACACCAACCTTTTGTGCGAGTGCACAGCCCCCGGAGGGTAAATAATAGGAAAATTGAAGAACTTTCCTATTATATAAAAAGCTCTCATCCAAACAGGATGAGAGCAGAAAGCTTCATTTTAACCACCTATTTAACATACTCCGTCAATGACTTTTATATGCGTTCCCATAACGGAGGAATCCGGCGACGACCTACTTGACATTCTTTCAGTCTGCTACTTCGGAGTGATCTTCACAATCTGCTACTTCCATTCGGCTTCCACTATCCCGAACTCGCTTTGGGGTTCAACTTGATTGCTACTGTCTCCTTCAACGTATTTTGGTGCTATGCTATTAATTATTTGTTATTTTTTATCATAGTATAGGATTTCTTAATTGTCAAGGGTCTACCGAAAGAATTACTTTTTATTCTTTCCCTTGCTTTTTACTAATATTCAGATATAAACTCCAATCTCCATAGTAGGTTACCGTTGCTTTCTTATTCTCTGGATCGATTTCTAATGTAATCTTATTCATTGCACTTGTTTCTTTGGGTTCAAGTGCAGAGTAGCCTTCTTCCGTTAAGTTTTTACAATAAGCCTGTAATTCCTTCTTTTCCGTTCGATACAAGGAATCAATGGTATCCTTACTCTTCCATATGTAAGTTTCTTTTTGGGTATCCATATCATCTGTTGTATGGATTTCAGCCTCCCCTAACTGTTCATTCATATTCTTTGCTAACTTTGAATAATCAATGTCGGAATACTGTAACACCACTGCAGATAATACATCATATGGATAGCTTTCCTTAGCTCCTTTGACTTTTCCCATAATCAGTAAATGAACCATAGCATTCATACCATACTCCTCATACGGTTCATTTAATCGAATGATTCGATAGACCGAATCCTCTTTCGGTTCAACGATTGTTGCATTCTTCTTTGTTAACTCCATGCTCTGAATTACTTCCTGCATACTCATTCCCCATGTCAGCTTTTCAAAAACAGGTTGAAACCCATACTCTCGATCTTTTTTTTCGCAACTTGTAAGAAAAATTAGAAATAAAACCATTACCAAACCGAATCCAAACAACTTTTTCTTCATAGGGCCGTGTTCTCCTTTCCCCAAATAAAAGAATTTCATTTTTCATTCATTTATTTACATTTTTTGCCTGTCCTTATTATAACATTGGTATGGTTTTCATGGCTACTAACTTTCGTTGTCTTTTTTTCCCCTATTCTGACATAAATATTTTTTTTGCTTCTACATATACTAAAGATTACTACAAATGATGTTACAATTAGGAGGTTACAATGCGACCAACTCAAATCTATTATGAACCTGGTATTGACGAATATGCATTAGGAAAGGAATTGCGTTCTAAATTCGCAGATCTTCCTTGGATCCCAATTGATAATCATAATAATATCGAAGAATTACGCACAAAAGAAAATTCCGAATTTCGAAATTTAAAGCAATTATTAATTCTGGGTACAAGAAAGACGCACAAATATGTGGAGAATCATAAAGTATCCGATTATCTTGTTCCTTATACATCCTCTGGCTGTACCGCTATGTGCCTCTACTGCTATCTTGTATGTAATTATAATAAGTGTTCCTATCTACGTCTTTTTGTAAATCGGGAACAGATGATGGAGCGACTAATCCGTAACAGCAATAAAAGTTTAAAAGAATTAACTTATGAAATAGGCAGTAATAGCGATCTAGTCTTAGAAAATACCATTACGAATAATTTACCTTGGACAATTGAGAATTTTCTTAAAAGTAAGA
This sequence comes from Anaerosporobacter faecicola, assembly GCF_012070565.1. Lineage (GTDB taxonomy): Bacteria > Bacillota > Clostridia > Lachnospirales > Lachnospiraceae > Anaerosporobacter > Anaerosporobacter faecicola. The sequence continues at coordinate 119,767 of NZ_JAAQRO010000024.1, forward strand.
AAGGACGAATCACGTTTCCTAGTAAGTTCAGTATGGTGGATCCATTACTTCCTCTTGATCACCAAGGACGGGTAATCTTTCGTATGTCAGTAAACCCCGAATCCATTATACGTGATGTAGAGATTGGAACTTCTTCTCTCACAAATCGTATAGAAGCACTAAATAAAATGGCAGAAGCCGGTTATCATGTAGGTATATTAGTGGCTCCTGTTATACTTGTAGACAATTGGAAACTCCTTTACAGTGAATTGTTTGACCGACTAGAAGCGGAGCTCTCAGAAAAAATGAAAAAACAGATGTTTATTGAAGTGATTTTCATGACCTACAGCTTTGTTCATCGTAAGATTAATGCAGAAGCTTTTCCCGATGCAAAGGAACTCTATGATGCAGAAAAGATGACAGGACGTGGCATGGGTAAATACTGCTACCGCAACGACTTCCGTTCAGAAGGAGAACTATTTGTCCATGACGAAATAGAACGTCGATTTGGACCAGGTAAGATTCTCTATATAAGTTAAAATAGAACAAAGTCAATTAAATAAGGACTTTTGACACCCGAACCCTATTAACGAAAAAAGACCCTTTCATGATACTGCTATTCAAAACAATATCTGAAAGGATCTTTTTTATATAACACTCCCTACATGGGTTTTGGATTCGTATTATGCGAAAAATCCTCTTGATTCTTCACCTGGTTCAATCGTCATTTCATTAAGACTATTCTTTCCATAGGTTAGTCCTGCATATACTTTTTGCGTATTCTGCATTAATACCTGCGAATTGTCCGACTTTCCAACTTCTACAAAAGATTGTTTTAATGACTCTAATATCTTGATTACTCGTTCTACAACTTCAGAATCATAGGAACTCTTTGCTTCTAACAGTGTCTTATTCACAAATAAATAGATCGACATTAGATTTTTGGAAATCTCATACGCGAAATCTAGCCCAGACATTAACTCTAATAAGAATTTTTGTGCCTGCTCCAGTTCATTCTTGTATACCATCTGTTCCTCTTTATGATACGCTTCCTGTGCATCATTTAAATGGGTAAGTATAATCTCATAGATGATCACGACCAACTCGGAACGATTTGCCTGTGTTATTCTTGTAACATAAGCCTGTGTTAATTCATTTTTCATGCGATTTCCCCATTCCTACTTAATCTTATCCTTGTAATAATGAAATTACATTCTGTGGCATCTGGTTTGCTTGTGCAAGTACAGATGTAGACGCTTGTACAAGTACCTGATATTGAGTATAATTTGTCATCTCTTCTGCCATATCTACATCTTCAATTCTTGATAATGCTTCTGTTAAGTTTTCAGATGTTGTATCTAGATTTGCAACACAGCTTTCTAATCGATTTTGGTATGCGCCTAATTTTGCTCTTACAGAAGATACTTGTGCAATGGCTTTATCAACTTGTTCAATTGCTGATTGAGCCCCCGCATTAGAGATAACATTCAACGTATCTGTTCCTAATGTTGAAGAGGAAACCTCAGGGATGACTACTTTCATTGTTTGATGCTCATTCGCACCAATTTGAAGGATTAATGGTCCTTCATCATATACTGTAATTGTAGCAGCTGTACCTGCTGTTGCTTTGGAGAGATCCAGTTTCATCTCAAATCCAGCTTTATCTGTAATAACTGCATACTTATCTTCGTAAGTAACGGTTGTTGTAGTACTGAACTCTGTTCCAGTTGTTAATGCACCATCTGTTCCCTTTTGTTCTGTTCCAACAATACTATTGATTCCTAATGCAGCGCCTAAAGCAGCATTTGTTGTACTAATTTCAAAGCTTGCATTTCTTCCATATTCCTCTGTTGTAAAGCTTAATTTTGCTCCCGCAGAAGTAATTGTAGCACCTGCAGCTGTATTTTCCACACTTACATCAACTTTATCACATAAACCACGTAATTTTTCAATTACCTCTTCTCTTGTTTCGCCTTCATTGATTACGATTGTTTCTCCATTAATTGTAATCTTACCAGCTTCAGAAGCTGCCACAACATTACCTGCACCTGTAAATGCAGTACCGGTAGTACCCGTAGCGGTTGCTTGTTTTGGGACAGCTGTTGCTGTTACCGTATATGTTCCTGTTGCTACTGCATCATTAACGGAAGCAATACCAACCTTTGTACTACTTGAATATGTAATACGGTCCAATGTACCATCAAGTAATGTCTTCGTATTATATTCTGTATCAGTAGAGATACGGTCAATTTCTTTATTCAATTGATCAATTTCTTCTTGTACTGCTTTCTTATCTTCATCTGTTAATGTATCATTGGCTGCCTGCACCGATAATTCTCTCATTCTTTGTAACATGGAATGCACTTCTTGTAATGCACCTTCTGCTGTCTGAATTACAGAGATTCCGTCTAAACCATTTCTCGAAGCCTGCTCTAACCCTGCAATCTGTGTTTTCATCTTTCTAGAAATAGCCATACCTGCTGGATCATCCGCTGCCTTATTGATTCGATATCCAGAAGATAATCTTTCAATACTTGATGCCATATTGTTATTGTTAATCCCTAGTTGGCGATTTGTCTTAATTGCAGACATGTTATGATTAATTATCATTTTTGTATCTCTCCATTCTACTTGTTTTTCAATTCTTTAACTCTTATTCCGATTAACTGTATGAATTCTTCTCTACTAAGTATATCGGAACAACCTCATAAAATCTTTATGTTTCTTTTTGTGAATTTTAAACGCCCCAATTCCTTTTAAACGTAATATGTATCCAATAGTAACGTTTTTATACCTTATTCAAATATCAAGTTATCGCAGTTGGGTACTTTTTACTACGCTTCCTACAGAAAAAACTTATAATATCTCCAATAAGTGCTGTATTATTCTTTTTACCATCATACTAAAATGCAAGTATGAACAATACTGTATTGGAGGAACAAGACATGATAAACCAAACAAAAAGTCAGTCACTAAAAACTGCCGCCGTATTTCGTGATCACATGGTATTACAACGGGATAAAAATCTTCTAATCTGGGGTACTGGTAAGGAAGGTGACGTAGTAACCGTTACATTACAGGAGCATTCTGCTTCTCAAATTATAAAAAATGGTACATGGTCTCTGGAGCTTCCACCTATGCCTGCTGGTGGACCATATACCATGAAGATCACTACAAAAGAAGAATCACTCTCCTACTCTGACATTATGCTAGGTGAAGTTTGGCTAGCTGGTGGTCAATCAAATATGGAACTACAACTAATAAACAGTAAAAACGGAAAAGATGTCGTAGCAAACGTTGACCCAGCTTTATCCAGTAAGATTCGATTCTACAATGTACCACAACAGAGTTATTTTAGTGAAGATTTTGTCACCACAGAGGAAAATGCTTGTTGGGAGCTCTGTACACCTGAGACTTGTGGGAATTGGTCTGCTGTAGCGTATTATTTTGAAAAAAATATTGCAACTACCCTGGATGTAACCGTTGGAATAATCGGTTGCAACTGGGGCGGTACTTCCGCTTCTGCGTGGACAAGTCGTACATTCCTTGAAAAGGATGTGGATACAAAAACTTACCTAGATGATTATGAAGAAGCTTATCATAAGTATGAGGATTATAATGCGTATTGTAAAGCGGTTGATGAATATGATGCTTGGTATGCCGTATGGCAGAAGAAAATAGACGAACTCTATGCTGCGGATCCCAACATATCCTGGAATAAAGCACAAGAAATCGCTGGGCAAAACCGTTGGCCTGGACCTATAGGTCCAAAGTCATTTTATCGTCCTTCTGGCCTTTATGAAACGATGCTCTCTCGTGTTTGTCCTTACACCTTACGTGGATTTTTGTATTATCAAGGAGAAGAAGATGACAAAAAAGCTACAATCTATGGTAAATTACTGCAAACACTTATAAAACAATGGAGACATGATTGGAATGATGACAGGCTTCCTTTCTTACTTGTACAACTCCCTATGTTCATAAATTGTGATGATGTGGATCAGAAAAACTGGCCAATTATTCGTGAAAATCAAATGCTTACACACCAAACAATGAAAAATACTGGAATTGCTGTAATCCTGGACCTTGGCGAATTTAATAATATTCATCCGCTGGAAAAAGAAGAAGTCGGAAGACGTCTGGCCCTACAAGCTTTCTATCATGTATATGGACTTGAAGTATCCGCATATGGTCCAATCTATAAAAGTCGAATTCTTCATGAAGACAGTATAGAGCTACTCTTTGACCATGCAACAGAAGGATTTACTGTGAAAGGGGATTCCATAGAAGGTTTTGAAATTGCTGGCGAAGATAAACAATATGTAAAAGGAACTGCCTCCATTATTGGTTCTAGGATCTTCGTATCCGCAAGTAAAGTTAAATCTCCACGTTATATCCGTTATAATTGGACGAATTACGGACCCGTTACTCTTTATGGGAAGAATAATATTCCTGTGGCTGGTTTCCGTACAGATTATGAGGCATAGCCTTTGATAAACTTTTTTCTTTATTGAATAGGATTTCTTAATCTGTGGAATCCTATGGGAGCAAAGTGTGTGTACTTCACAAACCCACTCTTTGTCGTGTAAACTCACACTCATATATTAGGTAAAAGAACATACAAACAATCTTTACATAATTGCTATTCTATTATTTGATAACATGAAACGATAGAATACCAGTTGTAAAGGTTGTTTTTTTATTAAAATAACTATTGCATTCTTTTATTATAGGTGTTATATTAGTTATAGAACAAACAACGATTTTAGAATCCGACAAAAAGGAGGAATCCCAATGAATATCAATAAATTTACCCAAAAGTCAATGGAAGCAGTGCAAAACTGTGAAAAGTTAGCTTATGATTATGGGCATCAGGAAATTGATCAGGAACATTTTCTCTATAGTTTGTTGACCATAGAAGACAGTCTTATTAAAAAACTTCTTGAAAAGATGGATATTAATACTGATGTATTCGAAGCACAGGTTAGAGGGCTCTTAGAGAAACGATCAAAAGTTAGTGGTAATGTACAGATCTACATCAGCAATGATTTAAACAAAGTTCTCATTTATGCGGAAAACGAAGCCAAAGCAATGGGGGATGAATATGTTTCTGTTGAACATTTATTCTTAAGCCTTTTAAAACAACCCAATAAACAACTAAAAGAATTACTAAAAGAATTTGGCATTAACAGAGAGTCTTTCTTACAGGCTCTGTCAAGTGTTCGAGGTAATAAGAAGGTAACAAGTGATACCCCTGAAGATACCTATGACACATTAAACAAATACGGCTATGATCTCGTAGAACGTGCGAAAGAACAGAAACTCGATCCTGTAATCGGACGTGACAGTGAGATCCGTAATGTCATTCGAATTCTATCTCGTAAGACAAAGAATAACCCCGTTCTAATCGGTGAACCTGGCGTTGGTAAAACAGCTGTTGTAGAAGGTCTTGCACAACGTATTGTGCGTGGAGATGTTCCACAGGCATTAAAAGACAAACGTTTATTTGCTCTTGATATGGGTTCTCTTGTAGCTGGGGCAAAGTATCGTGGTGAATTTGAGGAACGTCTAAAAGCAGTCCTTGAAGAGGTTAAGAATAGTGATGGACAGATTATCTTATTCATTGATGAACTTCATACCATTGTTGGTGCTGGTAAGACAGAAGGCAGCATGGATGCCGGTAATATGTTGAAACCAATGTTAGCACGTGGAGAACTACACTGTATTGGTGCCACTACGCTGAATGAGTATCGTATGTATATTGAAAAAGACGCTGCTCTTGAACGTCGTTTCCAACCTGTTATGGTAGATGAACCTACTGTAGAAGATACTATTTCTATATTAAGAGGATTGAAAGAACGTTATGAAGTATTCCATGGCGTTAAGATCACAGACTCTGCCCTAGTATCTGCTGCCACTCTAGCTGACCGCTATATCACCGACCGTTTTCTTCCAGATAAAGCAATTGACCTCGTGGATGAAGCTTGCGCTTTGATCAAAACAGAATTAGATTCCTTGCCAACGGAATTAGATGATGTTCAACGCCGTATTATGCAAATGGAGATTGAAGAAGCCGCTCTAAAAAAAGAAACGGATCGACTTAGTATGGAACGTTTGGATGCCTTACAAAAGGAACTTGCTGAATTACGTGATGAATTTTCAAGTCAAAAAGCAGTCTGGGATAATGAAAAAGCTTCCGTAGAAAAAGTTCAGAAGTTAAAAGAAGAATATGAAGCTCTTAAGAATGAAATCGAAGTTGCGAAACGTAATTATGATCTTAATCGTGCTGCAGAGTTACAATATGGCAAGTTACCGGCTTTAGAGAAACAATTAGAAGAGGAAGAAGAACGTGTAAAATCACAGGAGCATACTTTAATCCATGAGAATGTATCTGACGAAGAGATTGCTCGTATCATTTCCCGTTGGACTGGAATACCAGTTGCCAAATTAACAGAAAGTGAAAGAAATAAGACTTTACACTTAGATAATGAACTTCATAAAAGAGTTGTGGGGCAAGATGAAGGTGTTACCAAAGTAACGGAAGCTATTCTTCGTTCCAAAGCAGGAATCAAAGACCCAACGAAGCCAATTGGTTCATTCCTATTCCTAGGACCTACTGGAGTTGGTAAAACGGAACTTGCCAAAGCCCTTGCTGCAGGTTTATTCGATAATGAACAGAATATGGTTCGTATTGATATGAGTGAGTACATGGAGAAATACTCTGTCTCTCGCTTGATCGGAGCGCCTCCTGGATATGTTGGATATGATGAAGGTGGACAATTAACAGAAGCGGTACGTAGGAAACCTTACTCGGTTATCCTATTTGATGAAATTGAAAAAGCCCATCCTGATGTATTCAATGTTCTGTTGCAAGTATTGGATGATGGACGTATTACCGATTCCCAAGGTCGTACTGTAGACTTCAAGAATACCATCATAATTCTTACTTCCAACATTGGTTCTAATTATTTGCTTGATGGTATCGATGAGAATGGTGAGATCAGTTCACAAAGTTCTAATATGGTAATGGAGGACTTACGTGCACATTTCCGTCCTGAATTCCTAAATCGTCTTGATGAAATTATTATGTTCAAGCCTTTAACGAAGGATAACATTCGTAACATCATTGACCTATTAGTTGCTGATCTGAATAAACGTTTAGAAGATAAGGAACTTCATCTTGAACTAACCGAGGAAGCCATTCACTTTATTACTGAAGAAGCTTATGATCCTATATATGGTGCAAGACCACTGAAGCGTTATCTTCAAAAGCATGTTGAAACATTAACAGCTCGCTTGATCCTTAGTGACGCTGTACACCAAACGGATACCATCCTCATTGACCTAGAAAATGACCACTTAGTTGCTCGCAGAAAATAATTATGGCATATAAGTTAAGTTGTATAGCTTAGCCCCTATAAACACACAAGCATAGAAACTAACAAAACACACTCACCCGTAATAGATAAAAGAGTTACCGGACCTTCCTAATCAAATGTGAAGTACCGATAACTCTTTCTTTTTATTTTTTATTTTATAATTTTCTCTTTATTTTCTCTTCTATTCTTCTCTATTATTTTGGGTCTTTTCCCATGCCTCCCGAAGTATATCATAGATTTCATGACCTGTCATTCCTTCTACACTATCAACTCGCAATAGAATAGGTGGAAATTTATTATTAATATTACTTTCAATAGCCTTTTGTTTCATGGAAGGAAGTACCTTCTTGAAGGCTTCTACATCTTTTAGATAAATACCAATAGAATCTTTATTTAAGGTTTTTCCAATAACAAGTTCTTCAATCTCTTCGTAGGGAATAAAATTGATAGAAGTCAAAGTGGATTGATCCATTATACCTTCCTGCGTGATTGTAAATAATGGTTTTTTGTGAAGAACCCTGATAAATTGAACAATCAAACAAATCCCAAAGAATACACAACCAACCCCACCAATCATACAAAACAGCAGGCTTTTCTCATCAATCCCTAAATAAAGAACAACGACTGCTGCCGCAACCATAAGTAGTGTCTGAACTAATAATTTTATTGCTTGTTTCTTCTTCTCATATATAATCGTCTCTTTCATATAGTCTCCTATCTTGTTTCCATCTTATTTTTATCTTATCTATTGTAATTATATCTATAACTGATTAGGTTACAATATCTTCAGCCAAATGTTCCTTTGTCAACTTATACAAGTATAAACACACTTCATTCAATACTAAGTATGGACCCTTTCAAGTCCTCATCCAATCAGTTCTGGTAAAATAGTACCAACTGTCTTTAACATTGTTATATTTAACTATTTTATCACACTAATGCCACATTTCATAGATATACTGTCGTAAAACAAAACACTCCAGTTTTACTATATTTAACCATTTATAAAAGATGATTTAAAAGAAAGGACCCTCAATAATGAAAAAAAAGAAGTTATGGACCCTCCCTCTTCTTTGCCTTACAATGGCTATATGCACCACTTCCATTCCCTACAGCCCTTCTGTACAGGCAAAGACAATACTCGAATCCAATGAAGAAACCTCTACGATCGTTACCGATCTAGAACAATATGAGAATGACCAATTGATTGTTACTTACAAAAATGATACTGCTGCTTCCATGGAGTATCGGGCACTTTCCAAACATACCAATACAATAGTGGAAGAACTTGATAAAAATCAATTTTTAGTGACTGCAACTGATTCCAATACACTTGAACAAAAGTTAGAAGAATATGTTGCAGATCCCAACGTTGATGCCGTACAACCAAACTATACATACCATCTACTCAGTGCCACGAATGAACCTGATTATAGTAAACAGTGGTGGACACGAAATGATGGAACATTTACATACAACAGCTATGCTGATTATCCTATTGATGTTAGCAAATATCCTCGCTATGCCAAATTTAATGTAACTGCTACCGCTGGTTATGATACCAACGTGGAATCCGCTTGGTCCCTATTCACAGGAGACCGATCTATCACGATTGCCCTTGTTGATACTGGTGTTGATACTTCTCATCAGGATTTATCAGGTGTAATCTATACCAATACCGCCGAAATTGCAGGCGATCATATTGATAATGATAAGAATGGATACATAGATGATGTTCATGGGTGGAATTTCTATAATGATAGTAATGATGTAACATTGTTTCAGACTTCTAGTGAAGAAAATGATCATGGGACACATTGTGCAGGTGTTATTGGTGCACGGGTAAATGGCATTGGTATCGCTGGTATTGCCTCTAATATAAATGTAAACATTCTTCCTGTGAAGGTTCTAGGAGGAAAAGATGGTACAGGTTCTACTGCTGATATTGTAGCCGGAATCAAATACGCTGAAACAATGGGAGCACAAATCTGTAATCTTAGCCTTGGTTATGATGCAGATTCCACAGATCCTAGTATTGATAAGATTTTAAAAACAACAATTGAAAATTCCAGTATGTTTTTTGTTATTGCCTCTGGAAATGGTGATCGTAACTACAAGGGAATTAATACCGATACCACACCTGTCTACCCTGCTTCCTATGATTGTAACAATATCATATCTGTAGCCAACATGACCTGCCTAGGGATCTTGAATACTAGTTCAAATTATGGTGTAAAGACAGTGGATATCGCTGCCCCAGGTACTTGTATCTATAGTACCATATCCAATAATTCATATGAGTATTATACAGGTACTTCGATGAGTGCCCCTATGGTTTCCGCTGGTTTAGCTGAGATCTATTCCTATTACACTAATCTTACCGTATCTCAATGTGCAAAGGTATTATTGGGATGTTCCAAACCCGTATCAGCTTTAAGCGGAAAATTATCAACAGGTGGTATGCTGGACATCTATGGCGCATTAACATGCAACTTAACATCTATTATTAGTGATCAGGTAGCACCTACCATTACAACACAAGTGGAGGACATTCCGAATAGCTACAAGAAAAATCTGGTACTAACCGTTATTGACGGCGAAGATCATCTCCAAACAGTTCGCTATGCCAAAGGCAAACAAGATGTAAGATATTTTGCTTCTGGTAAAAAAGGCACTGCTTTAGAAGTCTCCTCTGGGAAAGGAACTATTCCTAATATCGCATCTACCAAAGATTATACCATCTATGCAATTGATACCTTTGGTAATGAGACCGTGGTAACTGTTCCTGTTTCAGTAACTAAACCAAGCAGTATTAAGCTTTCCGTTACAAAGAAAACATTAAAAATAGGAAAGAAATTTACCTTAAAAGCAACTCCAGATGTTGCTACCACAATCACTTTCTCAAGCTCCAACAAAAAAGTTGCTACTGTAACAAGTAAAGGTGTTGTTACAGGAAAAAAAGTTGGTACATGTAAGATTACTGCCAAAACAGAAAATGGCGTAAAAGCCATTTGTAAAATGACAATCAAAAAATAATACAGTTCAGATTATAAGATAACCCTTTCTGAAATTGATAACCAAGTTAAACTCCTTATTACTTGTTATCAATATCAGAAAGGGTTTTATTTACCTCAATTTAAATAGTACCAATTCCATCTGTTACTAGGACTATTTATTTACAAACATGGTAAAATATGATATATTAAATCCACAGCAAAGTAGTCCATTGTACCTAATTATTTTCTAAAGACTCCTTTATTTCAAAGATTAAGTATATGAGGTAAACCATGAAAAAAATTAATGTCATGTCCATTGTCGTAATTATTATGACAGTCTTGCTACTTATTACAACAAGTGTAATCACCATTAACTATAAAAAATCATTTGATCGTGGTATTCAAAATTCCCTAACCAATATTATAGAATCTGGTCATGATGCTATAATCGCTAATACAAAGAAAAATATTGAAATGCTAACCGCACGTTTAGAAAATTGTGCCACTTCAATGTATTATAATATTAGAAATAACAGTTCCGATACCATCTCATCCATGCTCATCAAACAACAGAATCAATATAATCTAGGAGAACTTTCCTATTATTCCATTAATGAACTTAGTACTCTTTATAAGGAATATGAGATTGACACCTACATTAACCTTGAACAATTACTATCACAGCATGATTATGTATACCTTCCTTGTAAACGTTATGGTAAAACAGTTTGTATTATTCTCACCCCTGTGCGTTCAGAGAAGACACTTCCTACATATGGTATCCTGTGTAGCTTATTCACAACACAGACGCTGAATAATTATTTATTTAGCTTATCCACACAACTAAACGCCACAAGTTACATTACTACAGAAGATGGATTGCTCTTATCTAAAAATAATAGTTTTTCCTATACTACAATGCATGACTATTTTAAAACAGTTACCTATGATGAGGGTGCAACAAAAGATACATTTATAAACGCCATACATAACAAGGAATGTGGTTATTTTCACTATATTGATGGTATGACGCCCTATTATGCCTATTACACCCCATTACCAATGAACAACTGGTATCTTGTAAGTATTATCAATGCCAGTACCCTTGACCCAACAATGAACACTTTACAATCCATGACCAATTCCATGAGTAGCAAATACCTCACCATCATCATTGTATTTGAATGCTTAATGTTACTCATACAGATTTTCTACTATATTTCAACATCAAAAATGAACAACCGACTTATACTAGAAAAACAAAAATATGATACCGTAATAAAGCATTCCCATGGAGTTATTTGGGAATATGATATTCAGAATGATACTATGAAAAAAGCAGATAAAAACTCAGGCGTCTTTATCGGACTGGATTTTATTGAGAACTTTAGTGCCTTCTCCTGCATCAACAATAATATTCATCCAGATGACTTGAACAAATACCATGATTTTTGTTACGACCTAAAATCTGGAAAACCTGAGATTCACTCCGTATACCGTGCCAAAGATAAATCCAATAATTTTGTATGGTTTGAACTTGTGGGTATTACGCTATATAAGAACAACATTCCTACTACTGTCATTGGAAAATCTACTAATATAGATAGGCAACAACGTGAATACGAAAAATTAAAACACCATGCAGAAGAGGATCCACTAACCAAGTTGTACAATCGAACTACTGCCAAGGCCAAGATCAACTCCATTATTGAGTCCTCTGAATTGTCTACAATTCACGCATTCTGTATGATTGATATCGATAATTTCAAACACTTAAATGATAATCTAGGCCATACCTTTGGAGATGCAGTTCTGATTGAATTCAGCGCAAAATTAAGTAAACTATTAGGTCCTGATGACTTTGCCTTCCGTATTGGTGGAGATGAGTTTGCTGTATTTCTTCGTGACGTATCTTCCATTGATTATGTAGAAAAAATTTCGCATCAAATCTGTTCTTTATTTAAAGAATTACTATTAGGGGATTGCAAACCGTTTGACATATCTGGTAGTATTGGTGTTTCTCTTTATCCTAATCATGGAGCAAACTTTGATGAACTTTTTTCATTGGCAGATATTGCTCTTTACCACTCCAAGGGTGAAGGGAAAGACTGCTACACCTTATATTCCAAAGAAACAATGGGTGACCAGACAATTACGCCAGGAGAGCACAAAGAAGCAAACACCCGTGATACGCATACCTTATTAGATAATACGCTCTTAAGCAATGTGATTGATGTATTATTTGATGCCAAGGACCTGAACTTTACTATTAACTTCATACTATCCCTAATAGGAAGTTATTATAACCTTGAATGTCTTGGCGTCTGCGAATATACATCTGATTACAAATATCTGCTCAGTACCTATCAATGGCATACCCAAAATTGGGTTTCTAGTACAGGTGCATTTGAAAAGGTAAAGAAAGAAGAATCCGATTGTTATGCTTATTACAAAACAACAAAAACAGGAGTCTTTTATTGTCGTGATATCAACTCCCTAGAATGTTCTTACCCTGCTTTTATTGATTACCTGAAATCCCAAAACATTCAGAGTTTTATTCAATGTGCCATTGCCGATTCTGGTTCTTACACGGGATATATATACGCGAATATTGCATCAGATACAAGACAGTTAGAAAAGCATGAAATTGAAACAATTTCGTTCATTTCAAAGATTATCGGTGGCTATATAAGGAAGCTTCGTTCCGAAGAGATCGCTCGATTATTAGCAAAGAAGGATTTATTAACCGGTTCTTATAATATAAGTAGTTTTTACGAAGAAGCAGAAAATATACTATATGAAAACCACTATGATCAATTTGCTCTCTTTTATTTTGATATTAACCGGTTTAAGCAAATTAATGAAGCTTTTGGGTATAATCATGGAGATAATCTACTTGCCGATTTCTCTATTATATTTCAGGATTCTCTTCATGAAAATGAGTTATTTGGTCGGATCATTGGTGATCGTTTCTTACTGCTACTACATTATGATCTCCCTAGTGAAATCGAAACGAGAGTACAACTTTACTTTCGGAAGTTTGATGAACTCTTATCCAGGCATTTAGATTATTCCAAATTATCGCTTATTATTGGTATTTACCTGATTGAAGCTGAGGACCGTATTACAATTGCCATTGACCGTGCTAATATTGCAAGAAAGAGTGTTCGAGAACGACATAAGAACAACTATGCGTATTTTAATGAAACAATGAAAAATAATATGGTCAAACGACAGAATATTGAGAATATCATGGTTGCTTCTCTTAAAAAGCGAGAGTTTCAGATTTACTACCAACCTAAGTTTAATCTTCTTACCAACGAGATTTGTGGTGCAGAAGCATTAATTCGCTGGATCCGTGAGGAAGGTATTATTTATCCTGGTGATTTTATTCCTACTTTTGAAGACAACGGGTTTATCATTGATATTGATTTTTATGTTTTCGAGGAAGTATGCAAACAACTACGTTATCTGATTGATCACAACTATAGGATTGTACCTGTAAGTGTTAACTTTTCTCGATTACATTTCAGAGAAAACACCTTACCAAATACCTTGCAGCGAATTCTAAAAACATATAACATATCACCCGATTTAATTGAAATAGAGATAACAGAAAGTGCAATGACGGATAACAGTAGTTACTTACTCCCAGTGCTTGATCAGCTTGGTCAACAAGGATTCCGACTTTCCATGGACGATTTTGGCTCTGGGTATTCCTCTCTTAATGCATTACGAAATCTACCATTTGATATACTAAAACTAGACAAAAACTTCTTTCGGACAGGTTCTGCAACAGAAAAAGAACGAATTGTAATCAGTAATATCGTTCATATGGCCCGCGATTTGAAGATGGAGATTATTTCAGAAGGTGTTGAAACAACAGAACAAGCAGAATTTCTAAAATCCATTGGTTGTAACTATGCCCAAGGATACTTATTTGCAAAACCAATGCCAGCAGAGGAATATATGGATAAGTATCTCTTATCATAATCTTTATTTATTATGCTGTTGAAAAAACGTTACTACGTTTGTAATTTAACCCTTTCAAGTAATATAATTGCATATAAAACGGTCCTACTTACGTGAACAATCAATATATGTTCACATAAGTAGGACCGTTTTATTGTAGGATTTCATACGGATAGTGTCGTAAATATCAACTTTTCTACCTATGCTGTAATATCTTTTTTATTATAATGAACATATGCTATTCCAATGGCAAGAACACTTACTACAATGCCAACAATAAGATACTTCATCTCTAATTTTCCTGAGGCAAAGATATCTGCAGCCTCCGTATAACTAAATGGTGTAATATATTTAAGCACTTTTGCACTTTCTGTTATGTTGGATATTATATTTAAGAAATAAAACATCGCCGCCAAACCTAATCCAGCTCCTAGTCCACCTCTTCTGATGTATGATGATAATCCGTAGCAAATAGCTGCAATTTCAAGTTGCATGAATAGATTGGCCATATGATAGAGTGCGAAATTCCCCCAATTCATATCCTCACCTAATAAAGCAATACCAATACAAGAGAATACAATAAACACAAGATTGAATAATAAAATCTGAACAAATACAGCTATCAATTTTTCCGTAATGATCTGCACACGGCTAATTGGATGGGTAAACAAAAATTCAGCTGTTCGTCCTCCTTCTTCCTTACTTAGCATATTCACCGCTAGTAAAGAAGCTAAGAAACCACCTCCAAGTCCTAATATATTTCCACATTCAACTCCATAAAAACCTGCAATTGTTCCAATACTCATCTGATCCATTCCAAATGCCTTTGTAAAGTTCCCCATGGAAGAAAACATTTCATCCATCTCTGAAACCATTCCCTTCATCTCAGAAAACATCATCAGGCATATAAAACTCATAAGACTGACGGAAGCGGTCCAGATGATTAGTGTTTTTTTATTTTGCTTCATTTCCTGCTTAAATACAGTCATTATTCATCCCTCCATTTGTATAATAGTGCATAAAGATTTCTTCCAAATCTGGTTCCGTTATACGAATATCTACTATATTGGTCTGTCCTATATATTGAACTAAAGCATTCATATCTCCTGTATATAAAAATTCCATATTTATTAATTCCGCTCCACTGGCTTTAATATTAAGATCTTTTATTTGTTTTGTAAGTCTTTCTTCTAATTGCTTTGCAATTTTTTCATTTCCCATAATAGTTAAAGCCACTCTTCTTGTATTCGTCTTAGATAAAGCCTCTACCGTATCACTGACAATAATCCTTCCCTCACGAATAATGGCAGCTTTTGTACAGTGATGCTGAATTTCTGATAATACATGAGATGACATAAAGAGCGTTGCTCCTTGCTTATGTTTTTCTTCTAGTAAATTAAAAAATTCTCTTTGCATAAGTGGATCCAGACCACTGGTTGGTTCATCTAATATGTATAGTTTAGGATCATGTTGCATCGCACAGATAATAGATACTTTCTTTCGATTTCCTAACGATAGTTCTTCTACCTTTTTTTTCTTGTCTAACTTTAAGCGATCACATAGGATATCTGCCTCTTTGGAGCAGTCTTTCTTATGTAAATCAGCCGAGTATTGAATAATGTCCCCTACTCTCATTCCCGTATAAAACATTGCTTCCGAAGGCATATATCCAATCCCTTGTAGTATTTCTTTTCTATTCTTCCTCACATCTAAATTAAAGATCTTTGCTTCTCCTGCGGAAGGTGTGATCATTCCTAATAGGGAGCGAATTGTCGTACTCTTTCCAGCCCCATTAGGACCAATAAATCCAAAGATTTCTCCCTCTTCCACTACCAAACTAACTTCCCGTATTCCTCTTGCTTTTCCATAAGATTTTGTAAGATTTTTGGTTTCAATACAGTTATTATTCATTGCTCTCCTCCTTATACTTCTTTAGTAGTATATTTAACTCTTTTGTATCTTCCTTATAAAACACCTCCAAACATAGCCACATAATAGGAAAATAGAAAAGCATTATAACATGGTACGTAATAAACTCCCATTTAGGTGCAGCTGCAAACCAACCAAATACCTGTTGTGCAAGAAGCATAATTAATACCGGTCCTACATTCCATAACACAGTACAAATTTGATATACGCCCTTTCGATACACCTTCTGGCTTAAGAATAGGCCTTTTTGAAACCAGGCAATAAGATATCCCACAATCCACATCTGTACAATATATGAATATGGAATGTTATTCACATGATTCAGCCACTCTAAAAATCCAAACATAAAGATTTGACACAGTCCATGTACACTACCAAAGAATTCAACATCCATTTCATTTCGAATCAACTGTTTAATCCCCTTCATGTAAACACCTCCTAAATTCTTTTGCATACCGTCGTGATATGATCAAATGTTCCTGATTGTCTAATGTAACATCAATTCGATTCCCCACATTACTTTTTAAGGACTGTATCTTTTTTATGTTTACAATAATGGATTTATTACATCGAAAAAATTTATGTTCTTGTAACATATTCTCTAACTCATTCAATGTATGTTTTATTTCATATGATTCCTTTCTTGTATAAGCAAATACTCGACTTTCCACACTTTCAAAATAATAGATTTCGTTATATCCTAATATATACTTTTCCTTTTCAATTGCACCAATTATAGGTGGAACTTGAGATGAAACATACTCGATTATATCTTCAATCTGAGGTGTCATTTCCCGATACCGGATAACCACTTCCTCTTCTCCCGTTTCAACCTTTTCTGTATGTACCCTCATTTCCTCACCTCCTATCTTTAGTATAACGAACTTAATTCCTAGATACAAGACCGCATCTAGCATGTTGCACTTATTCTTGGATAAGATGCACTATAATACGATAGCACTTTTCGTAAAAGTTTATATAACATAATTTTCTATTTAGGGATACAAAAAAAGCTATAATTCTAGTTATAAGAATTATAGCTTTTCTCAATGAGAGGCGACAGACAGATTTGAACTGACGATCAGGGTGTTGCAGACCCATGCCTTACCACTTGGCTATGTCGCCATATTTAATTACTTTTCTAGTATATTATAAATAGTGAAGATTTATTCATCATTTCTAAATATAATATGAGTGACTCCAAGGGGATTTGAACCCCTGTTACCGCCGTGAAAGGGCGGTGTCTTAACCGCTTGACCATGGAGCCAATTAATTCTTGTTGCATGTAAACCTAACTGGTTCCACATGTTCTATTTTAAACAAACTATGTTGTTAAACTCCCCGAGCGGGGCTCGAACCTGCAACACCACGGTTAACAGCCGTGTGCTCTACCATTGAGCTATCGAGGAATATGATCGTTGATTCTAAGGAACCAAACTTTCTTAACTAGATTATCACAAATAATCCATTCTGTAAAGGTACTAATTAAGTTTTTTTCTCTAAGATTTGTTTATAATCTAAGGATATTATATACTTTATTATACCTTCAAAACTACACATTGATTCATGATTTCCACCATCTTTGCTTCCATCATGTTGTCAGATTCTTTTTGGTTAAGCCCTCGACCTATTAGTAACAGTCAACTACATGTGTTACCACACTTCCATCTCTGTCCTATCAACCTGATCGTCTTTCAG
>NZ_JAAQRO010000026.1 GCF_012070565.1 Anaerosporobacter faecicola
GCATGTGTTAAGCACGCCGCCAGCGTTCATCCTGAGCCAGGATCAAACTCTCATGTTTAAGTTTATCAAACAATTTGTTTAATCTTTTTCAGAATCAACTAACCAAACTGGCTTATTGTTTCCGTTTTTAGCTTTTAAAGCTAAATTACTTTGTGTACTGAAAGTACTATATATTTGAAAATGTTTTTCGTATCATTTGATACGATTGAATTTTCAGGGTTGTTTTATTATTCAATTATCAAAGTTCTTATTTTGCTCGCTCGCCTTTTGGCGTGTCAGCGAATAATAGTTTATCACATTCGTTTTTGTTTGTCAACACTTTTTTTATTTTTTTTGACATCGCATTTAATATTAAACGGAGAAAGAGGGATTTGAACCCTCGCGCCGCGCAAACGACCTACACCCTTAGCAGGGGCGCCTCTTCAGCCACTTGAGTATTTCTCCATGTCTGAACTCGAAGTTCAATATTTAATTAAATGCGTCGAACGCAAGAACTAGTATAGCAAAGCTTAAAACATTTGTCAACGCCTTTTTAATAATTTTTTTAATTTTTTGAATTATATACGAAATAAATGCATATGACACGATTTAAGTAAAACTAATTTAAATACTTCAACTTAAGTTTATAATACAATATGCTTTCATTCACTACATTGTCTACATAATAAAATACCTCGGCTATATTTAAAAAGCACATAATGATTATTCTCAAAAAAAAATTTAACAACTTAATTTTGTACATTAATAGTCTGAAATCATATCTTTAGCTTTATATTTGCTATACTTTATATTTGAATACTATTTGTAATCTACTATGATGTACGTACGCACATTGTCCCCTTTTACATAGTGTATCTCGTTAATAGTTAGAATAACCAAAGAGAAAATATTTATGCAAGTATATTTTAATACTTCTATATATTGTTTATCACTAACCATTACTTGTTACTTACATAGTTCTATTTTGTATTCTCTAGTTTTCAATTTGTATATATTCATTAATAGCTGACTCATATAAATTGTTTCCCTTTGAATCAATTACTACAATTACTGGAAAATCTTTTACTTGAAGGCAACGAACTGCTTCTGTACCAAGATCATCATATGCTATAACAGTTGACTTGGTAATACATTTTGATAATAAAGCACCTGCTCCACCAACTGCTGCAAAATAAACACAACCGTTTTCTTTCATAGAAGCAATAACTGCTGTACTTCTTTTTCCTTTACCAATCATGCCTTTTAGTCCATTTTCCATTAATAATGGTGCATACTTATCCATTCTACTACTAGTAGTTGGCCCCGCTGAACCAATGACTTTATTTTCTCTCGCAGGTGTCGGTCCCAAGTAATAAACTATGTTATTCTTTAAGTCAAATGGAATCTGCTCGCCATTTTCTAAACTTTCATAGATTCTTTTATGTGCAGCATCTCTTGCTGTATAGATAGTACCCGTAATATAGACATAGTCTCCTGCGCATAATGTGTTGACTACTTCTTCTGTTAGTGGTGCATTAATATGTTTTGTCATATTATTCTACATGCAAAGTTATTCTATAAATAACGTACGCATGTCTCCTTTCATAATCATTTATTCTTTTGCTTATTCTAAAAATGTAAAATATAAAATTAAAATTAAACGAAGTTTAAAATACTTGAGTAGACTTTCAATTACTTATTCTCTTAGCAATGCCATCAAATAATTCACTAACCAATACATACTAGCAATACATAATGAATGATCATTATAATATATATCAATATAATAAACGATTTCATAATTAGCAATTAGTATAATAAATGATTAACATAATAAACAATCAATATAATTAACTATTAATATATTAAACAATCAATATATGACTGCCTAAAATATATATTTTCAATATAGATTAGATTAGTATATATAAAAATTGGTACTATATAATAAAATTAGTACTATATAATAGATAAATAATCTGATGTATGATAATACGTCTATCTCACTTTTTATATTAGATTTTAATTCAATTAAATAACCATTACTCTATATAACTCTATTTGCATGTCTATTTACATGACAACAAATATTAATTGCTACAGGAAGTCCTGCTATATGTGTAGGATATGTTTCTACATTTACACCCAATGCAGTAACTCTACCACCTAGCCCTGCTGGTCCAATTCCTTGTTTATTAATCTTTATTAAAAGTTCTTCTTCTAAGTCTTTTACATATTCTATTGGTGAACGTTCTTCTAAGTTTCTTGTTAATGCTTTTTTTGCTAAATACGTACATTTTTCAAAACTTCCACCGATTCCTACACCTACAACCATTGGCGGACAAGCATTTGGTCCAGCTAATTGTACCGTTTCAAGCACTGCTGCCTTTACCCCTTCAATACCATCAGCTGGCTTTAACATATACACACGACTCATATTTTCACTTCCAAACCCTTTTGGTGCAACCGTGATTTCAATATGATCACCAGGTATGATTTCATAATGTATAATAGCAGGTGTATTATCATTCGTATTTTCACGAATCAATGGATCTTTTACTACAGATTTTCTTAAATAACCTTCTCTATATCCTTGTCTAACACCTTCATTAATCGCATCTTCTAAATTGATGCCATCAATATGTACGTCTTGTCCTATTTTTATAAATACGATTGCCATACCTGTATCTTGACAAATTGGAATTTGTTCTTCTCTCGCTATGTTAATATTCTCTTTAAGTTGATCTAATATCTGTTTTCCAATTGGTGATTCTTCTTTGTTTGGTGCTTGTAGAATAGCCGATTCCATATCTTTGGATAAGTTATAATTTGCCTCAATACACATTTCTTTTATGTTTTTTATTATTTCATCTGTATGAATACTTCTCATGATCCTATACCTTTCTAATTGCTTAGTTTTTGGTTTTATCCATTTTACAATACCATTGAATGATTATTTATGCAAGTCTGCTAATTTATTACTTGGAAAAAGAGGACTACTGTATGTTTCAATAGTCCTCTTTTTTCTTAAATATATGCTTAATTTGGATCTGTTTGATTATCGAGTTCTTCGTCTTCTAGCTCTTGGTTTTCTAACTCTTCCATATTTTCTTCTGTACTTTCATACGTTTCAACAATAGAATCATTTTCTTCCTCTTGCAATTGATCTTCTAATTGACGAATAAGCGCATCTTCGTTGGTATTTTCACTTTCTTTAACTTTTGCAAAGCTTGCTACCGTTATATCTTTATCTGTATCCATATTAATTAACTTAACACCTGATGTAATTCTACCAAGTACAGATATTCCATTAACCATAAGACGTATTACAATGCCTTCTGTCGTAATAATAATGATTTCATTTTCTTCATCTACAGCTTTAACACCTATTACATCTCCAGTCTTCTCTGTTACTTTGTAACATTTAACACCTTTACCACCACGATGCTGTACTGTAAACTCATCCATATCTGTTCGTTTACCCATACCGTATTCTGAAACAAATAATAAATATTTTCCCTGTGTATTGAGCTGCATTCCAACGACTTCATCATCATCCGATAGATTCATACCAATTACACCCATTGATGTTCTTCCTGTTGGACGAACATCCTCTTCATTGAAGCGGATGCATATACCATTCTTCGTTACTAAGATAATATCTTTTTTACGATTTGTTGATTTTACTTCGATTAATTCGTCATCTTCACGAAGGTTAATTGCTTGAAGACCAGATTTTCTAATATTTTCATACTCGCGTATTGTAGTCTTCTTAACAATACCTTTCTTAGTGGCCATGAACAGATATCGATTATCTTTGTATTCTCGTAACGGAATAATTGCTGTTATCTTTTCTTCTGGTAGTAATTGAAGCAGATTTACAATTGCTGTTCCTCTTGCTGTTCTACTAGACTCTGGGATCTCATACGCTTTTAGACGATATACTCTACCTTTGTTTGTAAAAAACATAATGTAGTGATGTGTTGTAGTCATTAACAAATCAATAATAAAGTCATCCTCTAAGGTCTGCATTCCCTTAATTCCTTTGCCACCACGATGCTGACTCTTGAAATTATCAACAGTCATTCTCTTTATGTAGCCAAGGTTTGTCATTGCAATTACTGTATTTTCTTTTGGAATAAGATCTTCCATTGATAAATCATATTCATCATAACCAATAGAAGTACGACGATCATCCCCGAATTTGTCACGTGTAATTTCAAGTTCTTCTTTGATTACCGTAAGTAACTTCTTCTCATCACCTAAAATTGCCTTATATTCTGCGATTTTTTCTTCCAATTCCTTATATTCATTTTCTAACTTTTCTCTTTCCAAACCTGTCAAAGCACGTAATCGCATATCTACAATTGCTTGTGCTTGTACTTCTGTAAGAGCAAAGCGTTCTATTAATGCTTCTTTTGCAATTGAAACATTTTTCGAAGAACGAATAATACTAATAACTTCGTCTATATTATCAAGAGCAATCATTAATCCTTCTAAGATATGTGCTCTTTCTTCCGCTTTATTTAAGTCATATTGTGTACGTCTAGTTACAACTTCTTCTTGATGACGTAGATAGTGGTATAACATATCATGCAGATTCAATACCTTTGGTTCATTATTCACTAAAGCAAGCATAATTACTCCAAATGTATCTTGTAACTGCGTATGTTTGTACAATTGATTTAATAAGACATTGGCATTAACATCTTTTCTTAATTCTATACAGATTCTCATACCTGTACGGTCGGATTCATCACGTAATTCTGTAATACCATCAATCTTCTTATCACGAACCAACTCAGCGATTTTCTCAATTAACCGTGCTTTATTAACCATGTATGGAAGTTCAGAAACAACAATACGATGTTTACCATTGTTCATTGGTTCAATATCTGTAACTGCTCGTACTCGAATCTTACCACGGCCAGTACGATATGCTTCTTCAATTCCTCTTGTTCCTAAAATGGTTGCCCCCGTTGGAAAATCAGGGCCTTTTACGATTTGAAGTAACTCATCTATACTTGTATCCCGATCTTCTTGAACACGGTTATCAATTAATTTAATTACTGCATTGGTAACTTCTTTTAGGTTATGAGGTGGTATATTCGTAGCCATACCTACGGCAATACCAGAAGTACCATTTACCAAAAGGTTTGGAAACCGTGATGGTAAAACAACAGGTTCCCTTTCCGTTTCATCAAAGTTTGGTATAAAATCAACAGTATTTTTATTAATATCTGACAGCATTTCCATAGATATCTTGCTAAGACGGGCTTCTGTATAACGCATTGCTGCTGCTCCATCTCCATCCACAGAACCAAAGTTTCCGTGACCATCTACCAATGGATATCTAGTAGACCATTCCTGTGCTAAATTTACTAATGCTCCATAGATTGAGCTATCACCATGAGGATGATATTTACCCATGGTATCACCGACAATACGGGCACACTTACGATGTGGCTTATCAGGACCATTATTTAGTTCGATCATGGCATACAGTATTCTTCTTTGTACAGGCTTTAATCCATCTCTTACATCAGGTAAAGCTCTGGCGGCAATTACTGACATGGCATAATCTATATATGATGTCTCCATGGTCTTCTTTAAATCGACCTCATGAACTTTATCAAAGATATGTTCGTCCATTTGTATTCCTCCATAGTTGTGACTTTCCGTTATTTACAATAACTATTATATATCTAGATTTTTAACATACTTAGCATTTGCTTCAATAAAATCTCTTCTTGGTTCAACTTTATCTCCCATAAGAGTTGTAAATGTTAAATCAATTTCTGATGATGTATCTTCATCTATTGTAACACGTAATAAGATTCGTTTTTCTGGATCCATTGTTGTTTCCCATAGCTGCTCTGCATCCATCTCTCCAAGTCCTTTGTATCGTTGGATCTTATTATTCGTATCACGGCCAATTTCAAGAAGTATACGATTTAACTCTTCATCACTGTAAGCATAGTAGGTCTGCTTGTTCTTTTCTACCTTATATAGTGGTGGCTGAGCTAGATATACATATCCCTGTTTAATAAGTTCTGGCATAAAACGATATAAAAATGTTAACAATAATGTACTAATATGAGCACCATCTACATCGGCATCAGTCATAATAATAATTTTATGGTACCTTAATTTACTAATATCAAAATCATCCGATATTCCAGTACCAAATGCTGTAATCATTGCTTTAATCTCATTATTTACTAATATTTTATCGAGACGTGATTTTTCTACGTTTAATATCTTACCACGTAATGGTAATATAGCTTGTGTTGCTCTTGATCTTGCTGTTTTAGCAGATCCACCAGCGGAATCACCTTCTACGATGTAAATCTCACAATTTTTAGGATCCTTGTCCGAACAGTCCGCTAATTTACCAGGAAGACTCATTCCTTCTAATGCTGTTTTTCTTCGTGTTAGATCCCTAGCTCTTCTAGCAGCATCTCTGGCACGTTGTGCCAACACCGCTTTTTCGCAAATGATCTTAGCTACATTTGGATTTTGTTCTAAGAAGTAAGTTAATTGTTCACTAACAACTGAGTCAACAGCTCCCCTTGCTTCGCTATTTCCTAATTTTTGTTTCGTCTGTCCCTCAAACTGTGGTTCACCAATTTTAATACTTACAATTGCAGTTAAACCTTCTCTTATGTCTTCACCAGATAAATTTGCTTCGTTATCTTTTAAATATTTCTGTGATCTAGCATAATCATTAAATGTCTTTGTTAATGCATTTTTAAAACCAGCCAAATGTGTACCACCTTCTGGCGTTGTAATGTTATTAACAAAACTATAACAATTTTCTGTATAAGATGCATTATGCTGCATTGCAACCTCTACATACACATCATCTTTTTTTCCTTCACAATAGATAATACTATCATACAAAGCATCTTTGTGATGATTTAAGTAGTGAACATATTCCTTAATTCCACCTTCATAATGGAATTCACGAACCAATTGTTCTTCTTCACGATCATCTCTTAATATAATCTTTAAGTTTTTTGTTAAGAAAGCCATTTCACGTAATCGTTGTTTTAATACATCATAATCATAAACGGTTTCTTCAAAAATCTCTTTATCAGGAAGGAAGGTAACGGTTGTACCTGTTCGATCTGTTTCACCAATTACTTTAAGTGGATGCATTACTTTACCACGTTCATAACGTTGGTTATAGATTTTGCCTCCCGTATGGATATATACTTCCAGCCATTCGGATAATGCATTTACTACAGAAGCACCTACACCATGCAAACCTCCAGATACCTTGTATCCTCCACCGCCAAATTTTCCACCAGCATGCAATATTGTAAATACTACTTCAACAGCTGGAATTCCTTTTTTCGGATGAATTCCTATAGGTATACCTCTTCCGTTATCAACTACTGTTATGGAGTTGTCTTTGTTTATTGTTACGTCAATTGTATTACAGTATCCACCTAATGCTTCATCTACTGCATTATCAACAATTTCGTATACTAAATGATGTAGTCCCTTGGATGATGTACTACCAATATACATACCTGGTCTTTTTCTTACAGCTTCCAATCCTTCAAGAATCTGTATCTGATTAGCGCCATACTCTGTACCCATTTCTGTACTCATAACTATCCTCCTAATTTAATCGACTGTTAACTATTGTTCCTTTATATTGTTTTCCGCAGTAACACTTCCTTCTACTACTCTATACAATTTATCTATTTGGAATCGGTTTGTAACAAACTCCTCTAAACCTGTACAAGTAATTAATGTTTGTATACCTTCAATACTATTTAACAAATAATTTTGTCTATTTCGATCTAATTCTGATAAAACGTCATCTAAAAGAAGAATTGGTTCATCTTTTATCGTTTGACGAACTAATTCAATTTCGGCTAACTTCAAGGAAAGGGCTGCCGTTCTCTGCTGCCCCTGTGATCCATATTTTCGAATGTCCACATCTTTTACAGTAAAACAGATGTCATCCCTATGTGGGCCAACACTCGTTAATTTATAATATATATCTTTCTCTCGTTGTTTTTCTACCTTTGAATCCATATCTTCTGTTAATACGTTGGGTTCGTACTTGATAATTAATTCTTCTTTTCCACCCGATAACCTCTTATGTATATCGAATACAATCTTATTGAGTTCTTGAATAAACTGTTCTCTTCGAACAATAATACGCTTACCAAACTCACACAATTGCATATCCCATATACTAAGTGTTTCCAATAATTCTGTTTTAAAACTAATTTGTTTTAATAAATTATTTCTTTGGTTAATTATTTTATTATAGTTTGCCAGATCAGACAGGTATACTTTATCTAATTGACATAGTTCAAAATCTAAAAACCTTCTTCTATCACTTGGTCCATTTTTTATTATACTTAGATCTTCTGGAGAGAAAAATACAAGGTTTATAAGTCCAAAAAGTTCGCTTGACTTTCTTATTGGAACTCCATCAATTGCAACACCTTTTGGCTTATTCTTTTTAAGATGCATGTCTATACGATGAACAATAAGATTTTTCTCTATAAACATACGAATGTGAGATTCTTCCTGATTCAGTTGAATCATCTCTCGATCCTTACTTCCCTTGTGTGATTTTGTTGTCCCGGCTACATATACTGCTTCCAGTATATTGGTTTTTCCCTGTGCGTTATCACCATATAATATATTGGTACCATTTTTAAAATTTATAGAAAGCGTTTTATAATTTCTAAAATTACTTAGTTCTAGAGACTTAACAAACATTTTAACTCCTATCTATATTGTAAGACAATATAGTCTTAAGGATCCTCTGCCAACTTACTGTGTAATTTTTATCTGTTCTCCATTGTACTCAACAACATCTCCAGCTACTAGCTTCTTACCACGTTGGTATTCTACTTTATTATTTACTTTTACTAGTCCATCTTGAACAACGAACTTAGCATCTACTCCACTATCCACTAGTCCTGCTGCTTTCAATGCTTGTCCTAATTTAATATATTCTTCTCTTAGTTGAATTGTTTGCATCTTATCTCCTATCTGCAACAACGCGCTACTTTGTTGTTTGCTTATGCTACTCCACTAAAGTTAACTGGTAATATAAGATAAACGTAATTCTCCTCTTTATCCCGAATAAAACATGGTGCCTTAGGATTAAACAAATAGATGTCTACTTCCTCATCATCAATTACACGTAAAGCATCGATAAGGAATTTAGGATTAAATCCAATCATAATATCTTTTCCTTCTTTACGAATATCAATTTCTTCATTCATTGATCCAATTGAGGAATTGATCTTTAATTCCAAATCAGTATCTGTGATGTTTACAATGATTGGTTTCTTCTCAGATTCTTTTACCAATAAAGTTGCACGATCTATACAACTTAAGAATTCTTTCTTATTAATCGTTACTTTTGTTTCATAATCATTTGATAACATTTGATCAATTTTATAGAATTCTCCTTCTATAAGTCTAGATAAAACAGTCGTGTTATCAAACTCAAATAAAATGTGTTTATCAGAAATATAGATTTGCAACTCATCAGCAATTTCTCCTGACAAAATCTTGCTAATTTCTATTAATGTCTTTCCTGGTACGATCACTTTCATATCTTCATACTCTTGGTTCAGTTTAATATTACGTATTGAAATACGGTGACCATCCAAAGAAACTACTTCTAACTTGTCTTTTTTAATTTCAAAAAGCTCACCCGTCATAAGTTTATTGCTTTCGTTATCTGCTATAGAAAATACCGTTTGTCTAATCAACTCTTTTAATGTAAATTGCGATAAGATTACTGGTTTGTTCTTTGTTATCGTTGGTAAACCAGGAAATTCTTCTGAAGATTTTCCTAAAATCTCAAACTTAGATTTTTCACATGTAATAGTAGCTTTAAAATTAGAATCCGTTTGGATGGTCACATCATTCTCTGGTAATTTACGAACTATTTCAGAAAATATTTTAGCATTAATAGCGATAACACCAGTTTCTTCTACGCTGCCTTTAATAATTGTTTCGATACCAAGCTCCATATCATTGGCAATTAACTTGATTTGATCATTGGTTACTTCAATTACAAGACATTCAAGAATTGGCATAGTGGACTTCGTTGATACTGCTTTTAAAGCAATGTTAACTCCATTTAATAAATCACTTTTTGGACAAACGATTTTCATGTTGTGTATAACTCCCTTCAGGATAAAATGCATAGATATAATAATAAATACTTAGTAGTATTAGTAATAGGGGCTGTTTAAATGTTGATAAGTGTATTTTGAATGAGAAATAAGCTACTTTACGAACATAACAACTATGTGAATAGATTTAAAAAACAGATTGTATAAATTTTAAGTTATTCACAACGTCATTTCAAATTCAAAACAATACACACAAAAATAACAGGTTATTCACATAAGATTGTTAATAACTTGATAATAATTATTGAGGATTAATTTTCTTGCTTAATACTTCTATTGTATTCTGTAAGGTTGAGTCTTTGTCAAGGTCAGTTGTAATCTTATCAATACCATGTAAAACAGTTGTATGGTCGCGGTTTCCGAGTTTTTTACCGATATCAGAAAGGGATAACTCAGTCATCTTACGAGATAAATACATACAAATTTGGCGTGGGTAAGAAATGTTCTTACTCTTCTTTGTAGAATAGATATCTGTTTGTGATATATTAAAATGTTCTGAAGTCATCTCTACGATCAACTCTACAGTAATTTCCTTCTTATTATTTGGTGAAATTAAATCTTTTAGTACTTTTTCGGCTAATTCAACAGTAACATCTTTCTTTTCAAGTCTGGAAAAAGCCACAATTTTAGTTAAAGCACCTTCAAGTTCTCGAATATTAGATTTAATATTCGTAGCAATATACTTCATAACTTCATTATCAATCTGCAGACCATCCAACTCTTCTTTTTTCTTAAGAATTGCCATTCTAGTTTCATAATCAGGTGATTGGATATCAACGGTTAATCCCCATTCAAAACGAGAACGTAGACGTTCTTCTAATGTTTCAATATCTTTAGGTGGTTTATCAGAAGAAATAATGATCTGTTTTTTCGATTCATGTAAGGTATTAAAGGTATGGAAAAACTCTTCCTGCGTACTTTCTTTACCTATAATAAACTGAATATCGTCAATAAGCAAAACATCAATATTCCGGTATTTTTCGCGGAATTCTGCAGTTGATGAGT
Source organism: Anaerosporobacter faecicola (assembly GCF_012070565.1). GTDB lineage: Bacteria > Bacillota > Clostridia > Lachnospirales > Lachnospiraceae > Anaerosporobacter > Anaerosporobacter faecicola. The sequence goes on from NZ_JAAQRO010000026.1 coordinate 11,172, forward strand.
TTTCACTTCTATTACGAATGGCATCGATCAACTCATTCGTAAATGTCTCACTTGTTACATAAAGTACTTTACTAGAAGGATTGTGTTCTAATATAAAGTGTGCAATTGAATGCATTAAATGTGTTTTTCCTAGACCAACGCCTCCATAGATAAATAGAGGATTATATACTTCAGCAGGGGATTCTGCTACAGCTAATGATGCGGCATGAGCAAGATTATTATTAGTACCTACGACAAAAGTGTCAAAAGTATAACGTGGATTTAGGAAGGGATATTTGTTTTTCTGAGCGGAGTTATTTGGGTTACTGGCATCAGTTTTAACTACTTTTTTTGCTTCATTTGGAAGAACTATAGAAATTTCATAGCTCTTACCTGTTATTTCTTCAATAGCAACTTTAATTGGTATACCATACTTCTTACTTATAAAACTAACTCCGTCTTTCCCTAAATCAGGATTACTTAATATAGTAATTAAATTATCTTCAACGTCATATACTTTTAAAGGTGCTAACCAAGTACGAAATGAAACGTCTGTTATGTCATGAGTGAGCTTAACAGACATCAATATCTCGTCCCATTTTTCTTGAATTATGTTTTTCATCATAATCCCCCTAATTATAAATTTTCATATAACTATATATTATAACAAGATTCTTAAATTTTCAATGGCTATCTATACAAAATCTGTTGATGTTGTGGACAAACTTTGGTAACATAGTAATCAACCATCCAAAATCCACGACTTATCCACGGACCATCCAAATCTATTCACATCCTTGTGTATAATAAATCAAAAATATAAACATCCACGTAAATATTAGCCGTTTGCATGTTTTTTGTGTTATTTTTTAAATAATTAACCAAAAATCAAAAAGTTATCCACAAGTTATCCACAAAATGTTGATAACTTTTTGGATGGTAGGTGTGGATATAGTGTTTCGTTGCGTTTTTCCACAAATAAATCACAAACCATCCAAATAACTGTGTAAAAATGATGTAGAGAACAAGATATAATCTAAAAACCATCCAAAACCTTAAGATGAGTTTCTACTATAATAATGTATTTCTAAATACATGGTTCATGGATTCCCCTTCATTACTTATTAACATACCCGAACAACTTGATCTTACTGTATTAATTGTAAAGAAGATTTTTGTAAATAGGACTTGACGGAATCAAACAATGCTAATATAATAAACGTGATATTGTAATTTATCTTATAATAGAATAAATACGCTTACTATAAACAGTTGGGTATAACTAAGGAGGTGTTAAGAATGAAAATGACATTCCAACCAAAAAAGAGATCAAGATCTAAGGTTCATGGTTTCAGAAAAAGAATGAGCACTGCTAACGGAAGAAAAGTTCTTGCTAGCAGAAGAGCAAAAGGAAGACATAAATTATCAGCATAGGTCGCATTATTGTGACCTTTTTTCTCTATGAGCGGTTTTTGCGGTATGGTCGGAGGTCATAGAGAATAAAAGAACAGTTTAAGAACAGAGAATAGAAAACAAAGATTACATTTGTTAATAGGGGATTTTGAAATTGTCAGAATCATTGAAAAGTAATAGAGATTTTCAAAATGTGTATAAGAATGGAAAATCATTTGCCAATAAGTATTTGGTTATGTATGTTTTAAAAAATGAAAAGAATACATTACGGTTGGGAATATCGGTTAGCAAAAAAGTAGGTAACAGTGTTGTTAGACATCGAGTAACAAGACTGATCAGAGAGAGTTTTCGGTTGAACGATTACAAGTTTAATAGTGGTTTAGACATAGTTGTAATAGCTAGAGCGGGAGCAAAGGGAAGAGATTATCAGGAAATAAGTAGCGCAGTAAATCATCTAAGTAAACTGCATAAAATCGTAAAAGAGATGAATGAATCATGAAACGAATGTTAATATTTCTTATAAAAGTATATAGAAAATACATTTCACCCTTAAAAGGAAGGCCTACTTGTATATATACGCCTACCTGCTCTTTGTATGCATTAGAAGCATTACAAAAGTATGGTGCAATTAAAGGAACATATCTTGCTGTAAAAAGAGTATTAAGGTGCCACCCGTTTCATAAAGGTGGTTATGATCCGGTTCCTTAATCATGAGGAGGAATAACAAGTGACAAACTTATTTTTAACACAAAGTGGTGGTTTACTAGGTCCAATTGCAAGTTTACTTGGATGGATTCTGAATGTTATATATGAATTCTTAAGTATGTTTCATATTGAGAATGCTGCACTTTGTATCGTTTTATTCACATTTATTGTTAAGTCGTTAATGATACCATTAACAGTGAAGCAACAAAAATTTACTAAGATCTCATCGAAGATGAATCCAGAACTAATGAAAATTCAGGAGAAGTATAAAGGAAAACGTGATGAGATTTCCATGAGAAAACAACAACTTGAAACACAAGCTGTATATCAAAAGTACGGTGCCAGTCCAACAAGTGGTTGTTTACCAATGTTAATCACATTACCAATTTTATTTGCTTTATACCAAGTTATTTATAGAATTCCAGCTTATATTGGAGATATATATAATTTATATGAGAATATAGCAACAGGATTAAAAGATACACCAAATTTCGCAACTATTTTAGCAGATAACTTACATGTAACAGGATTGTCTGCTGATAGTAGCATTAAATCGATCATTGATGCATTAACGAAGTTTACGTCAGGAAACTGGTCAGAATTAGCGAAAGCTTTTCCGGGAATCAGCGATACAATTGCATCAAACTCAGACAAAATTATTCACATCAATTCCTTTGTTGGTGGTTTGAATATCGCGGATAATCCATTATCAAAAGCTATTCCAGGATTAATCGTGCCAATTTTAGCTGTTGCAACGCAATGGTATTCAACAAAACAAATGACAGCAGCGAATGGAATGGACAAGAATGCGCCAGGTGCTGCTAGTATGAAAGCAATGAATACATTTATGCCTTTATTCTCAGGTTTTATCTGTTTATCATTGCCAATTGGTATAGGTATATACTGGGTAGCTGGTTCGGTATTCCAAATCATACAGCAATTCGCGATTAACAAACATTTTGAAAAAGTAGATATTGATGAATTAGTTGAGAAGAGCGTAGAAAAAGCGAAAAAGAAGAAAAAACATGTGGACTATGAAGCAACCTTACAAGAACTTGCAAAAAAACAGACGAAGTCCATTGGAGATAAAGCAGGTGCTTACAACAACGTAACAAACAAGAAGAGTAGTATTAGTTCAAAGGCAAACTCCAGTGCAAGTTCAAAAGCAGATCAGACAGATACAAATGACAACAGAACGTATAAAGCAGGAAGTATCGCTGAAAAGGCAAATTTATTGAAAGGTATGAATAGCTCAGGTAAGGGGGAAAAGTAATCATGAATGAATGGATTGAGGTTACAGCAAAGAATGTGAATGAAGCATTAACTGAAGCGCTTATTAAACTTGAGACTACAAGCGATAATGTAGAATATGAAGTACTTGAAAAAGAATCAAATGGAATACTTGGTTTATTTAGTAAACCTGCTAAGATTAGAGTACGTAGTAAGAAGACAATGGAAGGTGTAGCAATAAACTTTTTAAAGAAAATCTTTCATGCCATGAGTTTAGATGTATCAATTAATGTGGATTATAACAAAGAAGAAGGTTATATGAATATTGATCTCAGTGGTGATGATATGGGAGTTTTAATCGGTAAAAGAGGACAGACTCTTGATTCATTACAATACTTGGTTAGTCTTGTAGTAAATAAAGAAAGTGATAGCTATCTCAAAGTTAAAGTTGATACAGAGAATTACAGGGAAAGAAGAAAAGAGACCCTTGAAAATTTAGCTAAAAATATCGCTTATAAGGTTAAAAGAACAAAACATTCCGTATCCCTTGAGCCTATGAATCCATTTGAAAGAAGAATTATTCACTCTGCCCTTCAGAATGATAAGTATGTGGAAACCCATAGTGAAGGGGAAGAACCATACAGAAGAGTTGTTATTACACTTAAAAAGTATACAAAAGAATACAAAGGTAGTTATAATAAAGAATATAGCTACAAAAAAGATTACAAGAAAGATTATAAAAAAGATTACAGTAAAGGATACGGAGCGAAACAAGCTGAAACAATTGCTGTAACAGAAGAATAAGAAACAGGGGCTGTAGCAAAAGTCATTTCGTACAATTGAAGATTTTGCGACAGCCCCTATTATGACATTAGAAAGGATTGTGTACACATTGAAAACAGATACTATCGCGGCAATTTCCACAGGTATGACCAATGCTGGAATCAGTATTGTAAGAATAAGTGGAGATGAAGCGTTCAATATCATAGACAAAATCTATTCCTCTCCAAAAGGAGATAAAAAACTATCAGAAGTTCCAAGTCATACAGTCCATTATGGATATATTTTGGATGGTGACAGAACAATTGATGAAGTTATGGTATTGGTTTTACGTGGACCAAATACGTATACAAGAGAAGATGTAATAGAGATTGACTGTCATGGTGGAGTAGTTGTTACGAAAAAAATATTAGAAACAGTTGTAAAGTATGGTGCAAGAGTTGCGGAACCAGGAGAATTCACAAAGCGTGCATTTGTAAATGGAAGAATTGATTTATCACAAGCAGAAGCAGTAATTGATGTAATTAATGCAAAAAATGAGTATGCACTCAGTAGTTCTCTTAGCCAGTTAAAAGGAAATGTACTAGGAAAAATAAAAGAGATAAGAGACTCTATTATTCATAATGTTGCATTTATTGAAGCAGCACTAGATGATCCAGAGCATATTGAAATTGGAAATTTTTCTGAAGAACTATTGATGAATGTTAATAGTAATCTTACAGTTTTAGATAAATTATTAGAGTCTGCCGATAATGGACGTTTATTAAGAGAGGGTATTAAAACAGTTATATTAGGAAAGCCAAATGCGGGAAAATCATCATTAATGAATGTTCTACTTGGTGAGGATCGTGCAATTGTAACCGATATTGCAGGAACAACAAGAGATACACTTGAAGAAACGGTGTCCATACACGGAATAACTTTAAATATTGTGGATACAGCAGGAATTCGTGATACAGCTGATGTTATAGAGAAAATCGGTGTAAAAAAAGCTCGAGAAAATGCAATGAATGCAGACTTAATCATTTACGTCGTGGATGGTTCAAGAGATTTTGATGAAAATGATTATGAAATAATGGAATTGATTAAAGAAAGAAAATGTGTTGTTCTGTTGAATAAATCCGATCTTAATATGAAGATTACGATAGAACAATTAGAGGAGTTAACGCATAAAACCGTGATCAAGATATCAGCCAAAGAGGGAACTGGTATAGAAGAATTTGAAACATGTATAAAGGAACTTTTCTATGAAGGAAAACTTAACTTTAATGATGAAATCTATATTACCAATGTAAGACATAAGGCCGCTATAGCAGAAGCAAAAGAAAGTTTACTTCAGGTAAAGAATAGTATATTGGATGGTATGTCGGAAGATTTCTTCTCTATAGATCTTATGAGTGCGTATAATACGTTAGGTTATATAATAGGGGAAATGGTAGATGATGATCTTGTAAATACCATATTTAAAGAATTTTGTATGGGAAAATAATATGTTATAATAAAAGTTTCAAATTAAGATTAGTTTTTAAGTAAGAATTAGAAGTAGAAGTTTGTAAAATAAATCAATAATAATACCACAAAATGAAACGATTGTGTGTAATGTAAAGACAAAGACCATCCATGGGGCCGTTAGGTTGGATGGTCGAGCAAGAAAGAAATGAGGAAGGATTATGTCATATACGTATGAAAATTACGATGTTGTTGTCGTTGGAGCGGGTCATGCAGGTTGTGAAGCAGCCTTAGCAAGTGCACGTATGTCATTAGATACATTAATGTTTACGGTAAGCGTTGACAGTATAGCGTTAATGCCTTGTAACCCCAATGTTGGAGGAAGCTCAAAAGGTCATTTGGTTAGAGAGATAGATGCCCTTGGTGGTGAAATGGGTAAAAATATAGACAAGACATTTATACAGTCCAAAATGTTGAATAAATCAAAGGGACCTGCTGTCCATTCACTAAGAGCACAGGCAGATAAACAAGATTATAGTCGAACCATGAGAAACGTCATTGAAAGTACAGAACACTTAACAGTAAAACAAGCAGAAGTTTGTGAAATATTGGTTGAGGATGGTAAGGTAAAAGGTGTAAAGACTTACTCTGGTGCAATATATCCATGTAAAGCTGTTGTATTAGCAACAGGGACGTATCTGAACGCACGTTGTATATATGGGGATGTTAGTAATTACACAGGGCCAAATGGATTATCAGCAGCGAATCATCTAACAGATTCATTAAAAAGTATTGGTATAGAAATGCAGAGATTTAAAACAGGTACACCTGCTAGAATTGATAAGAGATCAATTGATTTTAGCAAGATGGAAGAACAAAAAGGGGATGAAGAAATTGTGCCATTCTCTTTTACTAATACACCAGAAGAGTTAGAAAGACCACAAGTATCTTGTTGGTTAACTTATACTAATGAGACAACCCATCAAATTATTCGCGATAATCTAGATCGTTCTCCATTGTACTCAGGTAATATTGAAGGAACAGGTCCGAGATACTGCCCTTCAATTGAAGATAAAGTAGTACGTTTTGCAGATAAAGATCGACATCAAGTATTCATTGAACCAGAAGGAAATTACACGAATGAAATGTATATTGGAGGAATGTCAAGTTCATTACCAGAAGATGTACAATATAAGATGTATCGTAGTGTACCTGGTTTGGAAAATGCAAAGATAGTAAGAAATGCATATGCAATTGAGTATGATTGTATTAAACCAAATCAGTTAAAATCTACACTGGAGTTCAAGAAAATAGAAGGACTTTTCAGTGGTGGACAGTTTAACGGTAGCTCGGGATATGAAGAGGCGGCAGCGCAGGGATTAATTGCAGGAATTAATGCTGGGCTTAAAGTGCTAGGTAAAACACCAATCATTTTAGATCGTTCTGAATCATATATTGGTGTATTAATTGATGACCTTGTTACAAAAGAAAACAAAGAGCCTTATCGTATGATGACCTCACGTTCTGAATATCGGTTGTTATTAAGACAAGATAATGCGGATCTTAGATTGAGTAAAATTGGGCATCAAGTTGGATTAATTAGTGATGAGCGATATGAGGGAGTAGTTGAGAAAGAAAGATTAATTCAGGAAGAAATTGCACGTTTAGAGCAAACAACTATAGGAGCATCCAAGGAAGTACAAGAAATGCTTGAATCAAATGGAAGTACTCCTCTTAAGACAGGAACAAATTTGGCAGAATTAATACGTCGTCCTGAACTTTCCTATGAAAGTATTGCTTCAATTGATAAAGACAGAAAAGAATTAGCCCGTGATGTAATTCAACAGGTTAATATTAATATTAAATATGAAGGGTATATAAAAAGACAACTAAAACAAGTGGAACAATTTAAAAAGCTAGAATCAAAATTAATTCCTGAAGATATTGATTATGATGATGTTCATAGTTTACGACTTGAAGCAAAACAAAAGTTATCTTTAGTAAAACCACACTCTGTTGGTCAAGCTTCAAGAATAGCGGGTGTATCACCTGCAGATTTATCTGTTTTACTTGTTTATCTGTCAGCACATCATGTTAAAAAGTAATAGGAGAATGTATGAATAGAGAAGATATTGTAAAGCAGGCCATACAAAGTTTGGATTTAGAAATTTCAGATTTACAGGTACAACAATTTATTCAATATTATGAAATACTTGTAGAATGGAATTCTTTTATGAATCTAACAGGGATTACAGAATATGAAGAAGTGGTAATAAAACATTTTGTTGATAGTTTACTTTTGGTAAAAGCATATGACTTATCATCTGTAAAATCAATAATGGATTTGGGAACTGGAGCAGGTTTTCCGGGTATACCACTGAAAATTATGTATCCAGACATTGAGTTTGTATTATTGGATTCATTAAATAAACGTATTAAGTTTTTAAACGAAGTGATAAAGCAACTTAATTTAAAAAAAATAAGTGCTATACATGGTCGAGCAGAGGACTATGGTCGAGACAAAACGTATCGTGAAAAATTTGATTTATGTGTATCCAGAGCAGTTGCAAATTTAAGTACATTATCAGAGTATTGTGTTCCATTTGTAAAAAAAGAAGGTTATTTTGTACCTTATAAATCTGGTAAAATAGCAGAAGAAGTGGAAGCGGCGAAAAAAGCAGTATTGATTCTGGGAGCAGATATAGAAAAGGTGGTTCCATTAACATTACCAAACACGGATATTGAGAGATCTTTTGTAATTATTCATAAAGAAAAGGAAACAAAAAAGATATATCCTAGAATGGCTGGAAAACCATCTAAAGAACCATTAAAGTAGTTTTGTTGTATAGCAGAAAGAAGGAGTGTCATGTTAGAAGGAAAATATCTGATGATTGGCGATCCACTGAATGATGTTATAAACGTAAGAAAGCAAGTATGTGGGTTTGATCAACAAGACTCTATGGATACAGAAGCAATTCATGTTATAGTGTATGAAAACCATATACCAGTTGCATGCGGTCGTTTATTAATCGTACATGAAACATTTTTATTGGATGGTATATATGTTATCCAAGAGAAAAGAAACGAGAAAATTGGTGATTTTGTTGTACGATTATTAGTGGAAAAAGCATACTTGCTAAATACAGAAACAGTTAATGTGATTTGTGATTCTACAAATAAAGGTTTTTTTAGTAAATTAGGTTTTATTGAGATAAAAAGTATATTAACAGATTTAGCGTATGCAGTACAAGAAAAGGAAGATATTCCCTTCTGTATGCATATAGCAAAAGAAAAAGCAATATGTATGAAATTGGATGTTGTTAGTTTTAAGACAAATCATAAGTGTTGTAAATAAAAATATAGTATCCAATTGTTCTTATTTAAAAGAAAAACACTTCTTGATAAGAAAAAATACCTTTATAAGGTTCTTTAACTTATCGAAGAAGTGTTTTTTTATTAATTTAACCTATGAAAAAAATATTGTTATTAGTTGATATAGTTCTTCCGGATTTTCAATCCATGGGAGTCCTTTCGCTTTTTCGATTATACTTGTTTCAATTGAAGAATTTAGTTCATAATAGGAATCAAAAACTTCCTGATAGTTTACATATTCACTACCAGTTATAAAAGAGATGCTATTATTAATTGATTTTAATGCATGTATAATATTTAAATTCGTATAATAACAACGAATACTGGATTCAACATATCTGGATAATTCACCACTAAGGTGAGCAGCTTCGTTTCTGGATAAAATATAATTCTTTGTTATAGATGAAGATGTCCAAACTTGATTTTCCAAATTAGAAGCAAGAGATTTTTTACTATAGGTAATGTTATATAATAGATTTCCTATAATATAAGAATCATATAGTTTCTTCAACAAACGTTGCTTTTGTTGCGGTATTTTATTTAAAGTAGTTATACTTGGTGCATTAATAAAGAGAAGTTTATTAATAATTGTAGGATTGTAATTACATACAGTTAATCCTATTGTTGTTGATTTTCCAACACATATTAAATTTACTTTCTGTTTAACAACATGTTGAATAAAATCAGATAGTAGTTGAACAAATAAAAAGTTCGTATACGTAATTTTAGGTTTGTCTGACTTTCCAAAACCAATAAGATCAATGGTGTATACGGTATAATTCTTTTCAAGTCTGGATATGAGAGTCTTGAATTCGTAACTAGATTGGCTGGCATCTAAATCATGAACGAGCAGTACAGGCTCACCTTGTCCGTGTTTTGTGAAATATATTTTTCCAAAGCGCCATTCATAATAGTTGCTATTTGGTAAATATAATTTATCTTGCTTCGCTGCTAAATAAAATGTTAGCTTATTAATAAATATTGTAAAAGCAGCAACAGCAGCAGTTGTAAAGAGTGCGATGGAAACTTTCTTGTTTTTTTTCAACGAATATCCCTCTTTCTCTAAAGATCATTATGATATCTATAATTGTGATAAAATAACATAACTATAACAAGTATTACTTTATAACTGTAATGGAAATAAGGAAACTAAACCATTAATAAAAAAAGAATACAAGTTAATGATAATAAGTATAAAAGTCATTTTTAAAATGTAATAAAAAAACAAATAATACTATAATATTCTATAACAAAAAGATATTATTAAAATAATTTGCTAATATAAAAATTTATTTTTCATTTCTATAATTTATATTATATGCTAATTTTAATAGACTTACAATGCATTTTTGTATTTCTAAAAGAAAGTTTCTAGTGATAAAATGCTTTAAATAAATACTGAATTGTCGAAAAATTAACAATCTGAAATAAAAATAAAGATTCCGTAAAAAATTTCTTTAATAATTTCGAATTTTGTTATATTATAGTAGTATAAAAAGTATTTTATTTTTATTTTAAGAATAATTATGGCAAGCAATAAAGTGAGGTAATATAGTGAATTATAATAATCAAGATCATAATGCATTGAGTAATAGTCCTCTTATTGAAATAGCTGACTTTTTATTAATGGAAGCAAGAATGGAAAAAAAGAAAAATATTGATGAAATTAATGAAATCCAGTCTAACATTGATATATTACAAAAAGATATTGCAGCTATAGAGAAAAATGAATGTGAAAAAACAAAAGATATCTTTACTGTTAATAATCATGTAAACAGTAATGAAGAGAATAAAATGAGAAATGAGTTATTAATTTGGCAGCAGAGAGAAGAACAACTGCAAGTAGCATATGATAAAATATCAGATAAGGAAAAGAAAATGTCTGTTATAGCAAAGTACGTACAGAGAAAAGAAGAAGAACAGGAAGCAACCAATCAAACAAAATGTAGTGGTGATGTAGATGGATTAAAGCTTCTTGAAACACAAGAAATCGAAAGAAAGAGAATCGCAAGGGAATTACATGATACAACAGTACAAAATTTAACCAACTTAGTCCATAAGACCGAACTATGTACAAAGTTAGTGGACTTAGATCCTATAAGGGCGAAACTTGAATTACAAACAATGATACAAACGATAAAGTCAACAATTAATGATATGCGAAATATAATATATGATCTTCGACCAATGTCATTGGAGGATTTGGGATTGGTTATTACTGTTAAGAGATATATTAAGCAGTTCATTGATAGTAACAGAATAAAAGTAGAATTAAACGTTGAAAATGAAAGAAGTATTCAGTCGGATATTATTGATCTGACCTTATTTCGAATAATCCAAGAGGCATGTAATAACGCATTGAAACATGCCAAAGCTACAATAATACAAATCAATTTAATTTATAACGAAAATACAATTGACTTAGTGATTGAAGATAACGGCTGTGGGTTTAGCCAAAATAATTCTGTTGGAGAACAATATCGAATCAACCAAAGTATGTGTGGTTTTGGTTTATCTATGATGAAAGAGCGGGTAGGACTTTTGTCAGGAAAATTAGATATTACTTCAGAGGTAGGAACAGGAACGAAGATTAGTGTATGTGTACCAATAAAATAAAAGGAACTGCGTGTTTCATAACAAGCTGATCTACTTACATATTATAGAATTACATATAACACATAAATTCCTAATTATACAATCGATTAAAAAGGAGAGCGCACAGTATGGAACCTGTAAATATTATTATAATTGATGACCACTCGTTAGTTAGAGAAGGAATTAAGCAGTTACTAGAGTTAGATGGAGATATAAAAGTCATTGGAGAAGCGGGAAATGGAGAGGATGGTATTGAGTTAATTAAAACTACAAATCCAGATGTTGTACTTTTGGATATTAACATGCCTGTCATGAATGGCTTACAAATGCTTCAAAAATTAAAAGAACAAGAAATTAAAGTGAAAGTACTCATATTAACAATACATAATGAAATTGAGTACTTAGCAAAGGCTGTTGAAATTGGTATAAATGGTTATGTTTTAAAGGATTCTGACTCGGATGTATTAAAAAAAGCAATCTTCACAATATATGAAGGGGAAACTTATATTCAACCAAATTTAGCACCATTATTAAATGAAAAGATAAGCATTCAGGAAGAAAACGCTGTTCTTAATGATTTGACAAAACGAGAGATTGAAGTGTTAAAATTATTAGCAGAAGGGTTATTTAATAAAGAAATTGCTTATAAGTTATCGATCAGTGAAAAGACGGTGAAGAATCATGTATCAAACATTTTTAGAAAAATTGAAGTGTTTGATCGTACTCAGGCAGCAGTATTTGCAATAAAGAATAATTTGGTTGATTTATTTTAATTAAACGATAAAGAGTATAGGATTGTTATTATAAGAATTAAGCGAATATAGATCTATGATAACAATTCTATATTTATATTATTATATTTACAGAGATTTGTAACAGTGCTCTGTAACAGGAACTTCGAAGTAGTTAATGATAGAATCATATTCAAGCAAATAAAGACTAACAAGATAGCCATATGATAATATAAAAGAATTACCAGTTAATACTTAGTTAAAAATTTCAAAAAATTCTTATCAATATATACAATCTTTTTAATTGAAAAATCTTATTTATTTCCTCTTGAAAAAACTGAAAATACTATTTTAGTATAAAAGGTAAAAATAGTGCATTTTTTTATCACGCGTTCGATTACTTTTTTTTGCATGCTTTTAATTATATAATCTTATAATAAATAGTTAATAGATTATTTAATACATAGTTTAATAAATAGTTAATCACGTAGATTAATACATAGTTTAATAAATAGCTAATTACGTAGATATATACATAGTTTAATTAATGCTTTATCACATAGACAAGTACATTAAATAACACATAGTTTTTTTACATATTCTATTAATCGTTTTTATGTAACTTATTATGTCGATTATTACAAAGGAAAATGTATATTAATTACTTATCTAATAAATTTAAATGAGAAGTAACCAAATCAACAAAATAAAAGTATTATAATAAAATGTTTCACGTGAAACATTTTATTTATGTTAGTTGATTAGTAAATGCAAAAATGCTATAATTAGTATGGTTATTCGACAAGAATACTAGGTATAATAGTAAACGTTTGTTAATAACTACAATAATCTATTATAGTTTATTTAAGTAACTAGTATTAACATTGCAAAGTAATCTAAGTAAAGTGAATGTTGTATAAATCAAGAATGTGCTCTTATTATTAATAAGAGAACTGACTCGTATTTATACACAATATGGAGGTGGTAAAATGGGAAGAATAATAGCAGTTGCTAATCAAAAAGGTGGAGTTGGTAAAACTACAACCGCTATTAATTTATCTGCTTGTTTAGCGGAGCAAGGAAAAAAAGTTCTAACAATTGATATTGATCCACAAGGAAATACATCCAGCGGACTAGGTATAGATAAAAATGATTTAGAGTATACCGTTTATGAATTAATGATTGGTAGTTGCGAATTAGAGGACTGCATTATACCAAGTGTATGTGATAATTTATATGTACTACCTTCCAATGTTAATTTAGCAGGAGCAGAAATAGAGCTAATTGGAATAAATGACAAAGAATATATTCTAAAATCATATATTGATAAAATTAAAGATTCATATGATTTTATAATAATTGACTGTCCTCCTTCGCTCAATACGTTAACTGTAAATGCTATGACAACTGCAAATACTGTACTAGTTCCAATTCAATGTGAATACTATGCGTTGGAGGGGTTAACCCAGCTAATACATACAATCAATTTGGTTAAGGAAAGATTGAATCCTGAACTTGAAATTGAAGGTGTTGTATTTACAATGTATGATGCGAGAACAAACTTATCTTTACAAGTTGTTGAAAATGTAAAAGAGAATTTGAATCAAAACATCTATAAGTCGATTATTCCAAGAAATGTTCGTCTTGCGGAAGCACCTAGCCATGGTAAACCAATAAACCTATATGATCCAAAGTCTGCAGGCGCAGATGGATATAGAGAGTTAGCACTAGAAGTTATAGAAAGAGGTGAGAATTAGTGTCGGCAAGTAGTAGAGGACTTGGTAAAGGGTTAGATTCCATGATTCCCAAAAAAGTTACAAAACCAAAAGAACCAAAACAAGATGAAAAAAAGAAAACGACAGAAGAAAATGTTTCACGTGAAACATTAATAAACATTAATCAGATTGAACCAAATAAATCTCAACCGCGAAAAAATTTTAATGAAGACACAATACAAGAACTCGCGGATTCTATAAAGATTTATGGAGTTATTCAACCATTAATTTTGCAAAAGAGAGATAAGTACTTTGAAATTATTGCAGGTGAGCGAAGATGGAGAGCAGCAAAAGTTGCGGGCCTAAAGGAAGTTCCTGCAATTATAAAAGATTATAGTTCACAGGAAATTGTTGAAATTGCGTTAATAGAAAATATACAACGTGAAGATCTTAATCCAATCGAAGAAGCAATAGCTTTTCAAAAATTAATTAATGAATACAAATTAAAGCAAGATGAGGTTGCTGAACGTGTATCAAAAAGTAGAACAGCTATTGCAAACTCTATGCGTTTGTTAAAACTAGATGATCGAGTACAACAAATGTTAATCGATGATATGATATCAAGTGGACATGCTAGAGCTCTTATTACACTGGAAGATGGTGATTTACAACATCAAGTTGCTTTGAAAATATTTGATGAAAAGCTAAGTGTACGTGAAACAGAAAAACTAGTAAAAAAATTACTAGATCCAGTAAAAGAAGATAAAAAAGAAAAAGATAATAAGTATGAATTTATCTATAAAAATATTGAAGAAAAAATCAAAGAAATTATCGGTAGCAAAGTACAAGTAAAACAGAAAACAGAAGACAAAGGTAAAATTGAAATTGAATATTACTCAAAGGAAGAGCTGGAAAGAATAGTTGAATTGTTTCAGACAATAAGACAAAAGCAGAACTAGATATAATAATACAATTATGCAAATAAATAAGAAAGGATAAAAACGAGCTATGATTTTCATATAGCTTGTGACACTATCATGCACATAATGCCATATAGATGTCTTGGTATAGGAAATGGAAGTATTCGATAGTTTAGGTATTGATATAGGGTATGTACTGCTTGGTACAATGGGAGTTGCACTAATAGTTAGTATTATATGTATTATTTTGTTATGTAAAGTACATTCATTAAAGAAAAAGTACAGAAGTTTTATGTCAAGTAAAAGTGGAGAAAGTTTGGAAGATGAAATCCATAAAAGATTTGATGAAATAAGTAGCTTGCAAACAACTACACAAGAAGTAAAAAATCAAATCACAAAGATTAATAGTACGCTTAAATTTGTATATCAAAAAATAGGAATAGTAAAATATGATGCATTTAGTGAAATGGGCGGTAAGTTAAGCTTTGTATTGGCTTTGTTAACAGAGGATAACAATGGATTTCTAATTAATTCAATGCATAGCAGCAGAGAAGGTTGTTATACGTATGTAAAAGAGATAATTAACGGAGAATCATTTGTTATACTATCAGAAGAAGAGAAGACTGCATTAAAAGAAGCAATTGAAAGTAAGAGTATACATGCATAAAGGATAGTGCTATTGTAGTATTGTAATAAAGCTGCAAATAGTACAAAATAGTATTAGGGTGATTAAATGGTAAAAATAAAGAATTCTAATATGGCGATGAGAAGTGTTAATGTAAATGTGCTAAAAGGAAATGAGATACTAGCAAAAGATATTCTTACTGCTTCTGGAATTATACTAATGTCAGAAGGAACAGTTATAAAAAAAGAATATATTAGTAAATTAATTGAGTTGGGTATTACTAATGTATTCATAAAAGATGAATTAGCAATGGGTATAAAAGTCGACGAATTAACGGAAATGAAAATAAAGGAACAGTGTCAGGAAACTGTTAAAGAGACAATTGAAAAATATTTTTTTAGTGATAATTCAGAATTGGAAAAGTTAAAAGTTGTTGCTGATGAGATAATTTTTGATATACTGAATGAGCCAGAAGTAATGTTTAATATATCGGGTGTCAGAAAAAAGAATGAAGTTGCTTATTCTCATTCAGTTAATGTGTGTGCTTTATCCGTACTAATTGCATTAAAGCTAAAGTTGTCACAAGATAAAGTTAGGGATATTGCAGTAGGAAGTTTACTTCATGATATTGGCTTTAATTATCTTAATTTTGATGTTCATAATGAAACATATGAATCAATCTATAAAGACGAAATAAAAGTTAAAGAAATGAAAAAACACGTAATCTACGGTTATACTTCTGTCGAGAAAGAAACTTGGCTATCAGCAGTAGCAAAAGACATTATCTTGTCGCATCATGAAAGAATAGATGGAAGTGGGTATCCATTTCATCTTGTAGGAAATAAAATTAAAATAGGTAGTAAAATTGTTGGTGTATGTGATGAATTTGATCATCTAGTATATGGTTTACATGGAGAAAAAATGAAAGTATATAAAGCCATTGACTATATAATAAGCCAGAGTGGTGTAAAATTTGATTATGAAATAGTAAAAATATTTAATGAATCTGTTGCTGCCTATCCAACTGGAAGTACAGTTATTACTAGTGACAAAGACATTGCAATTGTTCTCCGACAGAATACAAAATGTCCGACTCGTCCTGTAATCCGACTAATCATGGATAGAACAGGTAGATATTATGATAAGTGGATTGAACTTGATTTAACAAAGGAATTAACACTATTTATAGAAGACACAAAGGACATATAAGATTAAATACTTATAACTGTTATAAATCATCTATTGTTTATGTATTCCATTAAGTAAATGTATAAGAATGTATAGACATAGATATTTATAACAGTTTTTTTGTATTTAACTAGACAAATGGTAGGAATAGTGTTATAACAATATAAAGTGGCTAAAATTTTAGTAAAGGTGGTGTTTCGATCATGCATAGCTATTTAAGATCCGTGGGGTTTAGTAATATAGATTCAAGAGAAGAACTGGAACAGATTCTTGGTATGGTCATGGCACAACCTACAGACAAGTATGTAACAAGTGAAAAAAAGAATGTTATTGCAGCAGAATTAGATAAAGAGTTTGCAGAAAGAATTGGGATCTCAGTAAGAGGAGAGTATGATGAAAAGGGGTTCTTCCATTTAGAACATTATTATCCCTATTTTACTGGTCAAGTTGTGAGTATAAGAGAAGAAGTAGCGATTAACAAGAGAGTCGATACAGATGCTTATACAGGAATGTGTGATGATTTTCGTATAGGAGTATCTTTGATTTTCTATTTACAAAATGTCATTGATTACATTGATTGCAATGGGAAAAATAGATGGAATAATAGATGGAATAATAGGATTGTTCCGGTTATCTTATCAGGGTTATCAACAGAAGGTAAAGTTTTGTTAGGTAATAAAAAAAATTCAAATATCAACATAAATATTGCTACTGATACAAAACAACGAACACAGTTATTAGCTGAAGCAAAGAAGGGCAACCAAGAGGCTATCGATAGTTTAACAATTGATGATATTGATTTATATGCGATGGTTTCAAGAAGAGTGCGCAATGAGGATATATATTCTATCGTAGAATCAAGCTTTATTCCATATGGTTCAGAATCAGACAATTATACTGTTCTGGCCAATATATTAGAAGTAAAAAAAGTACAGAATTTTTATACAAAGGAATACATATACAATCTTATGATTGAATGTAACGACATTGTATTTGAAATATGTATTAATGAGGTTGACTTAGTGGGAAATCCTGAGCCAGGAATGCGTTTTAAGGGAAACATATGGTTACAAGGATTGGTTACTTTTATAGAATAAACGATAAAGTTCGTATTGAGTAAATAGTTGTATTATTCTTGACTTTAGTGGATATTATAGTTATAATTTTAATGTTAATGAGTATCTGCATCTATAGCTCAGTAGGATAGAGCGACCGCCTCCTAAGCGGTAGGCCGCTGGTTCGAATCCAGTTAGGTGCAAATTAATAAGGGTTTCGATCAAATTGGTCGGAACCCTTTATAGTATTATAAATGTATAATAAAATGAATAGATACATCTATTGTGTCGTATAATTAGCACGTGATCGAAACATATTGAGTGAAAAGGATCAGTTAGAATAGTTGATATGTATATCTGTATAACAGAGCACTAAACGTTATATAATACACGAGACGATGTAATGTTTAGTAGATGATATAATACACTAGGCAAAAAGAATAGTAGACTAAAATAAAAGTAGTAGACTAAAATAAAAACAGTAGACTAAAATAGAAGTAGTAGACTAAAATAAAAACAGTAGACTAAAATTAGTGGACTAAAATAAAGGCAGTAGGCTAAATTAAAAGCAATAGATTAAAAAGGAAGTAGTGGACCTAAAATAAGAAGTATACTATATATAAAACTATTAACATATACAACATGGAAGAAAATCATGGTTATGTATATGGTTTATAGAAATGTCAATAATAACGAAAGATGGTGATACGATGAAGAAGAATAAGTTTGGATTACCTTTTTATATTATGTTTTTTACATTAACTGTACTAATTGAAGTATACGCTTTTCTAGAATGGAGAACGGATAAGATCTCTATTATTGGAACAAGTATTGTATTATTAATTGCACTTTATCTCCTTATTGATAGTGTTAAACATGAATTAGATAAGAAAAAGGAAGAATATAATTTGTATCTTTTGGAACAAAATCATCAGCTTGAAGAAATGATTGAGAGAAAGATGAAGAACACAAAAGAAGAATTACTAAGACGTCAAAAAAATAGTGTTGAAATACTTTTAAAAGCACAAAAGTCCTTTACGGAGGCAATAATAAAAGATAATAATAAGAAATAGAAAAATAGCAGTGTTCTACACCTGATGTCGGGAGGTGAGTGCGTGAATTACATTGTTGTTGATTTGGAGTGGAATCAAAGTCCCTATGGGAAAGGAACAGAAGTAAAGGAGCTTCCGTTTGAAATAATAGAGATTGGTGCGGTTAAGTTAAATGAGAAGAGAGAGATAATTGATAATTTTCAACGATTAATTCATCCACAAATCTATAATGAGTTTCATTCTATTACAAAAGAAATCATACATATGGAAATCGCAGATCTTAATAAAGCAGATCCATTTGATGTAGTGATACAACAGTTTTTTGAGTGGTGCGGAAAAAACTATCGGTTTGCCACATGGGGAAATATGGACCTAATTGAACTTCAAAGGAATCTCGTGTACTACAAAATTACTGGATATATTGATCATCCTGTTCCATTTTATGATGTACAAAAGCTTTTTGCATTGTGTTATTATCAAAATAAAGTTCCTAGAACACTAGAGTATGCAGTAGATCACATGGAAATAGAAAAGAAAGAGGTTTTTCATCGTGCATATGTAGATGCAAGATATACAGCTGAGATTTTTAGTAGACTGGATTTAGAAATAATCAAAAAGAATTATTCTTTTGATTATTTTCATAATCCGCAGAGCAAAGAAGAAGAAATTTATCTATATTATGATGATTATTATAAATACATTACCAGAGAGTTTCAAACCAAGGAAGAAGTTATGGTGAATAGAGAAGTTAATAGTATTGTGTGTAATCAGTGTAAACAACGAGCAACAAAAAAAATAAAATGGTTTACTACAAACTCCAAAACTTATTATTGTTTAGCATATTGTAAAGAGCATGGTTATCTTAAAGGGAAAATACGAATTAAGAAAGCCGCCAGTCAGAATGTATTTGCTGTAAAGGTAGTAAAACAGATAAGTAAGGAAGATGCCTCTTTGTTATTGGAGCGTTATGTAGAGTTTAAAAAAAGAAAAAAGGAAAAAAGAAAAGGAAAGGAAAAAGCACTATAAAATAGAAAACCCCTGCTATAATTACTCTTATAGCAGGGGTTTTCTATGCGTATATTTGGTATCGTAATCCATCAGCCTCTATTTTATAAATGAAAGTCATCATAACGACGGGAATTTCGTTTTTGGAAATAGGCATTTCTTCGTTTTTTGCGTGGACGCTCCACAACAATATAATAAATAAAATATAAAATACCACAAGCTACAAGAATACCTATTATTATAAATGGTTTTATATCTTGATGAGACTTGGAGGAAACAGCAGAACTTAGTGTACTTTTGGAATCTTGTTCATTGCTATCATTTGCTAAAGAAACAGTTTCTAATAATGGTTTATCAGAAGCAGTATAGTAAATATCAAGTTTACCAACATTCTTGTATTCAAAAGTATACGTTATATCACCAATTACCTTCTTTCCATTTTGTACAGTGGGTTGATCATAAAGATTAATCTTTTGGGTTACATCTTTAGCATCCGCACCAACAGGTAAAATGTAACTACTTGTAGCATCCGTATATAAAAGTGGTGAATTGGAGTCTAAGATGGAGTTAAATCGGGTAAATAACATAGAGTTATCAGTTGCTGATAAGCCATCTTCGTCCTCAACAGAATAAGCTTGGTAATTATCAAACCCAAAATCAAATAAACGTATGGTATCTTTATATTGATCCGTTGGTGTAGATTTCATTACAACACAGATTAGTGTTATTCCATCTTTTTCTGCAAAAGACACAAGAGTATTACGGGCAGCATTGGTATAGCCTGTTTTACCACCAATACATGCATCATATTTTTTGGTTAACTTATATCCAAGTAAAAGTTGTTGATGATTTGCCATAGGAAATTCTTGATCGGATTTATTGGTCTTTGGTATAACATAACTTTTTGTAGCTGTAATCTTACGGAATGTATCATTCTTTAATGCTGCTTGAGAAATCAAAGCCATATCATAGGGAGAGGTATAATGATTATCGTTGTGTAATCCATTGGCATTCACAAAGTGTGTATTCTTGCAACCTAGTTCCTTTGCTTTGGCATTCATCATATCCGCAAAAGCATCGATGCTTCCGGCTACGTGTTCAGCAACAGCATTGGATACTTCATTGGCAGAGGCAAGCATAACAGCATACAAACATTGTTCCATTGTGAGTTGCTCCCCTTCTTTTCTTGCTATATGTGTACTTCCAGATTCAATACTAAAGACCGCATTGTGTGAAAAAGTAACAATTTCATTAAGTGAGCAATTCTCCAGTGCAAGTAAAGTGGTCATAATTTTTGTAATACTAGCTGGATAGTTTTCTTTATTTGCATTCTTCTCATATAATACAAAACCAGAGGAGGCATCCATAAGAATGGCAGCGTCTGAAGTTAAATTACTAGGACCTTTTGGCCATTTATAGGTACTTTTCTTTTTGGTTTCTTTTGTTTGTGAAGAAGAATCATTTGTGTTTGTATCTGTTAAAGAAGAATTAGAAGTTACTGCAGAGCTTGTATTGGTATTAAGTAGGGGAATAACAGCAGCAGAAGCTGTTGTACTTCCTATATTGGAAAGCAGGTAAACTGCTGTAAGAATTGTTACTAGGATTCGTTTCATAATATTGTAGTCCCTCTCTTTTAATTGGTATTCAGAAAAATGTCCCGATAAAAACAAAAGAACACATTTTTCAATTCATAATCGTATCTTGACCCTATAAAACGACTAAATTTACCTATATTATAGTTTATTTTAGGAGGACAGGCAATAGATAAATACCAAGTAATCTAAGAAAGAATTACTTGGTATTTTAAATTGATTATGAGTCAGAATAAGTGTATCAATTATATACATAAAGTGTTATTAAAACATTCAAGTAGAATATTTAATTAGAACGTTCAAACGATATGATTTATCAAAATGAATAATCATAGAATTCAATCAAACTGTCCAATCAAAACATTTAATCAAAGCATTTAGTCAAACATTTAATTGAGGCATTCAAGCAGAGCGTTCAAACAAAACAATTAACCAAAGTATTTAATCAAACGTTCAATCAAAAGATTTTGATTAAATGCTAATTAAATAATTATTTTATACTTATAAGTATAGACCGATTTATAATGACTCATTCCATATTAAATTGTTAGGGTTATGAATGTGTTTGTTTCTTTGCCATATTCATACGTTTTATAACTTTTAATCGAGTAAATTCTTCACGTTCCTTTTCCTCTAATGCATTTTGAATATCTACAACTAATGTTGTATAGTGAGGTATGGTTATATTCTTTAATGCATTGGCACGTTTTTGCGTCTTCTTAATATTAGTCGCTAAACGATAAGCAGAAGTTTCTACCATAGACAAACGTATGGTTAACTCTTTTACACGGTTAAAATGCATACAAGCTTCATCTAATGAAAGTTTCGTCCCATAGTAGGAATAGGTAGGTGTAAGCGTACGGTGGTCAAAGTCAACAAGAGGAATCTCTGTACCCATAATACTACGTGTCTTTATTGTGATGGATTGTTCCTCTGGTACGGTTTTACTTAAAGTCTGTACCGTATTGATTCCCATTTCAATATTTGCCCTTTGTAAAGCGATATAGGCGGCAGAGAAGGTCGAATCAATTTCTGATTGTATGTTCTTTGCCTTATCAATTAATTCCATTAATTCACGGATTAGAATATTTCGTTTCTTATCCATTAGGTCAAACCCTTGTCTTGAGAGAGCAAGAGAGTTCTTTGCTAATATTAGATTTCCTTTGGTGGGAAATGTATTTGGATCCATCTACTCACCATCCTTTACGCTTCTGATGAGGAAGTTTCATCTGCTGTAGAAGTATGGTAATACTTATCAAGAATCTTGGTATCCACACGGTCAAGTTCTTCCCTTGGAAGTATGGCAAGTAATTTCCAACCAAGATTTAATGTATCTTCAATACTTCGGTCTTCCATAAGTCCTTGAGAAATAAACTCATTTTCAAATGCAGTACCAAATTGTAAGTATTTTTTATCAATAGGTGATAATTCATCTTCACCAATAACACTTGCTAAGGCTCTTGCATCTCCAACTCGGGCATAAGAAGAGAATAATTGGTTTGCTAAATCCTGATGATCTTCTCTTGTATAACCTTCACCGATACCATCTTTCATTAAACGAGAAAGAGATGGTAAAACATTGATAGGTGGATAAATTGCTTTTTGGTGTAAGGCACGTTCTAGTACAATCTGTCCTTCTGTAATGTATCCAGTTAAGTCTGGAATTGGGTGAGTAATATCGTCATTTGGCATTGTAAGGATTGGAATTTGTGTAACAGAGCCCTTACTTCCTTTAATGATACCTGCACGTTCATAAATCGTTGCTAATTCACTATATAAGTAACCTGGATACCCTTTTCTACTTGGGATTTCTCCTTTGGAAGAGGAAACCTCACGCATTGCTTCTGCAAAGGAGGTCATATCGGTTAACACAACGAGGATATGCATTCCTTTTTCAAAAGCAAGATATTCGGCAGCAGTTAACGCTACTTTTGGAGTAATTAATCGTTCTACTACAGGATCATTTGCCAGGTTTAAAAACATAACAACATGAGAGCTGGCACCACTTTCCTCAAATGTACGACGGAAGAATTCAGCAACATCATGTTTTAAGCCCATAGCACCAAATACAATTGCGAATTCTTCATCTGAATCAGAACCAAGAGAAGCCTGTCGAACAATCTGTGCAGCAAGCTGGTCATGTGGAAGTCCATTTCCAGAGAAGATCGGTAATTTTTGACCACGAATTAGTGTTGTTAAGCAATCAATGGTTGAAATACCTGTTTTAATAAAGTTACGTGGATACTCCCTTGTATAAGGATTTAGAGGCTCTCCATTTACGTCTTTTTTAACATCAGAGATAATTGGACCAAGACCATCAATTGGCTCGCCTATACCACTAAATACACGTCCTAAGATATCTTCTGATAAAGCAATCTCCATTGGGTGTCCTGTTAATTTTGTATGGGTATTCTTTAAGGACATTTCTTCTGTTCCTTCAAACACCTGTATGACAGCTTTGTCTTCATATATTTCGACAATTCTTCCAAGTTTGTGTTTATTACCTTCAACTGTTAACTCTACGATTTCATCATAGGCTGCACCTTGTACTCCTTCTAATACAATAAGGGGGCCGTTGATTTCACTGAGTCCTAAATATTCAATTGACATTTTGTTAACCCTCCTTAAGCATTTGTTTCCAATAGGTGATTATAGAAATCATCGATTGCTTTTTTGTAATCATTGAATTTATCTAATTCATCATTTGCCACATCATATTTGATAGAAATGATCTTTTCAAAGATGTCATTTTCTTTCAGTAAGGTCATTGGCATATTCATAGCAATGAGTTTTTTACACTGTTCATATAAATGCATGATTGTTTCCATCATCTTTAACTGTTTTTCAAGAGGTACATAGGTATCAGATGGATGGTAAGCATTCTGTTGAACGAATCCAAGTCGTACAACACGTGCAATTTCCAATACTAACTTTTGATCATCTGGAAGTACATCGCTACCAATTAATTTTACAATTTCATTTAACTGACTTTCTTGTGTTAGTAAGGAGATTAATTGATTACGTAAATCAATAAAATTGCTACCAACATTCTTGGTATACCATGGAGTAAGATCAGATACATACTCACTATAACTGGTTAACCATTGAATGGCTGGGAAATGTCTTGCATAGGCAAGGGATTTATCAAGTGCCCAGAAACAGCGAACAAAACGTTTGGTATTCTGGGTTACTGGTTCAGAGAAGTCACCACCCTGAGGGGAAACAGCACCAATTATGGATACGCTTCCTTCTGTACCATTTAAGTTACTCATAAATCCTGCACGTTCATAGAATGCAGATAGACGAGAAGCTAAGTAAGCAGGGAATCCTTCTTCTGCTGGCATTTCTTCCAGACGGCCGGATAACTCACGAAGTGCTTCTGCCCAACGGGAAGTAGAATCTGCCATAATTGCAACATGATAGCCCATATCTCGATAATACTCTGCAAGAGTAATACCTGTATAGATACTTGCTTCACGTGCAGCAACAGGCATATTGGAAGTATTGGCAATCAAAGTCGTACGATCGAGCAAAGGATTTCCGGACTTTGGATCCACTAATTTTGAGAAGTCTTCCAATACTTCGGTCATTTCATTTCCACGTTCTCCACAACCAATGTAAACAATAATATCTGCATCACACCATTTTGCTAACTGATGCTGTGTCATTGTTTTACCAGTACCAAAGCCACCAGGAATGGCAGCAGTACCACCTTTGGCAATTGGGAAGAGGGTATCAAGAATTCTTTGTCCTGTTACCAATGGACGATCGGCAGCATAACGTTTCGTAGTTGGTCTAGGAATTCGAATTGGCCATTTCTGTGTAAGGGTTAGTTCTTGTTCCTCTCCTTGGTCGTTACGAATGGTAACGAGAGGGTCATTGATGGTATATTGTCCATCAGGTACAACTTTTATTACCGTACCGTTGACCGTTGGAGGTACCATAGATTTATGTACAATGGCACGTGTTTCTCTGGTTTCTGCTATAATTGTTCCACCATAAATCTTATCCCCTTCAGAGACCGTTATATGGACATCCCATAGTTTTTTTGTATCAAGGGAGTCAACGTTAACACCTCTAGAGATAAAGGCACCAGATTGTTTTGCTATTTCTTTTAATGGTCGTTCAATACCGTCAAAGATATTTCCAATAATACCAGGTGCCAGGGTTACAGAAATCGCACTTCCTGTAGCCACAACTTCTTCACCTGGTTTTAGTCCAGTTGTTTCTTCGAAAACTTGAATTGTTGTCGTATCTTTGGTTAGGGCAATAACTTCGCCTACTAGTTTCTCTTTACCAACTAGAACCATTTCGGACATCTTAAACCCAAGATTTCCTTTCAAATATACAATAGGACCGTTAATTCCGTATATCGTTCCTGTCAAGTTCATATTGGAGCAACCTCCTAATTCTATAATTACATGGCACAAATAGGTCATGTGTATAAAGCATTGTATTATAAGAAATCTTAAGAATTATAATTTAAAGTTTGCTTTTTCTTCTTTCAATTTGGTAGAGAAGGAAAAATCAATCAAAATATGTCGTGAAGAAATAACACTTCGTATTCCACCTACAAAATCAATGTTGCTTACAGTTAGAGTAGTATTAGTAGCAATCTCAAGTTCCTGCTTCATTGATTCATCTGTTGGGTTAATGTAGATTAACATGTCATCTCCATTAGAAAATGCAACAGCTTCTTTAATTTTTCTTATCAAAAAATCTTTATATTCTGTTGTTTTCATATAGGAAGATAGTTGTTTCTCTACATCAAGGAATAAACGATCAACTAATTCCTGTTTGCGAGTACTTATGTTACGTTTGATCGTAACAGACTCATTGGATAAGTTTTTGTTTTTTTCACGAATTAAGTTTTCTGATTCTGTACGAAGTTTTAATTCTGCTTGTTTTAATAAAGCAGCCTTCTTTTCTTCACACATTTTTTGCAATGTTTGTTCATATGATTCTAGAATCTTAACACTTTGTGCAGTTGCATCATCAATTGCACTTTGATAAAAGTTATCTAATTTCTCATCTAATGTCATAAACAAGCATCTCCTTTCCTAAACTTGGAGAGTTATAATTTTAAACCAATTGCTTCATTTACATAGTCTGTAATGAAATTTGGTTTTCTACCAGTACCATGACGGTCTGGAATCTCAATGATTAATGGTAAGCGACGATTTAGTTTAACATCGTCTACAATTTCTGGAAACTCACGACTGAATTTTTCTGTGATCAATATAATACCAATTGTTTTATCTGCAATTGCTTTATCAAGCTGTTGTTTTAAATGTTTCTTTGAATGAATGACCACACCATCTACCCCGGCAAGTCGCATGCCGGTATAGGTATCTACGTTGTCGCTGATTAAATACATCCGCATAATAATCGTTCCTTTCCAATTATAGATAGGTAATGGAATAAATCATGGTCTGATTTGTAAAACTACCACAATGGATTAAGGTAACATTGTAAATGAAAGTACAAGTCCGTATAATGCAATACCTTCTGCTAAGGCAACGAAGATTAATGCTTTACCCATGATACTAGAGTCTTCGCTCATTGCACCTAATGCAGCACTTGCAGCAGAGGCAACGGCAATACCACCACCAATACAAGAAAATCCAGTAGAAAGAGCAGCAGCAATATATCTCCAACCATCTGAGGAAGAAGAAGCAACCGCTTCCGTAGCAGCAGATGCATTACCAGTAAACATTAAGATATTAGCAAGAATTAATGTTCCAAAGAAGAAAAATGCGTTAAATCCAAGAGCAGCTTTAAATCCACCTTGTTTCTTTTTGCTTAGTAAAAATGCTCCAAATGGAACGAAAATGCTTAAGATTAATGCAATAACAAAGATATATCTAGTAATTAAGTTCATAAATGATTCCTCCTAAAAATAATATAATAAATTAATCATATTTGGGGCGTAAGGTATTTTTTCCCAACATTATAATGACGGTTAGTTAATGAAGAAACATAATTAATTGTTCTTATATGGTTTAAATTCTTTTCCGTTACCACGATAGAATCGGCTAAACATCTCATAGTATTCCAAACGAAGAACTTGAATTCCAACGATTAAGCCTTCCATTGCAGCTACGAATATATTACCAATGATCATAATTGGTATATTGCCAATTCCACTTTCTGCTCCTGCAAACATAAGTACAACACCCATCATTGCACCATGGCTAAGGGCGAAGGCACCAACACGTAGAAAGGAGATTGTATTACTTGCATAACTTAATAATACTTCAAAAAGTTCAAAGAATGAGGTTAATACAAACATTCCTTTTCCATCTGGAAACAGATCTTTTTTCTTTTCAATCTTTCTCTCTAAAGGTTCTTTAAAGAACATAAGTAAAAGTGGAATCCCAAACAATAAAGCAAGGACAATTGCTCCTGGTAGTGCATGACCGGTAAAGATTAAAGCAACACATCCCATGATGCCACCATAGAATAAAAGTCCAGCTACACCATTGGTATCAAATAAAAGACGCCCATAATCTTTTGATTTTACTGCATTAATAATATTTAAAACCATTGCTACAATGATTAAAAATGCACCAAATACAATGGCAGTAATCAGAATAGACATGATATTATCCATTGGCTTCATCCAAAGATGTGGAATCATGTCTTCATACCCAAAGATACTTCCATACATAAAACCAAAGATTGTTGAAAAGATACCAGCTAAGGATACAATGGCACCAAGATTCATCTTCTTGATCTTATAGAAGAGTGCACCACCGATTACAAGACATAAGCCCTGCCCAACATCGCCAAACATAATACCAAAGATTAATGAGTAGGTAATGGCAACAAATAAGGTTGGATCAATCTCATTATATGCGGGAACTCCATACATCCGAATAAACATTTCAAATGGTTTGAATATTTTTGGATTCTTAAGTTTTGTTGGCGGTTTTGTTCCAATATCATCCTGTACTTCTTCTGATATACAGTAGACATTGGAATCTCCTTCAATCTCTTTCAAAAAGGCATTGGCATCGGATAGCGTCATCCAGCCACATATAATATAGAAGACGAGATTATCACTGTTATGATCCACACCACTTTCCTTTGTGCAGGCGGCAAGTTTTCTTATGTTATGGTTCTTAGTTAAAGAAACCAAAGTGTTGTGAGCTAACAATAATTCAGGACCAATGGCATCTAGTTTCTTTTTTATTTCGATTGAAAGATCCTTAATATTCTTTGTAATGGAGGAAATTTTTTGAGAAATAGCTTCATGCGCTTCCTCAGGAGTTCCTTCATATTCATTAGGG
Source organism: Anaerosporobacter faecicola (assembly GCF_012070565.1). Taxonomy (GTDB): domain Bacteria; phylum Bacillota; class Clostridia; order Lachnospirales; family Lachnospiraceae; genus Anaerosporobacter; species Anaerosporobacter faecicola. The sequence continues at coordinate 39,870 of NZ_JAAQRO010000026.1, forward strand.
ATAAATATTCTTTCAAAGTGTAAGGATGCATATATGGCATCAATCTTTACACTAGATGTAGCAGGCACAAAGTAAATTCCCCAAACATAGTCTTCATCGCTATCGCATTCATAAAAAACGGTATTTAGATTCTCATAAACGTACTTTGAGAACTTGTTATAAAATTCGTGTGATATTCTACCAAAGCGGAATTTTATAAACTTAAACTCCATAATCTTCTTCATATCGTAGTTAAGCATTCGAAAAGGTTCAATTGTATGAAGAAGTTCCTTGTAATGAGTTTTGGTATCTTTGAGTTCTTTTTTTTGCGCGTTAAGATCTTCTAACATTGAAAAAGCATTTGCAATTACATCTGCAGCCTCGGATGGCGTCATAGATTTATGCGAAGCAGTGCAATCGTTATCTATTTTCTGAACAAGTTCATCTGATTTTGATAAAAGATCGCGATATGGATTCATCTCGACGAAAGGTTTTAGATCACGAACGGTATTTAACTCAGATAATGCGTTCTCTAGATGCATTTCATATTTGGATAAATACGTATTTGCTACACGATCAATATCATTCTTAGGACCTGTTATACTTAGAAACTTCATTTTTTCAATCACCGTCTACACCTCCATTCCCTTATTGTATATAATTAAGTGTTTCGTTCGGTTGTAGTTTATAACGAATACACTCTAAAACAGTAGTAAGTTTATCAATCTCTAGTTCCTTTAGGTAGAGATAATTTTGGACGGGAGCCATAGAGTTTGGATACTTCTGTTTATTTGTACTATAAACCTTTGTTATCAAAACCTTGTACAAGTTCTCAAACGATGTAATTTCGGTAATTCCATTTACCCTTACGTAATAACTTGTATTAAGGAAGGTAACCAATTCTTCTACAGTATTACTTTCAATATAAGTCGTAATCTCTTTCTTCTTTAATTTATATGATATTGGAATTATGTACGAGTATATTTTTGAAGGTTCAATATCATAGTACTTTTTGGACCGATAAATCCAAAGAACATTAAGCAAGTCGATTTTTTTACCAAGTATTTCTGTATAAGCCTTGTTACTGTCACCTTTTAAATATTTATCCTTTAATTTCCATACTTTTGTAAAGTAGTAGATATCAAGTTGCATTTCATAATCAAATAAAGTTGGATTATTTGTATTCTGAATTGCTTTTAATATAGGATAATATTCGGTGTTTCTTAAGCAATTAATAAATTCATCAATTGATTTTGCCGTAGAAAGTTGTTCTAAACTCACTTTTAGCCGTTTGCAAAAGAAAACATCGAAATTTGAGCCTTTGTATTCGTATTCATTATTAAAGACATGTTGCAGACAATATTTTATAATATTTGTTTCAAAGCGAAAGGATAAAAAAGTAAGAGCATGTCGTTGTTCCTGATTACAAAAACGATAGATACGAGAGTAACTATCATAAAGAGAATTCACAATAAGATGTTCAATTTCTCCTCTATGTAGTGCACCTTCATCAATTCCTGAAAATATTGGTGCATAGGAAGGATTCGCCTTCAAAAAATTAATGAATTCTGGAATTGTTTCTAGGTTACAGATTTTATTGTAATCATCTGATTTAAACAGATTACTTTCCATGGCTTTCACTTTGGCAGTGATCCCACTGTAAGTTAGTAAGTTATTAGCCATTCCATCACGCCCCAATTATGTTTTGTAAAACATGTTCTACTAAAGCATCATGATTCTTGGTAAAAGTGTTCTCTAATTCGTCCATTTGTTTTGCACAATCATCAATGAGGGCTTTTTTTTCTGATTCAAGTTCTTGGTCTGCTTGCTTTTGCAAGAGTTGAATCTTTTCGTTGGTTTCGTCCATAAGCGATGTCTCAAACTCAGATAACTCATGGTCAATTTCTCTACGCTTGGAGTTTTTTTGTTCATCAGTTCGAGAAATAATACGATTTGCCTTTTCTTCAATATCATACAAAAGGTTTATTACTTTTTCCATATGATTCCTCCTGTTCCACATTATTTGTAGCAATGTCTTTAAACAACATACAATCCTACACATAAATGTACGTTGTTTTTATTGTTTTTCAATACAAATACACTCTATCATAATACTACTTTTAAAAAAAATTTCTATAGTAAAAAGAGAGAAAAATGCCAATAATAAAGTTATGAATTGTTAATTTTTATGCAAAATGTTAAAAATGTGATAAGAAAAAAAATAAATTTACAGTTTATTAAAGTACTTAACAAATAAAGTAGACGCTGTTATAATTTCGCTAAAAAAATAAAATTTCTATTAAATATCATTAAATTTCAATCATAAAAGAATTAAAACAGAAAAACATATATAATTAAACAAAAAACTGAATAAATATTATAAACTAAATTGTTTGACTATTTATTGGGTAGACCTTATAATTTATACAAGCTAAGGTGGTAAATGATGAAATAATAGCAGGTAATCATTGGGGTACTGCTTTTATTATATGGAGGAAAAATCATGCGTTTAAGAAATGTGAAAGGTGCAAGAGAAAATATTGCAGCTTGTCAGTTTGTTATTCACAATCCAGAAGAGCAAAAAGGAAAGTGGAAGGAAATCTTTAAAAATGACCATCCGATTCATATAGAAGTAGGCATGGGAAAAGGAAAGTTTATTATTGAACTAGCACAGAAAAATCCAGATATTAATTATATAGGAATTGAGAAATTCTCTAGTGTTCTAATTCGTGCAATACAAAAGCAGGAAGAACTAGAGATACCAAATCTATACTTTATACGAATGGATGCAGAGAATATAGTAGATGTTTTTGATGAGGAGGAAGTAGATCAGATTTACTTGAATTTCTCTGACCCATGGCCAAAAGATCGTCATGCAAAGAGAAGACTTACTTCAAAAGAATTCTTTGGAAGGTATGATCAGATTTTAAGAAAAGATGGTTTTGTTATCTTTAAAACGGATAACAGGGATTTATTCGATTTCTCATTAGAAGAAGTTCCTGTTGCAGGATGGAAGATAAAGAATTCTACGTATGATCTTCATAATAGCGAATATGTTGAAGGAAATGTAATGACAGAATATGAAGAACGCTTTGTAAGTGAAGGGAAACCAATCAATCGATTAGTAGCTTACCGAGAAAGATAAGGATAGGAAGACCAGGAAAAACTTTTGATCGGATTTATGTGTGAAATGGTGCAAACTGCATATAATAGAGGAGAATAAAGTATTAGGTGATCCTATGGGTAAATCATTAAAATCAAATATTGCACGATCGTTAAGTGGAAATGTATCATTAAATAGAAAGTCATTGCAACTAAAACGATCGTGGGACGATGTGGATAAGATATTACAGTCCATATCAACAAAAAAGAAAAAATAATTGGAGGTAGAAAAATGGCATTTTTATTTACAGACGAAAATTTTGAAAAAGAAGCTCTAAAGTGTGAACAATTAGTATTGGTTGATTTCTATGCAGACTGGTGCGGACCATGTAAGATGATGGCTCCAATCGTTGAAGAGTTAGCAGAGGATTTCAAAGACAGTGCGAAGATTGGAAAACTTAATGTTGATAATTCACCTGCAACAGCAGCAAAGTACAAAGTAATGAGTATTCCAACAATGTTATTGATTAAGAATGGTGAAGTGGTTGATACGGTAGTTGGTGCAATATCAAAAGCACAATTACAAGAAAAAATTGAAGCAAATAAATAAGAAGCATATATAAGAAATGTAACACGTTTCCTTTTTAAGAGTTCTACGATATTGTAGCTTAATGAAAAGGAAACGTGTTTTTTTATTATTAACGCGAGAGTGTACGAAGTACACTTTTTTCTAATTTAAAATGCACACATACATGAATAACAGTAGGTGTGCATTATTATAAGACTAAGGTTCTTCTGGTACAGAGATTTTTCTCTTTTCTAGTCGGGCATTAATTGCTTTATCAAGCAAGTGTGCAATAACTGCAGTAATTGGTACACCGAGGAACATTCCAAGGACACCCCAACATGCTCCACCTACAGTGATTCCAAAGATAACCCAGAGTGGTTTCAAACCAGTGGACTCGCCAAGAATTTTAGGTCCAAGATATAAACCGTCAAATTGTTGTAAAACAAGGATCATAATAGCAAATATAATTGCTTTTAGAGGGCTAATGGCTAAAAAGATCAATACGCCAGGTACTGCCCCTATAAATGGACCAAAATAAGGAATCATATTGGTGATTCCAACGATTACACTTAATAATATAGCATAATCCAAACGTAAAATACGCATCAATATATAACATAGAATTCCAATAATAAGGGAATCAATTGTTTTACCAACGATAAAACGATTAAATATAGAGTTGCATTCTTTCACATTATCAAATATTTTGTTTGCTTTCGTAACAGGAATAAAAGAATAGACAATACGTTTTGTATTTCTTTTTAAGGCTGACTTATCAGATAGCATATAACAAGATATTACAATGGAAAGCAATATGTTAATTATTACACGAATTATGGATACGGATATACTAATCAATGTTGGGAATATATTGGAGAGTAGATTTGTACCATAACTAATAATTTCTGGCAATGCATTGTTAATCTTGGTTTCCACAACGCCAAAATCAATATAAGGAAATGTCTCTTCCAAGTTCTGAAGGTAGTAGAGTGCCTTTTCGGAGATATTTGTAACAGTTCCATTAAGCTCAGTTACCGTATTGATCAATTCAGGTATAATATAGATCAGGGAAATTGCAATCAATCCTATAACAATTAGATAGGATAGCAGAATAGATAATATCTTTCGCAGCTTTACTCCTTTGATCTTTAAAACATTTTTTAAGAATTTCTGATCAAGTGATAAGACAATTGGGTTCAGAATATAAGCAATAAAAAATGCAGTAATAAATGGAGATAAAACAGAAAAAATTGTTTGCACTGCTGAAACGGTATAGGAAAAGTTAACAATGATACTAACAATAATCGTACCAATGGCGATGACAGCCAATGCGTAGATGCTTATGATAAAATATTTCCGATTCGTTTCGAATTTATGGGAATGTGCATCATCCTTAGGGGACTCTGTAACGGGGGAATCAATTTGTGTTTGCTCTTGTAATTTTGTTTCTTGTTCCATGGCTTTCCTCCTCTTGTCTTATAGTGTATTCTTATTTTTAGTATAAAGGTAAAAATAGAGAATGGCAATAGAAAACGCCTTGAATAATTAGCAGATATTAGAAATAAATCGTTTATATTGTTGGAATAATTACAAATATAATAAATTTTAAAAAAAAATAAAAAAAGTACTTGCATTTTGTGTATGCTTCATATATAATAAATCTTGCGTTAAGGCAATGCGCTAATAGCTCAGCTGGTAGAGCACCTGACTCTTAATCAGGGTGTCCAGGGTTCGAACCCCTGTTGGCGCATTATAAAGTACCGATTTTGAAGACGAAGGAGCTTCGGGGTTGGTGCTTTTTTTGTGCGCTTTTTTGCGTTACAGGAAAGTAGTTCTGCATTAATGTGATAAAGAAATCTAGTTAATTTACTGTATTCATTTACATTACAAAGAAAATCAATTTTGTCTATCTTCTTAGTCTATGTATAGTAAAGAATATGCAACTGGTTATACTAAGACAAAGAGAAAGCAGAACTATAAGATTGATGATATCTTTTAAAGAAATGCAAGTTTTAGATAAGAAAATAAGGAAACAGAATAAGGAAGTAAATTATAGTAAGGATAATAAGAAAGTAAAACATAATAAGGAAATAAAATAAAATAAAATAAAATAAAATAAAATGGGAACAAGAAAGGAAAAAAATATGGCAATTAATAAAAGTAAAATAGCAATCATAGGATGTGGATTTGTAGGATCAACAACGGCATTTAGTCTGTTAACACAAGGGGTTTGTGATGAAATTGTACTAATTGACATTAATAGAGAAAAAGCATATGGTGAGGTAATGGACTTAAAAAACTCCATAGAGTATCTTAATCGTAATACAAAGGTTGTAGTAGGAACATATGAGGACTGTAAGGATGCAGATATTGTTGTTATTACTGCTAGTGCACCAATGCTAGAAAACCAGGAAAGGTCTCGTCTAGGTATGTTAGAGTCCTCAGCAAGGATTGTTAAAAGTATTGTAGAGCCAATTATGGCAAGCGGGTTCCAAGGACATTTTATTGTCATATCCAACCCTGTAGATATTATGGCGTATTATGTGTATCAGTTATCTGGTCTGCCAAAAAATCAGGTAATTGGAACGGGTACCTCCTTAGATTCTGCCAGATTAAAAAACTTTATTGCTGATCTGGTACATGTAGATCCAAGAAGCGTGTATGCCTATACAATGGGAGAACATGGCGACTCTCAGATGGTTCCATGGTCATGCGTTACGGTAGGGGGTAAGGCATTTTATGACATTATTGAAGACAATAAAGAACTGGTTGGTGATGTTAATTTAGATGAGTTAGTCTTAGAAACAACGAAAGCTGGTTGGGAGATCCTTCATAGGAAAGGGACTACGTATTATGGAATAGCAACCTCAACGGTGGGAATTATTAAGGCAATTTTAAATGATGAAAATTCAATCATTCCTGTATCTACATTATTGGAAGGGGAATATGGACAGGAAGGAATCTTCTGTGGAGTGCCTGCAATATTAAATCGTTCAGGGGTAGCAGATGTACTGGAAATTCATATGCAGGATGAGGAAATGGAAAAATTCCAGAAATCAGCAGATATTATTCGAGAGTATTGCAATAAGCTGTCATTTTAATACACCCAAAAATATGTTCTTGTTTTTTTATCACATTTCCAGTATAATAACAGCAAGGATGTTTTGGGATGTGGAGGAAGAGACGTGAGATATATTGGAAGTAAAGCTACATTATTAGATGAAATTGATAAAATGATTGGAAAACACACAACAGGAAACGAAACGACTTTCTGTGATATATTTGCAGGTACGGGTATTGTTGCACGTTATTTTAAGTCTAGGTATGCGGTTACATCCAATGATATGTTACATTTCTCTTATGTTATGCAAAAAGCTACCATAGAGAATAATCTTGCTCCTGATTTTACAAAACTACATGAGATGGACATAAAAGACCCTATTGCGTATTTGGAAGAGGCGGAGATTTCTAATGTAACATATGAGGATGATACGTATTTTATTGCAAAACATTATTCACCCCATGATGATTGCCAAAGAATGTACTTAACAAATTCCAATGCGCTTCGAATTGATTTTATTAGAAATACCATCGAGAAATGGCATCGGGAAGAATTAATTAACGACAATACCTATTATTATCTGCTGGCAAGTCTATTGGAAGGGGTTCCATACGTTTCGAATATTACAGGTACTTATGGTGCCTATCTAAAAGAGTGGGATAATCGAGCATATAAGAAGTTTGAGATGATTCGTCTAGAAGTTGTGAATAATGAACGTGAGAATCATAGTTATAATGAGGATGCATTGGAACTAATTCAAAAAGTAGAAGGAGATATCCTTTATATTGATCCTCCATATAATGCAAGACAGTATGCACCCAATTATCATTTGTTAGAAACCATATCAAAGTATGACTATCCAGAGATTCAAGGGGTTACAGGTATTCGCCCTTATGAGGATATGAAATCACCGTTTTGTATGAAGGCAAAGGTTGAAGAGGCTTTTGATCAACTAATCAAACAGGCAAAGTTTACGCATATTATTATGAGTTATAGCAGTGATGGATTAATGAATGAATATCAGATTGAGACCATATTGAAACGATATGGTGATCCAAAGACATATCAATTAAAGAAAATTCCATATCGAAAATATAAGGGAAAATTAAATTCAAAAGGGCGTACCTTATATGAATATTTATTTTATATACAGAAGCCTGAATTTGGTGTTAATCAAGGTACAGAACAGAACATAGATCAAAGAGAACAATCTCGCTTTAGTAAACAGGCAATTTTAAATAGCGGTAAATACATTAAAAGTCCGTTGAATTATATTGGAGGAAAGTATAAATTATTGCCTCAGATTTTACCACTATTTCCGGAAGAGATTCATACATTTGTTGATTTATTTTGTGGTGGTTGCAATGTAAGTGTCAATGTACAGGCAGAACAAATCTTGTGTAACGATATTAATGGGAAAATCATAGAGCTTTATAAAACATTTAAGAAGATGCCTATTAATAAAATTATTGGACAAATTGAAGAAAATATTGAAAAGTACGGATTGTCAAAACAAAATGAAGAAGGATTTAAGCAGTTTCGTGATTACTATAACCAGACAGGAAATCCGATCGATCTGTATACACTAACCTGTTACTCATTTAATTATCAATTCCGTTTTAATAATAACCTTGAGTATAATAATCCATTTGGAAGAAATCGTAGTCAATTCTCTGATAATATGAGAAAAAATCTATACCTATTTGTGGATCGCTTACAGTCTTCCAAAATTACTTTTAGTAGCAAAGATTTCACAAAAGTTTCCTTGCGGAATCTTTCAGAAGGGGACTTCATCTATTGTGATCCTCCTTACTATATTACCACAGGAACTTACAATGATGGTAACAGAGGGTTTAAAGATTGGAAAGAAGCGCAAGAACGTGCCTTGTATCGTTATCTGGATCGTGCAGATAAGAAAGGGATTAAATTTGCTGTTTCAAATGTCATGGAACATAAAGGAAGGCATAATGATATATTAGAAGCGTGGAGTAAAAAGTATGAGGTGACAGATCTGAACTTTAACTATTCCAATGCAAGTTATAACACAAGCAGAGGTTGCAGCAGGGAAGTTCTGATCACAAATTACAAAGTGGCTGATGGTAGTAAGATAAAGGAGACCAAGCAAGTATGATTACAATATGGCCGGTAGAGACTACTAATTTTCGTGCATTTGGCTGGGTACAAGATCCAAGTAATTTAAGAAGTTTATGTAATGTAACAGCTATATTTGATGAAAACTCGCCAATGCATAAGAAATTGGTTCAAACGATTCTTCCTCAATTGGTGGAAGAAAGAGATGGAAGAGACGACTTAATTCAGGCGTTACAAGCTAGACCTTTACGAATTCCGTATAGTAAGCTTGTAGGAACCGCATTTAAGCCAAGAAAAGACTCGCGGTGTAATGGAATTGTACAAGCAACAGTAAAAGGGCAAATACGACCATTTATCGGCGAGTGGCAAGCAGATAATTTTGTACGGTGGGCATATGCTTTTCATTTTATTCAATATAATTATGAGGATGACACATTCACAATAACAGAGGAGGGAAGAGAGTTAGTAGAAGCATGGGAAGGAAATGATGCGCTATCGCCAAAAGAGATATCGATCTTAACAAAAGCGATTTTGGCATACCCTCCTGCGGTAAGAATACTAACACTTTTAGCAAAAGAGGATGCACATTTAACAAAGTTTGAACTTGGTAAACAACTTGGTTTTATTGGAGAGAATGGATTTACCAGTTTGCCACAAAGTGTACTCCTTCGATCCTTGGCTATTACAGAAGATCCAACGGAATGTAGTAAGATGAAAGCGGATTGGGAAGGGTCTAGTGACAAATATGCTCGTATGATAGCAAAATGGTTATCAAAGCTTGGGCTTGTTGAAATGGTATCCAAGACCTTTGATGTATCTATTCAAGGGAAAATAAATCAAGTTACGATTGGCCAGGCATATCAGATTACAACGAAAGGGTATATGGCACTAAACCACATACAAGGAAAAAGCTCCTATAAAAAATTGGGTAAGAATATATGTTTTGAGATGTTAGCAACAAAAGCTGGTGACCGGGAGTATTTGCGTTCAAGAAGAGCGTATCTGCTCAAATTCTTATCAGAAGCCAAAAGTACGATAACATTAGAGGAATTAGTTAATAAGATTAATGCAAGTGGAATATCCTGTGAAGGAAGTAGTATTGAGGATGATATCAATGGTTTAATTAACATTGGTCTTCAGATTACAAAGGAACAAAGCGGATACTGCCTTCAGGATTGCTTAAGTGATTTTATTATACCTACTGCCAGGTTAGAGGGCAGATCAGAGCTGGAATATAAGAAGGAAGAGGTACGTCATCAATTAACACATCTATCCCATGAATACCTAGGGTTATTAGACCTCGCTTATGATAGTAAACAAAATCGCTTGTTTGAGTTAAAGACGATGCAGCTACTTACAGAAGAGTGTGATTTTGAGGGATTACATCTGGGAGGAAGCAGAAAACCAGATGGGATTGCCTACTCGGAGAGCTATGGTATAATCATAGATACGAAGGCGTACTCTGGTGGATACTCATTACCAATATCACAGGCAGATGAAATGGAACGCTATATTGGAGAGAATCAAACAAGGGATCCAAAGGTAAACCCCAATGAGTGGTGGAAGAATTTTTCGGACACAACACAGGAATTTTATTTTATGTTTGTGGCAGGGCATTTTAAAGGAAAATATCAAGATCAAATAGAGCGGATTAGCTGTAATAAAAGTGTAAAAGGTGCTGCGGTCTCTATAGAACAGTTGTTATTGACGGTTAATGCCTATAAGGCAGGAAAGTTAGATCATGAAGGTATTAAAAAAGCGCTGTTTGAGAGTGTGTAATAGAAAGGAATCCATATGAAATTAGTAATTGCATCCGATATTCACGGATCGGCTTATTATTGTAAAAAATTATTAAGTCGTTATAAGGAAGAAAAAGCAGATAAACTTATATTACTTGGAGACCTCTTATATCATGGTCCAAGAAACGATCTTCCAAAGGAGTATGCACCAAAGGAAGTCATCCAAATGCTAAATGAAATAAAAGCAGAAATTCTGTGTGTACGTGGAAACTGTGAAGCAGAAGTGGATCAAATGGTATTGGAGTTTCCTGTATTGTCAGATTCTATGATCTTATATTTGGATGGTCGAATGGTATTTGCAACACATGGACATTTATTTCATAAAGAGCATCTTCCACAATTGAAGGCTGGTGATATACTATTACATGGTCATACACATGTACAAGCGCTAGAACGTGTGGAAGGGTATTATTATATGAATCCTGGTTCTGTATCCATTCCTAAGAACGGAAATGAAAATAGTTACATGGTATATGAGAATGGAATCTATACCATTAAAAATCTTGATGGTAAAGAGATTGATCACATCAGTGTGATAGAAGAATAAGTAGAGTTTTGTTTATGTTTTATGGAGAAAAAGGACATAGGTTTCACGTAAGAAACCTATGTCCTTTTGCATTGGTGTAATCCATTATAATTCAATACCTTCACGAGGAAGTACGCCCTTATCATATGGATGGCGTATTTTTTTTATTTCAGAAGCATAGTCGGCTAGATTTAATAACTCAGGGGAAGGATGTTTTCCTGTAATGACAATCTCCAATTGCGTTGGTCTATTCTTAAGAAATTGAAGCAAATAGTCAAGATCAATAAATTCATAACAGTAGGCGTAGGTAAGCTCATCAAGAATAAGAAGATCATAATGTCCTTCATACGCAAGTGTACAGGTATCAACTAATAACTTTTGATAGTATGCATATGCACTTTTTTTCTCTTCACTACTAAGGGTATAGTAGTAACCAAAAACGGTATTGGTGGGAATAATGGTAATGTTGGGTAATTGCTTAAGTGCATTTATTTCACTTGAGGAGTTCGTTTTTAAAAATCTAGCGAGCAATACTTGTTTTCCTGCACCAATTGCTCGAATGGCTAGCCCTATGGCAGCGGTTGTCTTACCTTTTCCTTCCCCATAATATATATGAATATAACTTGGCATATGGGAACTCCTTTCTACTTATAAATATTCACCTATGCAAACATTTTGGTGTAAAATATCGAAATAACGCTTAAATTGTATGCATAGGCTAACATATATGTTAGTGGAAAAAATAACTTTGGAATAAAAGGGCAAAAGGGAATCTATATCTTTTTGTAGTATCTGTAAAATTGTATAAAGTTATGTATAAATACCTTGCATAGGTGGAAAAGGTAGATTATTATGAAAAGAGAATTAAGGAATGGAAGCAAATTATATTTGGTTCAACAGTAAGAAAGAAAAGGGTGTGCATAAATGAATAATGTCCTGCAACAAGCGTTTGAACAGGTAGGTTATATAACGATACAAAGCAACCAAGTGGAAAATCTGTTGTATCAAGTTCGTGAGGAAGGTGTATATATTGTATCTTGTGTGCGAGTAATGCATCAATCTTTAGAAGCCTATGAGAATAAACAATCAAAGATGAAATGGAACTTTATTAACCAAGGATATCGGAATATACGAGTACTACATTTATTAATTGCAGATGATCCTGAGGAAGCGAAATCGTATGTAAAACAGGGAATTGATACGTACTGGATTATAAATGAAACCACATTGCAGCTGATCGTTTATGAAAATCAACCATCTGATTTTCTAAATAGCAAAAAACTTGTTGAAGATGTTCTAGAAGCAGAAAGTAATAGATACAGAAAACCTAGCATTGTTAGTTGGTTTATTTCTATAAAAAAGAAAATGGATCCTGCAAAGATTACTTGGAGTTTGGTGATTGTTAATGTTTTGCTTTTTTTGATTATGGATTGGTCACCTGACAGATCCATCTATAATGCAATGATCAATCAGGGAGGTATTAGTTATCAAACATTTATTCAGGGACACCAGTATTATCGAGGAATTTCTCATATGTTTCTCCATGGAGACTTGGATCATTTATTGGGGAATATGATTGTATTATCATTTGTTGGTATGGAAGTAGAAAAACGTCTAGGACATAAGAGATATCTCGTGTTGTATTTTCTAGGAGGAATGGTTGCGGCATTAACTTCCCTGGGATATAATAGATTACGAGAGCCTGCAATTTTGTCCATTGGCGCGTCAGGAGCCATATTTGCGGTGGTGGGAGCACTCGTTGCTATTATAGTAATGGATCATAATGAATATAAAGAAATTGGAATTAAGAGGCTTCTATTTTTTATTGTAATATCCATCGGAAATGGATTGCAGTCCCAAGGAATTGATAATGCAGCACATATAGGAGGCGTTATAGCTGGAGCGCTACTGGGATATTTGCTATTTCATTTGAAATTGAAAAAACATACAGAAGAATAAAATGATAAAGGAAGATTGAAGTAACGATAGAGAATACAGAACCAATATAAAGCAGGAGGATGCATATATGAAAGTTAATATTTATTATGGTGGAAGAGGATTGATTGAAGATCCTACAATATATGTAATGAATAAGTTGATGGAAGTATTAGGGGAACTGCGCGTTGAAGTAACCAAATATAATCTTTATGAAGATAAGAATGGTATAACAACGCTACCGAAAACATTAAAAGAGGCAGATGCTATTATCTTAGCAACAAATCTAGAATGGTGGGGAATTGGCGGATATATGCAGCAGTTTTTAGATGCTTGCTGGTTATATGGAGATAAAGAGCACATTGCTAAGTTATATATGATGCCTGTTGTTATGTCAAATACATATGGCGAGCAGGAAGCCCAATTATCGCTTGTTAAGGCGTGGGAAGTTCTTGGTGGAATTCCTTGCGATGGATTGTGCGCTTATGTATCCGATCATGTTGAATTTGAAACAAATCCTTCCTATAAGATGATTATTGAGAAAAAAGCAGAAATGCTCTATCGATGTGTAAATCAAAAGCAGAAGGGGTTGCCATCAAGTAGCAGTGCAATTAATCATACAGTCTTAAAGAATAATACATTAGAATTGACACCACAGGAAAGTGAGCAATTATCAATGTATGTATCAGATGATACCTATGTAAAGAAACAAAAAGAGGATATAGAGGAGTTATCTAGTCTATTTAAAGAAATGTTAGGAACGGATAGTTCGGATGAGTATTATATCAAAGAATTAAAAGCTGCATTTCAACCATTACAAGGCTTTTCTGGTTCTTTTGAGATTACGATTACAGACAAGAATAAGGTTCTAATAGTTGAGATTAACGGAGAAGAATTAAATTGTTATTATGGAAATGCAGATCAAACGGATGTACAGATTAAGACTTCCCATAGTATTATGGAAAGTATAACGAAGGGACGTACGACGTTACAGAAAGCGTTTATGACAGGTGAACTATCTGCAAAAGGAAATTTCAAACTACTACGTAATTTTGATTCCATGTTTGTATTTTAGTACGTTTCCTACGAATTATGTGAGTATGTGTCTTTGGTAGGGAATAAGGATATATAGATGCTATAAGGTTAAGTCAATTGAAAAAACCTCAAAGTACCAATTGGGAGTTGGTGTACTTTGAGGTTTTAGTTTTCTAATTAATTGGGAGTTAATTAGAAGGACACATATGGTCGCTTAACGGATGGCCAATTGGATTGGGAGTTCCAATTGGTATAGTGTTTTTTGTGGTATTTGTTTTGGCTTTGTATCTGCATTTGGGAGATGACAGTACAAAAGAGTTGATTTTATAAGGAGTTCAGAAACATTCTTATAGGATCAACGGTTTGGGAGAAAAATCTTAAACTCTGTCCAATTTTCATCAAGTAGTAGCTTAATATAGCCTTCATGAGCATGGATAATCTGCTGTGTAACAGCCAACCCCATACCAGTTCCATTTGGCTTGTAGGTGACAAATGGCTCAAAGATATTAAGTGTATCATCCAAGTTGATTGGTTCTCCATTGTTTTTAAAAGAGATGGTTATATATTCTGTAGAAGATTGTTCGTTATTCATAGATAGAAGTTCATTGGATATATGGATTTGAATTACCCCGGATTCATCCATGGCTTCAACTGCATTCTTTATGATATTCGTAAATGCTTGTTTCAATTTAATCGGATCGCAAAGGAATGTTACTAATTTATGTTTTGTATCTTCTGTGGCAATCATCTCAATGGTTATGTTACGACTTGAGGTATGTATTTGAAAACCCTGAATTAGTTTCTGTAACATATGATTTAAATCACATGTTTGTAGATTTAGTTTTGTGCTGTGATTGTAAGCAGTTACATCATCTAATAGTAAAACTAAGTCACTAACATCATCTGTTAGTTGCTCCCATAAATTACTTTCAGCAATCTCTGGATAATGTGATTCTAGTAGTTGAATTGTACTACTGATCAATGTTAATGGGTTTCTGATCTCATGAGTGATTTGAGATACTACAAATTGGTGTTGAGATTCCATTTGCTTAATTGCTTCATCAAATTCTTTGTTTTGTTTGCAAAGTTGATAAAGTATTCCTGTTGTCTTATCATTATACATAATCATCACCTCTTTTACATATATTACCAACATAAAACGAGAATTTCAACTAATTTTTGTTTACACCAATCGACAATAATAACGGTATCATATGTATATAAATTGGTATTAACTGTTTTCGTGTCTAAAAAAATCATATTAAGAGGAAGAAGATAAAAAAAATCATGTATTTTTTCCGATACAATGTATAGAAAAGGGAGAATTAATTACAAAAAAGGTAGGCAAAATTTAATAATTACCAAAATATGTAAATATATTAGTTGGTACGACATTTTATATGGAACTGTTCTCATATAAGATCAATGTTCTATTGTAACTATTTTCGTCCATTTTTAAAAGCCAATTATATAAAAATTTTGTGATAACATTTCATTTTGGGGTTTACCCAAAACTGTAGTACTTGATGCAAGATGTATAAAAAGGAACTTCCTGTTTAAAATTAAAAAGGTGTGAGTTATAATAAACAGGAGATCAATATGTAATGTCGTGAGGGACATAATTTTTTACCCTTATATCATAATAATACAAACATGGAGGGATAATGATGAACGATAACTGTATTTTTTGTAAAATTGCAGCAGGAGAGATTCCATCTTATACGGTATATGAAGATGATGATTTTAAGGCTTTTATGGATATATCACCAGCTTCTAAAGGACATACAATCCTTATTCCCAAAAAGCATGCAGACAATCTGTATGAGTTGGATGAAACGGTAGCTTCTAAATTATTACCGGTTGCAAAGAAAATTGCAACTGCACTGAAAACGGAATTACAATGTGAAGGGCTGAATTTATTGCAAAACAATGGAGAGATAGCAGGACAAACGGTGTTCCACTTTCATATGCACTTAATTCCTCGTTATGAAGGAGATCAAGTAGTAGTAAAATGGGTTCAGGAAAAGTATGAGGGAGAACCTTTGGATCAACTTAGTGCACGAATAAAAAAACATATATAAGTAAGAAAAGAGCATTGCTCATGTTTGATAAATAGTAAGAATCGAACAGGAGCAATGCTCTTTTGTATGTTTCGTTATTTGGTAGAAGAAGTTAATCCTTCAATTAATTCAACGATTGTTTCCACCGCATCATTTAACTTACTTTCATTCATCTTGGCAACATAACTTGAGCGATGGGTATAAACTTCATTTACTGCTTCTAATAAGGTGTCTTTTGTTAAGTCTTCTTCTTGAATAACATAACTAAATCCTTGCTTTTTGAAAGAAGCAGCATTGAGAATTTGATCACCACGGCTTTGTGCAGCGGATAACGGTACAAGAATGTTTGGTTTCTTTAAAGCGAGTAATTCGCATATTGCATTAGCACCAGCACGAGAGATAACAAGGTCTGCACAAGCAAGTAGATCGCTTAACTCTTCTTTAATATACTCGTACTGAACATACCCTTGTTTCCCGACTAAGGACTGTTCCACTTTTCCTTTCCCGCATAAATGAATAACTTGAAATTGTTCCAATAAAGTATCCAATATATTACGAACAGCTTCATTTACAACGGCAGATCCAAGACTACCACCAACAATCAATACAACAGGTTTATTTTGTGTAAATCCACAGAAGTCCAATCCTTTTAATTTGTTACCCGAGAATAACTCTTTCCGTATTGGAGAACCAGTTAAGACTGCTTTACCTTCTGGAAGGTTATGAAGTGTCTCAGGAAAGTTAGCGCACACTTTTGTAGCAGATGGAATACAGATTCGGTTTGCTAAACCTGGAGTCATATCCGATTCGTGAATGATTGTAGGTACTTTGCGCTTTTTCGCAGCTAAAACAACAGGAACTGTAACAAAACCACCCTTTGAAAAGATGACATCAGGTTTTAGTTCTTTCATTAACTTCTTAGCTTCGCGATATCCTTTTAATACTTTGAATGGATCACTAAAATTCTTAATATCGAAGTATCGTCTAAGTTTTCCAGAAGATATTCCGTGATATGGAATATGCAAGTCTTCAATTAGCTTTCTTTCCATACCGTCATAAGAGCCAATGTATTGTATGTCATATCCAGCGGCCTTTAATGCGGGAATAAGAGCAATATTAGGGGTGACATGACCAGCGGTACCTCCACCAGTTAAGATAATTCGTTTCATAGTTAACCTCCAATCCTTTATAACGCGCAATTTTATGCGTAAATAGTTATCAGATGTACATTATGTGGTTACGTAGGTACTATATAAAGCGGTGACGATAACCACATCGTTTACAAAGTTCTTCTATAATCTTATGATCCTTAAAACCGTGTAATATAGATTGTGCACGTTCACCATTTATTATAGAAGAAAATGATGTTGAAAAGATATTTCCTAAAGAGACATCTCCTTCTTGATCTAAACAACAAGGAACAACAGTACCATCAACTAATATACCTGCTTGTGTTCCTAATCCATAACAAAAGCCCTCTGTACTTAAGACAGGTACAGATAAAGATGGCCATTGAAACCGATGGTCTTGATTTAGATAGACACGTTCCATTAAAGCGATTCCACGCGTAATCATTTCTGGTTTAATGGAAACATGAAAAGCGTCTTCTAAAAAGGAATGAACAAAACGGTTTTTTTCATGAGTAAACGTATCTGTATGTTCCCCTTCTAAGTTCCATAGACGGAGAGCGGTAATTGCTTTGGTATGCTGGCTCATATAGATGGCGTAATCGGTTATAGGTTTTAGATACGAATAAAGATCCTCTTTAATTTTGTTAAGATCGGAATCGCTTCGCTCCATCTTTACATCTTGTTCAAAGCTATGAAGAGAGATATTGACCTGACGTAATGCATTAGCAGTAGATAAAATTGCTGCTTTTTCTTGTATCATAGTACCGTTGGTTGTAATATTGGCATGAAGATGGTATTGACTGCATAACGACAAAATATCCTGCAGCTCTGGGTGTAACAGAGGTTCTCCCTTTATGTGTAGATAGACGTAGTCAGTAAAAGGTGATATTTCTGTTAGGATATGTTCAAAGTCATTCGTGGACATAAACGATGGTGCACGGTTTGTCTTTGGGCAGAAGCTACAGGATAAATTACATATGTTTGTTATCTCTATATAAATACGCTTAAATGGTTTCAATTATTTCTGTTGGTATGCTCTCAAAGCTTTGGCTAGTTGGTCTGGACATGAGGTAGGACGATAGCCACATTTTAAGCCATCCAGACGGTTGATCACTTCGTCAACGGACATGCCTTCCACTAACTTAGCGATTCCTTGCGTGTTACCTGAACAACCACCTACAAACGATACGTTTTTTAAGATGTTGTTTTCAATATCAAAATGAATTTCTTGGCTACAAACGCCAGATGTTTTATAAATCATATAAGATCTCCTAACTTAATATATTTATAATCTAATGTATTATTCTATCGTAGTTTTTGCTTCTTTGCAATGGAAATTCAGATATTCTTGCATTTAATAATAAGAAATGGTAAAGTCTAAATATAGATAACAGAAGAGTGCTAGGAGGAAGCAGATGAAAATAGGTATTATAGGTGCAATGGAACAAGAAGTTTCTCAATTAAAGGATAAGATGGAAGTAGATCGTACCATTCAAAAGGCAAGTATGATCTTTGTAAGTGGTAAATTGAATAGTAAGAACGTTGTAATTGTTCGTAGTGGAATTGGTAAGGTCAATGCAGCAGTTTGTACACAGATTTTAGTGGATGAGTTTGGTGTGGATCTAGTAATTAACACCGGAATTGCGGGCTCTTTACAAAATGAAATCAATATTGGAGATATTGTTTTGTCAACAGATGCTATTACACATGATATGGATGCAACCGGTTTTGGATATAAAGTAGGTGTGATTCCTCAAATGGATAACTCGGTATTTGTTGCAGATGAAAAATTAAGATCGGTAGCAAAAAAAGTATGCGAAGAAGTTAATCCGGATATACAAGTATTTGAAGGAAGAGTTTTGAGTGGGGATCAGTTTATCTCAGATCGCGACAAAAAAGAATGGCTTGTTAAAGAATTTGGGGGCTCTTGTACGGAGATGGAAGGTGCAGCAATTGCTCAAGCTGCATATCTGAATAAGATACCATTTTTGATTATTCGTGCAATTTCTGATAAAGCAGATAATAGTGCGGAGATGGATTACCAGGAATTTGAGGCAAAAGCTATTAAGCATAGCGTAAATCTTGTTTGCGGGTTGGTTAACAGCTTATAATGCATTGAAGGAAATTTTCACTTATTATTTTTACAAGTGGACTAAGCAGGGGTTGATATAGAAGTCGACCTCTGCTATTTTTTGTTCTTTTATAAATGGTTAAAATATATGGTGTTGAGGAACTGATTAATTTGTCAATCACTTTTGTGGACAAGTACCTTTTCAAACAACAAAAGATAAGCTATAATAAATGTAAATTTATGGGAATTGCGAAAGGGGAAATTCACGATATGGTACAGCAACTTTATGATGATTACATCTTTATTTATGGTATGGCAGGTTTGTGTGTGTTGGGAACGATTCTAAAGATCATGGTCAGTGGTACATATAAAAGGTTGATCAAAGCCTCTGATAATATGGGGTCAACAAAGCATAAGTTAATGAAATTGATGAAAATGAAATTCGAGGCGTGTTATAAATTAAAGATAGGTGTTAATAATGTGGATAGTTTTGTGGATAAGTATGTATACAAGCATAAAATTTGTGGAATTCACTTATACACATGGGAAAATATTAGTGGACAACTTTTGATTCTATGCCTTCTAGCAGGCACTGTTGGCTCGGTTTTGGGACTTGCAAGCAATTGTGGAAAAAATGATATTTTAATCACATTCTTTACAGGGGTGTTTACAAGCAGCCTGTTGATAATTGTGGAAAGTTTTATTAATCTGGGTGCAAAAAAAAGTATTTTAAAAGCAAATATAACAGATTATCTTGAGAATTTTTTAAAGGTACGTTTGGAACAGGAGAACTTTACACCTGAAGTTTTGGAGGAGTATAGACAGGAGTACTTCAAGTCAACGGTGTTAAAGGATCGTAAAAAGGAAAAGAATAAAGAGAGCAAGAGTGGACAAGCAAGTCAGGTAGAAGTGGAAGATCAGTATGAAAAAAGTCGTAGAAGTATAGAGCAACGAAAGGCAGAGGAACCCGTTCGTATAGAAAATGAGAGGAATAAGAAAAAACTATCTGAAATTAAGCAGGAACAGAAAAATATTGCAAATCAAAAAAATATTGATATTGAAAAACAAAAATCCAAAAAAGACCGGGAAAAGGAGTTGCTATTACGGGAAAAAGAGCAGTATTCACGTATTAATAACATAAATAAAGTAGTCCAAGAACAAAAGAAAAATTCAGAGAATACATTGCTGAAAGAAGATGCCCCTGTAATTATAAGCAAACAGGAGAATAAAGTAGATAATAAGAATCTTAACCAAGATTCAATCAATGTCAGTAAAGATGAAAATCATGTAAATAGTAATCAAGGGGCAGCAGAAGATGATATGAGATTTATGATCAAGGACCTTGTTAATATTGCTGCAAGCCAAGAAGGGTCTCCAAGCGAGCAAGAACATGTTATGGTAGGTGGCCCAAAGGTCTATGAAAGAAAAAATGAGACGAGAACAGCAAGTGAAGAAAAAATTATTGAGGATATTTTAAAAGAGTTTCTTGCATAGAAAATATATATTAGTATTCATAAAACATGAGAAAACAGCCGAACCAGGTTGCGATCTCATGTTTTTATATTGGAATACATAATGTGTAACTAAACTTTACGAAAAAATTGGCATTTTGTATTGAATATATAAACTTCATTTGTTAAAATAGGTGTAACTATGAGTACACTTGAGAAGTATAGTAGTACCGTTACGATCTAGTGCGCTAATTCTAACAAAGGAGTGTTATACATGGAAACAAGAGTTTCATTTGATTACTCAGCTGCAAAGAAATTTATTTCTGAAGAAGAAATGAAGATGATGGAAAACATTGCTGAGGGTGCAAAAAATCAGTTACTTAGTAAATCAGGTGCAGGAAATGACTTTTTAGGTTGGATTGACCTTCCTGTTAATTATGACAAAGATGAATTTAAGAGAATACAAGCAGCAGCTCAAAAGATTCAGAACGATTCAGATGTATTATTAGTTATTGGAATTGGTGGATCTTATTTAGGTGCAAGAGCTGCCATTGAATTTTTACGCCACAGTTTTTATAATTCCGTATCAAAAGAAATCAGAAAAACACCTGAAATCTATTACGTAGGTAACAACATTAGTAGCACATACATAAGCCATTTGATCGAAACAATCGGAGACAGAGATTTTTCTGTAAATATTATCAGTAAATCTGGTACAACGACGGAACCTGCTATTGCTTTCCGTGTATTCAAAAAGATGTTAGTTGAGAAGTACGGAAAAGAAGAGGCTGCAAAACGTATTTATGCTACAACAGATAAGGAAAAGGGAGCGTTAAAGAACCTTGCTACGGAAGAAGGATTTGAAAGCTTTGTTGTTCCAGATGATGTTGGTGGTAGATTCTCTGTATTAACAGCAGTAGGTTTATTGCCAATCGCTGTTAGCGGAGCGGATATTACGAAGTTAATGGAAGGTGCAGCAAGCATGAGAGAACGTTGCTTGAATACAGCATACGAGGAAAATGACGCTGTATTATATGCAACAGTTCGTAACATCTTATTAAGAAAAGGTAAGAATATTGAAATTCTTGCAAACTATGAACCAGCTCTTCATTACGTAAATGAATGGTGGAAACAATTATATGGTGAAAGTGAAGGAAAAGACAAGAAGGGTATCTTCCCAGCAGCAGTAGACCTTACAACAGATCTTCACTCAATGGGACAATTTATTCAAGATGGACAAAGAACAATGTTCGAAACAGTTGTAAATCTTGAAAAATCTTCACGTGAGATTATCATTGAAGAAGAAGATGTTGATTTAGATGGATTAAACTATTTGGCTGGAAAATCTGTAGATTTTGTTAATAAGAGCGCTATGAAAGGTACTTTATTAGCACATACAGATGGTGATGTACCAAACCTTATGGTACATTTACCAGAACAAAATGAATTCTATCTTGGACAATTATTCTACTTCTTTGAATTTGCATGTGGTGTAAGTGGATATATCTTAGGTGTAAATCCATTCAATCAACCAGGTGTTGAAAGCTATAAGAAGAATATGTTTGCTTTACTTGGAAAACCAGGTTATGAAGCACAAAGAGAAGAATTACTTAAGAGATTATAATTCCTTACTAGTTTAACATTTTAAATGGAGTTGTATGGAAAGTAATTAATTCATAAGTTATTTTAAATAACAAGAATAACAATTGAATAATCGATCTGTTATTATATAAAAGGAAAAGCTATCTACAAAAATATTTGTATGATAGCTTTTCTTTTCTAGAATTATAATTCTTTGCTTTTCGGAAATCGTTATAGTATTTTTGTGTTATTTGCAAGGCAAATGTGTTATGTAATACTGTTTGTGAAATACATAAATTAAGAATTGATTTTTTAAAATGATACTGTATAATGACAGAGTAGACAAACTTGGGACACGTGTTCCACGCAAGAAATAGTGATCAGTTATTATGGAGGAGGATCAATATGGCTAAGGATCTAACAACCGGTAGTCCAACACGGTTAATATTATCTTATTCAGTACCACTGTTGATTGGCAATATCTTTCAACAGTTATATAGCATGGTGGACACGATTATAGTTGGAAAGTGTATAGGAGTAGATGCCTTAGCGGCTGTTGGAGCAACAGGTGGCTTATCATTCCTTATACTTGGTTTTCTAATGGGGTTAACAGGTGGGTTTGCCGTAATTACGGCACAGAAGTATGGTGCGAAGGATATGAAGGAATTACGACATTCCGTAGGGACCTCGATTATTCTTTGTATATTCACAACAATCATCCTTACTGTACTAAGTTTATTGACAGCAAAACCATTGCTTAAAGTCATGAATACACCAGATAATATTATGGCAGATGCACATACCTATATTAGTATTATATTTATAGGAATCGCATGTACGGTATTTTATAATATGATTGCTTGTGTTCTTCGTGCAATTGGTGATAGTAAGACACCACTATATTTCCTGATTGTTTCTTCTATATTAAATATTGTGCTAGACTTGGTATTTATCCTAAGCTTTCATATGGGAGTTGCGGGGGCAGCATGGGCAACCGTTATTTCTCAGGGAGTAGCAGGATTGCTCTGTTTACTTTATACAAAGAAAAAATATAGTATTCTAAAATTAACGAAACAAGATTTTGCTTACAATGGAAAGTTTGCGTGGAAGCATTGGCAACTTGGATTGCCGATGGCATTACAGTTTTCAGTAACCGCAATTGGTGTTTTGGTATTACAAAGTGCACTTAATCTATTTGGTTCTACGAAAATAGCGGCATATACTGCGGCATGTAAAGTAGAACAATTGGTGACACAACCAGCGGGTACATTTGGTGTTACGATGGCAAATTATGCAGGGCAAAACCTAGGTGCTGGTAGAATTGATCGGGTAAAAGAAGGATTAAAGAAATGCTCGGTTATTACTGTTCTTTTTGCACTTGGAGCAAGTGCGATTCTTCTTTTGTTTGGAAAGCCACTTACGATGTTATTCATTGATACGGCTCAGTCTGCAGCGATTCAAAATGAAGTTCTATCAAGTGCCAACATTTATCTTACAATCATTGCGATTTTCCTTCCTGTGTTAAATATGCTGTTTGTTTATCGGAATGTATTACAGGGAATTGGAAGAAGTTTTATGCCGTTTATGGCAGGAGTGTTTGAACTGGTTGCTAGAACAATCTGTGCATTTACATTACCAGCGGTAATGGGATTTACGGGAATATGTCTAGCGGGACCAATTGCGTGGTTGGCAGCAACCATTCCATTGGCATTTGCATATCATATTGTTATTAAGAAATTTGACTAAAACAAGAGGAGCAAGAGCAATCGGTACAAAACTATATTGGAATTGGTTTCTTGAGATAAATATGCAATAAAATAAATATATTTGACAATTCCTATAAATAGGGATACAATATGAAATTGAAATCTAATTTCATATTGCATCCCTATTATTTTACCATAAGTCAGAAGGAGGCTCCATAAATGGGTACTTCAAATGAATACAAAACAAAACAGCGGGAGGTAATCCTGCATTATTTACAAAATCACGGAGAAAATCATGTGACAATAGATGAAGTTCTTAATCATCTTAGAGAACAGAATATATCAATTGGTCGAACAACGATTTATCGATACATGGAAAAATTGACTGAATCAGGTGTATTAAGGAAATACTTCTTAGAAGAAGGTATGGGTGCTTGCTATCAGTTTATAGGAGAAGGGAAGGAATGCCATTCCCATTTTCACTTAAAATGCGTGAATTGTGGTGTACTTTTACACGTACAGTGTAAATATCTTGCTGGAGCAGATCAACACATATTAGAAGAACACGGGTTTGAAATCGACAATACAAAAACGGTATTTTACGGATTATGCAAAGATTGTAAAGAAAAGAAAGGTGTTTAATTATGAAAAAAAATGTTAAACGACTACTCAGTATTGTTTGTATTATTGGAGTCATGTTAGCAGGATGCTCAAAACAAAATTCAACTGAGCAGGAAGTTGTGGAAAATGACGCTAAGGCTGCGGTAAAAGTTGTTACTACTTTGTTTCCACAGTATGATTTTGCGAATCAAATTGGAAAAGATCATGTTAATGTTTCCATGTTACTAAAGCCAGGAGTTGAGAGCCATACGTATGAACCAGCACCAAGTGATATTATAGCAATTAATAAAGCAGATGTGTTTCTCTATACAGGAGATGAAATGGAACCTTGGGTTTCCAAGATACTAGATAGTCTTGATGGTGACGTAAAGATTATAGATTTATCAGAGCATGTTACACTTGAGAAAGTGGAAGATCATGATCATGATGAAGAAGCTGAGCATGTGGAAGAACATGATCATGATGAGGCAACGGAAGAGACAACAGAAGAACACGATCATGTACATTCTTATGATCCGCATATATGGACAAGTCCACTTAATGCAGAAATAATGGTACAAGACATTGTAACGGCATTGAGTGAAGTTGACCCAGAGCATGCACAGGAGTATGAGGATAATGGAAATGCTTATATGATAGAATTGGAGCAATTGGATGCCGACATTCGAGAAGTAGTAGAGCATGCAAAAAGGAACGAAGTTGTATTTGGCGGACGATTTGCATTTCATTATTTCTTTGAGGAGTACGGATTGGATTATATTGCAGCATATGATTCTTGTTCAGCTGAAACAGAACCGAGCGCAAAGACCATTGCAACAATTATCGATCAAGTGAAAGACGATGGAATACCAGTGGTATTCTATGAGGAGTTTGCAAATCCAAAAGTTGCGGAGTCCATTGCACAGGCTACAGGAGCAAAAACATTGCTACTTCATTCTTGTCATAATGTATCAACTGATGACTATAAGAATGGAGCAACATATCTAAGTTTAATGGAACAAAATCTTGAGAATCTGAAGGAGGCTCTTAACTAAGATGAGTATTGTCGAATGTAAAGATATCACAATTGAATATGATGGAAGAATTGCGGTTGATGGAGCAAGTTTTTCAATAGATCAGGGAGATTATCTTTGCATTGTTGGCGAGAATGGTTCAGGGAAAAGTACCTTGGTCAAAGGATTAATGGGACTGATTAAGCCAAATTCCGGAGGAATCACAATTGATAAAGAATTGACGCAGGGAAGAATCGGCTATTTACCACAGCAAACGGAATCGCAGAAGGACTTTCCAGCGTCTGTTTATGAAGTTGTACTTTCGGGCTGTATTAAGAGCAAAGGGTTCCGTCCTTTCTATAATGCAGAAGAAAAGCAACGAGCAAAAGATAATTTAAAACGTTTTCAGATCTACGATTTACGACATAAGAGTTACCGAGAGTTATCTGGTGGACAACAACAGAGAGTATTATTAGCACGGGCTTTGTGTGCGACAGATGCTCTTTTGGTTTTGGACGAACCGGTAACGGGATTGGATCCTATGGTTACCGCTGAACTATATGATACCATCCAGGAGCTGAATACAAGGGATCATGTAACCATTATAATGGTATCACATGATGTACGAATGGCGATAAAGAGTGCCAATAAAATTATGCAAATGGGACAAAAAGTGTTATTCTTTGGGAATACCAAAGAATACATAAATACGCCATATGCAAAGGCATTATTAGGAGGGGAGCAAGGATGATACAAATAATACGAGAAATGTTATCCTATCCATTTATATTACGGGCTGTTATTGTTGGAGTTTTGGTATCCTTGTGTGCCGCATTATTAGGCGTTAGCCTTGTATTAAAACGTTTTTCTATGATTGGAGATGGATTATCCCATGTATCATTTGGCGCATTGGCAATTGCTATGGCAATGAATATTGCACCTTTGAAATTAAGCATACCAGTTGTTATTGTTGCCGCATTCTTTTTGTTGCGACTAAGTAATAATAGTAAGATTAAGGGGGATGCGCTTATTGCCTTGATATCCAGTAGTGCTTTAGCAATTGGTGTAATCGTCATATCAAGAACCACAGGCATGAATGCAGATGTGGATAGTTATATGTTTGGTAGTATTTTAGCAATGAGTGACGAAGACGTAAAGTTAAGTGTCCTTTTATCTATAACAGTGTTGATTTTATTTGTAGTATTCTATCACCAATTGTTTAATGTAACTTTTGATGAGAGCTTCTCAAAGGCAGCGGGAATCAACGTTTCAGTCTATAATATGTTGATCGCAGTATTAACGGCTATTACAATTGTACTTGGAATGCGGATGATGGGGGCAATGTTGATCTCCAGTTTAATTATTTTCCCTGCATTAAGTTCTATGCGAATTTTCAAAAGCTTTCGATTTGTAGTGATTAGTTCAGCAATTATCTCCGTTCTATGTTTTATGTTAGGAATGGTTTTATCATATCAGTACTCTATACCAGTAGGTGCCAGTGTTGTTGTTGTAAACCTTTCTGTATTAATTGTATGTTCTATTATAGGAAAACATTAGAATAGAAACAGATCGGTTTTATTGTAGAAAACTCCGTAAAAGAAGGTGTATCCAATGCCAAATTGGAGGATAATCCTTCGATTACGGAGTTTTCGTATTAATGAAAGGTTTGTAGGAGCTTTTTACTAATCTTCTTCAATTACTTGTATTTCAAGAAAATCAAAATCAATGTGGTCAATAAAATTATCTTGATAAAAACGGGTTTTATCATGTCTTTTAAAATCTTCAATATTATTATCTAACCAGATTGGTTTGGATAGATCAAAAGCATAGCATATGGAATCAATTGCATGATAGATCTTTTTCGTCCGATTTAAGGTAAGATCATCATCTTCAATGGTGATATCTCTTTGCATCTTATTATTGGTTATTATTTTCCCCCATAAACGAAACATGTGGTATCTCCTTTCCTATATAAAAATTGATTCGATAATCATCTTGGAGAGGTAATCAAATCATATAGTCATATCGTTCATTATACGATTCGGGTTCATAATGGTCAACATTTTGTTAACTCATCTACGCTTTACAGTAGGTAGTTCAATATGAAATGTTGCACCGCCCTCTTTGGTATCCAACACTTGTATTGTTCCACCATGTTGTTGAATTAATTCTTTGGCAATACTTAATCCAAGTCCATAATGTTTTTTATCAGATCGGGATTGATCCATCTGGTAAAATCGATCAAAGATAGTTCGTTTTTGTTCATCTGGTATGCCTGGACCGTAATCAATAAGATCAAGAAGAAGCGTTGGTGTACGTTTATTACTAAGGGATACGATAAGTGCAAGTCCTTTGGTCTGATCTGTATAACGTAGTCCATTATCCATAAGTATGGTAAGAACTTGTTTGATTCGATCTTGATCTCCGTATATGTTTGGTAATGACTCATCTGGAAGATGAAGTTCAATAGGAATACGGTTGTTATTATACAAGGTACAAAATGTATCATAAACTTCAATTAATAGAGTTTCCATATCAATAGAATCCATGTTAAGAGACCAACTTTTTGAATCAGAAGCTGCTAAAAGCAAAAGATCGTTAATTAATTTACCCATTCGGCTACTTTCTTTTTCAATATGAGGAAGAATAGAAGGAATTTCTTCGGGAGTTCGCTGCATGGTAGTAATTCCGGTACGAATGACAGTAAGCGGAGAACGAAGTTCGTGTGAGGCAGCAGCTATAAACTCTACTTGTTTTTGCTGCCCAATCTCAAGGGGTTTCATAACTTTTTTTATAAATAAAAAACTAAATAAAAACAGAAATAGAGAACCGAAGAGAGTAATAATCCCATAACGAATTATAGCGGAAAGAATAGTAACACCTGGCTGAAGAGTAACCTTAATGATATAAAGTGTCCGTCTGGAATTGTTTGATTTTAGTTGAACGATACATCCCATATAAGACTCCTGAAAGGTAGAACGTAATGTGTAGATCCCACTTCTGGATTTCTGTTTGGTTAGTACATTAGAAGTCATATTGTAGCCATGATCTTCGGCTGTTTCAAGCAACAAGGATACGAGTGTTGAAGTAGAAATCTTTGTATGGAGGGAAAAGTAATTGGGGATCGAGATATCATTATCTTCAATCTGTACCATTAACTTATTTTTTTCTTGAAACTGTATAAACCATCTAGAGTCTATGGAATTGCTATCTGTAAATTGATCCACTAATTGATTGATATTGGACTCAAATAAACGTTGCTCATATTGTCTTTTCTGTTGAATGTCCATAATACATACAACGCTCATTACAATGATCAAAATAATTGTTGTACTAAATCCATAAAACAAAACCAGTCGATTTTTTAGTTTTGTTAGCATGAGCAATCCTCCAAACGGTATCCTACACCACGAATGGTTTTAATTGAAACGGCGCTATGAACGGTTTTTAGCCGTTTCCGTAAAAAGTGAATAAAGTTATCAAGATTTCCATCCGTGACAAAGGAATCCGCTCCCCAAACACGCGTTAATAAAAGTTCCCGTTCCAGCGTATTTTCTTTATTTCGTATAAAAAATACAAGAAGGTCTGACTCTCTTTTGGACAATGTACACTGTTCATCTTCCTTTTTTAATAGAAGGTTGGTAGTATCTAAAGTAATGTCACCATATGTAAATATATTTGAATTCTCTAATTTGGTTGAACGTCTTGCTAAGGCTCGTATACGAGCAAAGAGCTCGTCAATTTCAAATGGTTTGGTTAGATAATCATCTGCTCCGCAATCAAGTCCTTCCACTCGATTAGACAAGGTATTCATGGCAGTTAATAGGATTACGGGAGTGGAACGATTATGGGAACGCAGGTCCTTTAGTATGTGAATTCCATCTTTACCGGGTAACATTCGGTCTAGAATGATAACGTCATAGGCATTGGAATTAATATAAAAGTCGGCATCATCTCCACGATGGCAACAGTCAAGGAAAAACTGATTTTTTTCCATTTCTATTCGCAGAATAGAACATAGTTCAATATCATCTTCAATCATTAGAATACGCATGGCTTGATCAAATCCTTTCTTACATTGTGTTACTACACGAATTCAGTTATATTAGTTGAAATTATAACATTTCAGTACACGCGAATTTAATTTTATGATACCATATGTGGTGATAAATGGATAGTGAAAGAGTTTAAGGTTATTTAGAGATAAGAGATTTATGATAGAGAAACAAAGGATATAGAAAGGTTTTGGTGAGAGTATGAGAAAGAATAAACGAGCACTTTGTATACTAGTTGTGTTGAGTATGGTGGTATCTTCTGTGTTAGCAGGGTGTGGGAAAAAAGACAAAAAAACGACAAATGAGGTAAAGGGAAGATACATAGAGGAAGAACAAGAAATTCCAGAAGAAATAAAGAATTTGGAAGTTATAAAGATGGTCCAATCAGAGAAAGGACAGCCAATTCTGTATGCATATGAGGACCAAGGAGAGTCTTGTAGTGTATCGAAATATGAAAGAAGTGAAGATGGCACATGGAAGATTGAACAACCACAGTGGTTACAAGATATACCGATTATGGATAAAGAGAAACTTGAGAATCCATCAATGGTAGTCGACAATATATGTTTAGATCAGGAAGGAAAGGAATATCTTACGTACAGTGAGTACAATGGATATACAGGCCTGACATATCTATGTACGTCTTCCGATGGAAAAGAGCGTACGTACCTAGATTTTGAAGGTTGGAATGAAGCAATAGAGGATGACCAGGGTACTTACTATGATACACCAATGGGAGTAGGCGTTTTATATAATGGAGACGTCATAGCGGAATTAGGTGGAGATGTAATAATCTATGATCAGAAATCTGGAGAGAAGAAGGCATCTTACCAAGGCGATGGGTTACAGATCAAAGCAATTGCAATGGATCAGAATTCACTATACATAACAAGGAAAAACTGGGAGACAGATTGCATTGATCAAATCTATAAGTTTGATTTAAACAATTACGATAAGAAGCCAGAAGAGATACCATATGAGCAAAAAATTAACAGTTATAGTACATGTATTAATATTAATGATGAGGGAGATCTATTCCTTGTAGATACAGAAGGAATTCATGTGCAAAAAGCAGGGACTACATTATGGAATACCACGGTATTAGGTGAGCTCAATACCATGTACATGCCTACCGCCATGATCGTGGACGTATACGAAGATACGCAAGATAACTATTATGTTCTATATCGTATGGATGCCACGGGATATCAGCTAATCAAGTATGTCTATGATCCGGATGTGGTAACCGTACCCAATAAAAATTTAACAGTATATACATTAGAAGATAATATATTGCTTCGAGAAGCAGCAGTTGTTTACAACAAAAAACATCCAGATACAATGATTGCAGTGGAAGTTGCAAAAGGAGCAAACGATACGACAGAAACAGAAGATTATGTAAAAGCATTGAATACAGAACTCTTGGCAGGTAAGGGGCCAGATATACTCATCACGGATGGATTACCAGTTGATTCTTATGTTAAAAAAGGTGTATTACTTGACTTACAAGAGATAGTAAATCCAATGGTTGAGTCTGGAGAACTTCTTGCAAATGTTATGGATGACTATACAGAGGAAGGGCATTATTACACCGTGCCTATCAGAATATCTCCTTATTATGTTGCAGGGAGAACAGATACAGTAAATGCTTGTAGTACATTTGATGATTTAGTAGATGCATCAAGTCAAACATGGAATAAATCATTCCTTGGAGAGATTACACCTTCTGATGTTATAGCAAACTTCTTACCAACTCAATTAAGCAAGATCATTAAAAAAGATGGACAGAAGAAAGAAATAAATCACCAGGAACTAGTTACATTCTTAGAAAAAGCGAAGACTTTATGCGCTAATGTAGATATTGTTGATGAATATAGTCATGGAGGAGTAGGAAATATTTTTGATCTTCCATATTATAGTCAAATTACATTAGGACAAGTGCAAGGCTTCTATGATTTCTCATTTATCTATGCAGTTACTGATTTGATAAAGGGATCTATTGGAACATATGATGCATCCTATATTGGTAGCAATGAAATTGGAGTAAATCAAAATACAAAATACCCCGATGTAGCAAAAGAATTTATTCAAATTTTGCTATCAGAGGATATTCAGGTAATTGATTATAGCAATGGTATGGCTGTAAACACAAAAGCAATTAAAGATAATCTAGAGAAAGAAGAAAATGAGGGTGGCTGTACAGAAATACAAAATGAAAAAGGGGAGTATGTACTGTTTACAATCAACTGGATAGGAAAAGAAAAACGAGAGGAAATAAGCAAGTTCTGTGAAAAATTTCAAAACCGTGTAGTTATTGATCAACAGGTACTTAACGTAATTTCAGAAGAGTTTATTCGGTCAATAAAAAGTGAATCTTCTATGGAAGATTGTGCTGCAAAAATAGAAAATGAACTAAACATATATTTATCGGAATAGTATACAAGATGCCTTAACCCAATCAGACTTGAAAATTTCTGCTAAAAAATCTATAATGTTAGCAAGTTGTTTCAAATAAGAATAACAAAGGAATAGAGAAAGCGAAAGACTGTAAGAGTAAGAAATCGTTAGAAGATAGAATGAGAACAGTATAGGAATATTTTGAGCAGAAAGGTTGAGGAAGCATCATGGAGGGTGAAGCAAGAAGAGAGAGATTGATTTCTATCTTGAAAAATAGAAAAGATGAGCCAATCTCAGGTACAGAGTTAGCAAAACAACTTGGAGTGAGCAGACAGGTAATCGTGCAAGATATTGCTTTGTTACGAGCTGTTAATAAGAATATTTTATCAACCACAAAGGGATACCTGCTGTATTACCAAGAGGCCAAAAAAGTAAACCGCTGTTTTATGGTAAAACATACGACGGATCAGATTGAAGATGAATTATGTACCATCGTAGATCATGGTGGTAAAGTATTAGATGTAATTGTGATGCATGATATCTATGGAGAAATACGTACGGACCTTATTATATCGAATCGTAAGGACGTGTATGACTTTGTAAAGAAGGTACAGGAAAAGCAAACCGTCCCATTAAAAGAATTAACAGATGGGTTACATCTTCATACAGTAGAAGCTGACAGTGAAGAAATTCTTGATCAGATTGAACATGCACTAAGGGAAAAGAGTTATCTATTACCAGATAATATTGCAAGGTTATAGGGAATAGTAGCAATGGGAAAAGCATTTACGCATTTTCTCATTGCTATTTTTTTTATTCTATGGTATCGTACTAACTGGGTGACAAGACAACTGTTAATAAAATCTTTACATCTGTATTTACATAAGAATGGGAGGATTCATATGGATAAGTTAAAAAAGATATTGAATAAAATATTTATTGATGGTTTAAGTGGAATGGCATTAGGATTGTTTTCAACTTTAATTGTAGGAACAATCATAAAGCAAATTGGATCTTTAATTGGGGGAAGTGTAGGCGACACACTTACCATTCTTGGTACTATTGCTTCCGTACTTACAGGAGCTGGTATTGGTTGTGGTGTTGCATATAAGTACAAAGAAAGTCCACTGGTTGTATTATCAGCTGCAACAGCGGGAATGGTTGGAGCATATGCTAGTAAAATTCTTGCTGATACGTTGATTGTAGATGGTGTTGTTTCTTTAGCTGGACCCGGAGAGCCTTTGGGAGCCTTTATCGGAGCATTGGTTGGAATTGCAGTGGGACATTTTGTTTCAGGAAAGACAAAGATTGATATTTTGGTTACACCTATTTGTGCAATCTTTTCTGGAAGTTTGGTTGGACTATTAGTAGGACCTCCAATCTCTAGCTTTATGACAGGCTTAGGACATTTGATTGAAGTTGGTACAGAGCAACAACCATTCTTAATGGGAATCATTGTTTCTGTTCTTATGGGTATGATTCTTACTTTGCCAATTAGTTCTGCAGCCATTGGATTAGTTTTAGGATTAAGTGGTCTACCTGCAGGAGCGGCTACCGTTGGATGCTGTGCGAACATGATTGGTTTTGCGGTAGCAAGTTACCGTGAGAATAAGATGAGCGGACTTCTGGCACAAGGAGTAGGAACAAGTATGTTGCAAGTTCCCAATATTGTAAAAAAACCAGTTATATGGCTTCCTGCTATTATTTCAAGTGCAATTTTAGGACCTTTGTCTACAATGGTATTTAAGATGACGAATAATTCAGTGGGTTCTGGTATGGGTACATCAGGTTTGGTTGGTCAGTTTACCACATATGAGACAATGGCGGCTACAGAAGGTGCAGTCGTTGTATTAATTAAAATTGCGGTTATGCATTTTATACTGCCAGCAATTTTAGCACTTGGTATATCAGAATTTATGAGAAAGAAAGGTTATATCAAAGCGGGCGATATGAAGCTTGATGTTTAAGAAGATAGATGGAATTAAGAATAAGACCTGTAAAGCGGTAAATACTGTTTTATAGGTCTTTTCTACGTCTAGTATGGTAAATAAGTGCTAACTATAGTATAATTAGTCACAAGTAAACAAAAAGGAGTGTTGCATATGAAGAGAATAGGTTTGTTAACAAGTGGCGGAGATTGTCAAAGTTTGAATGCCACAATGCGTGGTGTAGCAAAATCATTATATGAAGCCTACGGACCAAAGGAAATACAGATCTATGGTATATTAGAAGGTTATCGAGGCTTAATCTATGAAAACTATGAACTAATGAAACCAAAAGACTTTTCGGGAATCCTCACCCAGGGTGGAACAATCATAGGGACATCCAGACAGCCATTCAAATATATGCGTACTCCAGATGAGAATGGTTTGGACAAAGTTGAGGCAATGAAGAAAACCTATAAAAAGATGAAATTAGATTGCCTTGTAATCCTAGGAGGAAATGGAACCCATAAAACAGCAAATCTTTTAAGAGAAGAAGGACTTAATATCGTTACGTTACCAAAGACGATTGATAACGATATATGGGGGACGGATATTACTTTTGGTTTTCAGAGTGCGGTAAACATTGCAACAGATGCCATTGACTGTATTCATACGACTGCAGCCTCCCATCGTCGTGTATTCATTGTTGAAGTAATGGGACATAAAGTAGGCTGGTTAACGTTACATGCAGGTATAGCAGGTGGTGCAGATATCATTCTGATTCCAGAGATTCCATATAATATTGATTCTGTAGTAGCAGCAATTGAAAAACGTACAGCAGAAGGAAAGAAATTCTCTATCTTAGCAGTTGCAGAAGGAGCAATCTCCACAGAAGATGCAGCACTTACAAAAAAGGAAAGAAAGCAAAAATATAAGAATTCACCTTATCCATCTATATCATACAAGTTGGGCAAAGAAATTGAGGAAAAGACGGGGCAGGAAATTCGAATAACAGTACCAGGACATACACAACGTGGTGGTGAACCATGTCCATACGATCGGGTCATCTCAACGCGTCTTGGTGCAGCTGCAGCAGAACTAATTAAACAAGAAAAGTATGGATATATGGTAGGATTCCGTGATGGTGAAATTATTCCTGTGCCACTTGAAGAGGTTGCAGGTAAATTAAAAATGGTGGATCCTGAATCCTCAATTATCCGAGAAGCAAAATGCCTTGGTATTAATTTTGGTGATTAAGCATTCCTTGTTTGCAAAATTAAAATACATTTGATATGATATGATGTAGGTCAAAAATCGCATGTAACATTTGACTCTAGCTTCAAGATATAAAAGAGTCAAGTGGATTCTATGTTTTTGTATTATGAGAACATGAAGTATGTAGGAATACGTAGGAACCTGAATGTGAAACATATTGAAATTATGTATTAGAAAAGGATGTGCAGGGTATGGCATATACTGCCCTTTATAGAAAGTTCCGGCCTACTGAATTTGGAGATGTCAAAGGTCAGGATCATATTGTTAAAACATTAAGAAATCAAATTAAGTCCGATCGTGTTGGACATGCTTATCTATTCTGTGGAACAAGGGGAACAGGAAAGACGACAATTGCCAAGATACTGGCGAAAGCGGTAAACTGTGAAAATCCCATAGATGGGAACCCTTGTAATGAGTGTAGCATGTGTAAAGCAATCAATAGTCAAAACTCCATGAATGTAATTGAAATTG
Organism: Anaerosporobacter faecicola; assembly: GCF_012070565.1. GTDB lineage: Bacteria > Bacillota > Clostridia > Lachnospirales > Lachnospiraceae > Anaerosporobacter > Anaerosporobacter faecicola. The sequence continues at coordinate 75,701 of NZ_JAAQRO010000026.1, forward strand.
ATGCGGCTTCCAATAATGGTGTGGATAATATTCGAGATATCATTGAGGAAGTTCAATATTCCCCAACACAAGGACGCTATAAGGTATATATTATCGATGAGGTTCATATGCTTTCAGCAGGAGCATTTAATGCATTGCTGAAGACGTTGGAGGAACCGCCTTCCTATGTAATCTTCATCTTAGCAACGACGGAAGTGCATAAGATTCCAGTAACGATTCTTTCTAGATGTCAAAGGTATGATTTTAAAAGAATTACCATTGACATAATATCGGAACGGATTAAGGAGTTGCTGGAAAAGGAACAGGTAGAAGCAGAAGAAAAAGCCATCCGCTATATAGCAAAATCTGCAGATGGTGCTCTTCGTGATGCATTAAGTTTACTTGATCAGTGTATGGCATTTTACTTTGGTGAAAAGCTGACCTATGATAACGTACTTAATGTGTTAGGAGCAGTTGATACACATGTATTTTCAACATTGCTGCGTTTGATCATTGCTGGTCAGGTTACGCAAGCAATGGAATTGGTGGAAAGGCTCATAATAGAAGGTCGAGAACTAGGACAGTTTGTTGTAGACTTTACTTGGTATCTACGAAATCTGTTACTAGTAAAAACGTCGGATGCTGCAGAAGATATTATTGATATTTCCTCCGACAATCTGGTAGAATTAAAGGAGAATGCAGAAAGTATAGATGCAGAGCGATTAATGCGGTATATCAGGATTTTCTCAGACCTTGCAAATCAGGTTAAGTATGCATCTCAAAAACGCGTACTAGTGGAGATAGCAATTATCAAATTATGTCGTCCTCAGATGGAGCAAAATTACGATTCAATCCTAGACCGGTTAAGTATAATTGAAGAAAAACTGGAGAAGGGTATTGTGGTGAATACTACAGGTTCACCTAGTAATCCACAGGCAGTCGTGTCAGAAATCAATGAGGAAGAGCAGGCGGAAAAGATATCATTAGAAGAATTACAAAATGCGGTGACAGAGGAAGTAAGACAAGTCGCACAAAACTGGAGAACAATTATATCTAATCTGCATGGGTCGTTAAAACCAATGTTACTTGGAGCGAAATTAAGCATAGGATCAGATAATCAGTTGATTTTACTGTTCTCTGAAGAAGTGGATAAGGATTATGTAGATAAAGAGGGACAAAAAGAAGCGATTGAGATGGCAATTGCAGAGAAGATTGGAAAGAAAGTCGTTATCCGAACAAAGCTTATTGAAGCAGGGAATGATAAGAAACAAGATTTTCCGGACCTAACAAAGATATTCAAAAATGTTGATATAGAATATGAAAATTAAACTAACGTAGCAATACGTTACAGAACTACTTGGTCTCATGAATGGAATCAGGTAAGTAATAGGAGGAATTAAGAATGGCAAAAAGAGGTGGATTTCCAGGAGCAATGCCTGGCAATATGAACAACCTAATGAAACAAGCGCAAAAGATGCAAAAACAAATGGAAGAGAAGACAAAAGAAATAGAAGGTAAGGAATGGGAAGCCACAGCAGGTGGTGGAGCAGTTACCGTTAAAGTATCAGGAAAGAAAGAAGTTGTATCTGTTAAACTTTCTGAAGAAGTAGTTGATCCTGATGATATTGAAATGCTAGAAGATTTGATCGTTGCAGCAACCAACGAAGCATTACGTAAGATGGAAGAAGAATCTTCTCAAGCAATGAGTTCCATTGCAGGTGGTTTAGGCGGCTTAGGTGGAGGTTTCCCATTCTAAGTTAATAAGAAGAGACGAACAGTAGAGGGCATAGACATTTCAACATGAGATGTCATGCCTTTTTCTAAAGAACTGGTTTAGATAGAAAAAACTGTGTGAAAGATAAGACTTTTATACAACGATTGTGCGTTGTACAGAACGCAAGATCTATGAAAGGGCATGGAAATAAGTATGGATTATTATAGTAGCCAAATAACAAAATTAATTGAACAGTTAGCACGATTGCCTGGTGTTGGTGGAAAAACGGCGCAACGTCTTGCATTTCATATCATTAATATGCCAAAAGATCAAGTACAAGCTTTGGCAGCTTCAATTACAGAAGCCAAGGAGAATGTTCGCTATTGTACAAGCTGTTTTACCTTGACAGATAAAGAAATTTGTCCAATCTGCGCAAGTGAAAAGAGAAACCACAAACAGATCATGGTGGTGGAAAATACAAGGGACTTAGCAGCATATGAAAAAACACAAAAGTATGAAGGGGTTTATCATGTGCTTCATGGAGCCATTTCCCCTATGCTTGGAGTTGGACCATCGGATATAAAATTGAAGGAATTGATGTTGCGTCTACAAGGAGACGTGGATGAAGTAATTATAGCGACCAACTCCAGTTTGGAAGGGGAAACAACCGCGATGTATATAAGTAAGCTGATCAAGCCTACAGGAATAAGGGTTAGTAGGATTGCAAGTGGTGTTCCGGTTGGCGGTGATCTTGAGTATATTGATGAGGTAACCTTGTTACGTGCTTTGGAAGGTAGAACACAGTTATAGATCGGACGATACGGAGAGTCAGTCGAGAAAAGACGGTGTGTTTGCCTGGCTCTGAAAGGTAAACAAAAAAAGAAGATGCATATCCGATTGCATCTTCTTTTTTGTTAATGAGAGGGGGGGAGTATTTCAAATGTATGAAAATCTCTTGCAAGTATTATTCTAGCAAGGAGTTGTGACCGTAGTATGTACATTCCATAAAAAGAAAATGAAATAAAATAAATTCATAATACAATACTAAAAGAAACATAAAAAAGTTGTTAAAGAAAAATAAAAAGTGTCAATTACAGGATATATAGCAACGTGGACGGGTGGTATTGCATATATTACTATGAGCATTTTCTTACAAGGAGTATATGCAGATGAAACAAAAAGCTTGTGGACTAGTAGTGATATTGCTCATTATTCTATTAATTCCATGTTGTATAACCTATATACTTTCTGGAAAAGATCAATTTTATATGGAAGAAAAGGATGCAGCTATACATATTCTCATCACAGAGGATTCTATGGAGAAAGAATGTACCCTTGATACTTATATTATGATGGCAATGGAAGCAAATATTCCATTGAACTACCATTTAGAGACACTAAAGGCGCAAGCCGTTATCATCCGGACCTATGTATATGTGATCGTACAACAAAAACAAACCAATACCATAAAGGCAGAGGAGATTGGTCTGCTTTATCAATCTGATGACAGTGTACTAGATAAAAAAGAGGAGGAACAGGCTACATATAAAGCGAATATAGAGAAGGCCGTAAAAGAGACAAATGGGCAAGTGATTCTTTGTGAGGGGAAGTTGATTGTTCCATTGTTCCATGAGGTAAGTGTTGGTGTGACAAGAAGTGCAAGTACAGCCATAGGAAAGAATATATCTTATCTCCAAGCGGTAGAGAGTAAAGCGGATGTGCAGAGTGAGAATTATATGCAGATTGTTAGCTTTAAAAGAGAAGAGATAATTAGGTTAGCAAAAAAACTTGTACCAGATTGTGATCTTTCAGAAGAAGCCATATTAGATGAGATTCTAGTAAAAGAACGCAAAGAGGATGGCTATGTAGATTTGGTACAGATTAAGGAAGATGAAGTTAGTGGAGAGGTATTTGCAAAACAGTATGGTTTAAACAGTACGAATTTTTACGTGGAAGCCTATGAAGATTCCATTCGATTTATATGCAAAGGAAAAGGGCATGGATTAGGATTAAGCCAGTTTGGAGCAAATCTAAAAGCACTACAAGGGGAAACCTATAAGACGATTCTTGCTTATTATTATACAGGAGTAACCATTGATTGCTATGAATGATAAAGCACAGAAAATAGAGAGGGATAAAACAATTAAAAAGACACAGAAACAATTATAAAATAATAACACATATGTATAAAAGACGCATTTCTGGTGAAAATATTGCTAGAGGTGATGAATGTGAAGAAAAAGAATGTTCCAGACTTTTTAAAAGCCAAAGGCTTTTATATATCTTTACTTACTGGTATATGTGCACTTTGTGTCATTTGCATTGTGTATGTAAGTATGCTTACTAGTAACAATAAAGATAACCTTGTAGATTTAAATGACTCTACTGCTAAAACAGAAGATATGGTCAGTGATGACAACAAAGTTGCAACGGATGAAGGAACCCAAGAACAAAATGTTGCAGGAATTGATGCAGATGTACCAATGGATTTAACAGGAGATGCAGAGATTCACGAAGAAGCACAGGAAACAACATCAAATGCTGTTGCAACAGAGGGTACGGCAGAGGAAGAACAGCCAGAAACAGTTGCTACTAGTGGAAAAGGTACGAATTTAACATTTAATGAAGAGGAAGGATTACTTTGGCCAGTAGATGGGAATGTGATCATGAATTACAGTATGAACAGTGTTATCTACTTCCAAACACTGGATCAGTATAAGTGTAATCCAGCAATTATCATTCAAGCAGAAGTTGGAGACGAGGTACTTAATGCAGCAGATGGCGTTGTAACGGATATTAGTTATAACGAAGAGACAGGCAATACAGTAACAGTATCCCTTGGAGATGGTTATGAAGTAGTCTATGGACAATTGGATGAAAATCTTAACATTACAAAAGGACAGACGGTAAAAGAAGGTGCTGTCATCGGTAAGGTCGCAGAACCAACAAAGTACTATATTAAAGAAGGAACCAATCTGTTTTTTGAAGTATTATTAGAAGAGAATACTGTAAATCCAATGTTATTATTACGTTAAGAAAAAGGATTATGATGCGAAATAAAATCGTATCATAATCCTTTTTGATGTACAAAGCAGGTAGTATGGTTACAACCTGATTTGCAGAGTTATATTACCCATTATTCGGTAAGTAATTTTGATTCATAATGTTTTAAGAGATAGGGAAAACCGACAGTGATCCATAATACGAGCATACTATAACGAATAAAATCACTTGGAATGGATGACCCGAAGATCGCTTTTAATCCTACCTTTAATAATACAGTAATTCCTATACCAATTAAGAATTTAATCACCTGTTTGGAAGGAGCGGTTGCTCGTTCAGAAAAACGTATATAGGTTGATTCAATAAACCAGCCAATTGCAAATCCAATACCAGCACCAGCAGCTTTACAGCAATCGGAAGCATAGCGAGTCTCGATGGTCCCATTGTGAAGTAAAACCAATGAATAAATTGCTACGCCAATGGAAATAGTGACTAAAAAAATAGCAGTCATAAAAAGATTGTTATCCAGTAAGCGAAAACGGTTGATTAGGTAATTCGTTACATAAGAGAAGATGCAGGTAATGAAAAAGGAGGTAAGGACATCTTGAGGTGTATGAACGCCCAAGTACATACGAGAGATCATTACTCCGGCTATAATTACAAAACAGAGAATTTGAAGACGTTTTTTCTTAGTATTCCAAGCAAAGGTACTATAAAGCGCTGTTGCACACTGTGTATGGCCACTTGGAAAAGAGTATCCAGTAGCTGTTGGTACTGCCTGAGAAACAGCGTGGAAGGAAGAATCTTTTACCCATGGTCTTGGTATGCGAAATGTAATTTTAAGTGTTTGTACAACTAATCCTGAAGAAAAAAAGGAAAAACAGATACGATAAGCCAAACGTTTATTATGACACCAATAGAGAAAGCAGATGATGGCTAATACAAGAGTTTCTTCACCGAAACTGGTAAAGACGAGAAAAAACCAAGTTAACCATGGCGTACGTATTGATTCTAGTAATTTTAAGAATTCCATTTAAACCTCCATACGGTTATAATTATATATCACATATTTGATTCTGTTGCGTATATTATATTATAGCAAAGGAGTCGGTTGAATAAAAGGTTCAATCTGATATACCATTTAGTATTGTTGTGCTTGCGGTAGAATGTTACCGAACTTTTACATAATGACAATATGCAACCGATTTTATTTACTTGTTGAGAAGATATATTCTCAACTATATTGTATTCTTTGCTACTGCATATGCACGTATTCTGTGCAAATGCTTATTGCTAATGCGGGTGAATAAATAAAACATTCTCTTGCAGTACAGCATCTCACCTGCTTCGGTGACATACTAGACTAATTGGTTGCTTGACATATATTTTGATTTGGGCTGTTTCTTTATTGAAACAGCCTTTTTATATAGGCTATTTTCAGAGATATTGGGTGTAATCTGAGGTTTAACTTGCATGAGTAAAGTATGAGTTTAATATAATAGAATAATAACTACAAGATTAGAAGGATAGAGGAATAGGTTCTTAATTAATACGATAGACACACAAAATGGGAAATATAACCGAATCTAGTTCATATTTACCACTACCCACGAATTGAAAAGTAGGGGTACATTTGCTATAGTGATAATTGATAGCTATTGAAAGAATCTTATGCTTAATGAATTAAGCGGAAAGGAAAGAGAGGAATAGAATGAATAAATCAAGAAAAACATTTGCGAGTACATTGATTTGTGTGATGTTAGTTGTTTCTATGCTATTTGGAGAAAGTATAAGTAAGGCAGCGACCATACTAGATACGGAGAATAATCCCAAAACAGAACTAACAACTACAACAATTACAACGGGAACAGATGAGGATTTTGCTAATTTTACAACGAATGTTATTCAAACAACAATGGAGAACGAGGTTGTTCCACTAAAAATTGACCAAAAGGGTTGTTTAAACTATATTGTAGCAACAAACCTTACAAGTGGAGCAGATGTTGGAGTATTCTCCGATGAAGGCTGTACAACGAAAGTAGGAAATCAACTTTATATTAGTACGTATTCTGATGTAATATCAGAAGGCGTTTATGCAGAGCAAGGAGAAGCCTACTTCACAAAAGCAGGAACTTATTATGTTAAGTTCTCTGATCCAGGTACATATACTTTTTCATCCCAACTGTATAATGGTGCAAATCGTACAATAAAGAATAATACGTATACAACAAGCTACGGATATAAGTATGATACATACAACTATGATAGCAAGAATATCTATTACAAATACAAAGCAAGCAAGACAGGTTATATCACCATAACAGCAGAATTTCAAGAAACTTACGGAAACGCATATATAACCTTATGTAATAGCAAGAAAAAAGCAATTACGGATGATGCTTATCTATCAACTTCAAGTACAAGCCAAAAAGTTGTATTTGCAGTTAAGAAAGGAACCACTTATAACATTAAGGTAAGTACCACCTCAGGACTTTATCGTGTAAAGAGTAAGATTACAGGTGTAAGTGAAAGTAGTGGAGCGAAAAAGGCAAAAGCTAAGGCATTAACATTCAAAAAAGAACGAAAAGGAATTGTTCTTGCAGAAGATAAGACATCAAAATATGATTACTATAAGTTTACATTAACAAAAGCATCAAAGATTCATATGGACATTAAAGGAAATGTATCATCTGGTAAGATCTGTGTGGAATTAACGGGTACTAATATTGCTGGTGCATTAACAAAATATATATCAACAACGGATTATAGTTATAGTTCCAGTGTTGAGACATACACATCAAGCAAGTTACCAAAAGGAACTTATTATGTTAAAGTATACAAAGATAGTAAGAAAACATCTGGAACCTATTCCATTAAGTTTACAAAGAAATAAATATAGACATTCAAAAAACCCACTGGATTAAATCCAGTGGGTTTTGGGGTTATATAGCATCTATTTTATTGTTATTTTAGTAGTAGTAGATGTATGTTCCACTAGTAGTGTAAGAAGCATTTCTAAGATCTGCTTTCTTAATCTTTAATTTTGATTTCTTAATAGTAACAGTAAAATCTTTTGAAGATTGATTTGAGACGCTCATGCTCTTAGATTTTACTGAGTATGTACCGATTGTTTTACCAGAAGCACTCTTGAATGTAATCTTCATATCCTTTAATGAAGATACTTTATATCCAGAATAATTGATGAAACGTACCTTTAAAACAAGGTCTCCGTTTTTAGCATAAGAAGCTTTGTAAACTTGTAATGCACAGTTTCCGTAGTAAAGATCTTTATAAGAACCTTTTGTTTCTTTATAAGCATTCTCTTTAACGGTTACTTTACAAGTTAATTTTTGACCTGTTTCTTGAACAGTTGCTGTAATTGTAGCAGTACCAGCTTTCTTACCAGTAACAACACCTTTACTGCTTACCGTAGCTACGCTTTTCTTGCTTGTTGTCCATTTAACAGTTCCAGTACAGTTATCAACTGTTAATTTCTTTGTAAATCCAGCAGTAATTGTTGCTTTAGAAGCACTGATAGTAGCTTGGATCTTAGTAGCATCTACACCAAATATATAATCGGTATTGGCATCGAATTTAATTTCTACGGTGTAATCACCAGAATCCATATCTGAGCAAACTAAATCGTAGTAGTAAGAACTAATGCTTTCTTCCCAAACTAAATCGCTGCTATAAATTGTTCCGCCTGCATAATAAGTACCTACACTATCATATACAGTAATATCACAGTTAACTAGTGCAGGAGCATATAGATAAAAGTACACATCCGTATTGGTGTCTACTGTAAAGTCGTAAGTAATAGCAGTGTCAGCTACAGCATTTCCGTACTCTTCAAGTAAATTATCATACTCCTTCTCGGCCGCTTTGCTTGTATTTGTATTAGCAAACACAGTGGTTAAGCATAATACAAGTACTAACAACAAAGAATAAATTTTACTTCTCTTGTTTTTCATATCAATAACCTCCATTTTTTAATTATATGACCCTATATTACTATACTACACATGTTTTTTTATGAAAATGAGTACTTTGTACTAATCTAAAATTACATCGTGGCAACGTAGTAATACATTAGAATAAAATGGCAAAAGCTTCCTCCAAGACAAAACAAATGGAAGATGTCATGAGAGTTAAAATTCTTATGAAGGCTATTAAATACAGGTAGCTTTAAAGCGTAGATGACGCCACCTATGGTATAGATAATTCCTCCAGCTAGCAACCATCCAAAAGCTGCTCCAGAGAGATTTGCTAACAATTGAGGAAAAGCAAATACACACATCCAACCCATAATAATATATATTATAGAAGAAACCCATTTTGGACAGTATACCCAGAAAGCCTTTAAGAAGATTCCTGCAAGCGCCATAGCCCATATTACTGTGAATAATGTCCAGCCTGTGCGTCCACCAAGTACGATCAGACAAATAGGAGTATACGTTCCAGCAATTAAAACAGAGATACTCATATGGTCAAATTTTTTAAGACGCCGATTTATCGTATCTGAAGCATTAATGGAATGGTAAAGAGAGCTAGCAGTATATAATAACACAAGTCCAAAGCTAAAAATCGCTAAAGATATGGTATGAAGCAAATCAGATTTGATAGCGCTATGAATAAGTAATGGAATAGATACAAGCAACGCAATAGAGGAACCAAATATATGGGTAATTGCGCTAGCGGGATCTTTAAGGTGTATTCTGTTCATAATAAATACCTCCAATAAAATAATGGTTAAGAAAAGTTTGCATTAAATTGAAACTTAGATACAATGACAAGTAGTATTCAAAACTACATGTTGATATATGTATAGTACACCTCTGATTAAAAAATTGCAATACGTATTTTTTTACATTTTTATAATAGAAAATACAATAATAATAAGAAGTAATAAAATACGTACTAATAAAAATAGGTAGTAATAAAGTAAGGATATAAAATATAGCAGGTTGATAATGTAAAATACAGTATGATATAATACGAGTACAATTGTTCGTAGGTTATTATAGAAAAGTCGAGGGATCAGAATGGATTTAAATATTGGTGATATTATTAAGTTGAAGAAACCACATCCTTGTGGCAGTAGTGAGTGGGAGATTATAAGAGTAGGAATGGACTTTCGGTTAAAGTGTGTTGGCTGTGGTCATCAGGTGATGTTGCCTAGAAAACAAGTAGAAAAAAACATACGAAATATAAGGAAAAAAGACGAAATAGAGCGGGATTAGGGAGACCCCTAGAAAAAAACGAATTTATTATAAAATTTTCTTGCATATTATGTACAAGTATGCTAAAATCACTAATTGTGATATATTTAAAATTAATTAATCCTTGCTCTTTTTTAGATTAATAAAAAAGAAAAGGGCCAAAGACCAAAAGGAGGTGCAAGCAACTATGAACAAATATGAATTAGCCTTAGTTGTTAGTGCAAAAATCGAAGACGATGCTAGAGTAGCAACTGTAGAACAAGTTAAAGAAATGATCACTAGATTTGGTGGTACAGTTACTAACGTTGATGAATGGGGTAAGAAGAGATTAGCTTACGAAATTCAGAAAATGAGAGAAGGATTCTACTACTTCATCCAATTCGAGTCTGAATCAACAACTCCAGGAGAAATCGAACAAAGAGTTCGTATCATGGAATCTGTTATCAGATATTTATGCATTAGACAAGACGCATAAAGAAGGAGGAATTCCTTTATGAATAAAGTAATCCTAATGGGTCGTCTTACAAGAGATCCAGAAGTGAGATATTCCCAAGGGGAAGGATCACTGGCTATAGCAAGATATACCCTCGCAGTAGATCGTAGATTTAAACGTGATGGGGAACAGACTGCAGATTTTATTAGTTGTGTATCATTTGGTAAAACAGCTGAATTTGCAGAGAAGTACTACAGACAGGGAACGAAAGTATTGGTAACTGGACGTATACAGACTGGTAGCTATACGAATAAGGATGGACAGAAAGTCTACACAACAGAAGTTGTTGTAGAGGAACAGGAATTTGCAGAAAGCAAGGCAGCAGCTAGTGAAAACGGTGGCTTCCATCAAGCAGCAGCAAGACCTGAACCAAGCCAAGCAATTGGCGATGGCTTCATGAATATCCCAGATGGTATTGATGAAGAATTACCATTTAATTAATAGGACGTGTAAGTCAAAATTATAAAATATACATGAAAATGTATAAAACCCGGATAAGGAGGTTGTCTTATGCCATACAATAAGAATGATAGAAACGATAGAGCTGATTCTCCAATGAAGAGAAGAGGCGGACGTAGAAGAAAAAAAGTATGTGTATTCTGCAGTGATAAAACAAATGCAGGTATCGATTACAAAGATATTAACAAATTAAAAAGATATGTATCTGAAAGAGGTAAAATTCTTCCTAGAAGAATCACAGGAAACTGTGCAAAACATCAAAGAGCTCTTACAGTTGCAATTAAGAGAGCAAGACATATCGCTTTAATGCCATATACAATGGACTAAGAAGTTGAACCCCCTATACGTAAAACGCATAGGGGGTTTTTATGTTTTCAAATTATTACGTAATGTAAATATTCTAAATGGTGAAGGAAGAAGATGGCTGCTATCTACCAAACGTAATAGAGGGTAACGAGTCTTAACCAATGTTACAATATCTTATCAAACTTTATACGATAGTAAATACTATAGCCAATAACAAAAAGATAAGCAAAAACAACCAAAAGAATCGTATTGAGGTCCTTATTCATTAGACTTAGTGTAAGCATAAGTGCTCCAAATACATAAATCATGATATCAAACCCTTTGGCTTTTGCAGCGTTTGCAATCATAATATTACGTTCGTCTAAGCGTTCAATCTCCATCTTTTTTTCTAGTGCAGGATCACCTTTAAAAGCACGGTTTCTAAGTAAAGTACCCATACCATGACCCCATGTTCCACAGCCAATAGCAATACAGATATAGGGTAGTGTAGCCAAAATACCTTTAGTTGAATCCGCGCCCTTAACAAGAACAAAACCAAGTATAGTTAGAATTAGACCAACAAATGTTACAAGAAAACTTTTTACATTCTTATTCATAATTAATCCTCCTTATATAAGAATATATCTTCAATTGATAGGTTAAAATAATGCGAGATTTTAAAAGCAAGTAATATGGAGGGATTATATCGTCCTTTTTCTAAAGAACTTATGGTTTGACGAGATACCTCCAAAAGATCAGCTAGCTCTTCTTGCTTGAGACCGTGTTCCTTTCGTAATTCTTCTACGCGATTTTTCATTTCCTTTTCTTAAAACCATCCTTTCATTATTTTATTAATATCTTTAAATCAAAGTTACAAGACTACTCATATACATCCCCCTGATCATTACAATGAATTTGTTAAAAATATATAGCTATGTAAAGCTTACTTTACATAGCTATATTATACACAATTTTTAAAAAATGTAAAGGATACTTTACATGAAACGTAATAAAAATTTACTATCCAATTCATAGAATCGAATAGTTTATCAATCCGTGGAGATAATGATAGTAATGATTTCATCAACAACAAAGTACAACATACTGTAATCAAAAATGTTGCGATGAAACAGTTTAGTTATGGATAATAATCCAAAAAGTAAGTAATACTATGTCGACAGATTGTAAGATACAGGACAGTCCGTCAGAGAAAGGAAAAAGGTGAAAGATGATGAAAAAACGTTTCAAGAAAAGTCTTCTTGCATTGTGTATGGTTATTGCAATGGTTGGTGTAACAGCATGTGGTCGTAATAATAATGCAGGAAATAACAATGCTGCCAATGATGATAGTAATACAGGAGACAATACGGCAGGTGATAATGCAGTTGAAGAGAATGTAGGAAATCAAACAGAAAATGGAGGCATTGTTGATCAATACAATACATTATTACAAACAGAAACAAACAGTGACAATGTCTATGGTTTTATCGATGAGAATATTACAAATGCAAGTGAGTCAGAAGCAGATCAATTAGTTAGTGGTATCTTAGGTTTTGAAGATACTTATGAAGATGTAGATTACTCCCGTCTATATGCATACAAAAACTATGTATCCGATGAGGTAGAAGACTTCTTAGAATTAATGTACGAGAACCAGCAAAAACCTTATTTAAGTGATAAGGGACTTGGAGTTACATTAGATGAATTACTTGATCGTGCAGAAGATTTTGAAAAGCATATTACAGAATTCCCAGATGGTATTACCACGCAACCTTCCTATGAGGCATACTGCAAACTCATGAATGCTGCCATCGTTGGTGGATATGATTCGACAAATAGTGAAAGCGGATACTTTACAGGAGATGCAAAAAACAGAATTGATGGTCGTGCTGTAGATGAATATATGAAGTTCTTAGCAGACGAAGTAGATGATGGTGACGACGATCAAGTTAATGCAAACACCACAAATGGAAATACAGCAAGCAATAATAATACAACAAATGGAAGTACAACTTCAAATGGAAATACAACTACAAGCGGTAATTCTACTGCAAATGGGAGCAGTAACACGAATGGAGATACACTTGTAGAAAGTACAGATATGTCCAATAGTACTGGAAATTCCGCAAATGGAACTACAGCAAGTGGTAATAATGCTACTACAGGAAATAACACAGGTAGTTCATCAGCAAATAGTAATACAACAGGAAATACAACAGGAAGCACAACCAATGGAACAGCTTCGGGAACAGATAATAACAAGGTAAATGTTGGAGATGATTCGGAAGAAACATTTACCGCACCAATAACAAGAGAGATTGTTCAGGAATATGTAGATTTATTAGTGAAAAGTAAAAATGAAATAACAACAGATGTGCAGGATTTTTATGATAATTTGAATAAACGAATTGCAGAGAAATTTGATCTGTAAAAGAAATAAGTAGTAAAGAAAATTACTATCTGCTTACGTCAAGTAGGTTAATAAGGGGTCAAAGGTACTTTGATCCCTTATATCTGGTTGTTTCTAAATGTCGTACATACGTATAATCTTTTGATTTTCAAAAAATAAATGGTTTGAGAGCATATTAACGTAAACAACCATATGATATATAAGTTTCTTATCGAAAAATTTCGAAAATATCTATACACGGATTTACTTATTTATGATATAATTATGGTGGCTTGTGTTAATGGCTTTTGACGATTATGTATATTAAGTGATAGTCATATATAACATGAGAAATATAAGAAAAATTGGGGAGAGGAACGACGCCAATGGATAAAAAATACCAGCAACATCCGTATTCAGGAAAAGAGTTTAATGAAAAATACTACTATGACCAAAATGATTTGGGTGCAATCTACTCCAGTACGTGTACACAGTTTAAGGTGTGGGCACCAACAGCTAATAATGTAAAAGTTAAGCTATATAAAGATGGACATACAGATAGTTTTATCAACCAGTATAACATGAGTTCAATTGAAAATGGAGTATGGAGTTTAGCCGTAGAGCAAGATCTGAATGGAATATATTATACATACGAAGTTACAATTGGTGATACGGTGAATGAGACGATTGATCCTTACGCAAAAGCAGCTGGGGTTAATGGGGAAAGAGGAATGGTAATTGATTTGGAGAAAACCAATCCCAAAGATTGGAGTACAGATACGAGACCAGCATTTACCCGAGACACCGATGCAGTTATTTATGAATTACATGTAAGAGATTTATCCATGGATTCTAATTCAGGAATAGAATATAAAGGAAAATTCCTTGGAGTTGCAGAAGAAGGTACAAAGAGTGAGAGTGGACAATATACTGGTCTTTCTCATATGAAGGAACTTGGGATTACCCATCTACATTTACTACCAGTTTTTGATTATCACACAGTGGATGAAACAAAATTAGATACGCCACAGTTTAACTGGGGTTACGATCCAAAAAACTTTAATTTGCCTGAGGGATCTTATGCAACAGATCCATATCATGGAGAGGTGCGAATTAAGGAATTCAAACAAATGGTGCAAGCATTACATCGAAATGGAATCCGAGTTGTTATGGATGTGGTTTATAATCATACATTTGCAGATAAAAATTCTAATTTCCATAAAATTATGCCAGAATACTATCATAGAGTAGCAGAGGGTGTGTTTAGTGATGGATCTGCTTGTGGTAATGAAACAGCTTCAGAACGTTCTATGGTACGTAAGTTTATGATTGATTCGGTTACCTATTGGGCAAAAGAGTACCATATTGATGGATTCCGCTTTGATCTTATGGCGCTACATGATATTGAAACAATGAATGAAATACGAAAAGCAGTTGACGCCATCGATCCAAGTATTTTGCTTTATGGGGAAGGTTGGACAGGTTCGGATTCTGTTCTTCCAAAGAAAAGACAAGCTCTGAAAGCACATACGTATCAGTTGAATCGTGTTGGTGCATTTAGCGATGATATGCGTGATGCTATTAAAGGTAGTGTATTCGATGGAGAGGATTATGGATTTGTAAGTGGAAAAAAAGGATTAGAAGAGGCCATTCGATTTGGTATTGTAGCCGCTACCAGTCATCCACAAGTAACCGAGATTAAGGCATGGACGCATAATCCTGGACAATGTATTAATTATACTTCCGTACATGATAATTTTACTCTATGGGATAAATTATCAATGTCTCGTAAGGATGCAAGCAAAGAAGACCGAATTCGAATGAATAAGTTATCAGCTGCAATCATTCTTACATCACAAGGAATTCCATTATTCTTAGCTGGTGAGGAATTGTTGAGAAGTAAGCCAGTAGAAGGGCAAGAAGGCATGTATGACCACAATAGTTATGTATCTTCTGATGTGGTTAATGCAATACGTTGGGAGAATAAGAAAACCTATCAGGATGTGTACAAGTATTATCAGGGGTTAATAGCATTCCGTAAACAACATGCAGCGCTTCGTATGGAAACAGAAAAAGAGATCCAGGAGCACCTTACCTTTATGGATACACCAGAACAGGTAGTAGCATATCGACTTCATGGTCCAATAAAACAAGAAACAGCAAAAGAGATATATGTAATCTTTAATGCATCGGAAGAAAGTGTGACAATCAAACTACCAGAAGGAAAATATGGTGTATATGTAAATGAAGAGAAAGCAGGTGTAAACTGTTTGGCTGAGATGGTAGGAGATCAAGTATCAGTTGAACGGATATCTGCAATGGTATTAATAAAAGAAGAGGCGTAATACTAGATTAAATTTATCATTTCACATGGTATAAAGAGCTAAGTAGAAGGTTATCATAAAACATACAAGCGAATAACAATCGTGATGTTAATTGAAAAGAGAAAAAGAACATCGTAAACTTGTGATAAAATTTACGATGTTCTTTTCATTAAAAAGGTGTGATACAGATTAGAAAACTAATCGATATCACACCTTTGTTATACTCGTATATTACGAACTATTACGTCAAATTAAGCGATTTGAACGTTAACAGCTTGCATTCCGCGGCTTCCTTGTTCTAAATCGAAAGTAACGCCTTGTCCTTCTTCTAATGATTTAAAACCATCACCAGCGATTCCTGAGAAATGAACGAAAACATCTTCTCCACCTTCAGCATTTGTAATAAAACCATAACCTTTTTGTGAGTTAAACCACTTAACTGTACCCTTGTTCATGAAAGATACCTCCTAAAATAAATTTTGTAGCAGGATGGAATTTATATGTGAACTTACTTGAGTTCCAGACTAATTCCACACAAAGGAATGTGCTACGCATTTCTTTGTATATTTTAGGTGAAAATTAAAAACACATGTTTTTGTAAATCATCAAGTAATTAATGACTTACAAAAACATGTGAATCATAACCTCATATAAAATACATATTAAGTATAGATGATTTACACAATTTAGTCAAGTAATATGTGAAAATGTATGTGCATAAAAAATAGAAATGAGTTACAGACAAAAGGTAAGATTCTATAAGGATTTTGGGGTGTATCTAGGTTATAAAATAACTTTTGACCCCACCTTCATATAATGATATAATAAAAGCCATGGGTTATGTAAGAAACTAAGGCATTGGTTTGTGAAATAGAGCAAACCGAGGGAATTAATTGGAAAGCTGGGAGTTCGAATGAATAGAAAAAGTAAGCTTACTGCAATGATTAAATCATACTTCCGATGGCCTGTTTGGTTATCTGCATTGCTGGTAGTCATGAATATAAGTATATACTTTATTGATAATAGAGCAGCAATCATGATGAGTATATATGTACTAGTGTATATAATTGTTGCACTATTTTTATATCGTTCCAAGCGGGTTACGATCTTTGGAGAAATTGTACGTTTCGCTGCGGATTATGGTCAAGTTCAAAAACAATTGCTAAAAGAGCTATCGCTTCCTTATGCAATCTTGGACATTGATGGTCATTTGTTGTGGGGAAATGATGAATTCATTGATATTATTGTGAATGAACGTGCAGCTAGACGTTCCATTATGAATATATTTCCGGAGATTACAAGAGATAATTTACCGCATGTGGATAAAGACACCATATTACATGTAACATTTCAAAATCGTAATTACCGTATTGTTTTACGTAGAACGATTGCTAAGTCTTTTCATGAAGGTGAAGACGAGTATGATGAAAATTATGAAAACAGTAACATGGATAATTCTTTGATTGCCATTTATATGTACGATGAAACAGAGATCAAATCAATCATTCAAGAAAACCAGGAACAAAGAATGGTTATTGGTTTGCTGTATATAGATAACTATGAAGAAGCATTGGAATCCATCGACGAAGTACGGCGATCTTTATTAGTTGCACTTGTTGATCGAAAGATTAATAAGTATATGCAGAATCTAGATGCGATTGTGAAGAAGTTAGAAAAAGATAAATATATCTTTATGTTTAAGCATAAGTACTTGAGCCAGTTACAAAGTAATAAATTCTCTTTACTTGAAGAAGTACGAGGAGTCAACATCGGTAACGATATGGCGGTTACGTTGAGTATGGGTCTTGGTGTAAATGCCGATACTTATACGACAGGATATGATTATGCCAGAGCAGCGATTGATCTTGCCCTAGGTAGAGGTGGAGATCAGGCGGTTGTAAAAGAGGGTGAGAAGATCCTCTATTATGGTGGCAAGAGCATGCAGGTTGAGAAGAATACCCGAGTTAAGGCAAGGGTAAAAGCACATGCCCTAAAGGAACTTGTAGAGGCAAAAGACAAAGTGGTCATTATGGGACACTCCATTGGAGATGTGGATTCATTTGGTGCCGCAATTGGTATATATCGTATTGCCAAAACTCTCAATAAACGTGCACACATTATAATTAATGAAGTGACTACTTCGGTACGTCCATTGATGGATCGATTCTTGGATAATCCGGATTATGAGAGTGACATGTTTTTAAATAGTGCCCAGGGCATAGAAGTGGTTGATAGCAATACATTGTTGGTTATTGTTGATGTAAATCGACCAAACTATACAGAGTGCAAGGAAGTTCTCGATCTGACGAAAACGATCGTCATATTAGATCATCATCGACAAACGGGGGAAGCGGTAGAGAATGCCGTATTATCCTACATTGAACCATATGCATCAAGTACATGTGAAATGGTTGCAGAGATATTGCAATACATTGGTGAAGGATTGCGTTTGAAACAAGCCGAAGCCGATGCAATGTATGCAGGTATTATGATTGATACGAATAATTTCTTGTCGAAAACAGGAGTGCGTACCTTTGAAGCTGCCGCTTTCTTAAAACGAAGTGGAGCGGATGTAACGAAAATCCGTAAGGCATTTCGTTGCGATATGATGGAATATAAGGTACAAGCGGAATCCGTAAGTAATGTAGAAGTATTTTTGGATTATTACGCAATTACAGAATGTGTTGGACATGGCGTAGAAAGTCCTACGATCATTGGTGCAAAAGTCTCCAATGAACTATTGAATATAACCAATGTAAAAGCATCTTTTGTTTTTACGGAGTTTAATGGTAAGATCTATATCAGTGCTCGTTCGATTGACGAAGTCAATGTACAGATCATAATGGAAAAGTTAGGTGGTGGTGGTCATATGAGCATTGCTGGTGCGCAAATGTGTGACTGCACAATGGAAGAAGCAATACAAAAAGTAAAAGATACTTTAGTACAGATGCAACAGGAAGGAGAATTATAGATGGAAGTTATTTTATTGGAAGACGTAAAGACGTTAGGAAAAAAGGGCGATAAAGTTAAGGTAAACGATGGTTATGCTAGGAATTTTATCTTGCCTAAAAAATTAGGAATTGAAGCAACTCCTAAGAATATAAATGACCTTAAATTACAAAAAGCCAATGAAGAAAAGATAGCAAAGGAAATTCTTGAACAAGCACAAGCATTTGCTAAGGAATTAGAACAAAAGGTGGTTGTTCTTAAGATTAAACTTGGAAAGGATGGAAGAACATTTGGTTCCATCTCAACAAAAGAAATATCCCTTGCTGCAAAAGAACAATTGGGATATGATATTGATAAAAAGAAATTGCAATTGGCTGAGCCAATAAGAAATATGGGAACATTCCATGTACCAGTGAAGTTACACCATAAGGTGACTGGGGAATTAACCGTTAAGGTAACAGAACAGTAGAATTTATTATTCATCTTTATCTATATAAGCATTCGATCGTTAAAAGGTATTTTATGAGTCTAAAGTCATGTGTTTCAGCAAATATGAAATACATGACCTTTTGACCCTTATATCATATAATTTGTGTAGATAAGTTGAGAAGGAGAAAGTCATGGATGAGTCATTAATTAAAAAAGTACCTCCTCATAGTATTGAGGCAGAGCAATCTGTAATCGGCTCCATGATCATGGACAAAGACGCAATTACCACGGCATCTGAAATCATATCGGCAGAAGACTTTTATCAGCATCAATATGCATTGCTATTTGATGCAATGGTGGAACTTTTTAATGAGGGAAAACCAGTAGACTTGATTACTCTTCAAGAAAAGATGAAAGAAAAAGAATTACCTTCTGAATTAAGTAGTATAGATTTCATTCGAGATCTTATGGCGGCTGTTCCAACTTCTGCAAATGTGAAATATTATGCCAATATTGTAAAAGAAAAAGCAATCTTGCGTAAGTTGATTAAGGTAACCGAAGGAATCGCCAACGAATGCTATTTGAATCGGGAAAAACTTGAAGTCATACTAGAAGATACAGAAAAACAGGTTTTTGATGTTGTGCAAAATAAAGCATCAGGAGACTTTGTCAGTATTAAGGATATTGTTATTCGAACATTGGAAAGTATTGAGTCCGCTGCTAAGAATAAAGGTAGTGTAACAGGAATAGCAACGGGATTTTATGATCTTGATTATAAGATGGCAGGATTACAGCCTTCCGATTTGATCTTAGTGGCAGCCAGACCTTCTATGGGTAAGACGGCATTTGTATTGAATATTGCGGAGTATGTAGCTGTGAAATCCAATATAGCAACTGCAATATTTTCATTGGAAATGTCAAAGGATCAGTTGGTAAAACGTATTATCTCTATGAACTCAAAAGTTGATTCACAGGCAATTCGTACGGGTGAACTACAGGATGATGACTGGGTAAAACTTGTGGAGAGTGCTAGGAATATAGGTAACTCCAATCTGATCATCGATGATACCCCTGGTATCTCCATTGGAGAATTACGATCAAAGTGTAGAAAGTATAAGCTGGAACATAACCTGGGACTTGTTATTATTGACTACTTACAGTTGATGACAGGTGGCAAGAAAGCGGAATCTAGACAACAGGAAATTTCAGATATTTCTCGTTCCTTAAAGGCACTTGCCAGAGAGATTAATGCGCCTGTTATTGCATTATCACAGTTAAGTCGTGCAGTAGAACAACGACCAGATAAGAGACCAATGCTCTCCGATCTACGTGAATCTGGAGCCATCGAGCAGGATGCCGATGTTGTTATGTTTATCTATCGTGATGATTACTATAATCATGATTCAGAAGATGCAGGTGTATCGGAAATTATCATTGGAAAGCAGAGAAATGGTCCAACAGGTACAGTAAAACTTGCTTGGTTATCACAGTTTACAAAGTTTGCAAATCTGGAGAGACAATAGCAGGGATGGACATATTTTTATTTGTATGGATTCGTTAATAAGATTAATAGTCTTGTATGTTAATTTGATATGCCCCCTGTCAAGTAGACAGGTTAAATATCTAAAATGAGTGTTTACTGAATGACCATACTTCGTATGAGGTATGGTCATTTTTTATGCACACCATTTTTCTTTGTATTTTTTGATTCGT
>NZ_JAAQRO010000027.1 GCF_012070565.1 Anaerosporobacter faecicola
GATAACTTTCCATCAAAATATTCTTTGCATGCTGCTAGCCTTATTTCTGTCGTATATTTGGACATAAAAATTTCCCCCTAAGTAGATTTGGTTATTTACCTTGTCTACTTAAGGGGAATCATATCAATTTGAACATATAAGGCTATTTTTTTATGTACAATAACACTAGTTTTGTTGGTGTTATTTTTATACGAATTTGCTATTATAGTAATGGAGAAATGGTATTACAGAGAAAAGTATAGTAACTTTACTCGTAGACTTATGAAAGGATGAGGGAACGAAGATGAATAATAAGATGGAAACACGAGCGTATACATATCAAAACATACCAATACCAGGAGGTGGGTATGTAACAGGTTTTTTATTTGATGAGAAAGAAAAGAATGTATTGTATGCAAGAACAGATATTGGGGGAACGTATCGATTTGATTTTGCAAATCGTACATGGAAATCATTGATTAATCATGTACGACAGGATGATGTTGCAGAGACTTATCCACTATCTTTTGCAGTTGATAACAAAAAACGTGGATTATTATATATTGTTTGTGGATACAGTACGAAAAATACGGGCAAGTTGTGTATTTCTACAAACTATGGAGAGACCTTTACTTATAAGAACATGCCTTGTAAAATCCATGGAAATAACCCAGGTCGTGGGACAGGAGAACGTCTTTTGGTGGATCCAGTAAACAGTAATATCTTGTACTTTGGTTCACAATCGGAAGGATTAATGCGTTCGGTGGATCAGGGAGAGCACTGGGAGTTCTTAACGGTATCTTCTACTATGGAGAAAGAGAAGAATGAAAAAGAGATTACATTTGTTTGGATTGACCCACGGGTAAGTAAGAATGGACGTTCTCAGATAATTGTGGTAGGTACTTCTGGAGAAGGCGGAGCGAAGTGTAAACATCGTGGACAAAGTTTATATATCTCTACCAATGGTGGGGATTCTTTTGAGCCACTCAAGCAACCGAAGTCCTTATATGAGGAGAATGACGAGGAGGGATTTACTGGCTATGTAGGTGCAAGGTATGCCTTTGATGGAACCTATCTCTATGTAACAATGTCAGAAGCAGGACAGTATGGTTGGAGCTTTGCATGTTATAGTTGTGATTGTGGTATGCAAAAAAGAGGAAAAGTAATTCGTTATAAGCTATTGAATGGAATCGTAGAAGAGTATAAGGATATTACACCGACGGCTATGGATTTCGGAGTGAAGAATCTAGAGGATATTTCATTTGGAATGGGTGGAATTGCAACAACCTATGATACAAAACAGAGTACACCAGTTTTAATCTGTAGTACCATCTGTTATCAGCATCCTGGTGACATTATATTCATCTCCAGAGATCAAGGAGAGACATGGACAAAAAATCTACAAGGGTTAGAGACAGGAAAGATTCATTTTACGGTTCCATATATGAAGCCTGAATATAATGGAGGAGAGTCGATTCTTCACTGGTTAACCGATCTTAAGATTAATCCATTTGATGAGAACCATGCCATATTTAATAGTGGGACAGGGGCATTTGTTACCTACAATTTGTTGAGTGATGCCTGTTGTTGGGAACCGGAGTGTAGAGGAATTGAAGAGACGGTACATTTAAACTTATATGCACCTAGCAAAGGTGATGTAAAATTAATTGATATATTAGGAGATCTGGGTGGTTTTGCATTTACAGACTTGAATCAGCCTGCAGAGAATACATTTGCAGACGAAAAAAATGACCGTTACATTACTTGTATTAATGCAGATTACAGTGAAAACAATCAAGATTATGTGGTTGTGACTCCTAGAGGAAACTGGACAGGAAAAACAAAAGGTGGATTAATTGTATCAAACGACCAATGTAAAACATTCAAACATCTCCCACAGCCTTATGGCATTAAACCCTTTATTGATGAATTGATCAAAGAGATTGAACGCCCTAATGTAAATGCTGGATGGGTGGCAATGAGTGCAGATAGTAAAACAATTGTATGGTCCATTGGAAAGGTTTTGGCACTCCCTGTTAGTGCAATTGTATATACAAAAGATGAAGGGAAAACGTATCATCAATGTAGAATCTTTGATACAGATGGAGAGTGTATAAGCGAGACATATCAATGTCCACCAATTCCGGATTGGAAAACGTATGATGAATTCTTTGCATATTGTAATTCTCATAGAAATATGAAAGTTATGGCGGACCGTGTTAACCCAGATCTCTTTTATGGATTTGGAGAGGCATCTCAATTTTATGTAAGTGTAGACGGTGGTGTAACCTTCTATCAAAAGAAGACTCCTGCAAACTTCCCAGAAGTGATTTTATCTGGTTTTGACTGCAACAATCATGCAGAGATTCGTGTTGAAGCTGACAAAGAGGGCGTAATCTGGATGGCGCTTGGTGAATACGGACTTTGGAAAGTGCAGTATGATAAAGAGACACAAGAATTTGTTGCCATACAGATTACGGAACCTGGGAATCAAGTAAAATGCCAGGGAATGGGGCTTGGCTTACATGGTGAAAAAGCAATCTATATGAGCGGAATACTTAATGGAGAGTATGGTTTCTTTGTAACAGAAGATGAAGGAAAGACATATTGTAAGCTGAATACAGAGGAGCAAATGTTTGGAGATATTATGAGTATTGTAGGTGACCCAAGAGTACCAGGACGGTTTTATATTGCAACTGGTTCTAGAGGGGTGCTCTATGGAACTAGAGTAGATGAGATGTAATTTTGTATAAGAACGTTTTAGTGTATTTACTGCCACAGGTTTTAATGCTGTACTAGGTTTGGAATTATTTCGAGGATTTTGCAAACAGTATAGTAGGAGGTAGAGAACGTTACACAGTGTGCATAAGTTATGTTTTAATTTTACGAAAAAACATAGAATGACAAGCTTCCTGTCAGAGATTAGAATTGAAACAAGAAGTGCCTTGTTATCTGTCGATAAGTTCTTTGGTTTATTGAATATTCTAATATTGCGCTCTTAAGACTCTATGATATAATGTAAATATATGGTAATTCATCAATGATAAAAGAGTTACCAGTTTCGGTACATGGTTTGTCGTACAAGCTTAGTTACGGAACGATCACCAGTATATGCGAATTATCAAAATAACAGAGGAGGATTATTCATGGGTGAAATTCGTTATATTATATCCGATGCGTCGAAGAAGATAGATGTGGAACCACATGCATTACGCTACTGGGAAGAAGAATTAGGATTAGATATACCAAGGAATGAGATGGGACATCGATATTATAGAGAAGAGGATGTTAAGATACTCCGGAATGTAAAATTGTTGAAGGAACAGGGGTTTCAATTAAGAGCCATTAAGATGATTCTTCCTAATATACATAAAATAGAAACACTAGATGCGAAAAGTATGCTTTTATTAAGAAACGAATTAAATGAGAGAGTCTTTGAACTGGAGAGTCGGCAGGAATTAAAAGAAAAACAAAATGTGGTTACAGAACCAGAAGAGAATGACTATAATAATTTAATCCATCTTGATGAAGTCCGTTCTGATCATATGAATAATGATGGGATAATACGTTTACACAAAGAAGACATGGGTGTACAGGATTTAAGGACGAGTTCTGAAGATAAAACTCTAGAATTACATGAGGACAATAAGAAAAACGAGTTAAACCCAGTGGAACCATCACAGGAAGAGATTGTTCATAGAGAAGATAAAATGATACAGTTTAAAAATATTATGAGTGATTTAATTATCAATGCTCTACGGGAAAACACCGATGAGCTAGCTGGAAATATTGGAAAAGTTGTATCCTTGAGCATGGCAAAGGAACTCGATTATCAGTTCAGGGAAAAAGAACAAAGAGAGGAGGAACGGTATAAGCATCTAGATGAAACGATACGTGCATTTCAGCGTGGACGAGCAGAGATTGCAGCTGCGCAATCGGAGGGAGGAAAGAGAAAAAATCGTTTTAAAAGAAAAGAGTTAATATAGGAAAAAGGGTTGCCCCATACATTATGTATAGGACAACCCTTTTTTTTGAATAATTATGTTCACTTGAAATTGATCTATGATCAAAACAATGAATGTATCTTCTTGATCAATAATCGGAGCAAACGCAATTACCTAGATTATTCTTGAGAGATTGCGCCTGTTGGACATGTAGCTGCACATGTTCCACAATCGATACATACATCAGGATTGATTTCGTATTGAGTAGCTCCTTCAGAAATTGCATCAACTGGACATTCAGCTGCACAAGCTCCACAGCTTACACAAATATCACTAATTTTATGTGCCATAATTGTTATCCTCCTTTAATATTTAATACCCTAATTGTAATATAAACAAGCCCC
This sequence comes from Anaerosporobacter faecicola, assembly GCF_012070565.1. Taxonomy (GTDB): domain Bacteria; phylum Bacillota; class Clostridia; order Lachnospirales; family Lachnospiraceae; genus Anaerosporobacter; species Anaerosporobacter faecicola. The sequence continues at coordinate 4,328 of NZ_JAAQRO010000027.1, forward strand.
TTTTACAAGTAAAACTTATGTCGATATTTGCGCGAATTATACATTGGCATAAACCGAAATTCCACTTGTTTCAAGGACTTTTTTAACCTCTTCTATTAATGCCAAAGAGGGTTCTTTTGTATCCTTTAATGCGTACTTATACCCCAATTCTTCCCATTTGTATTCGCCCATTTTATGAAAAGGCAGTAATTCAATTCGGGATACATTAGGATAATTTTTTAGGTGAGATGCTAAGGCAGTAATAGAATCTATATTATCGGTTAAGCCAGGTACAAGAACATATCGAATCCATGTCTTAATATTTTTTTCTTTTATATAATCTAAAAACTGTAAGGTATGGTCAAGTGCAACCCCAGTTACTGTTTTGAATACGGTTGGATCAAAGTTTTTGATGTCTAATAATACGATATCGGTATACTCTAGTACTTCTTTTACCTGATCATTGAATATAAAGCCGGAGGTGTCCAAAGCAGTTGATATTCCTTGTTCCTTACATAAAGCAAATGATTCCTTAACAAATTCTGCTTGTAACAGTGGCTCTCCTCCAGTAAATGTTGTTCCTCCACCGGAGAATTTCATATAGGATTTATATTTTACGATTTCGTCTACCAGTTCTTTTGGTGTGTATTCTTTTCCTTTCTTCGTGTCCCATGTGTCGGGATTATGGCAATATTGACACCGCAAAGGACAACCTTGTAGAAAGGTTACAAAGCGGATTCCAGGACCATCTACGGTACCGCAGGTTTCTAGGGAATGAATTCTACCAATAGTCATTGTCTGTTCCTCCTATGTTACTTGATTGTTTGTCTAATCAAATCTTCTTATTAATTATTTAACAGATACATTTAAGGAGTATATAATCGGTTTTTATATGAAATAAGGAAATTTGATTAAACAAACATTTTATAAACGGGAGGTCGCAACATATTCTGTGAGTATGGTCGCAATGCCTCCCGTAGTATCAACCACTATGAATTCTAAAAATTAAAGTATTAGAATTCATAGCGATTCGTATGAAATTAGTTTCTTTCGTGGAATGTACGGCTGATTACGTCTAATTGTTGTTCTCTTGTCAACTTAATAAAGTTAACAGCATAACCAGATACACGAACGGTTAATTGTGGATACTTTTCTGGATGATCCATTGCATCTAATAATGTTTCGCGATCGAATACATTGACATTGATGTGGTGTCCACCATCATTGAAGTAACCATCTAATAAAGCTGATAAATGGTTTTCTCTTGAATCTTCATCTTTACCAAGAGCATTTGGTACGATAGAGAATGTATAAGAAATACCATCTTGTGCATCTTTGTAAGGTAACTTAGCAACAGATGCCATAGAAGCGATTGCACCGTTGGTATCTCTTCCGTGCATTGGGTTCGCACCAGGAGCTAGAGGTACACCAGCTTTACGTCCATCTGGAGTACTTCCTGTTTTCTTACCATACACTACGTTAGAAGTGATTGTAAGGATTGAAAGAGTAGGTACTGCTTTTCTATAAGTCTTTTGTTTACGAATCTTATTCATGAATTTCTCTACCATCATAACAGCGATGCTATCAACACGATCATCGTTGTTTCCGTATTTAGGGAAGTCACCTTCGATTTCGTAATCAATTGCTAAACCGGATTCATCACGAATTGGTTTTACTTTAGCGTATTTGATTGCTGATAATGCATCTGCTACTACAGAAAGACCAGCAATACCAGTTGCTTCTGTTCTTAAGATTTCAAGATCATGAAGAGCCATTTGAAGTCTTTCGTAATTGTATTTATCATGCATATAGTGGATTACGTTAAGTGTATTCACATATAATTCAGCTAACCATTCTAAGATTTGATCGTATTTTAACATTACTTCATCATAATCTAGGTATTCTGATGTGATAGGAGCGAATAAAGGAGCGATTTGTTCACCAGTTTTTTCATCTCTACCACCATTAATTGTGTAAAGTAAAGCTTTTGCAAGGTTTGCTCTAGCACCGAAGAACTGCATTTGTTTACCAATTCTCATTGCAGATACACAACAAGCGATGCCGTAGTCATCTCCCCAATAGTTTCTCATTAAGTCGTCATTTTCATACTGAATGGAACTAGTTGTAATAGAAACTTTTGAACAGAATTTTTTGAAGCCTTCTGGTAATGAAGTAGACCAAAGAACAGTTAAATTTGGTTCTGGTGCTGGTCCTAAGTTTACTAAAGTGTGAAGAATACGGAAGCTGTTTTTTGTTACTAATGTTCTTCCGTCTGTACCCATACCACCAATTGATTCTGTTACCCAAGTTGGATCGCCTGAGAATAGATCATTGTATGCAGGTGTACGAAGGAAACGAACCATACGTAATTTCATAACAAAATGGTCCATAATTTCTTGTGCAAGTTCTTCTGTTAATGTACCATTTTTTAAATCTCTTTCTACATAGATATCTAAGAAAGTTGATACACGGCCAAGTGACATTGCAGCACCATCTTGTTCTTTAACAGCAGCAAGGTATGCAAAATAAGTCCATTGTGTAGCTTCCACTGCATTCTTAGCTGGTTGAGTTAGATCAAAGCCATAGCTTTGCCCCATAGCGATTAATAATTTTAATGCTTTAATCTGTTCAGAGATTTCTTCACGAAGTCTGATGTCTGGAGATTCAAGACAGTTGATCTCTAAACGTTTCTTTTGTTCTAATTTTTCTTCGATTAAGCGATCCACTCCGTATAAAGCAACTCTTCTGTAGTCACCGATGATACGACCACGACCATATGCATCTGGAAGACCAGTGATAATTGCAGAGTGTCTTGCTTTTTTCATATCTTCTGTATAAGCGTCAAATACACCATCATTGTGTGTTTTACGATTGCTGGTGTAGATACTTTCTGTTTGTTTGTCAAGTTGGTATCCGTAAGATTCAAGTGCAGTTTTAACCATACGCACACCACCATTAGGGAAAATACCTCTCTTAAGTGGCTTATCTGTTTGGAAACCTACGATTACTTCTTTTTCTTTGTCAACATAACCAGGACCAAATGCAGTAATAGATGATGGAACTTTTGTTTCTGCATCTAAAATCCCTTTTTCATTTTCTTCTAACATGAGTTTCTTAACAGCATCAAAAAGTTCTTCTGTATTCTTTGTTGCACCTGCTAAGAAAGAATCGTCACCTTCATAAGGTGTGTAGTTTGCTTGAATGAAGCCACGGACATCAATTTCTTTTGTCCAGTCTCCAGTTGTAAAACCTTCCCATTGTGGTTTACACATAATATTGTCCTCCTGTCTGTAACATAATTGTTTGTAGTTACGCAAATTTTATATTACAACCATTCAGTACCTCGAAAATCAGTATGACTGCCGAGTATCCAATCAATCTCATGGAGTGCTCTTACGCTTTGACTCAAATGAGCTGCTATACTGAATGTGAAATATATCGATGTCTTTTGTATGTTGTCGATATATTTACGCATATAAATTAAGGAAGGAAGATACCTACGGGGCAAACATCCTATGTAGTTTATTTGTCTGGTGGTTATCTGTTTTCCTTGTATCTGTATTATATCTGAATACTGTATACACGTCAACTGTTTGTTAAAAAATTATCGAAGATTCCGTGTACTTTTTATCGTACAAAATACATGCCCTTGCTTGACGTTCGTATTATCATAGAATATAATGATAAAAGAGTCAAAAAATCATGTATTTTACCTTTGACGTTCTAAGAATACAATAAAGAGAAATTGTGAATACTGAAAAATAACGACGTTTGAGAAAGTATTCTCTTGCCATGCTAGAAAGCATAAGAAAGGCAGTAGAAGAGAACTCAACATAAAGGAGGTCAATGAAATGGCTAAAGTAGCAAAGGATATGATTATCGCTGATATCGTTGCAATGGATGAAGGAACAATCCCTGTATTAATGAATGCTGGTATGCATTGTGTGGGTTGTCCATCAGCACAAGGAGAATCACTTGAAGAAGCTGCCATGGTTCATGGTATCAACGTAGATGAATTAGTAGCTAGCTTAAATGCATATTTAGAAAGCAAATAAGTGGGATACGACAGTATTAAAAGGGAAGGAACACTGTAAAAGTGTTCCTTCCCTTTTTGTTTGAATATTAAGGCTCAACTCCAAAACTTAACGTATTATTGATATAAGCGGTTACATAAGACCAACTGGTATAACTGCTAGCTGTTGCATTGAAAGAGTAGTCGTTTGATTGGTCATAATTTGACCAGTTGTCCTTTGCAATACGAAGTTGTAACTCAACAGAAGCACCAGGTGCTAGGCTACCTGTTGAGAATCCAGTTTGGAAGTAACAATTTGCATTTGTTTTTTCTGGATGAATATTTACAAAAGAACCAGTTATGTTAGAGCTTCCTACAGTTGACCAATCACACCAGTAACTTTGAGAAATATTGTCCTCGTTGGTATAATAATAACGAAGGCTTACCTTAGTTAAGTCAAGTGTTGTTGTACCTTTATTGGTTAATTTATATTTGATACTAATGGTATTCCCGGTTATTGAAGTTGTTCCATTGAACATCTGCACATCAAGATCAGAGTCAATCTCAACTTCTTGACTGGAGTCCGTAACAACGATTAGAAAAGTTCGAGACAATCCTGAACTAAAATCAAAGGTAAGTGTAGTCGTACCAGTTGATAAGGTTGCAAGATAATCAGTAGTTATTGTAACGGTTTCATCATTTACCTCATAATCGGTACCTAAGGTAAGAGTGGAGTTACCACATGTGATTTTATTCAATGCGTTACCATTCAGTGTCATTGATACGGTAAGATTGGATAATTCCGTACTATTTAAATCAATGGATGCTTCTGTTGGTGTGATCTCAGAGCTGACGACTGGAATAGGAGTATCTAGGGTATCTCCATATATAATTCCACGTCCATTGGTTCCGAGGTATACGCGGCCATAGATTCTCGGATCGCCAGTGATACACATATTAATCTTTCCATATTGGTGGGCGTCATCATTAATACGAATCCAGCTTTCTCCACAGTCATCAGAACGGAAAATACCACGTACGCCATTAATTTTAGCGGTTGTATAGAGTGCCATATAATCTGCACCTTCTGCCGCTTTACCAAAGCCAATGGTATCTGCTTCTTCTACATTCGATAATTTAGTGAATGTAGCTCCAGAATCGGTAGAATGCCATAATCCATACGTTCCATCCTCGGTATTGCCACCAGCAAACCAGATATCTCCTTCAATTCCTGGAACCGTCTTGAATGCACAAGTTGCTTTTTCTGCTTGTGAATGTACAACGGATGAGGCATGTTCAGGAAGACCAGTAGCGCCGGTTGCTGCAAAGGAAACACCACCATCTGTACTTATATAGAATACACCGCTCTTAAATGCGTAGAATTTATTTGGATTAACACGGTCTGAGTAAATAGAGGATTGTGCAGGTAAGCCGGAGCAGGCTGTCCAAGAGTTACCGCCTGTTGTGGAACGGTACACAGAAATTTCTGTACCAGAACTATCTGGATTAGGGCTCCAAAGTATGACGGAACCATCTGCGGACACAGCAACTTGTCCACCACCCGCAACACCAGTAGGCTCGCTATTAACAGAGTACCAATTTGATCCGCCATCATTACTGATTGCACATGCTTTATTCGTAGTATAACTTCGGTCCACATTACCGACACGCACCACATAATTTGAATTGGATTCGGCATAATCTATACATGTTGTTGATACAAAGATCGGACTTACATATCCATAGGAAGGAACAGAAGTAAAACTTTCATGACGGAAGCCACCAATATCTCCTAGACCGCTTAATAGATGAGAGGTACCAGTTGGTAAGCTCACAAGGGAAATTACTGCAGTTTCCTCTATTCCAGAAGCATAAGGTTCAATGGTTAATGTCTGATCCGAATCCCAATTTGTTAATTCAGTAGTACCATAGATGGTAGCACCTGTTCCATAAAACATTCGATCAGAGTTAAATGGATCAATTTCAAGGTCACCAATCATCCAACCTAGTTTTGGAGATGGGGAATCGGCATTAAGAGCGCCATCAATACCAAAATTAAGCCAAGGGGTATTGGAGATATCCAAATCATAACGAAGGGAACGGGTTGGATAAGCGTACCATGACCATGCACTTGTCCAAGTTACTCCACCATCGGTACTTCTATAGATATTGGCATCAGGCCACCAACAATTAAGTGTAGAGACCATAAGGGTATCTGGATTTTGTGCATCAACGGATAAGCCGCCATATCCGAAGTAGTTATCATCACTCGTTGAGGATACAGGAGAAATATCCAACCATTCTCCCGTAGCAGTATTATATCGATAAACATATCCTTTGGAACCATCATAAGGGCCACAGCCATTGCTGTAGGAGATATACAACATACCATTGGAAGAAAGAACACCATGATGAGGAAGGTAACCAACAGGTTGTCCAGAAATGGCTTCCCATGTGGTTCCACCATCGGTACTACGATAGATGCAATTACCGGTATCAGCAGTACCAATGTAGATGGTTTGTGTAGCAGTTCCAAGAGTACTGCTTGATTTATCAAAAGTAATCCAGGCAATACCAATTGCTTCAGAACCATACTCTTCACCAGGACTTTGCACATAAGTTCCTGTAGTTGTAAAGCTCTCAACTTGATTCCAGGTTACACCGTAATCAGTACTTTTCCAAAGACCATTCTCACCGCGGGCACCAAAATAGATAATATTATTCGAGTTTGGATCAATAACAAGTCGTTCGCCCATACTCCGACCTGGCATATTCCCACCAACTTTAAATGGAAGAGAGGTTGTTTCCCATGTATCTCCCTTATCAGTGGAACGCATAATCTGGCCGTTGGTATCCCAAGAGTTGGTGTATGTACCGGTCGCCATGTAAACACGGTTTGTATCGATTGGATCTGTTGCAAGTGCGTCTACACCATTCTTATTCCAATCAGCCCAACCTACAGAATCATTAAGTGATTTCCAACTCTGCGTTGCTTCATTCCAACGGTAGGCACCTCCAATGTCAGTTCTGGCATAGATTAGATTTGGTTCTGTTTCATTAAAGATAATACCTGGAACAAAACCACCACCATTTAATGCTACATTGTTCCAAGAATATGATTCACTTGGAATGGTTTCGGTAGATGCAAGGGCATCTGGAGTAGGGTGGAGTGAGCCCATTACAAAAACGGTTGCTAAAATAACAGAAAATAACTTTCGCTTACTTACTTGTTTCCTCATAAGAAACCTCCTTTTTGAAAAACACTGGTTAATTGGTGATTAAGTAAGATAAAACGGTCCGATTGCCTGAAAATCTAGCTAATCATAAAGTGAAAGATTTCGTAAAATAGTATGTAGATAAATAGTGGTAAGTGGAGTGAATAATAGGTAACGTATTATGTGGAATAAATAGTGAATGGTGTAGAAAAAGTATAAGACTAGAATTGTGTTGTAGATAAAGTGTCTAGAATAGTAAGTAATATAGTCAATAAAATGTAAATATATGACATATCCAACATAACATACTACGGAAATGATGTCAATGAATATTTACAAATATATACTGTAAATAACAATAAATAGCAAAATGGTAACAAAAAATACGACACATGAATATATAAAATATTACATGTGCCGTGTAGTATATGGTTGTAGCATTAACATTACATTACAGATAAGATTTGAATTGCACTGTCTTTTACAATTACTTCAAAATGTTCTGCATAATAATCAGCTGTTGCATACGTTGTTTTTTCCGATTTTCCATATTCGGTAATGATATTACATACTTTATTGAACTCCTCTGGTGTATGATCAGATTTGGTAATCAATAAATAATATCGTGAATCCATTTGGTTCTTGTATAACGTATTCACGCCTTTATACATGGAAACTAAGATTTCAGCTACGGATATGACTGTATCAAGGCAATCAAAGGAGAATACCTTTGTCATATTGGTAGTAATCGTTACAGAACTTTGAGGTTTTGGTACATCTGTATCTTCTGATGTCTTTTCCTCTTTTTGAGACTGGATTGCCTTTGGAAGAGGTATAAAATCTTCCGTATCCTTGTCATCTTTCATTGTATCATCAAGTAATTCATTTAATTGGTCAAAACAATTTATAATTTCATCTGCATATGGTTCATCATCTGCGTCTGGCTCAGATGATGATTGATCAGTATCAGCTGTAAACTTAGAAAATCTAGTATCAAGTTCATCAGGATCATCTACTTTGGTAATCACAAGGATAAGACATTCACTAGAGATTGGAATTGCTTCAATCATCAATGGAATATCGTCTGCTTCAAATCCGAATTCACAAGAAGCTTGTTGCATCATATCACGGAAAAGTTCTTTTGCTTTTTCTGTTCCATAAGCAAGTTCACTGATTTTGAGTTCACGATCGATTAAATCTTCTTTATTTAAAGTACATCGAATTTGGCTATCATTGATCTTTTCTATCTTCATAGAATCACATCCTTTTCTATGTTATTGAAAACTCAAGCTGTTGTTAGTTACAGGAAGAATGATAGCAGGTAAACTGGTACACTCATCCGTATACAAAGTATAATTCATGATACTCATAAAGTCAATAACATAAACTGTGAACAATTCGCTATAATTGAAAGCAGTGGACAAAGTTAAGCAATCGTTCCATCTCGGTCAAATGTTTCTGTACTGCCTGTATATTTTCCTCAGCAGCATGTTCATTTGAGTAAGAAATTGCGGTTACTTTTGGTAATTCTTCTGTTATTTGATCTACCAGTGTATATTGTGTTTGGCTTGAGGAATGAATACTACTAACTAGTGTATGCATTTGATGGGATATGTTGACCGTGTAGGATAGGGAATCACTGGTTGTAGCTGTCATTTCAGAACATGTTTGAATATTGGTGAGCATAGTCTGGATAAAAGGTCGAATGGTAGAAACGGCTTCCATACATTGTTTGGATAAATTGGTCATTTCATTAGCTACCACTAAAAATGTTCCGCCTGTATTAGCAGCATGTGCAGCTTCAATGGTTGCATTTAAAGCAACTAGTTGCGTCTTTCTTGCGATACCTTCAATAATTTGGGTGACAGTGGTGATCTGTCTCGACTGTTCTTTAATGGAAGCAACTTGATTTTCCAAAAGTTCCATATGATTTTGCGCCTTGGATACATAATCAGTCATTGTACGAAAGATTTCTTGGAGTTTTGTAGCGAGATCTGCATTATTGGTAGCAAAATCCGATATGGTGTGAATCTGCGTTGTTAGGGATTGAATGGTATTAGTCTGTGTCTTCGCTCCAGACTGTATGGTTAATGATTGATCCTGAACGTTTATAGACATACTTTGAGCATCTTCACAACTACATTGAATCTGGCTAATATTATCATGTAAAAATCGAATGATACTGATTAGGGATTCCTTAATTGGCAAAAAGTCACCTACGTAATCCTCCTCAGGCGTATGAGTTAGATTTTTGTTCTCTAATTGATTAAGGACAACTATTATATTATCAATATAGCGGTTAAGGCGACTCTGGGTTACTCGTGTTGCTTCGCATACATTTCCAAGTTCGTTTAAGGAATGATATGCGATCTCTGTATGTAGGTTTCCCATTGCCATCTCATTCATACAATTTTGTATTTCATTAAGTGGTGATAAGATACCTTTTGTTGTTTTTCGTGATATAAGAATAGCTAAAAATCCGCCAGAGATTGTAAGCAGAATATAAGATATAATTGATAATACGGTTTGTCTTTTGGAAAGGGAGATGTATTGGTCTGCATAATGGTTGGCATTCTCAATAACGCTTTCCAAGGTAGTTGTAATGGAAGCTAAGATTGGGACATAATCATTTTTGTAAGTCTTAAATACAGCCGGTATGTCACCACTATTGGTAGCAGATAATACTTGGTCACGGTACCTTTGAAATTTTTCTAGTTCAACGGTAAGTTCCTTCTGGTCTTCAGCTGTTAGACTGTGAATAGAAGAATTGGAGGAAGAGAGGGAGATAATGGAGTTCTCCAGCTCAAGATAATAGTTTTCGGACTCCTGAATATACTTGGATTGTAGATTTTCTTTATCCGTTGCAATGGCACGATACATATAATTTTGAATTAGCAAAAGTGAATTCTTTGAATAAAGTGCAGTTGTATGAATAGAGTATGAATCTTGATAAAAACTTAACAATCTATGATTCATATGCAATTGATTTACTAGACCAATTAAGGCAGTAAGACACACAAAAGCTAATATTGCCATTGTATTGTAACGTAGTTGTTTTCCTATGGATAAATTATGTATTCTAGTAAGGAGAAGCTCCCAATAAAATTTACATTTTCTCTTCTTAGTATGGATTTGCTGTTTCCCTCTAGCTTGTTTTTTACCTCTGGGTGTATGAATAAAATGTTTCATTATATATATATTTCCTCCCCGTATTTATTTGAACGAATGGATTCGTCGGTTACCTCAGTATTTATTCTTGTTTATAGGATAAACATAGCAAGTGAATGTGAAGATTAGATTAAATTCGGGTAAAATGTTATAAGATTAGCAAATAAATTTTGTTAGATATTTACAATAAAAAGAAATTGCGTATTTTGACAGAATAATTTATAATAGCTTAAGAGATGTAATAATTTTACAAGTTCTTTCTTCAAAGAAAGGAGGATACAATGATCATTTGTTAGAAAAATACAAGATCATAAAAAAGCTTGGAAGTGGTGGTACAAGTACTGTATATCTTGCAGAGCATCGCATACTTCATTCACTACGAGTTATCAAGTGCATCAAAAAGAAAAAGGATCAGAATGCATTACAAGAAGCTAGAATCTTAAGTCAGCTACATCATAGCCGTATCCCATTGTTATACGATTGGGAAGAAGACGAGGAGAGGATCTATCTCGTTATGGAATACTATGATGGACAATCATTAAATTCTTATATACGAACTCAGAAGGAAGTCAATGAGGAACGTATTCTACAATTCTCACTACAAATCTGTGAGGTAATTCATTATTTACATAGTCAGAAAAATTCCATATTGTATCTTGATCTAAAGCCAGATAATATTCTTGTTTCGGGACAGGGAATTAAGATCATTGATTTTGGTTGTGCGGTATTCAAGAATGATGTTCCTACTATGCAAAAGATGGTAGGTACCATTGGTTATGCTGCACCAGAACAATATAACGGTTGCCAGATTGATGAGAGGACAGATCTCTATGGTATTGGTATGGTTATGTATTATATGGTCACTGGAGAGATGATTCGCCCTGACAAAGTAATACCGTCAATTAGTTGGAAGACACATTGCTCAAGGCGGTTAGGCGAGATCATTGAACGGTGTATACAGGAAAATCCAAGAATGCGATATGGAAGTATTGATCAATTACAATTGGCTTTAGCAAAGCTACAGAAGAAGTTGAGAAAAAAACAGGGTTGTAAAAGAAAAACATCTCTAACGATTGCAGTAGCAGGAACACAACATAAGGTTGGAACAACACATGTAGCATTGACGTTAAGTAAATATTGCAAAAAATACATGGGAAAAACGCTATATGTAGAATGCAACGATCAACATCACGCAGAACAAATCATTAACTGGAAAGGTAATTTCACCTTGCAAGAAGGCGTATATGTATCACCATGTCTCCATTTGTTGCCTCGTGCTTCTTTACCTATGGATGCAATGAATCAGTATGCAATACAGATTAGAGAGTATGGAATCATATGCAACGAGAACATACAGGAGTTTCAATCGGCGCAGATACGCATCTTAGTTACAATGGGAAAACCGTGGGAGCTTAAGTCGGGGACAAGTCTTTTCCCAGCGGGGGGATATAACGGGTTAACACTGGTTAATCTTGTTTCCTCTAGAGAGTTTATGGAAATTTGTCAGAAAGAAAATAGAAAGCAGATGGTACGTTTGCCGTATTTACCAGAGGTACTTATTCCACATTATGATCGTACCATATGGAATCTGCTTCAACGCATTCTAGAAGATGAATTACAGAGATTGGAATCAGAGCAAGGAAAGAGGGATGTGGTGAGTGAGAATACGACGTTGGAAAGATAAACGTAAATCCAAAGGAAGAGAGCAATGCAAAATTATTGGAATGGTAGGGGCCATGGAAGGTGTTGGCGTCACACATACATTGCTTGCTCTGTCCACGTATTTGTCTGGATATCAAGGCAAACGGGTTGCATATGTGGAATTTCGAGAAATATCCCATGTACATTTCCTTCGTAAGGCAGCAGGAATAGAGAGTGAAGATTCTTCATTTACACTTAGAGGAGTTGATTATTATCCAGAAGCGGATGAGATGGTATGGCTGCAATTACAGCAAATTTCTTATGATTATATTCTTATTGACTATGGTGTTTACTGCACAGATCAGATGGAGCAGTATGCTAGGTGTCATGTTAACATTTTAATCGGAAGTTTGTGTGAATGGAAACGAAATGCATATGAACAGATTCTTCAAACAGTAAATTATAGTAGTAGTCCATGGATTTGTTTTGCATCATTATCAAGTGAGTATGATCGAAAGAAGATTAAGCAGGAGTATGGAGTCTACGTATGGGGTGTTCCATGCATAGTGGATCCCTTTATATTGGAAAAGCATGTAACTTCATTTTGGAATCAATTTTCATTATAAAGGAGTTTCCCAATAACATAGGAAAGGGTTGATACATGTCTATTATTAGAAAAGGGAAAAGAAGGATGGCAAAAGGGAAAATAGCTGTCGTAGTCATTGGAATGATATTACTTGTTGGTGGGATTGGAACAGGGATTGTTCTTTCGATTCAATCAAAAAACAAGCAAGAGGCGAGTTCTTCAATTGTAAATAACCAATATGGGATAGTCATAACAGCAGATTTAAAACAAGGAGAGATTATTACGATTGATCAGATTAAACAAGTTGCTTTAACAGAGGAGCTACAAGTGCTGAATGCTGCTTCCTATGAAGAGGTAATAGGAAAACGCCTTCGTTATAAAGTTGCTGCCAATACCATGCTTATACCAGAAATGATAGAAGATGGAGAAAAGGTCAGCGAAGATACAAGAAAGCACTGCTATCATTTTATAGAAATGACGGATGCACTTTGTGTAGGTGACTACGTTGACATTCGTATACAATTTCCAAATGGTGCAGATTACATCATCTTATCAAAAAAGAAAGTGCTGGCGTGTTCCCAATATAATGAGCAAGAAGGCACACAGAATGATTTATGGCTTGAAGTATCGGAGGAAGAAATTTTATTGCTGTCAAGTGCAGTTGTAGATGCTGTTTTGCAAGAACAAGCAAGAATTTATGCCATTCAATATGTATCCCAAGATCAAGAAAAAGCAATTATTACATATCCTGAGAATGAAATTGTACATGCATTGATTCAAGAAGATCCGAACATCATTCAACAAGCAATTAAGAAGATGGAAAACCGAGTTAGAGAACGGGTAAATATGGGACTTAAAGAGTATGGACAAGAACAGGATAAGGGATATACCAATGAACAAGATCCATCCAATGATGGTGGAGACGACGTGACCCTTGATCAATTAGAGATCAATTATGTAGATTGAGTTGCACTTTAATTGTAAAGGAATAGTTGTCTAAAGTAATAATGGATTTTAGTCGAATAGGTAGTTGAAAGGAAATAGGTAGTTTGAAGTAAAATTAGTAATTTGAAGTAAAGAAGTACATTGTATAGGCACATAATACGCAAGAGTTGAAACAGGATCCGGATAGATATATCACACAGCAATCTCCTTATCCAAATGCACCTTCAAGGGTTAATTGAATGGTTTCCTTACTCAATTCTTGCGTAACTTGTATTCAAAAGCATTCAAACGTTACTTTTGAGAGATTTTATGATATACTATATACTGTTTAGCAAAATTTGAAGAAGCATTAAGGGAATTAATGCGAACGATGAAAATCGTATTTGGAGGTATTATGAATACATATGAAGTACGAAAACAGATACAGAAAGAAAATAAGAATAAGCTGATTGGTGAGATTGGTATGGTTCTTTTCTTATTGGTTATTCTTTGCTGTATTGTATTTGTTGGTAGATTATCCAATCCATTTCATGTATTAGATAGCAAGAATGGGAAAGACTTAGTGAAGGAATATGAAGCGGGAACGGATTATGTCAAAGTAAGGAATGCAACGTTAGAGTTTACTGGTTATTACAAAGAAGATAAGAATAATAATATTTTATACAATTGTTATGCAACGGTTATTGGTGAAGAAAAATTCTTTGTTTTTGTTCCGGCAAAACGGTCAGGAAAAGACCCAAAAGACCCGGATAAAACTCTATCAAACTATTCATTTACAGCACGTATGCACAAGGATTCAGAGTTATTAAGCGTAGTCGCAAAAGATTATGAGTTAACAGTAGAAGAATTGGTTGAAACAGACGTGATCTCAACCATTGTTCTAGATGAAGCAGATTTGGATCTAACCAGAATGTATATTATCTGGATTGCACTTATATGTGTTATCTTGCTATGTATCTTGTACTGTATCATTTCATATGTTCACTTAAAAAGCATTTACAAAAGAAAAGAAATTTTAGAACTTCAAAAATATGGTCCAATTGATGAGGTATTGGATGCCATTAATGAGGAAGTTGCGAATCATCTAGTATTTGACTCAATTGCATTAAAAATTACAGAGCAGTATCTTCTTGCGTTTCGGTCAGGAAAAGTATATATACAAAAATGTAAGTACATCACGAACGTATTGATCACATCAAAGGTAAAAAAGGCGTATGGTATTGTAAAATTAGGGTATGAGAATTTTCTCCAGATTTATGAGGGTGAACAAGTTGTATTTGAGTTACCTATGGAGAATGAAATAGAGGCAAAAGAGATTCTTGAAGTGATGAACAGGAAGAAACAATAGGTGACAGTAAGTCTACAGTAGAATAAGAAGAATAATGTGGATATCTTGAAATGACAAAGAAAAAAGTATGAAGTAATAGAATTTCCTATTATAAATGAAAAAGAAGTATGATTACGGAGAAAAACATAGAAATGACAAGAAAATACTGTTATAATTGTACGTAGAGTATCGTATTAACATGAAATAGTTATGGAGGAACCTACATGAAACAGAAGATTAGATTAACGATCATCGGTGTAATCTTATTCTTGGCAATTGCCATTACAGCGGGAATCACAATGTATAGCAAATTTGCTCCCAGCAAAAAAGTCATGAAGCTAGAAGACTATTACCAGACAGCTGGTGATGATAGCAGTGTTGTTCTTGTACTACAAGATAAAATATATGAACAAAGAGGAAAGCTAATCGATGGTCAGATCTATGTTGACTATGATACGGTTGTAACATATTTTAATAAACGGTTTTATTGGGATGATAACGAAAGTTTGTTGTTATATACAACACCAACAGAAATTATCAAAACAGAAGTAGGTAGTAAAGATTATTATATAAACAAAAGTAAAAAATCCATGGAGTATGCCATAGCAAAAGTGGAAGATGGAGTTGTCTATATTGCACTAGACTATGTAAAAGAATATTCTAATCTGGAATATACAATGTATGAAGATCCAAACCGTGTGGTAATTACCTATATATTTGGAGAAGATTATCTATTTGCTGATATAAAAGAAGCGACACAACTTCGTTATAAACCTTCCATTAAGGGAGATATCTTAAAGCAAATGAAAAAAGGGGATCGGGTACAGATTATTGTCGATGAAGAAGAGGTAAATAAAAACTTTACAAAAGTTATTACCGAAGACGGTATTATTGGTTATGTGAAGAACTCCATGACAAAGAACTCCTATTATGAAGCAACAGAAAGTAAGATGAAAGAACCTGAGTATACAAGTATTACCAAAGATCATAAGATCAATATGACGTTTCATCAGGTAACAAATCAAACGGCTAATAATCATGTATTAGAATTATTAGGGAATACAAAAGGTGTTACAACAATTTCACCAACATGGTTTAAAGTGTCAAGTGTAGAAGGAAACGTAGATTCTTTGGCAAGTGAGACGTATGTTCAAAGGGCACATAATTATGGTGTAGAAGTTTGGGCGTTGGTTGATGATTTTACCAATGCAATCGATATGTCCGAATTGTTATCGTATACAAGTAGAAGAGAAAAATTATCAAATGAATTAATCGCATTAGCGATCAAATACAATCTAGATGGACTGAATATGGACTTTGAAAAGATTCCAGAAGCAGCAGGAAAAGATTATATTCAATTCTTAAGAGAAATGTCTGTAAAATGCCGTAATAATGGTATAATTTTATCGGTAGATAATTATGTACCAAGTGCGTATACTTCTTATTATGATAGGGAAGAACAGGGTATTCTTGTGGATTATGTAATTACAATGGCTTATGATGAACATATCAATGGTTCTGATGGAAGTGGTTCAGTAGCTTCAATTTCATTTGTATCAGATGCGGTGACGAACGTACTAAAAGAAGTTCCAGCAGAGAAAAACATAATTGCAATCCCGTTCTATACTAGATTATGGGAAGAAACAGCAGACGGTGTTACAGCAAAAGCATATTCAATGGATCAGGCACAGGCAATACTAGATCAGAATAACGTAGAGGCAACTTGGGATGAAGAAACCAAACAGTATTATGGTGAATACGAAAGTAGCGGAAACACATATAAGATCTGGCTGGAGGAAGAAAAATCTCTAGAGGAAAAGCTAAAAGTTATTTCAGAGAATAATGTGGCTGGTATTGCTAGCTGGAAGCTTGGGCTGGAACGCAGCAACGTCTGGAGTGTAATACTAAAATATGTAAACTAATTCGTTCTTTGTTTGAACAATCAAACAAGTGATAGAGTTTGGTTAGATGGAATTCCCATGCAATATTTTCAAAAGAAAGTTTGCATGGGAATTTTTAATATAGTAGGAAAGTCCTCCGACTTGCCTATTATATAAAACCCTCTAGGGGATGCGCACTCGCATATAAGGTAGTGGTAGTGCAGATGTAAATTTGTACAAAGATCCTTTTGCATCTTACATCATGCCGTATAAGAAAAGAATGGATAAAAGGAGGAAAAAGGTATGCATTTTACAAGTGAAGGGAATCGTTTGGTATGTATCAACCAAACAGAAAAAATGTGGATCGAACCATGGGGAGAGAATGCATTACGTGTACGTATTACAAGAGATGGTCAGATGGACCACAATGATTGGGCTTTAACAGAAGAAGTGAAAGCTATTAAGGCGGACATTAAGATTGAAAATGTGGACATTGTAGAACCTTGGTATAAGGGAGAAGAGAGAGCAAAACATGTCCAGAACTTTTCTATTGCAAGCATTCAAAATGGAAAGATTACTGCAAAGATTAATCATGAAGGCTGGCTGTCTTTCTATAATGAAAAAGGTGAAGCTGTACTGGAAGAGTATTGGAGAAATCGATACCGTATTGATCGCTATTGTGTACCATATTGTGTAGATGCCAGAGAATTGAAAGCAATACCAGGTGGCAGTGATTATCATGCAGTTCTTCGTTTTGAAGCATATGAAGATGAAAAAATATTTGGTATGGGACAATATCAAGAGGGAAATCTAGATAAAAAAGGAGCAATCCTTGATCTATGCCAGCGTAATACGCAGGCAAGCGTACCATTTATGGTGTCCAATCGTGGTTACGGATTATTGTGGAATAATCCAGCGATCGGTACGGTTACATTCGGTACCAATAAGACAGAATGGGTTGCAAGAAGTACGAAGAAGATTGATTATTATATTACGGTTGGGGATACCCCTTCTCAGATTCTGGAACAATATACAGCAGTAACTGGACGTGCCCCAATGATGCCGGAATATGGTATGGGATTTTGGCAGTGTAAATTACGTTATCGTTCACAGGAAGAATTATTAAATGTAGTAAGAGAACATAAACGTAGAGGCCTTCCGATGGATGTAATTGTAGCAGACTTCTTCCACTGGACAAAACAAGGTGACTTCAAATTTGATCCAAAGTACTGGCCGGATGTTGAAGCAATGACAAAAGAACTAAAATCCTATGGTGTTGAATTAATGGCATCTGTCTGGCCAACAGTAGATTCAAGAAGTGAGAACTTTGCAAAAATGAATGAAGAAGGCTTACTTGTGACTTGTGATCGTGGTGTAAGTATCCATATGAACTGGATGGGAGAAACCGTATTCTTTGATGCAACAAATCCAAAATCCCGTCAATATGTTTGGGAGAGATGCAAAGAGAATTACTATGATAAAGGTGTTAATCTATTCTGGTTAGATGAAGCAGAACCAGAGTTTGGACCATACGATTATGATATCTATCGTTATCATCAAGGAAGTGCGTTACAATGTAGCAATATCTATCCGATGATGTATGCAAAGGGATTCTATGATGGTATGAAAGCAGAGGGTAAAGAGGAACTAGTGAACCTGGTTCGGTGTGCATGGGCTGGAAGTCAGAAATACGGCGCCTTAATCTGGTCAGGTGATGTTCATTCTTCTTTCCGAGCTATGAGAGAACAGTTACAGGCTGGTTTAAATATGGCTATGGCAGGTATTCCATGGTGGACAACGGATATAGGTGGTTTTCTTGGTGGTGATATTACCGATGAAAAATTCCACGAGCTTCTGGTACGTTGGTTTGCATGGGGAGTATTTTGTCCTGTATTCCGTCTACACGGGGAACGTCCTCCATTCTATGAGTTAGAAGAGGAGTTTGTTGATGGTGTTCGTCAGTTCTCTTCAGGACAAGATAATGAAGTATGGTCATTCGGCGAAGAAAATTATGAAATCCTAAAAGGATTCCTATTTATGAGAGAACGTCTTCGTCCATATATTAGAGAGTGTATGAAACAGGCACATGAGACAGGAAGTCCTGTTATGAGACCAATGTTTTATGAATTTCCAAATGATTTGGCATGTTGGGAGTTAAAAGACCAGTATATGTTTGGTCCAGATCTTTTGGTAGCACCAGTCATGGAAGAAGGAATGAAACAAAGAAGCGTATATCTTCCAGAAGGAATCAATTGGGTTGATGCAAAAACAGGAACATCTTACAAGGGTGGGCAACGTGTTAGCGTAGATGCACCAATGGACACAATTCCATTGTTTGTGAGAGAGGGAAAGAATTATCCAATCTACGAATAAACTTGTTCGCATTATATACATAGAAAAATATAGTGAAAAAATGGTTTTCGTGAACGCGAGTGACAAGATATTTTTGTCGCTCGCGTTTTGACGTATATTAAGTTTCATTTCCCCTTACAGAGAATACATTCTCTTACCCCATAGTTCTTAATCTTTTATAAAGAACATAAAATAGTATGAAACTAAGATGGTAGGATATGTGGTAATGAGTAAAAAGAAGATAATTACTATGGTTGCAGCAGCGTTGCTTTTGCTAGGGTTATCAACCGTTGTTGGGATAAAAACGTACTCCGTATTTAGTGAAAGGGAAAAGGAATCCTCACCACTGATACCAAAATGTACGGTTATACTAGATGCAGGACATGGTGGATTTGATCCTGGTAAAATCGGAGTAAACAATGCTTTAGAAAAAGATATAAATTTGATCATAACAAAAAAATTAAAATTTCTCTTAGAAGCAAATGATGTACAGGTAATTATGATTCGGGAGGAAGATAAAGGATTATATCAGGAGTCTGATTCGAATAAGAAAAGTGCAGACTTAAAAAAGCGTGTGGAAATCATTAATTCAAGTGATGCAGTAATCGCAGTAAGTATACATCAAAACTCCTTCCCTGAGGAAAAATATAAGGGTGCCCAAGTTTTTTATCATAATAAATCACCAGAAGGAAAAATTCTAGCAGAAATGTTACAGGAACAGATTAAAAAGACAATTAATGATGGAAATAACCGATTGGCAAAATCCAATGAAAGTTACTACATGCTAAAAAAGACGGAATGCCCGCTTGTTATAGTAGAATGTGGTTTCTTATCAAACTGGTCAGAAGCAGATTTGTTAACAACAGAGAGTTATCAAGATAAGATGGCATGGTCAATTCACCTTGGAATCTTATCCTACTTAAACAAATATGTGTATAATTAAGTGTTTCCAAGTGGAAGTTCACATTACTTTTATAGAGTAAAAGTGATTTCGTCAATTGCTATACAAAACCGCGAAAATAGAAAAGGTATGCAAATTACATAACTAGTGTTATAATAAAGTCGATTAAGTTGATTGACCAGAATCAACTTACTTAAGAAAAGGTGATGAAAATAATGAAAACAATAGTTAAGAAGATAAATGAACAGGATATGGAACCTGGTTGTTTGCGGGAAGCAGCAACTATATTAAAAGAAGAAGGCTTAGTGGCATTTCCGACTGAAACGGTATATGGTTTAGGAGGGGATGCACTGGACTTTGAAGCTGCAAAAAAAATCTATGCGGCAAAGGGACGTCCATCGGATAATCCGTTAATCGTGCATATAGCAGATGTAGATAGTCTAGAAGTATTAGCAAAAGAAGTACCTGAAAAAGCATATATACTAGCGAAACACTTCTGGCCAGGTCCGTTAACTATGATTATGAAAAAAAGTGAGGTAGTCCCAAATGGCACAACGGGTGGATTGGATACGGTTGCAATTCGTATGCCGAATAACAAGATTGCCTTACAACTGATACGGGAATCAGGGGTATACATTGCGGCCCCAAGTGCCAATACGTCAGGTCGGCCAAGCCCTACAAAAGCGGAGCATGTGGTAGAAGATTTGTCTGGGAAAATAGATATGATCCTTGATGGAGGTCCTGTAGGAATAGGACTGGAATCCACTATTTTGGATTTAACGGGAGAGATTCCGACCATTTTAAGACCGGGTTATATTACAAAAGAAATGTTAGAAGAAGTGATCGGACCAGTTACGATTGATAAGGCAATCTTATCAAAAAATATAGATCCAAATGTAAAGCCAAAGGCTCCTGGAATGAAATATAAACACTATGCACCAAAAGCGGATCTAACCATTGTAGAGGGACCTGTTAATGCAGTTGTCAGAGAAATTAATGCTTTAGCTAAAAAGCAGAGAGAACAAGGAAAATGTGTTGGAATCATCGCAACAGATGAAACGTATGCAAAGTATCAGGCAGATGTGGTAAAGACCATTGGTTCCCGTGAAGATGAAGAGCAGATTGCAAGAGGACTTTATGGTATACTACGAGACTTTGACGAATTAAAAGTGGATGTGATATACTCAGAAGGGTTTGCAGAAAGTAATCTGGGGCAGGCTATTATGAATCGATTGTTGAAAGCAGCCGGTTACCAAGTAGTGGAAGTGTAACAACGGAGGTGGAAATTATTGATAAAATATGAGAGATTAATATTTGTTTGCACGGGAAATACTTGTAGAGGTCCGATGGCAGAAGTAATATTTCGAAGTTTAGATACGGAAAGTGATATAGAGATCATGTCTCGTGGATTGGTGGTATTATTTCCTGAACCTTCAAATCCTAAAGCAGATACTGTGTTACGAAACCATAATCTATCCATAGGAGATCATATAGCGAAAGCGCTTGAACAAGAGGATATTGATGAGGATACGTTAGTGCTTGCTATGACACAAGAGCAAAAAGAAAAGGTGCAAAGGGATTATGAAAATTGTACCAACGTGTATACACTAAAAGAATTTGTTGGAGAAGATGGGGATGTAAGCGATCCTTATGGACAAAGTCTTACAGAATATGAAGAATGTTACGTTGAATTAGCAAGACTGATTAAAAAAACAGTCTATAAACTGAACGAGGAGGATTAACGATGATAGCATTAGGATGTGATCATGGCGGATATGAGTTAAAAAAAGAAGTGATCAAATACTTGGAGGAAAAACAAATTCCATATAAGGATTTTGGCTGTGACAGTACAGATTCTGTGGATTACCCTGTTTATGCAAAAAAGGTTGCGAATGCAATTGTTTCTGGAGAATGCGAAAAAGGGATATTAATTTGTGGAACGGGAATTGGTATATCCATTGCTGCCAATAAGATAAAGGGAATTCGTGCGGCTTTATGCCATGATGTATTTAGCGCAGAAGCAACAAGACTTCATAACAATGCCAATGTACTTGCTATGGGTGGAAGAGTGGTAGGTCCAGGACTGGCAATTAAGATTGTTGAGACATTTCTTGAGACAGAGTTTTCAAATGATGAACGCCATATTCGTAGAATAACGCAAATTGAAGAATAAGAGTAAAGCCATATTGCCTCTGTATTGAGATTTAATATGGCTTTTATTTAATATGATGATGTGATAGGAAGATTCAATAAGAGGATACAAGGGGTAAAGGAGCGTATTTTTATAGATGGATGTAAAAATGTGATTTAATTCCCGCAAAACGTATTAATAAGTAATCTTGCTACTAAAAAGTAGAAAATAATAGGGAAAATTACAATAGTGTATAATTGTGTAAAGATTAGGGCAAATAGACTATTTAAGAAAATAAACAATTTGTTATATGAAAATAATACCAAATTAGTAAAATAGATGCAAAAACAACTTAAATAATTCTATAATATGCCAATAAATTAAGCAGTTGGAAAAGATTAAGTGACAATTTCATGTGTATTTTGTGGACTTTTTTTAAATTAATGGTATAATAAATTTATGATTTCATACAATATGGAAGTATTTTCACAATATTCGCACAAGTTGTCGATTATATTATGGTAAACATTTTTTCTATCTTTTGATATTGTAATACTATTATTGAGTACAGAAGAGTTAATGGGAAAGGGAAATCCTTCACATGGCACTTTGTGCCTTGTACAAAGTCATCAGACTTTTGAAAGGGTATGGAAGTAACAATGAAGAAAGAAAATAGAGTAATATTTCGTGCACTAAGTTTAATCTCGCAGGTCGGAATAACCTTGTTAACTACTGTATTCATAGGTATTTATATTGGGACAAAGATGGATGGGCATTTTGGTACTAGCTACTGGTTTCCAATATGGTTGGTTATTGGTTTGCTCGCTGGATTTCAGAATATTTTCAAAATGGTCAGATGTTTTTATGCAAAAGATAAAGAGAAAGAGGACCAAGAACTTGCTTATTTTGAGAGCTTGAGAAAAACAGGGAATCAAGATACGGAAAGCAAAAGTTCTGTTAAAAACCAAGGAAATACGAATAGAGAAAAAGAATAAAAACATAGTTTATAGTATGTGAACGATTTACTTGGCATAGAATGCTGGATTTTGAAAGGAGTTTTATTATTGTATGAAAAACATGAATGACACGTTAAAGGATTTGCTCTTTGGAATTGTTATATCAGCGGTTATCGTTAGTATAATTGGAATGATGCTTACAGATAATAAGGTGACCTATCTTTTAGGAGTACTATTAGGAACCGTTATTGCAATCATGCTGGTAATTCATTTGAATGCAACTATATCGAAAGCTCTTGATATGACTGCGGAAGGAGCAACAAGGTACACGAAGAAGATGGCGATTCTTCGTATTATTATTATGGGTTGCGCAGTTGTAATAGCACTAACATTTTCAGAAGTGTTCAGTTTAGTGGGTACAATATTAGGCATACTAGGCCTTAAATTCAGTGCTTATTTACAACCGTTAACTAATAAATTTATTACTAAAAAAATATTTTAACGAAGGAGGGTGAGAACGTGTATCAAGGGATGGCTGCCGTTTCCGGTAGTTTTGCCAAAATGGGTATGTTGCGTGCATCCCAAGATGTTGATTTTGGTATTACCGGTTATCAGGAATATACGTTGTTCGGACAAAAATTATATTTCACGACAACACATATTTCAATAATTATTGTTATGTTGGCATTAATTATATTTGCCGTAATTGCCAATCGAAAGATTAAGAAAGCAGATCCCAATAAGGTACCAGGTACGTTTTTGAATATTGTCGAGTATATGGTGCAAGCAATTGATGACTTGACGTTGACGAATATGGGTACAAAGCATGGAGCGAAGTTCTCTAATTATATTGGTACAATATTTATATTCATATTATTGTCTAATATATCTGGTTTGTTCGGACTTCGACCACCAACTGCCGATTATGGTACAACGTTGGCACTAGCTTTAATTACTTTTGTGATGATTCATTACAATGGCTTCAAATATCAAAAGGCAAGTCATGTAACAAATTTATTTAAGCCGTTGCTACTGACACCAATCAACATTATCGGTGAAATCGCAACACCAATATCAATGTCCTTACGTTTATTTGGTAATATTTTATCTGGTACAGTTATGATGGGTCTCATTTATGGTCTGTTACCAAAAATCATAACATTAGTGTGGCCTGGTTTTTTACATGCATATTTCGACGTATTCTCTGGAGCAATCCAGACATACGTATTTTGTATGTTAACGATGGTATTTATTTCAAACACATTCGAAGAAGATTAAAGGAGGAATTTAATTATGGAAAGAGCTATTGTATTAGCAGCTTCTGCTATTGGAGCAGGTATCGCAATGATCGCAGGTATTGGTCCTGGTATTGGACAAGGTTATGCAGCAGGACAAGGTGCAGCTGCAGTTGGACGTAATCCAGGTGCAAAAGGTAACATCGTTTCAACAATGTTACTTGGACAAGCCGTTGCAGAAACAACAGGTTTATATGGTTTCGCCGTAGCAATCATCTTATTATATGCTAACCCACTTTTAGGAAAACTGTAAGTTAGGGCTTAACAAAGACTTAACGGAAGGGAGGTCAAAAAGTGAGTAGTATTATACTTGCAAGTTCAGGTGTACTTGAGGCTAGTGAAGGCATGGCAGGAAGAATCTTTGGTTTGGATCTGCAGATGATTGTTGATGCAGGTATTCTTGCATTAGCTGTGCTTGCGTTATTCACGCTATTATCATATCTTCTGTTTAATCCTGCAAGAGAGTTGATGAGAAAACGTCAAGAAAAGATTCAATCGGAAATGGATTCTGCAACGACACAAAAAGCAGAGGCAGAAGCTTTCAAGGCAGAATATGACAGCAAATTAAAAGGTGTGAATAAGGAAGCAGAAGAAATTCTTAGCCAGACAAGAAAGAAAGCACTGAAAAAAGAAACAGAGATCGTAGAGGAAGCAAAAGTAGAAGCAACTCGTATTATCGATCGCGCAAATAAAGAAGCTGAGCTTGAGAAGAGCAAGATGAAGGATGAAGTGAAACAAGAAATGATATCCGTTGCTTCAATTATGGCTGGCAAAATCATATCTACTTCAATTAATGAGACGGAACAATCAAAATTAATTGAAGATACATTAAAAGAGATGGGTGATGATACATGGCAAAGTTAGTTTCAAAAACCTATGGTGAAGCATTATTTGAACTTGCCCTAGAAGATGGAACACTAGATACCATTATCGAAGAAGTTACGGTAACAAAGCAAGCAATTGCGGAGAATGGTGATTTACTTAAGCTTTTGAATCATCCCAAAATCGATAAAGAGGAAAAAGTATCTGTAATTGAGAATATATTCAAGGGAAGAGTATCCGACACATTGGTTGGATTTCTTGTTATTATTGTTCAGAAGGACAGATACAATGAACTTTCTGCAATATTTGAATATTTCCTAGCGAAGGTTAGAGAATATAAGAATATTGGGGTAGCTTCTGTAACATCTGCAGTTATATTAACAGAGGAACAAAAGGAGCAAGTGAAGCAAAGATTGCTTCAAACGACAAAGTACAGCCAATTTGAAGTTACTTATCTTGTGGATAAGTCGATCATTGGTGGATTGGTTATTCGTATTGGTGACAGAGTTGTGGATAGCAGTATTCGTACAAAATTACAAATGCTTGCAAAAGACTTAAGAAATGCAACTGTGTAGACTTACGAGGGACAAATCAGGTGACAGCGCAAGACCAATTATAGGATTATTGTAAAGGTAAGAGTGATGAAAACAATAAGAATGGATATAACAGGTTTTGCATTGTTACATTCTATAAGAACAGGAAAGAAGGTGCTTATGTATCATGAATTTGAGACCAGAAGAAATTAGTTCTGTAATCAAAGAACAGATCAAGAATTACAGTACAAAATTAGAAGTTTCAGATGTGGGTACTGTAATTACAGTAGGTGATGGTATTGCACGTATTCACGGTCTTGAAAAAGCGATGCAAGGTGAACTACTTGAATTTCCTGGCGACGTTTATGGTATGGTATTGAACCTAGAAGAAGATAATGTAGGTGCTGTATTACTTGGTGATACCAAGAATATCAACGAAGGTGATACAGTGAAAACAACAGGTAGAGTAGTAGAAGTTCCTGTTGGTGACGCATTACTAGGTCGTGTAGTAAATGCACTTGGTCAGCCAATCGATGGCAAGGGACCAATTGATTCCAATAAATATCGTCAAATTGAAAGAGTAGCATCTGGTGTTATTTCAAGAAAATCCGTAGATACGCCATTACAAACAGGTATAAAAGCAATCGATGCCATGGTACCAATCGGACGTGGTCAACGTGAATTGATCATCGGGGATAGACAGACTGGTAAAACAGCTATTGCACTTGATACAATCATCAACCAAAAAGGACAAGATGTAAAATGTATCTATGTAGCAATTGGCCAAAAGGCTTCAACGGTTGCAACAATCGTTAAAACATTAGAGGAACACGGTGCGATGGACTACACAACTGTAGTTGCTTCTACAGCCAGTGAACTTGCACCATTACAATATATTGCTCCATATTCAGGTTGCGCTATGGGTGAGGAATGGATGGAGTCAGGACAAGATGTATTGATCATCTATGATGATTTAAGTAAGCATGCAACTGCTTACCGTACACTTTCCTTACTACTTCGTAGACCACCAGGCCGTGAAGCATATCCTGGTGATGTATTCTATCTTCATTCAAGACTACTTGAAAGAGCTGCTCGTTTGTCTGATGAATTAGGTGGTGGTTCTTTAACTGCTTTACCAATCATTGAAACACAAGCGGGAGACGTTTCTGCTTATATTCCAACTAACGTTATCTCCATCACAGATGGTCAGATCTACTTGGAAACAGAAATGTTCAATGCAGGTTTCCGTCCGGCTGTTAATGCAGGTCTTTCTGTATCACGTGTTGGTGGTTCTGCACAGATTAAAGCGATGAAGAAGATTGCAGGTCCTATTCGTATCGACCTTGCACAATATCGGGAATTAGCATCTTTTGCACAGTTTGGATCGGATCTGGATGCAGATACCAAAGAAAAACTTGCGCAAGGTGAAAGAATAAAAGAAGTTCTGAAACAACCTCAATATAATCCAATGCCAGTTGAGTATCAGGTTATGATCATCTACGCTGCTACGAAGAAGTTCCTTCTTGATGTAGAAGTTAGTAGAATTCTTGAATTCGAAAAAGAATTCTTTGAATTTGTGGATACGAAGTACCCAGAGATTCCATCTGCTATTAAAGCGGAAAAAGTGATCAGTGATGAGACAGAAAGCGCACTTGTAAAAGCTATTGAGGAATTCAAAAAAGAATTTAATCGTGGATAGAGAGGTGTGATGGTATGGCCTCAATGAGAGAGATCAAGAGACGTAAAGGCAGTATACAAAGCACCCAACAGATTACCAAAGCCATGAAGTTAGTATCAACAGTTAAACTTCAAAGGGCGAAGGGAAGAGCAGAAAGTTCCAAGCCATACTTTGATTATATGTATGATACGGTAAGTTCCATGCTCGCAAAATCCGGCAATATCTCTCATCCATACTTACAGGCTGGCGATTCACCAAAGAAGGCAATCATTGTGATTACTTCGAATCGTGGTCTTGCAGGTGGATACAATTCGAATATTACAAAGTTGGTTCGTAACTCAGATATTAAGAAGGAAGATGCTGTAATCTATGCCATTGGAAGAAAGGGAAGAGATTCCCTTGCCCGCTATGGTTATGAGATTAAAGCAGATTATTCAGAAGTGATTAATGATCCAATGTATAAAGATGCGGCAGAGATTGGTGCGGCGGTACTAGAAGCGTTCTCCAATAATGAAGTAGGCGAGATCTATCTTGCTTATACCAGATTTAAGAATACGGTAAGTCATATCCCAACCATGATCAAATTATTGCCAGTGGATTCCACTATGGCGAAGAAGGATGAAGATCAGGAGCAAAGTTCAGAAGCGAAAACCATTGAAGAGTTAACACTTATGAACTATGAACCAGAAGCAGAAGAAGCTTTGGATATGATCATTCCGAAATATATGAACAGCTTAATCTATGGTGCTTTAGTAGAAGCACTTGCCAGTGAAAACGGTGCAAGAATGCAAGCTATGGATTCAGCAACCAATAATGCGGAAGATATGATTAGCGACCTTACGTTAAGTTATAACCGCGCAAGACAAAGTTCCATTACGCAAGAATTAACAGAAATTGTTGCCGGAGCTTCTGCAATAAATTAGTAGAGGAGTGAAAGAGAAGAATGGCAGATAAAAATGTTGGTAAAATCACTCAGATTATCGGTGCGGTACTTGATATTAAGTATAGTGAAGGAAAACTTCCTGAAATATATGATGCAATTGATATCCCTACAGCAAATGGCAGTAAATTAGTTGTAGAAGTAGCGCAACATCTAGGTGATGATACAGTTCGGTGTATCGCCATGGGTCCTACCGACGGATTGGTTCGTGGTATGGATGCAATTGCAACAGGTGCACCTATATCTGTACCAGTTGGTGAAGCAACACTTGGACGTATGTTCAATGTACTTGGTCAACCAATTGATAATAAACCAGTGCCAGATGGCATTGCGTTTAATCCAATTCATAGAAAAGCACCTGCATATGAGGAACAATCAACATCAACAGAGATTCTGGAAACAGGTATCAAAGTAGTTGATTTGCTTTGTCCTTATCTTAAAGGTGGTAAGATCGGTCTGTTCGGTGGTGCTGGTGTAGGTAAAACAGTTCTTATTCAGGAGCTGATTACCAATATTGCAACAGAACATGGTGGATACTCTGTATTCACTGGTGTTGGTGAAAGAACAAGAGAAGGTAACGACCTTTACTATGAAATGATGGAGTCCGGTGTTCTTAATAAAACAGCCATGGTGTTCGGTCAGATGAACGAGCCACCTGGTGCGAGAATGCGTGTTGGTCTTACAGGACTAACGATGGCTGAGAACTTCCGTGATAAAGAAGGAAAAGATGTATTGTTATTCATCGATAATATTTTCCGTTTTACACAAGCTGGTTCTGAGGTTTCAGCGTTACTTGGACGTATGCCAAGTGCCGTTGGTTACCAACCTACCCTACAAACAGAAATGGGTGCTCTTCAAGAGCGTATTACGTCTACAAAGAGTGGTTCCATTACATCTGTTCAGGCAGTATACGTACCAGCCGATGACTTAACGGACCCTGCTCCAGCAACTACCTTTGCTCACTTGGATGCAAAGACCGTACTTTCTCGTTCCATCGTAGAACTTGGAATCTATCCAGCAGTAGATCCACTAGAATCTACTTCAAGAATCCTTGATCCACGTGTTGTTGGAGAAGAACATTACAGTGTTGCACGTAAGGTACAGGAAATCCTTCAAAAGTACAAAGAATTACAAGATATCATCGCAATTCTTGGTATGGATGAGTTATCAGAAGAAGAAAAATTGATTGTATCCAGAGCAAGAAAAGTACAGAGATTCCTATCACAACCATTTAACGTAGCAGAACAGTTTACAGGTTTAAAAGGTAAATATGTACCAATCGCTGAGACAATCCAAGGCTTTAAAGAGATTATTGAAGGTAAGCATGATGATATACCAGAAAGTTATTTCCTTAATGCAGGTAATATAGATGACGTACTTGCTCGTGTTAAGTAAGACGTTCCTGTGAAAAGTTGCAGGAGATTCTATAAATCAAGTAAGATAAATGACTTGGTATATAGAGTCGTAGTTACTGGAAAGTCGAGGTGCTATAATGGCAGATACAAATACATTTGATCTACAGATTGTTACACCTGACCGTATATTCTTCCAAGGCGATGCGCAGATGATTGAACTTAAGACAACAGAGGGTGACATTGGTGTGTTAAAAGGGCATATTCCTTTAACTGCGATTGTTGCTCCTGGAGTGCTTAAGATTACAAATGGAGAAGAAGTCAAGGAAGCTGCTTTATTAAGCGGATTCCTTGAGATTCTTCAGGATAAGGTTATTATCTTGGCAGAGTCTTGCGAATGGCCGGAAGAAATTGATGTGAACCGTGCCAATGAAGCAAAGATTCGTGCAGAACGTCGTCTCAAAGGAACGGATTCTGGACAGGTGAATGTAACTCGTGCAGAGATGGCGCTACGACGTTCGTTAGTTCGTATTGAATTAGCCCAGAAAACTGGACGCTAATTTATTTGAATGGACGTTAGTTTGTGGTGTTCATTATAGGATGAGAATACAGAAATTATAATAAAAGAATATTATTTTGAAAAACTAGCCTTGGGGCTAGTTTTTTGCGTATCGGGATTCATTACATTTAGAAAATGCTATAAAAAGTCTGAAGGCGAAGCAATTGTCTATATTGTTAAGAGCAGAGATTTATGTCAGGAGTATTACAGGATTGCTAGAACTGGCGATCGTGTAATACTCCTTATTTATGTAAGGTACAAGGGATTATTATCATTTCATAAGTTAAGTGTAAGTTAGGTAAATTGATGTAATAGTAGCGTGTTTAAATATAGAAAAAAAAGTATAATATTGAAAAATAATGGTACACTGTGATATACTACTTAATAAACTTTATTAACAAGATAGAAAGGAAAAGTATATGCTTAACATTACAATTTGCGAAAATGATATATTCACTTGTTCCTTTATTGAAGACACAATTTTAAAATATACGAATAGAAAAAATATAAAAGTTGATATAGGTGTTTTCTATAAAGGAGAAACACTATACAAATATCTTAATAAAACTGATTATAATTATATAAGCTATATAGATATTTTATTTATAGATACTGAATTAAAAGAACTAAGCGGAATAGATGTTGGTAATTATATAAGAAATGAACTTAAAAATGAGTTGATACAAATTGTATATATATCTAATAGCGATAGTTATGCTATGAAACTATTTAAAATTCGTCCATTTGATTTCCTTCTTAAACCACTAAAAAAATGTGAAATCATTGAAGTGCTTGATAAAATACTGAACTTGAAATTTAATACTGATATTTTTTTTGAATATTATATAAAAGGTAGCTATTTTAAAGTTGCCTTGGATAATATTATATATTTTAAGAGTGAAGGTAAAAAAGTTAATATAGTAACAAAAAAATTAGAGGAGAATAAACAGTTTTATGGGAAAATAAGTAATGTGCAAAAAGTGGTAAATCCACAAAATTTCTTGTTGGTTCATAAATCTTTTTTAGTACAATATAAGTATATAGTGAACTATACTTATAATAGTTTAGAAATGATAACAGGAGAAATTATTCCGATTAGTCAAGCAAATAGGAAATCTGTTAGATTAACATTACAAAGTCTTAGACAAAACTAAATGGTAAAAAATGCTAAATTGAGTGTATGTTTTGTCAATTAAAAAAAATACGTCATATAATCATATATAATTTATCAAGAAAGGAGGGTAAGTAAATATGAAAGGTTGATATAGTCTTATTTGTAAAAAGTTTAATAAAGCATATCAAATTTACATCCTTTTTTTATTATTACATTAGGACTACCTTATTGTAGACTGTTAACTATATTTATTTATTGAATTTAAAAGGAGAATGTGAATGAAAAAAATAAGTTTAATTTTGGCGGTAACGATGTTTCTAATTTTACCAACAACTAAAGTATGTGCAATGGACTCAAATGTAGGATCAGATAATACCGATGGTTCTATATATATGTCAGCTGAAGAAAAAATGAATTTTAAATCGACTAATGATCAAAAGTTTCAAAATGATATGATAGAGGGTAGAGCAAAAGAGTATAATAAAGATTATGTGGAATCATTAATGTTAGAAGCGGCAATTGAGAGTACTGAAAATATAACTGATATTTATTCGGAACTTGAAACATATGGTTGTTATGTTATGAATCCAATTGAAACTGATAATAACAAATCTATAAAAAGTTTTGCTAGTTCCGATTCTAGTGATGTTTCATTATCTACGCCAACGGTATATTACAATGCATATAATAATACATGGACAGTAACATGTGGAGGTTATTGGAAGACTACTAATTGGCAAAAAGATTTTCTTACAACAGGTAATGTTGGAGGACAAGATGGATTTGGTGTAGGTTTTACAAATACCTCGGGTTCATATAAATCTGCTGTAGTAAGTTGTAGTGCTTTTATAACTGATGATAAAGGGACATATGTTTCCACATCTAATCGATCAGATGGTGATGGAAGTAAGGGGTTTGGTTTTAGATTACAAGACTATGTGCGAACAACAGGTCTGTATAATTACTATATTGGATATAAGTGGAGTGGACTATGCAATTACGATACGTGGTTTGGTAATTATAGTGGAATAGCAACTGCTTATTATATTCATACATATAAATCAGCTTCGATTTCAAGTGTAAGTTTTGGAGTAGATGGAAAAAATGCTGGGATTAATGCATCAATTTCAAACGAATCAAATTCATTTCAATGTTTTAGTAATGACAAAAAATTTGGAGTACAATAGTATAGTATATAATGGTTGAGAAAAGGTGGAAGTTATGCTAAAAAAAATGATTAGGTATGTAGTTGTGTTTATCATTGTCATATTATTTTGTGGTGGTTATTATTTATACAAACTTTCGAACTTACCGAAAGAAGGAGATGTGGACATACAAGCATCTTTACAGTATGATTACGCACAGAAAGGATATGACTTAGAACTATATATTAGTAAACATCGTAATAGCCATACAATAATTTATCCATACATTGATGGGCTAAGCATATATACTTTTTCTCAGACGAATTCTTCGGCGCTTTATGTTCCTGACTCAATTGGCTATGATGGAATAACACAGAATAAGGCAAAAGAAAGATTACGAGAGAAAACATATCAGAACTCATTTGAGAATTTAGTTGGCTTTTGGATACCTGACGATGAAGGTAAGTATGAGACAAAGTTGTTTTATCCAAAGGATAACGATAGTGCTTACATAAATAACGCATACGTTGTTTGTGTCACGAAAACAGAGTTATTTGGAAAAGTATATACATGTTCGAAAATTGTTTCTGTTACAAATCCAAATGAATAGAAAACGATTGAAGGAGTATTATAGGATTGCTGAGATTAGCAATTGTGTAATACTCCTTTATTATGGTGCGAAGAAATATGTATTTCATGTTTCACTTGTACAAAAAGTGTGATGAAATGATTTGTGGAACATCAAAAAGTAAGAATTATAACATGCTTGACAAATATATCAGGTTGATATATAGTTAATGTATCAAACTGATATATATGAAAGGGTACAATATGGCGAATGCAAAAAAAATCGATTGTGTCATTCTTGGCTTACTTAGTCATGAAGCACTTACGGGATATGATATAAAAAATCGAATGGATACAACGCTGCGTATGTTTTGGGGGGCTAGTTATGGTAGTATCTATCCTACATTAAATAGCATGATGAAAGAGGAGCTGATTGTAGGAGAGAATATAAGTACCAATGGTAGGGAGAAGATTCAGTATACCATAACAGAAAAAGGACACCAGTATCTTGTACAGTGGTTGAATAAGGAAGTAGAAAAGGATGAGCTTCGTTATGAAACCTTACTAAAAGTATTTTTTGGTAGAGAATGTGGAGTGGAAGTGACGATTCATCATATTGAAGCTTTTGAAAAAAAGATTACGGAGGAACTGCAGTCGTTGCAGATGATGGAGAAGGTTCTAGAAGGATTGAATACGACGGATCAAACACATATCTATTATCTTCTTACAGCGAAATTTGGTGTACAGACATACCGAGGCTATCTGCAATGGTGTAAGGAAGCCAAGAAGTTATTAAGGACGATTGAGAAGAAGGAATAGTAGGAGAGAAGATTATTGTAAGTTGTTCGATTGAAAGGATATGATGAAGACTATGAGGGAACAAATGAAAAAATGGGCTAATACACACACGATTTTGTTTGGAGTGATTGTTGTAATTCTTTGCATGCCAGTAATCTGGGGAATTACCTTCCCCATTCTCAAACCACTTGAAAAGGGATATAATTGGACTATAAAGTATGGGTTAAGTGCATTATGTGCACTTGGAATTGCATATGGTGCCTTTCAGGGGAAATTGTTTTCTCTACATGCAAAGGGGTTTTGGAAAGGGTTAATCAGTTTTGGTTTACTTGGCGTCCTTGGAGCAATTGGTGCGTTCTTTTTTAGTGGAGGTGAGGTGGACTTAAGCCCATCTATTCCAACCTTCCTATCATACATAACAATGAATTTCGCGATTGCAATTAGTGAAGAATTAATCTTTCGTGGAATTATACTAAATCATATGTTACACGCATTAAAAAACCGTAAAGGATTGGTATGGCAGGCAGTTATCGCCTGCAGTGTTGTCTTCGGGCTTCGTCATTTGCTGAATCTGATTACAAAACCGGATGCAGTTATTATGACTATGACACAGGTGATATTTACATTTATGGCGGGTTGCTACTTATGTGCTGTTTACTTACGAACAAAAAACTTGTGGGTCTGTATTATGATACATTTCCTGGAGGATTTTTCTACCTCCATATGGGAGATTTATTCCTCAGAGGTGGCAAATGCAGTAGGAAAAGATATTAACATGGTTTCTGCACTTGGAATGGTGGCAATTCAGATACCGTATGTTATATTTGCGATACTTATGCTAAAAGATAAACGATAGTGTCAAATGATTTATGAAAAAAATGAGCAAAGAAAAAAGGCTCAGATGAACCTTGAAAATTGCAGATATTATAGGTTGTGGTAGCTTGCCGCCACCCTTGACAGCACGAAAAAGAACTGCTG
>NZ_JAAQRO010000028.1 GCF_012070565.1 Anaerosporobacter faecicola
TTCGTATTTTGTTTGTTGTGGTGACTACATTATACTTCAAAAAGGGAGGTCATTGCTCTTTTTATTGCAAACTCCCATAAAATCGAGGTTTATACAATAAAAAAGGTAGTAAAATTTGACACTACCAGATAAACATTGGAGGTACGAAAAATGAAAACATTAGTTGTTTATTATTCAATGGAAGGTAACACCAAGTTTGCAGCACAGGAGCTTGCAAAAGAGGTACAGGGAGACTTATTAGAACTTGTTCCACAAAAAGCGTACCCAACAGGGAAAATAAGTAAGTTCATATTTGGAGGAAAAGCAGCAACCTTTGGAGAAAAACCAAAACTAAAACCATATGACTGCGACTGCAACCAGTATGATCTAATCTTGATTGGTACACCAATCTGGAATAGCCGTATAACACCGCCGTTGAATACATTTCTGCGGGATCATGACCTCTCAGAAAAGACAATAGCTTTGTTTGCTAGCAGTGCAGGAGGAGATGCAAGTCGTTTCTTTGATTATATGAAGGAGAGATATTCCCATATTATAGATACATTGAGTTTAACCAATGCAGCTTTACAAAAAGAGGAAACAGAGAAAAAAGTAAAAGAATTTGCTAAAAATGTAATGAGCAAAATGAAAGAATAGAAAATTAAGGCGTCTAGAGTTATTGAAATAAAAATCTATTGGAATAAAAAACTTATACTGTAATAAAATTTGAACATTCACCTACATGTTTACCGTGACAAATACTGGTAATACTATAAACAGTAACATAAAGAAACAGACGGAATTGACACATTGTAATGATAATAAAAGATGGTTGCGTATGGTAGGGATTCCGTTAAATACATGGTGACAAGATAGGAGAATGATCATGAAGGAAAAAGAAGAAGTTTCTTTCCTACAAAAGACGATCAGATTTTTAAAACAACAAAATAGAAAAGTAAAAACAATTGCATATGTTAGCATCGTCCTGTGGATTGCTGTCATTTCTCAAATTGGTGTAAATCGGTATTTTACAGATGATAGTAAGCTTGTGGATGCATTTACGAAGACGAATTCGGCGATTATGGATAGTAATCTATATATGGTTGCAGACTTAGGAACCGATTATATGAAGGAAGAAGACGAGAAAAATCTTATCCAGTACATGGCATCTAAGATTGGAATTGATGAAGACTGTAAAATTACAAAAGGGGAAGAGCAAGAGGTACTGTATACGAAGTGTGTATCAGATGCTGCTACAACCATCATTAAACTGATTCGTAATCAGGAAGAGGAAAAAGATGGTGTGAAGATGGTGCGAAGATATTTGATCGTAGACCTTACAATAAAAGAAGACGTGAATAGTATATTGACTTATAAGAAAAAGGCTGAAAAGAGTGCAGAAGGTTTAGAGGCCAGAGATGTAGAAAGTCAAGTCACTTTTACGGGTAGATATGATGGTAAGTTATCAATGGAGGAACGGAATCAAGTAACAGACCAGTTCCTACGTAACCTGCAAGCCAGTATTGTATTGGAGCAGCGTGGAGACGAGCTTTACACGATTTATGCCTATACGGGGTTGATTGATGATTATATTAAATCGCAGGGAAGTAAAATTAATGTAAATCTTGCATTTACCTATAATGAAAAGAAGAATACAACAAAATTATATGTAGCAACGCCTATTCTAAATCAGGATTATTAATTGATTTGGGTTTACAAGCGCCCTCGCTTTGCTGAAGTGTGTTGGATCATTTGATATAAATACCGACAACTTCGTACAGAGTGAGAGCGCGTTTTTTGTTGAAATATAGCAAGCCTGTTCTTTACATCCTTCTGGTGACATTTTATACTAAATGTAAGGCTTATGATTGTTGAAGCTGAGAACGTACATAGATAGGCAATAGATAAGAAGGATTACGGAATTTTGCACCGTTTACAAAGCATTCTAAACATATTCCGATATGGAAAGCAACGAAAGAGATAGGAACGAAACAGGAATAGGAATAAAAAGATAGAAACAAAAAAGATAGAAACAAAAAAGATAGAAACAAAAGACAGGGGGTTAACAATGATTTTAGTAATTGAAGATAACAAGGATGTGAATGACCTTCTGCGGGAGACATTGGTGGAAGCGGGATATGAGGCGGAATCTGCCTATACAGGCATAGATGGTATGAAGATGCTACACAAGAAAGAATATGCGCTGGTTCTTTTGGATCTTATGCTCCCTTATAAAAGTGGGGACCAGATTCTAAAGGAGCTGCGGACCTTCTCGGATGCCATTGTGATTATTATATCGGCAAAAGATATGGTGGGAACAAAAGTTGATCTTCTTCGAATGGGAGCGGACGATTACATTACGAAACCTTTTGATTTAGATGAAGTGTTAGCAAGAGTGGAATCCAACCTTCGTAGACAGGAGAGAAAGCAGAAGCAAAACAAGAAGTATGAACACAAGAATCTGGTGTTAGATGCAACGAGTAAGCGGGTATGGCTGAATGAACAGGAAGTTGATTTGACGGCAAAAGAGTATTCCATATTAGAGATTATGATGGAATACCCGAATAAAGTATTTACGAAAGCAAGCATCTATGAAACGATATGGGGAGAAGAGTATTATGGAGATGATAATACGGTGAAAACCCACTTGAGTAATCTTAGAAGTAAAATTGCCCATTATGATGGGGAACAAGAGTACATAGAGACGGTTCGTGGAATTGGTTACCGTTTAAAACAGTAGATTTTATGTTTTCTTATCGTTCCTATGAAAAATCTTAACCTTTACTTAACCTTTGTCAAGTAAGATAGAGATAGTAAAAGGAGTAAGCAAAGGAGAGATGATGATGGAAGAGTATATCTTACGTATAAATGATGTAACAAAGCAATTTAAGAATTTTACAGCACTTAATCAAGTACGCATTCAATTAAAGCAGGGAAAGATCTATGGATTAATTGGAAAAAATGGGGCAGGTAAGACAACCCTTATGCGATTGATCACAGGTCTAAGTTATCCAACGCAAGGTTCCATTGAGTTATTTGGTGAGAATAAGGAAGCAGGACTTCGCAGAGAAAGAAAACGAGTTGGTTCATTAATTGAATATCCAGCATTAGATGGAAATATGACCGCAAAGGAAAATATGAAACTTCATCGCATCATTCGTGGAATACCCAACAAAACCATTGAGGATGAATTGTTACAAATGGTTGGGTTAGGCGACACAAAGAATAAAAAGGTAAAAGATTTTTCTTTAGGAATGCGTCAAAGACTTGGAATTGCAATTGCTATGATCGGGAATCCGGAATTATTAATTCTTGATGAGCCAGTGAATGGACTGGATCCTGTAGGTGTTGTAGAGATTCGAAACTTAATAAAACGAATCTGTGAAGAAAGAAATATTACGATATTGATCTCCAGTCACAATTTGCCTGAACTGTACCAAACGGCAACAGACTATATTATTATTGATAAGGGACGTGTTTGTCAAACACTGACTTTACCAGAACTTGAAAAAAAGTGTAGCCATCATCTTGTTATCGAGTGTGATGAAGTAGAAAAGTTAGTGCAAGTTTTCGAGACAAAATTGCAAACAACAGATTATAGGGTTTTGCAGGATGGTAGCGTACATTTAGATGGATTTTTAGAAGATCGAAAGTATGTCATGAAGACCATTGTGGATAGTGGAATCATACCAACCAAATTTGCAGTGGAAGGAGATACCTTAGAAAATTATTATCTACCTGTGATTGGAGGAAAGAACAATGATTAATTTACTACATGCGGATTTATTTCGATTAAAAAAATCAAAGGCATTAAAAGGTTGTTTATTGGTTGTAACCATCTGTGCAGTTTTGTTAGCATTTGTTTCTCATGGTGTTATGGAGGGAGAAATTGATATTGCTGCAAACACGGTATCAGGGTTATCCGACATTTTCCTAATGTCGGTAATTGTACCACTAATGGTAGGTATTTTGATTTGTGGTGATTTTGAAAGCAAAGACATCCATGATGCAATTAGTTGCGGAAGAAGTGCAATCGTGCTTAGTAAGACCATTAGTTTTCTCTTGGTTGTTTGTATCTTAGTATTACCTTATGTATTGGTTGCGTTTATTGGTTTCTTAAGTGGAGGAAGTTTTTCAGAACTATTTGGATTTTCTTCTTATACCAATTTGTTAGCCAGTACTGGTAACTATCAAAAAGATAGTGCTACCATATTAAAAACCATTGGGCTTTTGTTCACTACAATAATTTTATATGCAGGTAGATTAAGCATCTGTATACCAGTGGCATTTGCAGTAAGAAAACCTGTTTTAGTTACCGCAATAGGAGTAGTATTCGGATTTGTTGTAGACGCTGCGGTAGCAGGCATGGAGAAGATTGATGGATTATGTGATCTTATTGATATGACTCCATATACCCATCAAGTAATAACTTTGGAACAAAGCGGAGGAGAATACATAAAAACAATTTTTATCAGTGTAGTCTTTATTGTTATTATGAGTGGGATTGCTTATTTGCTGTTTAGAAAGTCAGAAGTAAAGTAACAAGGTTGTTACTAAGGAAATTATTTAAAATAGCTGGATTGTTTGTAGTAGTGGAGTTGAAATATTAAGATGATGAGGTATTAATATGATCATACTATTAACGGTAGTTCTTGTGTGTCTGTTTTGCTATATTATTATTATGCGACGTCAGCTTCGCAACATGAACAGACTACTTCAGAAGAGAATACAAAAGGGAACAAATCAAGTAGTTAGTCTTGAACTGTATGATAAGGAATTGAACCAATTGGCGGAGAATGTGAATATATGTCTTAAGGCGGAGGAAACCCTCCGCCTTAAGGTCATCCATGAAGAACGGGATTTTAAAGATTTGATTGCGAATATATCCCATGATCTTCGTACACCATTAACGGCGGTAAAAGGATATCTTCAATTACTAGAAAAGAGTGACTTAACAGCAGAACAAAGAGAAAAGTTGTCCATTGCTCAAAAACACACGATGGAGTTAGGGGATCGAGTAGAACAGTTCTTTGAATATGCGTATCTGATGGATTCCAATCCTGTGATTGAAAAGAAACGAATCAACCTGACAAATCTGGTGATGGAAGGAATTGCAGCAGTCATACCTGCGTTAGAGGAGAAGAAACTAGATACCAGATTAGAAGAGCAGCCCATATATATCAAAGGCGATCTTGGAATGACAAAACGGATTGTAGAAAATCTTATTCGAAATTGTATTGTGCATGCAGTAGAGTACATTGCAATATGTTATTCTAGAGAAAAAGATCAAGTGACAATGCATGTTAAAAACCCTATAATCAAAGGGGAAGAGATTGTACCAGAGCAATTATTTGAACGATTTTATGTGGGAAACCGTGCGAGACAGACTACGGGACTTGGTTTGGCGATTGTTAAGCTGCTTGTCACACAAATGGGAGGAAGCGCAAAAGCGAGTATAGAAAATCAGGTGTTGGATATTCAAATTAGCTTTCTAAGTGCAGAGAATGCGAATACCTTATAGCACAAATCATTATTTCACTCATATATTAGTAATGATATAGGATTGAGGAGCGTAGTCATGAGTAGCAATATAGGTAATTGCAAAGCCACAGCCAATGATTTTGTTGATTTCTTAACAAATAATTACTTAAGTTATGAAGATATGTATAGAGATATGATTAAGAGCAATACAACGAGGAATGAAGAGACTACAGTAGAAAAAGGGATGAACACGGAGAGAAATGAAGAAGAGGATAACCGTAACCCTATGAGTCGGAATAGTAGGAGTAGAAGAAATACAAATAGAAATGACAACATGCAAGAAGAAGGTAATCAGTGGCAGGAGCAAGAAGAAAATTATATGGAACCACGCCAGCCAGAGAATAGAGAAATGAACGACCGAATGGACGACAACATGCCAGGTGACATGAATGATGGAATGAGAGATCGAATGAATGACAATATGCCAGGAGATATGAACGACC
Organism: Anaerosporobacter faecicola; assembly: GCF_012070565.1. Lineage (GTDB taxonomy): Bacteria > Bacillota > Clostridia > Lachnospirales > Lachnospiraceae > Anaerosporobacter > Anaerosporobacter faecicola. The sequence continues at coordinate 5,964 of NZ_JAAQRO010000028.1, forward strand.
GAATGAACAACGGAATGAGAGATCGAATGAATGACAATATGCCAGGAGATATGAACGACCGAATGAACAACGGAATGAGAGATCGAATGAATGACAGTATGTCAGATGAAATGAATGACCGAATGAACGACGGAATGAGAGATCGAATGAATGACAGTATGTCAGATGAAATGAATGACCGAATGAACGACGGAATGAGAGATCGAATGAATGACAGTATGTCAGATGATATGAATGACCAAATGAACGACGGAATGAGAAATCGAATGAATGACAACATGCCAGGAGATATGAATGATGGAATGAGAGACCAAATGAGAGATCGAATGAATGATGGCATGAGAGACCAAATGAGAGATCGAATGAATGATGGCATGAGAAACCCAATGAACAACGACATGGGATATCAAATGAACGATTATATGTCAGAAGACGATAGGGTACCATATCGATACCAAGCACCTAACTATTCCAGATATATAGATGATATGTCAGGTTATTACATGCCAGATCGAGTGAATCAAGAAGAAGAGCGGACGGACGACGACACGGTATACATGAAGAGTTTATACCCACAAGCTGCAAGAAAAGTACTTCGCTATGTGGAGGATGAGTGCGACAAATTAGAATACTGTGGAAGTTGTATGTTTGATGAATATCCAGATCGTACGAATATGAATCGAATTGCACTTCGTATCTATGAAAATGTGAAAGAGCTTAGGGAAGTAGAACAAGATCAAAAGGAGGTAATGATAAATCAGTATTGTGACAGAAGATATTGTCCATATAATCGTTGCGTAGATTGTTATGAGGATGGAAGACCAAATTGGCTGTATCAGATGATTCAGAGTATGTTATACCAGGAGATGCTAAATCGTCGGAGGAGATATCGATATCGTCGTTTTCGGTACTAGTATAAGGCTAGGTTAATCATTCGTAGGTTGACTAAGATACCTTTTATGAAATGCTGTTGACCCTAACTAGTTAGTTATTAAGTACGGGATTGCTGTAATTACTATAATTAATATAGAGTGCAGTAGTCCCGTTACTTGTTATTTGATTGAATCTATGTGATAATAATGTACAAGAACAGTAATTTCCTATAAGGAGAGAGAATTGTTTCGAGCAATAAAAAAATAAGAGTATTTTAAGAATTACCTAGTTGTAGAAAGCTTACAAACTAGGTAAAATGGGTAGTAGTAAGATGCGATTGCATTGAAAGGAGAAACAAAACAAATGGATAGCAAGATCACCTCTGTTTTGGAAGAGGCATTAACAATAGATTTGTACGATATTATTATCAGTAATCCAATAAAAAGGGAAGGAATCATTAAGATTAAGGTTCGCCCAATTTTATTGCAGAATAAATTGTTATTTCAAGTAGAAGAATTCGATGGCAAACAAGTATTTCATAGTAATGATACGAGAGAAATTATATTAGAAAAGGCACAGGATTGGTTCTCAGAACATTTTCGCCAGGCAGAGATTCGAACAAAAGAACAGCAGTATATGATACTGATCAGTAAAAAAGGCAAAGTAACCATTAAGAAAAAACAACAGAAGGTTTTAGGAGTCAAGCAGAACCTTACCCATAATCGTACCAAACAGTATCTGCTACAGGAGGGAACGGTAGTACCATTTCTTGTGGATCTTGGGGTTATGACTGCAGAAGGAAAGATTATTCATGCCAAATATGATAAATTCAAACAGATTAATCGTTATGTAGAATTCATTGAAGACGTTATTCCAAGTTTGGAAGCGGTGTTAAAACAGAAAGAAGAACTGACAATCATAGACTTTGGTTGTGGCAAATCCTATTTAACATTTGCATTATACTACTATCTACATGAGGTAAAAGGATATCCAATCCATGTAATTGGATTAGATTTAAAGCATGATGTGATTGAGCACTGCAATAAGTTGGCAAAACGATATGGTTATGATAAATTAGAGTTCCTTCATGGAGATATTGCCACATATGAAGGGACAAGTATTGTGGATATGGTAGTAACGCTTCATGCTTGTGATACAGCTACAGATTATGCCCTACACAAGGCCGTTACTTGGGGAGCAAAGGTCATCCTATCCGTACCATGTTGTCAACATGAGGTAAATAAACAAATTGCTTGTCCGGATCTAGAGCCAGTTCTGAAATATGGATTGATCAAGGAGCGTACTGCCGCATTGGTAACCGATTCTCTCCGTGCATCTTTATTAGAGATTTTAGGGTATCGTACACAGATTCTTGAATTTATCGATATGGAACATACACCAAAGAATATACTAATTCGGGCGGTGAAAGAGGGAACGGTGAAAAACCGGGCACAATTGTTGGAAGAATATATGAGATGCAAGGAATATCTTCATGTTGAACCAACATTCTATACTCTTTGTAAAAAAGATCATTTGATTAAGTAGAGTAAGACAGAGGTATTTTAAATATTAAAGTTAAGAGCTAGAGTTTATGAATAATATAAAGAGATGGAAGGAATCGTATGTTAAAGCACATATATCGAAGCATTGTATTAGTGATCGTGTTTGTGGTTTCCATATTTTTTATGGGGAATAATATTAAGGAAGAAGCAGTGGAAAGTAGTAAAACGACTACAATGGCGACTACCACATTTCCGGTCATGTATATTGAAACAGAGAAAGGACTTATGAATCCGTTGCATGGGTATAGTACCAACATTGATGCTAATATGTTACGGGAAACAATTACTTTATTAGATACAGATCAGGCAGTTAATATCTATATTGACCAAAAGAAGACTAATGTTAAAAAAATAAATTACGAGATAAGGGATTGTGGCGAATATAAGTTGATAGAGGGAGGTTCTATAAGTGCACTCACTCAGAAGGAAGGCGCCAAGACAGCAAAGATTAAGATAAAAGAGTCATTGCAGGATAACGCTGAGTATGCAATGAAGATTACAGGAGTAACTTCCACAGGCAAGAAGATTTATTTTTACACAAGAGTAAAGAAAATTACGGATGCGCATCTGAATGAGAAATATGATTTTGCTATGTCCATTCATGAGGCAATCATAAAAAAAGACAAAGATGCAAAGATTGGTTCTTATCTTGAAACCAACGCTACGATGGATAACACAACGTATGCATATGTTAATATTCATTCAAGTTATGACATGGTTATGTGGGGAAAATTGAAACCTACCATTACTACAGATGTATTGACTAGGATTACGGAGATGAACAGGGATACGGCTTCCTTTGTCCTTCAGTATAAGGTAGAAGTGGAAACAGATACAGGAATCGAGGAATACACAATATCAGAATTTTTCCGTGTGAAGTATACACCTGCCAGAATGTATTTGCTCTATTATGAGAGAAAAGCAGAGGCAATATTTAATCCCGATTACATCAGTGTTAAAAAGGGAGAATTGAAGTTAGGTGTTTCCAATGAATATGAATTGTCTTATCTGACAGATGACGCTGAGACAAAACTTGGATTTGTTCGAAATAAGACTTTATGGTATTACGATATGATTGCAAATTCAATGGTTAGAGTATTTTCTTTCCAACAGGACAACTCGGATTTTATAAGAGATTGTTATGATCACCATGATATTAAGATTTTAAATATCGATGCAGATGGTAATATTGATTTTGTTGTATATGGTTATATGAATCGTGGAGAGTATGAAGGACGGACAGCAGTGATCTTATACCGTTATACGTCTGTGGATAATCGGGTAGAGGAACAGGTATATATTCCAATGACCTTGCCATATGAGGTAATGAAGGAAGATTTGGAAGGGTTTAGTTATGTTAATCATTCCAGTGTATTCTACTTCTCGTTAGAAAATAGAATTTTCTCCTATAATATGATTACCAAAGAGTTAACAACAATTGTAGAGGAAGCCAATCAGGAAAATTTAATGGTATCTCAGAAAGAGTCCTATATTGCATGGGCAGATTCAAGCCAATTGGGAGAAGCAACAAACATTACGTTATTAGACCTAGAAACAGGAGTAGAGAGCAAAATCACAGCAAAAAAAGGACAGAGTCTACGAATCTTTGGAAAAATTGATGAAAATCTGATCTATGGTTATGTAAAGGACAAAAACCTAGCAACGGATACCGATGGAAGTATACTAGCACCAGCTTATAAAGTATCCATCATTGATAAACAGAAGCAGGAATTAAAGAGCTATTCCGTAAAGAATTATTATACGGTAGCTGCCCTGGTAACAGATAATGTGATCGAGTTAAAGCGGGTGAAAAAGTCGGCAGCTAGTGATACGGGATATAAAGCTACTGAATCCGATTATATTCTAAACAGGGCAGAAGAAACAAGGAAAAAGATTGAAGTAACGACACGTGTTACGGATAAGATGCTTACAGAATTATATCTTAGTATTCCGGATTCCATTGAACTTACGAAGAAGCCAGATGTGAAAGGAACAGTTAATACAGTGATCAAAGATGATCGTACTCTTCGAATTGATCTGGATCGAAGTAACCAGGAGCGCTATTATGTCTATGCGTTAGGTGAAGTATTGAATGTATATGATAATGCAGGGGAAGCAGTTGTATTGGCAGATGAGAAAATGGGATCTGTTATCAATCAAAATTTTAAAGTTATTTGGGAACGTGGAAAGAAGAGCACAAGAGCAAGTCTAAGTGGTATAACACCAGTGTATTCCAGTGCGAAGTTGAACAGTAAGAAAGCTTGTGCTAAGATGTTATTAGCAAATGCTGGAGTTAATGTGACAGAGAGTCAATTAGGGGATAAAAAGCGTTCCATTATGGATATACTAACACAGTATATGAAGAAAGAACCGGTCAATCTGACGGGTTGTACACTTGAAGAAGTCCTTTACTATATAAGCGAAGGAAGAGCGGTAATCGCTATTAAGAATAATGGACAGGCGGTATTACTGACAGAGTATGATGAATTTAATGTAACTATGGTTGATCCAGAACTAGGGAGAACATGGAAAGAAGGTTACAAAGACAGTTCAAAGATGTTTGAGGAAGCAGGAAATATATTCATTAGTTATGTTGAGTAAACTGCATTTATATATATTGTTTATTTTACATCAGGAAAAGGCAGCAGGAGAATTATAAGGGATTACACAGGTATTCCCAGGAAAGGAAGAAGAACAATGGTAGATGAGAGAATTAAAGTATTAGCAAAAAATCTGGTTAATTATTCAATGAAAGTAAAAAAAGGAGATAATGTTTATATTCATTATGTAGGTCCTTCTACGCAGATGTTAGCAAAGCAATTGGTCAAAGAAGTGTATGCAGTAGGTGGTAATCCATTTCCACACTATAGTGATCCTGTTGTGGAGAGGGAAATGCTATTAAATTGTACGGAAGAACAGCTTAAGATCATGGCGAAGGTTGATGCAGAAGAGATGGCAAAGATGGATTGCTATGTGGGTGTGAGAGGAAGTGATAATATCACGGAGAATTCTGATGTTCCTGCAGAGAAGATGAAACTCTATTCTAGCCTCTATATGACTCCGGTTCATCATGAGATACGAGTACCAAAGACCCGTTGGGTTGTTCTACGTTATCCAAATAGTTCAATGGCACAACTAGCGAATATGAGTACAGAGAAGTTTGAAGATTTCTATTTTGATGTTTGTAATCTGGATTATTCAAAGATGGATCGAGCAATGAAGTACCTGGTGGATTATATGAATCGTACAGACCGAGTGCATATAGTTGGACCAGGAACAGATCTTACATTCTCCATTAAAGATATCCCAGCAATTCCATGTGCAGGGGAATGTAATATACCGGATGGAGAAGTATTTACTGCACCTGTAAAGGATTCCATTAATGGTACATTACAATATAATACACCTGCGGTATATCAAGGATTTACCTTTGAGAATATTCAATTGACATTCAAAGATGGAAAAATCATTAAGGCAACGGCCAATGACACGGAGCGGTTAAACAAAGTATTTGATACGGATGAAGGCGCTCGTTATGTTGGTGAATTTGCCATTGGAGTGAATCCATATGTTATTACACCGATGAAGGATACGTTATTTGATGAGAAGATCATGGGATCCTTCCATTTTACACCTGGTAACTGCTATGATGATGCACCAAATGGAAACCAATCGTCCATTCACTGGGATCTTGTCTGTATTCAAACACCTGCATGTGGTGGTGGTGAAATCTATTTTGATGATGTGTTGATTCGAAAAGATGGACGTTTTGTTGTAAAAGAATTAGAATGTTTGAATCCTGAAAACCTAAAATAATAATTACATTTAAGAGAAAGGAAAAGTGTATTCAATTGTTGGATACATGGGTGATGGTATGAAACGTGTATTTTTAATCGTGTTAGATAGTTTTGGTATTGGTGAAATGCCAGATGCAGCAAATTATGGAGATGAAGGAAGCAATACAGTAAAAGCTGCTTCTACTAGTCCTTATTTTCGTATGCCTAATATGAAAAAACTTGGTTTTTTCAATATTGATGGAGTTGAAATCGCTCGTCCAGAGGAAGACTGGGCGAAGGAAGAAGTTACACCAATTGGCGCATATGGACGTATGACAGAGACTTCAAAGGGAAAGGATACAACAATTGGACATTGGGAGATAGCAGGTATTATTTCTGAAAAACCATTACCAACATTTCCGAATGGATTTCCAAAAGAATTGTTAGATCAGTTTGAACAACGTACTGGTAGAAAAGTGATCTGCAACAAACCATATTCCGGTACAGATGTTATTCGTGATTATGGAGAAGAACATATGAAGACAGGAGCATTGATTGTCTACACATCTGCAGATAGTGTGTTCCAGATTGCAGCACATGAAGCAATCGTTCCAATTGAACAATTGTATGAGTATTGTGAGATTGCAAGAGAAATCTGCAAGGACGAGTTTGGAGTAGGCCGTGTTATTGCTAGACCTTTCGAAGGAGAAGCACCATTTAAACGTACTTCAAGACGTCATGATTATTCTCTTGTACCACCAAAAACAACAATGCTAGATCAATTAAAAGAAGCAGGTCTTGATGTTTTGGCAGTTGGTAAGATCAATGATATCTTTGCTGGAAAAGGAATTACAGAAATGGTACGTACCGCTAACAATGCAGAGGGAATTGAACGTACGCTTGAATACATGAAGAAAGATTTTAATGGTTTATGCTTTACCAATCTTGTTGATTTTGACATGTTGTATGGTCATAGAAATGATGCAGAAGGTTATGCGAAAGCACTTACGTATTTTGATGAGAAATTACCTGATTTGTTAGCAGGATTAAGAGAAGATGATATATTAATGATCACAGCAGATCATGGCTGTGACCCTATTACACCTTCTACGGATCATTCTCGAGAATACACACCATTAGTAATCTATGGTGATAAGATCAAGAAAAACACAAATTTGGGAACAAGAGATTCCTTTGCAGATATTGCAGCTACGGTTCTTGCATATTTGGGAGTGGAATCAAAGGTAGCTGGAACATCTCTACTAGACGAGATACAGTAAAATAATCAATTGTTTCATTATATAACCATTTATTAGAAAATCATATAAAATTTATAAGCTACAATGAAAAAACACTTCAGTTTCATTGATAATACAGGGAAAATGTAGTATACTAAAATTCAGTCTATTTGTTACGAATGTGGCAAAGAATGACGAGATTTATTATGATTTTCAGCAAACAAATTTAGATAGTAGGAGGTAGAATTATGGCAACACCACATAATGCAGCAAAACCTGGAGACATAGCAAAGACGGTCCTAATGCCAGGCGATCCATTAAGAGCAAAATATATTGCAGAGAATTTCTTAGAAGATGTAACATGTTTTAATACAGTACGTAATATGTTTGGATATACGGGAACTTACAAAGGAAAGAGAGTTTCTGTAATGGGTGGAGGTATGGGTATGCCATCCATCGGTATCTATTCTTACGAGCTATACAATTTTTATGATGTAGAAAGCATTATCCGTATTGGTTCTGCCGGCGGAATCGGTGATGATATTAAAGTACGTGATGTAATTATTGGTATGGGTGCTTCTACGGATTCTAATTATGCAGAGCAATATAAGTTACCAGGAACATTCGCTCCAATCGCTGATTACTCTTTATTACGTAAAGCAGTAGATACAGCAGAAGCAAAAAACATTAAAGTAGTTGTAGGCAATATCTTATCATCAGATCACTTCTACAATGATTATGATAAGACAAATGAATTATGGAAGAAGATGAATGTAGCTGCTGTTGAGATGGAAGCGGCAGCATTATATATGATCGCAGCAAGAGCAAACAAGAAAGCTTTATGTATTCTAACGGTATCTGATCATGTATTTACAGGAGAATCTTTACCAGCAGAAGAAAGGCAGACAAGTTTCCGTGAGATGATGGAAATTGCATTAGAGACAGCAGAGTAATTGGAACAGAAGCAAAAGAGACTATGCAGTCGTCATTTCGGAGGCATTATAGACGAGAGAGGATCGATTAGATATGGATAAAAAGAATATTTTTGAAAAAGTTGATCATACATTATTAGGTATCACATCTACATGGTCAGATATTAAGACAATTTGTGATGATGCAATTCACTATCAAACAGCAAGTGTGTGTATTCCTCCATCTTATGTTAAGCAAGCAAAAGAATATGTGAAAGACCAAATGGCAGTATGTACAGTTATCGGATTTCCAAATGGTTACAACACAACTGCAGTGAAAGCATTTGAAACGAAAGATGCAATTGAAAATGGAGCAGATGAGATTGATATGGTTATCAATCTTGGCTGGGTGAAAGATCAAAGATTCGATTTGATTGAAGAAGAAATTAAAACGTTAAAGGCAGTATGTAAAGATAAGATTCTAAAAGTAATCATCGAAACATGTGTGCTGACAGATGAAGAAAAGGTTAAAATGTGCAAGGTTGTTACAGATGCAGGTGCAGATTATATCAAAACATCAACTGGATTCTCAACTGCTGGTGCTACATTTGCTGATATTGAACTGTTCTCAAAGAATATTGGTGAGGGTATTAAGATGAAAGCTGCTGGAGGTATATCTTCTTTTGCAGACGCCGAAAAATTCATTGAGCTTGGAGCTTCAAGATTAGGAACAAGCCGTATTGTTAAATTAGCAAAGAACGAAACTGCTACAGGATATTAAGATACGTGTTTGAAAATGGGGGTATTTAGAAAGGAATCTTTCTGTAATACCCTCACTTCTATATAAAGAGTAACTCCATAAAAATCTGTTTGTTGGTATGTAAGTTCACAGATGCGGTTTGTAAAGAGTTGGAGTAACAAAGGAAGTTGGATCGAAAAGCAAAATAGGAGGATTGCCATATGGATAATAAAGAATTAATTAGAAAAGCAATCGATGGTTTGAAATATTCTTATGCACCTTATTCAAACTTTAATGTATCTGCTGTTCTTGTAACAAAAGATGGCGAGATCTACACGGGTTGCAATATTGAAAATGCGGGATACACACCTACGAATTGTGCAGAACGTACAGCTTTCTTTAAAGCAATTAGTGAAGGTGTACGTGGATTTGAAAAAATTGTGATTGTTGCAGGAAAGAATAGAAAAGTAGAAGGAATGACAGCTCCTTGCGGTGTGTGTAGACAGGTTATGATGGAGTTTTGTGATCCAAAAACATTCAAGATTATATTAGCTGAATCAGAGGATACGTATAAAGAATTTACATTAGAAGAGTTATTACCACTTGGATTTGGACCTGGAGATTTACTAGAAGGCTAAGAGATGATAATACGTAGTAATCAGAGTGGCAAATTATCTTTTGGCACTCTGATTTTGCATTGTTTAAAATGAAATCTATGATACAAGAAGACGAAATGGAGATGAGTTGTATGAGAATGGTAGATTTGATTACGAAGAAAAAAGAGGGAGAAATTCTAACGGATGAAGAAATCCAATTTATGATAGATGGCTATGTAAAAGAAGAGATTCCGGATTATCAGATGTCAGCAATGCTTATGGCAATCTGCTTTAAGGGAATGACAGACCATGAGATGGCAGTAATGACTGGTGCAATGGCACACTCAGGAGATATGGTAGACCTATCAGCAATCAATGGTGTTAAGGTGGACAAGCACAGTACAGGTGGTGTTGGTGATAAGACAACGCTTGTAATAGCACCTATTGTTGCAGCCTGTGGTGGTAAAGTAGCGAAAATGTCTGGTAGAGGTCTTGGACATACTGGTGGTACCATTGATAAGATGGAATCTATTCCAGGAATGCAGACGTCCCTTCCAAGAGAAAAATTCTTTGATATTGTGAACAAGACAGGTTTAAGTGTGATCGGTCAATCTGGTAACATGGCACCAGCGGATAAGAAATTATATGCTTTACGGGATGTAACAGCCACAGTAGGCAGTATTCCACTAATTGCATCCTCAATCATGAGTAAGAAGTTAGCAGCAGGAAGCGATTGTATTCTACTTGATGTAAAAACAGGTAGTGGTGCATTCATGAAAACATTAGATGATTCTATTCTATTGGCACAAAAAATGGTTGCAATAGGGGAACATGAAGGTAGAAAAACAGTTGCATTAATCACAGACATGGATATTCCACTTGGAAATGCAATTGGTAATTCTCTTGAAGTTATTGAGGCTGTACATACCCTACAAGGGCATGGGCCAGAGGATTTTACAAGTGTATGTTTAAGTCTTGCTGCGAATATGTTGCATCTTGCAGGAAAAGGAGATGTGGATAGCTGTAGAAAGATGGCGGAAGAAGCAGTTGCATCTGGAAAAGCACTAGGAAAGTTAATAGAAATGGTAGAAGCACAAGGTGGAGACTCTGCAGTAATAAAGAATACCGAATTGTTTGCAAAAGCGCCTTTACAGCATGATGTTATTGCAGATCGTGAAGGATATATTACACATATGAACACAGAACAATGTGGTATTGCATCTGTAGAACTTGGTGCAGGACGTGCTACAAAGGAAAGTACCATTGATTATTCTGCAGGAATCATCTTACAGAAAAAGATTGGTGCATATGTGAAAAAAGGGGAAGTTCTTGCTACCTTATATGCCGCAGAAGAGAAAATGTTTGCAGATGCAGAGAAATTGTTACTAGAGGCATATACCATTGCAGAGGATAAACCTCTTATTGAACCTCTAATATTTGCAAGAGTAAGCAAAGAAGGAATTGAAAAGTATTCATAATGTATGGTATAGTTGATGTGATGATAGTGCAATCATAATAATTTCCAAAAGTGGTTGCACTTGATTAATATTTTTCAAAGAGAGAGAGGAATTTAGTATGGCAAAGTTTTGTGGTAAGTGCGGAAAGCCTTTACAAGATGGAGAAGTATGCTCATGTTCTCTGGGGAGTGAACAAGAACAAACAACTACATCTGTAGTCAATGAAGCGCAAACAAATAACGCACAGCAGGGGTCAGTTCAACAGCCTGTTCAGCCTGGATATACCTATGGACAGACAACACAAGGGGAGCAGCAACCAACAATGCAGGGTCAACCAATGCAAGGCCAACCAATGCAAAGTCAGGGAGCACCAAGCCAATTCAGTCAACAAGCCTCACAGGCAGCTGCAGTTGCCGGAAAGTATGCAAAGAATGTTTGGAAGATGTTGTTAGATATGTGGAAAGCACCAGCAGATAATGTAAAGAGTTTTGTTGATGAGAAAAACTTCACCAACGCTTTGATTTTAGTCGGTGTGCAAGCTGTTTTATCGATGATCTTTTCTTGTCTATTACTTAGAAAGGCATATTCAGCTATTATGTCGTTGTTTGGTGGGTTCTCTTACCTCATGTCAGATGCAGTTAAGATTCCTTACGCGAAAACAGCATTTACTACATTAATCTTTATTATACTATTTGCAGCTACATTTGCTGGAATTTCCATGATTGTTGAAAAGCAATTTGCTAAAGTTAATATGACGTTTAAGGAAGCAGTTTGTCTTGCAGCAGTTAAAGTAGCACCTACATTACCATTTATCGCTGTAGGAATTGTAACTTCTTTATTTAATTTATACTTGACACTTGCGGTCGTTTCACTTGGAGGAATTGCAGGTTATTTATATGTACATACAGCATTAAATAATGGAAAAGTTCAAGATGAAAACAAACGTGTCTTTACGTCTTTCTTGATTTTAGGATTAGATATGCTTGTTACATTATTTATTATGTATATTTACATTAAAATGCAGTAAATCGTTTTAATCAACACTCCTTAGCGGTATTGGATCCTAAGGAGTGTTTCTTAGAAAGTTGTAATCAGTCAGATATTTTGAATGGATAATGAAGATCGGATTGGGAATACTATAGATAGCAAATTTGATTATATACATTAACAATGTTTGGAAAGTAAAAAACGAATATTACTGGAATAATCCAGTTTACTATATAAAAAGATGTATTTTAAATCAGATACATGGGGAAAAGATAAAAGGACAAAGGACATTAGTGAATTTGTCCTTGTTAGTTGTTTGGGAGGCATTATGAAATTATTATCGGTGGCAATACCAAGTTATAATTCACAAGAATACCTGGGCAGAGCTGTTGAGACGTTACTATCCGGTGGAGAAGAGATGGAGATTATCATAGTAAATGACGGCTCTAAGGATAAGACAGGAGAGATTGCTGATGCATACCAGAAGAAGTATCCAACAATTGTGAAAGCAGTACACCAAGAAAATGGTGGACATGGACAAGCTGTGAATACGGGATTAAAGAATGCAACAGGTATGTACTTTAAGGTGGTAGACAGTGATGACTGGGTTAATGAAGACTCACTAAAGCGGGTCCTTGCTCTATTGCGTAAAATGGTATCAGATAAGGTATCGTTAGATCTGTTAATTGCAAATTATGTATATGAGAAAGTAAACCTGAATAAACAGAAGGTAATTGATTACAAAGGGGCTATGCCCGTTGACCAGCTATTTACATGGGATGATTTGAAACACTTTAAACAGAGTCAAAATATCCTGATGCATTCCGTATTTTATCGGACGCAATTATTAAGAGATTGTAAACTACAATTACCAAAACATACATTTTATGTGGATAATATATTCGTATATCAGCCATTGCCATATGTGAAGACGATGTATTATATGGATGAGAACTTCTATCGGTATTTTATTGGTCGAGAGGATCAATCAGTGAATGAGAAAGTGATTATGAGTAGAATCGACCAACAGATCAGAGTAACCAAACTGATGATTGAGTCTACCGACGTATTTTCGATATCTAGTAAGAAATTACGAAATTATATGCTCAAGTATTTGTCGGTTATGATGATGGTTTGTTCTGTATACTTAGTTAAGATTGGAACGAAAGAAAGTTTACATGAGAAGAAAAAATTGTGGAATTATCTTAGAAAAGAAAACCCTAAGATGTATCGTAAGATACGACATAGTGTGCTAGGTCATAGCATGCATCTACCAGGACATATGGGACATGCTATTATACGTATGGGTTATCGGATCTCTCAAAAAGTTATTGGATTTGGTTGATGAAGATAAAAAATAAACTTCAACAATAAGACCTAGGTCAATATATTGACCTAGGTCTTATTGTTTTACGCGAGCAACGAGCCAAAGTCCAAGTTTACTTGAAACCTTGGCGACTGCCGCGATAATATAGTTTGGTAAGAATGAATTTCTATACTTCATTATGCGTCTCACATAATGACTGTTTTTTGTTAAATAACTTTGTATAATTCGGTACATATACAAGTAGGTACATGAATACACTTAAGATCATTGCGGCAATTCCATCAAACGCAGAGTGTTGTTTTAGGAAGACCGTTGATAAACAGATTAAGATACATAATACGCAGGAAGTACGACGAACCAAGTGATTATTCTTTAATCGTGAGGAATGCATAACGGCAATATGAATTCCAATGGAATTAAATACATGAATACTTGGACAGACATTTGTTGATGTATCAGATGCATATAATTTCTTTGCAATGTCTACAAGGAAATTATCCCTAGCAAATGTGGTAGGGCGCAGATCCTGTCCATTTGGCCATATGGTATAGATGGTCAAGCAGATTGTCATACCAATAAAAAGAAAAGCACAGCATCGATAATATTCTTCTTTTGATGTAAATAAAAGAAATGCAATGACTACTGCCACATACATAAACCACAAATAATATGGAATAATAAATAGTTCATTAAAAGGAATCAGATCATCCAAACGTATATGAATGGACGTATAATTAGTAGTAATGGTTTTTTCTAAATAAAAGAACCAAGGAAAATAAACAAATAGATAAACGAGTGTCCAAGCATGTTTATACTTCTTAAAAAAGTTTATAATCGAATTCCCCTTAGGGGAAACATGGTTAGGCTTATTATGCTTTGATGTGTTCAAAATATGCCGCCTTTCTATGGATAATGAATAACAACAGTTATGTCCAATTAACTAATGACATACGTGATTATAGCATAAGATGGGTAGGGGTGCAATCCATAGAAAGATGAAAAAAGTATTAAGATTTCCGTAACGAGCTATTATTTATTTTGTAGTTTATAATATAGGGAATTGAATGAAATTGACGGATTTGCGCACGAAGAAAAATTTGTTTATAATAATGGTATAAGAGTCAAAGGGGCGTCAATGTACTTTTTGACAAACGAATCAAATGGAATAGAAAGAATGTTTTTACTCCGAGGAACAAACGAAGGGAGGAAAAAATGAGAGTAGCCGTATTAAGTGATATACATAGCAATCACTTTGCATTAGAGGCCTGTTTGCATTATATAGAAAAAGAGGGAATTAATAAGATTATTTTTTTGGGGGATTATGTAAGTGATTGCCCCAACCCCCAAACCACTATGAATCTGCTTACGCAGATTCGTAAAAATTACGAAACATGGTGTATTCGGGGGAATCGGGAGGAGTATTTTATCCGTCATGCACAAGGATATGCGGATGGTTGGGTCTACCAAGCGAATACAGGTAATCTTCTCTACACTTATGAAAATCTTAGATCGGAAGATTTAAAGTGGTTTCAATCACTATCCAATAAAGGAAGAGTGAAACTGGAAGGGACAAAGGACATTATTCTTGCACATGGATCATTGGTTAATACAAGGGAACTTTTATATGAGAAAGCCGAGAATACCAATAAGCTCCTAAAAGAAATACCTGCATCGTATATGTTATGTGGGCATACGCATAAACAGTTCCAATATGAATATGAGGGGAAACAGTTGATTAATCCGGGTTCTGTAGGTGTTCCCATTGGATGTAAAAAAAGCGCCCATATGGCGGTTTTGAGTTGGGAAGAGGGAATGTGGAAAATGAAGGGGGTGACCTTACCCTATGATTTTAAGAGATTGCGAGAAGAATTTGAAGCAAGTGAAATGAAGGAGAAAGCATATCTGTGGATGTGTTGTATCCTCCATTCCATCGAGGATGGGGTGAATTATGCGCCGACTTGTGTTAAAAAGGCATATGACCTTGCTAAACAAGAATTGGGGAATGCAGATTGGAACCACATTCCACCAAAGTACTGGAATTTGGCAGCAAAACATATGGGGTTGTTGGATTGACTTGTACTGTAATGAAATCCATTTTTAGAAATAATAGAACTGTTATAAAAATAGAGATAGCAGAACTGTCATAATTCCAGCGACACCTATGGCAATTCCACTCATTGCACCTTCCACTTCGCCGATTTCAATTGCCTTTGAAGTTCCAGCGGCATGGCTACAGGTACCAATTCCTACACCAGCAGCAATCTTACTTTTTACACGAAAAAGTTTGATCAAAATTGGGCAAGCCATGGAACCAAAGATTCCTGTGACAACAACAGCGGCTACCGTAATGGACGGTATACCTGAAAGACTGCTACTTACTTCCATTGCAATTGGGGTTGTAACGGATTTTGGAATCATGGAAGCGGTAATGGTGGATTCCAAATCAAATGCCTTGCATAAGAGATAGGTGCTACCCATAGAAGTAACGCTTCCCACGAGGCAACCAGCAGCTATTGGTATAAAATTCTTTTTTAGAACGGTAATTTGCCGATAGATCGAGTATGCCAAGACAGTGGTAGCAGGTGCAAGAAACATGGTGATAAAATCACCACCCAGATTATAGGATTCCAATGGGATGCGAAAAATTGCTAACACAGCGATAATGATGATTGTGGTCCAAAGTAAGGGGTTAAGCAAAGCAAGATTGGTCTTTTCGTTTATCTTCTTACATAACCAATAGACACCAAAGCTTAGTGTTAAACCGAAAAAAGGACTATTTAGGATCGAGTTCATTTGATTTGGCTCCTTTATTCATATATTTTATGATCATTGTGACGGTAAAAGTTGTAGTGAGAAAGGTAAGTATAGTAGTCACGATACAGATTAGGATTAACACGGCAATTTTACCTTTTAAAAAAGAGTATTGTTCAATGATTGCAACTCCAGAAGGGACAAAGAAAAATGCCATAGAGCTTAACAAAAATTCCGAGGTTTCCTTAATTGATGCGGGTTTGATACATTTGGTTATTAACAATAACAGAAGTAATAACATGCTGATCAGACTGGAAGGGAAGGTAAAAGGGAGTACAGAGGAGATTGCAACACCCACGAGACACATCCCAAAGATCAGACAAAGTTGTTTGATTATTTTCATTTGGAGTCTCCTAATTCATATTTTTCTATTGTATCCTAGCATAGTTCCAAAGCAACGTCAAATTGTAATTGGGCAGAGTATAAGGGAGTGGTTAGGAAATTGTACGACATCGATTCGCTAAATTAAGAAGCATGTACTTTATGAACGGCTGCATTTACGGAGTTTTGGGAAATAACTGAATTGACAGAAAGATTACTTCTATGGTACTTTATAGAAAACTAGGAAAGGGTACACGTATATGCGGATATTGAAAACAACACCAAGAGAAGATGGCTTCCACATGCCAGCTGAATATGAACAACACCAAGGTTGCTATATGATATGGCCAGAGCGAGCGGATTCCTGGCAATTTGGTGGAATCGCTGCAAAGAAAGAATTCGTGGAAGTAGCAAAAGCGATTCAATCTTCGGAACAAGTAACGATGTTAGTCAGTGAAAAAGAATATGATACAGCTCGCCGGATGCTTCCAGAGGAAATCCGTGTAGTTGAGATGTCCACGGACGATGCTTGGGTAAGAGATTGTGGACCGACATTTGTTGTAAATGAGAAGAAAGAACTTCGGGGAATCGATTGGTATTTTAATGCTTGGGGTGGACTAGAGGATGGATTATATTTTCCTTGGGATAAGGATAATAAGGTAGCTAGAAAGATTTGCGATCTTGAACAAAAAGATGTCTATAACGCGAGACATTTTGTATTAGAAGGTGGCTCGATTCATGTAGATGGGGAAGGAACTGCAATGGTTACAGAAGCCTGTCTGCTTAGTAAGGGACGAAATCCTGACATGACAAAGCAGGAAATTGAAGAACAATTAAAGGCATATCTATCAGTAGAAAAGGTTATCTGGTTGAAGAATGGAATATACCTTGATGAAACTAATGAACATATTGATAATATATGTGCCTTTGTTAAGCCTGCAGAAGTGGTTTTAGCTTGGACAGAGGATACGAATGATCCGCAGTATGCATTATCAAGCAGCTGTCTTGAAATCCTAGAGCGCGAACGGGATGCAAAGGGAAGGAAGATTACGGTTCATAAATTACCATTACCAAAACCGATTCATATGACGGAAGAGGATTGCGAAGGAATTGCTTGGTGTGAAGACGAGCCAACAAGAGAAGCAGGCGAACGCTTAGCAGCCTCCTATGTAAACTTCTATATTGGGAATACCTGTGTTGTTATGCCGGGATTTGAGGACCCGATGGATGAAGTAGCAAGAGAAGTTCTAGTAAATTTGTTTCCAGAACGAAGGGTTCTGCAAGTACCAACCAGAAATATCTTAATTGGTGGAGGCAATATTCATTGTATTACTCAACAAGTACCTGCGGGAAGAACAACCGTATAAGAGAAATCGATTTGGGTTAATTTAGTGGGAGGAAAGACAAGGGATGAGAAAAGTTAAAGTAGCTGCCACACAGATGGCGTGTTCATGGAATAGAGAAGAGACATTACAGAAGGCGGAACGACTCGTACGTGAAGCAGCAGGACAAGGGGCAAATATTATTCTATTGCAGGAATTATTCGAGATGCCTTACTTCTGTCAGAAAGAAGTATATGACTATTATCGGTTAGCAACTTCGGTTGAGGAAAACCCTGCGGTAAATCATTTCAAGGCGATCGCCAAAGAACTTCATGTTGTAATTCCTGTCAGCTTTTATGAAGCAGCGGGGAATACAACATTTAATACAGTTGCCATGATCGATGCAGATGGAACGGTACTTGGAACTTATCGAAAAACCCATATTCCTTGTGGGGAATGTTACGAGGAAAAATTCTATTTTTCTCCTGGAGATACGGGGTTTAAAGTGTGGGATACTGTTTATGGAAAAGTTGGCGTAGGAATCTGCTGGGATCAATGGTTTCCAGAGTCTGCGAGATGTATGGCGTTAATGGGAGCAGAGATCTTATTATATCCAACTGCTATTGGTTCAGAACCTGTTATGACGGTTGACAGTATGGAACATTGGAGAAGGTGCATGCAAGGACACGCGGCAGCAAACATTATGCCAGTGGTTGCTTCTAACCGTATTGGTGTTGAAACCGAAGGAGATAGTAGTATGAAGTTCTATGGTTCTTCCTTTATTGCAGATGAAACAGGAGCATTGGTTGCCAGTGCTGATCGTGAATCAGAATGTGTTTTGGTTGCAGAATTTGACTTGGATGCCATATGGGACCTTCGAATTGGCTGGGGCGTATTCCGAGACCGTAGACCAGAGATGTATGATGCCTTGTATAAACTAGATGCAAGAAAACGATAGATTTTTTTCTACAATTGTTTTTTTATGAAAAACATGGTAAGCTAATGAAAGCTGCTTATGACGTGACAACCTTAAGAGTCAGCTTGTTTTATGTAGTTGGCTAAAAAGGAAAAAAATATACTTACACAAGAATACATGTGAGATATACATACAGAAATCATGAGAAGTGCCGTAACGGGAGAAGTGCGCCTGTTACAAAATCATATAAGAAAGGTTGTGATGTTAGGGTTGGAAAAAAAGCTGACACTGTATGGCTTTAACAACCTCACAAAAACACTTAGCTTCAACATCTATGATGTTTGCTATGCAAAAAGTGAGCGAGAGCAAAAAGATTATATTAGATATATTGACGAGCAATATAACTCGGACCGATTAACGAAGATATTATGCGATGTAACCGATATGATCGGTGCTCATATTCTTAATATCTCAAAACAGGATTATGAACCACAAGGTGCAAGTGTGAATATTCTGATTGCTGAAGATTCCCTTGCAACGGAAAGTATCGACGAATCCTGCAATTTAGGTAAGTATGTAACAGAGAAACGCGACATGGTCCATGCACATTTGGATAAGAGTCATGTTACCGTTCATACCTTTCCTGAATATCATCCGGATAATGCAATTTCCACTTTTCGTGTAGATATTGATGTATCTACGTGTGGTGAAGTATCACCACTAAATGCTTTAGATTACCTGATTTCAAGCTTTGACTCGGATATCATAACCATTGATTACCGGGTTCGTGGTTTTACACGTGATGTTGAAGGTAAAAAGTTTTTCATTGACCATGATATTACTTCGATACAGAATTACATCGATGACAAGACGTTGGAACGTTATGATGCCATTGATGTGAATGTCTATCAATCGAATATTTTTCATACCAAGATGTTGATCAAAGAGATTGAGCTACAGAATTATCTCTTTAATCAAGATGTATACGAACTCCCTCCGAAACAGCGATTAGCTATAACGGATAGTCTGCGTAAAGAGATGATCGAGATATTTAGTGGAATGAATATCTACTAGTCCGGGACTTGGTAAGAAACTTGAGATAGACAGCAGAGTATGACTATACAAGAAGGGATAGTCAGCTAGCCAGGAGGTTAATCATGGATCAACGATCACAAGAATGTATGCCTTTATATGAGGCGCTGAAACAACATGATTCAAAAAGAATTGCACACTTTGACGTACCCGGCCATAAGGGAGGACGTGGAAACAAGGAGTTAAAACATTTCCTTGGAGAAACTTGTCTCCGCCTAGACGTGAATTCTATGAAGCCATTAGATAATCTGTGTCATCCGGTATCGGTGATCAAGGAAGCACAGGAATTAGCGGCAGAGGCTTTTGGTGCACAAGAAGCATTCTTTATCGTAAATGGAACAACAGCAGCAGTACAGGCAATGGTGATGTCCACCTGTAAGGCTGGTGATAAGATTATCATGCCCCGAAATGTTCACCGTAGTGCAATTAATGCCTTAGTTGTATGTGGTGCATTACCCGTTTATATCAATCCGGGGATAAACAAAGAATTAGGTATTCCTCTTGGTATGTCAGTTAAGGATGTAGAAGAGGCAATCCTAGAAAATCCAGAAGCAAAAGCAATTCTGGTCAATAATCCTACATATTATGGAATCTGTTCCGATTTGAAACGCATTGTTACGCTGGCACATGCACACAATATGCTTGTATTAGTAGACGAAGCACATGGAACACATTTTTACTTCGGAGAAGACATGCCGATTTCTGCTATGGAAGCGGGGGCGGATATGGCAGCAGTTAGTATGCATAAAACAGGTGGTTCGTTAACGCAAAGTTCCATCCTGCTTTGTAATAAGAGTATAAATGCGGATTACGTTCGTCAGATCATTAATCTGACCCAGACCACCAGTGGTTCATATCTGCTCATGTCTTCCTTAGACATTGCACGTAAGAACCTGAGTATGAATGGGAAAGAGATGTTTCGTAAGACGGTGGAATTTGCGGAATATGCAAGAGAAGAGATTAACAAACTAGGTGGTTATTATGCGTTTGCAGAAGAACTAGTTGATGGAGATGCCGTATATGCCTTTGATAAAACCAAATTATCCATTCATACAAGAGCCATTGGACTGGCAGGAATTGAAGTCTATGATCTGTTACGAGATGAATATGATATACAGATTGAATTTGGTGATATCGGTAATATCCTTGCTATTGTATCAGCAGGAGATCGTAATCTAGAGATTGAACGCTTAATTAGTGCTTTATCGGAAATCAAACGTCTATATGAAAAAGATAAAACAGGTTTGTTCGACCATGAATATATTAATCCCGATGTCGTTATGGCGCCACAGAAAGCGTTTTATGGAGAAAAGAAGTCTGTTTCAATTGAAAAGAGTGCGGGATATATCTGTGGAGAGTTTGTTATGTGTTATCCACCGGGAATTCCAATCTTGGCTCCTGGCGAGCGAATTACAGAGGATATTGTGAATTATATCCTGTATGCAAAAGAAAAAGGCTGCTTTATGACAGGTACGCAAGATATGAAGATCGAGAACATTAATATTGTAATCGAAGAGGGTTAACTTGTGCTACCATGTGATTCAAACTTTACGGAGTGTTGTCTTGAATGAATGACAAGAGTTGTAAAGTTTGTGAAAGAAAGGAATGACGTCTGTGGAATTATGGTTTACGGAAGAACATACGAAAAATGTTCGATTTTCTATAAAAGTTGAGAAACAATTGGTAAGTAAACAAGGGGACTTTCAACGAATTGATGTATTTGATACAAAAGAATTTGGAAGAATCCTGACCTTAGATGGGTATTTGATGGTTACGGAGAAAGATGAGTTCATCTACCATGAGATGATCACCCATGTTCCGATGGCTGTTAATCCAGCGATTAAAAAGGTACTGGTGATTGGTGCAGGCGATGGAGGAACCATTCGGGAATTAACAAGATATACGTCCATTGAATGGATTGATATGGTTGAAATTGATCAGGAAGTGGTTAACGTTTGTAAGGAGTATTTACCACAAACAGCATGCAAGCTAGAGGATGAACGTGTACATATTCATTATGAGGATGGTTTGAAATTTGTACGAAAACCAGTCAACATGTATGATCTTATTATTGTAGATTCTACGGATCCTTTCGGACCGGGAGAGGGGCTGTTTACAAAAGAGTTCTATGGAAACTGTTTTAAAGCATTAACTGACCAGGGAATTCTAATTAATCAGCATGAAAGTCCTTATTATGAAAGTGACGCCAATGCAATGCAACGGGCACATCGAAATATTAAAGCAGTATTTCCTGTGAGTGAAGTTTACCAGATGCATATTCCAACCTATCCTTCGGGACATTGGATGTTTGGATTTGCCTCAAAGGGGCTGTCACCAATTAAAGATTTGAATGCAGAATGGTGGAATCAGCTGGGACTTGAGACAAGATACTATAATACAGATTTGCATTTGGGTGCATTTGCATTACCAAATTACGTGAAGAAGTTATTAATGGAATGTGAGTAACAGGAAGTAGGCGCTGGTTGTATATTGGCGCAATAAGTAAGGAATCGGACCAAGTTTCTACGATAAATACATAAAAAAGACTAAGAAAAGGAGGAAGAGATTCTACAGGTTATATTCAATGTGGGGATATACCGTATAGAAATCTCGCTATGAATAAATGGGAAAAGCACTTATTATTGGAGCTGGCGGAGTTGCCAGTGTAGTTGTTCATAAATGTTGTCAAAACAGTGAAGTATTTGAGGAAATCTGCATTGCCAGCAGAACCAAATCCAAATGTGATGCATTAAAAGAAAAGTTAGATGGTGGAAAAACAAAGATTACCACTGCGCAAGTGGACGCAGACAGCGTAGAAGAGCTTGTAGCCTTAATCAAAGAAGTACAACCAGACCTTGTAATCAATGTGGCACTTCCTTATCAAGATCTTACAATCATGGATGCTTGTCTGGAAACAAAAGTTGATTACATGGACACAGCAAATTATGAACCACTAGATACCGCTAAGTTTGAATACAAATGGCAATGGGATTATAGAGAACGTTTTGAGAAAGCAGGAATAACTGCATTACTTGGCTGTGGATTTGACCCAGGTGTAACGGGTGTATTCTCAGCATATGCCATGAAACATTATTTTGATGAAATCCATGAAATTGATATTCTAGATTGTAATGGTGGAGATCATGGGTATCCATTTGCCACAAACTTTAATCCAGAGATTAACATTCGTGAGGTGTCTGCCAAGGGAAGCTATTGGGAGAATGGCGAATGGGTTGAAACAGAACCAATGGAGATTAAGAGAGTATACAATTTTGATCAAGTGGGTGAAAAGGACATGTATCTTCTTCACCATGAAGAACTAGAATCATTGGGGCTGAATATTAAGGGAATTAAAAGAATCCGTTTCTTTATGACATTTGGACAAAGTTATTTGACCCATCTGAAATGTTTAGAGAATGTAGGCATGACTTCGATTGAACCAATTGAGTTCGAAGGAAAGAAGATTGTTCCTTTACAGTTCTTAAAAGCAGTTTTACCAGACCCAGCGTCCTTAGGACCTAGAACGGTTGGTAAGACAAACATCGGTTGTATCTTCAAGGGCGTGAAAGATGGAAAAGAAAAGACATACTATGTGTACAATGTATGCGACCATCAAGAATGTTACAAAGAAGTAGGCTCTCAGGCAATTTCTTATACAACTGGAGTTCCTGCAATGATCGGTGCGTCTATGGTAATGACAGGTAAATGGAAAAAACCTGGTGTATACAATGTGGAAGAATTTGATCCAGATCCATTCATGGAGGCGCTTAACAAGTTCGGACTACCATGGATTGAAGATTTTAATCCAACATTAGTGGATTAGGAAAAGGATCATTGTTATGGATAATGTACAAGATACAATATCATACGAAGGGGTGCAGATCCCAGTAGAACAATTACGGGAAATTCCCACACCTTCCTATGTTGTGATAGAAGAACTATTAGAACGGAATGCGAAGATCTTAAGCGGCGTTATGGAGAGAACCGGTTGTAAGATTTTGCTGGCACAAAAAGCATTTTCTATGTTTGCCACCTATCCCTTGTTGGCGCAGTATCTAAGTGGTACTGCAGCAAGTGGTTTGTTCGAGGCGAAACTTGGAAGAGAAGAGTTTGGAAAAGAAGTACACATCTATTCTCCTGCGTACCGTGAGGAAGAAATGGATGAAATTCTTCAGACCAGTGACCACATTGTGTTTAACTCATTCGAACAGTGGATAACGTATAAGAAAAAGGTGCAGGCTGTGGATAGAAAGGTCTCTTGTGGACTTCGGATTAATCCAGAGTATTCGGAAGTGGAAGTGGACTTATATAATCCATGCTTTCCAAACTCTCGTTTTGGTGTGACATTGCAGCGGTTAGAAGAAGAACTTCAGAAAGATCCAAAGGCTTTAGAAGGGTTAGAAGGGTTTCATTTTCATGTCATGTGTGAACAGGGCGCTGGGGTATTAGAACGGGTACTGAACCGGGTAGAATCTCTCTTTGGAGTGTATCTGAAACAAATGAAATGGGTTAACTTTGGCGGGGGACATCATATAACAAAACCGGATTATGATCTTCCATTACTTGAGAAGTTAATTGTTCATGTGAGGGACACCTATGATGTTCAAGTTTATATGGAACCGGGTGAAGCAATTGGTGTGGATACAGGGATACTGGTAACCAAGGTATTAGATGTGATGAAGAATGGAATGGAGATTGCACTACTCGATACTTCCGCCGCTTGTCACATGCCGGATGTACTGGAGATGCCATACCGACCTGCTGTAATTGGTGCTAAGGTCGCAGGAGAACTTCCTTACACGTATCGTCTATCCAGTGCGACTTGTTTGTCTGGAGATGTAATAGGCGATTACTCTTTTGATAAACCATTACAAAAAGGGGAGTTGTTGTTCTTTGAAGATATGTCCCATTATACAATGGTGAAGAACAATACGTTCAATGGAATTAATTTGCCAACGATCATACTGTATACGAAAGAACAGAAGATGAAAGTAATTCGTTCTTTTGGATATACAGATTTTAAGAATCGATTATCCTGAGTTTTCTCTGGTAAATTACCTTAAAATGCAGGTAAATTTTATGTTCATACATTTTAGAATAATAGAATAATTTGAACATCAAGTAGAAGCAACAGAAAGAGCATAAGAAAAAAGACAATCAACGAAAGATTGTCTTTTTTCTTTGTTTAAAGCGGAGAACAAAGTACACTTTGTTCTTTTCATGTATAAATATTGTGTCTATAAACATTAAACTTTACGATAACGGGTAGAGAATTTGTCTTCCCCGCAAACAATACGGTCTCCGGCTTCTTCCGTAATAACGTAGTCACCCTGCTTAATAAAGGAACGTCCACGTCTGGTATCAATGTAAGGGCAAACAACCGTACCATCATTACGTGTAACTTGAATTAAACGGTCCGTTTTAATCCAACCATTTACAACGATTTTACTCCATAACTCAAACCCATCTTCAATACCTGAATTCAGTGTATATTGTACAGCATCTACAGGTAAACCAGTTCTTACGTATTTCATAAAATCACGTCCTCTCTGCTATTCTTTATTCTATTATACATGATATTTTATAGTAAAACAATCCGATTAAGAAAAAGAAAGTGTTAAGTTTTCTCCTTGAAACAAAGCATATATTTACTAAGATTGAGGTCTTCTAGGTAAATTCTTAATATAAGAATCGCGTTGCATAAAATACCACGGCAAAGCATAGATTGTAAAAACAAGGTTACTAGGGGGACTCCTCTTGAAAGGTTACATAGAAGAGCGAGCAATCGATATTGCAAATTATATTATCGATTATAATGCAACGGTAAGGCAAACAGCTAAGAAGTTTGGAATATCAAAATCAACCGTACATAAGGACGTAACGGAGCGACTTCCGTATATTAATCATTCTCTGGCAGAACGTGCACGTGTTGTTCTTGATCTTAACAAGTCGGAAAGACATATTCGTGGCGGTTTAGCGACAAGAGAAAAGTATTTACATAGGGTAGGCGAAAGATAATGGATAGGGGCTGTTGTGCTAAGAATTCTTAGTATGATGGCTCTTTTTTATTCCTTTGTTCTACTTGACAACAGCAAAAAAAAATTATATGGTAACTATTGTGAATAAATGGTATTGAAAAAGAGAGGAAATAATATGCGAGTTTTTGATGAGGTGGATCGACAAATTATAGAGGTGACAAGAACGTTGTTTTTAGAGCAAGGAATGCGAAAAACGGAGATGAAGGATATTGCAAAACATGTGGGGATTGGAAGAAGTACGCTGTATCGTCGTTTTGTGAATAAGGAAGCTATTTCATTCTATATTGCGATGCAGATTTTAGGGGAGATTCAAGAAGAACCCAAAGAAATGAAAACAGCGGTAAAGAAGAGTGGCTATGAGAAATTAAGCCAGTATCTAAATTACATGGTTGATACAATGATTGAAAATCCAGAGAAGATTCGATTTTTAGATGAGTTCGATCAAATATTTACAGATGTGTATCCAGATAGTGAAGAAGCTAGAGATTATGTTGCCTTTAACAATCAATATAGAAACCCTGCTAATAAGTACTACAGAGAAGGCCTTGCGGATGGAAGTATTCGAAGAAGTACTTGTGTGGATAATGAATTGGGAGTTATTATATCACTATTATTAGGTCTTGCGCAAAGAGTTATCCCTAGAGAACAACACTATATCCAAGAACATCATCAAGGAAGCAGAAAGTATTTTGACGATGCCCTTGTATATTTGCTATCGCCAATTAAGAATATGAATTGACTTATTACGACACAAGTGTTAGAATAACCTTATGATGATAAAGTAGCTCTGTTAAAGAGCTTTTTTGATGGTAATGGTGGGACACGTGTTCCAGATAGAAAAGGAGGTATGCAATTTCTTTATAGCAAACGGAATAAAGATGCCTTTTAGCCGGACATCATAAAATTTTTACTGTTCAAATTAGTTCGTGAAACAATATACAATTCGGTGCAATCGCCACATTGCACATTTGCTAGAACTTTAGCATTTACTTAGCATAATAACAATCCCTGCTGTATGGAGATCGAAAAACCATGCGCAGGGATTGTTTTTTTGCATTATATGAACACTTTGAATAGAGAATGAATAATTATCCAGTTGTATAATAGGAAATTATCGTATGTATTCAATACTCTCATAATTCGACTCATTTGACACCTAAAATACTATCTAAGAAAGTGGAAAAATGTAAAAATCGGCTGAAAAAGTATAAAAGTTTGCTAAATAAATATCATTTCTTGAATATACAAGAAATCTTTAATATAATAGACATGGCTATACAAAATAGAAGAAAGAAGAAATGAAATCACTTGAAACTACATAAATTAGATTAGGTAGAATCTGTATATGTGGCATTACTATACGATGAACTGTATTTTTATAAAATGGGAAAAGTGATTTGATTGATTATGAGAGAAAAGAGGGAAAGAGAATGGGATTGGCAACATTTAGAGGTGGAATTCATCCTTATGAAGGTAAGGAGTTATCCCAAGATAAGCCAGTTAGGATTGTTCTGCCAAAAGGCGACCTGGTATATCCGATGTCACAGCATATCGGCGCTCCTGCAAAACCAATTGTTCAAGTTGGAGATTATGTGCTTGCTGGTCAATTAATTGGAGAAGCGCAAGGTTTTATATCCGCCAATATTGTTTCGTCTGTGTCGGGAACGGTGAAAGCAATTGAGAAGAGATTGGTGGTCTCTGGTAATAAGGATACAGTGATTGTGATTGAAAATGATGGAAAATATGAATCACTTCCAACTGTTGGGAATAAAAGAGACTATACGCAACTATCAAAAGCGGAGATTCGCCAAATTGTGAAAGAGGCTGGAATTGTTGGTATGGGAGGAGCGGGTTTCCCTACGCATGTGAAAATCACTCCAAAAGATGACACAAAGATTGATTATGTTATCGTAAATGGTGCAGAATGTGAACCATATCTTACCTCTGATTATCGAATGATGATAGAAGAATCCGAGAAGATTGTAACTGGATTAAAGGTGGTACTTTCCTTGTTTGAACATGCAAAAGGTATTATTGCAATTGAAGATAATAAACCGGTTGCAATTAAGAAGTTACAAGGATTAGTTGAAAAAGAAGAAAGAATTGAAGTAAAGGTTCTGAAAACAAAGTATCCACAGGGGGCAGAACGACAGATGATCTATGCAACTACAGGAAGAAAGATCAATTCAACGATGTTACCTTCCGATGCAGGCTGTGTAGTGAATAATGTTGATACCATTATCTCGATCTATATGGCAGTCTGTGAATCGACTCCATTAATGCGAAGAATCGTAACAGTTACAGGTGATGCGATTAAGGATCCATGTAACTTTCATGTAAAAACAGGAATGAATTATCGGGAACTAATTGAGGAAGCAGGAGGATTCGTTACAAAACCTGAGAAGATCGTATCAGGTGGACCAATGATGGGAATAGCATTGTATTCACTTGATATACCAGTAACAAAGACATCCTCTGCACTCTTATGTCTTACATCAGATGAGGTTGCTAAACAGGAACCAACAGCATGTATTCGTTGTGGACGTTGTGTAGCTGCCTGTCCAAGTAAATTGATTCCACAAAAGATGTTAGAGTATGCACAGAGTTCGGATGAGGAAGGCTTTGTAAAGATCCATGGAATGGAATGTTATGAGTGTGGAAGCTGTACCTATGTCTGTCCGGCAAAGCGTCGTTTAACGCAAGCATTTAAGCAAACAAGAAGAAGTGTTATGGATAAGAGAAAGAAATAAGGAAGAAATGACAATGAAAAGTAAGGTAATTGTTTAGAACGAATCTAGAAACACGGAGTGTTTCTAGGCCTCTGAACAGTTACATGTTAATATTGAAATAATCTGGAAAGAAAAAGAATTGAGAGGTGCGAAATCGTGAACGATTTATTAAATGTATCAGCATCGCCACATGTGAGAAGTAAGGACACAACCCAAACCATCATGCGGGATGTTGCTCTTGCATTAGTACCGGCAAGTATAGCTGGTGTGATTAACTTCGGATGCAAGGCGCTCGTAATTATATTAGTAACCATTGCAACATGTGTATTGACAGAGTACATATATGAAAAAGGAATGCACAAAACCATTACAACATATGACTACAGTGCACTTGTAACAGGATTACTATTGGCATTAAATCTACCATCAAGTGTGCCATTATGGATTCCGATTATTGGTGGAGTATTTGCAATCCTAATTGTAAAGCAATTATATGGAGGTTTGGGACAAAACTTTATGAATCCAGCTCTGGCTGCAAGATGTTTTCTATTAATCTCCTTTACAGGAAGAATGACAACATTTACTTTCGATGGTGTAAGTGGGCCAACTCCATTGGCATTACTTAAGAATGGTGAAGAAACGGCATCTGTAACAAGCATGTTTTTAGGAAATATACCTGGAACGATAGGGGAAACGTCAGCGTTGGCAATCTTGCTTGGAGCAGCGTATCTGTTGATTCGAAAAGTCATCACACTTCGTATACCCCTTACTTACATCGGTTCCTTTATGGTATTTCTTGTTTTATTCGGTGGAAATGGTTTTGACGGAACATTCTTATTGAAACATTTGTTTGGAGGAGGCCTTTTATTGGGTGCTTTCTTCATGGCAACAGACTATGTAACAAGTCCAATAACTCCAATAGGGCAAATTATATTTGGAATTTTACTTGGAATCTTGACAGGTATCTTCCGAATCTTTGGAGGATCAGCAGAAGGTGTGTCATATGCCATCATTTTCTGTAATCTGTTAGTACCATTGATTGAAAAGATCACGGTTCCTACTCCATTTGGAAAGGAGCGTGCAAAACATGAGTAATAAGAAAAAGAATACAATTATTAAAGATGCACTTGCCCTTTTTTGTATAACATTAGTGGCAGGTATCCTACTTGGCTTTGTGTATGAGATTACAAAGGATCCAATCAAGAAGAAAGAGCAAGAGGCAAAGCAAAAAGCATACCAGACGGTATTTGCAGATGCGGTAAGCTTTAAAGAGAGTGACGCTGTTAAGTCTGCTTTAGACCAATCTCAAGCATTGCTGAAAGAGAATAAGCAGAGCAATGGAGAGGATTACAGCGGAGTTACCATTGATGAAGCACTAGAAGCTTATGATCAATCCGATGCTTTAGTCGGTTATGTTATGAATGTTACAACTGCCAACGGATATGGTGGAAATATTACAATTTCCATGGGAATTAAAATAGATGGAACGGTAACTGGTATGGAAATCCTGTCCATTAATGAAACAGCCGGTTTGGGGATGAAAGCAACAGAGGGCAAGTTCAAAGATCAATTTAAGGATAAGAATGTAGACCAATTTGCGTATACCAAGACAAAGGCAACAAATGAAAATGAAATTGACGCATTAAGTGGAGCAACAATAACAACAAAGGCCGTTACATCAGCAGTAAATGCAGGGGTTTGCTTTGCGAAAAACTGCTTAATAAAATAGGGGGTAGGGGAATGAATAAATATGTTGAACGATTATTTAATGGAATAGTGAAAGAAAACCCAACCTTCGTGCTGATGTTGGGGATGTGTCCTACCTTGGCAGTTACCACATCTGCTGTCAATGGAATGGGAATGGGATTAACAACAACGGTTGTATTGATCATGTCCAATATGTTGATCTCCATGTTACGTAAAATGATACCAGACAGTGTTCGAATGCCTGCATTTATTGTTGTAGTCGCATCATTTGTAACAATTGTGCAGTTTGCATTACAAGCATATATTCCAAGTTTGTATGATACCTTGGGAATCTATATACCACTAATCGTTGTAAACTGTATTATTCTAGGAAGAGCAGAAGCTTTTGCATCAAAGAATCCAGTAGGAGTTTCAATCTTTGATGGAATGGGAATGGGCCTAGGTTTTACAGTAGGTCTTACACTGATTGGTACATTTCGTGAACTTATTGGAAATGGTTCTATCTTTAATGTGGGAATCATGCCTGATTCCTATGAACCAGCTACAATCTTTATCTTAGCACCAGGAGCATTCTTTGTATTGGCTATGTTGACTGCTCTACAGAACAAACTCAAAGCACCTTCCGCAACCAATGGAGAAGGCACTAATGAACCAATTGCGTGTGGGGGAAACTGCAGTAATTGTCATGGTGTTGATTGCGTTGCGAATCACGAAGCTTTAGCGAAAGAGAAAGAAGAAAAAAATGCGCAGAAAATTGCAAAAGCAAAAGAAGCCGCATTGAAAGCAAAACAAGCAAAGGAAGTAAAGGAAGGGGAGCAGAGTAAATGAAAGAACTAATCATTATATTAATTGGAGCAGCATTAGTTAATAATGTTGTCTTAAGTCAGTTCTTAGGATTGTGTCCATTCCTAGGTGTATCAAAAAAAGTTGGGACAGCAGTAGGAATGGGTGGAGCAGTAATCTTTGTTATTACCATTGCATCTGCTTGCACAAGTTTAATCTATGATTTTGTTCTAGTACCAGCTAATTTAACCTATATGCAGACCATTGTATTTATCATGGTGATTGCAGCATTGGTTCAATTTGTTGAAATGGTACTTAAGAAGATTAGCCCAAGTTTATATAATTCATTAGGTGTATATTTACCATTGATCACTACAAACTGTGCAGTACTTGGTGTTGCCTTGATCAATGTACAAAAAGAATATAACTTAGTTACAAGTGTAGTAAATGGTTTTGGTACTGCTCTTGGTTTTACAATATCCATCGTCATCATGGCTGGAATCCGAGAGAGAATTGAACATAATGATATCTCAAAATCCTTCAAAGGCTCGCCAATTGTATTAATCACAGCTGGATTAATGGCAATTGCCTTCTTTGGATTTTCTGGATTGCTATAGGAGGATGAAGCGATGAGTATAGAGGGAATTATTATCGCCGCAGCGATCGTCGGTGTTACAGGATTGATCATTGGATTGTTATTAGGCCTAGCAGGCGAGAAATTCAAGATTGAGGTGGACGAGAGAGAACAACAAGTGCGAGACTTTTTGCCAGGGAACAATTGTGGTGGCTGTGGATTTGCAGGTTGTGATGCATTGGCAAAAGCAATTGCGCAGGGCCAAGCACCAACGAATGCCTGTCCAGTGGCTGGACCCGAGAAAGCAAAATTAATTAGTGCAGTTATGGGTGTGGAAGCGCAAGAAGAAGCAAAGCAGGTGGCATTTGTAAAATGTGCGGGTACTTGTGATAAAGTAGCTACAAAGTATAACTATTATGGAATAGCAGATTGTAAGAAAATCTCCATGGTACCTGGACGTGGAGGGAAAGCCTGCTCGTATGGTTGCATGGGTGGAGGAAGCTGTGTAACGGTATGTGGTTTTGATGCCATCCATATTATTAATGGTGTTGCTGTTGTAGATCAGGAAAAATGCGTTGCTTGTGGGAAATGTGTGCAAGAATGTCCAAATCACTTGATTGAAATTGTACCATATGCATCTCAACATCGCGTACAATGCAGTTCCAAAGATAAAGGAAAAGAAGTCAAAGTTGCCTGTGAAGCAGGATGTATTGGGTGTGGTATATGCCAGAAAAATTGTGAATATAGTGCGATTGAACTGGTTGATAATCTTGCCCATATTGATTATAATAAATGTACAAACTGCGGAAAATGTGCAGAAAAATGTCCTGTAAAGGTGATCATATAATGGTATAGAATGTAGATTCTATGTTTTGCTATCAATTATGTGCTCGTACAATAAGAAAACATTAGAACTTCGTCCTATTTAGGCTATGTTCTTGTATTTTGAGGGTCATACTGTCATGAGTTTCATACAAGCATGAGACTCATGAACATTTGACTTTGATAGTATGTAATGTTTTGCTTACGAATAGATAGAATAGCTCCATATGATAAGTTGGTATTGTTAAGAAAGAACTGTTGTAGTAAAGGTAAGATTATATATACACAATAGTTCTATATAGGAGAATGGCATGAGATTAATATCAACCACACAAATTCAATCAGATATGGTATTGGCCAGACCAATTTACAGTGAAGGTTGTTTGATTTTGGCAAATGGAACAAATAATCTAGAGAGATATATTAGAAATCTTAATCGTTTAGGGATTTTTGAGATTTATGTAGAAGACGACATCAGTGAAGGAATTACCATTCCAGATGTAATCACATCAAAAACTAGAAATATATGTAAAGAGACCCTTCGTACTGCGTTTAAAGATTTTACACAGAAGGGAATCTTACAAGTAGATACGATGCAAGATGTCATAGACCATGTGATAAATGAAATTTTAGAGAACCAAGATGTATTAATTAGCTTAAATGATATTGGCGCTGCCGATGAGTATACATATACGCATTCGGTGAGTACAACCGTATATGCCTTAATGCTAGGACAACGAGTTGGATATAAAGAAGATATGCTCAAACGGTTGGCTATGGGAACGATTTTACATGATATCGGAAAAATCTATATAGACCGAGATATCATGTTCAAAGAAGGAAAATTAACAGATAAAGAATATGAATATGTTAAGAAACACACAATATTAGGATATAATGCTCTAAAGGGCTGTAAGTCGCTATCAGAGCTTTCAAGAATCATTTCTCTTACCCACCATGAACATGTGGATGGAACGGGGTATCCGCGGGGGTTACAAGGAGATGAGTTACATACTTTTTCGAAAATAGTTGCAGTAGCGGATGTTTACGATGCATTAACTTCTACGCGATGCTATCGGGCAAAATGGTCCAATCGCCAAGCGATGGACATGCTAATGCAATCGTGTGGAACTAAATTTGAAACAGAACTGGTATGTCAGTTTCTACATCTAATTGCTGTTTTTCCGAATGGAACACAGGTGAGACTTTCAGATGGGAGAATAGGTATTGTAAAGGAACAAAATCCGGGAATGCCATTACGCCCGATGGTACGGATTTTACAAGAAGCAGATGGAACCAGTAAAGATATATATGATGTTAATTTGATGACAGAATTAAATATTGTAATAGCTGGGGATGAATTTGACTATATTACTGAAGATAAATCCAAACAAGTTGGCTAGAGGGAGAAGGGGGATTGTTTCGTACAGTTTCCTTTTTCTTTTTAATATATGTAAGAAGAAAAAGGAAAATCAATTAAACAGGCTATGGTTTAGACAGGTGGTGGAAATATGTTTAAGATACTTATTGCAGAACGAAATTCAGAGTATATACAAATGATTAAAAATATGATCGATCATTCCTATCCAAATTGTGAAGTGGCGCATATCGTTGGAACGTCAAGAGAAGTAATTGAACTATTAGCAAAAGATTTTTCTGGAATTGACATTGCATTTATTAATATAGAAATTACAGGTGTAAATGGTCTTCAGGCGATTCGAAAAGTAAGAAAGAAAAACTTAGAAACTCGAATTATTATACTATCAGAATATAGTTATCTTGCGTTTGCAAGGGAAGCAATACGTTTAAAGGCAGACGAGTTCATAACGCTTCCAACCAATGAAAATGAATTAAGGTATGCTACAGAACTATGTTTGGATGAGATTGAAAAGAATAATGTATATAAGCAGAATATATGTAGCGTAACGAATAAATATAGAGAAGCGAAAATCTATATTGAATATAGCTTAATCTACACGATTGTTTTCAATAGACTTACAACAAAGGATATAAAAAAGTATATCGAATTATTGGATATTGGTACACATGGGTGTATGATCAATGTGGAATTCTATTCAGATAATGTAAAAATGATCAATAAACAATCGGTATCAATACAGGTATATGATGTGTTTCATGAATATGAGAATGCAATGATTCGATTTGCAGTAGGCCCACGTGTGGGAAAAAGAGTCGTATGTTATGTTTCTTTTGATAAAACAATTGATGGAATAAAACTTAATTTGGTTGATATATTACATCATATAAAGAAAGTATTGGATAAGAAACTGGGTGTATGCGTTCAGATTGGATTAGGAAGAGAAGAAGATATAGGTAATATCTATGCCTCTTATCAAGATTCTATCCGTAGTCTTCGAATAGAAGGTGAGTCAGGAAAGCAGTATATTGAGAAAAAGAAAGAATATTACGATAGCAATCTTTATAAAGATTTAGAGAAGAAATTTTTGATTTCACTTCGAATGAAAGATGGAGAAGGATCGAATTACTTGAATAATCTATTGGATTGCCTGGATTTGTTCAGTGATGATGCGAAAAAAAGTAAGATAATTGAACTTTTGGCATTAACCAGACATGTGATTTCTGGGGTGGATTGGGAAAGATATACACAGGTAAGTTTTTTAGAATACCTTAACCAAATTGAAGAGATACCCGCAAATGAGATAAAAGCTTGGGCACATCAGAAGTTTGAGTTTATTCAGCACAGTCAAATTGATCAGACCCGGTTGTATTCTAAAGCTGTAAGTGACGCATTGAATATTGTAGAAGCGGAATTTAAAGAGAATATTACATTAGAAGAAGTTGCAAAACGTGTAGGGGTTAGTTCCCAATACTTAAGTAAGATATTCAAAGAAGAAACCAAAGATACCTTTATTGAATATCTTACACGTAGAAGAATTAACCAGGCAAAAGAAATAATTCAAACTTCTGACTATCCTTTAAAACAGATTGGTCTAATGGTAGGATACAAGGATCCGAATTATTTTAGTAGAACATTTCGAAGTGTAGAGAATATGTCGCCAAAAGATTTTCGTGATATGATTAAGAAGCGTCGAAATGAAGAACAGGAAGAAGAAAAGTAATGCAAACAAGTAATATAACGAAAAAATAAAAGAAAGAAAAAGCCAGATTGGATATTTAAAAGAAATAAAAAAGAAAAAAACACAAAAAGTAAATAAATAGTACACAAGAATATAAGAATGTAGACATGAAAAAACCATCTTCTAAGAGTTATGGAAGATGGTTTTTATGTTTATATACCTATTATAAAGTTAACAATAGAAGTTGAATAACATACCACTATATACAGAAGTAAGATAAGGGTTTGGGAAGTGGTGTGAGTTATAATTCGGATAGGTACAGATCTTTTGATCAAGGTAATCCATTGGATTAACGGTAACTTGATTCGTTTCTCGTAAAAGATCAGTAGAGATCTTTTCTGGGTTGGTAAAAAGCTCTTTAATCGTACCATCGGTAGCTGCTTGTAAAGCCAAAAAGGAATCTAGAGATAATTCTCCAGAATCTTTTCTAGTAACACCACAAGCCTCTAATTCGTTCTGATATTGATAAACGATAGAATCAAGCTCATAGACCAATTTGTTGGCGCGTCGTTCCTCGTTAGAGTGCGCATTGCCTAAGGATAGAAGATAATTGTATCCATCTGTTATAGTATTCAGTTCATCTACGATCCGATCAGAGTTTGGAGCATAAGATATATGAACAGGTTCATTGGTAAGGTTATGTAAGGACACTGTAAGGGATTTATTAAAAGTAAATTGATTGGATAAAGATTCTTTTGATTTTCCATCAATTTTAAATTTAGCACTTTCTGCTGGCTGATATACCTGATTAAGATTAAAGTAATCTACAATGCCTTCGCCGCCAATATATACGTCATCTTGTAAAGTAAACTGCGGGGTACCTGTATCTCCTGTGGTATCTGATTCTAAGATCAAACGGAGTTCATTTGAATTTTTGTCTGTATATTCTGAAGCGTGTATGCCAATTTCCGATTTGTTAATCTGGTTGCATAATTGCGCCATGATATCTTTGTGTGTGGATCCAGAGGCAACCTGAAATGAAAAATTATAAGAGTTACCTTCCACGTCAATGGAATATTGGTAAGTACCGGATTGCAATTGCAATGTATTCGGACGAAAGGAATCGGATACATTCTGTTGTGGTTTAGCAAGATTAGTAACTTCAATATTAAACTCTGTTGGAAGTGTAGGTGCGTGATCTTTGACAATGGTAGCGGATACATAATTCTCATTAGAGGAAACAGCCTTCTTATCATGAAAGACAGAGTTAGTATCGTCCTTTGAAAAATTATTAAGAATCGTATGCAATGACATCGCAGCATCTTTTAAGTTAAGTGCATAGGTTTGCCGCTCGAGAGAGATATCTAATAAATAGAGGGGAGACTGCTTGCTGATTTTCACTATATTATTGTAAATTTTGCGTAATTCACTTGTCTTGTGCGAAGTGTAACGAATAGGTCTTCCGGATTCATAATTTGCAACAAGATAATTATATGTAGATGTTACCATAAAACAGTCACCTCCTTTGTTCAACAGACTTTTTAATCTCTATCTTATAATATTTGATTTCATTATAATATGTAGATTTTAAAATGTCGATAGCATATGGGAAAAAAAACAAGGGTATAGGGGAAATTTGTATAAGAAATTCTACCCAGTTATAAAAAGTTGTTGACGGAATGGCTTGTTTATGCTATATTGGACTAGCGATGGAAGAGGTCTTTTTTTTATGCCTAAAAACTGATATTCGTAAGATCTGTATCAGATTAAACTACGAATAAATCACAATCAAACGAAATTTAGCGGAGGTGGAAGTCGTGCGCGTAAAAATCACATTGGCATGTACAGAATGTAAACAACGTAACTATAACATGACAAAGGATAAGAAAACACATCCTGACAGAATGGAAACTAAGAAGTACTGTAGATTCTGTAAATCACACACATTACACAAAGAAACTAAGTAATTATGTCTAATTATCCGTTACAAGCAAAGTAATAATACTTTGTTTTGCAGAAAGGAAAGTGAAAGCATGGGAGATACTGCAACTAATACAGAAAATGCTCCAAAGAAAAGTTTCTTTAAAGGCGTAAAATCTGAATTCAAAAAGATTATATGGCCAGACAAACAAACACTTGCAAAACAATCTGCAGCAGTAGTAGCTATTTCAGTAGCTCTTGGAGTAGTTATCGCTATATTAGATTTAGGCATTCAATATGGCATAGAACAGATTCTTAAAATAGGATAAAGGGTGAGTGTATGTCAGAAACGAATTGGTATGTTGTTCATACGTATTCAGGATACGAGAACAAAGTTAAAGCCAACATTGAAAAAACAATCGAAAACAGAAAGCTCCAAGACCAAATACTTGAGGTTTCCGTTCCTATGCAAGACGTAATTGAAGTTAAGAATGGTGTGAAGAAACAGGTTCAGAAGAAGATGTTCCCTGGTTATGTTCTTCTTAATATGGAGATGAATGATGACACGTGGTATGTTGTACGTAATACCAGAGGGGTAACAGGATTCGTAGGACCAGGATCAAAACCAGTTCCTTTAACAGAAGCAGAGATGCAGAGTATGGGAATTAAGAATTCTGACGAAGTCATGATCGACCTTGAACTTGGTGATACTGTTGAAGTAACATCAGGCGTATGGGAAGGAACTACAGGTATTGTTAAGACGATCAATAGTCATAAACAAATTATCACGATTAATGTTGATATGTTTGGTAGAGAAACACCTGTTGAGATTAGTTTCACAGAAATTAAAAAATTGTAAAAAGAAACATCTAGAATATTATATTACTAGATAGTGGGAGGGTTAATCCCGCGAACACCACATTATTCAGGAGGTATGCTATAATGGCAAAGAAAGTTCAAGGTTATATTAAATTACAAATCCCTGCTGGAAAGGCTACACCAGCTCCACCAGTTGGTCCAGCACTTGGTCAGCACGGAGTAAACATTGTACAATTTACAAAAGAGTTCAATGCAAAAACTGCAAACCAAGATGGAATGATTATTCCAGTAGTTATCACTGTATATCAAGATAGAAGTTTTAGCTTTATTACTAAAACTCCTCCAGCAGCAGTATTATTAAAGAAAGCCTGCAACATCAAATCTGGTTCAGGCGCTCCTAATAAAACAAAAGTAGCTACTATTACAAAAGCAGAGATCCAAAAAATTGCAGAACTTAAAATGCCTGACTTAACAGCAGCAACAATTGATGCAGCTATCAGCATGATCACAGGAACTGCAAAGAGTATGGGTATCACTGTAGTTGACTAATTATTGAACAAATTGATATGACAGAATGTCATGATTATTCATATAACTGTCGTACAGGTTTGTATGTCAACAACTACTTTTAAGAAACCATTAACCGATGTTTTTAAGCAATAAAAAGATTTCATACGGCAAAGTTTTAAACGTGGGAGGGTTAACTCCCGATACTACCACTAGGAGGTTAATAGAATGAAAAAAGGTAAAAAATATGCAGAAGCTGCTAAGCTCATCGACAGAGCTAACTTCTATGACGCAGCAGAAGCAATTAGTTTAGTAAAGAAAACAGCTGTTGCAAAATTTGATGAAACAGTAGAAGCTCATATCAGACTTGGTGTTGATGGACGTCATGCAGATCAACAAGTTCGTGGTGCTGTTGTATTACCACACGGTACAGGAAAGACTGTTCGTGTTCTTGTATTTGCAAAAGGCGATAAAGTTGCTGAAGCAGAAGCAGCTGGAGCAGATTTTGTAGGTGGAGACGAATTAGTACCAAAGATCCAAAATGAAGGATGGTTAGACTTCGATGTTGTAGTTGCTACTCCTGATATGATGGGTGTTGTTGGTCGTCTTGGTCGTGTACTTGGACCAAAAGGCTTAATGCCAAATCCAAAAGCTGGAACTGTTACAATGGATGTTACAAAAGCTGTTAACGATATTAAAGCAGGTAAGATTGAATACAGACTTGATAAGACAAACATTATCCACGTGCCAGTGGGAAAAGCTTCTTTTACAGAAGAACAATTAGCGGACAACTTCCAAACGCTTATGAGCGCAATTAACAAAGCAAAACCAGCATCAGCAAAAGGACAATACTTGAAGAGTGTTACACTTACTTCAACTATGGGACCTGGTGTTAAATTAAACACTGTTAAATTAGCTCAGTAATTATATATAGAAGAAGGTATACCAGTTGATTTGATCAATTGGTATACCTTCTTTGTTTTTTAGGGTGGTTTTATTAATGGGGTGATAGTATACAAAGGAATAACACAATTCAGTTAATTGTATCCGGTCATCTTTTGATTTAAAGTCGCTACAATGCTCTCTTAACATGTATGTGGCTTGTATATTTTAGTGTAGTTAATATATATCTTTAATGCTTTTGAGGAAGTGAGTTTGCGTGTGATAGGCAACAAACAATGTGTGCTATGCTATTATTAAATGCATTAAGCGATAAATTATCTTGGTATAAAAGTCTAAATAACACTTCTTAAAAGTAAGTTCTACTATAATTTTCATATGTTTATATAAAATAATGAAAATGTATAACAGATCTTGCGATCTATCATTTGAAATTCCGTTCTTGTAATTTATCATAATAAAAGGATGATCTAATTAACTTGTAAGGCATGGAGACACATGCATATATCAGATGAAATATAAGTGAGTTGTTAATATTCACGCATATGTTTTTGTATAAATATCCTAAAAACGTTAAGAAAATGTTAAGGGAGTAAGTGTAAAAAAGAAAAATAGACATAAAAACTGACGCAGGAAAGTTTTACTCAAAATAACTTAATCCGCAATAAAGCGTGTAAGTATGGGGAAAAATGAAGCATTTTGGATGCTTGGCATATATAACAATATAGTTTAGTAAATTTTCGATAAAGTAACCAATTTATCATGAAAATGGATTCTAAACAGTGGTTTTCTATCAAAATATAAGTGCATATTGCACGAATAAATTCATACTAATATGGTGGGCTTTACTCAACAAAAACTTAAACAAAACCGCTAATTTATGCGTATAAATGGGCAAAATCCTAAGTAAAATATACAATCAAGTTATGATTTTATGTTACTTAAAGGTATAAGTAAAAAACTGTTTTTGATGCGTAAGATATCTAATTTGGTTGGTAAAAAACAATAGATTTTACTGTGTTTTTTCATTCGGATAGTAATATATATCAATAAAGACAAAAAAAGTACTTGCAAAACTGTGCAAAATGTTATATAGTGTAGTTACGAAAAGGTTTAAGTAATAAACAACAAGCTCGCAAAGGGGGAAACTTTTATGAAAGGATTTATGCATAACACATGGAAACATAGAGCACACTTTCTTATGTGTATGCCGGCTTTTTTAGTTTTACTATTATTCAGTTACATTCCAATGACAGGTCTTGTAATGGCTTTCAAAAAATTTGACTATGGTTTGGGAATTTGGAATAGTAGTTGGAATGGCATAGATAATTTCAAATTCGTATTAGCTTCAGGTGACACATTCTGGAGAATGACGAAGAACACATTATTATATTATGTCGTATTTACAATTGTTGGAACAGGCGCTAGTATTGCACTAGCAATTGCACTTGATAATTTTATCAAGAAAAAATTAGGTAAAACGTTCCAAACAATTATGATTGCGCCAGTATTTATTTCGTTCGCAGCAGTTCAGTTTATTGTTTATGCGTTCTTTAATGGTAGCGATGGTATCGTAAATAGTATGATTGAACTTTTCGGTGGAACTCCAGTACGTTGGTACACACATGCATCATCATGGCCAGCAATCCTAACGATCGTTAAGATTTGGAACAGCGTTGGTTATGGTTCCGTACTTTATATGTCAGTACTTGCAGGTATCGATACAGGATTATATGAAGCAGCACAGATTGATGGTGCGAATAAGAGACAACAAATATTACATATTACATTACCAGCACTTGTTCCAATGATTACAACAATGCTTCTTCTTGGTGTTGGTGGTATCATGCATTCTGATACCGGTCTTTTCTATCAGGTAACTAGAAACTCAGGTATCTTGTACTCAACAACACAGGTTATTGATTCTTATGTGTTGAATGCGGTTATTACAGGAGCAAATCCAGGTTTTACAGCTGCAACCACCTTCTATCAATCGATTGTAGGTCTGTTGTTAATCTTAGGTGCCAATGGCTTAGTTCGTAAGCTCGCACCAGATAATGCACTATTCTAGAAGGGGGGAAAAGTATGAGTTCAGTAGCTAAGACTGTTCAGCCAGTAGCAAAAAAGAAAAAGTTTAGAACAGGACAATTGATCCTTGGAATACTGCTTGGAATATATACACTTTTTTGTTTACTTCCAGTTGTATTAGTATTTATAGTAGCCTTTTCATCAAATGATAGTATTACGACAAAGGGATTCTCTTATTTCCCAAGTTCGTTTGCACTTGAAGGTTTTGAGTATGTGTTCCGTTATGGAAAACAATTACTTGTATCATATGGAGTAACGATCACAGTTACAGTAGTTGGTACTTTTGTGGGACTTCTCTTCATGAGCATGTATGCATACTCCATTAGTAGAAGAGATTTTAGAATAAGAAAATTCTTTGCAATATTCATGATTTTCCCAATGCTTTTCTCAGGTGGACAGATGGCATCCTATGTTATCTTTACACAGATGTATCATTTGAAAGATAGCATTTGGTTATTAATTTTACCATTAAGTGTAACAACAATGAATGTAATCATTTTGAGAACTTATGTAGCAACAAGTGTTCCAGAAGAATTAATGGATTCTGCTAGAATTGATGGAGCAGGCGAATATCGTACATTCTTCCAAATTGTATTACCACTTATGAAACCAGCGTTAGCCGCTGTAGGATTTATGATGGCTACGGCATATTGGAATGATTGGCA
Organism: Anaerosporobacter faecicola; assembly: GCF_012070565.1. Taxonomy (GTDB): domain Bacteria; phylum Bacillota; class Clostridia; order Lachnospirales; family Lachnospiraceae; genus Anaerosporobacter; species Anaerosporobacter faecicola. Next base: position 48,503 of record NZ_JAAQRO010000028.1, read on the forward strand.
GAATGCGTTACTTTATATTGAAAGTGAATCAAAAACACCATTACAATTACTTCTTGTAAGAATTCAAAAGAGTATTGAGTTCCTATTAAATAGTAAGGATATTTCAGGATCTGCATTGGCAGCTATGCAAGGAAATATTCCGCAATACTCATGTATCATGGCAACAGTTATCATGGTTGTAGGACCTATTCTGGTTGTATATCCATTCTTCCAGAAATACTTCATTAAAGGTCTTACAGTTGGTTCTGTAAAAGGTTGATATTCCAGATGCTTGCATCTATGAATATAAAACAAAAAAGGGAGGATATTATATGTTTAACAAAAAGATGGGTAAAAAAGTTGTTGTAGCATTATTAACTCTTTCAATGGTAGCTACTATGTGTGGTTGTGGAAAAAACAACAAGAAAAACAATAACGCTACTAAAGAAGTAACTACTGAAGAGACAACAGATACTGACAACACAAAGGAAGAAACAAGTACTGAGGAAACTTCTACTGCAAGTGATAAGAAAACAAAAATCTCTATTTACAGAGCATGTTTCAATATTGCTGCTCCAGATACAGAAGAAGTAAAGAAAGTACAAGATGCAATTAATGATTACATAGGCGACAAAATTAATGTAGAAGTTGAACTTCATGATATTAGTAGTGCAGAATATCGTGATAAAGCAAACCTTGCTTTAGTAGGTGGAGAAATCGACTTACTTTGGACTGCAAGTTGGCAAGAAACAATCGGATGTGATGATGTTGTAAAACAAAATGCTGTTTATGACATTACAGATATGTTACCAAACTATGATATCTATACTGCATTACCTGACTGGGTATGGGGATCAGCTGCATACTCTGGAAAGAACTACTTTGTACCTGTTTACAAAGAGTCAGCAGAAGGATATGATATCGCATTCCGTAAGGATTTAGTAGATAAGTATGGTTGGGATATATCATCTGTTAAATCTATTAAAGATATCGAACCAATGTTAGCAGATTGTAAAGCAGAAGGATTAAAATATCCTTACTTAACTCAAAGAACAGCAATGTTCTACAGATATTACCTTGATAAATTTGATTTCTTTAGCCAAGATAGCTTCATGGCTGTAGATAAAGAAAAGAATGAAGTAGTTAATATTCTTGAAACACCTGAATACAAAGAATTCTGTACTTTAATGGGTGACTGGGCAGATAAAGGATATCTTCATGAAGATGACTTAACTAAGACAACAAATGATACAACTACACAAAGTAAAGACTGGGGTGTTACTTGGTGGACAGATGTACCAAACAATGCAGAAGCAAATGTTCGTTGGAAACAAGATGCTGAAATGGTAAAAGTTACTGACAACTGGTTACAATCAAATGGTACTTTAGGTTCTTGCTACTGTATCTCTTCAAAGTGTTCAGAAGCTGAAGCAGATGCTTGCTTAAAATTCTTAAGCTTATTATACACTGATCAAACAGTTGCAAATCTTTATACATTTGGTATTGAGGGAGTAGATTACAATATGGAAGACGGTGCTGTAGCAAAAGTTGACGGTGCTGGATACAACCACAGTATGTGGGAATCTACAACAGTTACTGTACTTCCAATCGAAAAAGGTGAACCAGAAAATAAAGTACAAATGTATGCAGATTTTAATAATGGAGCAAAAGATTCAGTTGCAGATGGTTTCAGATTTGATTTCTCAGCAGTTGAAACTCAATACTTAGCTTGTCAACAAGTATTCCAAGAATTTGGTTATGTTCTTGAAAATGGTGGATACGCAGCAGCAGATGTAGAAGCAGGAATCAAAGGTTACCAAGATGCATTAGATGCAGCAGGATTCCAAGACGTTCTTGCAACAGCTCAACAACAATATACTGATTGGTTAGCAGTTAAATAGTTTTCTCTAGAATTAATTCGATAATCAATACATAAGAGATACCAGAGGGCTAAGAAATTAGCACTCTGGTATCTCTTTTTTGATTAATGGATAACCTGATGTTGATGTGAAACCAGATATATAAGAATCTGATTAAACCAGATCTTTCGGCACATGATATACAGATGTAGTCTGACTTCGAAGGTGAAAAAAGATCTAGTAAAAAATATATGATAATAAATACACTGGGTAAAAACAAAAGTATAAAAGGCAAGAGGGATAAAAAGCAAGAGGAATAAAAGGCAAGAGGAATAAACGACGGAAAAAATAAAGACAAGAGGGATAGGAGACTAGAGGGGAAGAATACAAGAGGTGAAAGAGGGGAAGAAGAGAATAGGGAGTTATCGAGAATAGGGTAGAATACAAGATGGCTAAAAGATATAACACAAAGATTAAAAGATAAGATGAAGAAAAAATGAATACAAGATACACAAAACATATAATGATGGAATGAAAACTAAAAATGGAATAGAAGAAAAAAATGAATAGAGAATATATAGTTCAAGTATGGTGTAAAATAAAAAAAGAAAATAATAAAAAAAACGTTGACAAAAAAACCTAAATCTGATATTATGAACAAGGTTCGTTAATCGAATCAATAACTGCCGAAGACAGTAGGTGCCGAAAGGCATAAGGAGAAAACGCCTACCGAGGAATATAAGATAATCATACGATGACTTATAATAACCTCTCTGTCTTGATAGAGAGGTTTTCTTTATTAACGGCGGTGCCTTGAAGGAAATGAACTTTTGGTGAATTCTTAGGAATATGTCAAAGTGAATTTGCTTCGATCAATCTATAAGGAGGTACGCAAAATGGCAAAAGTAGAAATCAAACAACCTATCGTTGACGAGATCAAAGGATATGTTAAAGATGCGAAATCAGCTATCTTAGTTGACTATCGTGGCTTAACTGTTGAAGAAGATACAGCTCTTCGTAAACAATTAAGAGAAGCAGGTGTTGTATACAAAGTATACAAAAACACTATGTTAAACAGAGCTTTTGAAGGAACTGACTTTGCTCAATTAGATTCTCATTTAGAAGGACCTACAGCAGTAGCTTTCGGAATCGACGATGCAACAGCTCCAGCAAGAATTCTTAACAATGTAGCTAAGAATGCTCCAGCTCTTGAATTCAAAGGTGGTGTAGTTGAAGGAACTTACTATGATGCTGAAGGTGTTAAGCTTATCGCGAACATTCCTTCAAGAGAAGTTCTTATTTCCAAATTACTTGGAAGCTTACAATCACCAATTACAAACTTCGCTCGTGTTCTTAAACAAATCGCTGAAAAGAACGAAGAAGTTGCTTAATCCATACGGAAACGTAACGAGATTACTAGAAAAGACAGTGGCATAGACCACGCAAATAAAACAATTAATTATTGGAGGTAAATAAAATGACAACTCAAGAATTTATCGAAGCTATCAAAGGCTTATCTGTATTAGAATTAAATGATTTAGTAAAAGCATGTGAAGAAGAATTTGGTGTATCTGCAGCAGCAGGTGTTGTAGTAGCAGGTCCAGCAGCAGGTGGAGACTCAGCTGAAGAACAAACTGAATTCAACGTAGAGTTAACTGAATGTGGTCCAAACAAAGTTAAAGTTATCAAAGTAGTTCGTGAATTAACTGGTTTAGGATTAAAAGAAGCAAAAGAAGTTGTTGATGGAGCTCCTAAGATGGTTAAAGAAGGCGCATCTAAAGAAGAAGCTGAAGATATCAAAGCTAAACTTGAAGCTGAAGGTGCTAAAGTTACTCTTAAATAATTTAGAGTATAATGCATATAGAAAAGAGAAGCAGACATGCTTCTCTTTTTTTGAGCGCATAAATAAGCCGATTGGTAGATTATTTGTTTTTTCGTTACTAAGTATGCAAACTTTCTTCCTATAGTCAACACCTATGTATTTCGGTATAATCAAAAGAGTGTAGATAAAACGCACTTAATCACTTAACAATCAGGGGGATATCAAATACGTGTAGGTACTTATATATAAGAGAGTAAAGGGGAGAAAATATGAATCTAAAGAATAAAATGAGAAATACGGTATTAAAGAGAGCAATCATACCTTGTAGTGTATTCATAGCGGGATTGAAAGGTGTATTGGACGCGCCAGCTAGAAGGTTGGATATTCAAATTACATATCAGAAACAAGCGGAGGCAATGGGCTGGTCAGAACCATTGTGTAGCACACCAAGTGTGGAAAGTTTGGCGATTCCGTATGCGATTATAGCAGTTTTTGGATTTGTGGCACTGTTGGTTGCGCTGCGGGGAATTGTATGGCCCCAAAAAACGAAGATCGGAAAGTCTATTCTGCGTTATGTCACCAATGGAAAGTCATTCAAGGAAGAGCTAGAAGAGGCTAACAATGATCTTCAACAGGTTCAATTTCGTTCAAAAGGAATATGGGTTGGAAAGAAGTGGCTTATTGGTCGTGTTTGGCCATTTGGCTATAAGATGGTGAAATTAGATCAACTAATTGGAGTATATCGATGCGACTTCACTTATACCAATTACAAGAGAGGAACAACCCGAGTTGAGCATAATATATTATTTTTAGATAAGGATAAGAACGAGACAAAGATTATTGTTGGTTCAGATAAAAACCGAGAAAATGTTTACTTTTATTTTTACAATTTACTACCGGACATTGCACATGGAAATTACTCAGATCGCAACAAAATAGTATCGGAGAATTCTAGATAATCATATTAATATACATAAACAACCTATATGAAATAAAAGAACAGATAAATGGCGTAGTACGGGTTCCTGATATGCCCCCTGTCAAGTAGACAGGTTAAATATCTAAAATGAGTGTTTACTGAATGACCATACTTCGTATGAGGTATGGTCATTTTTTATGCACACCATTTTTCTTTGTATTTTTTGATTCGTTT
>NZ_JAAQRO010000029.1 GCF_012070565.1 Anaerosporobacter faecicola
GATAACTTTCCATCAAAATATTCTTTGCATGCTGCTAGCCTTATTTCTGTCGTATATTTGGACATAAAAATTTCCCCCTAAGTAGATTTGGTTATTTACCTTGTCTACTTAAGGGGAATCATATCATCCCCCAGTGCTACGCCGTTTATTTGTATATAGTGAAGAAAAGTACCATTGTTAAAAAGGAAGGGAAGCGTTATTTTTTTGTTGATACATGATCGAATAACTCCAAGTATCCATAACCATTTTTGCATAGACCACACCATTCTAATATAGAAGAAATGGCCGATATACGGCGTAATACAGATTCTCCTAGTGCTACACCATATGCATTGTATGCGACATAGCCTTCTACAGTATCTAATGTAAGACCCGGTTCACCTAATTTGGCTTTCATTGCATTTCCTTTTGATGATCTTCCATTACTCTTCTTTAATAACTCCATAACAGAATCGAAAGCTTTCCAGGTTAGAAGGCTTCCCTTTGGAAGATTAGAGGCATAGATACCACCTTCAAATTCTTCATAATATATGAAGAATGTCTTGTTATTGGATAGAGGAAGTGTGGCAATTCCTTTACATGCATTAAGTTTTTCCTTAATTCGTTTTGTGGCAATGCTTTCGTCCTTATAAATGGGTAAAGCATCAATTATAACTTCAATGGTGTCTCCGTTTGAACCAGATAAACCATAGCCTAATCGATCAAGTACTTGATCAAGTCGTTTCTTAGCTGCTGGGTAACTTAAGTCCATCAATTGCATTAATTCCTTTAGATTACCACGGCACTTTAGGTAGTTATCAATAAAATGCAAATCTTCATAATCTAGATAATTAAATTTGCTCATTGCAAAATTATTGGTTAACTCTAATCCGCAATGTTTACAGGTAAGTCGAGTTGCAATTAATTTTTCATGGCAAATGGGACAATGCCCTATGATTTCTGTGTGCTGCATAGAGATCCACCTTTCTTTTTTGTTTTTCTATATGATTCTCCGATAATCTCCTCAAAAGGTACGTTCCTTTGTATGGACAGAGGGAATGATCAGTAGTATATATTTAGTGGGGTTTACTTCGGTATTTACTATATATATGAATCTGGTATAAAGTTATATTTTTGCATAAAGTAGGGCATACTTAGATAATGAGCGCTTTTTATTGGAATATTGGGTAGATAAAGGTAGTAAATATAGGAATAAATACTGAAGAACATGCTATAAAATATTTATTCAAAAAAATAAAAAAATATAATTAGAAAGTGTTTCTTCTATATAATAAGAAGAATAGCACATTAGAAGAAAAATCACAAGGTAGTAATAATAAAATTAATACTATCTTAAATTAGTAAAATGAATAGCTTGAGTTAGTCAAAAAAAACACCTTGATTAAGGTGTTGACAAGTCTAAATATATATGCTAACATGAAAAATGCACTATTGTGGTGTCTTGTGCTTTAAGTCGAATATGTGTTGATTATAGCACATTCATATAAAAAATTCAAGGGGTGAAAACGTCAATGGATAAAAACAGAATACGTCCAATTAAAGTTGGTAACGGCATGAGAATGAGTTACTCAAAGCAAAAAGAAGTACTTGATATGCCTAATCTCATTGAAGTACAGAAAGACTCTTATAAGTGGTTCCTTGAAGAGGGGCTTTATGAAGTCTTTGATGACATCTCACCAATCGCAGATTACAGCGGACACTTAAGCTTAGAGTTCGTTGATTTTACATTATGCGAAGATGATGTTAAGTATTCAATAGAAGAGTGTAAGGTAAGAGATGCTACTTATGCTGCTCCACTAAAAGTAAAAGTCAGACTTCATAACAAAGAGAATGACGAAATTAACGAACATGATATTTTCATGGGTGATCTACCATTAATGACCGAAACAGGTACGTTCGTAATTAATGGTGCTGAACGTGTTATCGTAAGCCAGTTAGTACGTTCCCCTGGAATTTATTATGCTATCGGACATGATAAGATCGGTAAAGAATTATATTCTTGTACGGTTATCCCTAACAGGGGTGCATGGTTAGAATATGAAACAGATTCTAACGATGTTTTCTATGTTCGTGTAGATAGAAACAGAAAAGTACCAATTACTGTATTGATCCGTGCACTTGGATTTGGTACAAATCAAGAGATTCTTGATTTGTTTGGTGAAGAACCTAAGATCTTAGCAAGTATCACAAAAGATACTTCAGATAACTACCAAGATGGTCTTCTTGAATTATACAAGAAACTTCGTCCAGGTGAACCACTATCTGTAGAAAGTGCAGAAAGTTTGATCAACAGTATGTTCTTTGATGCAAGAAGATATGATCTTGCCAAAGTTGGTCGTTATAAATTCAATAAAAAATTAGCACTTAAGAATAGAATTACTGGTTTCACACTATCAGAAGATGTGGTGAATACAGAGACTGGCGAAGTAATCGCTGAAACAGGTACATTTGTATCAGAGGATCTTGCAATTGAAATCCAAAATGCTGGTGTTCCTTTTGTTTGGGTTCAAACAGAAGAGAGAAATGTAAAAGTTATCTCTAACTTAATGGTAGATCTAGCAGCTTATGTTGATGTAGATAAAGAAGAAGTCGGCATCACAGAAGATGTTTACTATCCAGTATTGAAAGCAATTCTTGAAGAAAACAAAACACAAGAAGATATCATTGTTGCAATTAAAAAGAATGTTAATGAATTAGTTCCAAAACATATCACAAAAGATGATATCATTGCTTCTATTAACTATAACATGCATCTTGAGCATGGACTTGGAACAGATGATGATATCGACCACTTAGGAAACAGAAGAATCAGAGCGGTTGGTGAGTTATTACAAAATCAATATCGTATTGGTTTATCTAGAATGGAACGTGTTGTTCGTGAAAGAATGACGACACAAGATTTAGAAGTAGTATCTCCACAATCCTTAATTAATATTAAACCAGTAACAGCTGCTGTCAAAGAATTCTTTGGTAGTTCTCAGTTGTCACAGTTCATGGATCAGAATAACCCTCTTTCTGAGTTGACTCATAAGAGACGTTTATCTGCATTAGGACCTGGTGGTTTATCAAGAGATAGAGCCGGATTCGAGGTTCGTGACGTTCACTATACGCATTATGGTAGAATGTGTCCGATCGAGACTCCTGAAGGTCCTAACATCGGTCTGATCAACTCATTAGCTTCTTATGCAAGAATTAATGAATATGGTTTTGTTGAAGCTCCATATCGTAAGGTTGACAAGACAGATCCTAAGAATCCAAGAGTAACAGATGATGTTGTTTATTTAACAGCTGATGAAGAAGATAAATTCGTAGTAGCACAAGCCAATGAAGAGTTAGATGAGAATGGTTACTTCGTACGTAGCAACATTTCTGGTCGTTATAGAGAAGAAACTTCTGAGTTCGAGAAATCAAAGATTGATTTGATGGACGTATCTCCAAAGATGGTATTCTCTGTGGCTACAGCCATGATTCCATTCTTACAAAACGATGATGCCAACCGTGCCTTGATGGGATCCAACATGCAACGTCAGGCAGTTCCACTATTAATTACAGAATCACCTGTAGTTGGTACTGGTATGGAAAGCAAAGCCGCAGTTGACTCTGGTAACTGTGTTGTTTCTAAGAAAGATGGTGTTGTTGAAAAATCAACAGCAACAGAAATTATTATTAAGAACGATGACAATACAAGAGACGTATACAAAGTTTCTAAATTCCTTCGTAGTAACCAAAGTAACTGTTTGAACCAAAGAACAGTTGTATTCAAAGGTGACCGTGTTCATGCAGGACAGGTTATCGCTGATGGACCTTCTATTTCCAAGGGAGAATTAGCACTTGGTAAGAACCCATTAATCGGTTTCATGACTTGGGAAGGTTACAATTACGAAGATGCTGTATTATTAAGTGAAAGATTAGTACAAGAAGATGTATATACTTCTATTCATATTGAAGAATATGAAGCAGAATCAAGAGATACAAAACTCGGACCTGAAGAAATCACAAGAGATGTACCAGGTGTTGGTGATGACGCATTAAAAGATCTTGATGAAAGAGGTATTATCCGTATTGGTGCAGAAGTACGTGCGGGAGATATCTTAGTTGGTAAAGTTACACCTAAGGGTGAAACAGAATTAACAGCAGAAGAAAGACTTCTACGTGCAATCTTCGGTGAAAAAGCAAGAGAAGTACGTGATACATCATTACGTGTACCTCATGGTGAATTTGGTATCATCGTTGATGCAAAAGTATTTACAAGAGAAAATGGTGACGAGTTATCACCAGGTGTTAATGAAACCGTTCGTGTTTACATTGCACAAAAGAGAAAGATTCAAGTAGGAGATAAGATGGCCGGTCGACATGGTAACAAGGGTGTTGTTTCCCGTGTATTACCAGTAGAAGATATGCCATTCTTACCAAACGGTCGTCCACTTGATATCGTTCTTAACCCTCTAGGCGTGCCTTCACGTATGAACATTGGACAGGTACTTGAAATCCATCTAAGTCTTGCTGCTACAGCACTTGGATTCAAGGTTTCTACTCCAGTATTCGATGGCGCCAACGAGTTTGATATCATGGATACATTAGAATTGGCAAATGACTATGTGAATACTCCATGGGAAGAATTCTATAACAAATACAAAGATACCCTTCACCCAGATACGATGGAATTCCTTGAAAACAATATGGATTATCGTAAAGAATGGGAAGGTGTTCCAATTAATAGAGATGGTAAGGTAAGACTTCGTGATGGTCGTACAGGAGAATACTTCGATGGCGCTGTTACAGTCGGTTTCATGCACTACTTGAAACTTCACCACTTGGTAGACGATAAGATCCATGCACGTTCTACTGGTCCTTACTCATTAGTAACACAACAGCCACTTGGTGGTAAAGCGCAGTTCGGTGGACAGAGATTTGGTGAGATGGAAGTTTGGGCACTGGAAGCTTACGGTGCTGCATACACATTACAGGAAATCTTAACTGTTAAATCCGATGATGTTGTAGGTCGTGTGAAGACTTATGAAGCAATCATTAAAGGCGACAATATATCAGAACCTGGTATTCCAGAGTCATTTAAGGTACTTCTTAAGGAATTACAATCACTTGCACTTGATGTTACTGTTCTTGATGAAAATGGAAATGAAATTCAGATGACAGAAAACATTGACTATGGTGAAGAAGACTTAACACCATTAATCGAAGGAGATGACAATTTCCGTTTCGATGAGGAGCCTTTCGCAGATGCAGGTTTTAGAGAACACACTGCAGATGAAGAAGAGGAAAGCGTATTCGATGGCTTTGATACAGAAGAAGACATTGAACTAAGCGGTGATGAGGAATTCGAAGATTAATAGTTACACACATCAGAACAAGCAAGTATGCTTGTTTTGGTGTGCATTAAGATAAATCTTGGTGCAAGAAGATTGCTACTGAGTAAGTATAGAAGAAATCAGTTGACATTGGGACGGAAATTTACTGAATGCAGTAAAGTCCTTACACAGATGAACGAAGGGAGTGCCAGATAAATGTCAGATGTAAGCAATGAAAATGTTTCAGAATTGACATACGATGCGATAAAAATCGGATTAGCTTCTCCAGAGAAGATCCTTGAGTGGTCTAGAGGAGAGGTAAAAAAACCTGAAACAATCAATTACAGAACATTAAAACCAGAAAAAGATGGTTTATTCTGTGAAAAGATATTTGGACCAAACAAAGACTGGGAATGTCATTGTGGTAAATATAAGAAGATCCGTTATAAAGGTGTAGTTTGTGACCGTTGTGGTGTTGAAGTAACAAAAGCAAGTGTACGTCGTGAAAGAATGGGACATATTGAACTTGCAGCTCCAGTATCACATATTTGGTATTTTAAAGGAATCCCAAGTAGAATGGGTCTTGTTCTTGACTTATCACCAAGAACACTTGAAAAAGTATTATACTTTGCTTCTTATATTGTATTGGATAAAGGGGATACCGATCTTCAATACAAACAAGTATTAAATGAAAAAGAATACAAAGAGGCATATGACAAATATGGTAGCCGTTTCCGTGTTGGAATGGGTGCTGAATCAATCAAAGAACTTCTTCAGGCAATTGACTTAGAGAAAGAGTCAAAAGAGTTGAAGAGAGGCTTAAAAGATTCAACAGGCCAAAAGAGAGCTAGAATTATTAAACGTTTAGAAGTTGTTGAAGCATTTAGAGAGTCTGGAAACAAACCAGAATGGATGATTCTTGATGCGGTTCCAGTTATTCCACCAGATTTAAGACCTATGGTTCAGCTTGATGGTGGACGTTTTGCAACTTCCGATATGAATGATCTATATAGAAGAATCATCAATAGAAATAACCGTCTTAAGAGATTATTAGAGCTTGGTGCACCTGACATTATTGTTCGTAATGAAAAGAGAATGTTACAGGAAGCAGTAGATGCTTTAATTGATAACGGTAGAAGAGGACGTCCAGTAACTGGTCCTGGTAACCGTGCACTTAAATCTCTTTCTGATATGTTAAAAGGTAAGCAAGGCCGTTTCCGTCAGAACTTACTTGGTAAACGTGTTGACTATTCAGGACGTTCCGTTATCGTAGTAGGACCAGAGTTAAAGATCTATCAATGTGGTCTTCCAAAAGAGATGGCAATCGAATTATTCAAACCTTTCGTAATGAAAGAATTAGTAGCAAGAGGAACTGCTCATAACATTAAATCTGCTAAGAAGATGGTAGAACGTCTTCAAACAGAAGTGTGGGATGTATTAGAAGAAGTAATCAAAGAACATCCAGTTATGTTGAACCGTGCTCCTACTCTTCATAGACTTGGAATTCAGGCGTTCGAGCCTATCCTAGTAGAAGGTAAAGCAATCAAACTACATCCATTGGTTTGTACAGCATTCAATGCCGATTTCGATGGTGACCAGATGGCTGTCCATCTTCCATTATCCGTAGAAGCACAAGCAGAATGTCGTTTCTTATTACTATCTCCAAACAACTTGTTGAAACCATCTGATGGTGGTCCAGTAGCCGTTCCTTCACAGGATATGGTTCTTGGTATCTACTATCTGACACAGGAGAGACCTGGAGATCGTGGTGAAGGACATTGCTTCAAGAGCATTAATGAAGCAATCTTAGCATATGAGAATAGTGTTATCACACTTCAAGCAAGAATCAAAGTTAGAAGAAAAGGTATTAATGCACAGGGACAAGAAGAGTTTAGAATGATTGAGTCTACATTAGGACGTTTCATCTTAAATGAAAGCTTGCCTCAAGATCTTGGATTCGTTGATCGTACCAAAGAAGAAAACTTCTTAAAACCAGAAGTTGATTTCCATGTTGGTAAGAAACAATTAAAACAAATCCTTGAAAAATGTATCAATACTCATGGCGCAACAAACACAGCGGAAACACTTGATGCAATCAAGGCATTGGGTTACAAATACTCAACTCGTGCTGCAATGACGGTTTCTATTTCCGATATGACAGTGCCTGCGAAGAAGAAACAAATTCTTGCCGATGCTGAAGCAACAGTAGAAGTAATTGCAAAGAACTTCCGTCGTGGTTTAATGACAGAAGAAGAACGTTATAAAGCAGTAATTGAAACTTGGAAAGAAGCCGATGATGAAATTACGGAAGCACTTCTTACCGGTCTTGATAAATACAACAACATCTTTATGATGGCTGACTCTGGTGCCCGTGGTTCTGACAAGCAGATCAAACAGCTTGCTGGTATGCGTGGTCTGATGGCAGATACATCAGGTAGAACAATCGAATTACCAATCAAGTCAAACTTCCGTGAAGGACTTGACGTTTTGGAATACTTCATCTCTGCGCATGGTGCTCGTAAAGGTCTTTCTGATACTGCACTTCGTACAGCCGATTCAGGTTACTTGACTCGTCGTCTTGTTGACGTATCACAAGATTTGATCATTCGTGAAGTGGATTGTTGTGAAGGTAAGGAAATCCCAGGTATGTGGATTAAAGCTTTTACAGATGGTCGTGAAATGATTGAAAGCTTGGAAGAAAGAATTACAGGTAGATTCTCTTGTGAAACAATCTGTGATGACAACGGTGATATGATCGTTAAAGCAAATCATATGATTACACCAAAACGTGCTGCTCGTATTGTGAAAAAACAAGAAATTGTTGATGCAGGTAACGATGCGAAATTAAAGATTCGTACAATCTTAACTTGTCGTTCTCACATTGGAGTATGTGCAAAATGTTACGGTGCAAACATGGCAACTGGTGAACCAGTACAAGTTGGTGAAGCAGTTGGTATCATAGCAGCACAGTCAATCGGTGAACCAGGTACACAGCTTACAATGCGTACATTCCATACAGGTGGTGTTGCCGGTGATGATATCACACAAGGTCTTCCTCGTGTTGAGGAACTTTTTGAAGCAAGAAAACCAAAGGGTCTTGCAATTATTGCTGAGTTCGGTGGAACAGTTACAATCAGTGATACGAAGAAAAAACGTGAAGTTATTGTTACAAACAGCGAAACTGGCGAATCCAAAGCTTATCTAATCCCTTATGGATCAAGAATTAAAGTTATGGAAGGTCAAGTTCTTGAAGCTGGTGATGAGTTAACAGAAGGTAGTGTTAACCCACATGATATCCTTAAGATTAAAGGTGTACGTGCCGTTCAAGATTATATGATTCAAGAAGTTCAACGTGTATATCGTTTACAAGGTGTTGAAATCAATGATAAGCATGTCGAAGTAATTGTACGTCAGATGTTGAAGAAGATTCGTATTGAAAACAATGGTGATTCTGAATTCTTACCAGGAACATTAGTGGATATCCTTGACTATGATGAAATCAATGAACAATTGGTTGCAGAAGGAAAAGAACCAGCAGATGGTAAACAAGTAATGCTTGGTATTACAAAAGCATCTCTTGCAACAAACTCCTTCTTGTCAGCAGCTTCCTTCCAGGAAACTACAAAAGTTCTTACGGAAGCAGCAATCAAAGGAAAGATTGACCCATTAATTGGTCTGAAAGAAAATGTTATCATCGGTAAGTTAATTCCAGCTGGTACTGGTATGAAGAGATATCGTTCTGTAAAACTGGATAGTGATGTATCCGAAGAATTAACATTATCAGATGATTTAGGAGAAGATGATATTATTTCAGCTAATGTAGATATGGATTTTGATCAAGATGCGGAACCAATCTTATTAGTAGACAATGATGAAGACTTTGATTTTCAATCAGATGATGAAGAATAAATAAGACAATATCATATAGCAACAATAGAAGCCTAGAGTGCAGAAAAGTCTGTTCTCTAGGCTTTGCTGCTATATAAATATAATAGGAGCCCTTCTACTTCCTGATTATATAAACCCTCCTAGGGAGGCGCACTCGTATATAAGGAAGATACCAGCTGAAGTTGACTGTTCTCCGCGCCATTTCTGTATGTTGTGCTAGAGCTGGAATGGAATACATGGCGGGTATTTGATTTCTTACAAGTACACATTAAGGAATGTTAGGAACATTAATATAGGAAGGCCATGGTTATACAATCCTAGTAATAAATGAAAGTAAATGTGCATAAAATAGTAGATAAGAATATGATTCGTTAAGAATATAAAACGGCATGTAGTAAAAGCTATTTGGCGTAAATTTTATGGAGGCATTTATTTAAGATATAGCAGTATAAAGTAACAAGCTACATAAAAATAAAGGATAGATATAAGATTGTGGTGATAAAAATGGAAGCTTGTTAGATAATCGGGGGAGGAATTAAGATATGGGTAAAAGAATAGTAAAGATTGCATTGTTCCTATTAACAATGCTTGCAATTTGTAGTATTATCCAACATAGCGTAGAAACACAAGTGGCACTAAGACCATTATTTATGTTATACTAAGGTCTTTCGTGCCACCTATATGTGTATATATATTCATGTATGACGCCCTATCAAATTTATATGAATCAACGGATCGGACTATTCATTTAAAGTTGTGTGATGTATCCAGTTTCCTTTTAGAATCCTTGGGATAGTGAGCAGTGTCTTCATCATTTCATCGCTACAGAGAATGATATAGACAAAAACAGGATTTAACTTTAGGACGCCTGCTACGAAGATGCCGACTCCCAATTTAATAACAAATAAGGTTAAGACATCAAGTGTGGTACAGTATATCGTATCTCCTGATCCACGAAGGATTCCCGCCATGGTAAGTATGGAAAATGCCTGAAAAAACAGAAGGTAAGCAGCACCAAACAGCATATTTTGAATCATGGAGGCTGTTTCTGGTGTACAGTTAATGAAGTTTGGAGCAATAGGTCGAAATGCAATAACGGCAACTGCGACGATGAATCCGAGCACAGCACTGACTTTAATCAAAACACGAGAGATTTCTAACGCTTCCTTTTCTTTTCCTTCTCCAATAATATTCCCCATAACAATACCGGTTCCAACTCCAAAACCAATTAGAATAATGCCTGCAAGCTGTTGTACTTGATTAATATAGCTGGATGCGGTTATGGCGCTTTTGCCAAGACGACCAATGATTGCAGCTTGGACAGAGATGCCGATTCCCCAACAAACTTCGCTTAATAATACAGGAATGCTGTAACGAACAAGCGTTGACCAATACTTCTTTGTATGGTGGAAAAGATCCTTTAATGTAAATCGTAATTTCCCTTCTCGTAGATACATATAGCAAACAGTTAAAACACTTTCTAGAATTCGGCTGATTAATGTAGCAGTGGCTGCTCCTTGAATTTCCAACCGCGGCATACCAAGATGACCAAAAATTAAAACCCAGTTTAGGAATACGTTTAGTATAAAAGAAATGCCATAAATACAAGCAGAGATATAGACATTTCCTGTACTGCGCATACTCATTAAGTAAATACCGGTAAAAGCAGAGAACATATAGGAAAATCCCACAATCCGTAGGTATTTTGCACCGTACTTGATGATTTCAGGTTCATTAGTAAAGATGGACATTGCTGTTTCTGGTTTTAAGAGAACAAAAAGCGAAACAAGTAAGCCAGCAAGTATACCAATACGAAGCATTAATCCTAAAATCGCTCGTATTGGTTTTAAATCTTGTTTTCCCCAATACTGTGCGGTTAGTACGATTGAGCCAGAAGCTAGGCCAAAAAGTACGGTTGTAAAGACGAAATAAGGCTGGTTGGCATAGGATATACCAGATAATTGTTCTTCACTAATACTTCCGATCATTAACGTATCTGTTACGCTGACTCCAACATTGATTAAATTTTGCAAGGCAATTGGTATAGCAAGCATTATGATACGCATTATATAGTGTCGTAGGGTAGCGGGAGAACAGGTGCTAGTTGCACGGTGTTCATTATGTAATTGTTTCATAAAGTAGTACCTCCAAGTAGCCCAGTTTGGGCGGGTTTATTTTTATTAGGGACATATTGTTTGAAACGATAAGTCCGCATAATAAGTAATTTTAAGTTTAAACAGTATTAATTTATGTTTCGTCGTATCTACTGTATATCATGGAAATGGATGACGTCAAGAAGAAAACAGAGCATATGTATTATTTCGTTTTCAGTGGTATACTACCTACAAGTATGATAATTTGTTACGAGTTGTGTAATCATAGGAATTTGACATTTTAATCATAATTGTTATATCATTTTGTATAGAGATGCACCGTATCGGTCAAAGTAATAATTTGCAGTGGGTCTATAGTACAAAAACAGTATAGGTTGAAAGGAGAACGGTAGGTTACATGAAGAAGTATATTGTAGCGTTGGATCAAGGGACAACAAGTTCCCGTTGTATCCTATTTGATAAGTGGGGGAATATCAAAAGCAAAGCGCAAAAGGAGTTTACACAGATTTATCCGAAAGCAGGTTGGGTTGAACATGATCCAATGGATATCTGGTCTTCCCAGATTAGTGTAATGACGGAAGCAATGATGAAGATTAATGCAAGAGCAGAAGATATTGCAGCAATTGGAATTACCAATCAAAGGGAGACAACCATTGTTTGGGATAAACATACGGGACAACCTGTGTATAATGCAATTGTATGGCAGTGTAGGAGAACATCCAACATGATCGATCAGATCGTGGAGGCTGGGCAGAACGAAATGATTCGCCAGAAGACAGGATTGATTCCAGATGCCTATTTTTCTGGAACAAAGATCAAATGGATTCTAGATCATGTGGAAGGTGCAAGAGAACGGGCAGAAAAAGGAGAACTTCTTTTTGGAACAGTGGATACTTGGTTGATTTGGAATCTTACACAGGGAAAAGTATTCGTAACAGACTATACCAATGCTTCCCGTACCATGTTATATAATATTAGAGAGTGCTGTTGGGATGACGAGATTCTTAAGCTATTAGATATTCCAAAATGTATGCTTCCAGAAGTCAAATCCTCCAGTGAAGTGTATGGAGAAACAACTTTGGATATCTTAGGGGGCAAAATTCCAATTGCAGGCGCAGCAGGTGATCAACAGGCTGCACTGTTTGGACAATGTTGCTTTACACAGGGTGAAGTAAAGAATACTTATGGAACAGGTTGCTTTCTATTAATGAATACAGGAGATAAAGCAGTAAACTCCCAAAATGGATTGTTAACAACGATAGCAGCAAGTAGACCCGGGGAGTTGGAATATGCACTGGAAGGAAGTGTATTCGTAGCAGGAGCAGCAATCCAATGGCTTCGTGATGAACTTGGATTAGTAGAGAATGCTGCAATGACAGAGAAACTTGCAATGGAAGTGCCAGATACCAATGGAGCGTATGTTGTACCTGCATTTACAGGACTTGGAGCACCATATTGGGATCAATATGCGAGAGGCGCCATTGTAGGATTGACTCGTGGAGTGAATAATAAACATATAGTTCGAGCGACTTTGGAATCCATTGCATATCAAGTACATGACATTGTTCGGGCAATGGAAAATGATGCAGGGATTACATTAAAGAGTCTTAAGGTCGATGGGGGAGCCAGTGCAAATAACTTCTTATTGCAGTATCAAGCGGATATCCTGAATACCACTGTATTGAGGCCAAATTGTATTGAAACAACAGCTTTAGGAGCTGCTTATCTAGCGGGACTTGCCGTTGGTTACTATGAATCAAAAGAGGAGATTCGTCAGAATTGGGCATTAGGAAAACAGTTTGAAGTCTCCATGACAGATGAAGAACGTTATGAACGAATTGATGGCTGGAAACATGCAGTAGGACAAGTTCGAACAAAATAGAGAAAAGACAGTTCAAATTGGGTATGGACTCTAATGACCAATTTAGAACTGTCTTTTTTCTTTAATCGCTTTTTGTATAATTCGACGCCACTTTTTTTTGCACACGAAAACAATCTGGCGCGACCATGTTAAAGTATTTTCTCAAGAACAAGCGCATCTCTTGTCTGATGGTTACTTAAGGTTGTTTGACTGCACTTTATCCTATGAAATCCAAGATGTTCCCAGAATGGAAGACTCTCTTCGTTTCCGTCAATACAAGCTAGTTGGATCTTCTTGATCTGGTTTTCTTTAGAAGCACGTTCAAAGACACGCATAAGATAGGAACCAATTCCCTTGCGTTTGTAGTCACCATGGATCATAAAAAAACCGATCCAGACACAGTCTAGCATATTGCTGTGCTCATAGTCATAACCTACCAGATAGTCCATCAATGCAATTAGATTAGTTCCTTCATAGATTCCAAAGTAGAACTTCTGCTTTATAGGAAAACCGTTGGGTACAGCTGTTAAGTCAGACAGACTTTCTTCCATTGTGATTGGGTGATCCTGAATCTGAGAAAAGTAATAAGGATTGGAGGTGTGGAGTGCATGGATATCCTCTTTTTGTCGATTGGTCAGACGAATGAGTCGGTATTCTGGCAGTAAAAGTTTGAAACCGTTGAATACATCAAACGGATCAAAGGAATCATCAAGTCCAAGGTCTTTTGGAGAAGGTTGTTTCTCTTCTTTAGTGTAATGTGAGCCATCTTTAGAACGACTAAGAAAACAGTTGTTATATAATTCTCTTCGTAGTGTACAGGCATCCGAATAGGTGTGCCATTGGTCGATCAATTCATTCATTTCCTTTTCTGTGTAAACCTTATTGTTTGAAATCTTTGAAGCAAGATAAAGGAGAGCCATCTTTTGTGTCTTTTTCTTTGCAGGGAATTGGGTTAGGCGTCCTTGTGCATCAAGAAAATTCTTGATTTCATATTGTAAGTTCATAAAGTCATCTCTTCCTTTCTTGAATTTGTAAATGGTTTTATGTGGTTAAAAAATAATGTGTGCTTACTGAAACGGTAATAGAAAGCCTATTAATATGTATCTTATGTACGGACTCCAATGCGATCTCTTCAAGAACAAACAATAATGGATTATAGTTTGTTATAGAACAAACAGATATAATGTTTGTTTATGATTATTATACAAAGTAGCATGATCAATGTCAAGAAACTATTTTCCATTTTGTTTTCAGCTATAGATACTGTCGATTGTTTAATTAGGAGTATAGTTAAGAAAATAATGAAACAATTATTAAAGAAAATAATAAAGAAAATAATAAAGAAAAAACTACATACATTGCGTAAATTTCCAATGTGCTAAGTTTGGGCGTAATAAATATAGAAAATAAAACGGATACACAATAAGTTACTCTATTGCGTATCCGTATGTGTTTTTATGAAGTTTAATATGGTTCTATTGTTCAAGTTCTTCAAGTAGGGAGCGAAGTACCTCTTCCACAGAGTGTGTTGTATATGGTGTGAGCGCCTTGATCTCTTCATTTGCTCCAGACATCGCATATCCATAACCGGCAGTGGTTAACATCTCGATGTCATTAAAATTATCACCAAAAGCCATGGTTTCTTTTGTTGATATATGCAAATGGTCACATAATGCTTGTAAAGCATTACCTTTGTTAGTTTGCGGATGCATAAAGTCAAGCCATTCAAAACCGGAAAAAGTAGCGCTAAGTTGGGAACTCCATTTATTCATAAAATAAGGGCCTGAATTTTTGGCAATTCCTATCTGCTCGAATGCAGATATTTTGTAAAATGGTTCTTTCACTTCATGAAAATCTTTTACCACCGTAACGTTATTATGTACAATGTGTTCTAAGAAATAAGCAAAAGCAGGATTCTTTGGTTGAACATACGAGGTGGACTGCCCAGAGAGAAGAATCTCGCAATCCCCTTTCTGGTATATGTCTTCCATGATCTGAAGCCCAAGTTCTCGGTCAATATTTGACTTAGATAGAATCGTATCCTGATATATAACCAAAGCACCATTTTCACATATATATGCAATCTTATCCTTCACAGGTTCGAATAGACGTTTAAGGTTTGGGTACTGTCGTCCACTTGCAGCAGCAAATAGGATTCCATGGTCTGCTAAACGTTCAATATATGTAATGATTTCATTGCCCAGACTTTGGGCGCCATTATGTAGTAGG
Organism: Anaerosporobacter faecicola; assembly: GCF_012070565.1. Classification (GTDB taxonomy): domain Bacteria; phylum Bacillota; class Clostridia; order Lachnospirales; family Lachnospiraceae; genus Anaerosporobacter; species Anaerosporobacter faecicola. Next base: position 15,399 of record NZ_JAAQRO010000029.1, read on the forward strand.
GTACCATCTAGATCACTTGCAATTAATTTAATCGTCATATGTATTGTTTGCTATCACCTGCTATTATAAAGGTGATAGGGAACTCCTTTCCTGTATCATTAGCTAGTCGAATAAGGCAAATCCTAGTAGTATTCTGTATTTTATCATACATTCTTTCGGATTCCTAGTAGAACATAATTAGAATCCCTCTATTTTGTAAAATCAGCTGTAGTGTAGAATAAGAGCAGGAGAAGAATACTGTATGACAATTGTAACATTTATAAAATACTATATTGCAATGTAGAATAGTATGTGCTATTATATAGTCAATTCAAGATTAGATTATTCGAAGAAAGAAGGGAGGAAGAGAATGAATCCACAGTTTAAGAAGGGTGCGTTAGAGTTATGTGTATTGTCAAAATTGTTGGGAAATGATTGTTATGGATATGAATTAACAGAAGCCATATCAGAAAAAATGGTGATTGCGACAGGAACCCTATACTTGGTTTTAAAACGATTAAAGGACGAGAATTATGTAGAGACATATCTGGTAGAATCAGATGAGGGACCAGCAAGAAAATACTATCATCTCACAGAAAAAGGAATCACCTATCAAGGTGCATTAAAACAAGAATGGTTAGAATTTGTTCAGGCAGTTGATCATTTTATACAGGCATAAAATTGAGTATGTACCATTACCAATGAAGAGCGAGGCAACAAAGTCTTACAAAACTAAAATTAGAAAGGGAGTATAGAATAATGAATAAAGAGAGATATTTATCAGAAATCAAGAAGGCATTAGTAGATGCAAGTGTTGACCAGGGAATTATAGAAGAAGTAATAAGCGATTATGAAGAACATTTTCGTATGGGGATGAAGAACGGTAAAATAGAAGAAGAAATTTGCGAAGAGTTGGGATCCATAGAAGAAATTGTGGCGGAGATTCGTGGTATGGAAGGCAATAACAAACCAAATGAGAAGAAAGAAGAAAAGTATTCTTTAGTTGCAGAGGAATTGCAGAATGAACAGAAACAACAAGAAGCGGGAAATACTTCTATGGGAAATGCTCCATTTACAAAGGTTCAAGTAGAAGGTGTTTGTGCAGATGTCCAAGTGTTCCACGGACCAGAGTTTCAAGTAAACTATATGAATAATGGAAGCGAAAAGGATAAATTGGCATATCAATTCTATCATTATCAAGAGGGAGACACCATGTATGTTGGAGTAAAAGAGAATTTTACGAAGATGTTGTTCCGCATCTTCCATACAACAAACATTCGTCTGGATATACAAATGCCTGATTTTGTAGAAGATTTGAAAGTAAAATTAGTAAGTGGTGATTGTCGTCTTGAGGGAGTACAATTACAAAAACTTGCTGTCAATACTGCAAGTGGAGACATTACGATGAACCAAGTATCCGCAATTGATGGAGAAATTCATTCTAGCAGTGGAGATCTACGAGTGGATAGCAGTAGGATTAGTCACCTTTATGCAAAATCCAGCAGTGGAGATGTAACTGCTATGTATGTAACAGGTAATGTACTTCGTTGTAACAGCAGCAGTGGTGATTTGGGAATCGATGGCGGTACGATTGATAGAATAGAAGCACATACAAGCAGCGGAGATGTGAAATGCTCTGCTTTAGCAAAAGATTACTTTATGAAGAGTGTAAGTGGAGATGTGGTGATTCATATGATGGGCGATGGGCAGGCAACCTTTGAGTCGGTAAGTGGAGATGTTGAAATCCTATTGAACAACCAGAAAAATGGATTTATCTTAAATGCGAATACAGTATCTGGTGATGTGAACTTGAATTATGGTGGTATGTATCAATCTGATTGCAAGAGTGGACATTACACATTTGGAAACCAAGGTGCGACAATTAATGCAAAGACGGTTTCTGGTGACATTGATTTGAAAGGATAAAGAAAATAGAACCTAAGAAAATAGGTTGACGAATTATGTATAATAGAGTATGATAAATTAGTAAAAAGAAAACAAACATATTATTATTTCTCTTATTCAGAGTGACGGAGAGTAAAGGCTCTATGAAGTCACGGCAACCCCAAAATTGGAAGGTGCCAACCTGAGCGAGTAAAATCGAACAATAAGAGGATTTGATGAATATAGAATCAAGTCCACTTATGTGGACTTTTTTTATGTCATTTAGTAACTGTTTAGAGTTAACATATAGTGTTTCCTAGATTAACTCTAAAGGGTTCATTATTTAAGACAGGATAAATGGAATGTTGTATGGACATGCTAATGTACAAGCCAATATTTCAAAACACGTATATAGAAGACATAAAGAAAGTGTACAACGAATGGGAATAATAATTATACAAATGGGTCCCTGGGTATGAGAAATCATACAACAAGGATAACAGGAAGGATCGAGAGAATGGAAAAATTATTATTTACTTCAGAATCGGTTACAGAAGGACATCCAGACAAAATCTGTGACCAAATTTCAGACGCAGTTTTAGATGCGTTATTAGCACAAGACCCAATGAGCCGTGTTGCTTGTGAAACTGCTATTACAACAGGTCTTGTATTAGTTATGGGTGAGGTTACAACACAAGGATATGTAGATATTCAAAAAATCGTACGTGATACGATTCGTGAAATCGGTTATGATGCATCAGAAAAAGGCTTTGATGCCAATACTTGTGGTGTAATCGTTGCATTAGATGAGCAATCTTCTGATATTGCCATGGGTGTAAATCGTGCATTAGAAGCAAAAGAAAACAAGATGTCAGATGAAGAGATCGAGGCAATTGGTGCTGGTGATCAAGGTATGATGTTTGGATATGCGACAAATGAAACAGAAGAATATATGCCATATCCTATCTACTTGGCACAAAAATTAGCTCGTCAGTTAACAAAAGTAAGAAAAGACGGTACCTTACCTTACCTTCGTCCAGATGGTAAGACACAAGTAACGGTCGAATATGATGAGGCTGGAAAACCAATTCATTTGAATGCCGTTGTATGCTCTACACAACATGCAGCAGAAGTATCACAGGAACAGATTCACGAAGATATCAAAAAATATGTATTTGATCCAATCTTACCAAAAGAATTAGTTGATGAGAGAACAAACTTCTTTATCAATCCAACAGGACGTTTCGTTATCGGTGGACCAAACGGAGACAGTGGATTAACAGGACGTAAGATCATCGTAGATACTTACGGTGGATATGCACGTCACGGCGGTGGTGCATTCTCAGGAAAAGACTGTACAAAGGTTGACCGTTCTGCAGCATATGCAGCACGTTACGTTGCAAAGAATATCGTTGCAGCAGGACTTGCAAGTCGTTGTGAAATCCAATTATCTTATGCAATTGGTGTTGCACAACCAACATCTGTAATGGTTGATACATTCGGAACAGGTAAGATCAAAGATGATGAGTTAGTGAATATCATTCGTGATAATTTTGATCTTCGCCCAGCTGGAATTATTAAGATGCTTGACTTAAGAAGACCAATCTACAAACAAACAGCAGCTTATGGACACTTTGGACGTAATGATCTGAACCTTCCATGGGAAAGACTTGATAAGGTTGATGTATTAAAGAAGTATCTATAGGATTTTAATTATGAATGAGGTTTGTCTATATTGATCGACGAAATGATACGTGCATCAATAAGAAAAGCTCATTTTATATAAAAACGTTCACAAATTTGTTTCTATGAAATTTGTGAACGTTTTTTGTTTGCGAAACAATGGATGCTGTTTTAGAAAAAGTTAAGAAACATACGAAAGAGTTTATGTGTAAAACAAGAAGCACTATGGTATAATGAACATATAAATGACCATGAATCGTTAAGTAAACATTTGCTTTGTAGGTTTCTCGGAAAATGCAAGTAATCAGCGTGCAGAAGTGAAACGTGTAGCATTCAAATGAATAAGATAGAAGAAAGAAGGTGAGAAGATGAAGCTGCGATTAAGACTGGCAATCGCATTCATTACGATTATTTCACTTCCACTTATCATGATATTTTCAGTAGGAACAGTGATCATTAATAATCAGATTATATCCATTCAACAGACCTATGATGTGGATTCGAATACGATCCAAGTAATCACCAATCCCATGCAGTTGTTGAACCGAGTGACAAGAGGCGTATACAATGAGATTAAGCTGTGTGCATTAAAAGAGCCACAGAAATTAGAAGATATGAATTATGTCAAAAGGCTTAATTCAGAATTGGTAGGGAAATATTCATTTATTGTTGTACGAAAAGGGGACGAGATCCAATACACCGGTGACCGAATGAAATTAAACAGGATCAGTGAAGAACTACCCAAATTTGCGGATTATACCATCAGTACAGATGGTGGAATCTATCTGGGTGGGGCATATCCATGTTTAGTGAAGCAGCAGGATTTCTATTATCAAGATGGAACGGAAGGAAGTATATTCGTTATTACTGATGTGAACAAGCTGATTCCGCAGCTGGAATCTTCCATCATTCAATGTTTGGTTGCATTTATCTTGATTATATTTCTTACTGCAATTATACTGACGTTCTGGATCTATCGAAGCGTTCTTCGTCCACTTCGAACCTTACAGGTAGCTACGAATAAGATAAAGTGTGGGAATCTTGACTTCTCTGTGAAAGCTGAAAAGAATGATGAGATTGGTGCACTATGTGAGGATTTTGAAGAGATGCGTATTCGAATCAAGGAGTTGATTGAAGTTCGAATGCAATATGAACAGGACACCAAAGAATTGATCAGTAATATATCCCATGATTTAAAGACGCCACTAACGGCTATTAAGGGATACGCGGAAGGAATTATGGATGGGGTAGCGGATACACCTGAGAAACAGGAAAAATATCTGAAGACCATTTATACAAAGGCAGTGGATATGACATCATTGGTCGATGAACTTTCTTTCTATTCAAAGATTGACTGCAATACCATACCTTATAATTTTGCAAAGATTTATGTGGATCAATATTTTACTGATTGTATTGAGGAATTTAGTTTGGATCTGGAAGTGAAGAATATTGATGTGGCGTATTTTAATTATGCAGATGATAATGTGCGAATGATTGCAGATCCGGAACAATTGAAGAGAGTAGTCAATAATATAATCGGTAATTCTGTTAAATATATGGATAAAAAGAAAGGAATCATCAATGTTCGTATCAATGATCTTGGTAATTTTGTCCGAATTGAGGTAGAGGATAATGGACAAGGAATTGCTGAGAAGGATGTAAGCAGCATCTTTGATCGATTCTATCGCACCGATGTTTCAAGAAATTCTTCCAAAGGAGGAACGGGTCTTGGGCTTGCTATTGCCAAGAAGATTATTGAAGACCATGGTGGAACTATATGGGCAGGTAGCAAAGAGTTTGTTGGAACGACAGTTTATTTTACATTAAAGAAAGTGGAAGAAGATGTGGAAGGGGTTCAAGATCTTCCAGAAGTCGGTGATAATCTAAAATCAAAAAGCCGGCGGGTAGGAGAGGGAAAATACCGCTTCTTCTTCCTACCAGCAAGGGACAAGTCAGGCACAACGAAAAATGAGGGTGAAAAATCCCTAGAAGAGAAACATGGCAATAGTAAACCAGAAGGTGGTAAGACAGAAAAGAAAGAAAATGTTCCACCAAAGGGAAAGAATAAAAAGGCAGATAACATAAATGAGATCGGAGGGGTTAAAGAATGAGTAAGATATTAATAGTAGAAGATGAACTTGCAATCGCCGAATTGGAAAAAGATTATCTAGAATTAAGTGGTTTCACAGTAGATATAGAGTCACAGGGAGATACAGGGGCGCAAAGAGCCCTGTCAGAAAACTACGATTTGATTATATTAGATTTGATGTTACCTAATATGGATGGATTTGAAATCTGTAAGAAAGTAAGAGAAGAAAAGAATATTCCGGTAATCATGGTTTCTGCAAAGAAGGATGATATTGATAAGATTCGGGGGCTAGGACTGGGAGCTGACGATTATATGACAAAACCATTTAGTCCGAGTGAATTAGTGGCAAGAGTGAAGGCGCATTTGGCTCGCTATACCAGACTCATTGGTACTGGTATGAAGGAGAATGAGATCATTCAAATTCGGGGAATTAAGATTGATAAGACAGCCAGACGTGTATACGTGAACGGAGAGGAGAAGATCTTTACAACGAAAGAATTCGATCTATTAACGTTCTTGGCACAAAACCCAAATCATGTGTATACGAAGGAAGAATTATTCCAGGAAATCTGGGATATGGAATCCATTGGAGATATCGCTACTGTAACGGTACACATTAAGAAGATAAGAGAGAAGATCGAGATCAATACATCGAAACCACAGTATATTGAAACAATCTGGGGCGTAGGATATCGATTTAAGGTGTAGAGAGGTGCAGATGAGTAGCATGAGAAGTAACATTATATATGAAGATAATCATCTGTTGGTTTGTGAAAAACCAGTGGGAATGTTGGTACAAAGTGATCGGTCTATGAGTATAGATATGGTAAATGAGTTAAAGAATTATCTTTATGAAAAGCAATTGAAAGAGAAGCCAGGGGATTCCAAAGAACCCTACATTGGTTTGATAAATCGATTAGACCGTCCAGTTGGAGGTATTCTTGTATTTGCAAAGACAGGACAAGTTGCAAGGGCATTAAGTGAACAAGTACAAGCAGAACAACCTCAAAAAGATACAGAGAAAAAACAGACACAAGGGAAAAATCGGATCTCGAAGATGCAAAAGAAGTACTATGCTGTTGTAGATGGCGATTTGTCAACACAGTTGGGCTGTGAACCAGTTAAACTCCAGAATTATTTGATAAAAGATGCAAAAACCAATACTTCACGGATAACAACAGAAAATGATAAGAATGGGAAGCGTGCAATACTCACCTATCAGGTACGAAAGGTAGGGGTAGATGAGATGGGGTACCCCGTATCCTTGGTGGAAGTGGAATTAAAAACAGGACGTCATCATCAAATCCGTGTGCAGATGGCTGCAAACCATATGCCACTCTGGGGAGACACAAAGTATAATACGAGTTTCATAAAGAGACAGAAGGAATATCCAAGTTTGAAATGGGCAAATGTGGGACTCTACTCGTATTCCCTTACCTTTCAACATCCAATAACCAAAAAGGAATTGCATTTTACTAAAACACCAAAAGAAGGAATTTTTCAAGTGTTCTCTGTATAATATTCAACCAAATGCCAATACTATATCGGTAAATATCGCTATAGGAAGAATCAATTGTATGACAGGAATGTCAGACAAGTCATGAGTCAGAGGTGTTATGGTGGAGATGGAGAAGACAGGATCAAAAGTAAAAACCGCATTACTAATAGTAGGAACGACCATAGCAGTGTATCTATTCTTTCGGTACGCGCTGTTTATGTTTGTTCCTTTTATATTGGCATATTTTTTTACAAAATTGCTTCGCCCGATTGTGAATTGGATCTATGATAAAATAAAAATGCTTCGTATGATCAGCACAACAATTTTACTGTTATTGCTTGTAGTCCTTTTGGGTACGGTAATCTTTTTTCTTGGTAAAAAGTTGGTGGAGCAAATTAGCCGCCTGGTCATCAATTTTCCCTCATATCAGCAAAGTATACTGAACACTTTTCAGAAGATGTCTGGATTCTGTGATAAGATGTTTGGTTTGGATCACGGCCAGGCGTATGCATTCCTTATGGAACGAAGCAACACTATCATCTCCAACATGCAAGATAAGATGGTACCAGCAATTACGCAACAATCCATTAACATTGTTTCAATAACGGTGAAAATTCTTGCGAAGGTAGGAATTATCTTCATCGCTGTATTGATGATGATGAAAGATTATGATTCGTATAAGGAGACATATGAAAAGTCGCGTTTCTATGAAGATATTCATAAAGTGACGGGAAAATTATCAGAGACGGGGATTGCCTATATTAAAACCCAGGCAATTATTATGCTCATTACGGCAACCATTATGACCTGTGGATTGTTTCTTATGAAAAATAATTATGCGTTGTTGCTTGGAGTCCTAATTTCGTTTTTAGATGCCTTTCCTGCTATAGGTTGTGGACTTGTACTAATTCCATGGGCAATTATTGAACTTTTTTCAAAAAATGTTGTTCATGCGGCAATCTTAATTACAATTTATTTAATTTGTGAACTGACAAGGCAATTTCTAGAACCCAAACTTCTAGGGGACAGGATTGGGATCAAACCTGTGTTTACTTTAATGGCAATGTTAGTTGGTGTGGAACTTTTTGGTGTGCTAGGATTCTTACTTGGACCATTAGGTTTAGTTATTATATTAGCGGTGGTAAAGGCTTATGAAAGCTAGAATACAGAAAAATACAAAAACATTGTAAATTTTAATTATCATCCCTTGACAACTATAAAACTTTGAATTATACTCATCTAGTGTGCATTTTACTGAATGTAACATTGCACCATAAAAGCTGATGAAAACAGCAACCACAGAAAAAACATCATTACCGCAGGAGGTGAAAAGAATGCCAACTTTTAATCAATTGGTAAGAAAAGGAAGACAGACTGTAGAAAAGAAATCAACTTCTCCAGCACTTCAAAAAGGTTTCAACTCATTAAACAAGAAAGCTACTAATACTTCATCACCACAAAAAAGAGGTGTTTGTACAGCAGTTAGAACAGCAACTCCTAAAAAGCCTAACTCAGCGCTTAGAAAGATTGCCAGAGTTCGTTTATCTAACGGAATCGAAGTAACTAGCTATATCCCAGGTGAAGGCCACAACTTACAAGAGCATAGTGTTGTTCTTATCAGAGGTGGTAGAGTAAAAGATTTACCAGGTACTAGATACCATATCGTTAGAGGTACACTTGATACTGCAGGTGTAGCGAAGAGAAGACAAGCTCGTTCTAAGTATGGAGCTAAGAGACCAAAAGACGCTAAATAAGAATCATAAGTAACCACATTTTCGCAATTTTCTGATTCAAGAAGTGCCGGGTTAATGAGTTTATTCCTGTAGGTTGCAGGTAACTATATATTAAGCTGGTCACGAACACAGAAAAACAATTGCATTATAATTGTAATTGACACAATATGTGAGTACCGATGAATTAACAAGTGTATTGATCAGTGAAACTGGTCAGCACGTATTAAGGAGGGAAGCACCGTGCCACGTAAAGGACATATTCAAAAAAGAGACGTATTAGCAGATCCATTATACAATAACAAGGTTGTAACGAAGCTTATCAATAACATCATGTTAGACGGTAAGAAAGGTGTTGCACAAAAAATCGTATACGGAGCCTTTAATCGAGTAGCAGAAAAGACTGAAAAAGATGCTGTTGAAGTATTCGAAGAAGCTATGAACAACATCATGCCAGTGCTTGAAGTTAAAGCAAGACGTATCGGTGGAGCAACTTACCAGGTACCAATCGAAGTTAGACCAGACAGAAGACAGGCTTTAGCTCTTCGTTGGATCACATTGTATTCTCGTAATAGAGGAGAAAAGACAATGGAAGAAAGATTAGCAGCTGAAATTCTTGATGCAGCTAATAATACTGGAGCATCTGTTAAGAAAAAAGAAGATATGCACAAAATGGCAGAAGCAAACAAAGCGTTTGCACACTACAGATGGTAAGAATGATTGCATAATTGCATATTGTTTTATCGAACTGTTTATGCCGATAAAAATGAAAATAACCTCTTATGCAACTCGTTGTATAAGAGGTTATATATAAACGTGTAATACCGCGCTTCGCGGTAAAAAGTATGAAAAGGTGTAATATTATGTTACCCAAAAGGTTACAGTTGACCAAGCGAAGCAGATAGGAATATCTTCTTTGCTATCTTGCATATTTTCAGGAATGTGTAAGTAATATACTGATTAATTTAAGGAGGAAAATCCCTTGGCTGGAAGAGAATATCCGTTAGAGAGAACCAGAAATATTGGTATTATGGCTCATATCGATGCAGGTAAAACTACATTAACAGAGCGTATCCTTTATTATACTGGTGTAAATTATAAAATCGGTGATACTCATGAAGGTACTGCAACCATGGACTGGATGGAGCAGGAGCAAGAAAGAGGTATCACAATTACTTCAGCGGCAACTACTTGTCACTGGACTTTACAAGAAAATTGTAAGAAAAAACCAGGTGCTGAAGAACATCGTATCAACATTATCGATACTCCAGGACACGTTGACTTTACTGTAGAAGTTGAACGTTCACTACGTGTACTTGATGGTGCTGTTGGTGTATTCTGTGCTAAAGGTGGAGTTGAACCACAATCTGAAAACGTATGGCGTCAGGCTGACACATACAACGTACCTAGAATGGCATTCATCAATAAGATGGATATCTTAGGTGCAAACTTCTACGGTGCAGTAGAACAAATCAAGACTAGACTTGGAAAGAATGCAATCTGTCTTCAATTACCAATTGGTAAAGAGGATGATTTCCAAGGAATCATTGATTTATTTGAAATGAAAGCATACATCTACAATGACGAAAAGGGTGAAGATATCTCTATCACTGATATCCCTGAAGACATGAAAGATGACGCTGAATTATACAGAAGTGAATTAATTGAAAAAATCTGTGAATTAGATGATGATCTAATGATGGCTTACCTTGAAGGGGAAGAACCTACTACAGAACAATTAAAAGCAGCTTTAAGAAAAGGTACTTGCGAATGTACAGCTATTCCTGTATGTTGTGGTACTGCTTATAGAAATAAAGGTGTTCAAAAATTACTTGATGCTGTTATCGAATTCATGCCTTCACCAGTTGACATTCCTTCAATTAAGGGTGTTGATGAAGATGGTAACGAAGTAGAAAGACATTCATCAGATGAAGAACCTTTCTCAGCATTAGCATTCAAGATCATGGCTGACCCATTCGTTGGTAAGCTTGCATTCTTCAGAGTTTACTCTGGTACAATGAATTCAGGTTCATATGTATTAAATGCTACTAAGAATAAAAAAGAACGTGTTGGTCGTATCCTTCAGATGCATGCCAACAAGAGAGAAGAACTTGATAAAGTTTATTCAGGAGATATCGCTGCAGCTGTTGGTTTCAAATTTACAACAACTGGTGATACAATCTGTGATGAACAACATCCAGTTATTCTTGAGTCTATGGAATTCCCAGAACCAGTTATCGAATTAGCAATCGAGCCTAAGACAAAAGCTGGTCAAGGTAAATTAGGTGAATCTTTAGCGAAACTTGCAGAAGAAGATCCAACATTCCGTGCTCATACTGATCAAGAAACTGGTCAAACAATCATCGCTGGTATGGGTGAGCTTCACCTTGAAATCATCGTAGATCGTCTTCTTCGTGAATTCAAAGTAGAAGCAAATGTAGGTGCTCCTCAAGTTGCTTACAAAGAAACATTCACTAAACCAGTTGAAGTTGATAGTAAATACGCTAAACAATCTGGTGGTCGTGGACAATACGGTCACTGTAAAGTTAAATTCGAGCCAATGGATCCTAACGGTGAAGAAACATTCAAGTTCCAATCAACAGTTGTTGGTGGTGCTATTCCTAAAGAATACATCCCTGCAGTTGGTGAAGGTATTGAAGAAGCAGCTCAAGCTGGTATCATCGCTGGTTTCCCAGTACTTGGTGTTTCAGCAACAGTATATGATGGTTCTTACCATGAAGTCGATTCAAGTGAAATGGCATTCCACATCGCTGGTTCTATGGCATTCAAAGATGCTATGAGCAAAGGTGGAGCAGTATTACTTGAGCCTATCATGAAAGTTGAAGTAACTATGCCAGAAGAATACATGGGCGATGTAATTGGTGATATCAATTCTCGTCGTGGACGTATCGAAGGTATGGAAGATATCGGTGGCGGTAAGATGGTTAAAGGTTATGTTCCACTTGCTGAGATGTTTGGTTACTCAACTGACCTTCGTTCTAAGACGCAAGGACGTGGTAACTACTCTATGTTCTTTGAAAAATATGAACAAGTTCCAAAATCAGTTCAAGAAAAAGTTATTGCTGCAAAGAGCAAATAATTTTTAAGGACAAATACTTTCTCATCTGAGGAGGTCGTATAAGATCGAATCAGATGAGAAAAAAGAAAATTAAAGCGAAAGTAAACCAAAGTCATATGACAAATTGGTGAAAACCCTATAAAATAGGAGCTTACGTAAAGTTTTTCTTGAAAATATCACTAATATGAAATATAATTAGTGATATGAGGCAATAATCTTCAATGGTTATACATTCGTAAGAAGATTATAACAAAGAGTCGGTAAAACTGGCTCTATATAGAGAATTCAGTATAGTCGCCAAGAGGCGCATATTAAAGGAGGACACTTTAAAATGGCTAAAGCTAAGTTTGAAAGAACGAAACCACATTGTAATATTGGTACTATCGGTCACGTTGACCATGGTAAAACAACTTTAACAGCTGCTATCACTAAAACTCTTTCTGAAAGAGTTGCTGGTAATGCTGCTGTAGATTTCGAAAATATTGATAAAGCTCCAGAAGAAAGAGAAAGAGGTATCACTATCTCTACTGCTCACGTTGAATATGAAACAGAAAAGAGACATTACGCTCACGTTGACTGTCCAGGACATGCCGATTACGTTAAGAACATGATCACTGGTGCAGCTCAAATGGATGGTGCTATCCTTGTAGTTGCTGCTACTGATGGTGTTATGGCTCAAACTAAAGAGCATATCTTATTATCTCGTCAGGTTGGTGTTCCTTACATCGTTGTATTCATGAACAAATGTGATATGGTTGATGATGAAGAATTACTTGAATTAGTTGAAATGGAAATCACTGAGCAATTAGCTGAGTACGATTTCAATGATTGTCCAATCATCAAAGGATCTGCTTTAAAAGCTCTTGAAGATCCAAATGGTGAATGGGGAGATAAGATCATGGAATTAATGGATGCTGTTGATAGCTTCATTCCAGATCCTCAACGTGCTACTGATCAAGCTTTCTTAATGCCAGTAGAAGATGTATTCTCAATCACTGGACGTGGTACTGTTGCTACAGGCCGTGTTGAACGTGGTGTTCTTCATGTAAATGAAGAAGTTGAAATCGTTGGTATTCATGAAGATGTTCGTAAAGTAGTTGTAACTGGTATCGAAATGTTCCGTAAACTTCTTGATGAAGCTCAAGCTGGTGATAACATCGGTGCTCTTCTTCGTGGTGTTCAAAGAACTGAAATCGAAAGAGGTCAAGTTCTTGTTAAACCAGGTTCAGTAACTTGCCACAAGAAATTTACAGCTCAAGTTTACGTATTAACTAAAGACGAAGGTGGACGTCATAAACCATTCTTCAACAACTACAGACCACAGTTCTACTTCAGAACAACTGACGTAACTGGTGTTATCGAATTACCAGCAGGTACTGAAATGTGTATGCCTGGTGATAACGTAGAAATCACTGTAGAATTAATTCACCCAATCGCTATGGAACAAGGTTTATCATTCGCTATCCGTGAAGGTGGACGTACTGTAGGATCTGGTAAGGTTGCTACAATCATCGAATAATTAATATTGTTATTATATAGCAATTATAAATTTTCCCCGGAGACTAAGGTCTCTGGGGATTTTTTATATACTAGGAAAGCCCTCTGACATTTCTAGTGTATAACCTTCCGTAGGCTGCGCACTTGCTCATAAGGTAGATGCCAGCTGAAGCTGACTGTGTTCAGAGCTAAGAACAAAGTGTGCCAACACTGACAAAATCTGTAGTATACGATATATTGCAAGTGGAGGAAGTGAACATGAATAGGGATATGATCTATAAGAATGCTGTAGAAATTGCAAAAGTGTTATGTAAACAAAAGATTACAATAGGGGATCATGTAATTGATGCCACCATGGGAAATGGAAATGATACTGCTTTTTTCTGTAGTCTTGTTGGAGAAAGAGGAAAAGTATATGCATTTGATATTCAGGAACAGGCAGTTGCAGTGACAAAAAGCAAATTAGAGGAACTACATTATCTAGACCGTGTTGAATTGCATTTAAGGAGCCATGACCAAATGGATGAGGTTGTGAAGGAGAAGGTTCAGGCAATCATGTTTAATCTGGGATATTTACCAAAAGGAGACCATCGTATTGTGACAAAACCGGAAACCTCACTTGCTGCTCTACAAAAGAGCTTAGAATTAATAGCGGTAAATGGAATTATAATTATAATTCTATATCCTGGACATGAGAGTGGTAAGAAAGAAAAAGAATTGATTTTGAATTATGTAAAGGACTTGCCACAAAAGGAATTTAGTGTAAGCCACCTGTCATTTTGCAATCAAATAAACAATCCTCCAGAATGTATATGTATAGAAAAGATTGGATTAACATCTCGCTAGAACGGATATGCATTATACATGGGATAAGAATGTAATACATGGTAATCTGATGTAGAAAAGAAAAAGTTAGTGTAGTCAAATAAAAAAATCTTAACCAAATCTTCTATACTGTATTGAGTTACAGCATAGAATGATAATCTGGTTAAGATTTTTTATTTCCTTAATCTGATAAGGTTAAGCATTGTACTTTCGAAGTAAACATACGCCAACAATGTCAGGACCAGTGTAGGTACCAATTGTCGTCCCAAGAATAAAAATTGGATGTTCTATTGTTTTGTGAATAACCGCAGGAAGTTTGTCGCGTAAAACAGAGGCATCTTCCATATTTGTACCGGTAATTACACAAAATTCAAAATCCTCATAACGTAGATTTTGACTGCTGAAATATTCAGAGAGCATGTCAGAGATCTTATCAATTGCTTTTTTAAAGCCTCTAACTTTACCATAAGGTGCTAATTCTCCATCTTCAAGAACAATCAGAGGTTTCAAGTTCAATAAGCTTCCAGCTAAGGCAGATACTTTACCAATACGTCCGCCCTTCTTGAGGTATTCAAGAGTGCCGAGCGTTAACATAACACGACCGGTTTCTCGTAACTCTAATAATTTAGCAGCATTATCAGACAAGGAATAACCAGCTTGCTGCATTTTACCTGCTTCAATTAATAAAAGTCCTTGAGCACCAGTACATAAAATGGAATCAATGACTTCAATCTGGCTGTCAGGATACTTCTCCATTATGATTGATTTGGCAGTCATTGCAGATTGATGGGAACCACTAAATTTTAATGTTATATTTAAGCAAAGAACATCAAAACCATTTTTGATTGCTTCTTCGAATTTATCACAATAATCTTCTACAGAAGGAAGAGATGTTTTGGGATATACACTCTCAGTTGTTAATCGGTGATAAAAATCAGCTTTTGTGATCTCAACATTTTCTTTTTGATAAGTAACTTGATCAAAGGAAACATAGAATGGTATGGTTGAGATTTGGTACTGATCTAATAATTCTTGCGTCAAATCACAGGAACTATCGCTAAATATCTTGTATGGTTTCATATAATCCTCCACTAATACTTCTTATCTATTGACATAGTGTTTCAAGAAAATCTGCATCACGTACAAGCAGATACTAGCTATTATATCATAGAATTATAAAAATGTAATTAACTTTATTAACATTAAATAAAGATAACAATGTTGTTTATTACTGGTGGTAAAATATACACTTATAAAAAATGAAGGATTACAGAGAATATGAGTGTAGAAGGAATGATAAAAGATTCAAAAGAATATTCATTTTACCTTTACAAGGAGTGAAATTTGGAGAATCTATAAACATGAGTTTGGAGGTAGAAACTATGTCATTTACAGATCAAGGAGAACTCCCGGTAGGATTTGGTATGTCACTGGCGCTGGATATGAAAGCTATGTCTAATTTTTCTGCACTTACAGATCGTAAAAAAGAAGAACTCGTTAACTATATTAAGAATTCTACAACAGGATATGAAGCAAAAGAGCGAATTGTTGAGGTTGTAAACCGTTTACACAACGATACGTATTTTTAAAGAATCAAATATTTGAAGGTAGGAGGCAGCAATTATAGATAATCCTGTGCTATGATTGCTGCCAAACTGGCACTGTTAATAATTTGATAATTGGCATTTTACAAGTAGCCAGAAAGTGAGTATACTACAGAAAATACATATTTTGATTTGAGGGTGAAAAGTAAGATTTGTCCTTACTTACACAGAATCAAAGGTCTTGAATAGCATGTTTACTGAAAGTATAAAACAATTGAACGGCTAAAAGGAAAGAAAGGAAGAATATTATGGAGAGAAAAAGTATGACAACTAAATTAGCACAAGCAGCGTTATTAGCAGCGTTGTGTTACATAGGATTTCAATTTTTTAAGTTTGATATTCCCGTAGGAACAGAAAAAACAGCAATACATTTTGGTAATACATTCTGTGTATTAGGTGCTCTTTTATTAGGAGGTGTATGGGGAGGCTTAGCAGGTGCCGTGGGAATGACCATTGCAGATCTGACTTCTGACTATGTTACATATGCACCTAAAACATTTCTATTAAAATTGTGTATTGGTTTAATCGTTGGGTTGGTAGCACATAAGATTGCGAAGATTAGTGAAGAGCACAAGAAAGAATATCTTATGAAATGGACGATACTTGCATCAGCAGCGGGAATGGTATTTAATATTATTGCAGATCCTATTGTTGGATATTTTTATAAAAGATATTTGCTTGGTATGCAAGCAGACTTAGCAGAGACACTTGCTAAGATAACGGCGATTGCAACCGTGGTTAATGCATTAACATCGGTCGCGTTTGCCACAATCTTGTATCTGGCACTCCGACCAGTAATGATTAAGTCAAATCTATTTTTGAGAGTTGATAAAAAGAACGCATAGTGGAAGACAATAAAGAAGATATATACAAGAGGAGATATAAAAGAAGAAATAAAAGAAAATATAAATGTTAATAAAAAGAAAATAAAAAACCGATAAAACACTATGTACTGGGTAAACTAAGTAGGTAGTGTTTTTTATATCCATTCATTTTACCGCAAAGTTTTACAGATGTATAGAAATGGAGATGAGAAAAAGTTTACATTGTTTCTCTTATAAACAGAAGGTAAAGTAATAGGAATACAATAAAATAAGATAAATCTATAATTTTTGATAGGATACTGAAGAAAATTGTAGAAATTGAAAAATTCCTTTGATTTAATTATATAATGCGTATATAATAAGAATGAGAATGTTTAATTAGTTGAATAATGGAAAAAATTAGATGACAACTGTAAGATAAATAGAAATAAAACGGAGTAGTTTGAAAGGAGATTTATATGTTGGGCAGTGATATTGGTATTGATTTGGGAACAGCAAGTGTACTAGTCTACATCAAAGGAAAAGGTGTTGTATTGAAGGAGCCTTCAGTTGTGGCATTCGATAGAGATACGAATAAGATCAAAGCAATTGGTGAAGAGGCAAGATTAATGTTAGGTAGAACGCCTGGTAACATTGTAGCAGTTCGTCCTTTAAGACAGGGCGTTATCTCTGATTATACAGTAACAGAGAAGATGTTAAAGTATTTTATTCAAAAAGCAGTTGGTAAACAACGTTTTAGAAAACCAAGAATCAGCGTATGTGTACCTAGTCAGGTAACAGAAGTTGAGAAAAAGGCAGTAGAAGATGCAACGTACCAAGCTGGTGCAAGAGATGTTGCAATTATAGAAGAACCAATTGCAGCAGCAATCGGCGCAGGAATTGATATTGCAAGACCATGTGGTAACATGATCGTAGATATCGGTGGTGGTACAACCGATATAGCAGTAATCTCTTTAGGTGGTACAGTAGTAAGTACTTCAATTAAGATTGCTGGTGATGATTTCGACGAAGCAATCGTTCGCTATATGCGTAAGAAACATAATTTATTGATTGGTGAAAGAACAGCGGAAGATATTAAGATTAAGATTGGATCTGCTTATAGAAGACCAGAAGTTGCTACATTAGATGTACGTGGACGTAACTTAGTAACTGGTTTACCAAAAACAATTACAGTGACTTCTGATGAAACAGAGGAAGCATTAAAAGAAACAACTTCACAAATTGTAGAAGCAGTGCACAGTGTTTTAGAGAAGACTCCACCTGAATTAGCAGCAGATATCGCTGATCGTGGTATTGTATTAACTGGTGGTGGATGTTTATTATATGGATTAGAGCAATTAATTGAAGAAAAGACGGGAATCAATACGATGACAGCAGAAGAACCAATGACAGCTGTAGCAATTGGTACAGGTAAATTCGTTGAATTCTTAAGTGGTAAGAGAGAATAGAAGGATACAAGGACAGAAAGAGAAACTCGCGAAGCGTGTTTCTCTTCGTTCACTTTATGAGAAATAGATAATTTGCACTATAAAGGTTTACGAAAAAAAAGACGAAATATAGGATAAGGAGTAGTGTCAATAGTGACCTATAGATTATGGTAGGAGGTATTAAGTTTGGTTAGAGGTTTATATACTGCTTATACAGGAATGATCAATGAGCAGAAACGATTAGATACAATCAGTAATAACTTAGCCAATGCAGCTACAATTGGTTATAAGAAAGAAAATGTTACAAGCCAAGCATTTGAAGAAGCATTAACAATAAAGATTAATGATGGTTCTGAAGCCTATGCAAATCGTCCTATTGGTACGATGAGCCTAGGAGTACGATTAGGTGAATACTATACAGATTATACACAAGGTTCATTCCGAGAAACTGGTAATACATATGATCTGGCAATAGAAGGTGATGGATTCTTCACCGTATCTGTAACAGACAAGTATGGTAATGAACATATTAAGTATACAAGAGATGGATCATTTAAGATGACACAAGATGGATACGTGGTAGATGCTTATGGAAACCATTTGCAAGGAGACGGTGGAGATATTCAAATTCCAACGGATGCACAAGAGGTTACGATTGGTGTAGATGGTTCGATTTACGCAGATCGTCAGTATGTTGGAAAGGTAACGATTACTGATTTTGAGGATTATAATTTCCTTGAAAAATCAGGAGACAATTACTATAGTCCAGTAGACGGTGCAATAACAAAAGAATCTACAAGTATCATTCGTCAAGGTTATACAGAACAATCCAATGTAAATGTAATCTCTGAGATGGTTAGTTTGATCAATATAACGAGAGCTTATGAAGCTGGTCAAAAGGTTATTAAGACACAGGATCAATTACTTGATCAGACAGTAAATCAAGTAGGAAAAGTATAAGTTCATAATTAAGATAGAGTATATAATGATTAGAAAGAGGTGTTTATTATGATGCGTTCTTTGTGGACAGCTTCATCAGGTATGATTTCGCAACAGACAAATGTTGATACAATCGCCAATAACTTAGCCAATGTTAATACCGTTGGATATAAGAAAGAATCTGCAGAATTTAAGACATTGTTATATCAAACAATTCAAGAGAAAACAACCGATAACAATGGTAATCCAAAGCCGACTTCCGCACAAGTTGGTTTAGGTGTTCGAAACTCAGCAATTTCTACGTATTATACACAAGGACCTTTACAGGAAACTGGTAATACATATGATTTTGCAATTCAAGGCTCTGGATTCTTCATGATTCAGATGCCAGATGGTTCTGTAGGTTACACAAGAAGTGGTTCCTTTAATCTCTCTATGGGAAGTGAAGGAATGGTACTTGCTACTTCAAGTGGTAATCCTGTATTAGATGTTAATGGAAATAAGATTGTATTCGGTAAAGAATATGATCCAGCGAAATTAACAGTAGATGCTAACGGAAACTTCTGTTATCCAGATGAAAAAAACAATGCACAGCCAATTGATATAACCATTGGTGTTGCACAGTTCAACAACCCAGCAGGTTTATTAAAGTCTTCTGATAGTATTGTAAAAGAAACGGCTGCATCAGGCGAAGCAGTTTGGGGTGTGAATGCTTTAGCAAATGCCAATGTAACCATTAAACAAGGATATGTGGAAGGATCAAATGTACAGACTGCAGATGAAATGGTTAATTTGATCGTTGCACAAAGAGCATATGAGATGAATTCTAAGATTATCACAGCATCCGATGAGATGTTACAACAAGCAAATAATCTAAGATAGTAGATCTGATAAGGCAGGTGTAGAGAATGAGTTCATCAATTGATTCTTTAGCTGCATATACAAGTACGATGTCAGAAATCAATCGACAGAATACCCAAGCAACGCAGTTAAAAGATAAATTAAGCAATACAAGTACAGAAACGGCTACAGATTCTGAATTAATGGATGTGTGTAAGGATTTTGAAGCATATTTGGTAGAACAGGTATTCAAATCAATGAAGACGAGCATGGTACCAGAAAGCGAAGATGATAACAACGAATACATGCAGTATTTTGGTGATACGATCTATAAGGAATATGCAGAGAATCTTAGTGAAACTGGTGAATTAGGAATTGCACAGATGTTATACGAATCGATGAAACGGCAACAATAATAAAAGAGAGGCTATTGTTTACAACTACGGTTGTGATAATAGCCTTTTTTATGTACTAGGGTTTGGGTGTCAAAAGCCCTTATTTATTTTGAGGTCCGTCAATTTGCACAATTTAAGTTTGTCTACATGTAATACAGGATATCGTTCACTCCGGGTACGCTCAGTTAATAACGAAACGATATACGTATGGGAGGGAGCGCATTATAGAAGCGAAAGGGACACGAAATAAAATAGGAAGTGTACAAGTCTTGCAGGGTTGATTGATACTAGGTATAATGAAAGTAATGATTGATTAATTTGGAGGAAATGGTTTTGGCTGAAACATTACAAGGGTATGTAGAGAAAATTGTATATCGTAACCAGGAGAATGGATATACCGTTCTAAGTCTAACAGGAGAAGAGGATGACATAACTTGTGTGGGAAGCTTCCCGTTTATTAATGAAGGAGAATATGTCCAATTAGAGGGGAATTATATTTCTCATCAGATTTATGGAGAACAATTTCAAGTCCAAAGTTATGAAATTAAGGAACCGGAAGATATGATGTCAATGGAACGGTATCTGGGGTCAGGTGCAATCAAAGGAATTGGAGTTGCCCTTGCGGCAAGAATCATTCGGAAGTTCAAGGAAGATACCTTTCGGATTATTGAGCAGGAACCAGAACGACTAGCTGAGGTTAAAGGAATTAGTGTATCCAAGGCCCAGGAGATTGCGACACAATTCGAAGATAAAAAAGAATTACGAGATGCCATGTTATTCTTACAGAAATATGGAATAACCAATAATTTGGCTGTTAAAATCTATAAACAGTATGGAAGTCGAATGTACGATGTAATTCGAGATAACCCATATAAATTAGCGGACGACATTAGCGGAGTCGGGTTTCGTATTGCAGATGAAATTGCATCGAAAGTTGGAATTACTGGGGATGCAGAATATAGAATCAAAGCTGGCGTGCTCTATGTTCTTCAACAGGCTGCTCAGAATGGAAATGTCTATCTTCCAATGGAAATACTAGTTGCAAAAACAGCGCAGATTCTTATTATAGAACCAGACAAAATCGAAGATCACATAATGGATATGATGATTGATAAGCGGGTAATCATTCAAGAAGTACAACAGAAAAAGGTGGTGTACAATACATTTTATTACTATAGTGAATTGAATGTTGCTCGTATGCTACATGATCTGAATGAACAATATGATATTGCCATACCAGAGCTTGAAAAGAGAATTAGAAAGATTGAACAGCAGGAGAAAATTGAATTAGATGAAATGCAACGAGATGCAGTGGTAGAGGCTGTTCGAAATGGTGTTCTTATTATTACAGGAGGTCCGGGAACAGGTAAGACGACTACGATTAATACTATTATCAAATTCTTTGAGGCAGAGGGATTAGACTTCTTATTGGCTGCTCCTACAGGACGTGCTGCTAAGCGTATGAGTGAAACAACAGGATATGAAGCTCAAACCATTCATCGGTTATTAGAATTATCTGGAGCACCGGATGATTCCAATACAAGGCTGAATTTTGAAAGAAATGAAGAAAACCCATTAGAAGCAGATGCCATTATCATTGATGAGATGTCTATGGTGGATATTAGTCTAATGTTGGCGTTACTCCGTGCAATTACTGTGGGAACGCGCATAATTTTAGTGGGGGATGTCAACCAGTTACCATCAGTTGGACCAGGTAACGTATTAAAAGATATAATAACCTCCAACGCATTTCATGTTGTAAAGTTGAATAAGATTTTCCGTCAAGCAACAGAGAGTGACATTATTGTAAATGCACATAAGATCAACCGTGGTGATACGATAATGTTAGATAATAAAAGTAAAGATTTCTTTATGTTAAAAAGAGATGATGTTACAGTGATCATTCAAGTAATGCTCACGTTAATCAAGTATAAGATGCCGAAGTATGTCAATGCGCGACCTTATGATATTCAGGTATTAACGCCAATGAGAAAAGGAGAATTGGGAGTAGAAAAGCTTAATCTAGTATTGCAGAAGTATCTTAATCCAGCAGAGACAGGGAAAAGAGAAAAAGAGATAGCAGGAAGGATTTTTCGAGAAGGCGACAAGGTAATGCAGATCAAGAACAACTACCAGATGGAATGGGAATGCAAAAGCCAATTTGGACTCTCTTTTGAAAAGGGAATGGGCGTATTTAATGGAGATACAGGTATTATTAAGGAGATTAATTTATTCTCAGAGATTATAACAGTAGTATTTGATGAGATTCGTTATGTAGAGTATTCCTTCCAACAAGTAGACGAGTTGGAACTTGCGTATGCCATCACCATTCATAAATCACAGGGTAGCGAATACCCAGCAGTAATCATACCATTGTTGTCTGGTCCTAAGATGCTGCTACATCGAAATCTGCTATATACTGCTGTAACTCGTGCTAGAAGTTGTGTTACAATTGTGGGAAGCAGTAAACTAGTACAGACAATGATTGATAATGTAAGCGAGCAGGAACGATTTACCAGCCTAGATGACAGATTAAGAGAAATTAACAAGTAGGTAATTAGTAACAATTGGAGTAGAAAACAGTAGAAAATATTGTAATTTGAGTAATTTAATGATGCATTCTCTTGCCATATGTTGTATAATGACGATATAGTATGATACATGGTAGAAGGGGAGAGAGACGATTCAGTTCTTTAATTTATTATATCCCAGAAGGTGTCCAGTTTGTGGAAAGATAGTGACGCCACGTCAACAGCTGGTATGCCAAGAATGCAAAAGAACGTTTCAAGTAATACAGGAGCCTCGTTGTATGAAATGTGGGAAACCATTGGAAGTTGAGGAGCAGGAGTATTGCTTTGATTGTAGTAAGAATGTCTTTCAGTATACCAAGGGATATGCACTATGGGTTTATGATCGGAATGTTAAAAAATCAATTGCAGAATTTAAGTTTCATAATCGGCGGGAGTACTGTGAGTATTATGTAGAAGAACTAATTCGCTTTTATGAGTCTAAGATTTTGGCATTGGCGCCACAGGTTTTGATACCAGTGCCCTTACATCGATCGAAACTCCAAGAAAGAGGGTTTAATCAAGCAGCTTTATTAGCATTGGGATTAGGCAGGACACTTGGTATTCCTGTGGTAGAAAATTACTTATTACGACATCAGAAAACGAAAGCACAAAAGAGATTAAATGATAAAGAAAGAGTAATAAATCTTACAGATGCATTTGCTGTTAATCCAAAGTATCAGAATGTCAACTATAGTAATGTAATGTTGGTGGATGATATCTATACTACAGGAAGTACGATAGATGCGTGTGCCAAAGTTTTATTACAAAAAAGTACAAAAGAAGTGTATTTTATAAGTTTAGCTATTGGAAAAGGTTATTAGGAGGAAAGGACATGGACGTAAGAAATTGTAAGGACTGTGGTAAGTTATTTAATTATATCGGAGGAGTACCTTTATGCCCAACATGTGTTAAAAAATTGGACGACAAATTTGTACAAGTAAAAGAATACATTTATGATCATCCAAAGGCAGGGGTACAAGAAGTATCTGAAGAAAATGATGTTACTCCAGGACAAATACGTAAATGGATACGTGAGGAACGATTGGCATTTGCTGAAGATTCACCAATTGGACTTGCATGTGAATCCTGTGGAGCTCTTATTAAAACAGGACGTTTCTGTAAACAATGTAAAGATAAAATAGCAAATAACCTTGGTAATCTATATAAAGATAAAGTACAGGAACCACAAAAGCGGAAAGATTTCCATGATCGAGCAAAGATGCGTTTCTTGGATAACTAAGAATTATTATAGGTAGGGGGGACTTGTAATGAATCAAACCACATGGGACATTGGCAAGTTGTTCACCGACAAATACAAAGAAGTTACAGCAAGGTTGTCTTGCATCGATCTTGAAGAGGTATCTCCTTTCGAAATGAAAGAAGACTGTATATTTGGAAAAGTAGAGACGAAGCCAAACGCGCCATATAATTTGGTTTTGTTTTGCGATATGTCGGGGGAACTAGCAAAACAGATTGTTAGTCGCATGAGTAATGGCACGGTTAATTCACCGGAAGATGTAATTATATATATAAGGGAATATATAAATATAGCAAGTGGCAGAGCAGTATCAACTATTAATAATTACGTTGGTAAATCTGCTAGATTTAATGTACCTGAGGTACAGGAAGAAAAATTGTTAGTGGAAGATGTTGAAGGATATGAAAGTTATGCGAGTGCTTTTTTAAAGAGTGAATACGGGGAAATGATCTTGAAAGTTGCATATACGATTGATGGTAGCTTAAATTAGCAGAACGTGTATAACTTAAGAGGAGGTAATGTTATGAGTAAAACAATTTTAGTAATAGATGATTCGCCATTCATAACAAGTCAGATAACAGAGTTAACACAAGAACATGATTATAAAGTGATTGGGCATGCGGTGAATGGTGAGGAAGGAATTCAATTGTTTACAGAGATGAAACCAGATCTTACGATTTTGGATATCGTTATGCCAGGTATTGACGGGATGGAAACAGCAGCAGTTTTACTAAAAGAAAAGCCAAATGCAAAGATATTGATGTTAAGTTCAATCTGCGATAGTGAAACGATTGAAGAAGTAAAGAGTTTAGGGTTAAAATACTTAATACCAAAACCCATTGAACCAGATGTTTTGCTAGCTACAATGGAAATGCTTATGAAGAATGACCATTCTAAGATTAGCTAATGAGATAAGAAAAAGGCTATCGCCTAAGTAAATAAAGCTGCAGGGCAGTTTATTTATCTAGGTGATAGCCTTTTTATATAATAGGAAAGTCCTTCGACTTTTCTATTATATAAACCTACACTTTTTCCTTTGTTCTTATTAAGGAAAGAAAACATCATACATAATCTTATACAAGATGGATTCCATCGTCTTCAATCGTAATCTGCTTATTCTTTAATAGACGGCCAATTGCACGTTTGAAAGCGTTTTTGCTTAGGTTGAAGGTGCTCTTAATCAATTCAGGGTCCGATTTATCATTATAAGGAAGAAAGCCATCATTTTCTTGTAACTTCTTATAGATTAAAGAGGCATCTTCATCTAATTGAATATAGACTTTGTCCCTGGTGCTAAGGTTTAGTTTCCCATCCTCGCGGACACTAACAACGCGCGCTTGAATGTGATCTCCTGGACGATAGGAAGCGAAGGATTCATTCTTCATAAGCATAGCAGAATACTTTTGATCTACCGCAACAAAAGTACCAAAATCTCGACTTAACTCATATACAATTCCTTCAACTTTATCGTCTTTTTGGTAAGGAGAATTGGTATCCAAATAATCATATACTTTCATGGTAGCACATAAACGTTTACTTTTATCGATGTACAATGCAACAAGGATTTGATCCCCTTCTTGCACTTTCACTGTTTGTTGTTTGAATGGTAGTAAAAGATCTTTCGTTAATCCCCAATCAAGAAATGCACCAATTGCTCCGACTTCTTTTACAGGAAGTACTGCTAATTTGTTAAGCGTGATTGGGGGTATCGTTGTTGTCGCAATCATTCGGTCCTCTGAATCCTTATATAAGAAGACTTCAATATGATCTCCCTCTTTGGCATTGGTAGGAAGTTGTTTTTTTGGTAAAAGTACTTCACCATTCTTTACGCTTGTCCCATTGGCATTGCTATCGAGGTCGACAAGATATGCGCCAAATTCAACAAAACGGTTTAATTTTAGAGTTTGTATTTCACCTAAATTCATATGGTATTCCTTTCTGGTGGTATTTGTTGATATTATCTTAAAAGTTGCCTGACAAAAGATTGATTCACCGATAATGTGAAATTAAACTTGTCAAAGCAATCAGCTTATCCTATGCAAGGAATTGTACAATTGCATAAGGTTTTTGGTTTGGTTGACATAATTGAATCGTACAGCCTTCATTAGTAAGAGCATACTTTGGAATGATGGTATCTCCTAATTTGGCAGATACACGATAATCCGCACGCATCTCGCGAATACAGAAATTCTCCGGCAGATAATTTTGGGCAATCTTAACATATTGTCCGTTGTTCACATGATTGTTAGTATCCAGATAGGAACTTACCACAGTTAAGGGGATTCCCTCTTGTAAGTCAGATGGAACCTTTATCTTACGAGGGGCACAATTCATTGTTAGTTGTGTCTCAAGAGGATAGAGATCTACAATTTCACCTGTTAGTTTCATTGGATGTCCGGTAGTAAGATCCACGAGAATCCATACAGAGTTTGCATAGGCACATACTTCATTCTTCTCATCTTTTAGTGTAAAGTTACGATAACCGAACATACTGTCAAAATTATAGGCCCATGTTGATGTAGTAATTGTTTCACCTAGCAAAGGATAGCGATTAATAATTATTTGCCATGAACTTAACATCCATGCACATTTTTTTTCCTCAAGGTAATCAATTCCTACATGAAGATCTTCTGATTGAAAGATACTACAGTCTTGAAAGTAGTTAATAATCGCTGCTAGGTCCAATTGACGGTTTACATCAATTTCACTATAACGTATTCTGCTAGTAAAACTATACATGATCATTCTGCCTTTCTTCTTATCTTGCAATAGCTTTTTTATACGAAGCTTTTGGAAACAAAGCGTAGTACAAGTTTTCATAAAGCTTATTATACCATCTTTTGATCGTTTCTGATAGGAGTATTTTCATACTTAAAGTCGGTACGAGAAATTAGGAGAGAAAACAAATTGAATTTTAGTACTTTAAAATTAGAAAATATGGTATATAATTATGTAAGAGTCAATTATCTTGACCGGTATGATACGATGTGTTGCTATGTGTGATTTTTACCTCTTGTATCATAGAATAAATGAAAAATAAAATTGGATTTAAGGAGGATATTTTATGAAAACGATTATTAGTACAGATAAAGCACCTCAAGCAATTGGACCATATTCACAGGCAGTAGAAGTGAATGGTATGATCTATACATCTGGTATGATCCCAATTAATCCTGCAGATGGAACATTGGTAACAGGAACAGTGGAAGAACAAGCAGAACAAGCGCTTAAGAATCTAAAAGCACTTGTTGAAGCATCTGGATCAACGATGGATAAGGTAGTTAAGACAACTGTATTTATAAAGAATATGAATGATTTTGGTAAAATTAATGAAATTTACGCAAAATATTTTACAGGAAGTTATCCAGCTCGTTCTTGCGTGGAAGTAGCGCGTTTACCAAAAGATGTGCTGATTGAAATTGAAGCAATTGCTATAAAGTAAAACATAAGATGAAACTTACTCTTTGATATATGTTTCATACAAAGAAACTTCATAACAATTGAGAAAAGAATACCAAGGGAAGGGAAGCGTGGTAATTTGAAAATTACGAATATATCCAATCCGGAAGCATTTTTTGAAATGATCGATTCTTGCAAAGGGAAAGTTGAATTGGTATCTGGAGAGGGCGATCGGTTGAATCTAAAATCAAAACTCTCGCAGTATGTTTCGTTAGCAAAAGTATTTTCGGATGGTGTAATCGACCAACTAGATATTATTGCATATGAACCGGATGATATTGACCGGATTGTTGCATATGTAAATGCGAATAAATAAAGACAGGAAGAGACCTTTCAGAGATGGACAAGAAATTGTTTGCTATGAAAAGGTCTCTTTTTAATAGTAAGAAAGTTTCGAAGTGGAAAGTTTGTCCTATAGTGAAAAAATGCAACATGATTTATGATAATAGGAAAGGACAATATTATGAGTGCAAATAAGAAGGAAATTTGCTATAATACTGTTAGTTAAACCATAAATGAAAGAGTATAGGAGCGAGCGAGTCATATGAATAGAAAAAAAATGTTGGGAATGCTATTTTTGTGCACGGTATTAACAAGTATTGCTTCGGCGTATTTGCTAGATGCATTACGTGCGATCACTACAAACTCTTTCGTATTAATGTTTTTAAATCAAATGTTGTTGCTAATACCAACTATAGTTTATGTAGTTTTGTCACGAACAAATCTTAAAGACACTATACGGATAAAAAAAATCTCTCCTTCCAATGTTGTGTTGTGTATCATCTTCGCATTTTTAATTATGCCATTGATGAATCTAATCAACTCAATATCTTTGCTATTTTCACAGAATATGATTCAGGATACAGTAACAGATATCGTATCATCAAATCCATTGATTCTTAGTGTATTTGTAATTGCATTTGTTCCGTGTATGGTTGAGGAGATTATTTTTCGAGGAGTATTTTACAATGGGTATCGCAAAGCAGGAATCTTACTTGGAAGTATTACAAGTGCATTGCTATTTGGGTTAATGCATCAGAATATTAATCAATTTACGTACGCATTTGCTATGGGAATTGTATTTGCATTATTAATTGAAGCTACAGATTCGATTGTCTCAACAATGATTGTTCATTTTGTTATTAATGGGAATTCTGTCGTTATGACCTATCTGTTACCTAAATTAACAAAGATGTTAGAAAATGTTAGCACTAGTATGGGTGGTTATGAAGAAGCAATTACAACAAAGATAACCAAAGAAACTATAATTGCAAGCCTTGGTTATTATGCGGTATCAGCTATTATAGCTTCTATACTAGCATATATGGTATATAAGACAATTGCACAGAATACAAAGAGATGGAAGTATGTTAGAAGTATATTTTCTAAGAAAGAACGTCAAGAATTAAGAGCGTTAGAGGAAAGTAGTAGTTTGGATATGCAAGCCTTAGAAAGTGATGTGAGTGAAAAAGTATTTACAATTCCTCTATTAGCAGGCATTGTGATCTGCTTGGTACTAATGATTGCCACCGAGATCTATATGAGAATTGCATAAGAGTTTGCATGAATTGCGATGGAATTGGTAATAGATAAGTTAGAAATATTGCTTTAAATAAGAAAGGAAAAAACTATATGATATATGATGTTATCATTATTGGAACTGGACCAGCTGGACTAGCTGCTGGTATATATGCGCAAAGAGCAGAATTGAATACATTATTAATAGAGAAAAATGCGATAAGTGGAGGCCAGATTATCAATACCTATGAGGTGGATAATTATCCGGGATTACCTGGAATTAGTGGATTTGAGTTGGCAGAGAAGTTCCGTTCCCACTGTGATGGACTGGGTGCAACTGTTGTAACAGGAGAAGTAGCGAATTTTGAAGTAACCGATACGAATAAGAAAGTCACGTTAGACAATGGAGAAGTCTATGAAGCAAAAGCGATTATCATAGCTACTGGTGCCGCGTATCGGAAATTAGGCGTACAAGGAGAATTACAGTTATCGGGTATGGGTGTATCTTATTGTGCGACCTGTGATGGTGCTTTTTTTAGGAATAAGACGACAGTAGTAGTTGGTGGAGGGGATGTTGCTGTGGAAGATGCAATCTTCTTAGCACGCCTATGTAAAAAAGTATATGTAGTTCATAGAAGACACGAATTCCGTGCTGCAAAAAGTCTTTGTAACCGTTTATTGAATATGGAAAATGTAGAGGTGATCTGGGACAGCGTTGTTGATCAAATTGAAGGATCTGATTTGGTGGAGGCAATACAAATTACCAACAGAGAAACAAAGGAACAAAGAAGAATTGAAACGGACGGAGTATTTATAGCAGTTGGTAATGTACCTAATAGTGAGATTTATAAAGAAGCAGTCGCTGTAGATGAAAGTGGTTATATTATTGCACAAGAGGATTGCGAAACGAACGTACCAGGAGTATATGCAGCTGGAGATGTAAGAACAAAATCCTTGCGTCAGATTATTACTGCAGCAGCAGATGGAGCAAATGCCATTACAGCTGTAGAAAGATATTTGAATCATATGTAAATTAGATTCTGACAACAAAATATAAGAATATGTCGCGTAAAAAACAGAAATTATTGATCAAGATGATAATTTCTGTTTTTATTTTCTGCATTTATTTGTTTATTCCATATAAGATTTGTCTGACACAGTATTGACAAAAATGATAAATTTTGTTATAATTAGCTCGTGCTAAATTAACAAATTTGTAACAATTACAATAGATATTTAATAAAATGGAGGTATTCTAATGAAGAAAGCAGTAATAAGACATACAACAGTATGTTTAGCAACAACTGTAGTATTATGTACTAGTTCTATCTTGAATACAAAGGCAATTTCTTTTACAGGAGAAACTGGTGTAGCTGGAATTGAGTTATCATTGGATGATAACAATACTGCACGTAATGTTGTAAGTGATAGTGAAGTGGTTAATGTACTAGCTGCTCGCGCATTAAATCAAGAAACAACAACAGAAGATCAGGGAGAAACAAAGGAAGATACTTCATCAGAAGTTAAAGAAGATACAACAAAAGAGGACAGCCAAGAGGAAGAAAAGGAAGAAGAACCTGTTTCTGAATATGCGAATGTTGGTATTTCAATCGCACCTACATATGTTAATGTAAGAAAAAAAGCAAATACGGATTCTGAAATCATGGGTAAGCTATACAAAGGCTGTGCTGCAACAATCCTTGAAACAAAAGGGGATTGGGTTAAGATTAAATCTGGTAATGTAAAAGGTTATATCAAATCAGAGTACTTAGCAATTGGATTTGATGCAGAAGAATTAGTTGAAAAGTATGGTACTAAAATTGCTACTGTTACAACTACAACATTGAAAGTTCGTGAGAAGAAGAGCGTAGATTCCAAGACCCTTACTTTGATTCCAGAAGGTGAATCTTATGTGGTATTAAAGGAATATGATGAGTGGGTCAAAGTTTCTATCGATGGTGGTTCTGAGGATTCAGAAGACGATGGTGTAGTTGGTTATGTATCCAAAGAATATGTAGACATTACAGTTGAATTTGAAACAGCTATTTCTATAGAAGAAGAACAAGCAAAATTAAAGGCAGAAGAAGAAGCTCGTAAAGCAGAAGAAGAGCAAGCTGCTAGATTACAAAGAGAACAAGAGGAACAGAGACAACAGTCATCAAACAACAACTCAAGTTCAAACAATAATTCAAATTCCAATAGTTCAAACTCAAATAGTTCGAATAAATCAAACTCAAGCAATTCAAATAACTCTAAGAATTCAGGTTCATCAAGCAATTCATCTGAAACACAAGTTGTAAAGGGATCTGGAACTGGAAGTGATATTGCTAATTATGCATTAAAATTTGTTGGTAACCCATATGTATATGGTGGTACAAGCTTAACAAAAGGTGCGGACTGTTCAGGATTTGTAATGTCAGTATATAAGAGCTTTGGTTATAGCTTACCTAGAACTTCATCAGCGCAAGCTGGAGCTGGCGTTGCTGTAGATTTAAGCGCTTTACAACCAGGAGATTTGGTGTTCTATACAGGTGGATCAGGACATATTAACCACGTTGCAATCTATATTGGTGGTGGTAGAGTTGTTCATGCAAGTAACCCAAGATCAGGAATTAAGACATCTTCGGTTAATTATAGATCTCCTTATTGTGCAAGAAGAATTGTACGATAGTTTAGCATTGTAATTTAATACGAATAAAGCAAGCGGACATACATATAATAATATGTATGTCCGCTTTTTTAGTTAATCGTATACCCTGACTATTATTATATACACCTTCCGTGTGATGCACACTCGCACATAAGGTAGATGTCAGCAGAAGCTGACAGTGCTCGTATGGAGAACAAAGTGTACGAAGTACACTTTGTTTTGGCTGTATGATAAGACCAATCTTATGTTTGTTGTTTACATGGCTCTGTGCATCTGAGCAATGATATCATAGAGCCTATGTTTATAGGATGAGCACAAGATAGATTGGGTAGTAGTGAAGAATCTGTGAGCTTTATACGATAGAATCTTTGGAGAAAATAAAAAGGAATCAATATATACTTATATAGAATTAAGTTGTCTAATAAATAAAAGAAGATTTTTGACAATTGTATTGAATAAAAAAGATGATTTTAGTGGTGGTGTTTATTAAAAACATGATATACTAGCAAAGTGCACAAAATATTTAACGGTTTTAGTAAAAAATGTAAAAAGAATGGTTAGGGCGTGTGGATGAATCTATAAAGTTATCCACAATTGTTTTTCTTTAATTTACAAGGATTTTGAGTTATGCACGGAGTTATCCACATTATCCACAGTGTATGAGGTGGATTTCTATTTTGGATAACTGTGTCAATATAGAATGTTTGTTTTGTTTTTTTTGATAAAAAAGGTATTCGACAGGTTTTTTTTATTGTTTTTCTTGACTTTTCTATTGTCACATAATATTAAGAATGTGTTTTTAAATCAATGAATATTAGCTTAATTATAGAATATTAATATGTTAATCAGACAATTCGGACTTATATACAAAATTATAAGTAAAAATACCTCGAATAACCTTGATATATTTTATAATTATGGTATAATACTTATATATCAATTACATATTAATATATAAGACATTCATGAAAGACAACCTATACAGAGAAATGATGGTAGAACGGTTAGAAGGATATTAATAAGCGAAAGCTTTTAATATATATGGGGAAAGGCATAAGCACTATGCAGATGTCATTTTCTAATTGAAAGTAAAAGGAGTTGGACATTATGCGTTATATTATAAGCGGGAAAAACATTGAAGTGACAGAAGGGTTAAAAACAGCGGTTTATGAAAAGATTGGAAAACTAGAAAGGTACTTCACTCCTGAGACAGAGATTCACGTTACACTAAGTGTTGAAAAAGAAAGACAAAAAATAGAAGTTACAATTCCGATGAAAGGAAATATAGTAAGAGCAGAACAAGTTAGTACTGATATGTACGTTTCAATTGATCTTGTAGAAGAAGTTATTGAACGTCAATTAAGAAAATATAAACATAAATTAATTGAACATAAACAATCCGCAATCAACTTCAACCAAGCTTTTGTAGATGATGACAGCGAAGAAGATGAAGTTATTAACATCATTCGTACTAAGAAGTTTGCAATTAAGCCTATGGATGCTGAAGAAGCTTGTATTCAAATGGAATTATTAGGACATAACTTCTTTGTATTCCGCAATGCAGAAACGGACGAAGTAAATGTTGTATATAAGAGAAAAGGAAATACATTTGGATTAATCGAACCAGAATTCTAGAAGGTAATAATAATAGATAATAAAAAGAGAAGACAATGTCTTCTCTTTTTATTATCTATTAAATAAACCCTCCGTGGGATGCGCACTCGCACATAAGGTAGATGTCTGCTTCGGCTGACTTTGTTCTCTTTTTGATAACATTTTTGCAAAGGGTATGTATAGAATGTAAAAGTATGGGACTAGTTTAAAAAATTAGTTGAATAGTCCTTGGACTAATGATACAATATAAATTAGTTTGAATATCACTAGTATATATATTTGCGAAATATCATAGGAGAGAAAATAAATGGGATTAGTAAGTAAATTATTTGGGACACATAGTGAACGTGAATTAAAAAGAATAAGTCCGATAGTTGATAAAATTGAAGCATTAGAGCCCGAGTTTGAAAAGTTATCAGATGATGAGTTAAAAAACAAAACAAAAGAATTCAAACAACGCTTGGAAAATGGTGAGACTCTTGATGATATCCTTGTTGAAGCTTATGCTACAGTAAGAGAAGCATCTAAGAGAACATTGGGCTTAAGACACTATCGTGTTCAGTTAATCGGTGGTGTAATTCTTCATCAAGGAAGAATTACAGAAATGAAAACCGGTGAAGGTAAAACATTAGTTTCTACATTGCCAGCATATTTGAATGCATTAGAAGGCAAAGGTGTGCATATTGTAACAGTTAATGATTACTTAGCAAACCGTGATGCAGAAGAGATGGGAAAAGTACATCGTTTCTTAGGTTTGACCGTTGGTGTTGTTCTTAATAGTATGACCAATGATGAAAGAAGAGAAGCATATGCAGCGGATATTACGTATGCAACGAATAATGAATTAGGATTCGATTACTTAAGAGACAACATGGTAATCTACAAAGAACAGTTAGTTATGCGTGGATTACATTATGCAGTTGTGGATGAAGTCGATTCTGTATTGATTGATGAAGCTAGAACACCATTAATTATCTCTGGTCAGAGTGGTAAATCAACAAAATTATATGAAGCTTGTGATGTATTGGCAAGACAATTAGAGCGTGGTAAAGAAAGTGCTGAATTAACAAAAATGGCTGCCATTATGAAAGAAGAGATCGAAGAAGAAGGCGACTTTATTGTTAATGAAAAAGACAAGAATGTCAGCTTGACGGAAGAGGGTGTTCATAAAGTTGAACGATTCTTCAATATAGAAAACTTAGCAGATCCAGAAAATCTGGAGATCCAACACAACATTATCTTAGCTTTACGTGCACATAACTTAATGTTTAGAGATAAAGATTACGTTGTAAAAGAAGATCAGGTATTGATCGTTGATGAATTTACAGGCCGTATCATGCCAGGACGTCGTTATTCGGATGGATTACATCAAGCTATCGAAGCAAAAGAAAAAGTTAAAGTTAAGAGAGAAAGTAAAACACTTGCAACGATTACTTTCCAGAACTTCTTTAATAAATATGAGAAGAAATGTGGTATGACTGGTACAGCATTAACAGAAGAACGAGAATTTCGTGATATCTATGGAATGGATGTTATCGTAGTTCCTACCAATTTACCAGTAGCCAGAGTAGACCGTCAGGATGCTGTATATAAGACAAAACGTGAAAAACTTCATGCAGTTGTGGATGAAATCATTGAGAGTCATAAGAAAGGACAACCAGTCCTAGTAGGTACAATTACCATTGAGGCTTCTGAAGAAATCAGCGAAATGTTAAAGAAAAAGGGAATTCCACATAAAGTATTGAATGCAAAATTCCATGAATTAGAAGCTGAAATTATTGCGGACGCTGGACAACTAGGTGCTGTAACCATTGCAACCAATATGGCTGGTCGTGGTACAGATATCAAGCTTGGTGAAGGTGTGGTAGATTTAGGCGGTTTAAAGATTATTGGTACAGAACGTCATGAATCAAGACGTATTGATAATCAGTTACGAGGACGTGCAGGACGTCAAGGAGATCCAGGTGAATCTAGATTCTACATTTCTTTGGAAGATGATTTAATGCGTTTGTTTGGTTCAGAGAAATTAATGGCGATGTTTAATTCATTAGGTCTTCCTGAAGGAGAACAGATTGAACATAAGATGTTATCAAATGCCATTGAGAAAGCACAGATGAAGATTGAGAATAACAACTTTGGTATTAGAAAGAATCTTCTTGAATATGACCAAGTTAATAATGATCAAAGAGAGATCATCTATGAAGAACGTAGAAAAGTTCTTGACGGGGAAAGCATGAGAGATGCAATCTATAAGATGATCACAGATAATGTAGAGAAGTTTGTAAATCGTTGTATTAGTGATGATCAACTACCAGAAGACTGGGATTTGGCAGAATTAAACGAATTATTACTTCCAGTTATTCCAATTGAAGAAGTAACCTTAACAAAAGAACAATTGGAAACGATGAAAAAGGATACACTTGTTCAAGAGTTAAAAGAAAAGGCAGTTAAGCTTTATGAAACAAAAGAAGCGGAATTCCCTGAAATTGAACAATTAAGAGAAATTGAACGTGTAATTCTTCTAAAGGTTATTGATAGCAAATGGATGGGGCATATCGATGATATGGATCAATTACGTCAAGGCATTGGTTTGCAGGCATATGGTCAAAGAGATCCATTGGTAGAATACAAATTTATGGGATTTGAAATGTTCGACGAAATGATTGAAGCAATCTCAGAAGATACTGTTCGTGCATTAATGCATGTGCGAATTGAACAAAACGTTGAAAGAGAAGAAGTTGCAAAAGTAACAGGTACGAATAAAGACGATTCTCCAAAAGGACCAGTAAAACGTACTGGAAAGAAAGTATTACCAAATGATCCTTGTCCATGTGGTAGCGGAAAGAAATACAAACAGTGTTGTGGTAAGAATTATTAATTCTGTATAATAAAGAAAAGGGGCGGTGAAATTACAACGTCCCTTTTCGTTTATTATATTTACATCTGGTATAGTTATTTAATATAATGTATACGAGAATCCTTATACAAAACAGATTAGTATAGAAAGTAGCCATAGTAAAATATTTGGCAAGTAGGAATTGGAACCGTATTGAGTTAGAATATTAAAAGAAAGAGGTGATTATAGTGGTAGAATTAGATCAGTACAAATATACATTAAGTACCTATGAGAAACCGCTAAAAGAAGTGGGGGATTCACTTTGACTTAGCAAATAAAAAGCTAAGAATTCAAGAATTAGAAGAAATCATGGAGAAACCATCGTTTTGGGAGGATGCGAAAGCTTCCCAAGAATATATGAAAGAAATAAAGGATCTTAAAGCAACAATAGACAAGTATGACGAGCTGATGCAAGCATATGAGGATGTTGAGACATTAATCGAAATGGGATATGAAGAAAGTGATCCAGAACTCGTATCAGAAGTAGATGAAGCGATGAATGAGTTTGTACAGGAATTCGAAAACTTACGTGTTGCAACATTGTTATCCGAGGAGTATGATAAAGATAACGCAATTGTAACATTACATGCTGGTGCAGGCGGTACAGAAAGCTGTGACTGGGCAAATATGTTATTTAGAATGTACCAACGTTGGGCTGATAAAAAAGGTTTCTCTACAGAAGTGCTAGACTATCTTGATGGGGAAGAAGCTGGTGTGAAATCGGTAACCCTCCAAGTGAATGGGGAAAATGCATACGGTTACTTGAAGTCAGAACGTGGAGTTCATCGTCTTGTACGAATTTCACCATTTAATGCAGCTGGTAAGAGACAAACATCCTTTGTGTCATGTGATGTTATGCCAGATATAGAAGAAGATTTGGATATTGAGATTAAGGATGATGACATTCGAATAGATACGTATCGTTCCAGTGGTGCTGGTGGACAGCATATTAATAAGACATCATCGGCCATTCGTATTACCCATCTTCCAACGGGGATTGTTGTTCAATGTCAGAATGAAAGATCGCAATTCCAGAATAAAGATAAGGCAATGCAAATGCTGAAGGCAAAGTTATACCTGCTAAAACAACAGGAAAATCTTGAAAAAGAATCTGGTATACGCGGTGAGCAAAAAGAGATCGGTTGGGGAAGCCAGATACGTTCATACGTAATGCAACCCTATACAATGGTGAAAGATCATCGAACAAATGAGGAAATAGGAAATGTTATAAGTGTTCTAGATGGAAACATTGATCCTTTTATTAATGCTTATCTAAAATGGTTAAGTGTAGGAAAGAATAAGGAGGAGTAAGTATGGATACGACGAAACAAGTCATTTTTAAATTAGGAAATGAAGAATTCGGAATAGGCATCCTATATGTAAAGGCAATTGAGAAATATATGGATATTGTCCCAATTCCAAATGCCCCAAGCTATATCGAAGGAATTATCAACTTAAGAGGTGATGTAATTCCGGTTTATAGTTTACGTAACAAGTTTGGTCTGCCAAAAAAAGAAGTAGATGATAATACCAAACTTATTGTAACAAAATCAAAAGATATTGTTATGGCTTTTGAAGTTGATCTGGTTAATGAGATTGTTGAGATTCCAGAAAGTAGTATACATGATGCTCCTATGATTATTCGCTCCGAAAGTACCGCATATATTGATCGTGTGGCTGATGTGAATCGGAGATTGGTATTGTTGCTTAATTTAGATGGAATTCTAAGTGATGCGGAAAAAGGTGCAATTGAGAAAATTGTAGCAGAAGTACAAGAATAACTCATAAAAATACAGGATTTGTGTAATTAATAGAGTTGTAAGAACAATATTTAAAAGTATTAGACGAGTTTTTGACAGGTTACTCTTAATTGTTATGAGAATACATGTCAAAAGCTCGTCTTTTTTTATGCATTTTGGAGAATATTTATAAAAAGGTTGCATTTAAAAATGAAGTGTGTTAATATCTTCCTAGGAAAAACAAGTGTATTTCCTATACAAACACTAAAGTTGGGAATAGGAGCAGTTATGAATAATAAGTTAGAAGAAGATAAATACTTTATTGTAAAGAAAAAGGCAGTTCCTGAAGTACTTCTTAAAGTGGTTGAAGCAAAACATTTACTGGATTCAGAAAAGGTTATAACGGTTCAGGAAGCAACCGATGCCGTAGGTATCAGTCGAAGTTCTTTTTATAAATACAAAGATGATATCTTTCCGTTTCATGATAATTCCAGAGGGAAGACAATAACATTCATGTTACAGATGGATGATGAACCTGGACTTTTATCAAAGGTTCTGAATGTAGTAGCGCAGAATGAATCCAATATATTAACGATTCATCAAAGTATTCCTGTTAATGGGATAGCAATGGTGACAATCAGTGTAGAAGTTCTTCCATCAAGCGCAAGTCTATCTGTATTGATTGATGCAGTGGAAGGGTTAGATGGAATTCATTATTTAAAAATATTAGCTAGGGAGTGACATTATGTTGAATATCGGTGTGTTAGGTTACGGGACAGTAGGATCAGGTGTTGTAGAAGTATTGAATACCAACCAAGAAAGTATTAATAAAAAGGCTGGAAATGAAATTAATGTAAAGTATGTTTTGGACTTAAGAGATTTCCCTGGTGATCCAATTCAAGAAAAGGTTGTTCATGATTTTAATATCATTTTAAATGATCCGGAAGTACAGATCGTTGTTGAGGTAATGGGTGGTGTTGAACCAGCCTATACTTTTGTAAAGAAAGCGTTAGAAGCGGGTAAGAGTGTATGTACATCCAATAAAGAATTGGTAGCAAAACATGGAGCAGAATTATTAGCGTTAGCAAAAAGCAAAAATATTAATTTCTTATTTGAAGCAAGCGTTGGTGGTGGAATTCCGATTATTCGTCCATTAAATCAATCATTAACAGCAGATGAAATCGAAGAGATTACAGGTATCTTGAATGGAACAACCAATTACATCTTAACAAAGATGGGCAAAGAGGGTCTTGCTTTTGATGAAGTATTGAAAGATGCACAGGATAAGGGATATGCAGAAAGAAACCCAGAAGCAGATGTGGAAGGCTATGATGCATGTAGAAAGATCGCGATCTTATCTTCACTAGCATTTGGTATGCAAGTAGATTATGAAGATATTTATACAGAAGGTATAACAAAAATAACAGATGTAGACATGAAATATGCGAAAGCATTGAATGCAAGCATCAAATTATTTGGTACAAGCAAGAAGGTAAATGATGAAGTTTATGCAATGGTTGCACCAATGATGATCAGTGAAGAACATCCATTAGCAGGCGTGAACGATGTATTCAATGGAATTTTCGTAAGCGGGAACGTACTAGGGGATGTTATGTTCTATGGTAGAGGTGCAGGTAAATTACCTACAGCAAGTGCAGTTGTAGCAGATGTAGTAGATGCAGCAAAACATCTTGGAACGAATATAATGACTATATGGAGCAATAAAAAATTAGAATTATCGGATATCAAGAAGGCAAAACAAAAATTCTTCGTGCGTTTAGCTGGCGACAAAGCATCCAATGAGGAAAAAGTAATAGAAGCATTTGGTGAAGTTGCAGAAGTGCCAGCAGTTGTTGCAGGAGAATATGCGTTTATAACAAAAGAGATTTCAGAAGGGGAATTCGAAGAAAAACAAAAAGCATTCTCTAATATGGTCAATCGAATCCGTGTGAATTTTTAATAAGGATTGGAATACTCACTGGAATACGGAAGACTGTTTCTGGTGAGTACTTTTATAAAAGCCTGCGTTTGCAGACTATGTATATAACTAATGATTGATGGGAAAGAAAACTTTCTTATAATGAGATTCGCATACATGCATAAAACATGGTGCAGATGGGAGCGAGACATGAAGTATATCGTAGTTTTAGGAGATGGAATGGCAGATGAACCTTTGGAAACATTGGAGATGAAGACGCCGCTTGAATATGCCAATACACCAACAATGGATGCCTTAGCAGGAAAATCTGAAATCGGTTTGGCAAAAACAATACCAGAAGGTATGAAACCAGGAAGTGATACAGCAAATCTTGCAGTACTTGGATACTACCCTAAAAAGTATTATACAGGACGTTCTCCGTTGGAAGCGTTGAGTATAGGTGTGGATATGAAGGCTACCGATATTGCTCTTCGATGCAATATTGTAACGGTATCAGATGATGATTTACCATATGAAGAAAAAACAATCATCGATCACAGTTCCAGTGAAATATCTACCGAAGATGCAGCCATTTTACTAGATGCAGTGAAAAAAGAATTAGAAAATGATGTGTACAAATATTATGTTGGAACGAGTTATCGTCACCTGACCA
Organism: Anaerosporobacter faecicola; assembly: GCF_012070565.1. Lineage (GTDB taxonomy): Bacteria > Bacillota > Clostridia > Lachnospirales > Lachnospiraceae > Anaerosporobacter > Anaerosporobacter faecicola. The sequence continues at coordinate 55,990 of NZ_JAAQRO010000029.1, forward strand.
TTTGGGATAAAGGAAATGTTGTTGAATTAACACCACCTCATGATATTCTTGGTAAAGTGATAGGTTCTTATTTACCAAAAGAAACAGCATTAAAAGAGATGATGAAGAAAAGTTATGATATCTTGAATAATCATCCATTGAACATAGAAAGAGCAAAAAAAGGTCTGAACAAAGCAAACTCAATTTGGTTTTGGGGAGCAGGAACAAGACCGGCTTTGGATTCTTTTGAAGAAAAGACAGGGAAAAAGGGAGCAATGATCTCTGCCGTTGATCTACTAAAGGGAATCGCAGTAGGTGCCAGTATGACGAACATTATTGTTGAAGGCGCTGACGGAACATTACATACTAATTATGAAGGTAAAGCACGAGCTGCTGTTAAAGCGGTATTAAAGGATGGATTTGATTTTGTATACATTCATGTGGAAGCACCAGATGAGATGGGACACCAAGGTAGTATACCGAATAAGATAGAAGCAATAGAATCTTTAGATCAAAAAGTTATTAAACTAGTGAAGGAAGAAATGGATGCATCAAACGAACCATATCGTATGTTGATTATGCCAGATCACCCAACGCCAATCTGTTGCCGTACCCACACAAGTGATCCAGTTCCTTATATGTTATATGATAGTAGAGTTGATAGAAAAGCCTCTTGGTTATATAATGAGAAAGAAGCAAAAAATAGTGGAAATTATGTCGCAGATGGGTATAAAATGATAAATAAATTGTTGACAGATGATGCAATATAATTTATTGTTTTAATTAACTACATTGTTAAAGCGTGTAGCGTGGATCGGTATATGTTTGCGAAATGTAATTGACGCAATCTAAATATATTTATAATATAGGAGGCAGTTATGCTAATAGTAAAAAAATTTGGCGGAACATCTGTAGCTAACAAAGAGAGAATCTTTAATGTTGCAAAAAGATGTATTGAAGATTATCAAAAAGGCAATCAAGTAGTTGTTGTTTTATCTGCAATGGGTAAACAAACAGACGTACTTTTAGATATGGCAAAGGATATTAATCCAAAGGCTTCTAAGAGAGAACTAGATATGCTATTGACAACAGGAGAACAAACTTCTGTTGCGTTAATGGCAATGGCTATGGATTCATTAGGCGTACCAGCAATTTCACTTAATGCATTCCAAGTGGCAATGCATACAACTTCCGTATACGGAAATTCCAGATTAAAACGTATTGATACCGAACGAATCAAACATGAATTAGATAATAAGAAGATTGTGATCGTAACTGGTTTCCAAGGCGTAAATCAATATGATGATTATACCACATTAGGTAGAGGTGGTTCTGATACAACAGCTGTTGCTTTAGCAGCATCATTACATGCAGATGCATGTGAAATTTACACAGATGTAGATGGTGTTTTCACAGCAGACCCAAGACTTGTCAAGGATGCAAAGAAACTTGATGAGATTACTTACGATGAGATGTTAGACTTAGCTACATTAGGCGCTGGAGTTTTGCATAACAGATCTGTTGAGATGGCTAAAAAATATGGAGTACCACTAATCGTACGTTCAAGTTTAAATACATCAGAAGGAACCGTTGTTAAGGAGGAAGTAAAAATGGAAAAGATGTTAGTAAGTGGAGTAGCAGCAGATAGAAATGTAGCACGTATTTCAGTTGTAGGATTACAAGACACACCAGGAGTAGCATTCAAACTATTCAATCATTTAGCAAACCACAATATCAATGTAGATGTTATTTTACAATCAATTGGACGTGAAGGAACAAAGGACATTAGCTTTACTGTAACAAAAGATGCTGTTGATGAAGCAGTTGAGATCATCAAGAGACATAGTGAGGGAAGCTTAAAATGTCAATCAGTAGATGTTGAAAGAAATGTTGCGAAAGTATCGATCGTAGGAGCAGGTATGATGTCTAATCCAGGGGTAGCTGCTAAGATGTTCGAAGCATTATTTGATGTTCAAGTAAATATTAAAATGATCGCTACTTCAGAAATCCGCGTAACCGTATTAATCGATGAGAAATCAGTAGAAGTTGCAACAAATGCGGTACATGAGAAATTCAATTTAGGTCATTAATAACGGGCAAAGTCTCAAATGCAAAACAATGCATTCATGAAGAATTTTAACTGTTAATTATAAGATATATTAGAAAGCTCCTCTTCCGCCTAGAAGAAATGTTACATGATTCTTTTAGATGGAAGAGGAGCTATTTTATTGACGCGAGCAACGAGCCAAAGTCCAAGTTTACTTGAGACCTTGGCGACTGCCGCGATAACTTGATAAACTCGCAAAGCGTGTTTATCATAGTTGAAGCTGTTATTAACACGAGAGTGTACACTTTGTTCTATAATGTAAGCCTTGCAATATAGTGAAATAACATATATTTTTAATACTTATTTAATTGTATTTCTTATAAAAACACATTATTATGTGAAGTACAAAGCAGACATATATGTACTCAATAAATCATACTTTGTACTTGGATGTTAGGAATGAAGAAGTGCTTGCTATAATCGTCAGAAAACATACGCTTGTTTGATATCACATGTGAATATAGTAGCCTCCTATTATACATAAAGTTCCTCATATTCGAAGTTTGAAAGGAATAATACAAAGGCAATAATAAGTACAAGGAAATGAATAAAATATATAGAAAGAGAGGTTGTTATATGAACTGGTTAAGACGTGTTATGAATGGTCGATATGGAGTAGACCAATTGTCACTTGCACTTCTTGTGATTTCGGTTATACTAACAGTAGTGGGAATTTTTCCAAAGTCACATGTACTATCGACATTATCGATAATTCCGTTGCTGATCTGTTATTTTCGTACGTTTTCAAAGAATATACGAAAACGGTATGAAGAAAACCGAAAATTTTTAGCGTTCTGGAACCCTATACGAAATTACTTTATGAAATATGTAAATAGGAGTAAAGATAAGACACATCGATATTATCGTTGTCCAAAGTGCAAAAAGACGGTACGGGTTCCCAAAGGAAAAGGGAAGATCTGCATTACTTGCCCTGTCTGTAAAGAAGAATTTATAAGAAAGTCGTAAAGGAGTTTACTTACATGGATATTTTAAAGCAGTTAAAGGATGAGTTGGGAATCCGACTTGAGCAGGTAGAAGCGACAGTAAAATTGATCGACGAAGGCAATACAATACCATTTATCGCACGATACCGAAAGGAAGTAACTGGTTCCTTAAATGATGAAGTATTGCGTAATCTACATGAACGATTGCTATACCTACGTAATCTGGAAGACAAGAAGAACTCTGTTTTAGCTAGTATTGAAGAACAAGGAAAGCTAACAGAGGAATTAAGAAAACAGATCCTAGAAGCTGCCACATTGGTTGTAGTAGAAGACTTGTATCGTCCATATCGTCCAAAGAGAAGAACAAGAGCTACCATTGCCAAGGAAAAAGGACTAGAACCATTGGCAAATCTTATAGTCATGCAGATGCTGAACAAGCCATTAGAAGAGGAAGCAGTTGCATTTCTATCAGAAGAGAAAGATGTGAATACGGTTGAAGAAGCTATTGCAGGAGCAAAAGATATTGTAGCAGAAAGTGTATCAGATGAGGCGGATTATCGTATTCATATTCGTAAAGTTACCATGCAAGAAGGAACCATTTCTTCAGTAGCGAAAGATGAAAAAGTGGAGTCTGTATATGAGATGTACTACGCTTTTGAAGAAACAATTGCAAAGATTGCAGGACACAGAATTCTTGCTTTGAATCGAGGGGAAGCTGAGAAAATTCTTACGGTTAAAGTGAATGCACCAATAGAAAAGATTATACGATATCTAGAAAAACAGGTAATCAAAAAAGAAAATCCATATACAACAGATGTATTAAAAAGCGTTGTGGAAGATAGCTACAATCGATTAATTGCACCTGCAATTGAACGAGAGATACGGAATGAGTTAACAGAAAAAGCTGAAGATGGAGCAATTAAAGTATTTGGTAAGAATCTGGAACAACTACTAATGCAACCACCTATTGTTGGACAAACAGTGTTGGGCTGGGATCCTGCATTTCGGACAGGTTGTAAATTAGCAGTAGTTGACCCAACGGGTAAGGTACTAGATACTACAGTTGTATATCCAACTGCACCACAGAATAAAGTGGAAGAAGCAAAAAAGACTGTAAAAGCGCTAATTGAAAAGTACAACATTACCTTAATTTCTATTGGGAATGGAACTGCATCAAGAGAATCTGAGCTAATTGTTTCGGAGATGATCAAAGAGATGAATCGTCCAGTACAATACATTATTGTAAACGAAGCAGGTGCCAGTGTATATTCGGCTTCAAAATTAGCAACAGAAGAGTTCCCTAACTTTGATGTAGGACAAAGAAGTGCTGCTTCTATTGCAAGAAGATTACAGGATCCGCTTGCAGAGCTAGTAAAGATAGAACCAAAAGCGATTGGTGTAGGGCAATATCAGCATGATATGAATCAAAAGAAATTGTCGGAAGCCTTATCAGGGGTTGTTGAAGATTCTGTTAATAAAGTAGGGGTTGATCTGAATACAGCAAGTGCTTCTTTATTAGAATATATATCGGGTATTACGAAAGTTATCGCTAAGAATATCGTTTCATATCGTGAGGAAAATGGTAGATTTTCTGATCGAAAACAATTATTAAAGGTTGCAAAACTTGGACCAAAGGCATATGAACAATGTGCAGGATTTATGCGTATTGCTGAAGGTAAGAATCCATTAGATGCGACAAGTGTGCATCCAGAGACGTATGATGCGGCAAAAGTGCTTCTTGAAAAACTAGGTTATACAGCTAAAGATATAACGAAAAAAGATGAAACTGGTAAACCGGTATTATCAAGACTTGGTGCTAAAATCACGGATAAGGAAAAGATGGCAGCAGAACTTGGAATTGGTGTGATTACCTTAACAGATATTATTAAGGAATTAGAAAAACCAGCAAGAGATCCTAGAGAAGAGATGCCAAAACCAATCTTAAGAACGGATGTACTTGCTATGGAAGATTTACAACCAGGCATGGTATTGAAAGGTACGGTTAGAAATGTAATTGACTTTGGTGCATTCGTTGATATTGGTGTACATCAAGATGGATTGGTTCATATTTCACAATTAACGGATAAAAAGTTCGTAAAACACCCATTGGATGTTGTTAGTGTTGGCGATATTGTTGATGTAAAAGTAATGTCAGTGGATCTTGGAAAGAAGAGAATTCAACTTACGATGAAAATGTAACAATGACGATGTCCCTTTGGCTGTTGTATCATATTATTGGTTGACAAATCCAGTAAAATTAGTTAATATATTGATGTTACAAGGTTACGCTCATTCGAGTGTAAAAACAGAATAAGATAGTTCTTCGGGGCAGGGTGAAATTCCCGATCGACGGTGATAGTCCGTGAGCTACTTCAGTAGCTGATTTGGTGCGATTCCAAAACCGACAGTATAGTCTGGATGAGAGAAGAAACATCTGAAATTATTTCTGCTTGTTTTCAATTGAATTTTATTGAAACAAACACAATGCAGCAATGCATAATGATAATTGATGATGAATAGCGCATGCTCTGAATGGTTTCATTCAGGGCTTTTTTATGTAATAGGAAGGAATATTCCATTGGCATAATTGGAAAGAGTTTCGTTACATAAAAAAACGCTCCACTATGGTGCATACTTGCACAAAGAAGTGGACGTGCTGAAGAACCTTCTTACGTTTATTGCCTTGCACAGAATAATCATACATAAGTTGTGCAAGAGAAAGCAAAGATTAAGGAGAGAGTAGTATGACTGAAAAAACAGGTCAGGCAATGACCAACACAAACATGGTGACAAAAGAGTTGTTTACAACAAAGAATTTAGTTATGATGGCATTTTTAGGAGCAATCGCATATGTGCTAATGCTATTACATTTGCCATTTAAGTATCTTGGTTTTTTGGAAGTTGAGTTCAGTGATGTACCAGCGCTCGTTGGTGGAATCTTCTATGGGCCTATGGTTGGACTTTTGGTAGAATTGATCAAAAACCTAATCAAAGCCATTACCGCAACAACAACAGGGGGCGTAGGAGAGCTAGCAAACTTTGTAATCTGTTCTGCTTATGTAGTAACAGCATCATATTTATTCCGTCGTTTAAAAGGAAAAGCTAGAGCAGTAATTTCGTTTGGTGTTGCAACTGTTGCATTAGCGTTTGTGGGGGCAATCATCAATTATTTTATTACGGTACCATTGTATGCCCAATTGTTTGGCGGAATGGAAAATGTAGTAGGTAGTGCTGCTAAAACGGTACCAGCTGTCAAAGATTTGGCAACTGTTGTTCTACTTGGAATCACGCCGTTTAATGTTATGAAAGGAATCGTATTAGGCGTTATAGGCTTTTATTTGTATAAACCGCTAAGAAATAGGATTTAGTGGATTACCCGTTGCCTTTTTCCTTGTTTCTGCTATAATGAAGTAGTAAAGTAAGGAAAGGCAGGAATTTGTAGATGAATAACAAGGTAAACTTGAAGATCGAATTAAAAGTTTCAGACATGTATGAATTTTTACTTCGACATGCATATACCAGTGTGGCTGGACTAGTGGGAGTTGGAATTAGTTTGGTTGCATTGGTATCGTTTTTTATAGGGCTAGGTAAATCCGATACCTATCAGAATATATTATTACTTGTGATTGCATCATTGTTTACAATTATTAACCCAATTCAACTCCGAATGAAAGCAAGACAACAAGTTAGTTTGAATCCAATGTTTAAGATACCGCTAGATTACGAATTCGATCAGGAACAGATTGTTGTTCGCCAGAATGATCAACATGCGGAATTATCATGGAATGATATGTATAAAGTTGTTGAAACTAAGAATCTAATTATCTTATATTTCTCCAAAGTGACAGGATATATTTTACCAAAATCACAGATGAATGGACAAGAACAGGAATTGGTCCAATTAATTCAAGACAATGTTGATCAGGCAAAATGTAAATTTCGGAAGAAATAATGGATTGGAGTTATTATGGTAATAGAGAGTTGGAATGAGAAAGAGACCTATCAATTAGGATATGAGTTAGGGAAGAAAGCCAATAAGAAAGATGTATTCTGCCTCTTAGGTGATTTAGGAGTGGGGAAGACAGTATTTACACAAGGATTTGCAGATGGGTTAGGAATTGAGGAACCAATCTGTAGCCCTACTTTCACAATTGTACAGGAATACTACTCTGGAAGACTACCGTTCTACCATTTGGACGTATATCGAATTGCAGATGTAGAAGAGATGGAAGAGATCGGGTATGAAGATTATTTCAGTGGAGAAGGAGTATGCCTGATTGAATGGGCAAACCTAATTGAAGAAATCTTACCAGAGGAGATAACGGTTATTAAGATCGAGAAAGTTCTGGAGAAAGGTTTTGATTATCGAAGAATAACAGTTGATGAGAGCTTGTAAACGAAGAGAGATACGAGTAATACTTTGTTTATAGATGGGAGAGAAGAATGAAAATCTTAGCAATTGATAGTTCTGGATTAGTTGCCTCAGTAGCAATTATTTCAGACAAAGAGTTAATAGGAGAATATACAATTAATTATAAAAAGACACACTCACAAACCTTATTACCAATGCTAGACGCGGTAGTGAAGATGGTTGAACTTGACCTGAAAGAGATTGATGCCATAGCAGTAGCGAAAGGACCGGGTTCATTTACAGGACTTCGAATTGGATCTTCAACAGCAAAAGGACTGGGTTTGGCGCTTAACAAACCAATTATTGAGATACCAACCGTGGATGGCTTAGCCTATAACATTGGATTCACAGATTATATGATTTGCCCGTTGATGGATGCAAAGAGAAACCAAGTGTATACTGGTTTGTATGAATATATAGACGGAAAATTCTCTGTTATAAAGCAAGAATGCGCAGTTGCATTATCGGAAATAATACAAGAAATTAATGAAAAAGGAAGAAAAGTCATCTTCCTTGGAGATGGTGTTCCTGTATACAAAGAACAGATTGAACAAGTAATTACAGTAGCACATGAATACAGTCCGGCGCATTTGGCTAGACAAAGAGCAGGTGCTATAGGAGCACTTGCATGTAGATACTATGAAGAAGGAACAATGGTCAATGCAAGAGATCATAAGCCAGAGTATTTACGTTTGTCACAAGCGGAACGAGAGTTAGCGGAGAAAAACGCTGCAAAGAAGAGTCAATAAGGAGCACGAACGTGTTTACAATACGAAACATGCAACAAGATGATTTGGAACAAGTAGTAGCAATTGAACAAAGTATTTTCTCTGACCCGTGGAGTGTAAAGGCATTTTCCGATTCCTTGAACCAGGAATTATGCATTTATCTTGTTGTTGAAAGAGAAAAAGAAATTGTTGGCTATTGCGGGTTATATGTGGTCAGTGATGAAGGACAAATTACTAATGTAGCAGTAAAACAGGAGTATCGAAATGCACATATTGCAACAGAGATGCTTACTGCTCTAATTAACAAAGCAAAGGGCCGGGGGGCTTGTGATTTTACATTAGAGGTCCGTCAAAGCAATACTGCGGCAATTCATGTTTACGAAAAACTTGGATTCCAAAGTGTTGGACTACGAAAGAAATTCTACGATAAACCAATTGAAGATGCAGTGATAATGTGGCTTTACAATTAATTTCCACTACAATATTTGGGGATTTTCTTGTATACTATAGGTATCTGATTGGTGTGTAATAGCAGGAGGGATAGGTTGTGAAGTGGTTGAAAGATGTACATGATTTGAAGCACAAGGATATGTATTGTAACGTATGCGGCAAAAAGCTAAAAATCGAACATGGGATACTAAAAGAAGATGTTTTTTCTGCAAAAAAAGAGTGGGGATATTTTTCACACAAGGATTTACAAATTCACACCTTTAATATGTGTGAGCGATGCTATAATAGAATGGTATCAGAGTTCGTGATACCGGTTGATATCTCGCTGAAAAGAGAAGTTATGTAGTGCTTTAAAAAAGTATTGAACGGATAAGAGCAGGAATAAAACAAAGACAAATAAGCGTATAAGATGATTGTATATAGCAGATGACAATTGTAAAATTGGACATGCTGTTATATACAATTTTTTTTTATAATAAGAAAGTCCTCCGACTGTTCTACTATAGAAACTTAAGAAGAACTTATAAAGGTGATTAGTAATAAAAAGTTTATGGCAGAAGGGGAATGAGACTCTAGTATGAAGAAACTTGTACATATGAATGGAAAGAAGACCACGGAATTATGCTGGATTGAAGTAAATAGCAAAATGTGTTAAGATGTAGACAAAATGTTAATAATACAAAGATAAAAACCGATAATTATAGTAAGTGAGGAAAATGGATGTTAGATGTATGTTTATTAGGAACCGGTGGAATGATGCCACTTCCAAATAGATGGTTGACAGCTTTGATGACTAGACTTAATGGTAGTAGTTTGCTGATTGACTGTGGAGAAGGTACGCAGATTGCCATACGTGAAAAGGGGTGGAGTGTCCATCCAATCGATGTGATCTGTTTTACACATTACCATGGGGATCATATTAGTGGATTACCAGGGCTTCTTCTTTCTATGGGGAATTCTGATCGTACAGAACCAGTTGTTATGATTGGTCCTAAAGGGTTGGAACGTGTAGTGAATGCACTTCGTGTGATTGCACCGGAATTACCATTTGAGATTATATTTAAAGAGATTACAAGCGCAGAAGAAACATTTCAAATTAATGATTATGTGATTCATGCATTTAAGGTTAGTCATAATATTACCTGTTATGGCTATTCCCTAGAGGTCCCACGTGCAGGAAAGTTTCAGCCTGAGAAGGCAAGTGAAAATCAAGTTCCACAAAAGTATTGGAGCCGCTTGCAAAAGGGGGAAAACATTGAGGAAGATGGAAAAGTGTTTACTCCAGATATGGTACTTGGAAGTCCGAGAAGAGGGATCAAGTTAACGTACTGTACGGATAGTAGACCAGTTCCAAGTATTGCAGAAAATGCAATGGATTCCGATCTATTCATATGCGAAGGTATGTATGGGGAAAAAGGAATGGAAGAAAAGGCAATGGCGCATAAGCATATGACATTTACAGAAGCAGCTGGTTTAGCCAAAAAAGCACAAGTAAGGGAAATGTGGCTGACGCATTATAGTCCATCTCTAATTCGCCCGGATGAATATGTAGATGAGGCCAGGGGAATATTTCAGAATACTAAAACCGCGAAGGATGGAAGAACAAAAACCTTATTATTTGAAGAGGATTAAAAGTACTGCGTGAAAGAAAAACTATTACAAGCACCCAAACGGGGGAAGGTAAGGGAGGAATCTATATGGCAGCAACGAAAAAAGAACGTCGAAATAAAATGTTAGTAGTTGTTATCGGAACATTCATTTTGGTGACATTGTTTTTTTATTTTATGAAAAAGGACACAGAAAAAGCAAAAGAAGAGGCAATCAAAGTGGAAATAGAAAACTTACTGGGAAGTGATATTGAGATGGATTATCCAAGCACGCCCAAAGAGGTTATTGTATTGTTTAATAAGTTAATTACATGTTATTATGATGAGAAATTGTCAGATGATACAATCAAGAAAGTAATGGCACAGGAAAGAGTTTTATTTGACCAAGAATTGTTGAATAAAAATCAATTTGATGATCAGTTTAAAGACTTAAAGGAAGAAATTACAGATTATCGAAAAGCCAAGAGAACAATCGTAGGAAGTTCTGTGGGAAAAAGTAGTTCGGTCGAATACTACAAAAAAGAAGGTAAGGAATATGCGTCAATTATTGCAACATATACCTTAAAAGATTCTGAAGTAACAAAAACATATCAAAAATATATTTTGCGAAAAGATGAAAATGGCAAATGGAGAATATTGGGTTGGGAGATTACGTCTCCTACTGATATAGGTAAATAGAGCGGAAAGATATTTTAGGAGAAGAACAGATGGAAAAAGATATATTAATATTAGGTATTGAATCATCTTGTGATGAGACAGCAGCAGCAGTCGTTAAGAATGGAAGGGAGGTACTTTCCAATGTAATATCATCTCAGATTGATCTTCATAAATTGTATGGTGGAGTTGTTCCTGAAATTGCGTCGAGAAAGCATATTGAAAAAATTAACCAGGTAATTGAAGAAGCAATGGAAGAGGCAAAAGTAACATTTGATGATATTGATGCGATCGGGGTTACCTATGGACCGGGCTTAGTGGGTGCTTTATTAGTTGGTGTAGCAGAAGCGAAAGCAATTAGTTATGCAACAGGTATACCACTTGTGGGAACACATCATATAGAAGGACATGTATCGGCTAATTATATTGAGAATAAGGATTTAGAACCACCATTTCTTTGTCTCATTGTCTCAGGGGGGCATACACACCTTGTAATCGTAAAGGCATATGGAGAATATGAGATCATAGGGCGAACTCGAGATGATGCAGCAGGAGAAGCATTTGATAAAGTTGCCAGAGCGATTGGATTAGGATACCCAGGAGGACCTAAGATCGATGCACTTGCAAAAGAGGGAGATGGGAAAGCGATTGCATTTCCACGTGCCCATATTGAAGGAGCTCCTTATGACTTTAGTTTTAGTGGTGTCAAGTCGGCTGTATTAAATCACATCAATCACTGTGAGATGAAAGGAATTGAAGTAAATCGTGCAGATATTGCGGCCTCTTTCCAAGAAGCAGTTGTTGATGTACTAGTATCAAAGACAATGTTAGCTGCCAAGGAATATGGATTGACAAAGGTTGCGCTAGCAGGAGGGGTTGCATCAAACAAAGGACTAAGAAAGGGAATGGAAGAAGCATGCAAAAAACATGGTTTATCATTATTCTACCCTTCACCAATCTTTTGTACAGATAATGCTGCGATGATTGCATCAGCAGCATATTATGAGTATAAAAATGGAACAAGACATGGATTGGATCTGAATGCAATTCCAAATTTAAAGATTGGCCAACGATAATACGAATGCTATAATGCATGGAGACTGAGATGAAAAAAGAAAAATATATAGCAATTATTTTAGCAGCAGGGCAAGGAAGTAGAATGCAATCGAATATTGCAAAACAATACATGGAGTTACATGGTAAACCGATGCTCTATTACTCACTCGCTGCATTTGAAAAAAGTAATGTGGATCATGTCATGCTTGTAGTGGGTAAGGGAGAAATGCCTTATTGTCAAAAAGAGATTATAGATAAATATGGGTTTCATAAAGTAAAATGGGTTATAGAAGGTGGATCTGAACGATATTTATCAGTCTATCGTGCCTTGGAAGTGATTGAACAGGCAATTGCTAATAGTGAATTGGAAGCGCAGAATAGTTATGTGCTAATACATGATGCTGCTAGACCGCTCATTAATGAAAATATTATCATGAAAACAATGGAAGAAGTCTGTATACATGGTGCAGTAGCAGTGGGTGTTCCTAGCAAAGATACAATCAAGATAGCAGATACAAGTGGTAATATAGCAAATACTCCAAAGCGTAGTCTCACGTATATTATTCAGACACCACAAGCGTTTTCATACACCTTATTAATTGATTCATATAGAAAAATAATGAATTGTTGTGAATTAGAAATAACAGATGATGCAATGGTTGTGGAGAGTGGAAGCAAACATAATGTAAAGATTGTTGAAGGTGAGTATACGAATATGAAAGTTACAACACCGGAAGATGTGGTAATTGCAGAATTATTATTGAATCGATACTATAAGTAATACTTTATGTAATACTTTACAATGCTAGCAGAACGTGTAATGGAGATTAAGCGCTGTGTGTGCTAATTTATTTAAAGGAATACCTATTACGTATTATATAAGTGGAGTAATAAGAATAATAGAAATGCCTCGGCAGATTCAGTTAAAAATGATGGATGCCAGAGGTGTTTTTTCTATAAAGAACTACAAGTCGTATAGATAATAGACTATAGAGTGTTAATTCTTTTAGAATTGATGTGAGTAACCAAAAATATTGATACAGTAGGATAAACATAACCTGTTATAGTTATATTTCGTGTGAAGTGTTCTTTTAAAAATGATAATTGAGTCAATATTACTTAATTGTTTGAAAAATAAAAAAAATAGCAAAATTATAGTTGACTTTATAATTAACACATGTTATACTAACACATGTCGCTGATGTGCATTAGAGCTTTTAAACAAGCCTTTTCAATAAGCATAGAAGCAATAATAAAAAATGCTTGACAACAAAAAACTGAAATGATATACTGTTCAAGCAACGTATGGAGAGGTGTCCGAGTGGTTTAAGGAGCTGGTCTTGAAAACCAGTGATTCCGAAAGGGACCGTGGGTTCGAATCCCACCTTCTCCGTCGCATCGTAAGATTGCGTACAATTCAAGCACGGTTACGTGTTGGACTTGCTATCAATCGGCTTGGAATACTTTGGAGAAGTACCCAAGAGGTTGAAGGGGCTCCCCTGGAAAGGGAGTAGGTCGTTAATAGCGGCGCGTGGGTTCAAATCCCACCTTCTCCGTAAACTTCTAAAAACTTCGAAAAAATAAAAAAAGTAGTTGACAAACGAAAGTAACTGTGTTAAACTATTTGAGCTGATTAAACAGAACATTGAAAACTGAACAGTGAAACAACCTTGAAAATTCCAGTGTTCACAAGTCATTGACTTAGATGAACACAAAAAGATTTTCAGTTCTTATAAAGAACAAACCGTATCGGAAGTTAGAGATAAC
>NZ_JAAQRO010000003.1 GCF_012070565.1 Anaerosporobacter faecicola
CGAATCAAAAAATACAAAGAAAAATGGTGTGCATAAAAAATGACCATACCTCATACGAAGTATGGTCATTCAGTAAACACTCATTTTAGATATTTAACCTGTCTACTTGACAGGGGGCATATCAAACCTGCTCGTCTTTTTTGCACTTATCAGCTAAGGACATAATATAATTTTTGATTGCATCTTTGCTAGCACGATCCAGCTTCCAGTATTCAATGATAGCATTCATTGCAAACGTATCATTATCATTAGATATCTCAGTGGCGGCGGCAAAATATTCATCTTCTTCAGGAAGAACAATAAACATCTCACCTTCTCCATTACGTAGCCATTCTGGATTAACATTAAATTCTCTACAGATTAAAGAAAAAATAGAATCAATAGGTTCGTTACGCCCTATTTCATATTGAGCTATAGTATTACGTTTTACCCCTATTCGTTCAGCAAATTCTTGTTGTGTCATATCAAGTGTTTTACGTAAATGTTTAATACGCTCGTTCATTAGATCAGCTCCTCTCTATTACTGACTATAACACTTAAAAGTCACTGCGTCAATAATAAAGTCACGATAACAACAAAAAAGCACTTGACAAAGTATTCAATGTGACTTATTATAGTCTCGTAGACAACAAACAAGAAAGGAGATGATACTATGGCAGAAAACAAAAAGTACATATACCTGACCGAAGAGGACTTAAAAGAGGGCAGAGAATTAGCGGAACTGATGAGTGTATTGGGAAAGGAAGAAAAGATGCAAGCAACAATATACATCAGGGCACTAGTAGACAGAAATATGTTAGAGAAAGTTTCTGCGTAATAAAATAGTGCAGCAGGGGGAGGTGATAGAGTGGAAGAGATAATCTCAGAGGTTTCAGTGGACACAGAGGTATTTGAAAAAGCAGATGCATTTATTTATCTATTAACAAAGGCCGTAGTTGAAGCTATGGAAAAAGGTGAGTTTCGGTTAGAACTGGAGTATAAACCGAAACTCAGCAAAAGTAAGATTAAAATTTTCAGACCTGATTAGTAGAAACTAAAGTACATGAGTCGGGTATCTGAATTAAAGAAAGCATATCAGAATTACTTAGAAAAAATTCACACATACGAGTGTGAGGATTAAATGAACTTGTATGACTCATGCGTTCTATGCGATTAAGTAAGTTGTTAACATTATCGTTAGATAAAGAAGAAAAATCATACAAATATCTGATTAATGACATTAAAAATCTCCTTTCTATTTTGTACTTGGCTTGGCAGAGCCTGTAAGGACATTATAAGGTGATATACAAAATATAACAAGAGTAAGGCAAGGTGCAGCAGGGGGAGATGATAGAATTGAAAAGCTTAGTAATGGAAGAAAAAGAGTTAGAGAAAGAGCAGAACGAAGAGGCTGATTTGAAACTATTTTTGGAATTGGGGATTAACCGTGAATTCATGGAAAAAATCACACTGGCAATGAATCACATTACAAAGCCGTTTGACTTGCAATTTGGGAAAAAGATGAGGGTCGTCATTGACTACGACCCTCAGAGTCCTCAAGTGAAAGTTACTTTTTACAGAAGTTAAGACAGGGAGATTTTAATACATAACAAGGAGGAGAATAGATGAAAAAAGAAATACTTAGAGAAAAACTCGATAATGAAAATCGAGCTAAAGAAAAAGTACTTGAGAATATGGACCAACTTTTATCAGTACCACAGGTTGCGGTAATACTAGGCTGTAACCAATCTAAAGTTAATAGTATCTTAGATGCAGAACTTATACAACCAATGAAGTTTGGGGTAAAGAGAAAGGTTAGAAAAAGTGCTGTGGAAGAATTTTTGAGACAATACGAAGGATTTGATATATCAGATCCACATAATGTTGTACCGATTACACAAAGTGCAAAAGAACGATATAACGCTATGACAAAGGGAGCTTAGTATGAGTAAAAGGGGATAGAAAGTGGTAGAAAAGTAGGTGGATAAAAGATGGATAACGAATTAGAACTAGCGTGGGAAAATGCCTGGAGCAGACAACCACAGAATCCTGATCCAAGTGAACTACGATACATAGGAACAATTACAAGGGGAACAAGAGAGTATATATTCTATAAAGATAAGCAAGGAAACTACTGGTATGACAGTAAAGCGAAAGGAGTTAAGAGCACACATGGCTAGAGCGAAAAAACCTACATATAAGCAAAAGAAGATAATGGACAAACAAGGGCTTATAGTAAAGTGCTGGTTGGTGGCAAAAGAAACTGATACAGAGCTTAAACTTGTAAGTAGGGCAAATGGTAAAACAAGAACAATAAAAAAACCGCTTAGGCGGCAACCTAAGCGAAAACAAAATGTAACTTATTAATTAACTATAGCTATATTATAGCAGAAAGAGAAAGGTATAACAATATGAAAAGCACAGGAATAGTAAGAAAATTAGACGAGTTGGGAAGAATTACACTTCCAGTTGAATTAAGAAGAACATTAGATATTGAGGAAAGAGGTCAATTAGAAATCTTTGTTGAAGAAGACAGAATCATACTTCAAAAGTATGAGCCTACAGATATCTTTACTGGTGAGAAAAACGAATTATTTGATTTCTGTGGAAAGAAGGTATCTAAGGAAACAATTATAGAACTTGCGAAGATGGCAGGAATCTTAGACTAATTACTACATACAATTACAAATAGTAACGGGGCACGTAATTCAATTTACGTGGTCCGTAATATTTGAACTTTTTTCGGGTAAAAGGAGGCGTAAATACATGAAACCAGTAATTTTTTGCAAATTCCGTCTGAAAAGGTATTTAAAACATATGAAATGGAAAAGAGTACCTCAAAATCATTGGGCAGCTGATAAAGATGGGAAAGTAGTTCATTGGGACGGTAGAAATTGGGTAGTTGATGGTTACATTGTAGCGGATGAATGGGTAGGAGAATAAGAAAAGATGCCTCCCGAAGAAGACATCTTTTCTGTGTAGACAAGTAAAACTAACGAACTGATAAGAATATTATACCATGTTTACACAGAATGCACAACAAAATACTGGAAATATAGAAGTTTTATAAAGAGGGGGACAACCTCTTAATTGACCTTGTAATGAGTATTAACAAATGAGACACATTATAAAAATGAAGGTGGAAACATGGCAGTTAAAAAGTATACAGATTATGATTATGAATCAATATATAACAAAGAGCT
Source organism: Anaerosporobacter faecicola (assembly GCF_012070565.1). GTDB lineage: Bacteria > Bacillota > Clostridia > Lachnospirales > Lachnospiraceae > Anaerosporobacter > Anaerosporobacter faecicola. The sequence goes on from NZ_JAAQRO010000003.1 coordinate 3,183, forward strand.
GCTAGGGGAAGAAAGTATAGAGGAAGCAATCGAGCAGATTAAAAAGTCAGGAAAGGATTATGGTTATGTAGTTAAGACAATCCAGTCAGGAGAAATGCTAGAGAGTGAAATATATCCACTGTACAGAAAAAGAAAGCAGATACCAAAACGAGATAAGGAAAAAACGAAAGCAAGTAGAGATGCTCAGATAAAATTAAATTGGAAAAACTCAGTGAAATACGCAGTTAGATTAATTAATACAAATTTTAAACGTAATGATTACTTTGTTACATTGACATACAAAGATGGAGATCTCCCAAGCGAGGAGAGAGCCAAGAAAGACATGAAAAATTATATAAAAAAGTTAAGAAGATACATAAAGAAAGAAGACCTTGAGGCAATCAAGTACATGTATGCGATTGAATTTGTCGGTGAAGACGAAAGGGGACATACAAGAAAAGTAAGAATTCATCATCATATGATTATGAATGCAGTGATACCGAGAGAAGTAGTTGAAGATTTGTGGGGTAAAGGGCGAGCTGATTGTAAGAGATTACAGCCTGATGAGTTTGGACTGGAGGGAGTGGCTAGATATATTACAAAAAGGTGTAATTCGCATCGAAGTAACAGTAAAGATAAATCACAGGAAGAAGAAATAAGAAAATTTGAAAAGTCTTGGATATCATCGAAAAACCTTAAAAAACCAACAATCAATAAATCAACAACAAAGCTTACAAGAAGAAAAGCGGAAAACATGGCAAGGAATCAGAATCAGCTGAAAGAATTGTTTGAAAAGCTATATAGCAACAAATACACATACAACGATAGCACAACGTACATAAGTGATATAACTGGAGGATTTTATTTGTATGCTCGTATGCGGAAGAAATGTTGATAAAGTTGTTAACAAGTTGTTGATGGAATGTGGATAACTAGAAAGAAGGTGAGCGAATGAAAAGTATAGATATCTATATCGACTTAGATTATAAGGGGAGATTCGATAGTGGAGAGGGAAGATATTCTATTGTATTGGAGATGGTCGTTAATAATAAGCCAAAGACTAGAGAACACTTTGGGGGATTTAAGGAAACTACAAATAATAGAATAGCTTTGCTGGCATGTATCGATGCACTTAAGAAAGTGATTGAACCTTGCAAAATAAAGATACATATTAACTCACCATATATGGCAAGGACAAATAAGCAATTAAAGACTTGGTTGCAGCAGTCGATTGATAAAAGAAAAAACGGTGACTTACTTAGAAAGTATGCGGATTTGATAGCACAACATGAAGTTGAGGTAATGCATGAGAAAACGAATACTTATACAAGAGTAATGGACATTCAAAGACAGTATGCAAAGTACGAATTAGTAACAGATTTCAAAGCAGAAGATGAGATAAAGGAGAATGAAGATGGATAGCATAATGCAGACAGAGAAAAAGTGCTTTATATGTGCTCGAAGAAAGTATCTTGAAGAACATCATATATTTGGCGGTACTGCAAACAGAAAGAAATCAGAGAAACATGGACTTAAGGTGTGGCTATGTTATGAAGATCATAGGGGAAATAGTGGTGTTCATTTTAATAGAGTTGTAGACCTTGCACTTAAGGCAGCAGGGCAAAAGAAGTTTGAAGAGACACATACTAGAGAAGAGTTTAGGAAGGAATTTGGAAAGTCGTGGCTGTAAAGCCTATAAAATCTAAGTGAGAAAGGAATTAGGTGAGTTTTATGAGAACTATCGCAATTATTAATTTAAAAGGTGGAGTAGCAAAGACAACGACAGCAATTAACATGAGCATTATTCTAAGTGAGTTACATCAAAAGAGAGTTTTACTAGTAGATAATGATATCCAGGCAAATGCCAGTAAGTTTTTCAACCTCCATGACTATGATAAAAACGGTATTGAGAATGTATTCAGAAATGAAAGAGTAGCAACAAAGGAACTAATTGAAAGGACAAGCTATGAAAACATGGATATGATTCCTACGAACATGAATCTTGATAATGCAGTATCTGAACTCATGCAAGAAGAAGGAGACCAGATAGGCAAGCTAAAGAAGGCATTAAAAGAAGTTGAGAGTGAATATGATTACTGTTTGATTGATTGTCCACCTAGTATAGCAATGAATGTGCTTAATGCAATTGTGGCAGCAGATGATATTATAATTCCGATTAAACTAGATAAACATGCTTTGGACGGAATGGAAGAGTTAATAGATGTGATTGACGAGTTAGTAACCTATAACAAAAACTTAGAAAATATCATGTGTCTACCAGTTATGACAATGAAAGATGAATTTGTATTAGCAGGTGAAAAACTACTAAGAGAGAGTAACTACAGAGTGTTTGATACAAACATTAGATATTCGGTGAAAGTAATCGGAAGTACATTTCAAAGTTGTGTAGGAATTACAGAATATAGCCCACGATGTAGTGCTGCTAAAGATTATAAAGGATTAGTGGAAGAATATCTAAGGCTAGTAAAGGACGGTGAGTGATTATGCCAAGGATAGGTATTGGAAGTAAATTGAACAATGCCAGTAAAATGGCAGCTATTGATACAAGTGAGTATACGAAAGTTAGATTAGATCCTAGAAAGCTAGTCCCAAGCGAGCAGAACTTTTACAGTATGACTGATATTGAGGAATTAGCAGATAATATGCTGCTTGTTGGTCAATTACAAGAAATTGTAGTAGGTCGAGTAAATGGAGTAGATAAAATTATTGTTGGTCATAGGCGAACCCTGGCAGCAGTACTCAATCAAGATCGTGGACATGCAGAATTTAATCTTGTAGATTGCAAGATGAAAGAAATGACAGAAACAATGTTCATGCTAACTCTTCTATCAGCAAATGCATTTAATCGCAATATGACTGATTGGGAATTGATAGAACAAGCGAGATTGTTTAAAGAGTATCTACTAAAAGCAAAAGAAGAAGGCATTGAGATACCAGGGAAGATGCGGGATTACATAGCAAGTGCTATGGGGGTAAGTACAGGAAAGGTGGGGCAGATAGAGAAAATTAATAACAGCCTGTGCGAAGAGGGAAAAGAAGCGTTGAAAAAAGGTGAGATGTCTTTTGATAAGGCATACAACACAGCAAGGCTACCTGAAAACGAGCAGAAGGCTGTTATAGAGGATAAGAATCTATTAAGCAAAGATGTAAAAGCAATGGTAGATTCAAAGAATCAGGATATTAACAAAGAGGGCTTAGAAGAATCGGGTCAAAGTAACAATGATGATGAAAAAGCTTGTGAGGGCAATTGTTTCTTCTGCGAGATAGATCAATGTGATAGTAAACAGCAAAAACGGTATTACTGTATATATGATTCTGAGAAGCGATGTTCAATTTACGGAGCAAGGAAAGTGGCAATAGAAACATTGAATGTCAATTGTGAAAGTACTTGTTGCATGAAGTGTAATTTGGAATGTGGAGCAAGATGTAATCACTCTCAACACAGCAAGGTGTCAGAATCTGACACCGAAGAAATTATAGGGACTAAAGTAACAGTTCATGAAATAAAGATAGCAAATTGTTATTTTGAAGATGTTGAGCAAGGCATCAAGAAGTTTGAACTAAGAAAGAACGATAGGGATTACAAGGTTGGAGATAAGCTGAAAATGATGGAATTTAAAGATGGAGAATACACAGGAAGAATAATCAATGCAGTTATTACCTTCATACTAGAAGATTATGAGGGAATCAAGGAAGGTTATTGTATTCTATCAATTGATTTGTTATAGGTATCTACCATTTTGGTCAATGGTTTTAGATATATCACAGAGTGCAGGCATAACACAATTTCAGTCTGGGGCAGCAGTAGCTGTCCTAGGGAAAGGAGTGGTTACGATGACAAGATACAGAGTATATTGTAAAGATAAATTAATAGCAGAAGATCTTAAATCGACAGAAGTGGAAAAGCTAACAGGAATTCCAAGTGGTAATGTTAAGTTTTATGCTGAGACAGGTCAAATAAAAAGAAACCTATTTAGAGTGGAATGTGATGATATAACAGAGGAGCAATTGAGTAGGTTTGAAGATAGTTGTAGAGCTGCACAATTATTAAAAGCTGGAAATGCGGTTATTAGACTTGTAAATATCAATGGTAATGTACATAAGAGGACGGTGAGAAGATGAACATTAAGGATTACATGAATGGACAGAATTCAGGAATAGAATATGCTTGTAGAATAGTAAAGGAAAAGGGAATTGAAGGCTTAGCTGAGGAATGCAAGTCCAGAAAGAAAACCAATATTCCAATATCAATAGAGCGCAAGAAGTGTGATGAAGCAATAGAGCGTATAAAACTAAATACAATAGATACAATTAGAATTCTTTCGTTAGCAGTTCTTCGAGATGAGTTTGGATTTGGGAAAGATAGATTAAAGAGATTTGTAGAAAGATTTGAGATAAAGACAGAGTGTATATGTGAGGAATATGTGAAATGGGAAGATATTATTGAAAACATCAAGGAAGAGACTGGATTAGAGGAATTTATACGAAAGAATGAGGTGAGATAGATGAGAACTATAGAAGGAATTAAAGGGGTACGTAAAAGACAAGACATACTAAGATTTATCATTACCTATACACAGCAGCACGGATATGCGCCAACATATCGAGAGATTGCTAATAGTGTTGGATTACGGTCACTATCAAGTGTTCAGAACCATATGGAAGTATTGAAAAGGCAAGGGCTGATTGAAACGGATGAGGATTCAAGTGCAGCAAGAGCAATTAGGGTAGTAGGGTACATGTTTGTTAAGGTTGAAGAATCGAGTAGGGTAGCAGGGGAAAGGGTAAAATAATGCAAATAACATATACAGTAGATATAGACAAAGAAATTTACCAAGGAATAGGAGTAATAAGAAAAGCCTTTGATGAAATAATTCAAAACTATGGTTATGAAGTTACTCAAAGCAGTATAGAAACACCATTAGAAGTAGATCAACAAGATTATACAGAAAAGAAATAGAGAGATGGGAGGAAAGAAACAGATGAAAAGAGCAGAATTTAAAGCATATTGTCCAGTAGAGATAGGTGATAAGGTGAAAGTTATGAAAAAGCCTATGTATGTAAAAGTAGCTGGAAACATGGAAAAAACGCAGCAATTTACAGAACTTCGCCTGGCAGCAGTTGAAACCCATGTAATAACTGATATTGCAGCAACACATTTTGTTAGAAGTGGAGAAGTAGAATTTTTGTATGAATTAGATAATAGCGGAGTTTATCAAAAGATAGAATTTTAATAAAGGGTTAAGAAAGGAAGAATTCGATATGAACAATAAGTTAATAGATTTAAATAATCATCTATTTGCAGAAATGGAGAGACTAGGAGACGAAGAATTAAGTGGAGAGAACCTTGAAAAAGAGATCGAAAGAGCAAAGGCAATAACTAGCGTGGCTTCTCAAATAATTGCAAATGGAGCTTTGGCTTTAAAGGCAGAACAGTTTAAAAGTGATATAGTTTCTTCAAAAGAAGCAAAAGTTCCTAAGTTTTTAGAAGGTGAATGATATGACTGGAAGAAAATATAAGATAGAAGAAAGAAATTTCATTAAAGAATTTGCATGGGGGCATAGTTATAAAGAAATTGTAGAGGAGTTTAATAAAAAGTTTAGTCCCAAAATAGAGATAAATCAAATTAGGTCATACCTAAAAAATCATAACATAAAAACTGGAAGAACAGGAAGGTTTGAAAAAGGGCATATACCAGCAAACAAAGGAACACACATTGGTGGTTGGAAACCAACTCAATTCAAAAAGGGTAATATTCCAGCTAATCATAAACCTATAGGAACAGAGACTATAAGGAACAGCTATAAAAAGAATCAAAGATACGTTTATGTTAAAGTAGCAGAACCAAATATATGGAGAATGAAACATATAATTGTGTGGGAGCAACATTATGGTGAAGTACCTAAGGGTAAGGTAATAATTTTTCTAGATGGAGATACAACCAATACTGATATAAATAATTTGCAGTTAATTGATCGTAAGATTAATTGTAGATTGAATCAGTTGGGATTGAGGTATCAAGATAAAGAATCAACTAAGGCAGGAATAAATGTGGCTGAATTAGTGACCAAAATAGGAGAGGTACAGAGTAGGAAAAGGAAGAATAGTACCCCTTTGCAAATTGGTTAATGCAAAGAGGTGCTATAAAAGGATACCACCATGCAATAATAATCTTTAATACTCACGGTGAGTACATAGAGTCAGGTGACTATAAGCTACCTACGATGTCTCTTGTTGCGAAGATATTGGATAAATAACCATATTACACCAAATTCTGCAAATAGCAAAATTATTACAAATGATAGATTGGTAAGTGATACTGTGATATCGTCTAATATTGGCATACAACAACCTCCTTATATCAAGTATTTAGCAATTTAGTGGGTTGTGTCAACTGTTTTTTATAGTATAGATTATAATAATAACAGATATGAGTATCCTATCTGTAAAAATGAAGAACTTGAACTTGGACGAACTTTTATATAGCGGAAAGATGTTTTGGTATTCAGTTGATGAAACGCGAACATATTATTTTACAAAAGATAATTAAACCTTGCTAATAAAAGTCAAGTACTTTTTTGATTTTTTATGAAGTAAAAATGGGTAACTTTAATAGACCTCATATTCATGAGAAAGAATGTAAAATATAAACAAATATTATTTGTATAGTTCCATTACTCTGGCGTAGTAGATACGAAGAAACTTGTTTATAGCTGCCATCTTAGCAACATTCAAAGGTTTTCCTTCTTCTTCTTTTTTGATCATAAAAAGATAGACAGGATCATCTTGGGGTTTATGCATCTTTAGACATTGCATTACTTCATAACAAGCTTTTCTAAGAGCAGGAGCACCTCTCTTAGATATATGCCTATTTTGGCTTTCAAACTGTCCAGATTGGAATGGTGGAGCGTCATTTCCAGCAAATGCATTTAATGCTTTACCGCTTGTAAATCTTCGTACATCACCAATTTCAGCTATAAGCCTTGGAGCTAGACGATCTCCTACTCCATACATTCCTCTGACAATAGGATATTCAGGCAAAGTTTGGGCAAGTGATTGCATCTGAACTAATATCTCGTTTGCAGCAATTTCAGCTTGGATTAGTACGTTAAGACATTGCTGCATAGCTATATTGGTATAAGCATCCGTACCTCGAGTTATTATACTATTGGTTGCGAGTTCGTAAATTTTAAGAGCTTTCATCTGATAATTACGACAACCATTTTTTTCTGCTAATTTAGTATAACTATTGAGAAACTTTTTCTCTCCCATTTTCTTAATAGTATCGAAGTTATGATACTTGTTAATAAAGTTGTAGAGCATATTATTTTCGGGTTTTGTAGCTTTTGACATTAGTATGGTTTCGATACCAGGCATAGCTTCATCAAGAAGATTACCTAAATATACTCTATTTTTCACTTTAGTAGATACACGCTGATTATATTGGCGGGATAAGAACTTAAGATCAAGATATTTTTGATCTAAAGAAGTATAGGGTATTAAAGAATAGGATTTTTCTAAAGCATAAGTAGCCATACGCATAGCATCTTTACGATCAGTTTTAGCCTTACGAATCTGATTATCCCCATACTTCTTCATCAAGTATGGATTCATAACAGAAACAAAAAGATTTGCATCTAAGAACTTTTTTAGAATAGGGAGATGATAATGTCCGGTTGCTTCCATAACAATCTTTATATCATCGTTAAGAGCATTAAGATTATTGATGAGGTTATCTAATGAATCGTTAACGTGATATACCTCAAATGGCTCTGCAAGTATTTCGCCATCTGAGCTAAGAATAGCAACCATACTTTTAGATTTAGAAACATCAACACCGACAGCAATCATGATAGTCCTCCTTTATGTATTATTATGATTGGTTCCAACGTCTCAAAATCAACTCATGTTCGTGGGTGACACGGGAGCAACGTCCCAACTTGCTGAAGCGAATGTAAGATAATGAGAGCTGGCTGACAAGTTTTGTTCCGGGCGTGGTGTCCCAATTGATAGATTACGTCAGCCAATCAACCTCATCATAACAAAAAAATAAGAATAGAGACAATATTCTCTACTCTTATATAGTACGAATGATAGTTTAGATAAGAAAGAGAGGAATATATTATGTGTAAATTTTGTGAGAATAGTAATTGCACTCTTACTAAGCAACAGGCATTAGAGCATGGTGCAATAATAGAAGATAATGTATATCATATTATGAGGGTAGCAACAGATAGTACACCTAATACCTATAGTTTCAAGGATATGCCTTGTTATGATAGCCTTAGTGCTTTATTTCCACATGAATCAGATGAAAACCCTCATGCTTACGAAAGATTTATCTATGATGAAGATGAAAATTGCAGTAAAGATTGGGAATATTGTGAAGTACAAAATCCTTTATCTTGGAATACAGAAGAAGAGTTCATAAAAATCATGGGTGTTAATTAAATTGATCTTTAAGAGAGGTGTCAGATGGCATATACAGAACAAGAAAACATCAAACTTAATAACCAGCTTAAGAAATGGCAAGAAAAGCAGCTAAGAGCAGTAAAGCGAAACAACATAGATAATGCTTTTGCTAAGATGAATGACATTGAACGTTTAGTTTGGGAACAAATTGCAATAGCAGAAACCCATAATGAGGTTAACTATTTAGTGTGGAATATGGCAGAAAAGATAATAGACAAGTATTACAAATTAGCAAGATAAATTGATATCTATACTAGCGTAATAATTAAAATTACTAATAGAATTACAGTTAAAATAGCTGAAAAGGAAAAAGAAATAATAGAAATTATTTTTATGATTTTGGGATTATTATGAGTAGCTTTGATTATTGAATATACTACGATTGTAATCAATAGACCAAATAACAAGGGATACAAGATAGACTTCATTATAACTCACCTCTTTATTTATATGTACTATCCAATAGAGTACCATAAAAGGTTGAGTTGGTAAACTAAAATTTGAAGCTGTAAATTAGGATTTTCGAAAGGAGAAGAAAAGTATTATAAATCTGTTAACCAAAGCATAATAGGAAGAGAGCATAGGAGATGTACATAATGGGAAGTAGAGGAAGTAAGAAAAAAAGAGTTGAAACAAATAATGAACAAGTTACCAACACGCTAAGTGTCTTTTCTACATCACAGATCATTGATACAATGAACTATATGATTAACGAACTAGGCAGCAGGGGTGTACAAGTAAAAGACTTTGATAACAAATATAAAACTGTAAAGATGATTAAGATTATCGGAGGAAAGCCGTATTTCTTATCTGAGTAAGGAGTGATACAGTGAGTAACGAAGAAATGGAAATAAGGATTAAGAAGTACTTAGCGAATTACTATAAATGTAAGAAGAAGAAGGAACAGTTAGAAGAAAGACATAGACACATTAGGATAGATATAGATAGCCCAATAGGAGGAAGAGAGTACAAGGAAATACCATCTAGCGCAACAAATAGACGTAACGATGGGTCAGCTGGTCTTTTGCTTAGACTTGCTGAGATTGAAGATAGAATTGAGAAAGAGAAAGATAGAATGTCAAGACGATTGATAGAGATCATGGACGTGATTGATTATCTACCAGAAGAGAGTGATGAAAGAATGATATTAGAATTAAGACATATCGATTGCTACGAGTGGAAAGACATTGTTAAGAAGATGAATTATTCACGTACAAGTTGCAATACTTATTATAACAAAGCAATAGCTAAACTATTAGAATATAAGCGAGTACGTGTTCTAATAGCAGCAGAAGAAATGAATATAGCATAGTTAAAGTCTGTACACCACTGTACATCAACATGTGATAATATGATAACATGTTAGAAACCCCAAAAAAGAGATGCATTTAGAGATAAATGTGTCTCTTTTTTTGTCGAAAAACGGAAGTTGGCAAATCAAAAAGGTACTTCTGAGGGGGTGGGTGCTATGCGGGTCGAGGAACGTCCGATATTTGCCTCTTTTTGATAAAAATTTTTTTAGTACTTCCTTCCTCTTTTGGGAGATGGGAAAAGGAGTGTTTGTAAATGATTGTTAACCAAAAACAACTAGCTAGTGTGTTAGGTATCTCATCCCGTCAAGTACGCAATTTACAACATGATTTCGACTTTTTCACTAAGCAAGAAAATGGTCGTGGATATGATCTTGGAAAGTGTGTACAGGAGTATATCGAGTACAAGGTAAAAGCGGAAATGCCTAAGGGTACATTTTTAGATATTGAGAAGGAAAAGGCAGAGCATGAACGCATCAAAAAAAATATGTCACAACTAAAACTTAGAAAGATGAAAAAGGAACTTCATGAAGCTGGAGACATTGAATTATTTTTGGGAGAGATGCTTTATAACTTTAAAAATAAATTGCTAGCTACTCCAAGTAAGGTAGCGACATTGATTGTTGGAGAGAACGACGTTAATCAAATTATTAATATCTTAACAAAAGAAATGAATGATCTTTTAGATGAGTTGTCCGAATTCAATCCAGATGAGTTTGCAACTGATGATATTTCAGGAGAAGAGGAAGATGAGGAAGAAGATGATGAATAGATAAGTAGGTGTTAACTGTGGGTAGTGAAAGAGCAAGATCTAGAAAAAAGACAGAAAAATTATTCAGAAACATAATTAAGAAAGCACTATCTAGACCAGAAGAATTAACAGTAAGTGAATGGGCAGAGAAATATAGAATACTTGATGAATCTAGTAGTTTGCCAGGTAGATGGAGTAACAATGTTACACCATATCTAGTTGAGATTATGAATTGCTTCAATGATCCATACATTCACAATATTAACTTTGTTAAGCCTTCTCAAGTAGGAGGAACAGAGGCACTTATTAATATGCTTGGCTGGATAGTAACACAGAACCCTTCACCTGCTATGATGGTATATCCAAGTGATGATTTGGCAAAAGATATTTCTAACGATAAGTTAAAGCCAGCTTTTCTTAAGAGCAAAGATATAAGAGATAGATTCTATCAGAATTCATCAAAAGAACTTAAATTAAAGTTTAAAGGGATGACTTTATATCTACGTGGTGCAGCATCACCTTCTAAATTAGCATCTAAAGCAATAAGATATTTATTCTTTGATGAAATTGACAAAATAGGTGGAGCATCTAAGAAAGAGGCATCACCATACAATCTTGCTTTAGAGAGAACTAAGACATTCAAATACACAAGAAAGATATATACATGTTCTACACCAACATTGAAAACAAATTATGTTTGGTCTTTGCATGAGGCAGCAGATGAAGTAAGACATTTTGTCATGCCATGCCCCCATTGTGGAGAATTCATTGAATTTAAGTGGAAACAAGTAATATTTGATAAAGATAAAAGTCTTAGTGTGCTGGATAGAGCAAAGACAGCAAAATACTTTTGCCAGGAATGTGGTTGTGAGATAGAGAACAACCAAAAGCCAGCAATGTTAAGAGCTGGTAAGTGGGTAACAGTAACTAAGAGAAACATTGGAAAACCTGAGAGTGTATCGTTTTGGATTAACTCACTATATAGTATCTTCGTGAATTGGGAAGATGCAGCTAAAGAGTTTCTAGAATCACAAGATGATCCAGAAAAGTTACAAAACTTTGTAAATTCATGGTTAGGAGAACCTTGGGAAGATACAAAGTTGAAAACAAGTGAATCCCTCGTACTAGAAAGACAAACAAATTATGAACAGTACGAGATACCAGAGTGGACAGAGCTCTTAACAGGTGGTGTTGACGTTCAGGAGAATTGCTTGTATTGGACCATACGAGCATGGGGAAAGCATATAACTAGTCAAAATATTGCGCATGGACAAGCATTTACACTAAATGAAATTGAGACGGTTATGAATCTACCGTTTAAGGTAAGAGATGGAACTGATTTTATTGTAAATTTGGTATTACTGGATTCAGGTTATAACTCAGATGATATCTATGATTTCTGCGCAAGCAATAGTGATTGGGCATTACCTTGTAAAGGTGCATCTAACCCTATGTTATCTCATTACAAGTTATCCAAGGTAAATAAAGCTACTTCTAGTGCATATGGGATGAATCTTGTTGTTGTAGATGGTGGTAAATACAAGGATATGATTGCAAGTAGACTTTTGAAAGATAAAGGAAATGGTAGATGGCTTGTATATAAAGGTTGTGATGAAGAGTATGCCAAGCAAGTGACTAGCGAACACAAGGTAAATGAAAAGAGTGGTAATCGTACTATACAAGTTTGGAAACAAAAAACATCTCATGCAGACAATCATTATCTTGACTGTGAAGTGTATGCATTTGCAGCAGCAGACATATTAGGTGTTAGAACATTACACCTTCAAACAGATGATGAGAATGAAGAAGTTAAGAAAGAACAAAAAGTACAGGAGAGTAGCAATGAAGAAAAGTGGATAAATCAAAATGAAGGTTGGTTAGGAGGACAAGAATGAGTAAAACAAGTGATATGCTCAGTAATGTTGAGAATGCGATAGAAAGTATCTTGTTAGGTGGACAGTCATACAAAATTGGGTCAAGAACACTTACAAGAGCAGATCTTAATATGTTGTATAAAATGCGTAATGATTTAAGAGCAGAGCAGAACCAAGAACAAGGAAATACTGGTTTACTTGATGATACATATGTGGCGTTCTTCGATGGGAGGTAGATTATGAGTTGGTTAGATAGTGCAATACAATTTGTATCTCCTAAGTGGGGGTCTCTTAGAGAAGCATGGAGGCAAAACCTAGAAGAGCAAAAGAGTTATGATGCTGCAAGTTATAGTCGAATGAATGCAAATTGGAGAGCTGTTAATCAATCAGCAGAAGATACAGACAGAATGTCAAGAGATACAATACGAGCCAGGGCAAGAGACCTGGAACGTAATTCGGACATGATGAATTCAGTAACAGGTGCATTCAAAAGAAATGTTATCGGTGGAGGCTATACAATACAGGTTAAAACTGATGATGAAAAGTTGAATCAACAACTTACAGAATTATGGAAAGAATGGTGTAAAAAGAAAAACTGTGATGTTACTGAGACACAGAGCTTTAATCAAATCCTTAGAATGGCGGTAGTTAGAAAGAAAATTGATGGTGGAATCCTATTTGTAAAACGATATACGGACGGCGGATTGGTACCGTTTAAGCTTCAAATGATTGAAGTTGATGAGTTAGACACTAGTCGAGTTTTTACAAGTAAACCAGGAAACATCGTATCTGGTGGAATTGAGTACAATCATTACAACAAGGCAGTAGGCTATTGGATTAAACAGTATTCGATAGATGGAATCATAGAACATGAACCAGTTTATCTTGATGCAAAAGACGTTATTTTCTATTTTACAAAGAAAAGACCGTCGCAAGTAAGAGAAATATCTGATACAACACAGACTATTACAAGAATTAGAGATGTAAATGAATTTATGGTTGCTGTATCTGTAAAAGAGAGAATAGCAGCATGTTTATCCGTATTTATTAAAAAATGTATGCCGTCTGGTAGTGGAGGAGGATTTGGTAGAGGAACGCAAAAGAATGGAAAAAGTGAATATGATGGAAAAACTCTAGCACCAGGTATGATTAAAGAACTTAATGCAGGAGATGAAATTCAAACAGTAGTTCCTTCAGGACAGGCAGCAGATGCTACAAGCTATACAAAACTCCAACAAAGACTAATTGGAGCAGGGCAAGGTATATCTTATGAGGCTACATCAAGAGATATGTCGGAAACAAATTATTCATCCGCAAGGCAAGGATTAATCGAAGATGAACAGACGTATCTAGAAGAGATTGAACTTCTAACTGATATTATGAGTGAGATTTATGAAACATTTGTTATCTCATGTGTATTAGCTGGATTAGTAGATATAAAAGATTTTTGGACTAACAAAAGAAAATATCTAAAACACGAGTGGATTAAAGCACCACGCAAATGGATTGACCCAGTTAAGGAGGCTAATGCTAATAAAATTGCTATGTATACAGGACAAAAAACGTTCCAACAGATTGCAGCAGAGAACGGTAAGGACTGGAAAGAGCAAATGAAAGAGATGGCCGACGTTTTAGAATATGGGAAAGAATTAGGAATAGAGATGGGAGGTGTAGTATTTGGCAAAGAGTACAAAGAAAGTCAAGCAGACGGAAAACCTAACTAGGGAACTAGGAGTGAATTCTATTAGAGCTCTAGGAGGAGAAGAGTCCAGAAAATTTGAAATTTCATTTTCAAGTGAAGAACCATATGAAAGATGGTTTGGAACGGAAATTCTAGATCATAATGATGGTTGCGTTGATCTAACAAGATTATCTGAGATGGGTTGTGTGTTATTTAACCATAATAGAGATAAAGTAATTGGTAAAGTTAACAAAGTATGGATTAAAGACAAGCGTGGATATGCAGAAATAGAATTTGACGAAGATGCAGAATCCGAAGTCATTTATCAAAAAGTTAAGAATGATACGCTGAAAGGTGTATCAATTGGCTACAGAATTTGTACAACAGAAGAAGTAGCAGTGAATCAACTATCACAAGATGGAAGATTTAAAGGACCATGCACAATAGCGAAAAGGTGGTTCCCATATGAAATTTCAATTGTATCAGTGCCAGCTGATTCTACTGTTGGTGTAGGAAGAGATCTGGAAGAAATAGAAGACACTGATAAACGTTCGCTTAGTTATTATGAGGCGATAGTACAAATCAACAGTAACAGTATATAGAGGAGGAATGAAAATGACTTTAGAACAACTAAAAGCTAAAAAAGTTCAATTAGTGCAACAACAGAAGCAATTAACAACAGCAGCTAAAGATGGTAAGAGAGATTTATCATCAGAAGAACAAACACAATTTGACAATTTACAACGTGAGATTGATGAGGTTGATGGTCAAATCAAGGCACTTTTACCTGATACAATCCAACCAACATTAGAACAGGAAAGAACACGTATTGCAGAAATTACACAGATGTGTAGAGATTTTGGTGTAGATGATAAAGATCTACAAAGATACATTAGTGATGGAACTAATCAAGATCAAGTAAGAACTGCCATCTTGGACAAGATGAAAGCAGACGGACAACCTCTTAACCAAAGAGGAATTGATGTAACCAAAGATTCAGAAGATAAGTACAGAGAAGCAGCAGCAGATGCACTTGTAATGCGTGGTGGTGTTAATATTGAGAAACCGTCAGAGGGTGCTAGAGAATTAATGGGAATGAGTCTTCGAGATTTAGCAATTGAAGCATTAGAAAAAGAAGGCGAACAAGGGCTTTTAAGAATGTCAACAGATGAACTATTTGGAAGACTTACAAGAGCGTATTTCAATCCAACGGCAGCATTCCCAGCAATTCTTGATACTGCTATTAACAAGGCATATGTGGAGGGACACAGGACAGCAGCTGTTACCTTTGATAAGTGGACAAAGAAGGGAACATTAAAAGACTTTAAGACGCATGATAATAATTATCTTGCAGGTCCAGCTGGAGAATTCTTAGAAGTACCTGAGGGAGCTGAAATTAAACATGACACTCCTTCCGATGAGAAAAAGCCAACACGTAAATTAAAGACATATGCTCGTCAATTCACAATGACAAGACAAGCATTTATTAATGATGATATTGATTTCTTATCGAAAATTCCATCTAAATACGCTACAGCAGCAAGAAAGACACAGAATAAACAGGTATACAACATCTTAATTAACAATCCTGTAATTTATGATGGAACAAAACTATTCACTACAGCACACAAGAATGTATTAGCAAGCGGAACAGGAATTACAGCGGATGCAGTACAAAAGATGTTCTTAGCATTACAGATGCAAACAGATGAATTTGGAGATGCAGTGATCATCAGACCTACATATTTTGTTGTTCCTGTTGGCTATTCATTTGCGGTATATGAAATTTTTAATAGCGCAACAATCAATACAACGAGCAATACACAAGCAGCCAATCCATTATACAGATACAGAGAGATGCTAGAGGTTATTGAAGATCCTACACTTAATGTATTAGCTGGTACAGGTGCTATTCCATGGTTTGTTGTTGGTGATAAATCGGACACTGATTCAATTGAAGTAGATTACTTAAACGGTAATGAAATTCCAACAATTAGACGTATGGAATCACCAGGAACACTTGGATTTGTATGGGATATATATTTAGACTGGGGTATTAGTGTAATGGATTATAGAGGTATTGTTAAGAATCCAGGAACTACTATTGCAAGTCCATTCTAAGGAGGTAGAGAGGTATGAGTAAAGCAACATATTGGCAAAAAGGCGAACAGCTAGATTATAAAAATAGTACAACAAGTGCTATTGCTACTAATACAGTCGTAAAACTAGGAACTAGGATTGGTATAGTTGGTAATACGATCAATCCAGGGGAGACTGGAGTTCTTGTAATGGAAGGTGTATTTGAAGTAAATAAGATTAGTACAAATGAAATTACCGCTGGTACAGACGTATATTACGATGCGACAAATGATGGGTTCACTGAAACAGCTACAAGTAATACATTAGCTGGATATGCAGTTCAAACAGTAGCAGCCGCAGATACCAAGATGCTGGTTAAGTTGAAAGGTTAAGGTGATTGTATGGCAGGCAGAACGCTTAATAAACCTAAGAAAGAACAGAAAGTTGTACCAGTGCAACAAGATGAAATTACAGAAGTAAAAGAAGAACAAGTTCAAGAAGAAAAGCCTCGGAGAGAAGAGGATAATCAGGAAGAGGAAAAAGAGAAAATTAAAAAACTTTATGCAACTTATCCAATTCTTTTCGAATCACATCAATACAAAGTTGGTGATCAACTTCCAACAACGAATATGGAAATGGTAAATGCATGGATTGAAGCAGAAGCAGCAGTTTGGAAGTGATCGTATGAAGACGTTCAAGGATATAATTAAACAAGATATTAAGAGTACATTCATTAATGATAATGAGTTTTCGGAAAAACATCGTATTGATGGTAAAGAGATGAGTGTAATAACAGATGGAATAGAACTCTTAGAACGTGAAAAGAAAGTCAAAGATAAGGCAGATGGATTATTTTTAAAACAAAAGCTTATCTATGTTGCGGCAGAGGACTTTGGTCCTTTGCCACGTATAGGAAGAATTATAAAGTTAGACAAGTATGATTATAGAATAATTGATGCGATTGCAGAAAATTGTATGTATTCTTTAACATTGGAGGCATATAAAGGTTGATTACTTTTAAAGTTGATGAAAATGCATTGAAAATGATTGAGCTAAAGCTTGATTATATGAGTGTAAAAGCACCAGAAGTGCTAAAAAAGTCTATTAATGATACCGCTAAGATGTTAAAAAATGACCTTAAAGTTGAGGTGAAAAAAAACTATACAGCTAAGGTTGGCGGTATTAATAAAGCTATTTCTATCAAAAAGGCAACGAATAAGCAGATTGTTGCAGTTGTTACTGTTACAGGAAAACCAATACCACTTGTTCAATTCAAGAACGTAGCAGATGACTCAGTAAGAGCAAAAGCAATTAAAAGAAACAAGCTTAAACCTTTGACACTATCTGGTGCAGACCATAATGGTAAAGACCTTAAATCTTTCGTAGCAAAAATGAGCAATGGACATGTTGGTATCTTTCAAAGAACACCAGGGAAAACAATGAAAGGACATGGAAGTAGAACACTAAAGAATGGAAAAAAGACTACGGGAAGAGATGCAATAAAACAATTTTATGGTAACTCAATTGTTAAGATGGTTGGAAATGAGGATTTGGTTTGTAGCAAGGTTGAGAAAAAGGCTAATGACTATCTAAAAGAATCTTTAGATAAACATATCGCCAAAGTATTGGAGGGAAACTAATGACATCAATTTTCTTACAGGAAGATTTGAAAGAAGAACTGGAAAAGGTTTTAGGAGAAGTCAGGTTAAAGGACCCAAACAATACTGGAAAGTATACTAGCATTAAAATTTATGAACAAGTTTTACCTAAAATCAAAATTGAGTATGACAGGTATGATGAAGAGGAAGAGGATCAATCAGAAGAACCATTTCCATACATAATCATAAAACTTGATTCAGGAAAGATAGTAAATGAAGATGAAGCTGTAAAAGTAGAATTACTGATTGCTACATACGATGATGATTTACAAAATCAAGGGCACAAAGACGTGTTGAATATAATTAATAAAATATATGAACGATTTTATAAAAACCCAATGTTAGCGAACAAGTATTTTCGGGTAAATGATATTGATTGGGTGCTTCAAGACGATGATATGTATCCTTACTATTATGGAGCAATGGGAATGGAATTCAAAGTAAGAATGTTTAAGAAGGAGGATAGGTTTGCATGACAACAAAGAAAAATATAACAGCAGAAGTTACAGCAGAAGAAACAAAAAAAGCAGCTAAGAGAGAACCAAAGCAAGTAATCTATATAGGGCCCACAATACCAGGAGTAATAAAAAATAATACAATCTTTAACAACGGTGTTGATCAGCGAGTATCAGAACGAATTAAAAGCCAACCAGAGCTTGGAGGACTTTTAATTGATATTGAAGGTTTGTCAGATGCACAAAGACAGATAGCACTTAAAAAGGGTGCGTACTACTCTCTATATAGCAAAGTAAAAAACAGTTTAAAGGAGGAATAGAGTATGTATCAACATGGAGTTAGAACAAAGGAAAACCCTACAAGTCTTAGTGCACCAATTGTAAGCAAGAATGGGCCACAAGTTGTATTTGGAACAGCACCCATCAATTTAGTTGCAGATCTATCAAGTGCAGTTAACAAATTGATTATTGCAAACACAATGGAAGAGGCTAAGAGACAATTAGGTTATTCAGAGGATTTTGATAACTATACGTTATGTCAAAGCATGAAAGCTACATTTGAAGTATTCAAGGTAGCACCAATCATTTTCTGTAATGTCCTAGATCCAACTAAACATAAAAAGGCAAATGCAGAAAAAACGTTACAAGTTAATAACAATCAAGCTATGTATGATGAAATGGGTGTTTTGTTAAGTACAGTAGTAGTAAAAAAAGATACGACAGAATTAACAGTAAATAAGGACTACATTCTTGAATTTGATGATAAAGGTTATGTGTCTATTACTCTTGTAGCAGGCGGTGCTGGAGAATCAGCTACATCACTTGAAGTCACAAGCGATAGTATTGATCCTAGCAAAGTAACTGCAAGTGATGTAATAGGTGGATATGATTCGGAAACAGGAAAGGAAACAGGTCTTGAATTAGTAAGACAGGTATATCCAAAGTTTAATCTTCCTCCTGGTTTGATTATTGCGCCAGGTTGGTCGAAGAACAAAATTGTAGCAGCTGCTATGGTAGCAAAGTGCACAGAGATTAACGGGGTATTCAATACGGAATGTATTATCGATTTTGATACATCAACAGTAAAGAAATACACTCAACTAGAAGCAGCAAAGGAAACATTAGGGGTTGTAAGTAGCCATGCTATACTTACATGGCCAATGCTTAAGATTGATGATGTAATCTATAGTTTTTCGGCTTTATTAGCAGCATTAATTTATTATACGGATGCAAACAATTCAGATGTTCCGAATTTATCACCATCTAATAAATTATTAGGGGTATCCGCTACAGTATTGACTGATGGTACAGAGGTGATGCTTGACCAAGTGCAAGCAAATGAAATTAATGCGCTGGGTATCGTGACAGCTTTGAATTTTGGTGGTTGGAAGAGTTGGGGTAACAATACGGCATGTTATCCAGAAATTAATGATCCAAAAGACCGTTGGATTTGTTGCAGAAGATTTTTCTCTTGGTGGGGGAATAACTTCATTATTGACTTTGCTAACAAAGTTGATGAATTAACAAATTTCCGTCTTATAGAATCAATTGTTGATGCAGAAAATATTAAAGGAAATAGCTATACAGCCCAAGGTATGTGTGCTGGTGCGAAAATTCAATATTTAACAAGTGATAACCCAATCGAGAGTATTTTAGATGGTAAGGTTGTATTTAGACAATATCTAGCACCATATACACCAGCTGAGGATATTCTTAATATCCTAGAATTTGACCCATCAATGATTGAATCAGCGTTAGGAGGCGAATAAGCATGGATAAGAACAAAATACCAGAGGTAATTAATAATTATAACGTGTATAAACAAGGCAATCAACTTGTAGGAATATCAGGAGAAGTAGCACTTCCAGATATGGACGCAATCACGGCAACAATTAGTGGGGCTGGAGTACTTGGAGAATATGAAACAGCTATTATCGGTATGTTTTCGAGTATGAAGATGGATATTCCGTTCAGAATGCTTGAAGATGATATATTTAGTCTTATGGACCCGACAGAACTCTTAGATCTTACTCTAAGAGGTTCACAGCAGTATACAACGAGAGATACAGCAGCACTTGATTACTTAAGTATGAGAGTTGTGGTTAGAGGTAAGATGCTATCATTCAAGGGTGGAAAGCTTAAGAAAGGTGAACAGATGGACGCATCTGTTTCAATAGAGTTACTCTACATCTTAATTGAGATTGATGGGCAGACCAAGCTTGAATTAGACAAGCTTAATAGTAAATATATCGTAAACGGTAAAGACGTACTAGAAAAAGTAAGAAATCAATGCTAGGAGGGCAATGAGATGAAAAAAGAAGAATTAGAAGTAACAGAGGATACAGAAGTAGTAGAGGCTGAATTAGTAGATGACAACATGATTATGACATTCAAAAAACCATATACATTCGAAGGGAAAGAATACAGAGAAATTGATTTATCTGGGTTAGACAATCTAACTGGTAAAGATATGATTGCAGCACAAAAAGTCTTAGATAGAAACGGTTCATTTAGTTTTATTCCAGAGATGAGCCTGCAATATGCTTGCGTTCTAGCGTCAAGAGCAACCAAATTGCCAATTGAGTTCTTCGAGGGTATGCACCCAAGAGAATCAATTAGATTAAAGAATAAGGTAACAGGTTTTTTGTACGGTCAGGACTAAACGCAGATAGCGGAAACCAAATAAGAAAATTAGCAATAAGACTAGCAAGGTTAACAATGACAAGTTTAGATTTTTACCTTGACTTGTCATTGTACGAATTAGAAAAAACGTGTGAGGAGGTGATTTCTCAATATGGCAAGCAAAGAAAATGAGTTAGCTATTAAAATAGCTGGAAAGATAGAAAAATCATTTTATAGCAGTACTAAGCTAACGAAGAAAGAACTTGATAATATTGTGAAACACTCAAACACTACAGCAAAGAGTTTTAGTCAAAGCTTTTCAGAAGGTTTTGATAAAGCAGGAGCAGGATTCGAAGCATTTAGTAATAAGGCAAGGGTGACATTAAAAGCAGTTGAAAAAACAGCAAAAATAGCTGCAATAGCAATAGCAGCAGTTGCAACAGCAGCAGTTACAGTAGGATCTAATTTTGAAAGTGCATTTGCAGGTGTTAAGAAAACAGTTAATGCAACGGATGCAGAGTTTACAGCACTAGAAGAAGATATTAGGAACATGGCCAAGAGTATGCCAATGTCAGCCGAAGAAATAGCTGGTATAGCAGAGGCAGCAGGGCAGCTTGGTATTCAGACAAAAAATATATCTAGTTTTACTAAGACAATGGCGGATTTAGGGGTTGCTACAAATATGACAAGTGAAGATGCGGCAACCCAATTCGCGAGATTTGCCAATATCACAGGAATGGCACAAGATGAGTTTGATGAACTTGGAAGTACCGTCGTTGCCCTTGGTAATAACATGGCAACAACAGAATCTGAAATAACCGACATGGCAATGCGATTAGCAGGAGCAGGAGCGCAGGTAAACATGAGTGAATCAGAAATTCTTGGTTTTGCAGCAGCTTTATCTTCTGTAGGAATAGAAGCAGAGGCTGGAGGCAGTGCTTTTTCTAAGGTAATGGTAAACATGCAATTAGCTGTTGAAACTGGAAAGAATGGATTAAAAGATTATGCAAAAGTTGCAGGCATGACGGCAAGTGAATTCCAAAAAGCTTTTAAGGAAGATGCAACAGGTGCAATAATTGAGTTTGTTAAAGGGCTTCAAAATACAGAAAGAAACGGTATGAGTGCTATTGCGGTACTAGACAGTATGGGAATTACAGAAGTAAGACTAAGAGATGCATTATTGAGAGCATCTAATGCAGGAGATTTATTTTCTAATTCTATCAATATTGCTAATGGAGCATGGGAAGATAATGTTGCATTAACGAATGAAGCAAATCAAAGGTATGCTACATTTGAAAGCAGATTGGGAATGTTTAAGAATAGCATTAAAGATGTTGGAATTTCAGTATATCAAGATATGCGTGAACCACTGGCAGATGGTTTGAAATATGCAACTGATTTCGTAAATGGAATATCAGATAAAATGAAAAAGAATAACTCAATTGGTGAGATGATTAGTTCTTTTACTACTAAGATTCCTACAGCTAAGAGATATTTGAAAGAGTTTAAGACGGAGTTCATAGCATTTGCAGATCCGTTCATTGATTTCGGTAAATGGTTAATTAAGAATCCAAATGTAGTGGTTTCTACCCTTGCTGGCATTGGTTCTGTTATTGCTACATACAAGATTGCAAAAGGCGTTAAATCTGTAGCAACTTCATTTTCATCTCTTGCGGGGATACTAACCAATCCTTTTGCAGCATCAATTACAGCTGTAGGTCTTGCAATCGGTGGAACAGTAGGATTAGCTATGTATATTAAAAATCTTAATAATGAGATGAAAAAAGAAAATCTGGCTGAACATTTTGGAACCATATCGTTATCAATGGAAGATTTGCAAGAGGCAGCAGCACATATTATAGACACTGGTGTTCTTAGCAAGATGCAACAGGTAATGAGTGAATTTGATAAAAAAGATACATATTTCAATTCTATGACAGATGCAATTAATGAGATTAATAAAGCAAACTGGAAAGTGTCAATCGGTATGGAACTTTCGGATGCAGAAAAGGAATCTTATTTATCAAATGTTACTCAATTTATTAGTGATACACAGGAAACTCTTCTTCAGGATCAGTATTCAATGAAAATTGCTATGGACCTATATATTCAAGATAACTCAGAAGGAGATAAGGTTAAAGAGTCCATGAATGGTTTCTACGAAAAACTGATTGGTACTGTTGAAGAGGAAGGGAAAAAACTAGCAGAGTATTCTTCAAAAGCATTCGAAGATGGAATGTTAGATATTGATGAGGCTACAGTTATTGCAGAGTACATGCAAAAGATGTCGGATATAACGAGTATGTTATCTGATGCAGAATTTGATGCGAAGTTATCTGCAATACAGTTGAATTACAGCGGTGCTGAACTTACAGCGGAAAGCTTTCAGAACTTACAGTCTGAGATAGGTGAACAAGTAGAAGCAGCCAAGGCTGCAGCAGAGGATTCTTATGTGCAGACAATAGCACATTTTAAAGTTGCTTTTGATGCAGGAGATATGGACGATGCAACATATCAGTCGTCATTAGAACAAGCAAAAGAACAGTATCTTAATGACCTTAAAGATATCGAATTGAAGGCAACAGACTTCCAAACAAATACGATTGTACAGCAATATGGAGAGGAACTATCAACTAAAATACCAGAATTTCAAAAACTTGTTGAAGACACTATGAATGGAGCTCTTGAGCGTGTTGAACTTACAGGAGAATCATTAGATGTTGCATGGGACACTATTATTACAGATAGTTTGATGGCTGACTATGATGGATTAGATAAGTCAACACAAGCTGCTATATCTCAGTTATTCGATTTAATGAAACCATCTGTAGAAAGCTTACAATCATTAAAGAATCAATATAGAGATGTAGGGCTAGAGATACCAGATGAAATTAACAAAGCTTTAACGGATAGTACAGTACTAGGAGCTATTTCTAAGAATGAAGCTGGCTTATGGGGATATATTGCTAATGAAGCAACAAATAGTCCAGAGTATGCAAGAGTTATTACGACTATGCAACAAGGTGGCAGTGAAATTCCAAAACAAGTTGCTGATGCAGTAAAGAATAATACGTATCTAACAACTAAGGCAGTTAATGATCTATATAACTCAGTACAAAAGAATGCAACAAGCATATTTAGTAAGGGAATTAATGTATCTATTCCTTTAAATATTAATGCAAACGTAAAATCAAATACATCTACTAATACTCAAATACCAGGTTACGCAACAGGTGGAATAATCACAAATCCAACGTTAGCAACATTTGCAGAAGATTGTCCTGAAGCAGCAATTCCCTTAGACGGTTCCCAAAATGCAATAAGTCTATGGCAAACAGCAGGTAAAATGCTGGGTGTATATGATGAAAAGATAAATGCTTATTCATTAGCAAATCAAAAGTTAAACACAAAAGATTCTTTTGGTGACTTATCTAGTAATGTAGATCGTGTAACGAATGAAGAGTCAAGTTATTCAAATAGCAATCAGATTGCATATAGTCCAGTTATGAATTTTAATTTTAATGGTGGAACAACAAGCAAGGAAGATATTCTAGAAGCTACGCGTCAAGCAGAACAAGACTTTGAAGAAAAGATGGATAGATACTTTGCTCAAAAGTCTAGAAGAGGTTTTAAAGACTTTAGCTTCAGTTAGGAGGAATTATGTATAAGACAGTACAAGGAGATACATGGGATTTAATAGCTAAGAAAGTGTATGATGATGAAATGCTAGCAGGTTTTCTAATGCAAGCAAATTATGAGCATATCGATATAGTAGTTTTCTCAGCTGGTACTGAAATAAATACTCCTGAACATGAAGAAAAGGATGACCAATTACCAGAGTGGAGGGATTAATATGCAAGGAAGAAAAGCATCGGTAATCATATCGTACAATGGTAAAAATGTAGCGACAAAACTAAGTGACTACCTACAATCTTTTACATATACGGACGTAGCATCTGGAGAAAGTGATAGTATAAGCATAAAACTAAGTAATATTGATAAGAAGTGGCTGGGGGCTTGGTTTCCAGCTAAAGGAGATAAACTAATAGTATCTACTAAACTTGTTAATTGGTCAAAAACAGGAGAAAAGAAGTTTAAGTGCGGAGAATTTACACTTGATGAGTTTTCTTTCAGTGGCAGGCCACTGGTAGCAGACATTGGAGCATTGTCGCTACCAGTAAAGGAAAGTTTTAAAACTACTGATCGCAATAAAACGTACAAGAAAGTAACGATTGAAGAAATAGCTAAAGAAATCGCTAAGAGAGCAAATGTGAAGCTAGTATACGATGCAGCACGAATAGACATAGAGACAATTGAGCAATCGCAAAATGATTGTGACTTTCTATTCGATTTATGTGAGAAGTATGGACTTGGTATGAAAGTGTACTCTTCCAAAATCATTATATTTGATGAGTCAAAGTATGAGAAGAAAAGATCAGTTGTTACAATCAATGAATCGAATATAAAAAGCTGGAGTTATGACACAACGACAAATAAGACATATACAGCGGCAAAGATATCTTATACAAACCCAAAAACAAAGAAAGATGTATCAATCACAGTTGGAGAAGGAAAACGTATATTGAAAATCAGTGAAAAGGCAGACAGTAAAGCAGATGCAGAAAAGATAGCGAAAGCTAAAATAAACAATGCTAACAAGAAGATGACTACTATGAAAATCACTATAATGGCAAATCCGAAAATAGTAGCTACTTCTAATGTAACTATTAAGGGATTAGGAAAATTGAATGGTAAGTATGCAGTTGATAAGGTAGTACATACAATTGGTTCTGGCTATACTATGACACTAACGCTTCGACTTATACAAAATAGAATTGGAGAAAAAGATAGTAAGTCAAAAGCTGGTGTAAATGGTAATTACATAGTCAAACAAGGTGACACATTGTGGGCTATCAGTAAGAAATACTTCGGAACACCGACTAAATGGAAAGTGATCTATGAGGCTAACAAGGAAGTAATAGAAAGTACTGCAAAGAAACATGGTAAAGCAAATTCTAGTAATGGTCATTGGATATGGCCAGGAACGGAACTTGTAATACCAAATGTGGAGGAGAGTTAATGAAAGATAATATAAGAACTGGGGAAGTATCAAGTATAGACTTTCAAAATGGAATGATTAGAGTAACATATCCTGATCGTGATAATGATGTTACAGATTCTATTCCTTATTTATCGCTAAATGGCGAATATAAGATGCCAAACATAGGTGATATGGTAGTAGTGTTGCATCTTTCAAATGGCAGCTCATTTGGAATAGCGTTAGGAACATTTTGGAGTGACGGTAACAAGCCTTATAAGACGGGAAAAGGATTATTCAGAAAAGAGTTAAGCAATGCCTTGAATGAGGCTTATTTAGAATATGACAGTAACACAAAGACAATAATTATTAAAGCTGATAACGTAGTCATTCAATCTAACAAAGGGACTACAAGTTTGTAGGAGGCAGGAGGTAGTATGGCAAAAGTGGGGAGCTTTGGAAAGGTTTTGGTTTTTAGCACGAATGATAAAAAGATACTAACGTTTAATAACTTTAGTCAAAAGGTATCAGCAAGATGGACAAATCATGAGAGGATAGGCAAGAAACCCAAAAGCGAATTCTTAGGTCCAGATTTGCGAGAGGTATCATTTGAAATAGAATTGAATGCTATGTTGGGTGTAAAACCTAGAAAGCAGTTAGAAAAGCTTGAAAAAGCAATTGAAAATGGTACAGTTGCAAATCTTGTTATAGGTGGAAAAAAGGTTGGAAAGAATAAGTGGAAAATAGTTAGTTTGAGTGAGAAGTGGAATTACGTAATGTCAAAGGGCGAAGTTGTACAAGCTATTGGACAAATAACGATGGAGGAATACGTATGATGGAAGAGCCAAAGATAATATTCAAAACAACAACTAGTGAAGATGATGAAATTATGCAAGGCTTAAAAACATTATACACTACTCCAGAGGGAACAATACCTCTTGATAGAGTATACGGTTTAAATCAAGATTTTATAGGTTATCCGACTGAACTTGCAAAAAATATGTATGCACTAGAGGTTATTAATAAAACAGAGGTTTATGAGCCAAGGGTAGAAGTAGATGTCAGCTTTGAAGACAGTGAAGACGGGAAGATTATACCAGTAATCAAAATTAAAAAGTCTGAGGAAGGAGATGAAGAGTAATGCCAGGTACATTAGATGTACTATCAAATTTACCAGAGGTAAGCTTCATCGATGATATTACACTTGATGAATTACTAGAAAATTTCATATCAGATTTTAATGAAATGAATAGTGAATTAGAAGGAAAGACAACAGTATTAGCCAAAACAAGCCCATTTCGTTTGTTAATAAATGCCACGACCTCTATATTATATCAAATCCTTGTCAAAGTTGATGCTACGGGAAAACGAAACACAATCAAATATTCCTATTCGGAGTTCTTGGATCAGTTAGGGGCATTTAAGAATTGTACTAGGAAAGAAGCGCAGAAAGCATATTGTACAGAACGATTTTACATTGATGAGAGCAAAGAATTTGCAATAACTATACCAGAAGGAACGAGAGTAACACAAGGAAGTATATTCTTTGAAACGACGGAAGTAGCAGAGATAGCAGCAGGCGATACATATATAGATATAATGGTTTATTGTACAGAAGCTGGAGAACAGGGCAACGGTATATTTGCAGGAGAGATTAGTACACTTGTAGATCCTGTTAACTATATATCAAAAGTCGATAATCAGACAGTTACAGTAGGTGGTAGTGATATTGAAAGTGATGATAGTTTGGCAGATAGAATTTTCATGGCACCATCGACTTACAGTGTAGCAGGATCTATTGATTCTTATGAGGCTAATGCAAAAGCGTTTAGTCAAGAAGTTATTGATGTTAAGGTAGATAATCCAAGCGCAGGAACTGTAGATATTAGATTCCTTCTTACTGACGGTGAAATACCAGGAACTGATGTTATTCAACAGATGCAAGCTTATCTAAGTGCAGAGGATAAGAGACCTCTCACAGACAATGTAATAGTAGCAGCACCAGATCAAATTGAATATAGCATTGACTTAAAATATTGGATAAGAAAATCGGATTCAAACAAGGCTGTTAAAATACAACAAGATGTAGAGGCAGCAGTCGAAAGATATATCACATGGCAGAAGATTAAGATAGGTAGAGACATAACCGATTCAGAGCTTATTAAGCTTGTCATGGCAGCAGGAGCGAAGAGATGTGTAGTAACAAGTCCAACTTATACGGTAATAGGAGATAAGCAAATTGCGAAGCTGACAACTAAAACTGTAACATATGGGGGGATTGAAAATGATTAGTTTATATGATGTGGAATTGTTTGATTTACTCCCAGATAACTTAAAATCTAATGAAGTAATAGCGTTTAGTTATGCATTAAGAAAGGCATGTAGATATGTTTTAGATAGAGTGGAGCGAATCGAACTCTATACGAACATAGACAAGTTACCTGAAAACATTCTTGACTATTTAGCACTTGAATTAAGAACCCAATATTATGATGAAAAGTTAAATATTGAAATTAAACGAGAGTTAATAAAGAATACATTACCGTGGTATATGAAAGCGGGTACCGCAGCAGCAGTTAAGGAGTTATTAGTAACTGTGATAGGAAATGGAAGTGTAGAGGAATGGTTTGACTATGGTGGAAATCCATTTATGTTCAAAATCACTACAAGTGAACAACTCACAAGAGAGAACATGGAAAAATTCGCAGCTATGATAGATAATGTAAAAAACGCAAGATCAAACTTAGAGGGTTTTGATAAAGAGGAATATTTTACAAGAAAAGTAAAGGTAGCAAGTGGTATAAGTATAACTAAATTTATTAGGGTAGGAGGTGCAACATGTTAGGAAATCCTATTATAACAAGCAAAGGGTTAGCATTACTTGCGAAGGTAACGACAAATACACTAACATTATCCAATATGGGAATTGGTGATGGTGAGAAATCAATAAGCGAATCAGTGGATAGTCTAGCTAATGAAATCCTAAAGAAACCGATAGAATATGTTCAGCTTCAAGGAAATGTTATAAATGCAAGAACAACATTCACAAATGAAAACTTACAAACTGGATTCTATATTAAAGAACTTGGAATTTATGCAATAGATCCTGATGAAGGAGAAATCTTGTATGCGTATACAAGTGTGGACGGAACTGATGCAGATTACTTTAGTCCAGGAATTGGAACAATCATATTAAGGGAGTTTATAGAATTAGTAATTGGATTTGGAAATGCAAGTAAAGTAGAGCTTACAATTAATCCAGAGGCTGTATTTATAACAGTAAGTGAGTTTCAAAGACTAGAAGAAGAAGTTGAAAAGAAAGCAAATATAACAGATATACCATCAATACCATCTTCATTGCCTAATCCAAATAAATTAACAATTCAAGCAAACGGTACTAATAAAGGAAGCTATGACGGTAGTGCTGCGCTGACTGTAAATATTACAAAAACTGATATGGGTATCGGAAATGTAGATAATACTGCAGATGCTGATAAGAGCGTTAAGTATGCAGCTAGTGCAGGTAGTGCAGGTAGTGCAGGTAGTGCATCTAACTCAACAAAAGTAGGCGGATATTCAGTATCAGTTGTAACAGTACTTCCAGATTTCCCTGATGCTAACACAATCTATTTTGTGATGGGATAGGTGATTATATGAGTATAAATATTGGAAGTAACAAGGTAAAAGCAATAAGCGCAGGGAGTAATAAAATAAAAGCCGTCTATGTTGGGAGCACTAAAGTATGGAGTGCGATTAGGGGAATAATTGCAATAGCAACTTCTGGTGTTTCAAGCGATTACGTTGACGAGGTATATGTATCTACTGATTTAGCAACTCCAGTATCCATAAAACTTAGTAACATAAGGAATGCTTGGCGGTCAAGTAGAGTTGCATGTAGTAAATCAAGGTTTGTATTAATAATCCCAAACAGTGATTCGGACTATGCAGGAATACACTATTCATATGATGGTGTTACATGGACACCTATACTTAGCAGCATGGTGGCTACTGGTAATGATTATCCTTTCGATATAAAATACTTTGAGGAGATCGACAAGTTTGTTGCTTTTTATTATCAATATCTTTATCTATCTTCTGATGGTATAAATTGGACTGGTATAAGTGTAACTGGTAGTTCAACAGTAACAGATGTTGTCTATGGAGAGGGATATATTCTTATAATACCGTACAATGGATATCAAATTCTATACAATGTATCCGATGGGACAACTTCATCTATAAGTGCAGAAGCAGGAAGAGTTGGAATGGTTGTGGGTGCATATGGCAAAGGGAAATTTGTAGCATATGAGTACGGAAAAGGGTTTAGTACATTAGACTTATCAACTAAAAAGTGGACTTTAGTATCAAATATTTTAACAACCGCATCCACTACAGCTATTAGCATGATATTTGCAAATGGTATGTTTTTAGTAGGTACATTATTTAGTGGTAATTTCTATTCTTATGATGGTATCACATGGAATGCATATACGCCACCAAAGAGAATATTTAAAATTTCACACGATGGCGATAAATTCTTGGGTACTTCTGACAATGCATTTGGATACTCTTATGATGGAATAAATTGGACATATGTAACCGTTGATGATACACAAGTGATAGCAGGTGGAATAGCAGGAAATTAAGGAGGAAGGAAATGTTTATATTAGTAGATAATAATAATAATGTGTGTAGATTTACTGGTAGTTCAATCGAATACGGAGTTTTTGATGAATCATTCAACAAGTGGAAGGTAACAAATGATAATTACAACTTTTATGTTATTGGAGAGAACTACACCAAATTTGAAGTTGAAAGTATTCCAGAAGATTGTAAAGAAATGAAATACTGTTATACAGAAGAAAAAGGATTTTATCTAAACGAAAAATATACAGAGCCGATCAATGCAGAAGATGAAATTAAAAGACTAATACTAGAAAACATTGAACTAAAAGCACAATTAGACAAGGTACAAGAGGTACTTGATTATCTAGTAATGCAATAGGAAGGAGATGTGCAACATGCCAGAATGGTTAGCAGGAAGAATTGAACTAGGAAAGCTTGCTTACAATGAAGTAGTAGCTAAGTATCCAGAGTTTAAGAAGGTTATAGATACACAACTAAGTGATGATAATTATATTGTCAATGTAGATGGTACAGTAACAAAAAATTAGGAGCCGTTGAGGCTCCTATGAAAAAGGGGGAGGTTTATGAAATATAATCTATATAAAAAAGGTTATTAGCTTCTTTCGATGAATTAATAATAACAATAAAATGTGTAGGAACTATGGAACGTTGATGAATATTATGTGAACGTTCTGCAAACAATTTGAGCCGAATGGCAATTTTTATTGTGATACCGCAGCGAGGAAAGGAAAGAAAAACTATGAATAGAACAGGAGTTTATGCAGTACAAGGAGCAATTTCAACGGTAATAGCTGCAATCAGTGCAAAGTTAGGAATATTATTCTATGTGCTAAGTATTTTTGCATTTGTTATGGTAATAGATTTTATATCAGGAATGGCAGCATCGAAGAAAGAGTCAATTGAAAATCCAGAAGATTTGACAAAAGGCTGGAGTAGTAAAAGGGGGATGTTAGGTATCTTCAAGAAGTTTGCCTACATACTTGTCGTGTTAGTGGCAATTGTTATCGATTATATTATTTTTAAGATAGCAGCTACACTTAACATAAACATGCCTACAACAACGTTCTTTGGGTTATTAGTAACAGTTTGGTTTATTCTCAATGAATTATTATCGATTATAGAAAATGCAGGACGTATGGGGGCAGAAGGAATACCAGACTTCCTTATTGATGCAATTGTAGTATTAAAGGGAAAAGTCGAGAAGAAAGGGGCTGAAGAGAATGAAAATAAGCAATAGAGGATTAGATTTAATTAAACAATTCGAAGGCTGTAGATTGAAGGCATACAGATGCCCTGCAGGTGTTCTTACTATAGGTTATGGCCATACTCGAGGAGTATATGAAGGGCAAACAATTACTAATGTTCAAGCAACTACATATCTTAAGAATGACGTTATAAAATTTGAAAGGGCAGTAAATGACCTGGTAAAAGTAAGAATAACTCAAAATATGTTTGATTCTCTAGTAAGCTTTGTATATAACTTAGGACCAGGAGCATTGAAGAATAGCACCTTATTAAAATTGTTAAATTGTGAAGATTATGTAAAATCATCTTTAGAATTTGCAAAATGGAATAAAGCTGGTGGTAAGGTACTATCAGGGCTGGTTAAGAGAAGATCACTAGAAAAGAAGTTATTTATCGAAGACATGTATTTAGTTCCAGATAAGAAAGTTAACAAGAAATCTTGCAAATTGGAAATTATGTGGTTACAGACGAAACTTAATGAAGTAAGCAATGCGAATCTAGTGGTTGATGGAATCTACGGAGAAATGACAAGGCAAGCTGTGTTAGATTATTGGACGAGTCTAGGGTGGAATAAAGAAAGTAAATCTGACGGTTGGACAGTAGGAGAAAAGACAATCAATAAGTTGTGTGTATAAATAAAAGAAGAAGTATGCAATACTAAGAATAATACTAAGCAATTGTCACCGATTTGTCACCCAAATTAAGAAAATGATAAAAACTAATAAATTATTTTATGTAATAATAAATACAGAACAATCTGTGTTAAGCATGATATATTAAGGGGTTTAAAAAGAAAAAAGAAATGAAAAAAATCGTTAAATTAAATAATATTAGATTTGGTAACAACCCAATGGTTGGTATGACAGTTGCTGTTGCTGTTTCTGTTGAAGAAGCTGCTAAGGCTGGTAAGTTCTAATTCACGATATAAAATCGAGAAGTGTAATAGATTGTCATAATTAAATAATGATTATATACGAAAAACACGTTATATTGTTGAAAGACTGTATAACGTGTTTTTTTGTATAATATAAAACTTTAGGAAAAGGAGAAAATAGTAATAAAATAGCATATTATACAAAGCTATAAAGTGATATGATAAAAATGTGAGAGTAAAAGTAATGGGACAACCAGTATATAGCAAATGTAGTGTTAACCAACACCGGAGATAATGTGTTGAGGAAGAGAGTGTAAAGGGGTACTGGTCTGGGAGAAAACATATTGCTACTATTTAAGGTAGCGTGAAGTCGATACAAAGAGGAGTAGTTTTACCAGATACAAAAGAATCGGAAATTGGGGAATGACCTCGAATCTTATATTGCGTATTCCTATGGTATAATTAATTTTGAAATCTTGGATCGCAGGGAAGGAGGTAAACGATGTTAAATAAATATCGTAAATTAATGAAATCAATAGCTTTGTTTTGTATCCTTTCTTTAGTGATAGTATTGGTTACGAGTCACGAAATCAACGCAACTTCAAAACCTACCAAGGGTGTTGATATGAACGGCAATACATGGACATATAACAAGAAGACAAAAACATTAACATTTATGGGAACTAAGGATTTGGAAGAAAATCGAATGGACGGACATAGTTCGGAAACAGATTGGTTCTGCTGGGGTGAGGAAGTAGAGCATGTAGTAATAAAAGAGGGGATAACGGGTTTGCGTGGTGGAAATTTTGATTCCTTTACTGAACTGAAAACAGTTGTATTACCAGATACAGTTACATACATTGGGGATATGACCTTTTTTTCTTGTATAAATTTGAAAAAAATAACAATGTCAAAAAGTATTGAAATAATAGGCGATTTTACATTTGATGGTTGTGAAACATTAAAAGAAATAAAACTATCAAGTAAAGTAAAAGAGATCAGAATGGGAGCGTTTAGTAATTGTAGTAGTATTGTAGAAATTAATATACCGAATAGTGTAAAAAAAATTGGTGGTTCAGCCTTCAGTAACTGTACGGAATTAAAGACTATTAAGTTATCAAAAAATATTAAAAAAATAGAGGAATATCTATTCTATGGATGTAAGAATTTATCGAAGGTCACTATCCCTAATTCCGTGACAACAATCTATGCAGGAGCATTTCAAGAATCGGGAATCAAGCAGATTACAATACCTAAAAATGTAAAATATATAAAAAAAGGTGAATATGGAGAGGGATTATTCGAAGGGTGCAAGAACCTAAATAAAATCATAGTTAAAAGCAAAAAGATAAAAAGTTGCTTCAAAGGGGCGTTCAAAGGCATCAATAAGAAAGTTATTATTCAGGTTCCAGAAAGTAAATTGAAATCATATAAATCAATGTTTCAGAAGAATGGTTTAAGCAAAAAAGTAAAGATAAAAGCAATTACCTAAATTATTATAATAGAATACAGATTATAGTAGAAACACGTTATATTGTTGAAAGACAGTATAGCGTGTTTTTGGTTATTCAGAAGAAGACATTAATTGCATGTAAAGAAAAAGAAGAAATAGTAAATAATAAGGTATGAAGTCCCGGTATTTATGTCATAAGTAGCTACCCCTTATAAGAAATCCAGTATAATTTGACAAGGAAAACGAAGTAATGTATATTGTACACTAGAATAAACTAGAAAATGTAATAATGTAACATAAAATGCTAATGCTAAAATAACAAAATCCAATGCAGTTAGTGAAATAATGTATTATGAGAGGGAATAAAGAATGGAAAAGGATAAGAAAAAGGATAGAAAAAATTTTTCAGTACTTGATTATCTATCTGGGGTATATCGAGTATCGAAAGTACATACACTGTTAATCTTGTTTTGTTATATTTGGAGCGGTTTCTATCCTAGTATCCTTGTGATAATTACAACAAGATTACTTGATCATGGAATGGAGATTGTTAAGAGCAATCAAAACTTTGAGCAATTATTCCTGCTGCTCATTCCATATATCATAGTTATGATATTTAACTACGGAATGATGAATATAAAAAAATATGCGATAAAATCACAGGAGATTTCCCTACATACGACCATTAATCTTCAAGTTGTAACGAAAAAAGCTTCTGTACAGTATCAGCTAATAGAAAAAACAGAAATACAAGATTTGTTTCAAAGAATAACAGAAAACCCGGCTAAGAATTTTCAAGAGGGATTTATGAATATCTTAGATCTATTCACGTATGTAATACAGGCGTTGAGTATCTTTTGCATTGTATTTCTTAAGACGCCGATTACTGCGTGTCTATTCTTTCTTATTGCAATACCAATCCTATATGTTGCTGTAAAATGCGGACAATATGATTACGATGTATATGGAGAAACTGGGAAACATATGAGAAATATAAGGTACGAGCAGAGTATGATGACTGGTAGGGACCAAGCAGAAGAACGGGAGTTATTCTCTTATACAGACAAGATGAATCGTATGTGGAATCTGGAATATCAGAAAGTGACCCAGTTAATCTCTCGAGCGACCATAATAATCATGGCAAAGATAAAAGTAGCCAATATACTTGCGATTCTAGTACAGGTTATATTAATTCTTCTATTATTACCAGCAATCAAAACGAATACAATTACGGTTGGTATCTTTATTAGTTTAGTAAAAGCAGAAAATGATATGGTACAGAAGATTACATGGCAATTAGCTGGTGAGATTAGAGAATTTAGAAAGAAACAAATGTTTATGAAAGATTATAATGCATTAATGCATTTGGAGGAAGATGTAAACTGTCTGACGGCTAAAGAACAAAACGTTTGTAAAAGTAGTTTACATACAATTGAATTTCAGCATGTATCGTTTCAATACCCAGGTCAAGATAACTACGTTATTCGTGATTTGAGTTTTGAATTGAAATCAGGCTATAAGTATGCTTTGGTTGGAAGCAATGGTGGAGGGAAGACCACAATCATAAAATTATTAGTGGGAATGTATGATGATTATGAAGGGAAAATTCTAATCAATGGGGTAGAAAGAAGAGAACTGGATTACCAAACGTTGAAATCGTATTTTTCTATATTGTTTCAAGACTTTGCGCGCTATCAAATCTCAATAAGAGAGAATGTAACATTGGGAAATAAGGATTCCAATGATAAACGCATCAATCGAATAATTGAAGATGCGGAATTAGCACCTTTCATACATAGGCTAGAAAATGGTTATGATACACAACTAGGAAAATTAGAGGAGAATGGAGTTGACTTATCAGGTGGGGAATGGCAGAAGATAGCCATTGCCAGATGTTTATTCAGTGATTCGCCTATTCTGATTCTTGATGAACCAACAGCCGCTTTGGATCCACTAAGTGAGGTGTCCTTTAATAACGTAATGAATAAGATACCCGAGGATAAGTTAGCTATTATCATTACCCATCGTCTATCTACCGTACAATATACAGATGAAGCAATGGTATTGCGAAATGGACGGATCTGTGAGCAGGGAAGTCATCAGAGTCTGTTAGAACAGCAATCGGTGTATAGAGAGATGTATGAAACGCAAAGGAGTTGGTATAGTGGGCACAACAGGTAAGAAAAAAAGAAAATATAAGTCAATCGTTTATTTACTGAAAAGGTTACTACCATATATGTATCAATCTTCTAAAGTAATGTTTCTTGTTAATTATGTAGCTGCATTTATGGATGGAGTTTTGGGAGCACTCGTCATAGTATATCTACAAAAGTTATTTACGGTTGTGCTACGTCTATACTCCCATGAAACAAATTATAGCTTGATGCTACAATACGTATTCATTTTTTTACTAATTAAGGTTGGTAATGAAATCTTTAATGGCGTATATAATACCTTAGGTGAGATACTAGCGACAAAAGCGGAACAATATCTAGGAGATAAGATTAATAAGAAATGTAGCAAGCTGGAATTAATTCAATTTCAAGAAAGTACAGTCCTTGATCAAATAACAAAATCATACGAAGGTGCTGCAATCGGAAGAAATTTTACGAATACATTTCTTACCATGCTATTTTTGTATGTACCGTATTATGTTATATTGGGAATCTATATGTTTCGTCTGAAACCAATATTATTACTAATCTTTGTATTCCTATTCCTACCTGAAATCGCTTCCCAGATTATAAAATCAAAAATCTACTGTGATATGGAAGATGAGATTGCGCCATACAAAAGACGTTGTACAACCTATTCTTCTTATATTACGGGGAAAGATTCATTTATAGAAACAAGAGTATCAGGAGCTTTTCCATTCTTTCGAAAGAAATTAGAAGAAAGTATGAAGTGTTTTAATACGGTTTCTTTGCATAGTTTTAAGAAAGCCTATAGGATCAATGCACTGATGCAATCCCTTACCTTGTTTGGATATATTGCAGTTATCATACTATTATTCGATCAATTAGCGAAAGGAAACATTGATATTAGTATGTTTGGTGGTATCTTCTGTTCGATCGATAGTATATATGAAGCAACAGAAGATATGATCAATGAAACAATCAACTATTCTATGGAATTGCGTGGGAAAATTGAGAACTTTTTGCGATTCTTAGATTTACCAGAGAAGAAGAAGGCAAGTGTGGTTTTACAAAAACATGGAGATATCGAGATTAAGAATGTTTCCTTTCAATATCCGAATACCAATCAATACGCAATAAAAGATTTAACTTGTACGATATATGCTGGTGAAACAGTTGCAATCGTAGGAGAGAATGGTTCTGGTAAAAGTACCTTAGCGAAATTACTGATTGGTCTATATAGCCCCAAGAATGGAACGATAAATCATAACGGTATCAATATAGAAGAGTGTACGAAAGAATCTCTATACAACAATACATCTGCTGTATTCCAGAATTTCGGTAAGTATAAACTTTCATTGAAAGATAATATCTTACTCAGCGATTATCAGCAAGAGTTTGAAAAGAAGGAAGAAGGAATTACGGAAGAAGATACGGAAGAGCATAATAGAGAAATGAAGGAAAAACTTAAGGAAGAAAATAAAGAAGAAAATATGGAATGGAAGAATAAAAAAAATACGGAAGAAAATATAGAAAAGTTGTTAGCAAAAGTGGATCTGAAAATGAATACAAAATCATTCCCGGATGGAATCAACACGGTCTTATCCAAAGAATTCGGTGGTGTTGATCTGTCAGGAGGACAGTGGCAAAGAATCGCAATCGCGCGTGGAATGAATCGACATCATGAATTGATCTTACTTGATGAACCAACATCTGCAATTGATGCAATAGAAGAAAAACATATATACAATTATTTTATGAAATTATGTAAGGGAAAAACAGCGATACTGATCACGCATCGCTTAGCTTCTGTTAAAATGGTTGACAGGATACTTGTAATGAGCCAGGGAAAAATTATTGGAGTTGGAAACCATGAGGAGTTATTAGATTCATGTGCGGAATACCGGAATATGTGGAATGCACAGGCAGGGCAGTATAACGGATAATTATGTAATAAGTCGCATTGACATGTATAGATGCTTGAATTATGATGCGAACTAAGATGGAAAAAATGTAGGAAGTTATATTATAGCTACGAAGGAGCGTATTCTAAGAAAATAATAAAGAGGAATAAAGACAAGGGCTGCATTCGATTTATGCAGCCCTTGTTTTATGTATCTTTATAAGAGACTCCCCATCATCGTATCTACAAAAGGGTATCACGTCTGGTTTCGTCTCATGAAATGACCTTTCCCCTTGCCATCATAAGTATAGAAAAGAGAAAAAATAAAACAATGAAGCTTTAAAAAAAACAATATTCTATGATGAATTAAAAATAAAAATAATATATACTTAAAAAAGATTAAAAAATAAAATAACCTAAAATTAAAAATAACTTAAAATAAAGTAAAAAATAAAAGATTATTGACGGTTTATGTATTTACACGAATCGTGTGCAGTACAAGGAAGGTTATACGGGGGGAAATTGTAAGGATAGATAACCATATTAATAGGAATTGGTTTTCTATAGAGGTAGTAAAAACTATATTAAGAAGAAAGAAGGGTGTTTGTGAGAAGGAAAGAGGTAAAAAGTGGGGCTTATGGAAGTAAAATTGTTACTGAATTTGTAAAAAACAACAAAATGTTGCGTAAGAGGTTACAGGCAATTATGTTAGCTTTCTGTGTAACGGTAACTTCAGTCAATTTGCCTTCCATTCCTGTAAGTGCGGAAGACACGCAAGAGAATGTCGTAAAGTCCTGGAGTTTTGATACGGATGTACAAGGTTGGGAGTATGCGGCAGGTTGGGAGTATAAGTATCAGGGTGCAAGCAATTCAAATGTTACTTTTGATGATGAAATGTTGAAGGTTGATCTTGATTACAGCGCAGATGTAGGGGAAGGTTATAGTAAAGCGGTCATTAAGCATTGGGAATCTGGTCTGTTATTAGAAGGAGTGAATAAAGCCGAGTGGGACCTTTATTATAATCCAAGCTCCATGTCAACAGGAAGTTTTAACATGGAAGTATATACAGATCATGGTAGTGCCAGTAGTGCAATTGATTTTAGTAAGGCTACCAAGATTAGTGAGGATTACTATAAACTCCATGTATCAATGAATTTTGCGGAGCCTTTAGAAGGGGCAACTTATGATCAAGTGGCAATACAAGTAATCGGGTCGAATACGGATTTTAAGGGAAGTTTCTGGTTTGATAATATTGTATTATCAGAAGTTTCAGAGAGTGATTACGATGTAACAATCTTGAAGAGTTGGCCATTTGCAACAGATGAAGAAGGTTGGGAGTATGGTACTGGTTGGGAATATCAGTATGATGGTACAAGCAATTCAAGTGTTAGTTTTGATACAGATAAATTAAAAGTAGTGGTTGATTATTCGGGTAATGTGACTTCTTCTTGGAGCCAGATTGCGGTTACCCATTATGAAGAGGGGATGTCATTAAAAGGTCTTAATAATGCAGACCTTGATTTCTATTATGATACCGCTTGTATGACTACGGGGGGATTTTCTATCAAGATTTATACAAATGATGGAGATGCAACACTACAATTAGATCTATCTCAAGGAGAATTGGTTGAGGGTACTATATATAAGTTACCGGTGAATATCGCGTTTGCGAATGAAATAACCAGTGAAACATTAGATCAAGTAGCGTTACAAATTATTGGGGTGAATACAGATTATAAAGGAGCACTTTGGTTAGATAATATCGTATTATCACAAAAAACTTCAAAAGAAGACAATTATGTGGATGCAACAGTAGTAGCTACAGGAGGTGCGAATCAAGTCAATGTCAATAGCGGGAATCTTGTAACAACGAAAGCAAATGGGGAACAGGAGACGACAGTACTTCCTACAGAAATCAGTTTGGTGGACAAAGATGCAAGCAACGCGGTAAAACAGACATACGCCTATCTGAAAGCAATGGGCGAAACAGACAATGTAATATTTGGTCATCAGAATGATACCCATCACAAAGCGGGATCAAACACATTATCTGATTCAGATACGTATGATGTCACAGGTTCCTATGCAGGTGTAATTGGCATGGATACCCTTTCTTTGACCTCCAATGAATATAGTGCAAAGCGGTACAATGAGGAAATTGCTTCGAAAGAAGGGGTAGAACTACTACCAGAGACAGCAGCAGGAAATGTAAAAGCGGCAGCAACACTTACGAATCGAAATATCGAGAAAGGTGCGATTATAACGCTATCTTCGCATATGCCTAATTTCTCAATCGTGGACAGAACGAATGAATTATATGATGGAGTACATACCTATTCGCAATATGATTTTAGCGGATATTCACCGAATGTTTTAACGGGAGAGGTAATGAATCAAATCCTTCCTGGTGGGACGTATAATGAGGTATTTACTGCATATCTTGATATGATTGCTGATTATGCGAGCCAAGTGAATGGTGCAATCTTATTCCGACCATTTCATGAAAATACGGGTAGTTGGTTCTGGTGGGGAGCTGCATTTTGTGATCCACAAACCTACAAGAATGTCTATCGTTATACGGTAGAATATTTACGAGATGAGAAGAATATTCATAATGTAATCTATGTATATAGTCCTGGCTCGGAAGCCTCTACCTTAGATGAGTTTGCTGTCCGATATCCTGGAGATGCTTATGTAGATATGATTGGGTTTGATATGTATAATACAGATCCGACAGCAGATGGTAAATGGTTTGTTCAATTCGAGAATCAATTACAATTGGTGAACCAATTCGCAACAATGCATAATAAGATATTTGCAGTAACAGAAGTTGGTGTTGCTTCTAGCACGAAAGATCAAGGAGATAATCAGACTGCATTACATAAAACAGGTAATCAAGATCTGGAATGGTATCAAAAATTAATGAATGTGGTTGATCAATCAGATGCCGCTTACTTTTTAGTATGGGCTAATTTTGGAGTAAAAGACGGATACTATACGCCATATGTTGCATCTGTAAATGAGGACGGTACATTACATGGACATGAGATGCTTGATCAATTTATTAACTTCTTTAATGACAATCGAAGTGTCTTTTCTTGCAATCAAAAACAAGCATTGCAAGACTTGTCCAGTATACCAATTGTAGCTTCTGCAGCAATGACAAAGGCAACGGGATATATAACAGCGCCTGTTTCTAGTAGTCGAATCTTGGACGCTGTAACAATGACAGCAAGAGTTAATAATATAGCAGTTGAAGATTGCGTGCAATTTGTTCTCAAAGGGGAGAAAACCGTAACGGTAGAAGCCAATTCTATAGATGGTAGAGTGTACACAGGTGAATTGTCTAAGGAAATACTGGAGCAATTAGGAGAAAGCAATGGAGTGTTGCAACTGACCATAAATGATGAAACGGTTGATGAGATAATGCTTACCTATAATATTGAGCCTCCAGTAGAAGATCCATTCTTAATCGATGGATTTGAAAATTATTATGGTATGGATGCCATATTGAATAAAAAATGGACAACAAACAAAGCAAGTGGCTGTAATATAGCATTATCATTGGATACAGAGAAGAAAGCACACAATCTTGGTGAATACGGATTACAATTTTCATATACGGAAATAGAAGGCGGTTGGGCTGGAGCTACAATAGCAAAAGAGGTAGATTGGTCTTCCTGCAATGCCCTTCAATTCTATACAATACCGGATGGGCATAATCAATTGGTTGTAATTCAGATTACTGCCAATGATACGGTGTATGAAGTATATCTGAACCAATATAACGGGTACAAAAACCAAACAGAACCAATGTTAGTTACAATTCCTTTTACAGAATTTTGTAGTCGTGATGTAAGTGGTAAACCGAAAGGCGGTCTTGTTCAAGACTGTGGAAAAGTGGCATCATTTGGTTTGTGGGTAAATGCGATTGATGAATCCGAAGCAATGAAAGATGGTAACGTGTCTGGTACAATCTATTATGATACAATAACCGCAATTGAATCAGATGTAACGGAGCCACAATTCAAATTAGTAAAGAATGAATTGCCAAGTAATCCATCAGATTCCGGATCAGACAATACTTCCGGAAACAGTACAGGGAATGAAGCAGTCGATCAAGACAGAATAGAGGATGAACCAACTGCTACGGAATTAACGGTTAGCATTATTCCGAAAGCAGAATTGAAGGACTCAAAACTTCAAACATTAGTAGAGGAATTGTTGCAAAAGGATAAGAAGGCGCAATATATCGTAACACAGGTTAATGGCACAGCTACCGCAGAAAGTAAGACAGTGCTTGTAGATGTTGCTTCAACAATGGGTGCAAAACCTGGCGATAAAGTATACATATATGGATATAATAGTGAGGATGTTACACTAGAAAATATGAATAAGACGACATATACCGTTGATGCGAATGGAAAGATTGCATTTACCGCGTACCATGATCAAGAGTATGTTATCTTAAGTTGCAAGGTGAAAGGTGAAAAGGTTGTACCTAGAGCAAAACAAGCCATTGTACAAAAATCATGTAGTATAGAAAAAGGAACAAAGATGTATCTGTTGCCAATCATAAAGAGTGAATATAAGGCAAAGATTACATACAAATCAAGTAATAAGAAGATAGTAACGGTTAATAATTGTGGAGTTATTGTTGGTAAGAAAGCAGGAAAAGCGACAATTACTACATATATTAAAATCGGAAAGGTAAAGGGGGCGTATAAAACGGTCGTTACAGTAAAAGAAAATTAAATGAAAACAAATAGGTAATCTGTTTTCAGCCCCCCTAGTTAATTTTATAAGTAAAATCAATAACCACACCAATTATATTCGATGGTGTGGTTATTTTATGTGCGCCTGGCGTTGCACGACACGAAGGGATGAAAGTTCCGAATCCGCCCTAGTGGGAGAAAGGATACAGCCAACTTCTGGGGTTAAATAATAGCAATGATAAAATATGTATGAAGATGTACAAAATAACAAAAAAAGGGTAAATATGTAATATGCCGCATTGACATGCAAAAATGATTGTACTATGATGCTAATAGAATATGTAAAAAATGGAGGAAAAAGTTCATATCATGGGTAGAAGGAAAACACAGTATCTATTTCGGATTAATTCATCACCGGAGGAAATCAATCAGATCTTCCAGAATTACTTAAAGGCAAATGGTTTTCAGTATGAGGAAAAGCAAAATGCAAACTACTATATTCTAAAGAATTATCTAACAGGTCATCGAGGATTTGAGTATTATATATATGGAAATATGGTTACAGTCTACGCGTATTTAGGTAAATTCGAAAAGCCGTATTCTTTAGATGGATTTGTAAGTAAAATACCAAAGCAAGCATATAAGAATTCACTAGAGACATTATTTTTAGAGTTAAAAAAATATGAAAATCAGCAGACGTTACAAAATCAATATTCACAAGATCAATATGTACAAGGGCAGTATATGCAAGGGCAATATGCGCAAGGGCAATATACACAAGGCCAATATGTGCAAGGGCAATATGAGCAAGACCAATATACGCAAGGTCAATATGTGCAAGACCAATATACGCAAGGGCAATATACACAAGGGCAATATACACAAGGGCAATATACACAAGGCCAATATACACAAGGCCAATATGAGCAAGACCAATATACACAAGGGCAATATACACAAGGGCAATATACACAAGACCAATATGCACAAGATCAATACATAAAAAGACAATACACACAAAATCACTACCAACAAGATTTTTCGCTAGATAATTCGCTAAAAACTTTCGTAGAGAATAATACGAAATCGAAAGAAAAATTAGCCACGATAGGATTTATCTTTTCGATATTTGGCTTACTATTATCATTTACAGGAGTAAGCTATGGTGTAATAATTCTAATAATTGAGGTCTATTGTGGAGTACAAGGGCTGAAAACAAGTAATAGAAATATTGCTATTGCTACAATCGTTTTGGTTATAATCAGTTTGCTTATATTCGTATGGAAGATAATTAAGTATGTTAATTTTGCAATTTTGTAAGGATGATGTATATGGATAGTATTATTTTCGATGCTTTTAAACCAGACAGAGTTTGACGATAATTCTACACCTATGTTATAGTGATACTATATCATTCATTACACAAGAGGAGGTGCTTTTATGTTAGATCAGTTGTTATACATTAAGAAAGCAAATATGAATAAAGATCAACTCTATGCAGCACAGAACATATAGAATATAGCGATTCGATGCATAGAGCGATCCTTTGAATCGCAAGAATATGACTGTGTTGCACTCTAATAGAAGACTACTATATTAGAGGGAGTGACTGTTATGTCATATGTGAATGCTAAAGAGATTTTTCCAGAGGAACTTTTGATTGAGATACGAAAATATTTTCGGAATGGATTATTATATATTCCACGATCGGAAGAAGAACAACGTGAACGGGGAGAGAATATGCGACCATTATTAGCGTTGGAAGAACGAAATCTGGAGATTAAGCAGAAAAAGAAAGCTGGATATAGAATTGAGGAATTGATGGAAGAGTATCATCTATCTTATGATTCCATTAAAAGAATTGTATATAGGCGTACATAAAAAGAAAAGGAGGAGCAGCGTAACAGCAGCCCTCCTTTTTTGTGCTATCCATATTTAAAATTAGGATGACACTAGACAACGTAGTGGAGAAAACGTATAACTATTGTATAGTAAGAAAACAGGGGATATATAAGGAGGAATTACGATAATGAAGAAAATATGGGAACTAAAGAGAGTAGAATATGAAGAAAAAG
Organism: Anaerosporobacter faecicola; assembly: GCF_012070565.1. GTDB lineage: Bacteria > Bacillota > Clostridia > Lachnospirales > Lachnospiraceae > Anaerosporobacter > Anaerosporobacter faecicola. The sequence continues at coordinate 48,171 of NZ_JAAQRO010000003.1, forward strand.
AGATATTAAGAAATCTGTTGGAAAAATACGATTATGAGTTTTCCCAATGGAATAATGTTGGGGTGAATAAACTTGGTTTATATGGATATGAATATCTGGATTGTTACTGGACAGAAGAAAATCGCCATCCATTCTTTATCTTAGTGGATCAACAACTAGCTGGATTTGTTATGGTAAATGATTATCCAGAAGCAGAAGATGTACCAGTAGATCATGTTATTGCAGAGTTTTTTGTTATGTTCAAGTATAGAAGATTAGGCATTGGAAAAGAAGTTGCTTATGCGATATTCGATATGTTTCCAGGAAAATGGCAGTTAAAGAGACATCCGAAGAATATTGGTTCTGTTAAGTTTTGGAATACAGTAGTAGATACCTATACCAACGGAAATTATCGATTAGTGGAAGGATATCCAGGTGCAGAGTATGAGGATGGAACATTGGGGGATATCTTCTTCTTTGATAATAAGAAAGACTAAGTAGATTTACTCTTATCGTTTTGTTTTGAAATCATACAGATTTCATCCATTTATGAAGAACGTTATTAATGATAGTAACTCAAACTACGCAGTTCATTGCTGCCCTGAAGGGGTATCCTAAGGCATTTTCAGCAATTAATATATCTCCACTTTGATTCCAATGTACTATTTTTCTAATATCGACTTTTCCGGCAAAAAACCATTAAAAAAGTGCAAAACTCCTCGCAAGCTCGTCAAACAGTTGCACTTTTTTGGTGAAAGCCAGAAAACTCGACATAAGAAAAATATGCACATTTCCATAGGCGTTTCGATATATTAATTGCTGAAAACGCCTTTATATGATAGGTTTACGACAGCAATTGAACTGCGAAGTTTGAGATAGTAAGGTAAACTAGAGATTAGTAGGAGGACATATAATGAAAGAGATAGATTGTAATAAAGAAGCATGGGGATTGTTATCACAGGATCATTATGCAACTTTCTTGAATCGATATCAGAAGGGAGCGTATCAGCTCAATTCTATTATACAAAAGGAGTTAGGAAATGTTACAGGAAAACGTATCATACATTTACAATGTAATACAGGTGCGGATACGATTCAATTGGCGAAAATGGGAGCAAGTGAAGTTGTTGGGGTGGATTTGGTACCAGACAATGTGGTTTATGCCAAGAAGTTAGCAAAAGAGCTGGGTGTAAATCAAGCACAATTCATTGAATCGGATATCATGAAGTTATCTGAATTACATATGGGACAATATGACATCGTATTTACTTCAGAGGGAGTATTAGGGTGGCTTCCTGATCTTGATGTCTGGGCTAATACGATATCTCATTTATTGAGTGAAGATGGATTTTTCTATATCTTTGATTCGCATCCCTTCTTTTTGTCATTCGATGAGAGCAAGTTAGGAAAGAATGTGACAGAGATTAAGTATCCGTATTTCGGAAAGGAACCAGATGAATCGGAAGAAATCGGAGGATATGCATCAGAAGTCAAGGAGGGTGCCAAGAATTACTTTTGGATGCATACCGTATCGGACATCATCAATGCTTTGACAAGAGCAGGATTACACGTAGAATTTTTCAATGAATACCCAGAAAATTATTATAATATTGGGGATATGGATGAGATAAAAGGCACAGGATTATATGAATATGTCCAAAATAAAGATAAGTATCCGATTTCATTTAGCTTGAAAGCATCGATTTATCATAATAGGAAATAAATTTTTTTTCTTTGCAACCTTTTGCCTTGGTGAAAAGTATTCTTAGTATAAAACAAAAACTTATAAGTTTAGTTTATCAATATGAACTATGAAATCACAAGGAAAAGGAGAATAGATATATGAAAGTAAATAAGTATAGGAACAAGGTGTTATGTCTGACACTTGCAACAGTAATGGCGTTATCTGGTTGTGGAGAGAAGAAACAAGATCCTAGGTCAGAGAATCAAACGCCTGTAACAACAGATGGTAATGAAACAGCCACGATGGATAATACCGTGTTGCTTTCTTCATTGAGAGAAAAGTATGGTGCTACGGAATCGGAATATGCAGATGATATCCTGTATGTGGATCGTTCCCAGAGTATACAGATTCCAATTGGATTTGATCCTTTTTACCGAAGAAATATAGAATCGTCTTGTATTTATTTTATTATGAGGAACTGTCTGTTCGAGAAATAGGGGAAGTTACCAAACAAAAGGAATCTACCGTGAAATCACAATTATCAAGAGCTCGTGTACTACTGAAGAAGGAGCTGGAGGGGAAAGAGATTTTATAACGATATCTGAAGGGGTGAAATAAGTGAAGCATACAATTAAGAATTCGTTTGACCAGATTCATGCACCAAAGGAACTGATACAGGAAACGAAACGAATGATTCATGATACGGAACAAATCCAAAAGAGAAAGAAAGAGAACACCATTCGTAAAACAACCATAGGAATATTAGCAACTGCTGCAAGTCTGGCTGTTTTGCTTGTTGGAACCAATGTGTTCAAGGAGAAAAATACGTCCAGCCAACCGTTAGGGCAAAGTGGAGTCAATGTTGCAAATCAGGATACAACAGATGAATTCAAGGTTGAACGGACAAAAACCGAAGCAGAATGGAAGGAATATCTACAACAGATCGATACAGAAACGAACCAAGAGATTGCATTAACCGATGCATATACGGTATGCTTAATTCCATTTGTTAAAGAAGGAATGGATTATCATATAGAGATACAGTTGAAAGAGGGAATCTTACTTATACAGAATCAGGAAGAACGTGTAACGGGAGAGTTTTATTGTGTGATTTATGAGGGGAGTCGCATTATAGAAGAAGAGAAACTGTCGCAGTTAACATCAAAGCAGTTTACGAAGCAACCTATGGAACCAATTGTAGAAGCAAAGGTTGAGGAGGAAACTGTTACATTTGTTTTAGAGAATGTATTGGAAAATGGAGAAACCGAACAAATCGCATTTCAACTTGATTCGGAATGGAAAATTACACAAACCATTATGAACTGATGGGATTCGTTTCTGATGTATACAAATGTGTGGAACTAAAAGGCAACTGTTTTGCTGAGATGCAACGTCAATAATGCGGAAACCTTCGCAATCGCTGAGATGCAACGTCAACAAAGCGGAAACCTCCGCAATTCACGTGTTATCATAACCAAATGTGTATAAAAAAACAATTTTCATTAAATAGCGTATAAGAGAACATAAGATGTTTCTTTCGATTGCTATTTATGAAAATTGTTTTTTATTTTATATCTTGTTCAGAACCCTTTCATTATAGGAATTATTACTGTACAGTTACCATTCCTTTTAGAATTTCAAGAGCTTTTACTTTAACCATTTGCTGAACGGAATACCCCGTACCATATTGTTTGATTTGGTTGTTGTAATCCTCTTCGGTTGCTCCCTTACCAAGCATATATTCCTTGTAATCATCAACAGTTACAGTAACGCCTTCTTTTTCAAGAATTGCTTGGTAAATCAAGTTTGCTTTTGCAGTTTCCTTTGCAGCAGAACGTAATTGCTTATCATAGTCTACTTCTGACATACCGATATATTCGGTAAAGCTCTTATTCGCATAATCTGGACTCATTGCAGCGAAGTAAGATTTCATTGATTCGTAATAGTTGTAATCAGAATTCTTCATTGTCGCAGCTAATTGACTTAAATATTTCTTTGGATAAGATTTTACTGTTGTTTCTTTTACTAAGTAATCAGAAAGCCATTTATCAAGATTTGTATTGTAGTTTGTATCTTTTAAGTATGTTTTATATTCTTCTACAGTTGAAGCATAATCCGATAGATATTCCTTAACGAATGCATCTGTAAATTCTGGTTTGACATAGAGACCATTAATGGTAACTTGGAAAACAGCGTCTTTACCAGCTAAAGTAGGATCATTGCTGTAATCATCAGGGAAAGTTACATTAACAGTAACCGCATCCCCAGCTTTGTGGCCAATTAATTGTTGTTCGAAATCATCGATGAATGTACCACTACCGATTGTAAGATCGGAACCTTCTCCTTTGGAATTACCACCTTCGAATTCAACACCATCTACGGTTCCTACAAAGTCAATATTTACTTTATCTCCATCTGCAATAGCAGTTGTTGTTTTTTTATCTAAAGTTTTGTGTTGTTCCAATTGTGATTGAATATCGGATTCTACAGATTCGTCTGTATATTCAACATCACTTAATGGAACGGTAATTCCCGTATAGTCACAAAGATCAATTGCCTCAGTAGCAGTAACCCCATCAATAAAACCATTATCAGCAATGTATTTGCTATAGTCATCACTTGCTACAATCTTGGTAGCATTACGGTAAATCTTATATCCAACATAAGAACCAACTCCAGCTATAATAGCTACAACAACGACAATCCCCAATATCTTGTTAATCTTTTTCTGTCTTTTCTGATGAGCAATCTCTTTTTGTCTTTGTAATTTCCTTTGTTTACTTAAGCTCATAGAAGAATCAATTGTTTGTTTCTCTTGTTTCATGTTAACCTCTTTCTGTTCGCAATGAACTTTATTTCTTACCATTCCTTTCTAAACAGCTGAACTTGTCCATTCTATCCTTCCATTGTATTGTCTGTATAGAATATATCAAAGAGCAAAGTTTGACACTTAACCAGTATTTCATCTGAGCAGGAATAGTTTACTAATTCTATTTTAATGAACTACTTTCCTATTGTAAACAAAAATTATGTTTTATTTGTGAAAAATAATGATTCGAGCGTAAAAAGTTATTTTGACGGTCTTTGAATATAATGATAAACTAGTTGTAATTATTTATAGCCACGCAAATACCTACTTAGGTTCGGGTGTCAAAAGCCCTTATTTATGTTGAGGTCCGTCAATTTGCACAAATTAAGTTTGACTAACATATAATACAGGACATAGTTCACTCCGGGCACGCTCTCGCCCCGCTGAAGTTCGTAGTGGTACATAAGGCTCTAAAGTACAGAGCCAAAGCACCAACGACTTCATACAGTTGCTCATCAAACTATGTCCTGTATTACATGAGATTAACTAGTGTTTGTGCAAATTAACGAAAGAAAGTTTTACTTAGGGAAAACGGTATGTGAGTAATTTGATTTATCATTCTAATAGGAAAAGAGGAGAATACGGTGATCAAGAATGTAATCTTAGATATTGGAAATGTCCTAATGGCCTTCTGTTGGGAGAAGTATTATCATAGTTTTGGATATTCCGATGAAGTATTTGAAAAGTTAGCGAAAGCAACAGTATTAAGTTCAACATGGAATGAGTTTGATAAAGGAGTATTAACACCAGACGAATTACTGCATGAATTCATAAAAAATGATCCTTCTGTAGAGAAGGAGATACGTCAAGTGTATGCGAATATAAACCCAACGGTAGAGTTGTATTCCTATACACTAGATTGGATTCGACATTTGAAAAAAACAGGGTATAAAGTATATATCTTATCGAATTTTAGTGAAAAATTACATGAAGAATGTGACAAACTTGATTTCCTAAAAGAAGTAGATGGGTACATCCTTTCCTATCAGGTGAAGCTAATTAAACCAGATGACAGAATCTATCAGCTGTTACTAGAACGGTATGACCTCGTACCTGAGGAATGTGTATTTCTTGATGATCGGTTAGTGAATATAGAAGCAGCAAGGAAAAATGGGATTCATGGTATTGTATTTACCACATATGAAGAGGCACTGCAGATGTTAGCCAAGCTTGGTGTAGAAACTCGTTGACAAAAATAGAGGCACTTGCTATTATTAAGTTAATTAGGGCAAAGGCGTTCTTATATGAATTCCTATGCCCTATTTACATATGTAGACAAAAAAATACTTGGAAATGAACATAATAGAGGATTCATACGCAGGGCAAATGATACGTTTGACCTTGGCATCATCATTTAAATTCGTAAATATGGAAAGGAAGAGGACGTTACAATGAGTAAGTATACGAAGCAGGATATTATTGAACTGGTAGAAGAAGAGGATGTGGAGTTTATTCGTCTTCAGTTTACGGACATTTATGGTACGTTAAAGAATATGGCTGTAACCACAAGCCAATTAGAAAAAATTTTGAATAACCAATGCAAATTTGATGGAGCAGCGATTGAAGGATTTACAAGTAATGATAAATCAGACCTATATCTCCATCCTGTATTGGATACATTTGAGATTTTTCCTTGGAGACCACAGCAAGGAAAAGTAGCTCGTTTTTTGTGTGATGTATATCATAAAGATGGAACACCATTTGAAGGTGACAGCCGCTTTGTATTGAAGAAGATCACACAACAGGCAGAAGAGATGGGATATTCTTTTGATATTGGTTCGGAGTGCGAATTCTATCTCTTCCAGGCAGAAGAAGACGGAAGTCCATCTACAAAGACAGAGGAAAAAGGTGGCTTTTTTGATATAGGACCAATTGATCGGGGAGAAAATGTTCGTAGAGAAATTGTATTAACATTAGAAGATATGGGATTCGAAGTAGAGGCCTCATACCATGAAGCAGGTGCTTCCCAACATCAAATTGATTTCCGTTATGATAGTGCATTAAATGCAGCAGATAATATTATGACATTCCGTATGGTTGTACGAATTATTGCAAAACGTCATGGTTTACATGCAACATTTATGCCAAAACCATTGAATGATTCGAAGGGATCAGGGATGAATGTTGTATTATCCATTCTCAAAGATGGAAAGAATATATTCGAAACGTCTGATGAAGCAGGGGAGTTATGTGAGGAAGCAAAATGGTTCATCGCTGGAATCTTAAAACATAATTCTGCGATTACAGCAATAGCCAATCCAATTATTAATTCTTATAAACGTCTGGTTCCCAATTATAATGTACCAGCATACAATGGTTGGTCGGTGCATAACCGTAATGCAAGTATCAGAGTACCAAATGATTTTGATGAAAACAGTAAGGTTGAACTTCGTTCTCCAGATTCTTCAGCCAATCCATATCTGGTCTTCGCATTGTATCTTGCAGCAGGATTAGAGGGGGTTCGAACAAAAGCGCAAATGCCTGAATCCTTACCAGATGATACAATTAAGAAGGAAGAGGATAACCGGACGATAAAGAGATTACCAAAAACATTAATTGATAGCATAGAAGCCCTGGAACAGGATACATTTATACAAAGTGTTTTAGGAAAACAGATTGCAGAGAAATTCATTGAAGCAAAGAAAAGGGAATGGAGCGATTATTGTTCTCAGGTGTCTGCGTGGGAAGTAGAGCAATATCTATATCGCATCTAACCAGACAACCGGAATTCTATAATGGCGAAATGCCGGTTGTTAGGTTGGAGGTGAGACAAACATATGATGAATATTATAATTGCATTTCCTAAGATTGACGACGCAAAAGTGATCAAGAATGTTCTTGTTCGAAATGGGCATGAAATCGATGCAATTTGCACAACAGGTGCACAAGTAATAGCTACCGCCAATGAACTGGATGGCGGAATCGTGATTAGTGCATATCGATTTACCGATATGTTCTATAGCGATCTACATAATTATCTTCCAAAAGGGTTTGAAATGTTATTGGTTGCTTCCCCAACAAAATTCGAAGATTGTATGAATAATGATATTGTTTGTCTAGGAAAACCAATTAAGACGCAAGATTTACTTAATACACTTCAGATGATGACATATAATTATACGAGAAGAAGAAAGCGATTAAGAGAGAAACCAAAGCAGAGAACACAAGAAGAAAAACAAGTGATTGAAAAAGCAAAAATGGTACTTATGGACCGTAATAATATGACAGAAGAAGAAGCACATCGTTACATTCAGAAAACGAGCATGGATAATGGTACGAATATCGTAGAGACAGCACAGATGATCTTGTGTCTGATGTAGATGATTGTTAGCTTAATTGATACATAAGGGATAAAAAGGTTTATACAAAAAGTGGATTATTCATTTAATATGAAATAATCCACTTTTTGTATATTAATAATAACAAAACACTACAAAATGTGTAAATTTTACCAAAAACTCAAGCCGTGCTAAGAAAACGCTAAGAAAATATAACAATATACGCATAATATTGTCTATATAATCAAGAAATGGTAAAATATTAATATATAATTTATTAATTCAGAATAATAATGGAAATTATGTTTGATTTTGCAGCATATTAATACAATTTACAAAATTTGTGGTAGCAGAAAAGACAAAGCGAGTTGTATTAACTTAAAGGGCAAATACCTTTTGCTCCTTACTTTAAGAAAAAATTCAAACAAAGGAGAAGGAAATGAACAATTTAAAAGTGAGAACAAAAGTTTTATTACTATCAGGAGCATTAATTGGGGTTACGATTTTTATGTGTGTGTTAGCAATCCTTAATATTAAGCAAGATATTGCTAGATCTTTATCGCTTCTTAAAACGACGATGTATGAGAATTACGATAAGAATATTAAAGAGCAGGTAAATACAGCGATTGGAGTTATAGAAGCAATTTATGATGAATACCAAGAGGGAGAATTCACTGAAGAGGAGGCAAAACAAATAGCAGCGGATATCGTTCGTACATTGCGATATGGGGAAGATGGATATTTCTGGATTGATACTTTTGAAGGAATTAATGTGGTCTCTTTAGAAAGGGAAATAGAAGGGACCAGTCGTATGGAAGTTGTTGATGTGAATGGTTTTCATATGGGAAAAGAAATTATTACAATTGGACAGCAACCAGATGGTGGATTCACAGATTACTGGTTTCCGAGAGAAGGGGAGACAGAAGCTTCTCCAAAACGATCCTATAGCAAGGCATTCGAGCCATTTAAATGGGTAGTGGGTACAGGAAACTATACAGATGATATAGAATCGATTCTTGCTGAAAAACGTTTGGAACAAGGAAAGCAAGTAAATGATATGGTAGTGCAGATGATGATTATTCTTATCGTTGTTATTATTATTAATATATTAATAACAGTAAGGTTATCCACGCGGCTAGATGCTTCATTTCGAAGTGTTTGCACTTATCTTCAACAAGTTGCAATGGGGGATTTTACAGCAAAACTACCTAAGAATATTCAAAATAGAAAAGATGATTTTGGTGTTTTAGTTAAGGAATTAGAGAATATGAAATATTCGGTTCATCAATTAATTCAGCAAACCAATATAGAAGCGGACCGAATTCTTGAAGTGGTAGAACAAGTGAATGAGGGCGTTAACCAGTTGAATAGTAATTTGGAAGACGTATCAGCTACTACAGAAGAACTGGCAGCCGGTATGGAAGAAACATCAGCGGCATCGCAAGAAATGATCCATGCATCAAATGCCATTGATTCAGCTACAAATATAATTGCAAATAAATCAATAGAAGGCTCTAAATTAGCCAGTGAGATTTACAAAAAAGCAAACTCCACCAAGGAAGAAGTGGAAGAAGCGCAAAAGACAGCTAGCGATATGCGATATGTTATAGGGCAGAAATTACAGGAAGCATTAGAAAATGTCAAGGTTGTGGAGGAAATTCAATTGTTATCAGAATCCATCATGGCAATTACAGGTCAGACGAATCTGTTGGCGCTCAATGCAGCAATTGAAGCAGCAAGAGCGGGAGAAGCAGGTCGAGGTTTTTCTGTTGTAGCCGATGAGATTCGGAATCTTGCGGAACAATCTAAGAATACGGTTGCAAGAATCCAGGAAGTAACAGAAGAAGTTACTTTTGCTGTAGAAAATCTATCGGAGAGCGCAACAAAATTATTAGATTTTGTATCAACAAAAGTGACAATGGATTACAATAGATTCGGTAATGTAGCTGATGAGTATAACAAAGATGCCAATGCAGTAAATAGCCTATTCAACAATTTTAGTACGACTGCAAAAGAACTAAAGGATTCCATTGAGAATGTTATCCATGCAATCAATGAAGTTTCCCAAGCAGCTGATCAGGGAGCAGTGGGAACAAGTGATATTGCCTCGAAGATAATGGAGGTTACGAATGAATCGGTAGAATTGAGAAATCAGGTTAATATTACGAAGGAAAGTAGTCTACGTTTACAAAGCGAAATTGGTAAATTCAAATTATAGACGGATACCTCTGGTTATGCGAAATACGAATTGTATCTATTCATTTACTGAAATCACATTGCATTAATAAGTTTTTTAGAGTAAAATAACAGAAAATAAATGGATAGTACAGTTTGTAGGAGGTAACATCATGTTTAAAATTAATGAGAATTATTTAAAATTACCTGGTAGTTATTTGTTTTCCACAATTGGAAAAAAAGTAAGAACATATAAAGCAGAAAATCCAGAAAAAGAAATCATCAGTTTGGGAATTGGTGATGTTACATTACCATTAGCACCAGCAGTAATCAATCGTATGCATGCAGCAGTAGATGAAATGTCACAAAAAGAAACATTTAAAGGATATGCACCAGATCTTGGATACGAGTTCTTAAGAGAGGCAATCATTAAGAACGATTACGAAACACGTGGTGTTAAGATTGCAATGGACGAAATCTTCATTAGTGATGGAGCAAAGAGTGATTCTGGTAACATTGGAGATATCTTCGCTGTTGACAATAAGATTGCTGTATGTGACCCTGTATACCCTGTATATGTGGATACCAATGCAATGGCAGGCAGAACAGGTGAATATCTACAAGATCAGGCAAAATGGAGTAATGTAATCTATATGCCTTGTACGGCAGAGACGAATTTTGCACCTGAATTACCAAAAGAGGAACCAGATATTATCTACCTATGTTTCCCTAATAACCCTACAGGTTCTACGATCAACAAAAAAGAACTACAAAAATGGGTGGATTATGCATTAAAAGTAGGTGCTGTAATTATTTATGATGCGGCATATGAAGCGTATATCTCAGAGGAAGATGTACCTCACACCATCTACGAATGTGATGGAGCTAAAGCATGTGCTATTGAATTAAGAAGTTTTTCAAAGAATGCAGGATTTACTGGAACAAGACTTGGCTTTACGGTTATTCCAAAAGAGCTAAAATCTGGGGATGTTACATTGAATAGCTTATGGGCAAGACGTCATGGAACCAAATTCAATGGAGCTCCTTATATTATTCAAGCTGCAGGAGCGGCTGTTTATACAGAAGAAGGTAAGAAACAGACGAAAGAACAGATTGCTTATTACATGAACAATGCAAGATTGATTCGTGAAGAATTAAGTAAGATGGGATATTCCGTATCTGGTGGTGTGAATGCCCCATATATCTGGTTAAAAACACCAAATCAAATGACATCTTGGGATTTCTTTGATCAATTATTACATGAAGCAAATGTTGTAGGTACACCAGGTTCTGGATTTGGACCAAGTGGAGAAGGATACTTCCGACTCACAGCTTTTGGTTCTTATGAGAATACAGTAGAAGCTTTGAATAGAATGAAGAGACTGTAATAGATTGGGCTGGAAAAAGCCCACATTTAATTTGAAGTCCTTCAAACATAGCTTAATTATTTCATACAGATTGATTCATATGAGAACTCTCCTGAGGATACAAGAGGAACGATATCTATCGTTTACTTACGTATCTTGGGAGAGTTTTTTTGCGCTGGTTGTATCGCTTCTTCTCAAAGTATGTTCGCTACTTTTCAAGTACAAGTCATCGTGGTAGAATAGGTTGACAAAAGATCAATTTTTATAAAGGTAAAATAATATAGGAGGATAAAGTAGTGGAATATACAGGAAAAGACAAGATTCGCTTTGCTACGGTTGATGATGCAGCAGCAATCCTTGCCGTATACGCACCATACATCAGACAAACAACCATCACTTACGAATATGAGGTTCCAACGGTTGAAGAATTCCGTACACGAATGCAGGAGATCCTTTCCTTCTTTCCTTATCTTGTTTATGAAGAAGAAGGGCGGATTGTGGGGTATGCCTATGCATCGAAGCATCATGAACGTGCTGCATTTATGTGGGGGGCAGAGATTTCAATTTATGTAGAGGGGACTCATCATGGAAATGGAATCGCCGGTTTGCTTTACGATCAGATGATGGAATATCTCTATAAGCAAGGAATCTATAAAGTATATGCTTTGATTGACTCCCCTAATGAAAAAAGTGAACAATTTCATAAAAAACGAGGCTTTCAAGAAATTGGCTGTCTTCCAAAGACCGCATATAAGTTAGGAAAATGGTGCGATCTGAAATACTATGAAAAAGATCTTCGTTCTTGTAAGGGGAAACCACAAGAACTACGATCCATTCATGAATTGTTAGGCAATTAAGTTTAAGGTATCAAATCGAAGCATTTGTGAAACGGATCATATTAATTACTGAAAATGCCTTAGGATAACCCTTCAGGTCAGCAATTGAACTGCGAAGTTTGAGTTAAGTAATAGGAATTCGTCAGTTAACCAAGTAATGACCATCAATAATCGTGGTACAACATCCACCGAATAAGACACGTTCTCCTTGCTTCTTCAACAGGATTTCATTATAAGATGTCTTATGGCCATTCTGCTCTAAACGGATTACAGAACCATCCCAAAGACCTTGTTGTAACAAGTAGTAACCAAATGCAGAATTACCAGAACCAGTAGCTGGATCTTCCAAATAGCCGAATTTGGGTGCAAAAACCCTCGTACGTGCATAGTGGGATTCACTGCTGGTTTCTTTCGTATAAACCAGTATAATATCAATGTTGTTGGTAAGACAATATTGCTGTAGAGAGGGTCTATCTGGTTGTAAGGAAAGGGTTGCCTGTAACGAGCAGATGGGAACAATCAAGGTACGAAGTCCAGCATCGATAAGAGCAAGTGGAGGTTGGGTATCCAAAGACTCTTTTGATAGTCCTAAAGCCGAGCATACAGAGTCTGCTGTAACAGAAACATCATAAACAGTAGGAGTTGGAGCTGCTATGAAGACAGCATTCTCTTCTGCAAGAGAGTTATATACTGTTAGTGTTTCCTTGTTGGTACGAAAAGTTAATGTGGGAAGGGAACATAATGTTTCAGAGGAGCGAAGAAGTTCATACATACAGGCAATTGTCCCGTGTCCACAGAATGCAATCTCACATTCCGATGAGTAATATCGTAGATGATAGGATCCAATGTCTTCTTCCGTACAGAATACAACCTCTGAAACAAATCCTTTGTGGTCAGCTGCGATGTCTTGCATTTGCTGCGAGGATAGTACCTGATTATGACTAAGATAGAGGCAAGCAGCGGGATTTCCTTTCCCGGTGGTTGTTGTAAATGCATTGATTTTTTTATATAGATACGTTGCCATGATGATTACCATGTCCTTTCTAAGAGTATAGTTTAACGAGTTGCCCGATAAATACCTTTTACTTTTATTATCATTAAGAATTGCTAAGATTGTTACATTACCCTTTCTTGGTGCATACGGTACCAACTGAGAAGCGGAGAAAAACAAATATGCATTTAGTAAAGCTATTATAAACTGGGTAGGAATGGTTTGCAAGAGAGCATTGTAGGTAAGACATAAGACAAAGCTTTTAGGTATATATGAGATAACAACCTTTATGTCTATAGCAACAAACGAAATTAAACGAAGCGATCCGAAACAATAGCATACGGAAATGAATATACGAACTTAGGATAATTAACTTTTAAAAAAATCCCTTGCTTTTGTAAAATGCCTGTGCTAAGATTAGCAACAATAGAAATTGTAAAAGCAATGAAAGAGACTGCGATCCACCGAATGCATTGAAAAACAGGAATATAGTGTCACCGACTGAGAGCACTATTCGGATGCTAAGTGAATCAAGGAACACTCTGGAGCTGGTGAACTGAACAAGTATTTGCCGAGAGAAGGAATAGGAAATCGGTTCTTCCATTGGATCACAAAGAAAAGTAGGTTTGCACGTTGCACGCGTTAAGTGTTTAAGCGGAGAAATCAACACATTTCTCAATGCGGGTGGTACCGCGGGAAAATAGCTTATCCCGTCCCGGAATATATTCAATTCCAGGGGCTTTTTTTATACCCTTTTTTCGTGAACCTTTCTATTGACCTACTAGCATTTTTCTATCTAGGTGGTCGAATATATGAGCCATCTTAGGAAGGCTGGTAGATCCATTGAAAGAAGGGCGTGGCCGTATGGAAGAGAATATGCTGAGATCGTTCTGGTGTACTCCTTATGGATTGCATTTCAGATTTCAGTCAAAGAGCTTAGATATTACATCAATTTGACTAATATTTAAGGAGGGATTTCTATGGAATTTATTTCAGGAATCAAAGAAAAGGAAACAGTAAGCATTTATGACATCATCTATGGTGATGATGTTGCAGGTAACCGTGTTGTAAGTGACACGACAGTAGACAGCCAGGCACTAGGCAAATGTGCCATGGAGGGCAAAGTGGTATCCGTAGATGGTGCCGTTCATACCATTCGAGACATGGGTGATTTTGCATTCCTAGTTTTACGAAAACAAGAGGGTGTGATCCAATGTGTGTTCAACAAGGAACAGACTTCATTTGATTTGAAGACCTTGAAAGAGGGAGCGACGATTGAAGTACAAGGAATGGTTGCAAAAGAAGAGAGAGCACCTCATGGATTCGAGATTCGACTGAACAAGATCACCGTATTATCCATGCCATCTTATGATACGATGTTACCGATTCCGATTAGCAAATGGAAGTTGAAGACTTCGCTTGAAACAAAGTTAACGTTACGACCAATTTCCCTTCGTAATATCAGAGAGAGAGCAATCTTTAAGATACAAGAAGGACTCGTTCGTGGTTTTCGTGATTTTATGTTTTCACAAGAGTTTACAGAAGTTCGTACACCTAAGATCGTAGCAGGAAATGCCGAAGGTGGTGCGAATGTATTCAAATTAGAGTATTTCGGAAAGAAAGCGTTTTTGGCACAAAGCCCTCAATTTTACAAACAGACGATGGTAGGGGTGTATGACCGTGTGTTTGAAGTGGGACCGGTATTCCGTGCAGAGAAACATAATACAACAAGACATCTGAATGAATATACCGGTTTGGATTTTGAGATGGGGTATATTCGTGGATTTGAAGAGATTATGGAGATGGAGCAGGCCATGTTAGCCTATACATTTCAATTTTTGAAGGAAACATACAGCAAAGAACTTGATCTTCTTGATGTGAAATTACCAGATGCTTCTAAAATTCCAGCGGTTCGCTTTGATGAAGCAAAACGTCTTGTTTCAGA
This sequence comes from Anaerosporobacter faecicola, assembly GCF_012070565.1. Classification (GTDB taxonomy): domain Bacteria; phylum Bacillota; class Clostridia; order Lachnospirales; family Lachnospiraceae; genus Anaerosporobacter; species Anaerosporobacter faecicola. The sequence goes on from NZ_JAAQRO010000003.1 coordinate 63,295, forward strand.
GAAATACGATCGTAAGATCAAGAATCCTTATGATCTAGAACCAGAGGAAGAAATCTTAATTGGAAAATATTTTCTCGAAGAATATGGCAGCGACCTTGTATTCGTAACCCATTACCCTTCGAAAAAACGGCCTTTTTATGCAATGGATGATCCAACGGATCCAAAATTCACTTTAAGCTTTGACCTTCTCTTCAAAGGAATGGAGATTACAACAGGTGGACAGAGAATTCATGAGTATGATTCTTTGGTAGCTAAGATGGAAGCACGTGGCATGGATCCAGAAGATTTTGCAAATTATCTCATGATTTTCAAATATGGTATGCCGCCTCATGGTGGTCTTGGTATTGGTTTGGAACGATTGACCATGCGGTTGCTTGATGAGGTAAATGTTCGTGAAACAACGTTATTCCCAAGAGACGTTACTCGTTTGGAGCCTTAGTTATTGAGTGACCTTGGTGATGCATGAATTGATCCGTTGCTATGCAACGCGTGAAATGACTTTTTAACTCATGCATCAGCAAGGTCGATCGTAGTAGTCAATATAGAAAACAGCACAGAAAGCATGTTTCTGTTTGGCAGAAATGGAGAGTTAATATGAAGATAACAGATGAAACCATTACCTATGTTGCAGCACTGGCCAAATTAGATCTCTCGGAAGAAGAGAAAGACCGTGCAAAAACAGATTTAGAGAATATAATCAGCTATATGGATACCATGAATGAAATCGATACAAGTAATGTGGAACCAATGTCACATGCATTTCCTATGAAGAATGTATTCCGTGAGGATGTTGTCACCAATGGAGCAGATCGTGAGAATCTGCTTTGCAACGCACCGGTACAAAAGGAAGGATGTTTTATCGTTCCAAAGACTGTGGAATAGAAGGGAGAGCATGGTTATGACAGAAAGTAAATTACAAGAAGGAACGCCAATGACTGCCCTTGCATTAAGTGCGAAGATCAAAGCAGGGAAAGTTAAAGTAGAAGATGTTGTAAGACAGCAACTAGAGGTGATTAAAAAAGAAGATGCAACGTATCATTGCTATATTACTGTTTGGGAAGAGGAAGCATTAAAGAGGGCAAGAGAAGTACAGGCGGAGATCGACGCAGGACAGTACGCCGATTCCCCATTGGCAGGGGTGCCAATCGCCATCAAAGATAATATCTGTACGAAAGGACAACGTACTACATGTGCTTCTAAGATGCTTGAGAATTTTCGACCACCTTATAATGCAGAAGTAATAGACCGTTTGGAAGCAGCAGGCGCTGTTATTCTTGGTAAGGTGAACATGGATGAGTTTGCCATGGGAAGTACGACCGAAACCTCGTATTTTGGAATTACGAAGAATCCACATGGGGTAGAATATGTCCCTGGGGGTTCCAGTGGTGGTGCAGCGGCTGCCGTTGCAGCTGGTGAGGCGGTTGTGGCACTTGGTTCGGATACGGGGGGTTCCATTCGTCAGCCTAGTTCCTTTTGTGGGGTAACAGGAATCAAACCAACGTATGGTACCGTTTCACGATACGGTCTGATTGCATATGCGTCTTCTCTTGATCAGATTGGGCCAATTGGTAATACAGTAGCGGATTGTGCCAGTGTATTGGAAGTTATTGCAGGTCATGATGCGAAGGATTCTACTTCCGTACCAACAGAATCTTATTCCTATACCAGTGCCCTTGTAAATGATGTGAAAGGAAAAAAAATTGGTATACCAAAAGGATACCTAGGAAAAGGGTTAGAGGAAGAAGTGAAGACAGCAATCCTAAGAGCAGCGAAGGTATTAGAGGAGCAAGGTGCAATCGTCGAAGAATTCGACCTAGATATCGTCGATCTTGCAATTCCAGCATACTATGTACTTGCTTCAGCGGAAGCTAGTTCCAACCTTTCACGATATGATGGTGTGAAGTACGGTTATCGTACCCCTGACTTTGAAAGTTTACAGGAATTATATAAGAAGACGAGAAGTGAAGGTTTTGGACAGGAAGTAAAGAGAAGAATGATGATCGGTGCCTTTGTTTTAAGTTCCGGGTATTACGATGCCTACTATAACAAAGCATTACGTGTGAAAGCCTTGATCAAAGAAGGATTTGACCGTGCATTTGAGAAATACGATGTAATTCTTGGACCAACAGCGCCAACAACGGCATTGAAGATTGGAGAGAATCTAGCAGATCCATTGAAGATGTATCTTGGTGATATCTATACCGTATCGGTAAATCTAGCAGGTTTACCAGCGATTAGTTTACCTTGTGGTAAAGATTCCAAAGGACTTCCAATTGGACTTCAATTGATTGGAAAGCCATTCGGTGATAAAGATATTATCCAGGTTGCCTATACATTTGAACAAAACGACACTGTGTAGAAAGGAGAAACCACATGAAAGCATATGAAACAGTTATTGGTTTAGAGGTTCACGTTGAATTAGCGACAAAAACAAAAATCTTCTGCGGATGTACAACAGAATTTGGTGGTGCTCCCAATACACATTGTTGTCCCGTATGTACAGGAATGCCAGGTACACTCCCAGTTTTAAATAAAAAAGTAGTAGAGTTTGCAGTTGCAGCAGGTCTTGCAACAAATTGCACCATTACCCAGAATTGCAAATTCGATCGAAAGAATTATTTCTACCCAGATTTACCAAAGGCATACCAGGTATCCCAACTTTATCTGCCAATCTGTAGAGATGGTGGGATTGAAATTGACGTAAATGGTGTGAAGAAAGTGATTGGAATTCATGAAATCCATATGGAAGAGGATGCAGGAAAATTAGTCCATGATGAATGGGATGACTGCACTTTAGTGGATTATAACCGTTGTGGCGTTCCTTTGATTGAAATTGTGAGTGACCCTGACATGCGTTCTGCGGAGGAAGTCATTGCATATCTGGAGAAATTAAAATTAATTCTTCAATACCTTGGGGTTTCCGATTGTAAGATGCAGGAAGGTTCTCTTCGTGCCGATGTCAACCTTTCTGTTCGTGAGATGGGTGCTTCGGAGTTCGGTACAAGAACAGAGATGAAGAACCTAAACTCCTTCAAGGCAATAGCAAGAGCCATTGAAGGAGAAAGAAAACGTCAGATTGAAGTAATTGAATACGGAAAGAAGATTGTTCAGGAGACAAGACGTTGGGATGATAACAAAGATACCAGTTTTGCTATGCGATCCAAGGAAGATGCACAAGATTATCGCTACTTCCCAGAACCTGACCTTGTACCAATTGAAATCAGTGATGCCTGGCTTGAGGAAGTAAGACAGAGACAACCGGAACTTCGGGATGAGAAGATGGCTCGTTATGAGAAAGAATACGATATTCCAGAATATGATGCTGCTTTGATTACTAGTTCGAAGAACGTTGCAGATTTATTCGAAGCGACGGTAGCAATCTGTAAGAAACCAAAAGAAGTATCCAACTGGTTAATGGTAGAAACCATGCGATTGTTAAAAGAACATGAGATGGAACCAGAGAATATTGCATTTTCGCCAGAAAACCTCGCAAAATTAATTGCATTAATCGAGGCTGGTTCCATAAACCGTACGGTTGCCAAAGAAGTTTTTGAAGTTGTCTTTACCGATAATATTGATCCAGAATCCTATGTGAAGGAAAAAGGATTACTTATGGTAAATGATGAAGGCGCACTTCGTAAAACAATTGAAGAGATTGTCGCAGCAAATCCACAATCCGTAGAGGATTACCATAACGGAAAGACAAAAGCGATGGGCTTCTTAGTAGGGCAGACAATGAAAGCCATGAAGGGAAAAGCAGACCCTGGAATGATCAATCAGATTGTGATGGAATTGTTGCAGTAACAATAAAGGAACGTGTAAAACGATAAGTAATATTGAAGATAAGAAAAACAATTTTCATAAACTGTGTGTAAAAGAAGGACACGACGTGTTCCAATTAAAGGATACAGTTGTGAAAATTGTTTTTTTGCTTCTTACATTGCATAGGGATGTATGTTAATTCACGTCCTTTCTTGAACAACTTGAAGAAAACGAGTATAATAAAAGCATTGTAAGGAGGATGAGTATCATGGAACGGTTAGAGAAACAGATGAATTTTCTAATGGAAGTGGATAAGCTGAAAGAGATTACAAGGCAAACCTATATATCCAGTGGAAAACGATTGGAAGACGATGCAGAACATTCTTGGAGTCTTGCGTTAATGGTAGCATTATTAAGTGAACATGCCAATGAGAAGATTGATGTTGCAAAAACCATGCTTATGGTATTGATCCATGATATTGTGGAAATCGATGCGGGAGACACGTATGCATATGATGATGCGGGAAATCTTACAAAGCGAGCACGTGAGGTTGCAGCTGCAGATCGAATCTTTGCAATATTACCAGAAGATCAGGGAATCTATCTTCGTTCTCTCTGGGAGGAGTTTGAAGAGGGAAAAACACCAGAGGCTAAGTTTGCACTGACAGTAGACAAAGTACAGCCAATCACACTCAATGACCACACAGAAGGACGAGCATGGAGAGAGCATGAGGTACATATTGATAAGATCCAAAAGCGAAATGAACATACAGCAGAAGGTTCGGAAGCATTATGGAAGTATGCGAAGCGTTTGATTGATAAAAATGTAGAGATTGGTAATATTAAAAAATAACAAACTTTGCAATACATGTTTTGAGCGAGAAGATTCTGATTTGCTAAGTTTAGAAATGAAAGGTAGAAAAGGAGTAACATATGGATTATCGTGTAAAATTAAAAGAAGAAAATGAAGCAATGAGAGAACGGTTTGATCTAGCAGTGGAGAGAATTCGTTCAATTCCAGAAGAACATACGGTTAAGGAACCTTTTGTGACATACTTTCATAAAGTGTCACAATACATTCTAAAAATGGTCGATGTATTCCATGCCATTGAGGATGGAAGTTATGAAAAAAAATCATTAGTAGAATTACAAGCGTGGAATAAAGATCTATATGAGGACTTGTCTGGTGAAAACTATGAAAGCAGTTATGCGAATCCAGCATATGCCTGTGAAATATTAGGGGAAGATTACGGAAAAGTATTGACTTGCATTTATGCCAGATTACGTGCCAGTTTAGCTGGTGCATTTGAATATCGTTTATTTGATTTAACTGTAAATATGGAACTGTTTATTGAAATCTATAATCTTTTTGAAGAAGAGGATGAGACGACTTACAAAGAAATCAAATCCGCTCTTTACTATACAGCAACGGATTATAGTGAAGAGGTTTGCTATCATCGTACAAGAGAATTATTGGATCCAGAACTATCATTCCTAGTTGATATTGTTATGAATTCTGATCTGAGTGATCTGCGCTACCTGTATCAATATGGAGACAGAATTACGGATACAGAATTAAAAACAGCAGAGTTCTTAAATGGCTTAAGCCAGGAAAAGATTGATGCCATGGCATCTACGTATACAGAAGGATACCGTATTGGTTTTGGACTTGCAGGAATTGATCTGTCTAAGAAGGGCATTGTAAATGTTCGTTATGAGATTGGTTTTGAAAGAATGGTTCGAGCAGCAATTAAACAATTCGAGAAGATGGGCTTAAAACCAACCATCCGTCGAAGTGGATCCAATAAGTTCAATAAACAATATGATTATGACCATCGTTTTGATTATGCGTTGTATTTTGATAAAGGATATATTGAAAAACGTCTGGCACATCTGCGAAAAGGATATGATGCTTTCAAAGAACAAGCTTCTTTATTCGCAGGTCCTGCTGTAATAGAGACATTTGGTGAGAAACCATTTACCCCAGTAAGCAAACCGGAGTGTAATAAATTGAATGACAAGCAGCAGAAGTTAGATGTAGAATTCAGTAGGGATTCTCGTTTGTTAATGAATGAATATATTAAGGGCGATGAATACAGTTTTACCATCATTGCATATCCAGTACCAGACATCGGAGAACAATTTGAAGAAATCTTCGAGGAAACAGTGAAAGTTAATACATTGGATTACAATCTATACAAAGAGATTCAACAAAAACTAATCGATACGTTAGATTCAGGAGAATATGTTCATATCCAGGGTTCTGGAGTGAATAAGACAGATCTGAATGTACAACTTCATGAAATACCAGATAAGAAGACACAGACAGGATTCGAAAACTGTTTGGCTGATGTAAATATACCAGTTGGAGAAGTATTTACCTCACCTAAGTTAACAGGTACGAACGGAATCCTTCATGTGAGCGAAGTTTATCTAAATGATTACAAATACATTGATTTAGAATTAACCATGAAAGATGGAAAGATTGCAGAGTATACATGTAAGAATTTTGATTCGGAAGAAGAGAATAAAAAGTTCATCAAAGAAAATCTTCTGTTTAACCATGAAACCTTACCAATGGGTGAGTTTGCGATCGGTACCAATACCACAGCGTATATGATGGGAAGAAAATATAACATACAGGACAAACTTCCAATCCTAATTGCCGAAAAGACAGGACCACATTTTGCAATGGGAGATACTTGCTATAGTATGAGTGAAGAGATGGTTACAAGAAATCCAGACGGGAAAGAAATTATTGCAAAAGACAACGAATGCTCCATCTTACGTAAGACGGATCTTGCTTTAGCGTACTTTAACTGCCATACGGACATAACCATTCCATATGATGAACTAGGTGAAATTGCTGTATATACGAAAGATGGCCAAAAGATTGTATTAATTGAAAATGGTCGCTTTGTATTAGAAGGAACAGAGGAATTAAACCGTCCATTTGATGAATAAATCGAAGTGTTACGAAAATAAGTTTCGTAATATTGCATAAAAATAGTAGCAATAACAACCGATCAGATTTATAATAATTATTATAAACAAGGTTGTTATTGCTACTTTTTATTATTTCATTTCCTGGTCTGTATAAATAGAGGAATCTAGAAACTCTTCTGTTGAATCACCTTCTGTTTCTTCATCAGGTTCATAATACTTGAACACTTTCACGAATTGGAACGAATTTATGTATGCAATGAAAGCAAAACCAAAAAGAATTAAGAAGATTGAAAATATCGGTAATACATAAGCGAGGACAACCATTAAAACATTAGTAATTGTAATGAGGATGGTCTGTTTTAAATTTTGTAAAGAGATAAACAATGCATTCTTCATTGTTTGTTTCACTGTGTTTTCAAATCGCGCTAATATAGGAAATACATAAAACAAAGTAAATACAAAGAGAAGTAATGCAATAGAAATAAGTGTCCCAAGTATATTACCAATGGTTGATTTCATGGTAAACCAAAATGATACATTGAATGTTAAGACAGCACCAAGGAATAACATGATCAGCCAGATGATTGTGGATTGTTTGAAATTTTCTTTGAACGAACGAAAGAAATTTCTGGCTATGTACCCGTGTTCTTCACGTGCAGTCTGCATCGTTACATAATACAGAGCGGTAGTTGATGCTCCTATGGTCACGATGGGTAAACAACAGATCAGCCATAGAAAATTAAGTAAGATGTATTCAGCTAACGTGTTCATAAATTGAAAAAATGGACTATTCACATTGAATTTCATAGTCGTACCTCCTAGTTTATACACAAGTGTGTTGAATTTATAGTATGAAGAACTGCATTACTAAAAAAAGTATCAAGAAGCCTATAATATAAGTTCTAGATTAATAGTAATAGAAGTTATTCGAATTTACAACTAAAAGATATGTCTTATTTGTACAGTAAAAATTAGTGAAATGACCTTTTGCTTCTTACCGATGTACGAATTATTTTATTGCAATGCACAATTGTGTAGTAGGTGGGAGAAATTGAAGGTTTATATGGATATTATACGAATAATTGGATTACTTAATCGGTTTCATTTGTAATATTAGATAAAAAAGTAAGAAGTCTAATTTTTAATATAGTGCATCTTGAATTCTGATAGTATCAAAATGCACAATGAAATGATACTATCTAGTTACAAGTTAATCATAATTACTGATGTGATTACGATATTATAGGGAGGCATGGACATGGGAAATATAGGAAAGTCCAGTACGGCAGTTGCAGTCGGGCAAAAGAAAAAATTCACAATACCGGTAGGAGCAAAATTATTCCTTTTGGTTTTACCATTTTTAATTTTAGTATTTTTATTTTCATATTATCCATTGAATGGGTGGAGATATGCTTTTTACGATTACCGAGCACCGCTAAAATTATCACAATGTGATTATGTAGGTTGGAAGTGGTTTAAGTACCTATTCGGTAATAAGATGCAAATTACGCAATTACTGAAAGTGTTAAGAAATACATTTGCAATGAGTGGATTAACAATCCTAACATCATTCTTACCAGTAATCTTTGCAATATTTTTAAATGAGATCAAATGCAAATGGTTCAAAACTTTAGTACAGACACTTACAACATTACCGAACTTCATCAGTTGGGTTTTGGTTTATTCTGTAGCATTCGCATTATTCTCAGACACAGGTATGGTTAATACAATGCTTCAAAATGCAGGAATAACAACGAATGTAGTTAAATTCCTAGATAGTGATGCCCACACATGGCTATGGATGCTATTCTGGTCAACGTGGAAAGGTCTAGGTTGGGGATCCATTATGTATTTGGCAGCAATTGCAGGTACTGACCAAGAGTTATATGAAGCAGCAAGAGTAGATGGTGCTGGAAGATTTCGATTAATGAGACATATCACATTACCATCATTAATGCCAACATTCTTTGTATTATTAATGATGTCAATTGCGAACTTCCTTACAAATGGTTTGGATCAATACTTCGTATTCAGCAACTCATTCAATATGGAACATATTCAAGTACTTGACTTATATGTATATAAATTAGGTTTGGGCTCAAATGGTCTTTCCTTAGCAACAGCAATCGGTATGCTAAAGAGTTTGATTAGTGTAATTCTGTTCTGCGTAGTAAACTTTGTATCTAAGAGAACTCGTGGCGAATCAATTATGTAGTAGGAAAGGAGAGCAATTATGTCAACAAAAGTAGCAATAAAGAAAAAGAAAAAATTAACAAAAGGAGACGTAACATTTAGTATTATAAACTATGCGGTCTTCCTTATATTAACAATCATTTGTGCATATCCTTTCTACTATTTGATCATCAATACGATTAGCGCCAATGATTTGTCAGCCAATGGTTTTATTAATTTCTTACCTCAGAAGGTTCACTTTGAAAATTACATTCAAGTTATCAAATTAAGAGGACTTTCTACAGCTGTATTCGTATCAATTGGTAGAGTTGTTATCGGTACAGCAGCAACCGTATTAGCTTCTGCTTTCCTTGGTTTTATGTTTACCCAGGAAAAAATGTGGGCTAGAAAGTTTTGGTACAGATTTATTGTAATTACAATGTATTTTAATGCGGGGTTAATCCCAATGTATTTGACAATGATGAATTTACATTTAACAAATACATTCTGGGTATACATAATTCCAGGTATTGTACAGCCATTTAATATCATTCTTGTTAAGACTTATATTGAATCAATACCAAGATCATTACAAGAAGCAGCAGAAATTGATGGTGCAGGAATTGTAAAAGTATTTTTAAAAGTTATTCTTCCTACATCAACACCAATCTTAGCAACAATTGCAATCTTCTCTGCGGTAGGACATTGGAACTCCTTCCAAGATACTTTGATCTATGTAACAGATCAAGGGTTATGGACATTACAATATCTACTATATTCCTATATTAATCAAGCAAGTTCACTTGCAACATTGATTAAGAACAGTTTGGGTACTACACAGAACATGATGGCCCTTGCAACACAGCAAACATCAACTTCCGTACGTATGACGGTTTCCGTTATCGTTGTATTCCCAATCTTATGTATCTACCCAATGTTCCAAAGATACTTTGTAAAAGGTATTATGATTGGTTCTGTAAAGGGTTAATGTTACTTACGCATTCATGGATAAGAAAATGTTTGCTTATCTCTTGAGATCATCAGACATTTGCTTACCTTTGAATATATATTGTCTAGTTCTTAGGCAATCAATAAAAGGAGGATATAGGTATGAAGAAAAAAGTAGCAAGAGTTTTGTCACTTGCATTAGTTGTAGCTATGCTAGGTACAACGATGACTGGTTGTGGAAAAAAGAAAGACAACAAAGATAATAATGCAACAGAAACAACAACTGATGCAACAGCAGAAGCAACAGATGATAGCACAGGGGATACTGCTACAGATGATGCTGCAGCAAAAACTTATGACAAGTTTATTACTGTAGATGTATTCGCTTCTCAAGCAAACTACCAAGGAATTCAATCAGGTTGGTTTGCAAAAGTAGTAAAAGACAAATTCAACATGGAACTTAACATTATTGCACCAAACGTAGCTGGTGGTGGAGATACATTATTCCAGACACGTTCTGCAGCTGGTAACTTAGGTGATTTAGTAATGATCGGTTCTGAAAATGGTAGATTAGCAGATTCTGCAGAAGCAGGTTTGTTATATGATATGACAGATATGGTCGCAAATACAAAATATGTATCTCAATATACAGGCGCACTTGAAGTAGCAAAAGGACTTTCCAAAGATGGTAAATTATACGGTATTCCTTCAGCAGTTTCTTCTCAACCTGCAACAAATCCTTCAGAAGGTCTTGAATTAACCTTCGGTACATACCTTCGTTGGGATTATTACAAAGAATTAGGATATCCAGAAGTGAATACACTAGAAGACTTATTACCTATTATGAAACAAATGCAAGATGCTCATCCAACTTCTGATTCAGGAAAACAAACATATGCAATTTCCTTATTCAAAGATTGGGATGGTAACATGATGTGTATGGGTAAACAACCTGCTACAATCTATGGTTACGATGAATTAGGTTTCCTATTCTCTAAAGCAGATGGTACAGATGACCAAAGTATCATTGATGATGATTCACAATACATCAGAGTTTTAAAATGGTATTTTGATGCAAACCAAATGGGACTTGTTGACCCAGAATCTACAACACAAAACTATGATACAATGTATGCAAAATATCAAGACGGCGCTGTATTATACTCTCCATGGCCTTGGTTAGGTCAAGCAGCTTACAACACTGTTGAACATAAACAAGCTGGTACTGGATTCATGTTCGTTCCAGTTAAAGATGAAAAAGTGTTCTCATATGGTTGTACTCCAAACGGATCTGCAAAATATGTAATTGGTATTGGTTCTAAAGCACAAGATCCACAAAGAATGATGGATTTCATTGATTGGTTATATTCACCAGAAGGTGTTATGTACTCATGTGCTCAAACAGCAAGTACTTGTGGACCACAAGGTTTAACTTGGGATATGGTAAATGGTAGACCAGAATTAACTGATTTTGGTAAAGAATCTTTATTAAATGGTGATGGAACAGTTCCTGATGAATGGGGCGGCGGTTCTTGGAAAGATGGTGTTTCACAACTTAACTTCCAAACAGTTTTAGCATCTGATAATAACCCTGATACAGGATGTCCTTATAACTATACATTATGGGAATCTGTAATTGAGTTAAATTCAACTCCACTTGATACAGATTGGCAAGAAAAGACAGGTGCTTTATCTACAGTTGAATACTTAAAGAACAATGATCAAATTCTTGTTGCACCTGGTACTGATTTCGTTTCTCCAGCAGAAGAATCTGAAATCACTACATTACGTAGCCAATGTAAAGCAATCATCATCGAAAACTCTTGGAAGATGGTATTTGCGAAAGATGAAGATGAATTCTACAGCTTATTAAAGAACATGCAAGATACTGTTAAAGGTCTTGGATATGATGACGTTTTAGCTTTTGATAAAGAATGTGCACAAAAGCAAACTGAATTACGTAATGCTGCTAGACAATAATAAGAGCTGGTAATTTAGGATAACTATTTATTTGTAAATTCCTAGGTGATCGTTTCACGATATAATAGCATATTGCTATATAAACTGTGAATGGATCACCTAGGTTTTCTTTTATAACTTTTGTAACTTTTTGCAGTGTATCCATTCTATGATGTATAGGTTGAATTGCCTTTTTTCTATACTAGAATAGTCCGCCGACTTTCCTATTATAAAACCCTCCGTGGGATGCGCATTCGCACATAAAGTAGATGTCACTGAAGCTGGCTCAAAATATATGTAATTGATAAAAATTGTTGTATAAATGGAAATAGTGCAAAAAACTGCAAGAATTCTTTTGAATTAAGTTGAAAATGTACAGAGGATATAATAAAGTGTATATAAGGAGATACAAGGGGAAGATAAGTGGTACAACATAAAGTAAGGGAGAGGAGTATAATCGAATCCTTCTAAGGAGGTCGAAAAATGAAAGGTAAGAAAGCAATGAATGTGTTTAGCAAAAACAAGAAACAACAAAAGAGCGCCGAAAACCGGGAGTTACAAATGAGAGATCTACAAGAGGTAAGTAAAAAAGTAATTACAGAAACAAAAAAAGCAAAAAAGGAGGCAAAGAAGGAAGCGGAACGTATTAGGAAAGAAGCAAGACAATATAAGCAAGAGACAAAGGATATGAAAAAGAATTCTAGGCTTGGGGTGAAACTTACGATTGGATTCCTCGTTCCTGTAGTATTTGTAATCATTCTTGGTATTATCTCATATAATAAAGCGTCAAGTGGTATTATCTCAAATTATGAGAGAGCAAGTAAACAAACATTAGATTTGACTACACAGTATATAGAATTTGGTCTAAATACTGTTGAATCGACTGCAATCCAGTTTGAATTCGAAGATAGCACGACAAAATATTTCTTAAACTATACAAGTGTAGATAAAAGCGAATTACAAAGTACATACACAACTTTGTTTAATGAAATGCATTCAAAGAAAGTATCTGATGAATTCCTCAAAGATGTTCATATCGTTTCGGATGTGGTAGATCCAATTTCTTCTTCTGGAATTAAAGCAAAGGATAGTTATAGTACATTCATTAATTCTAAAGAAGGACAGGCTATTATGGGAACCAGTCAAAAAAGTGGTTGGTTTGGGTATTGTGATGATATCGATACATTATTTAATACGAATACGAGTAATTACGCAATTCGTTATATGAGAAAATTTGCTACATCCAATGCAGCAATTGTTATTGATGTAAATGCAGAAACCGTGAATAAAATATTATCAAACTTAGATTTTGGTAAAGATTCCTATGTTGCAATTGTAACAGAAGATGGAAGAGAGATTCATGAAGATGAAAGCATTACAGAAACAGTATTTTCAGGAGAGGATTTTCTATTAGGACAGAATGGGGAAACGGAGAGAACAGGAAGTGAATACGTAACATACAAAGGTGAGGACTACTTATACATGTATTCTGCAATAGGAGAAACAGGTGCAACAATCTGTGCATTAATGCCAAAGAGTGTTATTACAGCACAAGCAGATGACATTAAGCAGATTACTTTTATTATCGTTCTTATTACCTGCGTTGTTGCTATTTCCTTAGGAATGTTTATTACGTTAGGAATCAGTAAGGAAATTGCACATACTATTCAGAATTTAAAGAAAGTTGCTGCAGGTGATCTAACGGTTAAATTCCGTACAAGACGAAGAGATGAGTTTATGATTTTAGCGAAGAACATACAAGATATGACAGAAAGTATGAAATCGTTAATCTATAAGACAAAGAATCTAAGTACAACGGTATCTGATTCCTCTATGCAAGTTACGGATACAGCCAATACATTTACAGAAGCAACGCGTGAGATTTCTGCGGCAATTGATGAAATCGAACAAGGGGTTAATCAACAGGCGACTGATTCGGAAAATTGCTTACAACAGATGGATAAGCTTTCGAAGAAGATTGAAAATGTAAGTCAGAATACCACGGAGATGGAGAATATCGCACAAGATACGAGAGGGGCTGTATTATCAGGAAAAGAGATGATGCAGGAATTAGAGGCAAAGACAGATGCTACGAATACGGTAATCAATCAGGTTGTAGAAGAAATCGTTACGTTGGAGCAGAAGTCCGTTGCCATTGGTAATATTGTGTCAGTAATTAATGATATTGCGGAACAGACGAATCTATTGTCATTGAATGCTTCCATTGAAGCAGCAAGAGCAGGAGAAGCTGGAAGAGGCTTTGCTGTTGTAGCAGATGAGATTCGTAAGTTAGCAGATCAATCTGCCAATTCAGTAGCACAGATTCATAATATTATTAATGAGATACAGGCAAGTGTTCAAACAACCGTACAGCATGTACGAGTAGCTGGGGATGGAATGAAACAACAGAAAGTTGCCGTAGATGATACAGAGAAAACATTTGGTGATATCAATAGTAGAGTTGAAAAACTAGTGGATAACATTAAAGTAATCTCTTCGAATATTGCGGAAATTGAAAGTGCAAGAGCAAGTACACTTTTAGCAATTGAAAGTATATCTGCTGTTTCAGAAGAGAATGCAGCAGCGTCTACTGCAGTTAATGATACTTCGAAAGAACAATTGCAGCAAGTTGATAAATTAGATGAGGCAGCGAAAGCATTAGATCGAAATGCAAAAGAATTGGTTGAAGCAGTTAAACAGTTTACGGTTGACTAGGGAAAATCGTATTAACACACGTTTGGAGTAAACACTGCCTTATTGTAGAAGTGGGACGACGGTGCCAATATGAACGAGATTCAAATTAGCACCGTCGTTTTTAGATAATAAGTAAGAAAGGTATGGGGAAAAGGAAATATGGAAGAACAATTAAAGAAGATTGATGATGTCATAGCAAAAGGAAAATACAAAGAGACCTGGGATTCGTTGTTAGATTTTGATGTTCCTTCCTGGTTCAAAAAAGCGAAATTTGGTATATTCATTCATTGGGGAGTCTATAGTGTACCTGCTAATTCAAATGAGTGGTATTCAAGAAATATGTACATAGAGGGAACGCCTGCTTATGAACATCATATAAAGACCTATGGTCCGCAGAATCAATTTGGTTACAAGGATTTTATACCAATGTTTAAAGCAGAAAAGTTCAATCCAGAGGAGTGGGCAAAGACATTTAAAGAAGCAGGAGCCAAATATATCTTTCCAGTAGCAGAACATCATGATGGATTTCAAATGTATAAAAGTTCCATTTCTCATTATAATGCATATGAGATGGGACCTAAGAGAGATGTTCTAGGCGAATTAAAAGCTGCATTTGAAAAAGAAGACCTTGTATTCTGTACCTCTTCTCATCGTGCGGAACACTGGTTTTTCATGGGACATGGAAAAGAATTTGATAGTGATATTAAAGATCCTATGAAGCGAGGAGATTTCTATTGGCCTGCAATGTCAGAACCAGATCACCAGGATCTCTATAGTAACCCATACCCTTCAAAAGAATTCTTAGATGATTGGTTGATTCGTACCTGCGAGATTATTGACAATTATAAACCAAAAGTATTGTATTTTGACTGGTGGATTCAACATGAGGCATTTAAGCCATATTTAAGAAAGCTAGCAGCGTATTACTACAACCGTGGAGAAGAATGGGGCGAAGAAGTAGCCATTACATACAAACATGATGCCTTTATGTTTGGTAGTGCAATTGTAGAGATTGAACGTGGAAAATTCGCTGATCAGAAACCGTATTACTGGCAGACAGATACTGCAGTAGCAAGAAATACATGGTGCTATACAGAAGAAAATGATTATAAGAGTTCTCGTGAGATTATTCTGGACCTAGTTGACGTTGTAAGTAAGAATGGTAATATGCTTCTAAATATCGGACCAAAAGCAGATGGAACGATTCCTGAGGGAGATGCAAAGATCTTACGTGAAGTAGGAGCTTGGTTGAAAGTAAATGGAGAAGCAATCTATAATAGTAAAGTTTGGAGAAAAGCAGGAGAAGGTCCAACAAAAGAAGTGGAAGGACAATTCCAGGACTCCAAAGCATCCGAGTATACGAAAGAAGATATTCGTTTTACAGTTAATGGTGGTGCGATCTATGCAACTTTCTTAAATTATCCACTAGATGGGGCGACTTTGATTCGTTCTTTAGCAGAAGCAAAGGATCAGAACAAACCAGAATTCCATGGTATCATTCGTAATGTAGAAGTATTGGGATTTGATGAAATACCAGAATGGTCAGTAGATAAAGAGGGATTACATATTAAGACACAGAACGTTACAAGTGAGAATCCAATTGTTATGAAGATTACATTAGATTAGATGAATACAGGGTACAATACCATTAAGTGATTGAAACACTTAGAACAAAAAAACAATTTTCAGTGAATTTTTATTCATGAAAATTGTTTTTTTGTTTTTGTATCGGGCGAACCATTCTATTACAAACTGGATGGAATGGTTAGTCGATATCTTGAATATTATGTTTGTTCCGATACTCTGCAGGACTAATGCCAACATATTTTTTGAATTTTTTATGAAAATAATCTACGTTTTTGTAACCTACATTTTTACTAATTTCGTATACTTTAAGATTATCTTGCAGCAACATTTCTTTAGCCTGGGCAATACGAATCTGGTCAACATAAGAGTTAAAATTTGAACCGACTTTCTTGCTGAATACCTTTCCCAAATAAGAACTGTTGTATCCGAACATAGGGGCAAGTGTATCTAATTTCAAGTTGTTCTTATAATTGTATCGAATGTAGTATAGGATATCATCTATTACGCTGTCACTAGAAGAATTCCCAATTGCTTTTATGATCTGGTCAAATTGCTCATTAAAATATTGTATTATCTCATATAGGTAACGAGAATGATGGATGAAATCAATAATCTCAGAGTTACTATTTAAATGGAGTTCCTTATCGCTATAATTTTGCTCTACCAGATGTTTAAGATGCAAAAAGATGCCAGTTAAGAAGGATTGAATGGAATCAATGGATTCCTTGCAGTAAAAGAGATTATTCTTTAATTCATCAAGAGAACTCTCGATGCCTTTTCTATTATACGTTTGAATGTACTGGTAAAAAAGATTGCAGTAATGTTTGGAGTCTTCTTCTGTAATGGCATAGGTTAACTGATCTGCATTTGGTAATTGATCAGGAAGTAGCATATGTTGATGTTTCTCACAGAAAAACCGTCGATTCAGTAAGGTAAGTGCATCATGATAGGAAAAATAAACATCATTAATATTGTTAATAACTCTTCCTGCCGCAATGAACAGATTGGAGAAAGAATCGGATTTTGGATTGAGTTCCATCTCATCAAGAACAGCTTGAAATTGTTTTAAAAGCATTTCTCCTTTGATGATCACAACTTCTTTGTCCGCAATATTTACTCGTTCTACATTTCGGCTCTTAATTGATGATACACGAAGCAATTTGCAGAATGTAGTATAGTATTCCGTATCTTGTGGATAATAGCCATCTAAGATCAACGCACGATAACTATCCGCAACTAGATTAAGATCCTCTAGATTAAGGGAATTAGATATTGAATCGGAGGTTTTTGGTGCATTATGTTGTTTATCATCTTGTATAATATCGCGCAAGATACTGTCTTTGGCTTTTTCACGATACGTTTCCATATTGGATGATCGCTCTTGATCGGTTCGAATTGCCTCTTGAATGGATTTCACAGCATCTAGCAATTCGTCCTCATCTACTGGCTTTGTCAAATAATAATTGACACCGCAACGAATGGCATCCTGTGCATACTTAAAGTCTGAATAACCACTTAATATGATGATTCGTCCAGTAAATCCTTCTTCTCTAGCACGACGAGCAAGTTCCGTTCCATGCATCTTTGGCATACGTATATCAAGTAAAACAAGATCAGGATTATTGGCTAGTATACCTTCTAATGTGTTAATTCCATTCGTGCCTTCTCCGCAGAGTTTGAATCCAAGTTCTTCCCAATCGAGAATATTCTTCAATCCTTCTCTAACAATATCTTCATCATCAGCTATAAAAAGTTTAAGCATGTTATAAATCCTCCCACGTGTAATGTAAAGGTAATATAATACTCACGGTTGTGCCTTGATCAGGGGCACTTTCAATATTAAGCCCATACTCTTTTCCATAACATAACTGTATTCGTTGATAAATGTTGTAGAGTCCGATACTGGAATTTCGTTTTCCTCTTGAGTGTATCTTGGTTAAGAGTTCACTAAGTTCTTCTTCAGAAAGACCATTTCCGTTGTCGGACACAGCTATAATCACGATGTCACGTTTGGTATCTGTTGACACATTAATATGGATCTGTCCGTTTTCTTCAATCTCTTCTAATCCATGAATAATAGAGTTTTCAACAATTGGTTGGATTAAAAGGGATAGGATATAATAGTTACTTGTGCTAAAATCAGGTTCCACAGTGATAGAGAAATTGATTCGATCTCCAAACCGTAGCTTCTGAATCGTGAGATAAATCTCTATATATTCTAATTCCGTACGAAGACTTATGGTAGTACCTGTACTTTCTAGGTTGTGGCGCATATATTTTCCCAGAAGTTTAACTGCAGTTGCAACATCTCGGTCTTTGTTGGAAAGAGCTTTCATTCGAATGGTTTCCAATGTATTGTATAGAAAATGTGGATTGATTTGGCTAGATAACATTTCGAATTCCATCTTTTGTTGGTGGTTTTCTAAACGCTGTTTGCTGATCTTTCCTTCATAAATCTCTTTGTCCATTTCTTTTATACTTGTAATCATAGAAGTAAGATCCATGTAAACTTCACTTAATTCATCATTACCAGTAAGGCTATGTATGATGTTATAATCTCCTTTACTCACCTTATGCATTTCAGAACGTAAGGTATTGATACGATTGGAGAAGTGGTTGGTGTAAAAGATAACGATAACCAAAGGGACAATGATACTAAAAAGCAAAGTACCAATACAGATGAGCATAATGGACCGCGTATCCTTTAATGCCTTGGTATCAATGGTTACTACGTATAATTTATCCTGACTTTGGATTGGAACAAGGGTAGAGATTTCTAGTAGTGAGTCTTTTCCTTGGTATACAGCACTTCCAGAATACTTAAAGTACTTTGCATCATAATCAATAGGAATAGCAAGGTTTTCATTAAGATTTTGGTTTCCAAAAAAGATGCAATCTTGATTAACGGCTAGAATGGTCTTTAGTGAGTTGTTGTTAATTCTTGATTTAAGAAAATTGTTACTTACATTGATTACTAGTATTGCATAATCACCACGTTTGGTAACAGGTATACGGTAGGAAAAACTCAACTCATTCTGTTCGTTGCCTTTTGTATCTTTGATCGTCTGTGTATGCCACAGATAACGGGCGGTATTGGAGGATTCCTTAAACCAATCCTGTCGTTGGGTATCGGCGGTAATTCGTTTAAAGTTCACATAATCGTGTATGGTTTCATTGGCAGTGTAAAGTGTAATGCTGGAAATCTCGGAATTCTTATTAATGTATTTCTTAAATTTGTTATAGTTACGTAGTGCGGCATCAGATTCTGCATCTGAGGTATAGGTTGTAGCTAAGATTTGTTGTAACTCCTGGTCAGCAAAAACTTCGTCTGCTATATTTTTTAGTGAAGTAGTCATATCTAGAATAATACTGCGAACACGGATATTGTCGGAGTTGATTTGGGCATAATGATGCTTGATCAATAAGGAATGGGTATTAAGAATCAAGTAGCAGCCTACAATAGTAACCGGGATTAAGATGCCCAGTAGATTTACGGTATACAACTGGCTTTTAATCTTCAAGTTGAATTTCTTTTTGTTAATCTTATGGAGTTGTGGCACGGCGATTCTCCTTATTTTATGAATAATATGATCAATTGATTATGTAATTTTATCGTAATTATATACATAATTATTATAATGGTAAGAGAATATTTTGTCAATTTTAGTGGAAAGGGTATAGGCGGATTCATCCATAACAGCAATTACCATAACCTTATAAATATCATAAGTATTTCTAAACTATGAGAGTGTCTAAAAGGATTGACTGGTTTTTCTACCAATAGTACAATAAGCACAGTAGGAAAATTAAGAAAGGCATAGGGATAACAATGCATAAGATAGGTATAATTGGTGGTGGACAGCTTGGGAAGATGATGATTCTTGATGCAAAACGGTTAGATTACTATTTTGTCATCTTGGACCCAACAAAAAACTGTCCCGCAGATAGTATTGCAGATGAACATATAGTTGCAGGATTTGATGATGTTGAAGCAATTAAACAATTAGCAGCTAAGGTTGATGTGGTAACCTATGAATTTGAACATATTAATGCCCAAGCGCTACAGATGTTGGAACAGCAGGGGCATAAGG
Organism: Anaerosporobacter faecicola; assembly: GCF_012070565.1. Lineage (GTDB taxonomy): Bacteria > Bacillota > Clostridia > Lachnospirales > Lachnospiraceae > Anaerosporobacter > Anaerosporobacter faecicola. The sequence goes on from NZ_JAAQRO010000003.1 coordinate 83,454, forward strand.
TATATCCTTCTAGTGAAACTCTTCTTCATATTCAGAATAAGCTCGTTCAGAAGGATTGGTTAAGAAAACATGATATTCCTGTACCTGATTACGTAAAAGTAGGGAACATACAAGAGATTCTTGAAGCAGGAAAAACATATGGATATCCAATAATATTGAAAACCTGCACAGGCGGTTATGATGGAAAAGGAAATGCAGTAATACGACAAGAGTCTGACGTTCAAGAGGCGTTTGAAGCGTTAGGAGCAGGGAAATTACCATTAATGGTAGAAGAGTTTGTACCATTTGAAAAGGAAGTATCTATTCTTGTATGTAGAAGTGCAAATGGAGATATTCAGGTATTTCCAGTGGCAGAGAATGTCCATGTGAATAGCATCTTAGATGAAACGACAGTTCCTGCGGTTATTAGCGAGGACAGTACAAAAGAAGCAATGGATATTGCTAGAAAAACAGTACAAGTATTCGGTTGTTGTGGTATGCTTTGTATTGAATTGTTTGTAAAGAAAGATGGACATATTCTCGTGAATGAATTAGCTCCAAGACCACATAATTCTGGACATTATACCATTGAGGGTTGCTATACATCCCAGTACGAAAATCACATTCGTGCAATTTTAGGACAACCATTGGGAGATTCTTCTTTGATCCGACCAACTGCCATGAAGAATATTATTGGTCAAAGTAATGGAGTTGCTAATGTACAAGGATTAGAAGAAGCATATGAGAGACCGGGTGTTAAGATTCATATATATGGGAAAGAGAAAGTAGCAATTGGTCGTAAGATGGGGCACATAACGGCAACGGCACCAACCATAGAAGAAGCGTTAGAGTCGGTTCGATATGCTTATAGTAAGCTTCGTTTGCTGTAAATGTTTTTACAAGTTCAAAAGCTCGCACATGAACTTTTAAACCATATATCATAAGTTTAACAGAATGAAAGAAAAGAGGTGCCATATGGCCAAAATCGGTATAATTATGGGGAGTGATTCAGATCTTCCAGTAATGAGTAAAGCAGCAGAAATCTTAGATGAATTAAAGGTACCATATGAATTGACGATTGTGTCTGCTCATCGTACTCCAGATCGATTATATGAGTATGCAAAAACAGCAGAAGAACGTGGATTAGAAGTTATTATTGCAGGAGCTGGCGGAGCAGCACATCTACCAGGAATGACTGCAGCGATGACGGTACTTCCTGTAATTGGAGTTCCCGTACAGACCAAAGCTTTAGGAGGTGTAGACAGTTTGTATTCCATCTGTCAGATGCCACCAGGAATTCCAGTAGCAACAGTAGCAATTAATGGTGCATTAAATGCTGGACTATTAGCAGCCAAGATTCTCGCTACAACAGATCTTTCATTGCGCGAACGTTTGAAGACATATGCAGAAGGACTTAATGATACAGTTCTAGATAAAGCGGAACGATTGGAAACCATTAAGTATCAGGCTTATTTACAGAAATAATAACGGTACAGAGTTACCGCTAAGTGTTACCTCGATAGGCTCTAAACAGTTGCTTGAAAACAATTTTCATGAGATTAAAAGAAATTCATGAAAATTGTTTTTTTTATTGGAAAACTTTTTGTATTCTTAAATCATGAATCGAATTTGATCTATATGAGTGAATATTTTTTAGAATTATTGCAGAAGAAATAGAATAATTATGCATTAATCGGGATGGTGAAATTACAGATATTATCTTGTAATATTAGATGACCATCCTGATTTTTTATCAAAAAACCACAACAGGTTAATTCTTTTAAGTAATATTTCAATTCTTCTTCAGAGAGTATGTAAGAAAAGCGTGCAAGGATTTTTGAAAGGTCATCATAAGTCAGAGGTTCTGGACTTTTCTGTAACGCTTTTAGTAAGATGGACATCGCATTTCGCTTGCGAATCTTATGTTTTTTAACTCCACGAGTTGCAAACATTTCCCAACAAACATTTTTTTGTTCTGGTTGATTCCACTGTCTATATGCGAGTTCTGTCCCTTTTGGAGTTAGTATGTATGCATGTGAGATGTATTCGGTATAATCATTCCCATGAAAGGTAAAATATTTGTTCCGTTTATAGACCAAATGTAGATTCATGAGCCAAGTACATAGGATACGGGCATATTTATCATTAGTACTTTCTCGATTTCGTCTGATGTTATTTTTCATATGAGGCTCCGCGTGTGCCAACAAATCCAAGACTTCCTCTTGATCAAGAGAAGAAAAACTGGCTTCTCCAACTAATCCAAGTTCTTTTGCAATTTCATATTTGGTAAGATGTTCATGTTCCTGTAATAGAAAAAGAATACGAGAAATTGGAGGATAAGAAATAATTCCTGTCATTATGGAATTATACTCCTGAGAAGACTGAGGACTGCTTTCTGCAAAACGTATTCCAGCATCTGTAATGGATAAGGTGTCAGTATCATAATGGTATCTGAGATATCCAAGGGATACGGCCCAACGTAAAAAACTATCAGAGGTCCAATTGTCAAGATAATTAATCTTGTTTCGCCCATTTAGTGCTGCTTGTATGATACTGTTACATTTTGCTTGTGAACGAATGGAGGAACCAGTACCCACTAAATCGGTATATTTATACATTGAGCAGGAACTAGATAGAAGATCGAGTAACCGATTCTGTTCACATTGGTCTGTAATCGCGCACGGAATTTTTTTGGTAATCAATTCTTTGTAAAAGTAACTATCTTCGATAAAGATATTAAGTAGTTGCTTTAACTTGTTGAAATCAGTTGGATTCTGTATCCAGCCAAAGGAACGAAGTTTAAAACTGTCATAATAAGAAAAATCATGTTGAATATCAGAAATTGTTGATGATAAAGTGTTCATAATACCCCTCTTTATATAAACATAATGATTAGAGCGTCAGAAAGAATCTTTGCCGCTCTACGTAATGAAATGTACTATACGCATTGAGAAGTGCTATATATAGTACGAAAACATACGAATTTTATATGGTAATTTTATACTAAGCTAGTGTAACATAGTTATTCTTTCTTTTAAAGGGAAAAAAGCAAAAAATTAATAATATTGTAAGAATAAGCATAAATAAAGGTCATTAATGGGAATAGTTTTTGTCGAAAAAGGCAGAAAAAGTAGCGAGTAAGCATAAATACCTAGATGATGGGAACAACTAGTAAAAATATACTATTTGTCAGAATATGTATTGCATTATCAAAATTTATGTTGTATAAAATGTATAGATGTTATTTTTTAGATGTATACGTCACAAAAAAGAAAATAACGCCAAATTTTATAAAACTGAGGATGATTTTTACTGCTTAACTAATACATAAAGACAGTGGAGAGTGCGATGGAGAAAATTGATAGAACGAAAAAACGACTTGGTGATCTACTTGTATTGGATCAAGCAATAACAGAGGAACAGTTAAAGAGTGCACTACAGGAACAGAAAAATCTAGGAGGAAAGATAGGAGAAGTTCTTATTGATCTTGGCTATACAACAGACCGTGATATTGCCAGAGCATTACATCGACAATTGGGACTTGAGATCGTAACCTTATCCGATGTGGAGATCGATGAGAAGATTATCAACTTAGTTGATGAATCCCTCCTTCGTAAGTATAGTGTTATCCCTTTTGATTTTAGTAAGAGTAGTGGAAACATTTTACGGCTAGCCATGGTTGATCCAATGAATTTTACTGCAATTGATGACATATCTATTGTCTCAAACTGCCAAATTGAGCCAGTAGTATCAACATTACGGGAGATTTCATTAGCAATCGACAAGTACTATGGAAACAAAGAAACATTAGCCGTTGTAAAGAAATACACAGAAGAGAAAAAAACTGTTTTTGAAGAAAAAGAACTAACTGAAAACAGTGATATATTAAATTCCCCAATTGTTGTATTAGCAAATTCAATCATTGAACAAGCTGTTCGTCAAAGAGCGAGTGATATTCATATTGAGGCGTTGGAAAGAAAAATTCGAGTGCGTTATCGAATTGATGGAGTTCTAAAAGAAGTTATGAGTTTCCAGGTTAATATGCTTTCTGCTTTGATCACACGTATTAAGATCATGAGCAATATGGATATATCAGAAAAAAGAAAACCGCAAGATGGCAGAATATCGAAGGTAGTTGATCGACAAGAATTTGATATTCGTGTATCTGCATTACCTACTGTATTTGGTGAGAAGATCGTTATGCGTTTGACACCAAAACAGGGGGTAGCGAAAGATAAAAGAGAACTGGGATTTACAGGAAAAGAAGTAAAGCAATTTGATAAGATGCTTTCACATACCCATGGAATAATCCTTGTTACAGGTCCAACAGGAAGTGGTAAATCCACAACATTATGTTCTGCTTTAACAGAGCTGAATCGAGAAGAAGTAAATATTGTTACAGTAGAAGATCCGGTTGAAGCAAATCTGGACGGAGTCAATCAGGTTAATGTCAATGTTAAAGCAGGATTAACATTCGCCTCAGCATTACGTTCCATCTTGAGACAGGATCCAGATATCATCATGATCGGTGAAATTCGAGATAGTGAGACTGCACAGATTGCCGTTAAAGCATCTATCACAGGGCATTTGGTTGTAAGTACGTTGCATACCAACAATGCAGCCAGTAGTATTACAAGATTGGTAGACATGGGAGTAGAGAGTTATTTAATTGCAGATTCTGTAGTTGGTGTAATCGCACAAAGACTGGTTCGAAGATTGTGCACTCAATGTAGAATTCCTTATGAAGCGAGTGCAGAGGAAAAGAAATTATTACATTATGACAAGGAGGAGAAGTTAACACTTTATCGTCCATGTGGTTGCCAACATTGTAGTGAAACCGGTTATCGTGGAAGAATCGGTATCTATGAGATTATGAATATATCATCAGAGTTAAAAGAAATCATTGTTGAGAATAAGAGTTCAGAAGAGATTGAACAATGTGCACTGGATCATGGAATGGATACGTTATATATAAGTGCAACAAGAAAGGTAATTGATGGAATTACCTCCATTGAAGAAATGAAGAGAGTAATTTATGAAGATGATTAAGGAATGAATACTAGTAAGGTTGATAATAGAGAAAAGTTAAGATAAAAGAAAAAAGATCAGCAGATGGTAAGAAAATAAAAAAACAGTTCGTATAGTACAGGAAGAAAAGGGTCATATCAAATCATAGACTTATAGAACGAACGGGAGGTAAAAATAGTGTTTTTAATACAAGATATGTTAAAAATCGCTGTTGAAATGAGAGCATCGGATCTTCATATAGCGGCAGGAATTCCACCAAAGTGTAGGGTGAATGGAAGTTTAATCAGCATTACGAATGGGGTATTATCACCAGAAACAACGGAGATGTTGGTTATGAATATATTAACAGATTCACAGAAGGAAGAACTTGAAAAATTGGGGGAAATCGATTGTTCGTACTCCGTTAATGGTCTTGGACGTTTTCGTGTAAATGCTTTCAGACAAAAAGGTACATATGGAGTAGCAATTCGTTTGATCAATAACAAGATTCCAATGCCAGAAGAACTTGGACTATCCAAATTCATTGTTGATGTTACGGAAAAAAAATCAGGTTTGGTTCTTGTTACAGGACCTACAGGAAGTGGTAAATCAACCACATTAGCAGCACTGATCAATGAGATCAATACCAATAGTAATCGTCACATTATCACATTGGAGGATCCAATTGAGTATTTGCATGAACATAACAAATCCATTATCAATCAGAGAGAGATTGGTAGTGATACGATGAGTTATGCAGCTGCTTTACGTGCTGCATTACGACAAGATCCAGATGTAATACTTGTTGGTGAGATGAGAGATTTTGATACAATCTCAATTGCAATTACAGCAGCTGAAACCGGTCACTTGGTTTTCTCAACTTTGCATACAATAGGAGCAGTAAGTACCATCGACCGTATCATAGATGTATTTCCACCACATCAACAACAACAGATTCGTGTTCAGTTATCAGGCGTTCTACGTTGTGTGGTATCACAGCAATTAATACCAAAGAAAGATAAGAGTGGTCGAGTTGCAGCATTTGAAGTAATGTTTAATAGTATTGCCATTCAGAATCTCATTCGTGAAGGAAAAGGAAACCAGATCGCCACGATCATGCAGACTTCTAGACGAGATGGCATGGTATTAATGGATGATTTTCTGTTAGAGCTGTATAACAGACAGCTGATTGATATGAAATATGCATTGGCATATGCTCAAGATCCTACAGTATTGGCTAAGAAAATGGTGTAGTCAGGATAGGAGAATGAAAGGAGATAGAACATGTCAAATTACACGTATTTGGCAGTAAATGCAGCTGGTAAAAGAAAAAAAGGCGGTATTGAAGCAGCCTCATTGGAAAAAGCGCAGGAATTTCTAAAGATGGAGGGGTTAACTCCCATTAAAGTAGCTGAGCAGGGAGTTCTAGATAAAGAGATTAATTTTGGTATAACGGGGAGAGTAAAACCAAGAGATCTCAGCGTATTCTGTAGACAGTTTGTAAGTATTTTAAATGCTGGCGTTACAGTAACCAGTGCTTTGGAAATGTTAAGTGAACAGACAAAGAATAAAAAATTACAACAAGCTATAAGTGATACGAAAAATGGGATTGAAAAAGGGGAAACGCTTTCCGAAGCAATGCGAAGCCACAGTGATGTGTTCCCTGATTTGTTGATTAATATGGTAGAAGCGGGGGAGGCTTCTGGTAGTTTGGAAACATCTTTTGAACGTATGGCGACACATTTTGAAAAGAGTGCCAAATTATCAGGAATCATGAAAAAAGCAATGATTTATCCTTGTGCCATCGCCATTGTAGCAACCATCGTTATCATAATCATGTTGGTATTTGTAATACCACAATTTCAAGATATGTTTGATGAAATGGGAACAAAGATGCCGGCAATTACAGTAGCAGTCGTGAATGCAAGTAATTTTTTAATACATAAATGGTATATCTGCGTTGGTGTAGTTGCCTTAGTAATTACGATCTTTCAATTATATCGAACCAGTGAACAAGGAAAGATTGTCTTTGCAAAGATTGGATTAAGAGCACCATTGCTGGGAGCTCTCACTGTTAAGTCATCGTCAGCACGTCTGGCAAGAACATTAAGTACGTTAATGTCCTCAGGAATTCCGCTTGTGAATGCAATTGATATTACAGCGAAGTCAATGTCAAACTTGCTAGTAAAACAAGCGTTGATCCATAGTAAAGAAGAAGTTGAGAAGGGGGTTCCCCTATCGGAGCCGATTAAAGCAAGTGGAGTGTTCCCACCATTGGTACATCACATGATCCGTATTGGAGAAGAAACAGGTGGTGTGGATCATATGCTGGACAAAGTTGCGGATTATTATGATGAAGAAGTTGAACTTCAAACACAAACACTTACCGCCGCAATGGAACCTATAATCATATTAGTATTAGCAGCAATCGTTTGTGTAATCATTGCAGCAGTTATGTCTCCAATGTTATCTATGTACAGTGGCATGGAAGATATGTAACCGGTTAATAATCTGACATATTCCGGAGTATGTCAGGTATTAATATAAAATGAAAAAGTGAAAGGTGAAGATTATGAAAAAAATGAATGAAATGAAAGAGCAAAGAAAAAAATTAAATAACAAAGGTTTTTCATTAGTTGAATTAATCGTTGTTATCGCCATTATGGCAATTTTAACAGTAGTAGTAGCGCCACAATTTATGAGATACATCGAAAAATCTAGAAAGAGCGTCGACCTTCAAACAATTGATTCAATTAAGTCATCTATTCAAAGTGCATTAGCTGATGAAGCAGCATGGGATTCAACTGGATCAGTAGATGTAACAATTAATTTCACTAATAGTGGAGATTTTACATCAGTAACTAGTGCAGGTGACCGTAGTATTACTGGATCAACAAGAGTTAGTGCTACTAAAACTGATAATCCTAATGATGATGGTCAAATACCAGAGTTTAATCTTGAGTTAAACGAGAATATGAATAAGACAGTTCGTTTTAAATCAAAAGAATATAAATCTGGTGTAACATTTACAATTAATGGATCTACAAAAGAAATTAAATGGGAAAAGAATGCAGATACGAAATAAACAACAGTAATAATAAAGAAAGTAAGTGACGATATGTACGGATTATTATATTGTAGTGTATTAGTAATGGGAGTTGTATTTGGAAAATATGTCAAAAAATGTTGTGAGAATATAGTAAATAAATACTTTAACACTGCAAAGGAAGAAGTGGAAGAAGATAACAATCCTACATATCATAAAAGGAAACTTTTTTCAACCCCTCTCGTCGAGGGGTTGAATGGAGCTTCCTATCTTCTCATTGTGTACCAATTTGGTTATCGTTTGGATAGTTTGATCTACTGTTTGGTTGCAACATTCCTATTGATGATCAGTGTGATTGACTGGTATACCTTTGAGATACCATTTATCCTTAACAAAAGTATCTTTATTGCAGGTGTTTTGAATTTGGTAATTGATTATCCGAATCGTATTCATAATGTGTTTGGATTTTTTGTCATTAGTGTGTTGCTCTATCTAATATATTGGGTATCCCGAGGAGCGGCAATTGGTGGTGGAGATATTAAACTAATGGCTTCAGCAGGTCTAGTATTAGGAGCATCGAAAATTGTTATTGCATTCTTCGTTGCATGTGTTATTGGTTCCATTATACATATATTACGAATGAAAATCACAAAAGAAAATCATGTATTAGCGTTAGGACCTTATTTGGCAATCGGAATATATACAACCATGTTATGGGGGGAACAGATCATTCAATGGTATCTCCAACATGCGTTGCAAGTGTAATTTTTTGGCTCGTCATGTTAGAAAATAGGCAGGAAAAGGAAGAAAAAAGATAGAAAATCTTCTTTTCGCTAGGAGGGTTTATGGGAAACAAAGTATTGGCAATTGAAATTGGTGAAAAGTTAGTACGAATATGTGAGACCAATTATAATCAAAAAAATATTCATATATATAATGAAATGACAATTGAAACACCAATGGGTTTGGTGGAAGATGGCTATGTAAGAGAAAAAGTAGCATTAAGTAAATTAATAAAAGAGAAATTAAGTATAGAGAAGATAACCAATCGGAAGGTTGTATTCACAATCGCATCCAATAAGATTGCGAGCAGGGAGGTAATTGTACCACAGGTAAAGAAGCAGCAAATAAAACAATTGGTACAGTCAAATGCAAGTGATTATTTTCCAATTAAGATAGATGAATATACGATCGCGTATAGTATTTTAGATACAGAAGAAGGAAAAGATAAAAAAATTCGTTTATTGGTTGTAGCTGTTCCTAATGAAATTGTGAAATCCTATTATGATCTTGCTGAATTATTAGGATTTACAATTCTGAATATGGACTTTGCAGGAAACAGTTCCTACCAATTATTCAAACAAAATGATAGTAAAGAAACCAGTATGGTTGTACACCTCAACGATAACAATGGATATATTACCATACTTAATCAAGGTCATATGGTTTTACAGAGAACGATTCCGTATGGAAGCAGTAACATTATCAATACGGTCATGAACAATCCAGTTTTGGAAGTGAAAACTTATGAAACAGCAGTGGAACTTATAAGAAAGAACTTGGTAGATGTGGATCTAGTTTCTTATGAGGGTGGGAATAAAGTGAATGTCATTGGAGAGGAGGTTGCTGTGACAGCTGGAAATGTTGCTTATCAGGAAACCTATGAGGTGGTTCATAACATCGTCAATAACATTATGAGAATCTTAGATTATTACACGTCAAAAAATGAAGGGAATCCTGTAAAAGCAATTTATCTAGCCAGTGATGGATTACCTCTGAAATATCTGTATGATCTGCTAGAAAAACACACTGGTGTAAAGGTGCTCCAATATGATAAGTTTATCGCTTCTTCCTCCTTGTTTAATAATTCCATCGATACCATCTTGTTAGGACGATATCTGGCTTGTGTAGGTGCGATTATTAATTCTACTAATATTGAAAAAGCAAAGGTTGAGGAAAAGAAGGAGAACCGAGTTGCAGCGCAGATGACAGCCTTGTTTTTTGGTGTTTGTATCATCGTTTCCACTGGCTTAAGTGTAAAATCCTACATGGATTATAACGGATTAAAAGAGGATAAGAAAGAAATAGAGAATAATATACAACAGCTAGAAGGGATTGTTGACATTTATAAAGAGTATAATACAACAACCAGTTTATATAACCAATACACCAATATCTATAGTAAAACTGTTGGTAATAACGACATACTGGTTGATGTTATTAAAGCGTTAGAAGAAAAATTGCCAACGAAAGCAAGAATTGAAGCATTAGATGTTACAGACAGTAGTGTTGTATTAAATCTTGAAACGGATAGAAAAGAAATTATTGCGAAAACGATAAACTCTTTACGAGAATGTGAATGTTTTTGTAATGTTACAAACTTTGGTTTTATTGAGGAAACTGATGAAAATGGATTAACCAGTATAAAATATACAGTAGAATGTTTCTATGGGCAGGTTAATCAAGAAATCGAAGGAGAGAATTAAGAAAAAGGAGAGCCTTCATTATGAAAAAAATTCTTAGTGTGAAACGTAATCGAGTATATATTATACTTATTGGTATTGCGATCTTATTGTTATCTTACTATTGTGTATATCTCAATAATCAGACGAAGATGGATACAATTAAGGAAGATATGAATGGGTTAAATGAGAAATTGGCTGAATTAGAGCAATTCAATAGTAAAAAGCAATTTTACTTGGACGAAACAGATCGAATGAACGGGGAAATAGAAACAATCATCAGCCAATTCCCTTCCGATGTACAACCAGAAGACTTAATTATGTATATAAAGGAAGCAGAAGATGATTATGATGTTTCAATTAATAATGCTACATTTTCAGATGTAATGTCGATTGATGAATTAGAAGATATAATAAGTGCTGAAGAAACACAGGAGAATAAGAATATAGAAGAGATTCAGGATACAGAAGAAACTCAGGATTTGAATGGAAACCAAGAAACAGAGGAAAGCCAGGGGCAGGAAATCACAGAAAGTGCAACTGAGAGTAGTGTTGGGACAAATCCAATTGGCTATAAAATCTTACTCGATATTACGACAAAAACATCGTATGAAGGTTTTAAAGATCTTATTAAGCATATTACAAAAGGTGGGTATAAGTTACATATTACCAATCTTAGAACAAATTATGATGAGACGGGTGACTTAAGCAGTGATGTGACAGTGGAGGTTTACTATATTAAGAATACTGGAGTTGAATATGAAGGAACAAGTATTCCACAAAATCCAGTTGGAAAAGATAATATATTCAATACCCAGAAATAGGTAAATCCAACTTCCCACTTGAATGTATCGAACGAGTACAAGCATCATTTTAGCTAAGACGGGGGATTAAATTGTGGAAGAAAATAGAATGCATAAATTCAGGAAAGACGACAGAGGAGTAACGTTAATTGAATTACTGATCAGTATTGCTGTATTAGCTATAATTGTGATTCCATTATTGAATAGTTTCCTGTTTTCTGTAAAGATGAATGCGAGAGCAAAACAGAAACAGAAGGCGACAATGGTAGCGGAAAATATATCAGAACGAGTGAAAGCAGAAACACTGGAAACGATAAAAAGTTGGACAGAGATTACAGAAGATCGTACAAATGGTAGTGTACTTAACTACCGATTAGAGTCATTCGTGTCACAAGGAAAGAAGTACAATGTTCAGATTATCATGGATCCAACAGATGCTAGCTATAAGAATGGGACTAGCTCCGAATTGATCAATGATCATTCATTTCCTACTGTATCAGAAGTGTATGGCAATTCCAATGCAATCATTACACAAGGAAGTGAGGACGATACGGCAGCAGCAACGTTCTTGGAATATAGTAAAGCAGCAAAAGCGGATAATCCAACTATGACCGCATTTGCAAATGTGGCTGAGATACGTGCGATCATGCAGAAGAATATGAAGATTGAGATATTACCTGGAACAAAAAGTAATCGGGTGATTATAGAGTCTAGTTTTATATACACATGTGATAGTACGAAACTATTGCCGGATGATCAGAAAATAGAGTTGGCAGTGTACTCAAAAGAAATTGAAAATTTGAATAACATATATTTCTTCTATGATTCCATTGAACAAGACTATAGCGATATGCTTCATCAAGATAATCTGTATGTAATCAATAAAGCAAAAAAAGTTGCAAATGTTTATATAGTAAAACGTGGAGAGACAAAGGCGGCTACTGGATATCTTCTGGATGCTACATTTAAGATGCAGTTAGGAAAACAAGTTCGAGGAATCGTGGATTATAAGAAAAATGGGAAATCCTGCTTAACCTTTTATTCGAATCTGAGTCAGACGTATTTGGGAACTGTGAATATACATACAGGTGAAGATACAAACACATTAGCACCTAAATTGGGTGATGTACCGAATCGAATCTATAAGATTACAATTAAGATCTATAATAAGGGTGATTGGACAAAACCATTGGTAGAATTCATGACAACAAAGGAGGAATGGTGATGAATAGAACGAGTTCTTCTTTGCAAAAGGACAATAAAGGTTTTACATTAGCGAGTGTATTATTGCTCATGCTTTTGATCTCTTCTTTTGTTGTTATTCTACTAACGTTAACTGTAATGAATGTACAGATGAAACAAATGGATCGTCGTTCCAAAGAAACGTTTTATGAGGCGGAGCGATATGTTGATGAAATTCAGGCGGGAATCGAAGGAGAATTGGGTGATGCCCTAGGGATTGCATATGAAGAAGTATTACCAAAGTTTGGGAAAATAAGTAATGATGCTCTGGAAGAGGAATATGGAAGAAGAATTATTGCTATCCTTTTTGAATTTTATACAGAAAAAACTTACGTAGATTCTGATACGAGTATAAAGCCTTATAAATTAGACGTTTTGCAAAAATATCTAACGAATACGGGTGATGGGAAAATAGAGAACGTTGTATTGTCATTAGGAAATAATGCTGGGGTCTACATTGATAAAGTCAATTATAGCCAAATTACCTTGAAAAATCTTCGTATTGAGTGTAAAACCAAAGACGGTTATGTATCAAAGACACAACTTGACTTTGAAATTAATATACCAAATTTGAAATTTCAAAACCCGGGATTTTACCTGACATTAGGAGATTATTCCATTATCACCGATGATTATTTGACAAATGACCAGTCACAGAAGGTTGATATTACAGGAAGTGTCTATGCAGGTAAGGGAATTGTGTCCAAAGGAAATGATAGTGAGATTGATTTTAAGTCAGATAATGTTGTTACACGGAATACGATTGCAGCAGATACAGGGGCAACCATTCAAATGGCTGGACAAGATTCCTATTGTCATGTTTGGGCTGATACAATTAAAACTTCAAGTGAGATGAATCCAGATACAGAAGCAAAAACAACGTTAACGATTGAGAATGGTAAATGTTATGTAAAGAACGATCTGGTACTTGATGCAAAACTGAATAATGAAGTACAGATTGAAGGAGAGTATTTTGGATTTGGTAATAGCACAGAATTTCCGATGGAAAGTAGTGCTATGATTATTAATGGAAGAAAATCCACTTTAGATTTATCTGATGTAACGCGGTTAATGTTAGCTGGGCGTGCTTATATTGATGTAGGTGTATCAGGTACAGATAGAGGAGTATTAGTAGGTGAGTCACTGGCGGTTAAGGGAAATCAAATTGCTTATCTTATACCAGAAGAATATATTCGTGGAGGAAGTAATCCGTTAACGATACAAAGTGGTTTAGGAGCGAATGAAATTGAAGTTGATTTCCGTCCGAAAGAGGAGCGAAATTTTCAAAATACTGGGAATGCCTATAAGACGTATTTATCAAATTATCAAGCAATGTATGCTGGAAAAGAAGCGGAAGAAAGAGAGAACGGTAGTATTTTACGATATTTGAAATTAACTACCACAACACCAGGATATAAGAAAGTTGTTGTATTTGATAAAGCAGGACAACAGCAGGTGTACTATTATTTTGAATTCCGCTCAGAAAAGTTAGCAAATGAATACTTCAAAGAATATTGTGAACAGAACAAAAATCGAATTGATGAACGAACAAAGTTGTATGTCGATAGCATTCGTTTGAATGAGAATCTAGATATCTATACGATTGTGGGTAATCTTACCTCGTATGATAAAGATGAGAAGGAAGCCAATCTTGTATATACAGAAGATCCAGCAAGTGTAGAGGCAACTTGTAATCTCTACAAAAATCAATATGAATCCATGATTTATAATTTATATAATAGTGGTTCAGTGGGTGAAGCAACAGCCAATACTTCATTATTTGATAAGTATATTGATCAATCACAATTCAAAGCAGCGGGAACAGACCCTGAAGTATATGCGTACGATGGGGATACGAAAGCGGTATTTGTGAACAACCCAACAACGGCATTCCGAGTAAGTAATGAATTTAATGGATTATCTGGAAAAGGAATTATTGTAGCAACGGGTGAAGTAATTGTGGATATGGATTTTACAGGAACCATCATTTCCAAAGGAGGAATACGATTCTTAGGAGGACATAAGCTAACAGCAGATAAATATACCGTTTATCAATTACTCGAACCATCAAATCCTGGAGTAATCAAGTATTTTAAAGAGTTACAAAATGCTATGCAAGACACTAGTAGTGGTGAGGATACAGAAATTAACATACATGAATTGATCAGTATACAAAATTGGAAGAGATATTAGAGAGGATACAGTATGAAAAAAGAAAATCAAGGATTTACTGTAATTGAATTACTTATTGTATTCGCCATTGTAGGCATCCTAATGCTAGGTGTAACGATGAGTTTCTCTAGTCTAATGAAATCCAATGTAAACCAGGTATCAAAGACCATTGATGGGGAAATGAAGAAACTTCGTATCGTTACATTGAGCAAAGATAAGGCATATTCTTTATTTATCTACAAAAGAGGAAGCTATTATTATTACCAATTTGCAGCAGATGATACACCGTATAATGAGTTAGTTGACGGGAATAAACTAGGAAGAAAAGATTTAGAAATTCAATATCGCATTAAGGGTTCGGAAGACTTCAAATGCTTAGAAGGAAGCGATTTTGTGCGAATTGCTTATAATGCAAGCAATGGAAAATATAGCAATGATCGAGTATATGATCAGATCCGTTTTGTTTCAAATAGTAGACAGAAACAGATCGTTATTGCGAATGTGACAGGGAGGCATTTTATACGCTAATGGAGGAAGAGAGAACAGTGAAAAAACTTAATAATCAAGGTCTTACGTTAGTGGAATTGATTATCGTAATGGCCTTAGCAGGAATTGTTTCCCTTATCGCGTTTTCATTCCTCCAGTCAGGAACGCAGTTCTATAATACGATAAGTGCGGAAGTTGACCTGCAGATGGAATCACAGACTACCTACAATCAGATACGGGAAATGGTCATGAACGCTGAACGAGGAGCAGTTGCATTTGGAATGCCAACTTCTTCCGATAATCGAAAGTTGGTAGTATCAGGAAAATCATATCGAGCTTTAGTAATTTATAATAGCAATAATGTACAAGTTATCTTATATGACCCTGCTAGTAAGAAGCTCTATCTATTGGAAGAAGCAAGAACTAGTGCACAGTATGGAAATCAAGCACATGTCATTTCATGTATTAGTAAAATAAAGGATGAAAATCTTATGTCAGCGGGAGTTAGTGAATTCGATGTTGATACGACTAAATTAAATTCGGTGGCCTCCAATGGAATGCTCAGCATGAAATTGGTATTTACAAAAAAAGGAGAAAACTATACTTGTGAAAGTTATGTAACCTTAAGAAATGATAATGTAAAAAATCCTGATGAACGTTATGAATAGGAGTTGGGTTTGGATCGAATCATAAGAGCGAGGTGTTTAGTTATGAAAAAGAAGAAGAAAATTTGTTTATTATTAGCTCTCCTATTAGCATTCAGTGTTTCAGTTGATAATTATTCTCCTATGCAAAAAGGGAATACGGAAGTATCAGCAAAAGAAGTTACATATGGAATCAATGAAATCTTAACGGAGAATTCAGAAGATAATCAGTTTACAATTCTTGAGATCGTCCCACATAAGGGATTGGCTGAAATTGGATATAGTGTGTCTGGTCAAGAACCGGTTTCCTGGAAGGAATACTTACAGACACTAGGTACCTACAAACAGAGAAAAGCATTTCTCGAAAACTTATTAACGCAGTATACGAAGGTTTTAGACCCATATTCTGGTGGTGTTCTAGCTCCATCGTATATATATAACTATGTTGAGAAATCAACAATACCATCTACAGCAGACCCAAGTTCATGGACTGCTGTAGACTCCTCTGATGAAAGTAATTCCCTTGAATCAGGGTATTATTCCTTTGAGAATAATGGAGATGGAGATTATCGATTTAGTGATGATCTGAGTATCAATTATACAGAAGATTCTGGAAACTATTATCGTTTCGAACCTGTAGAATCTAGTAGTTATAAGGAAAGAGCACAATATAAAAAAGAAGTAGATACGTATGTACAAGATTCAACAGGAGAATATCTGGTTACTTTTGTTTATGATTATGCAAAAAATCATAAGAATGAACAAGCATACGTTGTAAACAATGCGAAACAGAATGATGGAACAGAAACAGACAAGAAAAATCTCTATAGTGAAGTTCAGGTTCCACAGTATGAAGCAATTACCAGTGAAGCCCAGATGGATGCAGTTGAAATCTGTGCAAAATTTATCATATCAGATCAAAGTGATAAGAGTGTTGCACACTATTCCGTAGATGAAGTGGTGATGCTTTCAGAACTGGAAGGTTTCTACGATAAAAAAGTAGATGAACTTGGTAATGAAGTTCTTGATGAGAATGGGGAATGTGAGTATACATTTAATCAGAATAAGGAAGGTCGATATAACATCACATTTAAACCAGATGAAAACGGTTGTTATGAGTTGGAAGAATTAAATGATATCAGTATGGATGATTCTAGTTTGATGAGTCTCTATTATATAAGAAGTAGTAACGATTTTGTGTACTATAATTATGATGGTGGAAGTTCTAGTGTTGTTGGCTTTACTGCAATTGATGAGAGTAAAAAAGTAAAAGAGCATAACAGATACTATTATGTTGACCAGAGTTACAAAGTAGAAAGTGGAAGTGGTTACTATAGCGGTAAAACCAGATATGTTAAAACAACCGCTCCAAATGGTGGTTATGTACTGGAATTAAGAAATCTTGACTCATACCGTGGTGATATATTCACGTATGACAAGGGAAATGGTGATTACACCTGGGTGGAAGATGATGTGGATCCTTTCCCAGTGACGGATTACAATGCAACGAAAGTATATTGTAAAGATGTTTTGATTAAGAAAACAGGAAGCTTCTGTTTTAAGGGTGGCTTGGATAATAGTGATCGTTTCAAGACAACAATCTTGGGATTAAGTGAAGAGCAGGCAGAGAAATTTAAGATAAAAGTAGTAACAATGACGCCAGATGAGTTAAATGAGGACTACATTGAGAAAGGCTCAGACAGTATAATTAATCATGCCAATATGTTCTTTGTATCGGATAATTATAATCATAGTCCATTCTTTATGTGGAGCTATGAAAACTTCTCGAAAGAAGGAATGGCTTTATCCGCTGATGAACGAATGACCACAACATATAAGACAGATTCCTTAGAAGAACAGGAACCGAAATATAAGAATTTTGATTCCATCAAGGATAAACTGACCTTCAAGAATAATGATTTTACCAATGCAACAATGAAAGCAATTGCAAATCGAATCACAAAAAATGTAACAGTTGGAGACACAACATTGCCAAGAGCACCAATGGTATATGATACCTCCTTATTATCTAGAGTCGGAGAAAGCAATAACGTTGGAATGCTGTATAAGAAGATTATTGGAAGCAATAATACGCAACCTCGTGTTTATGAGAATGTGTTTGGGTACAGTGGCTCTGAAAATGTGTTATTTAATAATAATTTTACAGAAGATCCTAATTATTCGTTGAAATCGTACCGTGATAACTTTTCTGATATATTAGAGGATCTACAGAATGAAGACATTGTTCGTGTGGCGAATGGGGTTGCTCCATATGGTGAATCATTAACGGTAGATAATATCATCCGTTATATCCTCAATTATGAAAACAAGAGGGAGTTAATTAAGAAAACTTCAGTTACCATTCTTGAAATCCAACCATGTAATTCTTTTGAATTAAAAGAGATCATTGAACAAGATGTAGAGAGCTGGGTACGATACTTTAATCTTGTACCGAAAGATTCTAATGCAGATTTGGATGACTATAAGAATTATGATATTAACATCGTATGTATGAATTCCAGTGAATTCGATGGAAAAATCGAAGATTTGAATACCGTATATGACATGATCTATATTGGTTTAAGTACGGAAGGAATGAATACGGTAAAAGGAGAAACGGTATATAATGATAGTAGAATGAATGGAAAAATCTATTGTCATGTTGGTGATGTAGTCAAATGTAGTACGGACTTATTAGGTTTGCTTGATCAGGACTACTATAAAAACTATGCTGGCAAAAAACTTGGCCTTAAAGATGAAACATTTTTTTGGACTACTAGTAAGGGTAAGTATGTCGAAACAGGAGTTGGTAATCAGAGATATTCCGGTAATGATATAACAAAGGTGAAGTATAATGATTTAGTGAATTACGTGGAAGGAAATTATCCAGTATTATTGGAAGATGGCTTCTATAAGACCTACAGCGGGAATAAGGAACCAAACCGTACGTATCTAGATGGCGTATCCTATATGTACAAATTCGCAGAGTATTGTTTGGGCAGAACGAATGTAGCACAGTCCAATATCTTTAGTAAGACTTGGGTAGCAACAAATGAAGAAGAGAAAGTTGCAGCATCTTATTTTAAGACGTATTTGGCAATTCCAAAATTGCATTTGGATCTAGTGAGTTGCCCAACGGAGTATTCATGTGATGAAACATATCAATATGGGAAAATACAATTAAATGCAACCTATCTGTCACCGAATGCAAAGGGAAAGTATGAATTAGATTATAAGTTTACCATAACCGATAAGATGGCACTTGTGGCGTCCAACCTAACCTATTCAGTGAAATTATATCTCGATGTTGATGCGGATGGTCGCTTCACAGATAATGAATTGATGAAAGATATTGTTGTAAAGAAGGGAAGTAAGAAAGTAGAAGCGGATCAATTAGTATTAGGAAATGATACAGATTCATCTACCTTTACCGTAGCAAGGGAATTACCGGATGGCTATGCAGGGGTTATTCCTTGGAAATTAGAAATCATACGGAATACGACGGATAAGGATATCGATAATGGTTATATTCGAACTTCAGTAAATGGGTACACTGCCATTGAGAAAAAATCAGTGGACAAGGAAAAAGTTAAAATATTACAGATTAATAAATCATCTGGAAGTACGTTAAATCTACAAGAACAATTTCGTTCGAGAGATAATGATTATCAGGATTCAAAAAATTATTACTATACATATGGAACAAACTTGAATGATTTTATTTTGGATGTAACAACGATAACTACTTATGATTATGTGAATAAGATTAACCAGAATGAAAACTATTTGGATGATTTCAATATGATCATCATTGGTTTTGCAGATTGTATGACCTATATCAACAGTCAAAAGGCGGTGGATAAGATTGTAGAATTTGCTGATGAAGGGAAATGTATCCTGTTTACCCATGATACAACAATATTCTCCAATGTATCTTCTAGTACACGTCTATATAATATCTATGGTGGAGATACGGGATCACCTGACGTTGCCTGTGGTGGAGATAATAACCCAGAGTATCGGTTGTTATGTGGAATGGACCGTTTTGGTATTACACCGAAGGTAGATAGTGAAGATGTAGATTATGGAGAATTCTGGGATAAGAATACCATGACTGCTCCGGAAAAGTTAACAGAACTACAGGGATTTACAACACAGTTATTGCAGAAGATGGCTTTAAAGACAAGTGATAACGATTATTATAAATATCCTACTTTTAACCAATATGCGAGTCCAATTAATACACCGATTAATCAATTAAAGAATAGAAACAATGGCTGTTCTGACTGGGCAAGAACGCAAACCATACAAAAGATTAATGAAGGACAGATTACCAATTATCCATATAAGATTATTGATAATTTTAGAGTATCCATTACGCATTCCCAGTACTATCAGATTGATATGGGAGATGATGTTGTTGTATGGTTTGCGTTAGCAGGAGATGGATCAGAAACAGCAAATTTACGATATAATATCTTACCAAATGATGTACGAAACAACTATTATATCTATAATAAAGGAAACATCACCTACTCTGGTGTGGGACATGCTTCAAATCCTACTGAAATGGAAGCAAAATTATTCATTAATACAATGATTGCTGCTTACAAAGCGGCTTCTGACAAACCAAGTATTAATATAACGAATGAAAATGTTGGTACAACAAAAGATGGAGAACAGTTCTTTTATGTAGATTATGATGTGAAGAAGTATAGTAGCATGAATGATAAGGTTTATACGAATGTCAGTGGTGAAGAACGAGATGGAAAGAATTATGTAGACGTTTACTACCGTGTTAAGAATCCAAATCTTGATATGAATGCAGATTTATCTGTGAAATACTATGTCAATGAAGATAACGGAAACGATGTGGATTGTACCAGTTATATTGAAACAACAACTGTGCAAGACCCAGAGTATGTACTACCGTTAACGGAAGGTAAGATTAAAGTAGAAGCGAGTGACTCTATCGGATCAGATGAGGAGCAAATGGATAAATTGTATCACATTGCTGTTCCAGTTGATCTCTTCTCACAACTATCACCAGGAAGTAAGAAGATGAAACTGAAGATTCGAATCTACTATGTATCAACCTTAAAAGGAAAGAATGCAGTAGAAAATGACATGATCATTAATTTTGTAAACAGAAATTTGTTTGATATGAATTAGGATTTTGTAAGGGAATCGATTTTCAAGAAAAAAGACGTGTGTTTTATGCTTGCATGAACATATGTCTTTTTTCAAAATTATAAAGCTTTTCAGAAATATGTTTTCATTTTTCTTGGAATGTTTTATGATAATTGAAAGGAGGCGTTATTGATGAAATATGAATATGATGAAAAAGAGCTTTTCTGTTACTATGATGAGAAAACAATCTATGGAAAATTAATGACACCAAAGAATACAACAGGAGAACTTCCGGTGATTATCTGTAGTCATGGGTATAATGCAAACTATGAATCCATGGCATGGTTTAGCAGACAATTTGCAGAACATGGTATAGCCAGTTACTGTTTTGATTTTTGTGGTGGTAGTGTTGCTTCCAAAAGTAGTGGTTCACCGGTGGAGATGAGCATTAAAACTGAACAAGCGGACCTAAAAGCTGTTATTGACCAAATTTCTTCCTTACAGGGAATTGATCGGAATCAGATCTATCTTTTGGGAGCCAGTCAAGGAGGATTCATATCTGCATTAGTAGCAGCGAATGATTGTAAACGGATCAAGAATCTGTTCTTAATGTTCCCGGCATTTTGCATACCAGATGATTGGAAAGGTGCCAAAGGGCAACCAGTTAGGGAAACCATTGATTTTATGGGGATGACCATAGGGCAAAAGTTTGTTGATGATTTGCCAGATTTTGATGTATATTCTTATATTCGCAAGTACGAAAAGCATGTGAAGATTTTCCATGGTGATGCAGATGGTATTGTTAAGTTGTCTTATGCACAGGTAGCACAGAAAGCGTATCCAGATTGCGAGTTGACCATCTACCCAGGTGAGGGACATGGTTTCTCCCGGGATTATGACAAACGTCTGATGGAAGAAATCTGTAGTTATGTTCAGCAGAATCAGTAGATATGATATATGTTTGCAGAGATGTTCTGCAATAGTAGTGAAAATTTTGCTTGTTTTGTTGGTTATAATATACGAACACCATTTGCCTTATTTGTTACATAGGTAATGTAATCTTCACGAAATGTGGTACGAACCGTTCTAGAAAGTGGAATGACTGTAGAATATATGTTCATCTCAATATTTGCAGTGTTAAGCCGTTTGATATATTCCATATTAACAATAAAAGAACGGTGTACTTTGAAAAAGGACTCTTTGTCGCGTAGAATATTCTCCAACTCATACATTGTTCCAGTTGTAATCATACATTCTCCATTTCGCAGGAAAAAGTAAAGCTTATCAAGGCGAACCTCAGCGTAAACTATATTTGTAAGGAATACTTTTTGAAGGGTTCCTTTTTGTCGAATAAGAATATAGGAATCCTCTTGAGGTTTACAATTCAGAATTGCTTTTTTTATCTCATGATCAAGAAGATCTTTAGAGAATGGTTTCAACAGATAAGAGGCGGCATTGACTTCATAGGAATCAATGGCATAGTCTCGTGAGCTGGTAAGAAATAGAATCTGGGCAGTGGAATCCTGTTTACGAATGGTACGAGCAATTTCTAATCCAGAAACAAAAGGCATAATCATATCTAGAAGATAGATTTCATATGTAATTCCGCGTTCTATCTCATTAATTAAGGAATCGCCGGAGTTGAAACTTTTAACTTGAATTTGCTCATCAGAGAAGCTTAGTGTGGTGAGCATTTTTTCTAGAATGCGTAATTGAATGATATCATCATCACAAATTGCTATGTTAATCATGGTGTCTCCCCCTGTATAAAAAAGTTGTTTTACAGGTCAAGAAGTTATATATTCATATCAATATGAAAGGTATAACCATTTATCCCTAGCATAATTATAGCAAATTATATGGGTATTGCAATGGAATATGCATTTTATAGGCAAAATAATGCATTTCATGGGTTGCGTATTTTTTTGTAGTTTTTTGTGGCATTATTAATGATAAGAGTTATTCTTGTAGATATGGACGGACGAAAAAAAGAATCTAACTCTGGGAGAATAAGATTCTGTATCTTGCAACCCCGGCTAATGCAGTACAGAATCTGAAAAAAGACTAAACAGATTATACTGTTTAGTCTTTTTTTGTTCTATGTACAAGTGTCGGGGAGCTCTAGTGCTAAGCTGATTCTATACGATATAATTTTACTCCATGGGCTGGAATGGATACTTGTAATGAAAAATCCTTGTATTCTTTTGTTTCTTGTGTCCAAAGCTCAGTGATTTTCGAAGTAGAATGGATATATGCTGGTAACCAATTGAATTCGATGGTAAGCTCCCTTGCTTCTTCTAAATTAAATACAGCAAGATAACTTGTAGTTCCATTCAAATCTTGTGATGTCCAAACTACCTTCTGTTGATCACGGACAAGTTGTCTGGCATGTTGACTATTGGTTAGAAGATGAAGAACGTCCTTGTTCGTAAGTAATGCAAGTGTCCATGGGTCTAATTTGGTCAGCTCTGCACCAAGCATCATTGGAGAACGAAAGATTGACCATAGGGAAATCATAGTCATTTGCTCTTCTTTTGTAAAATTGGTCTGTCGCTCTTCTCCAAAACCTTTCCCCAAATATCCAACAGGTATCATATCACAGTCAGGGTAGCAGCCTGTAGAGACATGGTTTTGCCAATGTTCACAACGTTCGAACATGTTAAGGAGGAGAGACCAGTTATCCCAGAAATCATCAGTAATTCTCCACATATTAGCATAGGTTTCATAATGCCATGCTTCCTCTACTTTTGCTGGCCCAGGAGAAAGGCTAAGTACAATGGGACGATTACATGACTGAATTGCTTTTTGGAGCATGATAATTTCTTCCTTTGCAGATGTAGCATCCATGCGGCAGATATCATCACATTTTACAAAATCAACACCCCAGCTTGCGTATAATTCAAATAGAGAATCATAGTATTCTTGTGAACCTGGACGATTAGGAACAATACCGTACATATCAGGATTCCAAGAACAGATGGAGCTTGGATCTGCAACCTGATTTGCTGTAACAGAAGTTCCTTTTATCTTTGTGTGATTATGTGCAGCAATACGAGGAATACCTCGCATAATATGGATTCCGAATTTTAGACCAAGGTTGTGAATATAGTCCGCTAATGGTTTAAATCCAGCTCCACTAACAGAGGATGGAAATCGATCTGGACAAGGATATAATCTGGAGTATTCATCCATTTCAATCTGTTCAAATGGGATATATTGATATTGATCACGCAAACTGCCTGTATGGTAAGCATACCATTCAATATCCACAACAACATATTCCCAGCCATACGCTTTCATATAAGTGGCCATAAAATCCGCATTCTTCTTAATATCTTCTTCAGTGACAGTGGTGTCATAGTAGTCATAACTGTTCCAACCCATTGGTGGGGTTGGGGCAAACATATTCTTATCCATTATCTTCCCTCTTTCTATTAATTGATAACCTAATACAACCTATTGCTCAGAAATCCGCCCTAATCGGGCTACTTTCTCATGTCTTGCGGTTCCCAAGGTTATGTTATTTCATGCAAGCATGAAAAACTTAACTTTGGTTAGAAGCATAATACAACCTATTGCTCCGCATAAAGAGCTCTCGCAATAGGAATCCATTCGAAATCCACCCTAATCGGGCTACTTTCTCATGTTTTGCGGTTCCCAAGGTTATGCTTTTTCATGCAAGCATGAAAAACATAACTTTGGGAACCTTGTATAATATAGTATACTTATAGTAAACTTGGTATGGAAAGAGGATTATTACTGTGTAAGGGGGTAATATTTTGATATATCGGAACTTTAATTTTGCTGATTGGGATACCTTTGTTACAAAACAACTCCATGTCTATGATTTTGGAGTTGAGAAACGTGAAGATGAGTCTTATGCATATGATAATGAAAGAAGACAAGATTATGATGGGTTTTTGTTTCAATATACGTTAGAAGGAAAAGGCTTTTTTGAACAGGAAGATCGTGTTGTTTCATTAACCCCTGGGAAAGCGTTCTTGATTCCTTTTCCACATGGTAGTAAGTATTATTATAAGAAGGAAGAGGAACATGGTTGGACATTTTTTTATATTCATTTTAATGGGGAGATAGCAAAACAGTATTGTACATACATGGAGAATACGTTTGGGAATATATTGACGATTGATCAAAACGCAGATTCCATTCAGTGTTTCTTAAGAGAGTATACAAATGTCCAAAATGGAAAGCAGTATGGTTTATATAATAATAGTGTATTCCTATACCAATTTCTAACATTATTACTTCAGGATTTGGAATCTCCCTCGTATGGAAAGAAGATTGGTTGTGTGGAACAGGCAGTGGTATGGTTGGAACAGAATTTTTCCACACAAAAAAATCTATCGGATATGTGCATTGAACTAGGGGTGTCATTGTCTCATCTAACTAGACAATTTCATCTACAAAAGGGAATTACCCCTATGCAGTATCTGCAGGATATTCGCCTGAAACACTCATTGAACTTATTAGTTACAAGTACGTTGTTGATTGAAGAAATAGCAATACAGTGTGGTTTTTCTAATGGTAATTACTATACGAAAGTATTTCGAAGATCGTTTGGGCTGACACCTTCCGCATACCGCTTGCTTCATGGAGGAAAGAGCATAGAGTTCTGACAACAATACCATAAGTATTAAAAAAGAAAAGTAGTTTTACTTATAGATAAAGCAAATATTATTAACCCGTCTAATAAGTAACATAAGAAATTAATACAGTGCAAAGTAAGACAAAGCACGAAAAATGTGGTAAGATAATGAAAGAGATACAACTCGACGATTTTCGTATTGTAAAAGCACATCGTGAGTAGCAATACGTAGTATCTAGAGCGGCAAATTACTTTTTGACGCTTTAATCATTATATGTTTGAATTAACAGGAGGAACGTAACATGGATTACAAGAACGCTGGCGTTGATATTGAAGCAGGATATAAAGCAGTTGAATTAATGAAAAAACATATTGGACAAACAATGAGAAGCGAAGTTCTTACGAATATCGGTGGATTCTCAGGAGCATTCTCTCTTGCTGGGTTTAAAGGTATGGAAGAGCCAACTTTAGTATCAGGAACAGATGGTGTTGGAACTAAATTAAAACTTGCTTTTATTCTTGATAAACATGATACAATCGGTATTGACTGTGTTGCAATGTGTGTAAATGATATTGCATGTGCAGGTGGTGAACCATTGTTCTTCCTTGATTATATAGCATGTGGAAAGAACGATCCAGAAAAGATTGCAACGATTGTAAGTGGTGTTGCGAACGGTTGCGTACAATCAGGTGCAGCTTTGATTGGTGGAGAAACAGCAGAGATGCCTGGATTTTATCCTGTAGATGAATATGATCTTGCAGGTTTTGCAGTTGGTATTGTTGATAAGAAGAATCTGATCACAGGAAAAGATTTAACAGAGGGTGATGTATTGATTGGTATTGCTTCATCCGGTATTCATAGTAACGGTTATTCCTTAGTTCGAAAAGTTTTCAATATGAATCGAGAAGCACTAGATACATATTATGAGTCTCTTGGTGCAACACTTGGAGAAACCTTATTAACACCTACGAAGATTTATGTGAAAGCATTACGCTCCTTAAAAGAAGGTGGAGTAACGGTGAAAGCATGTAGTCATATTACTGGTGGTGGTTTCTATGAGAATATCCCAAGAATGCTTCCAGAAGGAATTCATGCATTTGTTAAGAAGAATAGTTATCCAATCCCTCCAATCTTCAATATGTTAGCAACAGATGGAGATATTACAGAACAGATGATGTACAATACCTACAATATGGGATTAGGAATGATGATCGCTGTTAATAAAGATCAAGTTGACGTTGCAATTCGTCAGATTGAAGCAGCAGGAGAAAAAGCATATGTTGTTGGTGAAGTGAAAAAGGGCGATAAAGGAATCACAGTAGAATAAGAAGAATGGTAGGCGGCTTGTGCTTCGCATCAAGTCGCCTAA
Source organism: Anaerosporobacter faecicola (assembly GCF_012070565.1). Classification (GTDB taxonomy): domain Bacteria; phylum Bacillota; class Clostridia; order Lachnospirales; family Lachnospiraceae; genus Anaerosporobacter; species Anaerosporobacter faecicola. Next base: position 110,401 of record NZ_JAAQRO010000003.1, read on the forward strand.
TTTGGAAGGGAGCAGGTTTCTTTTGATGAAGATTGCAGTGTTAGTTTCTGGAGGTGGAACAAACCTTCAGGCAATAATAGATAAGATTGAGAACAAGACAATCACGAATACGAGTATTGCAGTAGTGATTAGTAATAAGAAAGATGCGTATGCACTTACAAGAGCGAAGAATCATGGAATCCCAGCAGAGTGTATCTCTCCAAAGGATTTTGAGACGAGAGAGATGTTTAACCAGACACTGGTAGAGCGTATTCAGTCTTATGATGTGGATCTTGTAGTTTTAGCAGGTTATCTGGTTATCTTACCAGAAATTCTTGTAAACGCATATCCTAATCGAATCATTAACATTCATCCGTCTTTGATTCCTGCATTTTGCGGACCAGGTATGTATGGTTTACGAGTTCATGAAGCGGTGCTTGATCGTGGTGTGAAAGTTACAGGAGCTACCGTACATTTTGTAGATACAGGCGTGGATAGTGGACCAATCCTTTTGCAAAAGGCAGTAGAGATTAAGCAGGAAGATACGCCTGAGGTTTTACAAAAGAGAGTAATGGAACAGGCAGAATGGAACATCCTTCCTCAAGCGATTAATCTAATCGCGAATAAGAAAGTGGAAGTATCCAATGGTCATGCTCTTATAAGAAATTGAAATTAATATCATTTATACAAGCTTCGCGTTTGATTGCTCTGAACGGGTAGGTAATTGCTGTTTTCATGAAAAAACGCGCGCTCGCTTGGCTTCACACGTGAAGTTTTCGTTGTACGAAGTTAAATTGGTTATACTAGGTTGATATAGGAAAGGTGGAAGAACAATGAAGGTTCTTATTGTTGGTAGTGGCGGAAGAGAGCATGCAATTGCAACTTCAGTTGCAAAAAGCAAACATGTGGATAAGATATATTGTGCACCAGGTAATGCGGGAATTGCTGCGGTAGCAGAGTGTGTGAATATTGGTGCAATGGAATTAGACAAATTAGTAGATTTCGCAGAAGAAAATGCGATTGATCTTACGATTATCGGTATGGATGATCCTCTAGTAGCAGGCATTGTTGATCGTTTCGAAGAAAGAGGACTACGTGTATTTGGACCAAGAAAGAATGCAGCGATTATTGAAGGATCAAAAGCATTTTCAAAAGATTTGATGAAGAAATATCATATACCAACTGCAGCTTATGAGACATTTGATTCTCCAGAGAAGGCACTTGCTTATCTAGAAACAAGTAAATATCCAATCGTACTAAAAGCAGATGGTTTGGCTCTTGGAAAAGGGGTATTGATCTGTAATACATTGGAAGAAGCCAAAGCTGGTGTAAAAACTATTATGTTAGATAAACAATTTGGTAGCGCTGGTAACTGTTTAGTGGTTGAAGAATTCATGACAGGTAGAGAAGTTTCTGTTCTATCCTATTGTGATGGAACGCATATTAAGACAATGACAAGTGCACAAGATCATAAACGTGCGAAGGATGGGGACAAAGGATTGAATACAGGTGGAATGGGAACTTTCTCCCCAAGTCCATTCTATACAAAAGAAGTAGATGATTTCTGCAACCAATATATCTACCAAGCTACGATGGATGCGATGAAAGCAGAAGGCAGAGACTTTACAGGGATTTTGTTCTTTGGATTAATGCTTACACAAGATGGTCCGAAAGTATTGGAATATAACGCGCGTTTCGGTGACCCAGAAGCACAGGTTGTGCTACCACGTATGAAAAATGATATTGTGGAAGTAATGAATGCATGTATTGATGGTAAATTAGAAGACATTGACCTTCAATTTGAAGACAATGCAGCTGTATGTGTTGTCTTAGCTTCTGCAGGATATCCTGAGAAGTATGAAAAAGGAATTCAAATCACAGGATTTGAGAATTTTGAAGGAAAAGATGGGTATTATGTTTTTCATGCAGGAACAAAAGCAACAGAAGATGGCATCGTAACCAATGGAGGGCGTGTTCTAGGCGTAACAGCAAAAGGAGCTACTCTAAAGGAAGCCCGAGCGAATGCTTATAAAGCAACAGAATGGATTAATTTTTCTAATAAGTACATGAGAAATGATATTGGAAAAGCCATTGATGATGTTCAACAGAAGTAACCCCATTATTTAGACGGAAGAGTATCTTGTTTATAATGAGTTCATATTGATAATGAATTTATACAAAAAAGATGATCCCATATAGGTTTTCAATTATGACTGACTCATATTGTGAGAGCACAACAAAGTGCATTGCAATACGTAGTGTTAAGAGGTAATGTATTACCTCTTGTATCATAGAAAACGATATGGGATTTTTTCTTGACATAAAATCGAACTAGTGGTACGATTTTAATAACGATAGTATAAAAAACGAAATAATAGTCTACAAACGTGTAAGATTGTCCTATTCTATTGTTCATGAATGATATAGTCAACATATAGTATAGGGAGGAAAGGGAGTTAGAGATGGGAGAAAAACGACAACTAGATCGAATTCGCTATAACAAAAACAATATCATAGAAACTGCAAAACAATTATTTACGGAAAAAGGAATTGTCCAGACCACAATGGCGGATATAGCGAAGACAGCGGATTATAGTAAATCAACAATCTATGTATATTTTAAGAGTAAAGAAGAGATTTACCATCATATTATATTGGAATATATGACTACTTTACGAGATGGTTTGACAACGGTGATGCAAGAAAAGAATCGTGCAAAAGATCGATACGATGGATTGTGTAAGGTATTGATTCAACTTCATGAAAAGAGCCCGCTGTTTTTTAAAGGCTTACTAGCAAAGATTGAAGTGAGCGCGCAAGCCATGGAAGAAGAACCTGTATTGGGAGAAATCTATACAGTGGGAGAAGAAGTGAACCATGTGATAGAAACATTTTTACAGGAAGGAATGGATGAAGGAGTTATTCGCCAGGATCTTCCCATACCTCCAACGGTATTCATAATGTGGGCTTCTTTGTGTCAGAATATCATAATGGCGGAAGAGAAGAAAGAATATATTGCAATGAAAATGTCACTTACAAAAGATGAATATTTGCAAACAGTATTTGACACCTTGTACAAAACAATAGACAGATAGTCTGCAGATCAAGTTAATAGGAAGGAGTCATAAGATGAATAAAGAGGTTATTATTATATGTCAGTCCATGTATCATGGAAATACGAAAAAAATCGCAGATGCTATGGGGAGAGTGTTGCATTGTGAGGTAATCAGCTGTGAGCGTGCAAAAAAGATGGATTTGTCCAGCTATGCATGTGTAGGTTTAGGTTCTGGAATCTATTTTACATCCCATCATCCTGCAATTATGGAGATTGCGAAAACGTTGCAACCGCAACAGGCTGCATTTATCTTCTCTACCCATGGAGCACCAATCCAAGGAAAATACCACGAACCATTGAAAACAATATTAAAAAAGAATGGCGTATCGGTGGTTGGCGAATACTCTTGCAGAGGGTATGATTGTACAGGCCCATATAATCTGTATCATGGAGGAAACAAGGGAAAACCAAATGAAGCAGATTTGAGAAGAGCTGAAAAGTTTATACATAAACGATTTCCTCAATATAAGAAAACGGTACATATCCCAGATGGTAGACATGTTGGAATAGAAAGCGAAACCTGTATTGGATGTGGAAGATGTGCTGCAGTTTGTCCAATGCATGTGCTTCGGGTAGAGGAAGAAAAATGTATTATTGTGAAAGAGGAAGACTGTATTCATTGCAAACTGTGTATGGAACAGTGTACAGAAGGTGCCATTGCGGTCAAGCATACGCGTAGAGAATTGATTCGAATTGCTAAAATTCATGCAAAACGGACAAGTTTACCGCAGTAACAAGAAGATCGAATAGGAGGATTATATTATGGGAATTATTACGGGTTATGTTTTACTTCTGTTACTTGCTATCTTGTGTATGAAATTCTTTGCAAAACGATTAGGGTGGAAGAAACTTGATCGGGCACTATATCGGATTCATAAGCCAGTGGCATATATCGCAGGTGGTGTAACACTACTCCATCTAGTGTTGACATTCCGTGTGTTTTATACAAGACCATTGATCTTATATATTGGTGGAATCGCTATGTTAGTCGTTGGAATTCTTATCGGATTATTTTATGTTCGAAGAAAACAGTTAGGTAAACGGTGGTTGCTATTTCATCAAGTAGGAGTTTGCGTATTGCTTGGCTTATTGTGTATACATATTGTTGTGTATTTTGTAGATTTTCAGGCATACAAGAAATCCATTGATGAGATTTCTATACCAGAAATTGATGTAACGAATATAGCAGATGGGACCTATGTAGGAAGTTATGATGCAGGCTATATCTATGCCAAAGTGGAGGTTACGATAGTAGCAGGGAAAATTACGAATCTACAGCTTTTGGAGCACCGAAATGAAAGAGGAGCAAAAGCGGAGGCAATCACGGGAGAAATCATGCAACAGCAAAAGATTGCGGTAGATACCATTAGTGGTGCAACCAATTCCAGTAGAGTAATACAAAAAGCAGTATGCAATGCATTACAGCATGAGGATTTGACACCTTGATAATAATACTACATGTGCCAATAATATTCGTTAGTAAGGTGTTTACTAGAGTTTAAGAAGAAAAAGTTATGGCAATCCTTATAATACGACGTATTGCTACGCACTTTGTGTTTTCATAATACGATAACAAGAGAAAATACAAAAACTGTGGAAGCAGATTATAAGGAGGATATACGATGCATCAATTTATAGCAGATTATTTAAGCAAATTTATTCATATTCCCTTTGCAGTGGACATGAATGGAAAACACCTTCATGTAGGGGAAGGCAAGCCAGAGTTTACGGTTACCATTCACCAAGAACTTAGTAAGAAGGATCTCCTTACTAGTACAACCCTTGCTCTTGGAGAGGCATATATGAATGGTGTGATCGAGGTAGATCGGGATCTATATGAAGTACTGGATCTGTTCTTAGGAAATATGGAATCCTTTCATCGAGAAAAAGCAGATGGAAAGAAGATGTACCATCTAAATCAAACCAAGAAACATCAAAAGGAGGAGGTAACTTCTCATTATGATATTGGAAATGATTTTTATGAAAAATGGTTGGACGAATCCATGAGTTATTCCTGTGCATATTTTAAAAATAATACAGACACGTTATATGAAGCACAGTGTAATAAGGTACATCATATCTTAGATAAATTGCAGTTAAAGGAAGGAATGACCCTCTTAGATATTGGTTGTGGTTGGGGATTCCTATTAAAAATTGCTGTAAAAGAATATGGGGTAAAAGGTGTTGGAATCACCCTTAGCAAAGAACAGTATAGAAAATGCCAGGCTGATATTAAGAATGAAGGTTTACAAGAGCAATTATCTGTAGAGTTAATGGATTACCGTGATCTGAAGAAATCAGGTTATGAATTCGATCGTGTTGTGAGCGTTGGAATGATTGAACATGTAGGACGTGGACAATATGAGGAATTCCTTTCCTGTGCGGATGCGGTAATGAAACCAGGTGCATTATTCTTGCTTCACTATATAAGCGGACATAAGGAACACTGGGGAGATCCATGGATTAAGAAATACATCTTTCCAGGAGGAATGTTGCCAAGTCTTCGAGAAATTATTTATCTTTTACCAACGTACCATTTTTACACATTAGATGTAGAGAGTTTGCGCAGACATTACAACAAAACTTTACTTTGTTGGAGAAAAAATTACCTAGAACATGCATGTGAAATCAGAAAGGAAAAGGGAGAAGCATTCTTCCGTATGTGGGATGCATATCTGGCATCTTGTGCCGCTGCATTTCAAAATGGTGTGATCGATCTACATCAGATTCTGATGTCCAAAGGAATAAACAATGATTTGCCAATGAATCGAGTAATCTAGTAGAGAAAAAGTAGGTAAATTAGTATCCCATGAGATGCCCTTTATTATTAGAACGTTCCTCTAATAATAAAGGGCGTTTTCTTATGCCAAGACTTGAGGTATTACAAGGCCATTCACTCCTTGTATATAGAATACAAAAATGCCACGAAAATGCCATAGTTATTCAGTATTTTTGTTATAGAAAGTGGAATTAAGTTGCAAGGTTGGGAAATAAAAGGCTTTTGGGGAGAATTAACTAATATAATTATGCAAGGGTTAGATCATCAATAAAACATTGGAAAGTTTGAGTTTGAGAATAAGACGATACCTTAGCTACAGAATTCATATTTCAAAATAAGTTATGGTGTGCAGAATAGAGGGAGTTCTAGTTGCCAGACATAAAAAGAGAAACAACGAACTGGATTGGAAAGGAGTAAACGATGAATGGGAAAAGATGGAAGAGAATTGTAACTCTTTTGTTGTGTGTTGTATTGTCATGTCCGACTACAATCATGTTAAATAATAAGAAAGAGATACAAGCAGCATCAACATTGAGTATACCTGGAAAAGTTACAGCAACAAAGTTAAATGTTCGTACGAAGGCATCGACATCGTCTGCACAATTAACAGTAGCAAAAACGAAAGTTGCATTAACAAAAGGAACGGCAGTTACTATAATATCAGAGAAAATAGTGAGCAAACAAAAGTGGTATTACATTTCATTTAAATGGGATGGAAAGACGAAAAAAGGATATGTATTAAGTGACTATGTACAGCTAACATTAAAGTCTACCGTAGCGGCGAAGGTAAACAGTACTTCAAAAGTGAAGATTAGAAAAGCCGCTGGAGGCACCGTTTATTTGAAGGTTTCCAATAAGACAATTGCCTTAGCCAATAAGACCAAATTAACCATTACAAAAGAGGTAACGAAAAAAGATGTGAAATATTTTCTTGTGAAATTTACATATAGTAAAAAGACCCACACAGGATATATTGAAGCAAATAAAGTCCTCTTTACGGCAAAAAAGACAGAGGAAACAAGGAAAGCAATCGATACAGGGAAAGTAACCACAGATAATCTAAGAGTTCGTGTGGGAGCAGGTACTTCCAAAGCACAGATGACGGATTCATCTGGAGCTAAGGTTTATCTTTCCAAAGGAACGAAAGTTACCATCTATTCTGTCGTTGATGTATCTGGAACGTTATGGTATGAGGTTGATTTTATCTATAACAAAAAAACAATGACGGGATATATATCGGGGGATTATGTGAAACTGGATTCGGAAGAGGAGAATGACGATACGGCTGAGGATACTTCTAAAGAGGATTCATCTAATGATGATACAGCAAAGGACGACCCAACTACCGACGATCAGAAAGACGACACCTCAAAGGATGATCCCAAAGAAGATGACACATCAAAAGACGATACAGCGGATGACTCAAAAAAAGAAGAAACAACGACGCCTCTTAGCGATGCGGAATTTGAACAAATGATGACAACACAAGGATTTCCAGAAAGCTATAAACCTTATCTACGGACCCTTCATAGTCAATACCCTTACTGGCAGTTTGAAGCATATCATACGGGATTGGATTGGAGTACTGCAGTTGCAAAGGAAAGCGTTGTAGGTAAAAACTTGATTCCAAATAGCAAGAATATCGCGTGGAAATCAATGGAGACAGGTGCGTATAAATGGGCAACAGACAGTTTTGTTGTATATGATGGTTCAACATGGGTAACGGCCTCTCAAGATATTATTGCTTATTATATGGATCCAAGGAATTTCCTTACTCCTCAGGGAATTTTCCAATTTGAATTATTATCCTATCAAAATGAATATCAGACGGTAAGTGGTCTATCCAATATCTTAACAGGAACACCAATGGCAGGCACGAATTATTCTTTTGTGGATGATACTGGTGTAACGCAAACGAAGACGTATGCTGATACATTTATTGAAGCTGCCAAATACTCAGGAGTGAGTCCTTATCATCTTGCTTCTAGAGTGAAACAGGAAGTGGTTACTTCAAGTAAAACCTTTAGTTCTAGTGTAACAGGAACTGTTAGCGGATATGAAGGCCTATACAATTTCTATAATATTGGTGCAACCCATAGTACAGAAGCAGGTGGTGCAGTAGCGAATGGTTTGAAATATGCAAAAAATGGTACGTCAAATGCTGCAAACAATGCTTTATACCTGATTCCATGGACAAGTCCTTATCGTTCCATTGTTGGTGGGGCTTATATTATCGGTTCAACGTATATTAAGAGAGGGCAGAATACCATCTATCTTGAGAAATTCAATATGACGCCAACCTCAACGTATTCTCATCAATATATGGCGAATGTGCAGGCAGCGGCTTCGGAATCAACAAAAACGTATACGGCGTATAGTACAATGAGTAGTGTGCCAGTTGTATTTTCAATACCAGTATTTCTGGATATGCCATCTACGGCAGCTCCTTTACCTGCCGATCAACTGAATCCAAACAATTGGTTAAAGACATTAAGTGTGGAAGGATATACGATTACTCCAACATTTGATGCTTCTATTGATCAAAATTACGGTTTGATCGTTGAAGCTACAAGAGAATCCATTGTAGTGAACGCTACAACAGCGAGCAAAAAAGCAAGTATCTATGGGAATGGTACCATCCCATTACAGGTGGGCAATAATCAAGTTGTAATAACGGTTGTTGCAGAAAATGGAGATAAACGAGACTATACCATTAATGTGGTACGGTTATCAGAATAAAGGGGTAGGAATATGAAGCAAAGGAAGAAAGCAATCGTAATCTATAGTTTACTGATCTGTCTGATCGTTAGTTTAATGCCAGATAAGATGGTACAAGCTGCAAGTGCAACTGTATCGATCACACAAAAGGAAGATTCCGTTAAGCAGAATGATACGTTCAGTGTAACAGTCAAGGTTGTTGGAACAGAGGAAATAGGAGGATTTGAAACATTACTTTCTTATGACAATGATAAATTGGAATTCGTCAGTGGGGGAAGTTTGGTTAGTGGTGATGATGGAATCCTTCGTATCTCCGATCTTAATCCAGAAAATGTTGTAACGAGTAGAAAATATGTCCTGCAATTCAAAGCAATCGAACAGGGAAATGCAAAGATTGAAGTAATAGACCAAGCTTATGTCTACACATATGAGGATTCTGCTGAAATGTCAGTTTCTTGCAATAGTTTGTCTATCAATATTGAAACAGATGAGAAAGTTTCAAAGAATACAAAGCTCTATTCCTTAAAGATTAGCCCTGGAAGCCTATCACCTGAATTCTCAGAAAAAACAACTTCTTATACAGCAGAAGTAGATGCAGATGTATCGGAACTAGTAATCAGTGCCATGGCGCAAGATGCAGATGCAAAGGTAAAGACCAAGGGCAATACGGACTTAAAACCTGGCAATAACGAAGTACAGATTACGGTAACAGCACCATCTGGAGATAAAAAAACCTATACCATCGTCGTTCATAAAGCGAGTAGCCAAGTAGCAGGAGAAGAACAGGAACAGGGAGAAGAGATTCCAGAAGAAGAGGAAGAAAAGAAACAGGAAGACACCTTACAAGAAGTCCTTGAAACAGATGGTTACGTCGTTACACAAGAAGAAGAAAGTGTATTTCTACAGTTTGCTGCTGAATATGAAGTGGTTCCTGTGGATGATACAATAAGTATACCAACTGGATATGAAGCAACCACAAGGCAATTACAAGGTGTAACCGTTGATGTATATGAACCAGAGGGGGGTGCTGTATCGGATTATGTATTGATCTATATGAAAAAAGCAGACGGGGTACCACAATTTTATCGTTATGATCGACTGGAAAATACCGTACAACGTTACGATTCTACCTATGACCAAACAACAACTGTTTCAACAGGAACCGTATCAAAAGACGAGTATGCAAAGAAGTTAGACAATATGCGGATTTTGGTAGTGATCAGTTGTATCATTGCCTTAGGAGCAACATTGGTTGTAATTCGACTTCTCGTAAAATTACGTGGGGTTAAGGATGATGAGTTTTATTAATTCCATAGAACAAAAGCATTAAATTTTCGATGTACGAAGTTTGAGTTATTTAAATAGAACAATCTTTATGAATGGAAGTACAAGAGGTAGAGAAATACTACTATCAGGTTCCATTTATAAAGGATTGTTCTTTTTTTCTATAATAGGGTTTGGGTGCCAAAAGTCCTTAATTTTATAATAGGAAAGTCCTCCAACTTTCCTATTATAGAAACCAGCATGGGATGCGCACTCAACATGAGGTAGATGTCAGCTGAAGCTGATAGTGCTTGGTGCGGAGAACAAGAACATGAGGAACGAGAAGCGAGTTTATTGTCGATGAGATACTTGACAAGAAGTAGATATCTGTTATACTGGCAGTATAACAGATATAACTAAAAAGAAGGTGATTAAATGGTTGTGCGCATTGATTTTAATAGTGAAGAAGCAATCTATATACAATTACGAAATCAGATAATCCTGGGTATTGCGAATGCAGAGATCAAGGAGGGGGATAATCTTCCGTCAGTGAGAGAATTGGCAGAAAATATAGGAATTAACATGCACACCGTTAATAAAGCATATACTATATTAAAACAAGAAGGGTATCTAAAACTAGATCGAAGAAAAGGTGCTGTAATATCTGTTGAAGCAGATAAGTATAAAGCAATGATGGATATGATTGAAGTTTTACAAGTGTTGCTTGCAGAAGCATATTGTAAGAATATAACGAAAGAGGAAATACATGAAGCAGTTGACCGGATTTACGATCAGTTTTTATAGAGATCGCATCGAGGAGGCGATAGTATGTTATGTGATAGATGTAAGAAGAGAGATGCGAAGATTTATTATACAGAAGTTGTAAATGGAGAGATGAAGGAGCAACATCTTTGCGAAGAATGTGCAGCAGAATGTACACAGTTCCATATGAACTCAACATTTGTGAATAAAGATATCTCAATAGGTGATATATTATCCAGTATACTAGGTACGTATCGAGGAAGTACGAATCAAAAAGCAGATCAAGGCAAGAATGGGAACACAGAAGAACCTACAAAGGAAAAGAAAACCGATCATACACTTCGTTGTGAAAATTGTGGAATGACATATGAACAATTTTTGAAAGAAGGAAAATTTGGCTGTCACCAATGTTATCATTATTTTAATAAAATCTTATCAAGAAGCCTGAAGAGTTTGCATGGAGCAGATGCCCATGTGGGAAAACACCCAAAAGGGTATGTTTCCGATATGAAACGAATTATTAATGAATTATCGGAAGTTGAAAAGATGAGTATTCTGTTACAAGAGGCGATTGAGAAAGAAGAATTTGAAGAAGCGGCTAGGTTACGAGATGCAATCAGAGCACTTAAGGAGAAGGAAAGAGAAAAACAACAGGATAACACACAACCAAAGAAGGATGAAGTGAATAAGGAGGAGATTAACAATGCCTAAATGGTATGAAGAACAAGGAAATGAAAGTGATGTTGTAATCTCTAGTCGCATCCGTTTGGCGAGAAATTTTGTGAAGTATCCATTTTCTCCAAAACTATCATCAGAACAAGCTGAGCTACTATGTGAAGAACTGCATAATCGAATCGACGACAATAAGGCTGCTCTTGAAGAAGTTATGGGAAAGTATTATTATTATAGTGTATCAAAAGCAAATGATATTGAGAAACAAGCATTAGTGGAGAGGCATATCATATCCAATAAATTAGCACGTAAGAATCAACATGCAGGCGTAATCATGACAGAAGATGAGAGTGTAAGTTTGATGCTTAATGAGGATGATCATATACGAATACAGGTAATTCAGAATGGTCTGAACTTATTACCCGCTTTAGAGAAGGCAAATGCAATTGATGATATTATCTCTGAGTTCATGCAGTATGCATATGATGACAAACTTGGATATCTGACGAGTAGTCCCACGAATGTAGGTACAGGGTTACGTGCTTCAGTAATGGTATATCTACCAGCACTGGGCTCATCTGATAAATTAGAGAAGATTATTGAGGAAGTCAACAAATACGGTGTTTCCATACGGGGAATGTATGGAGAGGGGAATAAGAGTGTTGCCTATATTTATCAAGTATCCAATATGAAGACGCTGGGTATGTCAGAAGTAGATACGTTAGAAAATCTCACTACAATTGTAGAGCAAATTATCAAACAGGAGAGAAAACGAAGAGAGTATCTACTGGATACAAACTTTGATAAATACGAGGATCAGGTTTATCGTTCCTATGGTGTGCTTCGTTATGCGAAACAGATTACCACAGCCGATGCGATGACTTTGTTAGCACAAATCAAATTTGGTTTTGATTCAAAGATTATTACAAGCAAAGAAAAAACCTCATTTTATAAGATTATGATGGCGATTCAGCCAGCGAATTTACAGAAAATATTAGGAAAAAATGCAGGAACAAAGGAAAGAGAGAAGGCGCGAGCTGCTTTTTTAAATAAGAACCTGCCTGAATTAGTATAGCTAGGGAATAACAAACAACGAAAGGAAGTGGGCAGAATGAACAATCGATTCACAGCAAATGCCAAAGAAGCATTACAGGTTGCAGCAGATTCGGCGTATCGATTAATGCATAGCTACATTGGAACGGAACATCTTTTAATAGGATTGTTAAAAGTTGACGGAGTAGCTTCCAAAGTATTAGCGGAGAATGGAGTAGATGAAGGAAAGATCATTGACCTGATCAACCAGTTGATCGCACCTAATACAGCAGTGGAAGTGTTGGAAGCAGGAAGCTTTACACCACGTGCAAAACGGATCATTGATCAAAGTAATCGAGAAGCAATGCGATTAAAATCCCAGTTAGTTGGTACCGAGCATCTATTGATCTCGTTATTAAAAGAGAGTGACTGTATTGCAGTACGCTTAATGAATACTTTGGGCGTAAATATGCAGAAATTATACATTGATCTTCTTACTGCAATAGGGCAGGACAGCAATGCAGCAAAGAGCGAATATGCTGCAAACAAAAACAAAGCAAAGGGAAAACCTTCCACACAGACATTAGACCAATATAGTAGGGATTTAACAGCATATGCAAGGGAAGGAAAACTTGATCCTGTTATAGGAAGGGAACAAGAGATTCAGCGAGTTGTACAGATTTTAAGTAGAAGAACAAAGAACAATCCTTGTCTTGTAGGGGAACCAGGTGTAGGAAAGACTGCCATTGCAGAAGGATTAGCACAAAAGATCGTGGAAGGTAACATTCCAGAGATTATCAAAGATAAGAGAGTATTAACCCTTGATCTTAGTGGAATGGTTGCTGGCTCCAAATACCGTGGAGAATTTGAAGAGCGGATTAAGAAAGTAATCCAGGAAGTAATGAATGATGGAAATATTCTTCTCTTCATTGATGAGATTCATACGATTATTGGTGCAGGGGGAGCGGAAGGTGCCATCGATGCTTCTAATATATTAAAACCTTCCTTGGCACGTGGGGAAATCCAACTAATTGGAGCAACCACGAGAGAAGAATATCGTAAGTACATTGAAAAAGATGCAGCATTAGAAAGAAGATTCCAACCGGTGGTGATCGAAGAACCTTCCGAAGAGGAAACGATTCTTATACTGAAAGGCTTACGTGACCGCTATGAAACCCACCATCAAGTAACAATAACCGATGAGGCTTTAGTGGCTGCGGTAAGAATGTCGAATCGTTACATTAATGATCGCTATCTCCCTGATAAAGCAATTGATGTAATTGATGAAGCTGCTTCAAAAGTAAGGTTAAGCGCCTATATAACCAGTCCAGATATTAAGAAGATTGAAGAAGAAAATGAATGTCTGGAAATTGAAAAGGAAGAGGCAATTAAGAGTGAAGCATACGAAAAAGCAGGAGAGATAAAACGAAGACAAACAAAGAATGTAGAACTTCTGGCACAATTGCGGGAACAGCAGGAACAAGCGAAGAAAGATTGTGAAATGGTGGTATCTCCAGCAGAAGTAGCGGATATTATCTCAGGATGGACCAAGATTCCTGTAAGTAAATTGGAAGAAGAGGAAAGCAAACGTCTTCGTAATTTAGAAAATATACTTCATGAGAGAGTAATTGGTCAGGAAGAAGCAGTTGCCGCTGTATCCAAAGCGATACGAAGAGGACGTGTAGGACTAAAAGATCCGAATCGTCCAATTGGTTCTTTCTTATTCTTAGGGCCAACGGGTGTTGGAAAAACAGAATTATCGAAAGCATTGTCAGAAGCTATGTTTGGTAATGAGAATTCTATGATACGAGTAGATATGTCAGAATATATGGAGAAACATAGTGTATCAAAATTAATTGGATCACCTCCAGGATATGTTGGATATGATGAGGGTGGACAGTTAAGTGAAAAAGTTAGACAAAATCCATATAGCGTCATTCTATTTGATGAGGTGGAAAAAGCACATCCAGATGTTTTCAATATTCTTTTACAAGTATTAGATGACGGACATATTACGGATGCACAAGGTAGAAAAGTCAGCTTTAAGAATACAATCATTATTATGACGTCCAATGCTGGAGCTAGCCGAATTATTTCACCAAAACAACTTGGGTTTGCTACAAAAGTGGATGAAAAGGAAAATTACAAGAAGATGAAAGACGGTGTTATGGAGGAAGTGAAACGACTCTTTAAACCAGAATTCATTAACCGTATTGATGAGATTATTGTATTCCATTCATTAACAAAAGAGAATATCAAAGATATTGTTCGAATCATGCTACAAAATATAGCAAAACGTACCAAGAGACAGCTAGAGATGGAATTAGAATTTACAGAAGCGACGATTGCATTTGTTGCAGATGCTGGATTTGATAAGAATTATGGTGCACGTCCATTGAGACGTTCCATTCAAAATAATATTGAAGACAAGCTTGCAGAAGAAATCCTAGATCAACATGTGAAAGCAGGAGATCATGTTGTTATAGATATAGAAGATAAGAATGTCGTTTTTCGTGTTTCGTAATATCATGATGTACAGTTGTTCAGAGTCAATGCACAGGGTTACCAAGATTGGCTCTGAACAGTTCCACTGATTTAATAAAAAACACAAAGATTCACTAGTAAAAAGCCGTCGATTATTATATAATAATGTTAGGTCAAAAGGTACCTTGCTGCTCTTGATACTATGTAATGCTAGCATTTTGTGCTTTCGCAATACAAAAACATCTGAAATTCACCCTAATGGGTATCCTTTCTCGTGTTTTGAGAGTCATAAAGTCATGCTTTTTCATGGAAGCATGAAACACATGACCTTTTGGTCCTTGTATCATGTTAATAAGAAAAGAATAAGTTGCAGTACGAAAGATATTTTGATTATAGACAAAAGAAAGAATTTCAAGTCAAGAAGAGAAAGAATGAGATGTGCTGTATAAAATGGAGGGTTCTGTAATGACAGTGGTTGAAGAATTAATTCGCAAAGAGAACGATGGAACAATTAGCTTTGGAAACTATGCATTAGATCAAAAATCAAAAGTTTCAGATTTTGAACATAACGGTGATCTATATAAGGTGAAAACATTTAAAGAAATAACAAAGCTTGAGAAAAATGGTTTATTCGTATATGAATCCGTACCTGGTACTTCTGTATTTTCATTTATGGCAACAGATAAGGACATTCATTTTACGGTTGAAGGACCTAATGACGTGCAGATCACATTGGAATTAGAGCCTGAAAAGGAATATAAAGTTTTTGTCGATGATACGAATGTAGGAAAGATGAAAACGAATTTAGGTGGTAAATTAGTAGTAAGCGTAGATTTAAGCAATGGTAAACAATCCAATGTAAAAGTTGTAAAGCTATAATTGACTGATTAACTACTTTGATGAATACGAAGGAATAAGAGGTAGCTTAATATCCCGTGAATAGGAAGTTGAGCACCTCTTTTTTTTCAAGATGAAAAACAAATTTAAGTATTAAAGGATTAGTAGTATGGCAAAAGTAAAGAATGTATTTTACTGTAAAGAATGTGGATATGAATCGGCAAAATGGGTAGGGCAATGTCCTGCTTGCAAAGAGTGGAATTCTTTCGTGGAAGAACCGGTGGCTAAGAAGACATCGGGAGGTTCCGTTAAGGATCGGCGAGTACAAGTAGAACCTACCAGACTAAGCAATGTTGATTGTGAAGCAGATACGAGGATCATGACGGAGATTGGAGAGTTGGATCGTGTTTTAGGTGGAGGAATTGTTATTGGCTCTTTGGTTTTGGTCGGTGGAGATCCGGGAATTGGAAAGTCTACTTTGTTACTACAGATGAGCAGGGATTTAGCAAGAAAGAACAGAAATGTATTATATATCTCCGGAGAAGAGTCGTTAAAACAAATTAAGATGCGTGCAAGTCGTTTAAATTATGCCCAGGGGGACTTACTTCTGCTAAGTGAAACCAATTTGGATCTAATTGAAGCAGCGATTGAGCGTATTAAGCCAGAAGTGGTCATCATTGACTCAATACAGACGATGTTTCGAGAGGATGTAGGGTCGGCTCCGGGGAGTGTAAGTCAGGTCCGTGAGACAACCAATAGTCTTATGAAGATAGCAAAAGGAATGGGAATCTCGATCTTCATTGTAGGACATGTGACGAAAGAAGGAGTTGTTGCAGGGCCAAGAGTACTTGAACATATGGTAGATACTGTGCTATACTTTGAAGGAGATAATCATGCTTCCTATCGTATATTGAGAGCGGTGAAGAATCGATTTGGTTCTACAAATGAAATCGGTGTTTTCGAGATGCGAAATATAGGACTAGTAGAAGTGGCAAATCCATCGGAATACATGTTACAAGGTCGCCCAGAAGGTGAGTCCGGTTCTATAGTTACTTGTGCGATGGAAGGAACACGACCAATCATGGTTGAAGTACAAGCACTTGTTTGTCATACAAATTTTAATATGCCAAGGAGAACAGCAGCAGGTACAGATTATAATCGTGTAAATCTATTACTAGCAGTAGTTGAAAAAAGATTAGGTTTACAGCTAGCTAGCTGTGATGCATATGTGAATGTGGCAGGTGGTATGAAGGTAAATGAACCTGCGTTAGACATGGCAATCATATTGGCAATTATCTCAAGTTACAAGAACAAGCCTCTTGATGCGAAAACAATCGCATTTGGAGAAGTTGGATTAACAGGTGAGGTAAGAAGTGTTAATCAGGCAGAGCAAAGAGTATTAGAAGCAAAAAAGATGGGGTATGAAGTATGTGTTTTACCACAGGTGAATAAAGAATTGATTGAAATAAAGGGGATTCAGTTAGTTGGTATTAAAACATTACGAGATCTATTGCAATTATTATAATAGATACCAAAGAGTATTATGAGTACCAAAGAGAGTTAATAATTTGGTGGTCTTAAGGTTTTTGAAACACATTACCTTACGACCAGAATCTTATTTTCGGAAGTGTAAATACCAAATGAAGCAGATGATCACTTATGGATAGGTTGAAAAAGTATCTGCATAAGCGAGGTATGAAAGGAGAAAGAGTTATGGGTGAAGAACAAAACCAAAATATCGTTAAGGAATTAAAGGAAATTGCAGATAAGCAAAGCAAATATCTTGAGGGAATGCTTACGGTTATGGATAATCTATATTCCTCTCAACAAAAGGTCGAACAAAATGCATTTGATTCAATAAACAGTGCAGACACTTCCTTGAATTTAGTAAAAGAAGGTATGGAAAGCATTAAAGAATTATCTGATAAGATAACAGTATTAACAGAAGCTGTTTCAGCAGCAACGAAAAATATGGAGAACATGGAAAAGATGACTTCAATGATTATGGGATTTGCAAATGTTATTGCAGGAATCTCTAATAAGACAAATATGTTATCTTTGAATGCATCCATTGAAGCAGCACGTGCAGGTGAACATGGACGTGGTTTCGCAGTAGTTGCAAATCAAGTAAACCAACTTGCAGCACAATCTGCAAAAGCATCAAAAGAAATTTCGGATACAATGAAATCGGTTGTTTCATTTAATGAGAGCATGGGCGCAGACATGAATAAGATCCTTGAGATCGTTGATATTCAAAACAGCATGGCAACAAGTGTTGATGAAGTATTTAAGAAAATCTTAGACGCAGCTTATGCTTCCAATGAAGCAGCACATAGTGTTGAACATGAAGTGGCTTATCAAAGAGATGTGACAGAAGATGCGAAGAAATCTGTAGAAAATATCTCTGATACATTGGTTCAAGTACATAACGTGCTAAAATAGATTTCAGAATATCAATAAAGAATATTAATAAAGAAAATTAATAAAAATAGAAAAGAATTAGTGTGATAATTAAGAACACGTCGAAAGGTGTAGGATTCAAGTCTTTCGACGTGTTTTCCTTTATCAAGCTATTTTAAATCTTACGATATCCTTAAATTTCATCTATTCCGTGTGAAAATCTACAAAAACAGCCAAGGAAGGATTATACTAGAAATGCGCTAGTGGTTGTTGTTATAGAATTGGAAAGTCTTCTGACTTTCCTGTTATAAACCCTACGGGGGGCAACACACTTGCGCATTTACTAGAATGGAATGGGAAAAGGGAGGATTACATATGTTAAGGCGTAAACTAGGTAAGATTTTATTTGCTGGATTAGTATGCGCTATTGTGTCTCCATTCATCAATGGAAATGGCATTAGCGAAGTACGAGCAAAGGAAACGGCATCAATAAGTTCCACAGAGCAAGAAACACAGAAAAAGGAAAAAATCAAAGGGAATATACAAAAGTATACAGTTGCTTTGGCTGGAAAAGAGTATACATTGCCAATTTCTATGGATCAGATTCTTGCAGATGGCTGGAAAGTGACAGAACCGATGTATTATGAGGATTTAAGATTTGGTGAGGATACCATGCGTGATTATACATTGATGAAGAATGGTCAGTCAATTGCTGTAAGAGGCATTAATATTAATCCCAAAACAAATCACGATTACACCAAATATCTGGTGTATTCCATAACAGGAAAACCAGATGTATTCACGGTAAATGGTGTTTCTTCTAAGCTGACGATTAATGACATGATAAAGATTATGGGCAAACCGCATATGACAAAAGGAGATACCAGTGATCCAATATGTGATCGGTATTT
Source organism: Anaerosporobacter faecicola (assembly GCF_012070565.1). Classification (GTDB taxonomy): domain Bacteria; phylum Bacillota; class Clostridia; order Lachnospirales; family Lachnospiraceae; genus Anaerosporobacter; species Anaerosporobacter faecicola. The sequence goes on from NZ_JAAQRO010000003.1 coordinate 129,353, forward strand.
AAGTTATACTGATGATACGATTTATAAACAGTATTGTTATTATGATGAGTATTACACTAATTCTACATATAACTATGCTGCTGTCTCAACACTGAATTTTATCTATGATCCGAATGGAAAACTAGTAGAAACGAGTGTAGAATCAATGTTTATTGATTTACGTGAAATATTAGATCAACAAACAATTGAAGCATACAACTATGTAGCACCATCAAAAGTAATGAATGCAACAACATCATATACTTTTCAATTGGGCGACGTTTGCTATAAACTACCCGTTCCTGTAAGAGAATTAGTGAAACAGGGATGGGAATTCAATAATACAGTAAGCTATATTGGCGACAATTCTTGGGATTATCAAGAAATGAACATGAACGGTAAAACGATTAGTGTGCAGATAAGAAATGAAGCAGATAGTCCTAGAAGAATCGAAGATTGTTTGGTGACAGCACTTTATATTGATAAGAATACAACAATAAACTATAAGTTACCAAGTAATTTAAAAGTTGGGATGTCAAAAGATAAAGTAAAAAAATTATATAAAAATGAAAAAAGATATACCTATACAGTCGTAACTACACGAAATGATAAATATTTTAATTATAATGGAGAAAAGAATTACGAATATTATGAGTACTACCATATAGTTCCGCAAGTAGATGGCAATCAATTTCATGAATATGAGGATGTTGCATACAATGGGCTATTGTCAGTGGATTTGTTAGGAGACGCGGTAGTTTCAATTGAGTATACCTATGATCCGGATTATACGATGGGTTCACTATCCTATACAGCTGAAGAAAATGAAGTTACGTTGACTAGTAATAAAGAAGCATTTGCATTCTTCAATTATGCAACAGAACGGAGTCGATGGGTAGGAGAAGATGGAAGATGTATTACATTTACACAGGATGGGTTACTCGATTCCTATTACGATGGAGACGAGTGGTTCTCTGGTGACGTTCCCGTACCTTGTTCGTTCGACTACAAGAATAATGCAATTGATATAACGTATCGTGAATCTGGTATTACGCAAACCATAACATATAAGATTATTTCATCAGAGCGTGTGATTTTTTACATAGAAGGTCATGCATATGAATTTTGTACAAAATATGTTGATCTGAATCTGCCAAATGCAAATCCATATAATCAAACAGCCTATATGGGACAGAAGAAGAAACTTTCTTATGAAGGTGTCGATAATCAAGTTACCTATAGTAATTTCATATCGGATAATACGAAGATAGTAAAAGTAAATAAGAAGGGGGTAATAACACCTGTTCGTACTGGGGTTGCATATATTACATGTACAATCACGAAACATGATATCCCTTATGAAGTAACAGTAAGTGTAAAGGTTGTAAAACCATACATTAAATTTAAAACAGTTTCTACTACAATGAAAAAAGGAAAAAGTCAAACCATTATAGCAAAGGCTTACGGGTTGACAGGAGCGATAACGTATCGTGTCAATAATACAAAGATCGCTACTATAAATAGTAAAACAGGTAAATTAGTTGCGAAGAAAAAGGGTAAAGTTGTTGTAACAGCAACATGCGGAGGAGTTACAAAGAAAATTACAATTACAATTAAGTAACGAATCATATAATTTACTGATATAGAAGACAGAAGCCTATAGGTTCTCTATGTCATAATATAAGTAACGAAAACCGTATACTTGAATGGTTTGAATGAGTAGAGGATTGCTATATTCGTTGGAGATTGTGTTCCCCTTTGGTTATACACATAACGGTACGAAAGTGCCGACAAAGGTAGGCAGTTTTCCTTGTGAATATAGTAATCAACTACCCTAAGTAAAGGGTGGATAATGTATTATTTACTTATGTATGAATTATCTTAGTATAAAAAAGAAAAATATTAAAATAGATGTTGACATAAGTCGAAAACTGTAGTAAACTATCAAAGTTGTCTCTGAGGAGCACGAAAAAACTTTGTGTAGTACTAATTTCTACATATTTTGATTGAATATCAATGATAACATCAAAATAAAAAAAGTTTAAAAAAAGCTTGACAAACAAACAACAGCATGATAAACTAGATAAGCTGTCGCAAATGAGTGAAACAAATCGAAAGCGGTCGGCTAGAATGTTGGTGAGAGACAAGTTCTTAAACGAACATGGAACATTGAAAACTGAACAGTGAAACAACCTTGAAAATTCCAGTGTTCACAAGTCATTGACTTAGATGAACACAAAAAGATTTTCAGTTCTTATAAAGAACAAACCGTATCGGAAGTTAGAGATAACGGAAGATACACCCAAATGTCGAAAGACAAACGGAAACAATAAGCCAGTTTGGTTAGTTGATTCTGAAAAAGATTAAACAAATTGTTTAATAAACTTAAACATGAGAGTTTGATCCTGGCTCAGGATGAACGCTGGCGGCGTGCTTAACACATGCAAGTCGAACGAAGCAATCGAAGAGCTTGCTCTTTGATTGACTGAGTGGCGGACGGGTGAGTAACGCGTGGGTAACCTGCCTCATACAGGGGGATAACAGTTAGAAATGACTGCTAACACCGCATAACCCGCTAGTGTCGCATGACACAGACGGAAAATATTTATAGGTATGAGATGGGCCCGCGTCTGATTAGCTAGTTGGTGAGGTAAAGGCTTACCAAGGCGATGATCAGTAGCCGACTTGAGAGAGTGATCGGCCACATTGGGACTGAGACACGGCCCAAACTCCTACGGGAGGC
>NZ_JAAQRO010000030.1 GCF_012070565.1 Anaerosporobacter faecicola
TCCCATAGCATAAGCTAGTAAGACCCCTGAAAGACGATCAGGTTGATAGGACAGAGATGGAAGTGTGGTAACACATGTAGTTGACTGTTACTAATAGGTCGAGGGCTTAACCAAAAAGAATCTGACACATGATGGAAGCAAAGATGGTGGAAGTCATGAATCAATGTGTAGTTTTGAAGATATAAGAGAAAAGCAAAACTCTAAGGGTATAAGAGCTCTTAGAGTTTTTTTGTGTTTATATATAAGAATAAAAAGTAAAAGAGTAAAAAGTATAAAAAGAAAGTAAAAGAAGAAAGTAAAGAGAATTGGGAATTTGCATAGACATTGATGGTTAATCATGTATATACAGCAATAATTTTAGATGATAAGAATATTGTGGAATTAGAAATATACGAAAAGGACGATTGGAAGTATATTAGTGATAAAATGTATCATTTAGAAGGATTGACGTGGTAGTTATTCTATGGTATCCTAAGTTAGCTTAAGCTAACCGAAAAATGTAGAAATAAGGAGACATAGAATGAAAAAGAAAATACTTAGTGTAGCATTAGCATTAACATGTGCTACTATATTTGCAGGTTGTTCAAAGACAAGTAATAATGTAAATCTGCAAGAAAATGAAACTGTTAACATAGAGGAAACAACCAATGATAGTACAACTTATCCAATGACAATTGAACATGCTTTTGGAGAGACTGTACTAGAAAAAGAGCCAGAACGAATTGTTACAATAGCTTGGGGAAATCAAGATGTTCCGTTGGCACTTGGCGTAGTTCCAGTAGGTATGTCTAAAGCGAATTACGGAGTAACAGATGACAGTGGTTTATTACCATGGACGGCTGAGAAACTTACGGAATTAGGAGTAGAATCACCTGTTCTTTTTGATGACACAGATAGTTTGGATTTTGAAGCAATAAGCGATGCAAAACCAGATGTGATCCTGGCAGCTTATTCGGGAATAACACAAGAAGATTATGATCTACTTAGTCAGATTGCACCTGTTGTTGCATATCAAACTAATGCATGGCAAACAAAATGGCGTGAGCAGATTCAATTAGATGCAAAAGGTATGGGGAAAGAAGAAGAAGGAAATGCACTTGTCGCTTCTTTAGATGAGTTAATTGCTGAAAAAGCAAGCGCTTATACACAATTAGAAGGAAAAACAGCAGCTTTCTTTTACTTCAATCCTGCGGACTTAGGAAAATTCTATATCTATTTACCAACAGATCCTCGTGCAGCGTATTTAACAGATTTAGGACTTGCATTCCCAGAAAGTGTTTATAAGATTGCAGAAAGCAGTGATAGTTTTTCTGTTGAATTAAGTGCTGAAAATCTTGATTTATTATCAGATGTTGATGTTATGGTTGTATATGGAGACCAGACGTTATTAGAAGCAATGCAAGCAGATCCTTTAGTTGGTACAGTTCCAGCAGTGAAGAATGGTGCGGTTGCTCTTGTTGAAGATGGTACAGCTTTAGCAGCATCTTGTACACCAAGTGCTTTATCGATTCCTTCAACAATTGATACGTATCTTGCTTTACTTGGAGAAGCTGCTAACAACGTACGATGAAACAAAAGAGATTAGGCGTTGTAATGGGAATTAGCCTATTCTTATTAGTAGGATGTATGCTAACTTCCCTTGCATTTGGCGCCAAATATATAGAATGGAAGGAAGTTATCTTTGCACTGTTCCATATCGAAGATACTTCATTTGCGTCATTGGTAGTACGAGAGCGAATACCAAGAACTATATTTTGTTTGATAGCAGGCGCCTCTCTTGGTGTTTCTGGAGCAATCATGCAGGCAATAACACGTAATCCTATTGCTGATCCTAGTATATTGGGTGTAAATACAGGGGCTTCTTTATTTGTAGTAGCAGGTATTACATTTGTTCAAATTAGTTCTGCTAACCAATATATATGGCTTGCATTATTAGGTGCAGGTATTACAGCAATTTTTGTATACGGAATAGCTTCTATAGGCAGTGGAGGAACAACGCCTATTAAACTAGCGTTGGCAGGTGCTGCAACTAGTGCTGCTTTGTCCTCCTTGATTAGTGCAATGACATTACCGCGTACGGATGTTATGAATGCCTATCGTTTTTGGCAAGTTGGTAGTGTAAGTGGCGCAACTTGGGAGGGAATAAGAGCGGTATTACCATTTATCATGGTTGGTATCATTATTAGTCTACTTTGTATACCGGCACTGGATATCCTTGCTTTAGGGGATGAGGTAGCAACTGGATTAGGTGTAAATACCGGAATAATCCGTTTGATTGGTGCATGTGCAGGGGTATTATTGTGTGGCGCAATTACAGCACTTGCCGGCCCAATTGGATTTGTAGGATTAATGATACCGCATACTATGCGTTTGATTGTTGGACCCAATATGAGAAGGATAATGCCAATGTCAGCAATAGGAGGAGCAATCTTATTATTAGTGGCTGACATTATCGGAAGAGTGGTTGGAAGTCCAAGTGAGTTGGAAGTTGGCATAATAACTGCATTTTTAGGAGCACCTATTCTGATTGTGATTGCTAGAAAGGCTAAGGTACGTGCATTATGATTACAAAAGAACATAGCTTTTTAAGAGAAGGGTATAGCAAGAGAAGAAGGCGAATGGTGATTGTTACAATGGGATTGTTGTTGCTAACTCTTATTCTTAGCATTACCATGCTCCTATACGGAAATACAAGATATTCTGTTGATACAGTTGTGCATGTTCTTCTGGGGAAGGATATAAAAGGGGCTACTTTTGCAATTGGTTCAGTACGTTTACCAAGAATGTTGATCGGTTTATTGGTAGGTATGGCTTTTGGAATGGCTGGTAATACGTTTCAAACAATATTAAGAAATCCATTAGCAAGCCCAGATATAATTGGTGTAACTTCAGGTGCAAGTGTAGCGGCGGTATATTGTATCTTGATGTTGAAATTAAGCGGTAATATAGTATCGATCGTTTCGTTAGTTGCAGGAATAGCAGTTGCTATATTAATCTATCTTCTATCAGGAAGAGGAAGTTTTTCAGGTGGAAGATTAATCTTAGTAGGAATAGGAATGCAAGCAATGTTAAGTTCAGTCATTTCTTTTCTCTTGTTACGAGCAAATCAATATGATGTCGCTGGAGCAATGCGATGGTTAAGTGGAAGCTTGAATGGTGCACAGATGAAAAATGTGCCAAGGCTCGTGTATGTTGTACTTGGAATAGGTAGTATATTACTAATACTTACAAGACATCTTCACATATTAGAGCTAGGAGAAGAGTATGCAATTGCATTGGGACTTAATACGAATCAGACTAGAGTAATCCTTATTGTATGTTCCGTGTTTTTGGTAGCATTTGCAACAGCAGTAACAGGACCTATTGCATTTGTAGCATTTTTAGCAGGACCAATTGCAAAGAAATTAATTGGAGCTGGTAATCCAAGTGTGATTGCAGCGGCATTGGTCGGTGCCTCCCTTGTATTAGGCGCAGATCTTATTGGACAGTTTGCGTTTAGCACAAGATTTCCAGTGGGTGTGATTACTGGTATTGTAGGAGCTCCATATTTGATCATATTACTAATCAGTATGAATAAGAGAGGAGTGGCATAAATGATTCAACATGAATATCAAGCAAAAGCGGTTGTTACCGGTTATGACAAAAAGATTATATTAAATGGCATTGATGTCACAATTCCAAGTAATAAGATCAGTGTTATTATTGGTGCAAATGCATGTGGCAAATCCACATTGCTAAAGACATTTGCAAGATTAATGAAAGCAAGTAGTGGTGATATTGTACTTGATCAGAAGAAAATATCTTCTATTCCATCAAAACAATTAGCCAAGGTATTAGGATTACTTCCACAAACGCCAATTGTACCAGAAGGGATTAAGGTAGCAGACTTAGTAATGAGAGGACGATTCCCACATCAAACAGCGTTCAAAGGAATGACAAAGAAGGACTTTGATGCAGTGGAAGAAGCATTGCAGATTATGGGAATTACAGAATTGGCGGACCGTCATGTGGATGAATTATCAGGCGGACAGAGGCAGAGGGTGTGGATTGCTATGGCTTTGGCACAACAAACTGATATCTTGTTACTTGACGAACCAACGACTTATCTTGACATTACCCATCAAGTCGAAATCTTAGATCTATTAACGGATCTTAATAGGAAACGTGGAACAACGATTGTTATGGTTTTACATGACATCAACCTATCTGCAAGATATGCAGACTATATGTTTGCCTTGAAAAATGGGAATCTAGTATCTGAGGGTGCACCAGAAGAAGTTATAACGGAAGAATTAATTAAGAATGTATTTGATCTGGCTTGTACCGTAATAAAAGATCCCATATCTGGCACACCATTTATCGTACCAAAAGGTAGACATCATGTAGAAAAAGCAGTTTAAATAATAGAATAGTTTAGAGTAAAAAGCAATTGTAAATAAGGTGGATTGAATCGTTGGTATTAATCCACTATTTGCAATTGCTTTTATGCTATGATAAGGACAATAAGAATGTGAAACAATATGATATCTTTGGATAGGCATTGGAATATGTAACTGCTATAATAAGTGTATATTACTAGAGAATCGGGAAAAGTATGTTAGAACACATATGGTGGGTGTTTGGTTTTAACAAAGATGATAGAATTAACTGCTCTAGTATTCAAAATAGTTATGAAGGTAGAGGGAGAGCGTAATTGTGATAGAAAATGGTGTGAAAGATCTTCCATCTAGTATGGTTTCCTGTTTGATTGATGGGGAAGAGGCACAGATTCTGGAATTGGGAATGGAAGGATTTATTTTTCGAATTGATAATAGAATCGAGGATATTCAAAGGATTCAAGTAAATTACTTTTTTCTTGAGGATAGCGTATACGAAGAAAGGACTCTACAGGAGTTTCAAGTTAATGAAATTGAAGAGAAGGAATTCTTTTATGTAATAGAAATTAAGACAAATGATAACGAGTATCGTGAGCGAACGGGGCGTCTATTGAGAGAGTATGGAAAGTATATTACTTGTAAGAGCATGGATGACTCTTATTGTGCTAGTGAAATTGCAGGATATCCCGTGGAATTTGATGAGACTTTCATGGAAACTTTTGAAGAACAACGTAGAGAATGGTTTGAAGAAAGAAAACTGGTTGAAGAAGATAAAAAACAATGGATACAAGTGATGAATAACCTGGAATTAGCCATTGCAATAGACAGGCCAGATCGATACACATCGTATATGGAAAAAGATTGGGAGGATTATTGTAAATATTATTGGGAGCAACAGAATCTAGAATGGCATCCCATATCCAAGAAAAAGGTTGGGTGTATCTATATTGGAAATACTTTTTGTCATAAGCTGTTTCCAAAGGAAAAAGAGTTATTTACTATGATGGAGAAGGCTAGAAACAATGGTACACAGATTGTTGTAGTATTCTCGTATCTTCGGGATTGTTATGTGGAAACCACTAAGAGGTTATTAGAACGGTTAGAAGAATGGTGTACCAGATATCAAGTGGTAATGGAGATTGTAGTAAATGATCTTGGATTATTACAATTACTAGTAGGGAAAGAGAAATGGTTCAAGATATCATTGGGTGAATTATTGAATAAACGAAGAAAAGACCCAAGGCTTTCTTACAAATTGGGATATGAACAGCAAGCCTCTTTACTTAAAGAAAATGCTTTAAATACCAAGGAGTATCAGGAATTGCTGGATTCCTATGGTGTACAGGAATATGAATATGAGAGTTGTAGTTATCCAATCAAGTTGAACAATAGAAAGGCACATCTTCATTTTCCATATTATCAAACGAATACATCACAGTACTGTACCTTATATGCAAAGTGTCATAACGGAGATCGTGGAAAACAGAAGCTAGTAAAGAATTGCCCATATTATTGTAGAGAATGGGTGTTTCTATATCCAAAACATTTGAAGATGGTAGGGTACTATAATACACTTTTTGGTCTGGATGACCAGATTCTGAAAGAGTACACCATTTTACAAGCGTATGTTGCACAAGGACTAACAAGAATTGTTTCCAACTTGCTGTAATCATTGGGCGGACATATCTAGAATGGCGTCAATTGATGTGTGGTTTGGAGGAATAATCTCTATAAATGAAGTTAATAACAAAGTTAATAACAAAGGAAAGAAGAAAATGAAGATTGTATCAGGATTAGGATCAGTTGATGAATATATCCCCTATGTAAAAGCAGGGGCAGATGAATTCTTTTGTGGCTATGTTCCTTATGAGTGGTTAAGAAAATACGGCGTGTTCCTTCCACTTAATAGAAGAGAAGTTGTATGCTGTCAAGTTCAGATTGGTTCACGTAGTGAATTGAAGATATTAGGGCATATGATGGAGAAGTATGGGAAACCTATACAGATTACACTGAATTCCCTCTATTATATACCAGAGCAATATGCAATTATTGCAGAAATGATTCAGGACTGTATGGAGATCGGATTTGACACATTTATTATTGCTGATCTGGCATTATTAAATTATATAAGAAGGCAAGGAATCCAATGCAAAGTGCATATAAGCGGGGAGATGGCAGAGGTAAATCGACCAATGATGGAAATGTTAGATTCATTTGATATCGAGCGTTACATCTTTCATCGTAAGAATACAATTGAAGATATGAGATCTTGTATCGATGAGCGTAAGAACAAATCCACTGAATACGAAGCATTTATCTTGAATGAATGGTGTCATTTTACAGGCGCCTATTGTAATTCTCTTCATTGTGATGAACTACCACACTTATGTAAAGTACCTTATGAACTGAAAAGAATTGAGAAACAGACAAAAAACCAAATAGGAAAAAGAATGGAAGAGCCAATGTGGAAGGAATCCCAAGAGGAAACCTTTCATTATCAAACAGGAAAAACAGGTTGTGGATTGTGTGCATTAAAGCAACTTCAAAAAGCAGGGATTACCCATCTTAAATTAGTTGGTCGGGGCAACTATCCAAGTTTCATGCAAGAGGACATTAAACAATTAAAAAGAGCAATGGAATTGTCTGAAGATATAGAAAATGAAAATGAATTTAGACAAGAAATTCGATACAAGATCATGAATGGCAGCTGTTCACAAGTTTGTTATTATCGAGAAGAAATAGAGAACGCAGATTGATGGTGAATAAGTATGACAATATGTATCATAAAAAGGTCATCTATGTTATACAGCATAGATGACCTTTTAAAATTGGCTAGATGTTGTCCAATACATATCATTAATCAATTAAATTTTGTGCTACACTTAATGTGGAAGGACGATAGATGTTTGGTAACTCATATGTGGAGTCTCCATAAATCTTTTCTGCAAATAAACGAGTAACAGCTTCTAACGTAGCACGTTTGTATTTAAAATGAAAAACTGTAGCAATCTTATCAAATAAAATTGGATCAATACAGCAACCCCAGTTTGTATCATCATCAATAATGGAGATCAGTTCTAATGATTTAGGGGTGATTGGAAGAATCGTATTGGAGTCGGTATGAATAGCAGATAACGTAATTACATTATGGTGTACTTCGAACTGTAATTCATATGTAAGAGTACAATCATAATCCACTAAATTGCTTAATACTTCTTCCGTTTCATTTTCAGTTTTTTCCGTAATACCAGCGATGTCAAATTTTAATAGATCAAAATCCTTATTGGATAGTAATTGTACTAGCTTATCAATGCTTTCTTGGGTAAGAACAGTAGTTTGCAATCCTTTTTTTTGATCAATTAAGAATTGAACCAAGGTATCAATTTCTTTCTGTGATAGAAGTGCTTTATTGTTTTCGCTCATTTATTTGCCCCTTTCGACATAATATCTATTATTGTAATTATATAGCAAATCCAGAGTATTATCAATAAAGACATTTTACTATATTAATGCGAATATACGGGGAATTAGCGAATCACAATTTCACCGAAAACTGCTGAATAATCAATATAAATGGTTGGTTTATTCGCATTTTGGACAGTAGAAGCATGATTTTTTAATGAACCAAATACTTGTGTACCAGAAGGTTTAATATTTACTGTTGGTGGTACAAGAAGCTGAATATCGCCAAATGCACAGGAACAGTGTATCACAATGTCTTGTGTAACAATGGCACCAGTAAGATCAATCAGTAGATCACCAAATACGGAATTCAAGGATGCTCCATAGAATGGTTCATTAGGTACATAGATTTTTCTTGAGTGAAAAACAGTCGTATAGTATGAAGAATTCTTATCATAGTGAATCTCAAAATCATGAATGTTATTGTGAATCGTATTGCGTGCCATATTCTTGAAGATAATACCAAGACCGATAATCACAAAGATGATTGGTATGATTAATTTACCTGTCATTGCATGGTCGATCACATCTTGTCTCATTAATAAAAGAAGGATACCAATGGTTAATCCAATTACAGGACTTATATGAATACCATCGGATATAATTCGTATAGCACATGGTATGATAAGGAATAATGTCCACCATCCATCAAAGAATAAGGTCACATCCCAGAAATTCACAATGTTACCGACAATTAGTATTCCAATACTTATGAAGAATAATCCCCATAGGGTTGAAGACAAAGTTTTTCTCATAATTATCTCCCCTTTCTATCTATAGAGTAGCGTATTTACAGTCCATAAGCAAGTTACATTTGTCATATGTTCAAGTTTGATTCATTCATTTGTTTGCTATCAATATAGGTATTATAAACCAATCCAAAGATGATTAAGATACCACCAATAAGTTTCCCTATGGATAAGGTATTGTAGCGCAACCAATCGATGAGTAATCCAGTAAAGATCTGGCTGATGAATAAGATGATTGTCAATTGAAATGCGGAAATTCTCGGGGTAACATAGTTTGAGAGGGAGACGGATAATACGCCCACAATTCCACCAAGATACATGAGGGTACCAGACCATGTTTTTGGGAGGGAAAGTGCTGGTAGAGTTTCTTTTGACAACAATAAGAACAGAAGGGCTACCACACTTCCAGTTAAATAGTTATAAAATGTACTAGCCGATATCCGAATGCTTTTTCCTAACTGCGCATTGGTGGTACGGCTTATTACAATGGTAATACCACAGGCAAAAGCTGCTAATAATTCCATAGTGATTCTCCTTTCGATTAAAGCATTGCAAAAATGCCTAGACAGATACAGCTTAAGCCAATTAACTTATGCTTGTTGAAGGGGTGCTTTTTCATTCCTAATAATCCAAAATGATCAAAGATCAGTGAGATGACGGTTTGTGCAAATAAACAAATACCAAGTGTCACAGTGACACCAAGTTTATTGATCGCAACATTGGTAAATACTACAGTCAAAACACCAATGATTCCACCAGAGTAAAGATAGAGAGGAATCTTTTCCTGTGTTTGTGGTGTACGTTTGTGTTGTCTCCAATAAAGGACTGCAATAGGTAGAAGTCCTGATAAGTGAATAAAGACCGTGGCATGATAATTTCCTATTTGTGCTGCTAAATCACCATTCATGGTTGTCATGGTGGTAATAAGGATACCATTAAGTATCGCTAGTAATTGTATCATAGTAGCTCCTTTCTAAACGGCTATATAAACCCTTCGGGGGGATGTGCACTTTGTTATAAAGTATTTTCTTTGATTATAAAAAGAATCCTTGCAGAAGTATATGACATATGTCATAGTATAGGAAAAAGATATTTCATGTATACATACGTAGTGTATATCGATTTCTTTAGACCATAAATCTGCAAAGATAATCTAGTTGAGAAAAGAAATACGATTGGAGAGGGGCAATATGATACAGATACAGGATAACGCAATAATTGAAACATATGTTAAGAAGTATGCAATTGATAAAATCCTTACGATGGAAAGAAGATATGAACTTCAATTGTGTCAGTTCCGTCAGGGAGAATTCGTATGTCGTGCAGGAGATGAACTTCGTTATCTCTATTTCTTTTTGGTAGGAAAAGCGAAGGTATATACGATGATGGAAACAGGAAAATCTCTTTTGTTCTCCTTTTATGATACGTTTGATCTGATCGGTGACGTGGAATTCATATTAGGGACTCCTATTCAATGTAATGTAGAATGTATGACACAAGTGTATTGTTTACGAATCTCATTATTGAATTATCGTGAGGAATTATTACAAGATAACCGTTTACTAAGGGGAATCTCCAACCATTTAGCCTCGAAACTTAGCGGAATATCCAATAATAGTGCAAGAAACCTATTATATCCTCTAGAAAATCGCTTGGCAGCATATATCTTATCAATGGAAAAAGAAGATATTTTTTCAGAAAATCTCGTTCAGACGGCGGAGTTATTGGGAACAAGTTATCGGCATTTGCTACGATGTATCAAAAAGTTTTGTGAATATGGCTACATGAAAAAAGAAGGAAAGGGTTATTCTATTATAGAACAAAAAAAACTACTGGAATTAGGTGAGCGAGTCTATAAATAGAGGTAAAGTCATATCATATTTTTATATAGCTATGGAATACAAGACTTTAAAATATTTGCTGGGGTAGAAATCATTTTAGATAATAAATTTGATTGACAAATGATACGAATTTGCTTAGAATAAAAATATCATACTCTTTGCACTGCATATAAACCTACAGTACAAACTGAGCAGGCGACGAATTTATCGTGGAGCCGGGCCATACTATTATGGCAGCAGATGAAACATATATACATCTGTGGGACAGTAGTTTACTTAAATTATTGTTCCATGGGTGTTTTTTTTATGGAACGACAATTGCAAGTGACATAGGGCTATCTTAATTATGGAGGTAACTATTTATGGAACAAACAAAAAGTCAAACAGAAAAATCACAACAGACTGAAACACAAAGCGTCCAAACATTGGAAAGTACGAAGCTAGCAATGCGGGTTTCAAAAGTTAGTATTATTGTAAATGTGCTTCTGTCTGTGGCTAAATTACTAGCAGGTATTGTTGGGCATTCAGGGGCGATAATCTCTGATTCAATACATTCTGCATCGGATGTATTTAGTACATTTATTGTTATTATTGGCGTGTCGATTGCTGGAAAAAGTTCAGATGAGGATCATCAATATGGTCATGAGAGACTGGAATGTATCGCATCTATTTTCTTGGCTGTGGTTTTATTGGCAACAGGAATAGGAATTGGCTATACGGGAATTACAAAGATTATATCAGGTAATTACACAGAACTGGCAGTACCAGGATTATTAGCGCTGGTTGCAGCAGTAGTATCCATAGTGGTAAAGGAATGGATGTATTGGTATACGAGGGCAGCAGCAAAGAAGATCAATTCAGGAGCTCTTATGGCAGATGCTTGGCATCATCGTTCGGATGCGTTATCCTCAATTGGAGCATTTGTAGGTATTGCAGGAGCAAGAATTGGATACCCTGTTTTGGATTCAGTGGCAAGTGTTGTAATTTGTGTCTTTATTGCCAAAGCATCCTTTGATATCTTCAAAGATTCTATTGATAAATTAGTAGATAAATCTTGTGATGAAGAGATTAGTACTAAAATGCGAAAAGTCATCTTAGCACAGGAGGGGGTACTTGGTATTGATAGTTTACGTACTCGATTATTTGGAGCAAAGATTTATGTGGATATTGAAATTGTTGCTGATGGTTCAAAAACATTGAATGAGACACATCATATAGCAGAAATGGTACATGATGCCGTAGAAAGAGAATTTGTCAGTGTAAAACATTGTATGGTTCATGTGAATCCAGAAGAAGAGAAGGAAAAGTAAAAAAATGTTCAAAGAAAGCGAAGATCAATCGTATCGATGCTCTCTAGTTAAGAAGGAAGAAGATATTTCGGATAAGAAATAAAACAATAGCAGTTGTAATAGAGAGGGAAAGCGTCTGGAAAGCTGGCGCTTTCTCTCTCGTGATTAGATGAAAAATGTAGATAAAGAAAGAAATAAAAAAAAATGAATAAATATTTAAAATTATATTGACAATTAAAACAACTTATTGTATTATATAGAAGTACTGTTGATGAGCTACTCATTAAGAGACAATTGAATATAGGGGTATAGTTCAGCTGGTAGAATATCGGTCTCCAAAACCGCAGGTCGTGGGTTCAAATCCTACTGCCCCTGTTATAAAAGCCTTGTAAACATTGTGTTTGCAAGGCTTTATTTGACGATAAAATAGATAAACAGTGCCATAAACGGTGTCACCTCAAAAGAATCATAACATCGTATTCGTATTTGTTAATTGTTACACGATTTATTTTGGTCATTCTCTTTTGTACTTTTACAGCATGCTTCTAGATAACTTTCATTAGCTAGAATTGCTACGATCGTATCACCTAATTGAACCAAAGAAGCTGATAATAAATTTAACTCTTCCTCTGAAAGACACTGGGATAGTGTACAAGCAATTCCAGTAAGAGAAGCAACAAGATTACAAGAATTCATGTTTGTTCCACCTATATTTGAATATTTATTAGGTATATATGATATATATGGTTGTCATTATTCACAGATAATTATTAAGGTGTAAGTATAATAATTTCAATTCTAACTATACTAGTTACGTATAGTGCTTAATTGTGTTGCATAATATAGAGTTAATACTTGGAATAAGTGGAAAGATGCATAGGATGCGATATGTAATGATCAGATGCTTGAAAGGAGTAGAATTAAAATGAACGAGAAGGAAAAAATGAAACTGGAAGAAAAAAAGGAGAGAGAATTATTCAATAGTGTAACGAATAAAGTTAAAGTAGAAAATCAAAATCAGACCCATAATGTACGTGAAGAAGGGATAGGAAGACAAGGAAATAGGAGATAATTGTGAACATTTTTAAAAAGCGTATCATATGATATCATAAAAAGTGGCAAATTAGTATAGTTTGTATAAGTTTTTATAGAAATTTTTGTCATTTTATCGTTTGACTAAATTGGCTAAATATGTTATAACTATAACATTCACTTAAAAGAAACTTATAGTAATGTATACGCAATAGAGTTATTCGCCACTTTCTATTGCAATTAAAGGAGTCGTGTTTATGGAAGCTGTAGAAATTAAATTACAGGCACCAGAAGATGTAAAGGAATTAGTATCAGCCGCTGAGAAATGTGATTTTGATATCGATGTTATTTATCAAAGAATCATTGTCGATGCAAAGTCATTTTTAGGAGTACTTAGCATGGGATTACAAAAGTCATTAACCGTATCTTGCCACGGATACGATGAAGCTTTTTCCAATACATTGAAAAAATATGCTGTTATGTAAGCCGTAACAACAGTGCTAACAAACAAAGGAATCATCATTTCATGATGGTTCCTTTTTGTTTTGGGACTATAAAAAATAAATAATGTTTGCATACAAGTATTAAAACGTTAAACGCTGAATAATAGGAACTATGAAAGTATATGGATTAATTCTTCAGGATGCAGTGGTTTACTATATAGGTATCCCTGTATCAGATCACATTGTTTTTCTCTTAATAGATTTAGTTGGTTTGGATCTTCAACACCTTCTGCAACAACTTTAACTTCAAGATTGTGTGCAAGAGATATGATTGCTTCCGCAACATAATTATCCTTTTTATTCAAGTTAATCTTATCTATAAAAGCCTTATCGATCTTAAGAGTATTGATCGGCATTTGCGTTAGATAATTTAAGGAAGAATAGCCTGTTCCAAAGTCATCTAAGGATATACGAATACCAATTCGTTGGAGTTCTTCAAGTATGGAAACCGCATCACGAATTGAGGAGGCAATGGCACTTTCTGTTATCTCTAATTCAAGGTATTCAGGGGAAAGTCCTGTTTCTTTTATAGTATCAAGTACAAGATTTGCAAATCCTTTTTGGTTCAATTGAATAGTAGAGATATTGACCGCAACAGTGCAATATGGAAAACCACTATTCTGCAGATGGCGGTTAAAGTTACAAGCTTCTCGCAATGCCCATTGGCCAAGATCATTGATCATTCCACTTTCTTCTGCGATGGGGATGAACTCTGTTGGGGACAGTTCTCCAAGTTTCGCACTGCGAATTCGCATTAATGCTTCAAAGCCAATAATTCTTTCAAGATTTAAGTCAAATTGTGGCTGGTATACAAGATAAATTTCATTATTTTCAATTGCATGACGAAGAATTTCAATAATTTCAGAGTGTCGGCTAATTTCTTGCTGCATACTATCATCAAAAAGAGTAAGTCGGTTTTTTCCAGTGTCTTTCGAACGATACATGGCAATATCAGCGTTTTTGATTAGCGTATTGTATTGGATTCCATTAAGTGGGTAGAGGGAGATTCCAATACTCATGGATATATATATGAATGTACCGTTGATATTGACAGGGTCTTTGAATGTTTCAAGGATCATCTTGGCAAGGTCGAGGGCGTCATCTTGTGAAGCGATATTGGTTTTAAAGAATAAGAATTCATCTCCACCTGCACGAGCTAAAACATCTTGACCTTTAATGAAATAGTTCAGTCGTTTCGCAGTTTGAATTAGCAATTCATCTCCATAATCATGTCCTAAGGTGTCATTTACATTTTTAAAGTTATCCAAGTCAACAAAGAAGATTGCATGTGCTTGGGAACAACCAGGTTCGGAATTTAACGTTTTACTGAGATAGTCGTAAAAGGCAGCTTTGTTTGGCAGTCGAGTTAAGGAATCGTGGTATGCAAGAAACTCTATGTGTTCATAATTGGAGCGTAGCTGTTCTTCTTTTACAAGTAATTTTTTATGTATAAAAGATAGTTCATCGTAGTTGGATTTAATGATATGAAGCATTTTGTTAAAACTTCTGGAAAGTTCGCCAAATTCATCTTTGGATTTCACATTACATAATACGGTTAAATTGCCATCGGCAGCCTGTCTCATACAATCTCGTAGGTTCAGAAGAGGAGAAGTAAAGCTTTGGGCAATCTTTCGGCTTGATATAAGTATGGTAATGAGTAATATTATTATGCAGATGAGGACGATTGTTATTGCATAAGAATAAACCGTATGAAACAGATTTACATTTTGTCCAATTACAAAATAACATTGCATATTCTCTAGATAGTAATAAGAATAGATAGCACCAGAGTAGGAAGAACCCATATGAAATGTTCCCTTTGTTGGTTTGACACGGATGGCATGTAAAAAGAAGGAGGAAAAATCCTCTCCCTTCTTTTGAAAGGCCTGTCCATCCCCATGTGATAAAAGTGTTTCTCCCGTTTGATCAATAATACAGGAATAATTTGAATCTCCCAATTCAAGACCAGATAGATAATCTTCTAAAAAGGCTACGTCTACAGTTAAGACAAGATAGCCAACAATATGGTTACTCTGTTGCTGAAATATAGGAGCACCAATTTCGAAAAGAGTATTATCAGCTGGAATCGTTTGATAGGTTCCTTTTTGAACAGAACCAATTGCAGTTTCCTTGGTCTTTGTAATTGTTTGAATTAGTAGGGATGAGGAAACATTCTGGTAATTTTCCAAGCTACTTGTGGTAGCAAGTACATCACCCTTATGATCATATATCGTTAGCATCTCATAGTTCGGATTAAGGTGTAGTTTCTGTAACAGATCTTTTTGCAACTCCTGGTAAATGTTTTCGTAACGATTCTGTGTCTCCGTAGTGGTACAGATGGATACAATCTCATTCTGTCGAGCAAGAAAAGATAATTCCGATTCCTGGGTACGAAGGATACAAGATATAATCTCGGAACCGGACCTTACGCTTGATAGGAGGTCTTTATAACGATCGGATTCTATCTTCTTTCCATAAACAAACAATGTAATCGTAGTGATAACGATTAGTGGAAGTATGGAAAAGATGATTAAGATAGTGTTTAATTTTGTTTTCATTTACACTGGCCCTTTCAATTGTAATTATTATGAAAAATCTACAGGAATTACCAAATATTGTATATTAGTATTTTAGCAAGAAAAATAAGGAAAATCAACAGAAATATTCATAAAAGATGCTTTTTTTATTCGAAGTTGCAATGAATTTGTTAGTAAATGCAATGAAAATGTTAGAATTACTAGGAGCTTTGAACTATAATGAATAAAAACAAAGAGAAGAAAACAAAATCTATATAGATGGTTTTTGTTTTAATAAAAAGTGGGGGTGAAGCTATGGCACATGCAATTGAAAGAGATATGACAAAGGGAAATCCGACAAGACATATAATCGCTTTTGCTTTACCATTATTAATTGGAAATCTGTTTCAACAGTTATATAATATGGTGGATACGATCGTAGTTGGTAAATTCATTGGACCAGATGCAGTTGCATCGGTAGGTACTTGTAGTTCTGTGGGATTTTTGATGTTTTCATTAAGTGCAGGTATTGCAATTGGTATTGGAATTATGGTTGCACAATATTTTGGTGCAGGTGATTCAGAGAGTATTCGAAGAACAATTGCCAATGCCATATATGTACTTTCTGTAGCCTCTGTCATAGTTGGAGTTCTAGGAATTGTACTAGCGCCTCCTATATTAAAGCTAATGAAAACACCAGATCATCTGCTTGCAGATGCAGTAACCTATATGCGTGTGACCTGTGTGGGAATCATAGGTATTGCAGCATATAATGGTGTATCGGCAATAATGCGTGCGTTAGGAGATTCAAGGACACCAATCTACTTTTTGATTTTGGCTAGTATTATTAATGTAGTACTTGATTTGGCATTTGTATTAATCTTTCATTTAGGGGTATTTGGTGTTGGCCTTGCGACCATTATCTCACAGTTTGTTTCTGCCATTACTTGTACTATATTTGCTTACAAGAAAATCTCCTATTTTAAGAATCTGAGAGAGTATATGGTTCCTCAAAAATATTATATTATGAAATCATTATCGTTAGGTATACCAATTGCATTACAGAATTCACTGATTGCAATATCCTGTATTATACTCCAAAGTGTTGTTAATAGTTTTGGTGCCAATGTTATGACGACCTTTACGATTACAGGACGTATCGAGCAGTTGATCCAGCAACCATATTCTTCTCTTGCAATGGCTGTAACAACGTATACAGGACAGAATATTGGAGCCAATAATATTCAGAGAGTAAAGAAAGGGTATCATCGGGCAACCATTATAACGTTAATATTTAGCCTTTGTATGTTACCAGTAGCATATATATTTGGTGCATCGATTATCAGAGCATTTGTTAGAAAAGAAGTTGTGGTTGATTTAGGAGTGCAGGCATTACGAATCACGAGTTTATGCTATTTCCCGTTAGGTATGATTTATGTACCAAGAGCTTTGCTCAATGGTGCAGGGGATACAAGATTTGCTATGATTAATGGAATCACTGAAGTAGCTTGTCGTATTGTATTTGCCAATGTATTGACTTCGATTCCTTCCATTGGATATTGGGGAATTTGGATTACATCAGGAGCAACTTGGACGGTGACCGCTTTGGTTTGTCAAATTCGATATTTCAGTGGAATTTGGAAGAGCAAAGCAATCATGAAAAAGTAGCAGTAAGTAGACATGAATGAGTAATATTAAGTGAATATGATTTTGTGATGAAGTAGATCAATTTAACAGTTAAGAAACAAAATCCCGTAGTGATACGAAAATAATCGAATCACTACGGGATTTTTTGGTTAGAAGAATTGACATTATAAACGAATAACAGTAGATGATATAAGATGTCAATAAGAGTATGGAGGCAGTTATCGCTTATTTATAAATTTTTTCATCATATCTAGTTTCATTTTGTCTTGAGGTGACATATCCTTACTCAATACCTGAATCAGTAGTTCGTTTTCTTCTGGAGAAAAACTTAGATTTTGGGCACGCAGTTTGGTATTTGCATTCATTATAAAAGGAAGGCTTTGGTCCAATGGTTTTCCTTCGGCTTCATTGGCAAGGTCAACAAGTATGGCTAATTTACGCGGATCAATATTCTCCATTGCTGGATGATCAATCCAAGACAGATCTTTCATAAAATGCTCCTTTCGTTTCTTTGAATAGTAAGGGTTTATTCAACTTCAAATGAGGAATTCCAATTTATCGGTTCATGTTCTTCATTTTCGGGTGAGAGGTCCATGGTATGTAATTGATTCATGGTGGGTGGACTCATGGAATTTCGATAATTCATGTTGTTCCTACCATTAAAAAGCGTATTGTTGCGAGGATTACCCATTCTGTAAGGTCCAGTATTCATAGAATTATTGGTATTACCGGTATTTGGTTGAGAATTCATAGTAGTGAAAGAGGAAGGATTCGTATTATTCATACCATCTGGTGTGTTCACATTATTAGGTGCGTTCATGTTATTAGGTGTGTTCATGTTATTAGGTGTGTTCATGTTATTAGGTGTGTTCATGTTATTAGAGACGTTCCTATTATTAGGTGTATCCATGTTGTTAAGTGTATCCATGTTGTTAGACATGTTCATGTTATTCGATGTGTTCATGTTATTAGAGGCATTCATGTTATTAGATGTGTTCATGCTATTAGCGACATTCATACCATCTAAACTGTTTACATTATTATTTGGTGTGTTCATGTTATTTGCAGCATTCATATTTTTCATCGTGTTCATTACGTTCACCAAATCCATTGGATTCATGGAATTATTATTCATACCAGAGTAGTTCATAGGATTAGAGGCATTGTTCATAAAGTTGTTCATATTGTTATTATTGTTATTTGCCTGTGTACCATTCATAGAATCAGCTCCATTCATGGCATTCATCATGTTCATTGTATTCATCATACTGGTGATATTATTAAATGAATTGCGTTGATCCGGTGTCATGAAACTATCCAACATCTCTTTCATTGCAGGATTATTAAGAATGGTATTCATACGATTCGTATTCCCAGTTTGTGTTGTATTTCCGGAAGCCTGTTTTCTATTTCCAAGGCTGGCTGCACTTAATGTTGGTTCATTTGGAAGTGTAGAAGCGATGGATTGGTAGGTTTGGTAAAAACGTCTGGCACGTATGGTATTCAGTAGCATAGTGATGATATCTGCTTCTTGTCGGTAACAAACACCTTGCAGACTGGTTAACAGTCCCTCCATGTCAAATCCACCTTTTGCTGAATTTATGCTGCAAGCAGATAACTCTGGTTCGGGGTTCCGTACAGAATTCATAAGCTCGGACATCTTTAAGAAGATATTCATGGATTTTTGACGATCGGGCGTGGCATAAGGCAAAGCCGCACGGATTAACTCTGCTTGGTGGCTAATTGGATTAGGTTTTCTAGACTCTTGTGGAATCTCCTCTGAATTTTCTTGAAATGAAGAAAAGTCAAAGGTAGAATCGGAGTCATATTCATCTGTAGAAGGCTCTTGTAGATCGGAATTTGGTATTGAAGAAAAGTCACTCATATTAGAAAAGACAAATAATTAAT
Source organism: Anaerosporobacter faecicola (assembly GCF_012070565.1). Taxonomy (GTDB): domain Bacteria; phylum Bacillota; class Clostridia; order Lachnospirales; family Lachnospiraceae; genus Anaerosporobacter; species Anaerosporobacter faecicola. The sequence goes on from NZ_JAAQRO010000030.1 coordinate 19,324, forward strand.
ATCTGTCTAACCTCCTTTGATTCATTTATTAGTAATGTATATGAGTAAAAGAAAGAATTATTCTTGTCTTTTTGGACAGAGACTAAATTAAATCGTTGCATAAAAAAAGAACCTCTATCTAAGTACGATGAGAAGCATGTTGGAATTACAACGTACATACATAAAAGGTTCTGTGATTTTGAATTATTGTGGATATACTAGGTTTTCTGGTTTAATGTTGTAGAGAACTTGATCCAGATAACGTTTCGCTAGATATTTTGCCATATCAAGGTTTTGATCGAGGTAATTTCCACAGTTTTTAGCCGCTGCACCTGGAATTTCCCCTTCAAAATCACGGATAAATTCAAACATTTCAGTTATTAGTGGAACGATATCTTTGGAATCGTAATCTCCTGCTAATAAGAGATAGCAACCAGTTCTACAACCCATTGGTCCAAAATAAACAATTTTCGAACCAAATTCGGCATGATTTCTTAAGAACGTTGCGGCTAAATGTTCGATGGTATGAAGTTCTGCATTGTTCATGACAGGTTCAAAATTTGGTCTTGTCATTCGAAGATCAAAGGTGGTGATCACAGCATCTCCATAGGAATCTTTTCTAGAAACATAGATGCCAGGTAATAATTTTAAATGGTCTATTGTAAAACTTGCAATTGGTTTCATTGGTATCCTCTTTTCTATAATTATTGTATTTTTTTATTATACCATAGTATGATTCAACTGACAAATGTCTGCAATTCCTGTAAAGCAGTTTATCACATGATAAATAGAAGATACAAGAGGAATGTACTTATACAGGGGGAATTGTAAGAGAGTAAGAGTGCGTGTTTAATGTTCACGTATTAGATAAGCATTATGGTCAGGATCATAGAAGGTAAACATTTTTCCATAAGGCATGTCCATCAGTTCCTTAATATCTACTCCTCGTTCTTTTAAGGTATTATACGTTGTTTGGATATCATCCGTTGATAAGATCAAAGAAGGATGAGTAAGGGGATTCTCTGGATTTTGCTGTTTCATCCATTCTTTTTCGTAAAGGACAAAAGAGGTAGAAGATGCTTTATTGGGTGCCACTTCAAGCCAAGTCATAGTTGGTCCCATTGGTTGTTCTACTATAATTTGAAAATCCATTTGATCAAGCCAGAATTGCTTTGCTTTATGTTGATCGGATACGTAAATTGTGATCTTTGATATTTGTTTTATCATAATATGTCCTTTCTTTGCTAATCTTTGCTATAGTATCTGTAGTTGTGTGAAATCTATTCTGTTTTATATTCACAGGATTGCAAATAGTTACATAGTTGAATTCTACGATTATTAGAATAGGAAAATGGGACTTGGAAAGAATAAAAGTAGGATTCGAAAGAAGTAAGAATCCATTTAAATGATACAAGTGTCAAAAGAAAATTTTGACATCCACATGTAACCTTGTAGAGAAAAGAGGTGTTTCTATGTCAAAAGTAGGAAAAACAATGAATTCGGTAACGGAAGGCGTTGTTAAAGTAGGCGGTGTGGTTACCAAATGTAGTGGCGAAGTGCTTAGCGAGATTGGAAAGACAGTAGGAGTATCGAAGAATCTATGCGATAAGGTGGAAGATAAAGCCGATATGCTTGGAAAAGATATGTATTACGCAAGCCGTAAGATTGGGCATAAGGTGGAGAAGGCAACAGAAGAAGTAGTAGATGGAACAAAACGCGTGTATGAGAATATGACCAATAAGATAAAATAGCGAGAAAATGGTAAGTACACGATAAACCAAAGAAATAAATAAACAAAAATAGTAATACGAAAAACAAAAAACTAAAAACAAAAAACTAAAAACCAAAAGACTAAAAACCAAAACAACAAAAAAACAATTTTCAATGGACTGAGAATCTAAGTTCAAACACATAGGGGTTGACTTAGATATCCAATTCTTGAAAATTGTTTTTTGTTGTTTTTATTTATACGATGTTTTATATAACAAATTCTTACAAGTTCCTATATAAAACATCTATATCTGTTTGAGGTATATCATGATAATGGAGTCAATAGTATGTCCGGTTATTGAGACATTACTTCACGCCACTTTTCATCATAGTAAGCAGTCATTTCATCGCCAAGGTATTGGAATGTTTCACAGTTACTTATGATCGAACTATCTGGGAATGCCACTTTACTGTTTCGGATATCATCATCTTCAATCATTTCTTTCGCTGCGGTATTAGGGGTTGAATAGGTGATGTATTCAAAGTTTAGTAACGCGATATCAGGACGACATAAGAAATTAATGAATTTCTCTGCATTTTCTTTGTGTTCGCTGTTTTTTGGAATAACCCAGCCATCAATCCAGATATTGGAACCCTCTTTTGGTACAACATATACAAGGTCGGAATTCTCACGTTGCGTGTAGATTGCTTCCCCAGAATAGATAATACCGATTGCAGCATTATTACCGATCATACTATCACGTACCTGGTCCACTACATAGGATTGAACCAAAGGTTTTTGGTCAATCAATAACTGCGTTGCTTCCTTTAATTCCTCCTTGTTTGTGGAATTAAGGGAGTATCCTAAGTATTTCAATGCAATACCCAGTGCATCACGGACACTGTTGATCATCAGAATGTTGTTCTTGTATTTTTCATCGAAAATAGCACCCCAGGAATCAATTGGTTCATCCACCATTGTTTTATTATATAGAATACCTACCGTACCCCAGCAATAAGGAACGAAGTATTTATTCCCTGGGTCAAAAGACTCTGCACTTTGCAAGTAATCTTTACCAATGTATTTGATGTTTGGAATGTTATCATAATTGAGTTCAGACAATAGGTCGGCATCAATCATACGCTGTACCATATAATCGGAAGGACAGACAACATCGTATTTTACAGCGCCCGTTTCAACCTTTGGAAACATCTCCTCATTCATCTCGAATTCGTCGTAGACAACTTTGATACCTGTTTCTTGTTCAAACATGGTAATTACATCGGGATCGATATATTCACCCCAGTTGTATACGTTAAGAGTGTCACCCCCAGAGGTCGAATTCATACCAACTAAGGAACCAATAATCAAAGCGGAAATCGCAACGACAGCGATAACTGGTTTTAAGAAACTATAATTGCGTTTGGATTCATTATGAATTCGTTGCTTCTTGTTTTTCTTTGCGGTTTCTTCTTTTGGTGCTCGATTGATTAGAATCAATAACGTAAGGACAGAGAGGAAGAGCAAAGTAGATAATGCATACATCTCTGGCTTAATACCCTTACGAACTTCGGTGTAGATCTTTGTAGATAACGTATTAATTCCAGGACCCTTTGTAAAATGGGTAATAACAAAATCATCAAGTGACATGGTAAATGCCAACAGAAAACCGGACATGATACCTGGAAAGATATCTGGTAAAATAACTTTTCGAAAAGCATAGAAATGGGACGCTCCCAAATCAAGAGCTGCTTCGTAGGTATTCTTGTTCGTTTGTTTTAATTTAGGCATAACACTTAGTATGACATATGGTATGTTGAAGGTTATGTGAGCAATCAAAACACTGGTGAAACCTAACGTGTAATGAATGGCTACAAAGATCAACATAAGGGAGATACCAGTAACGATATCAGCATTTAACATAGGAATGTTGGTTATACCCATCAGTATGGTTCGTGGGGTACGCTTCATGCTGTTCATTGCAATGGAAGCAGCAGTACCGATAATCGTAGCAATCAAAGCGGATACTAAGGCAAGAACCAGGGTCGTATAGAGCGCGTTCATGATTTGCTCATTTGCAAAAAGTTCCTTATACCAGTTAAGTGTAAATCCACCCCATTTGGCACGTGATTTGGATTTGTTGAAGGATAAAACAATCAACACAGCAATTGGTGCATAGAGGAAGAGGAATAATAGTGCTATATATAATTTTTGTATAAATTTCTTTACCATATATTCGTACCCTCCGAATCTTTATCGTATTTCGCAAGGATAGCCATACTTAATAAAATGAATATCATAAGAACAAGGGATAGACCGGAACCAACATTCCAACGGCTGGAACGGAAGTCTTGTTCAATGATATTTCCAATCAATAAAATCTTCGCACCACCTAAGATATCAGAGATAACGAAAGTAGTAAGCGCTGGAACGAATACCATTGTGATACCACTGACAACACCTGGTAAACTTAAGGGGAAGATGATCTTCATAAATGTCTGGGTTGAGTTTGCACCAAGGTCACGTGCAGCGTTGATCACGTTTTGATCAAGTTTGATCAGTGTATTATAAATCGGTAAAACCATAAATGGTAAAAAGTTATAAACCATACCGAGAATAATAGCACCGGAAGTGTTGATGATTGAAATTCCAGGTAGACCAAGATGTCCCAGAATGGTATTGATTACACCATTTTTTTCAAGTAAAGTCTGCCAAGCTAAAGTACGTAATAAAAAGTTCATCCACATAGGAAGTATGAAGATGAGAACGATGAAACTATGACTGTTCATCTTTATTTTCGTTAAAATCATGGCAAGTGGATATGCCAATAATAAACAAATGATCGTACTGATCAAGGATAATTTTAAGGAAAGCAACAAGGCTTTCATGTTATTGTGTGTTGCAATATTCTTAACGTGTTCCAACGTAAAATTACCGGAATCATTGGTTAAACCATAGTACACGATTAGAATGAGGGGAATAATGATAAATGCTGCCAACCAGACGACATAGGGTGTGGCTAACCATTTTTTCTTATTCATCTAAAATCACCGCCTCTTCGTCATCGGATTCTGGTTTATTCATGATCTGAATGTCGAATGGATCAACATGGATTCCAACTTCTGCACCAACTGGGGAGAGATCAGTACTGTGTACCAGCCATTCATGACCATTTGCCATAACTTCCATCTCATAATGAACACCTTTGAAGATAAGAGAAGTTACCCTTCCCGTAATGGTTCCTTGTTCTGGAGCAACTAAATCGATATCTTCTGGACGGATGACAACATCAACCGGTTTGTTCTTGCCAAATCCCACATCCACACAGGCAAAGTTTGTTCCAAGTATATTCACCAACTTGTCTTCAACCATGGTACCTGCAATAATGTTACTTTCTCCAATAAAGTCCGCAACAAATGCATTCTTCGGTTCATTATAGATGTCTTCTGGGGTACCAATCTGTTGAATGTAACCTTGGTTCATGACCACAATGGTATCGGACATGGTCAAAGCTTCCTCTTGGTCATGGGTAACATAGATAAAGGTAATCCCAAGCTCATTTTTCAAACGGATCAATTCGTATTGCATATCTTGTCGAAGCTTTAAGTCCAATGCACCAAGTGGTTCATCAAGAAGAAGAACTTTTGGCTCATTAACAATGGCACGGGCAATGGCAATACGTTGTTGTTGACCACCAGATAAGGAATCTGGTTTTCGATTTTCATAGCCATCTAAGTTTACTAGTTTTAAAGCATACTTAATCTTGTCATCAATATAACTCTTGGATTTTTTCTTGATCTTTAATCCAAATGCAATGTTTTCTGCAATAGACATATGGGTAAATAAAGCATACTTTTGAAAAACGGTATTCAATTGTCTTTGATTTGGTGGAAGCTTGGTGATATTCTTGCCATCAAATATGACATTTCCCTGATCTGGATTTTCAAAACCACCGATGATACGAAGGGTTGTTGTTTTACCACATCCACTAGGACCAAGTAGTGTTAGAAATTCATTTTCTTTTATATAGAGATTTAAGTCATCGAGGACAATGTTATCACCGTATGCTTTTGTTATGTTCTGTAAATCGATTAATTTATTCATCGCTATACCACTACGTATCGCAAAGAATACTTACGATACTGCCACTTCGATAATCGTCTGTACACGACTATGGGGCAAATTCCTTTCTTTTTTAATGTTAAAAACTTGGTGGTGTTGATACCCATAGGAGACTGGCTCCTGATTTATTATTCGCTGTGAGAAAATGTTTTTTATTCGGTGTAAAATAAAAAGCTTCCCCTTTTTTGGCTTTGTAGATCTTATTGCCTATGTGAATGGAAATGCTTCCATTTAGCACATAACCGAATTCTTCTCCTTCATGGGGATTATCGGGATAGGTGGAACCTTCAGGCTCTAATGTTAATAAGATGGGTTCCATCATATTTTTTTGTGCATTGGGAATGATCCATTGAATTTCATTCTTGAGTTCGGAATCGTATTTTTCAAAAAAATCTGTTTTATGGAATACGACTTGTTCCGAGGTTGTATTAGAAAAGAACTCTTCTAAGTTTGTTCCAAGGCATTGCAGAATATCAACTAATGTTGCAATAGAAGGAGAGGTAAGGTCACGTTCTAACTGTGAGATAAAACCTTTTGATAATTCTGCACGGTCTGCTAATTCTTCCTGTGTCAGGTTTTTTTGAACACGAAGTTCTTTAATCTTATGACCAATCTGCATGGTAGCTTCCTTTCTATTATGAAGTATGTGCTTTCTATTCAAGTTTTTACGATTCAATCAAGCATAGATTGCCAGAAAAAACCAGGATAGATTAGCATGACTGCACTCAAAGTTTAGCAAAACTAAACAGCAGCATAATTTATTATACACAGAATACCTATGCTGTCAACAGGATTTTACATAAAACTATAAAATTTCATAGAAATATTGTGCAAAGACGAAAAAACGTGATTTTATAAGGAAAAACAGAGGAAAAGAATAAGAAAAAAACAAAAGAAGTTAACTTTTACTAAACTGGGAACAGTAATGATAGTAAACTGTAATCATAGAATATTTAGATGGATAGAAAGGAAAACTGTTCAGAGCAAGCTTATGAGATTGCTCTAAACAGTTACAGCAGTAGCGATATAGATAAATGGAATATATTAATCCTTTGTATAAAAGGCAGTAATCCTGTCCATTCGAGAACTCATATTGATAAAGAGAAGATCCACTAAGGTAAGAGCAACCATGGACTCCACCACAACCACTGCACGTGGAACAATGATGGGATCATGACGACCTTTGATTTGTATATCGATGTTTTCGCATGATTGGTTAATGGTATGCTGGGTTTGTGATATGGATGGAGTTGGTTTGATTGCTGCACGTAATCGAATGGTACTTCCATCGCTCATACCACCAAGTATTCCACCGGCATGATTGGTTTCTTTTTCAACATGCCCGTCTTTGAAGCAGAAAGAATCGTTGTTCTCACTTCCAAGTATGGAAGCACATTCAAAACCATCACCAAACTCGACGCCTTTTACAGCACCTATTGACAGGATAGCTTTGGCGAGATTGGCATCTAGTTTATCAAAAACAGGTTCACCAATACCTGCAGGCATACCATCTACGATACATTCAATGATTCCACCTACGGAGTTTTGCTCCTTCATCTTTTCTAATAGAAAGTCTTCTGCACGATCAGAAGCTTCTAAATCAGGCATATAAAGTGGACTTTTCATAATATTAGCCAGATCACTGGTTTGTTCATTAATGGAGATTGGACCGATCGAACGGGTATAAGCTTGCACTTGTATCCCTAGGTTGGATAAGATTGCTTGGGCGATGGCTCCAGCAGCGACACGGGCAATGGTTTCTCGTCCAGAAGAACGTCCGCCACCACGATAATCCCGAAACCCATATTTGGAATCAAAGGTATAATCAGCATGTCCAGGTCGATAATAGGAAGCAATTTCTGAATAATCAGCAGAACGTTGGGTTTGATTATAAACGATCATAGAGATTGGAGTACCTGTGGTACGACCTTCAAAAACGCCGGATAAGATTGTAACAGAATCATCTTCTTTTCGTGGAGTCGAATATTTGGATTGTCCTGGTTTTCTACGATTGAGATATTTCTGAATATCTTCCTCAGATAGAGATAGACCAGAAGGACAACCATCTACAACAACGCCAATTCCCTGCCCATGGGATTCCCCCCATGTTGATATCTTGAATAGAGTACCTAATATAGAACCTGCCATACAAACACCTCTTTCTATAGAATAGACACCGAATTACTGTGTCATGTATTGTTGAATTTACACCATTTGAATTATTATAAGGGAAAATTGGATGAATAGTCAATGTAAATGTGGACATTTCTTCGTCGTATTTCATATATTATAGTAGGAATATTAACTTCTTGCCCTTGCCATCATTCTATAGATACGCTTTGTTGTATTTGGTGTGTTTCATTAGGAATAAGTCAAAGGGGGAAAAGAGGATATTCTAGGAATTTGACAGCTGCCTTTGGTGGTTGCACACTTCACTTCGCTACGGCGCAACAATCATTTGCGTTTTCATAATAAAAGCTAGGAGGAGTAGTATGGATAATTATTATAGCAAGGTTACACAAGATAAGGTAGATGAATATAGGCAACGCTTTGCGAGTATCGAATCGGAAGGAGATACGAGGGGGCGTACGCGAACGGTGGATAAGAGAGCGGATTGTGAGATTATAATAGATGATACAACAATCTATGAGATTGATTTGAATTGTTATGAGTGTTTGAAGAAAAAAATGAATAAATATTCAAACTTTCGCTAAACAAGGAAAGAGACCATCGAAGAATCGATGGTCTCTTTGGTGTTAATTAGCAGAAGCCATTTCCACCACAACAGCAGAGGATAAGAATAATCCAGATAATACAGCTGCAATCATTTCCGCCACAGCCTGAACCGCAGTTGTTTCCACCAAAGCCATTACCGCCACAGCAGAATAAAAGGATAATAATCCACCAACAGCCAAAGCCTCCATCATTATTGCATCCGCATCCACATCCAGAACCACAGTTTGTTGCTGCTAAATCACTCATTTTAGTTCCTCCTAAAATTAACTTACAATGTATCATATGTGATAGGGCTTGTCACCTTTACAATTTTTTCAGGTCATTAAAAAAGAATTGATTGTGTTTATTCGAGATTTTATTCTAAAATTGTGGAGGGAAAAGATAAAATATTCACTTCAATTGACTAAAAAAAGCAATTATAGGAAAGAAGGGGCATAAAAATTATATGTGTTCTTAATTAGAGTATTGAATGAACAAGAAAAAACAATACGGAAATCGAAGAATTTGTGTAAAATGTTGTTAATTGAAACTACATGTGCTATTCTAAAAAATGAAAATCGTAAAGGAGTTAGGGAATACGCTCAAATGTCTATATCGATAATATTTACAGGGGAAAAATTTAATAAGAGAGGTAGAGATGAATGAATCAAGAAAAACGAAAGAAAAAGCAGTTCCTTGCAACTGTTTTGTGCCTGGTATTGATTATAACTTCTATTCAAATACCAAATCGGCGCATTAATGCGGAGGAATATGACGCACTTGAGAATTACATTGAGAATGCACAAGTGACGAAGAATGGAGTTGATGTATCTGATCAAACAAATTTGAAGATAACAGATTACAATTCATTAAAGGTAGCGTATCAGATTAACCTTCCCAAGACACAGATTACTTCAGGCAGTGCAATTACGATGGAAATTCCAGAGAAAGTAGTTGCTTCTGTTGATTCGGTGGAAAATATAACAGCACCGTATACGTTAGCAGTATCAGGTTCTGCAATTGTGTTGTCTTGCTCTGGAGAAGACCCAGACCCAGGAGAAGAACAGCTAAATGGTAGTTTTACAATGGATTATGCGATTGATGCAACGCAAGTAAATGTAGGAGATCAATTTGATTTTCCAGTAAAAACGAAGATGGGGATTACCAATTACCAGATTATGTATACGTCAGCAGTTGATTTTATTACAGATATATCTTTACGCCTGAATGGAGCTGCGATTGGATCAACAGCAGTAGATAAAGATTCCAGTGTGGTACTGCGATATGAATTTTCTTGTGAAGATGGTGCCATGTTATCTGATTTTTCAGTAGGGTTACCGAATGAAATTTTAGTCGGGGAGAGTTTTTCAAAACAATTGACGGATAATAGCGGAACACTACTATGTACTGCGAGTGTGGATCAGGCTTCCCGTCAGATTACATATTCCTTTACAGATGCCATAAAGAAAATGAAAAAGATAAAAGGATTCTTTGATTTTGGGCTTCGGTTCAACAAAGAGGTTATTGGAAAAGCAGATTCCAAAGAAATTCTATTTGACAAAGGTAATGGTAGCGTAGGTATAACGGTTAATTTTAAGATACCTGCTATTGAACCAACGATTACAAAAGAACAGGGAGAGTTAACAAACCGAAAAGTTGATTGTATCACAACTGTAACAGTGGGAAACACAGTTACGGGGGCGGCCATTATACAAGATACGTTAGACCATCAGGAATTGGTGGAAGGTTCCGTTAAAGTAAACGGGATGCCGTTGGATTCCAGTGAGTATACATATAGTAAGAATTCCGATGATGTGAATATATTACAATACACCATCCTAGACATGGGTCTTTATGATGAATCGGATGAAATCAAATTGGAATATCAGACAAAAGTTATGGATTCTGTCTACACGGAAGGTGAAACGAAAATATTAAATAATACAAGTGCACTGTACAACAGTGATGCTGTTTTGGTTGCTTTTTATGAGGGAACAGCGGGACAGATTACGGTAACGCCAAACTGTATTGAACAAATTGTTGAAATTGATTTGCGTCAAAAATTAGCAACTTGGTCATTCGAAGTGAATCTAGATGAATTGGATATGTATTATCCGATCTTTACATGGCAAGTAAATGATGAATTTCTTACATTACGCGATGGTAGTTTTACCGTTTCAGATGGAGTAAGTTCGTATGTCACAAGTATTGCACAGCTAAATGAATTTTCTGCAGATGGGTGGAAAGTGAATAGCGAAACAGGGTATGGAAGTGGAACGTATGCATTTAATAATGCGGGGACATATGGAACCCTTTTAGACAGAAAAATAACAATTACATTTATTACAGATATCAAGGATAGTTTCTTCCAACAAAATAGACAAGGATATATCTTTCATATTGCATCGAATATCTCTTGGCTACCAAAGACAGGTGGTTCTGGTGGTGGTCGTGTTGACCGAAACAGTAGCCCTGATGAGAAAGAACAGAAGATATCCTACGCAGTTGTTAGAAAGCAAGCAGTTTCCTATGATGAAGCAACAGGAGAAATCCTTTGGAAAATCAGTTTGAATGATAATTCAGATGCTTCTGAGTTACAGTTATCCAACGTTGTAATTACGGATAAGATTGGCGCAAATCAAACCTTTGTTCCAAATTCCATTGAATATGAGAAGGAAGGACTTACTGATAAGGTGACCGTAGATCAGGATGCAGCGGATGGAGAATATTATGAGGTTACGACGGTAGATGGAGAAGAAGCGGTAGCAATCCATTATAGTTTTATTTCGGAAAAACGAGATACCTATATAAGAACAAAAGTAAATGATGCAATCATTTACAAAAATGTCACCAATAAGGTTATGAGCAATTCCATTGATGTGACAGCGGATGGGATTGAAGGTATACAAAAAGTTGACAATGCAACGAAGAAGATTAGTAGCCAGTTGTTACAGAAAACTAGCACCTATGATGAAGCAACCCATACCATCACATGGAAGGTTTATGTGAATAAAAGTACGCTACCAATCAACAATCCAGTATGGACAGATTGTATACCAGATGTGGATATGGAGGAATATGTAGAAGATTCTTTTTCTGTAAAGAATGTAACAAAAGGAAACATCAAGGTGGCAGATCAGAATAATCTTGATCAGGATTTACTAAGTGCTGACTCGACCTTATCCTATGATTTTACAGGAGAGGCAGTAGCGGGACAAATCAACGATTATTATCTAATTACATATAAAACATATATTTATGATGTGGATAAATTCTATACAAACAGTGTGATTGATGTAACGAATACAGCAAAGCTTGAAGGAGATAGTGGATTAGATCTAACAAGCCCTGTTCATTTTGTGGTAACGCATACGAGGATACAACCTGTAACCGTTAAAGTAGTAGCAAAGGAAGCAATATTTGCTAATAATCAATACAACATTCAATGGAGAATTACGGTTAATCGAGATGAGTTAGAACTAAAAGATGCAACGATTACCGATTGTTTTGCCGACTTACCAGGAGATTTGGAGTTCGATTCTTCTGACATAAGGTTGATCCAAGGAGAGCGAGATAGTGCAGGAAAATGGAAAGTAGATGGAAAAGGAGCCTGGGCAGGACCAGAGATAGAAGTTTTAGCAACGGACTTTTCTTATGATATAGAAACAAAAACTTTAGTATTCCATCTACCAGAAGGCTCTACTCATGCATATCAATTAACATTTACAACAAAGATTAAAGATAAGACGTTAGATGCCATTCGAGCAGAGAATACAGCTTACTATAGGAATACTACCTTGGGAAATCAAGTAAAAACAGAGTTTGCCAGTGCAACGGCTGAGGGATTCTTACCAACTGGTGGAATCAGTGGAGAAGAATCGGGTACATTGGTCGTTAACAAATACGTTAAGGGCACGACAAATCCAATTCAAGATACAAAATTTGTCCTCTATGATAAATATGGGGTACAGGTTGGTGAGGTAAAGAGTACAGATGAAGAAGGAAAGGTAACATTTGATGATCTTACCGTTGGAGCAGACTATACGGTACATGAGGTGGAACCTGCAATCGGATATCAGATTGATGATACAATTTATGACACACCATCTACTGTGGGAAGTAATACATTTCAAGCGACGAATTCCACTGTTGTACGGTATTCTTATGCAGAGAAGTTAAAAGCGGATATCACGTTCAAAAAAGTGAAGGAGTCTGCAAGTGGGGATGGATTAGCAGGTGCAACATTTGCTCTATATGCAGCAGATGATGTAGAGAAAGCTACAATTATAGCTACAGCAGTTAGTGAAAGTGATGGTTCCACAACCTTTGAAGACATTCCTTATGGAGATTATACCATTGTTGAAAAGACTGCACCAACGGGGTATTACTTATCCTCTGCTACAATTTCAGTTTCCATGACAAACCAAAAAGTTGGAGAGGGGGCTGCTGTTCATTATCAAGCCATCGTACAAGTTTCCAACGCCGTATATATTAACACAACAATGCCAGGTAGTATCGTGGTAGAACTGTCCGATGAAGAAACAGGAAAGCCAATCGCAGGTGGTGAATTTAAGGTCTATGATGATAAAAACCAACTGGTTACAACGTTCTTAACAGATAACGATGGTCAGGCAGAACTGACAGGTATTCCATTAGGTACGTACACCACGATTCAAAGCAAAGCATCTAGTGGCTATATTAAGAGTGAACAAAGAAAAGAAGTGACACTGATTCCAACAAATCGTGACCAGATTGTGGAGTTTACAAATCATCAGATCTTGGCCGACATTATATTCGTAGTGAAAGGATCAGACGGTTCCGATCAACCGGTGGTAGGTGCAGAATATACGATCTACGATGAAACAGATACAGAAGGAAAAAATCCAATTCAAGTAGCGACAAGTACAGAGACAGGTGAGGTACATTTTCGAGATCTTCCAAAGGGAAAATATCACATTATTCAAACCAATGCGCCAAAGGGATATCTAATCAATGAAGAAAAGATTCCTGTTGTGGTAGATGATACAATTACCAGTCTAAATCAAACCATTGTACCTGAATTGCCAACACCAGGAACGCAGACAGCAGATAAGGTAACAGGAGATATTGTTGTTCAGGTTGCGACCCATATGCCTGGTATCACTTATACACTATATGATAAAGATGGGAATGAAGTAGCCTCACAGGTAACGGATGCTTCTGGTAAGGTAATATTCCCTTCTATTCCTTATGGTGAATATACGGTAAAACAAACAAAAGCTCCAAATGGATACGCGGTAATCGTAACAGAGTATACCATTTCAATTACAGAACAGGGGCAGAGTGAAAAATCGAAGCTGAAAATCCGAAGAAACTTGGAAATGGAAATTATGAACTAGAAGTGGATGATGAGGAAATCGATCAAGAGGAAGAGGAAACAGTCCCAGAAGAAGATTCCAAAGATTCGGAACAAAAAGAAGATAGTTCGAAGCAAGACGGGAACAAGGATAAAGATAAGAAAAAAGATAAGGATAAGAAAAAAGATAAAAATACAAGCAAAGACAAGAATTCAAACAAGAATTCAAACAAGAATTCAAACAAGAATAATTCCGCCAATAATAGTGGAAAGAATGCGAGCAAAGATAAGAATGCAAACAAGAATAATAATGAGCGCAATAGTGGAAAGAACGCCCAGAATGATGGGAATGGAGATTCCAGTATATCAAGTAAACAAAATTCTGCATCTGATACAAATGGTGGAAAGAAATTACCACAAGCAGGTTACTTCTTTGACCTTCCAGTATTGCTTTATCTTGCCGTAGGTTTATTAGGAACAGGTATTATATATGAAACGAAACGGAAAAAGGTACGTAGGTAAATTCCTGATCCTTCTTGGATTGCTCCTCCTGATTATTGTAGGAGCAATCCATTTCTATACATGTTACATGGAGAAGAAGAAGGTCGAGTCTTTTCTGGCTTACCGTGAGATTTACCAACAGAGTATTGACACAACAGAGAACATCAAATCCACAGAGGATCAGGAAAAGACAGAGGGGAATGAAACGAAGACAGAACCAGTGGATGAGGAAAGTCAAGATACACCTACATCGGAAGATGGTGACATCGATCAAGAAAGGGCTTTCCAAACAGAAACAGCAAAAGATGGCCTAATCGGTATTCTCTATATCGATCGGATTAATTTGCGAGTTGCAATTGCAGAAGGAACTGACAAAGAAGCACTGCGGTATTCGGTGGGACATTTTGAGAATACTGTTTTTCCGGGAGAAAAGGGGAATGCGTGTTTTACGGGACATCGAAGTTATGCATTTGGACAGTATTTTAATCGACTTGATGAAATGCAGGTAGGAGATCGGATCAAAATTCTTACCCTTGATCAAATACTGGAGTATGAAGTGACAGAGAGTTTTGTTGTTGAACCAGAAGATACATGGGTATTAGATCCTACAGAAGAGGAAATCATTACATTGATTACATGTACACCTGTGCGAATTGCAACACACCGCTTAATCGTTAGAGCCAAAAGAGTTTAGAGCTTTTAGCAAACAAGGATAGCGTCTTTCATGACGTTTGAAATGGTTTGCAAAAGCTCTTTCTTATGTTAGAATGAATGCGAGATGTATGAAAAGGAGAGCGGATATGAAAGCAGAACAGATAAAGGAAGTATTTCATAAGAACATTATGTTGATTGGTTTTATGGGAACAGGCAAGAGTACAATCTCTTCTTACTTGAGCAAATGGCTTGGTTTAGAAGAGGTGGATCTTGATGCAAAGATTGTTGAGAAGGCAGGCATGAGCATACCCAAAATCTTTGAACAGTATGGAGAAGTGTATTTTCGTAACTTAGAAACGGAAGTCTTAAAAGAAGTACAACAACGGGAACAATTAATCGTTTCTTGTGGTGGTGGAATTGTATTGCGTGATGAGAATGTTGCCCAAATGAAGGCACATGGAAAGATTGTATTGTTAACAGCAACACCTGAAACCGTATATGAGCGTGTGAAGGATAGCAAAAATCGTCCAATCTTAAATGGACATATGAATGTAGAATATATAGCACAATTAATGGAAAAACGTAGGGAACGATATGAGCAATGCGCGGATCTTGTTGTTGCGACAGATGGAAAAACGGTAGAACAGATTGGGGAAGAGATGATGATGCAACTATTGGCATAAATCTATCCCTAAATGAAAGAACCCTCATATTATAATAGTAAGAAAGAGTAGTATACAGTGCTCGAAATTACTGGAGGGTTAAGGAATGAATCGGGCTCGAGATATTGTGCATGCAAAGGCAGCATATGAAAGAGGGATTTATGGGAATGGCATTGGCGTTGCTGTCGTAGATACTGGAATTATGTCCCACATGGATTTTATAGCAGATGGGAATCGAATCGTCGCATTTAAAGATGTCATACATGGTAGAGTCGATCTATATGATGACAACGGGCATGGAACACATGTCTCTGGAATTATCGGAGGGAATGGAGTCGCTTCTGATGGTAAATACATGGGAATAGCACCTAAATGTAATATCATTAGTGTAAAAGCGTTAAATTATAAAGGAAACGGGAATGTTTCCGATGTATTATCTGCATTCGAATGGATCATAGAAAATCAAAAGAAATATAATATACGAATTGTAAATATATCCGTTGGTTCTACTTCGGAAGAAGCCAGTGAAGATTCCAATTTGGTTGTTGGCGTAGATGATCTATGGGATCGAGGATTCGTCGTTGTTGTTGCAGCAGGGAATAATGGACCTGGGCCAAGAACAATTTCCATGCCGGGAATCAGCCGAAAAGTAATTACAGTTGGAGCAAGTGATGATAATGTATCAGTTGAGGTATTCGGAACGAGGACGATTGACTATTCTGGACGTGGTCCAACCCCTGCTTGTATAAAGAAGCCAGATGTAGTGGCACCAGGAAGCAACATTGTCTCTTGTTGTCCTCCAGGTAGTGAGTCACATGGCAATCGAGGGTTACTATTCGGAAGGGCTAGAAATGAACCATATGGAAAAATGTATACGAACAAAAGTGGTACGTCCATGGCAACCCCGATCGTTACAGGTGCAATGGCACTTTTGTTATCTGCGTATCCAGATATGACAAATCGTGAAGTAAAGATTCGGATTAAGAATAGTTCTACAGATATGGGGTTACTCCATCAGCAACAAGGGTGGGGTTTGTTAAATATTAAGAAATTGATCCCTTAATGAATGGTTCAATGTCCTGTTCATAGGACCTTCTGGTATACATTCGTTATAAAAAATATGAATTACGTAAACACCTACGCTACTTATGGTCTGGGATGTGTGAAGTCGAATAGCGATTAAGCTTCACACATCTACCTAGTAGAGTAGAGAAGATAAGATAGAATAGAAAGGGAAAACACAGGCTTTTTCGAAAGCGTGTATAAGAAGAAAATGAAAAAGACTTTAGTTATCGGAGCAACTGTTTTAGATTTGATTATTCAGATTGATCATCTACCAAGAACAAGTGAGGATATTCATATCCAGAAGCAGAGAATGGCATTAGGAGGCTGTGCTTACAATGCTGCGGATATCCTTCGTAAGTTTGAAATTCCATATTACCTCTTGTCACCAATTGGTAGCGGAAGATATGCATCAATTGTTGAAAACATGCTAAAGGAAAAAGGAATGGTCAGTCCTGTTAAGATCGAAGAAGAGGATAATGGGTTTTGTCTATGTATGGTAGAAAAAGATGGAGAACGAACCTTTGTTGTTCATCATGGCGTTGAGTATGGATTTCAAAAAGCATGGGTTACAGATCAGATGAAAAAGGAAGTGGATAGTGTCTATATCTCTGGATTCGAGGTAGAAGAGAGCAATGGAGAAGAAATCATCTCGTTTTTGGAAGAAAACAGGGAATTCCAAGTGTATTTTGCACCAGGACCTCGTTTGGGCAAGATTCAGCCAGAGCGCATTAGCCGAATCTTTGCTTGTAATCCAATTATTCATCTGAACGAAGAGGAAGCAATGGAATTAAGTAAGGAAAAAGATTATGAACATGCTGCAAAAGCAATCTATGATATAACAGGCAATATGGTTATTATTACGTTAGGAAAAGCAGGTGCATATTACTATGAAGATGGACAGGGTCATCTAGTTCCAGGAAGAGAAGCAACAGTTGTGGATACCATAGGAGCAGGGGATTCTCATATTGGAGCGATTATGTCCTGTAGAAAATTAGGATTTTCCATGCAACAGTCAGTAGAATGTGCGAATAAAGTATCCGCAGCTGTAGTTGGTGTACAAGGCTCATCCTTGAATGAAGAGCAATTTAAGCAAGCAATTGGTCAGATTCCCCGTTGAAGAATGATAACAGGTGTGCTATAATAAGCGCTGTGCGTTTGAGCAAAATTCACAGTCATTATTGACACAGAAGTTTGCATTACTTTTTTAAGTAATTTCAAAGTGTTTATAGTAGACATTTTGAATTAAACACAAAAGACTAAATTATGAGACAAAGGAAATGAGAAAAAGTTATGAGTTACAGTGATATTGAGAAAATCTCTGCTATGGCAGCAAAGAAGAAGAATATTGCAGAGAAAAATCCAAAAAATTATTTATTTCGCTCCATTGTTGCAGGTTTTTACATAATTGTAGCAACAATATTATCTTACACGATGGGAGCAATTTTAAATCCAAAGTATCCAGAATTGGCAAAGATCATGGTTGCAGCTTGCTTTGCAACTGCCATTGTATTGATCTATATGTTACAGGCAGAATTATTTACTGGCAATAATCTGGTTATGGCTATGGGAGTCTATGATAAGAAGACAAATTGGCTTGATGCCCTACGTGTTTGGGGATTCAACTACATTGGAAACTTTATCGGATGCTTTATCTTAGCATTTATCTTGGTATATTGTGGTTCTAATAAAGAAATCTTGAATGATTATTTTACACCGTTGATTGATAAGAAACTACATATACCTGCTATGGAGATGTTCTTACGCGGAATTCTATGTAATTTCATGGTCTGTATCACAGTCGTGATTGGTGTGAAAGTAAAAGAAGAAATCTCCAAGATTGTATTGATGTTCTTAGTTATTACAGCCTTTGTAATTGGCGGTTTTGAGCATAGTGTTGCAAACATGGGAATCTTCTCAATTGGATTTTTCCAACAAGGTGCACTCCCAGCAGCATTAGTAGCAAAGAGTATGTTCTTTGTAACATTAGGTAATATTGTTGGTGGAGCAATTGTATTGGGCTTACCTCTTAAATTGATGAGCGTAAAAGAGTAATTTCGAAATAAATTGATAAGTAAGGAAACTTCCGCTATGAAACAGGAATCGTTTTGCGATTTATGTTTTCCATAGCGGAAGTTTTTTCATTTAGTATCGGAGATGATTCTACATAACCTTAGCTCAGACGTAAAAATGAAATATAATCCTAAAAGAAAAACAATATAAAAATTCTATAAATAGTAGTAATTATATTGACTTTAAGAAAAAACTTACTATAATTAAAAGTTATCTAAGGAAATAGTTTCTTTGAGAAACTATTTCCAATGACAAGTATGAACTAGATGAGATGAGAGGAGGATCGTTAAATTGGGAGAGGCTGAGATTTCATATGGGCAGGAATTGATTGAAGTATTGAATAAACTGCATTGTATGAAAAAAAAGAATAAAGGATTCAAAGAGTTTACACATATGGAATGTATGATTTTATTCTATTTGGAACAAAATTTGAATGAGAGTAATCCTTTGGGAGTGAGAATTGCTTCGATTACGTCTGATCTGGATATACCCAAACCAGCTACATCAAAAGTATTGAATTCCCTAGAAGAAAAGGGCTGTATCCTACGTAATTATGATTGCTCTGATCGTAGAGCAACATTTATCCGACTAACAGAACAGGGGATAGAAAGCATACAAAAGATAGTGAAAAGGAGAGATCAATTAGTTGATGAGTTGATGAAAAAACTTGGGGAAGACGATGCAAGAGAACTAATCCGTATTATTGACAAACTATACCACATTGTAACAGGGGAGTAATCTTCCTGGGTTTAAAGTTTTCAGATAGGGAGATAGAGCATTTTGAAACATGCTCTAGAATAAGAATAGGAAGGAAGATAAGATGAAAAAAATAATGCGTTATTTAAAACCGTTTCGATTATCCATCTTAGCGGTTGTGGTACTGCTTTTTATACAGGCATTCAGTGACTTGTCTTTACCACAATATACATCGGATATCGTAGATGTTGGTATTCAACAAGGAGGTATTGAAAACAGTGCCCTAGAAGCAATTCGTGTATCTACTTATGAAAAAATGCAGTATTTTATGAGCAGTGAAGATGCACAGTATATGTTAGAACATTACAAATATGTTGGAAAAGATTCTGTTTCTGAATCCGAGTATAACAAATACAAAAAAGATTATCCAATCTTAGAGACAGAGGATATCTATGTACGAGATACAAGTAAAAAGGATACCGTTAATAAATTAAGCGCAATCATTGAAAAACCACTTTTTATTGCAGCAATGTTTGATGGTTCTATTAGTATGAGTGCAGATTCTGATGCATCAGGTGATACTGCACAGCAAGGTGATTCTAGTAGCATGTCCTTTTTACCAGAAGAATTACAAGGGCAAGATATCTTTGCAATGTTATCTATGATGACAGAAGAACAGATAGCAGAATTTAATCAGCAGCTTGATGCAACTTTGGAAAAAATGCCTTCTATGATCTTAGAGCAAAGCGCTGTTGTTGTAGTAAAGCAGGAGTACAAAGCAATTGGTATTGATGTGAATCAGATACAAAATCGTTATATCTTTATTGCAGGTGCTAAAATGCTAGCCTTAGCATTAGTTGGTATGATGGCGGCTATCATTGTTGGTTATCTTGCTTCTCGAATTGCAGCTGGAGCAAGTAGGAATATACGTAAAGACGTATTTGGTAAGGTAGTTAGTTTTTCAAATGCAGAGTTTGATAAATTCTCTACTGCTTCCTTGATCACAAGAAGTACCAATGATATTCAGCAGGTACAGATGCTCTTAGTTATGATGCTACGTATGGTATTGTATGCACCAATCGTTGGTATTGGAGGTATCATTAAAGTAACCAATACGAAGACGAATATGGGTTGGATCATTGTTGTTGCTGTGTGTGCAATTTTTCTTCTTGTAGGAATCTTAATGATAATTGCTATGCCAAAATTCAAAAGCATGCAGAAGTTGGTTGACCGTCTAAACTTAGTTACAAGAGAAATTTTAACAGGTCTTCCTGTTATTCGTGCATTCAGCCGTGAAAAACATGAAGAGAAGCGATTTGATATTGCCAACAAAGATTTAACAAGAACGAACTTATTCGTTAATCGTACAATGACATTCATGATGCCTACGATGATGTTTGTAATGAATGGAATTTCTTTGATGATTATCTGGTTTGGAGGAAAAGGAATTAATGCTGGAAATCTTCAAGTTGGTGATATGATGGCATTCTTGTCTTATACAATGCAGATCGTAATGGCATTCTTAATGCTATCCATGTTATCGATCATGTTGCCAAGAGCAACGGTTTCTGCAAATCGTATTATGGAAGTTATGGATACTGATAGTATGATCTTAGATCCAAAGAATAAGAAAACATTTACACAGGATAAGAAGGGTGTAGTTGAATTCCGACACATGTCATTCCGCTATCCACATGCAGAGGAAGATGTTCTTGTAGATATTAATTTTACTGCTAAGCCAGGAGAAACTACAGCAATTATTGGAAGTACTGGTAGTGGTAAGTCAACCTTAATCAATCTGATCCCACGTCTGTATGATGCAACCGAAGGTGAGGTTCTTGTTGATGGTGTGAATGTAAAAGAAGTTTCACAACACGATTTACGAGAGAAGATTGGTTTTGTTCCTCAGAAGGGAGTATTATTCTCTGGAACAATTGATTCAAAC
The DNA here is from genome assembly GCF_012070565.1 of Anaerosporobacter faecicola. Lineage (GTDB taxonomy): Bacteria > Bacillota > Clostridia > Lachnospirales > Lachnospiraceae > Anaerosporobacter > Anaerosporobacter faecicola. Next base: position 40,779 of record NZ_JAAQRO010000030.1, read on the forward strand.
CTACGTTATGGAAAACAAAATGCGAGTGAAGAAGAAGTTAAGAGGGCTGCTCGGATTGCCCAGGCGCAGGATTTCATAGAAGAAAAACCAGAACAATATAAGGAGAGTATCGCACAAGGTGGTTCCAATGTATCTGGTGGACAGAAACAGAGATTGTCCATTGCACGTGCAATTGCAAAAGATCCTGAAATCTATGTATTTGATGATAGTTTTTCTGCTCTTGACTTTAAGACCGATGCAACACTGAGAAAAGCATTAAAAGAAGAGATTTCGGACAGTACGATTATTATCGTTGCACAACGTATCTCAACAATCTTACATGCGGAACAGATTCTAGTATTAGATGAAGGAAAGATTGTAGGAAAGGGTACACATGCAGAATTGTTAGCAAATTGTGATGTATATCGCCAGATTGCATCTTCTCAGTTATCAGAAAAAGAAATCGAAGCAAGTATTGCAATGCATACAGAAAACGTGAAAGGAGATGAGAGCCATGAGTAATGAAGCGAAGCACACATCAAAGAGTAGAGGGCCGATGGGTGGACATGGAATGGCACCAGGAGAAAAGCCAAAAGATTTTAAAAAAGCCATGGCTGGTTTAGGTGGTTATCTCGCTCGTTACAAATTTCGAATTGCCATTGTTATTCTATTTGCCATTGGTGGAACGATATTTAGTATTATTGGACCTAAAATCTTAGGTAATGCTACCACTGAGATTTTTGAAGGTTTAGTACGTAAAATACAGGGTACTGGTGGAATCGATTTTGATGCAATTTTGAAAATTATTATAACTATTTTAATCCTATATGCGGTATCTATGTTATTCTCTTTAATTCAAGGATTTATCATGACAGGTATCTCTCAAAAGGTAACCTATGAATTAAGAAAAGAAATCGCTGCAAAAATCAATCGTATGCCAATGAAGTATTTCGATTCAAAGACACATGGAGAAGTTTTATCCAGAGTTACGAATGATGTGGACGTATTAAATAACAGCTTGAATCAAAGTATTACCCAGACCATTACTTCGATAACAATGGTTATTGGTATTACGGTAATGATGCTTTCAATCAGTGGTTGGATGACATTAGTTGCTGTATTGACATTGCCTGTGTCCATGATCATCATTTCCATGATTATCAAGAAATCACAGAAATACTTCGTACAACAACAGGAATATCTTGGTCATGTAAATGGTCAAGTGGAAGAAGTATATGGTGGACATAACGTTGTAAAAGTATTCAACGGCGAAGAAGATGCCACACAAGAATTTAACAAAGCCAATGATAAATTATTCGAATCTGCATGGAAATCACAATTTTTATCAGGTATGATGATGCCAATCATGCAATTTGTAGGTAATTTAGGATATGTAGGGGTTGCAATCTTAGGTGGATATCTTACGATTAAGAATCGAGTGTCTGTTGGTGATATTCAAGCATTTATTCAATATGTTCGAAGTTTTAATCAGCCAATTTCACAGATGGCACAGATATCCAATCAATTACAATCTACTGCTGCAGCAGCAGAACGTGTTTTTGAATTCTTGAATGAAGAAGAGGAAGACCAGACGGTTGAAAATCCTGTGGATACAGAAAAACTGGAAGGTAATGTAGAATTTAAGAATGTTCATTTTGGATACAATCCGGATAAGATCATTGTAAATGATTTTAGTGCAAAGGTAAAAGAAGGCCAACAGGTTGCCATTGTTGGACCTACTGGTGCAGGAAAGACAACGATGATCAAGTTATTGATGCGTTTCTATGATGTAAGTGAGGGTGCAATCTTAGTAGATGGTCATGATGTCAGAGACTTTAATCGTAGCGAATTACGTGAATTGTTTGGTATGGTATTACAAGATACGTGGTTATTCAATGGTACAATTATGGAAAATATCCGTTATGGAAAACCAGATGCAACAGATGAAGAGGTAATAGCAGCAGCAAAAGCAGCCCATGTGCATCACTTTATTCAAACATTACCAGACGGCTACAACATGGTACTGAATGAAGAAGCTAGTAATGTATCCCAAGGTCAGAAACAGTTGCTTACCATTGCCAGAGCAATCTTGGCAGATCCAAGAATCCTGATTCTAGATGAAGCAACTAGCTCCGTAGATACGAGAACAGAAATCCGTATTCAGAAAGCCATGAATAACCTGATGAAAGGTAGAACAAGTTTTGTTATTGCCCATCGTTTATCAACCATAAAAGATGCAGACCTTATTCTTGTTATGAATAATGGAGATATCGTGGAGCAGGGAACACATGAAGAACTTCTTGCCCAAGGAGGCTTCTACGAAAAACTCTACAACTCTCAATTTGAAGAAACTGCATAGTATGCAGAAAACGCCTGTTTCGTTGGAAACAGGCGTATACTTTATGAGATAAAGGAGGAAAAACCATGCAGGATCGAAGCGTATTAGTACCAGGGACGCTCATGAGACATTTTAAAGGAAACCTATATCAAATCGTAGCAGTAGCCGTACATTCGGAAACAAGAGAAGAATATGTAGTTTACCAAGCATTGTATGGAGATTATGTTGTAACGGTTCGCCCACTGACGATGTTCCTTAGTGAAGTGGACCATGTGAAATATCCGGATGTAAAGCAACAATATCGATTTGAAGTATTTGATCCGAAACATCAAATATTACCTGTACCACAACTAAAGACAGAAGTGAAAACCAATGAAGTACAGATGAGAAGCGAGAATATGAAAGAGCGACAGGAAACAGATATACAAGCGAATCTGCTTACATTCTTGGATGCCAGATCTTATCAAGAAAAATTGGAAGTTTTGGGTGCAATTAAGAATGAGATTGATGAGCAGATGGTCAATAGTATTGCCATGTCATTGGATCTTGTCTTAGCAACAGAGACAGTTGAAGAACAGATTGATGAAATCAGAAATTGTCTAACTACCCATGTGCGATTTGAAGATCGAAGATTACGTTAGTTTTCTTAACAAATATAGACAAATAAAAAACAATTTCCGTACCTGGAAATTGTTTTTTATTTGTCTATATATTCGGTGTTAATTTTCTTTTTAGCTTCTCATTTAATGAATAGCCAGTTTTTAAACACAGCATAAAATTTATTTTACGAAATGAGTTCCAGTTTTCCCTTTTACAGCAATCTTTGCTTTATCAAGGTTTGTAATGATTGCAGTATGGGAAGCATTCGTTGATACAAAATTAATGGCAGCTTCTACTTTTGGTTGCATGGAACCAGCAGCAAAATGTCCTTCTTCCATATACTTCTTAGCTTCCGTTGTGTTAACGGTATCAAGTGGAGTTTCATTCTCTTCTCCGAAATGCAAGCAGACACGATCCACTCCTGTTAATAGAAGCAAGGTATCTGCTTCAAGTAATTCAGCTAGTTTTGCGCTCACTAAGTCTTTTTCGATTACAGCACTGGCACCTTTTAGTTTAGTTCCTTGCTCTAAAACTGGGATACCACCGCCACCACAAGCAATGACAACTTGACCAGCATCTACTAAAGTACGAATAGCATCAATCTCATAGATGTCTATAGGCTTTGGAGCAGCTATTATTCTGCGGAATCCATCACCTTCAGGAATTACATAATTCCCTTTCTTTTCTTCTTCTTTTGCTTCTTCCGCAGACATGATTCGTCCAATCACCTTTGTTGGATTGTGAAAGGCAGGATCAAACGTATCTACGCGAACTTGCGTAATGATCGTTGAAACCGTTTTATAAATCCCACGATTTAAAAGTTCTGTACGGATGGCATTTTGTAAGTCGTATCCGATGTATCCTTGACTCATTGCACTACAGATTGACATTGGTGCAACGGTCTGTTCTTTGTCAAGACGGCTGTATTCCGTCAAGGCTTTATGTATCATACCAACTTGAGGCGCATTACTATGCGTGATCACTACTTGATATTTGGCTTCGACCAAATCAGCGATAGCAACAGCAGCATTCTTAATCGCTTCTTGTTGTTTTGGAAATGTCTTTCCAAAGGAGCTGTGTCCTAAAGCAACTACAACTTTTTTGTTCTGCATGGGCATTACCTCATTTCTTAATTATGTATTCCTAGAGAGTGTCTCATCATTATAAAATGATCAGGTATTTGTGAATGAAAGATTCCTAGTATTATACAAGGAAGAATCGTTCAAACAGAGGCCAAACGGTGATTTGACTCTTTGATACTAATATAGCATAAAAAGAGGTGGATTCCAATGTGGTATTTGTAATCTTTTCATTTTCTTTGGTTGCGTTAAGGAAAATTTCTAGTAATATATGTTCTTGCTTTGAACAAGTATGAAAGAAAAAGTAAGGCAAAAAAGTAGTAGTAATTTATGAATAGGTATGATATAGTTATGTATATATTAAAAAAGTATAAAGAAAGTATAAAATATATATAAAATTACATAAATAAGCAAATTCGGTAAAAGTAAGTAAAGTACTAATAATTCAATAAACCATTATCAAATTGGTTTCCTTTCGCTAGTTCCTATATTTACATAAAGAACTAAGTTATGAAAAATCTAATCATGGATAAATCTACATGGATAGGGAGAATGAAGGAAATGTTTAGATTACATGATGATTTAAGATGTGGAGGGGATTTCATAACAAAAAAAGAATAAAAGGAGGAATAACAATGACACTTTTAGGAATCTTATTTTTATTAGTAGGAGCAGGGTTAGCAATCTATGGATATAGTTTGAACAACTCTGTAGAAGCACAATTAGAAAGTTTCTTCTCCAATGGTTCAACTAATCCTGGAACAATCTTTATCATCATTGGTATTGTTGTTGCTGTACTTGGAATTGTATTTATTTTGAAAAAAAAGAAACAACAATAGAAAGTATATCATAGCATCAGCAATAAGAGAACTTAAAACGAATGAAAGAATGAGTGGGAGTATTGATATGACTTAACTTTTCAAAAGTATATTTTGAGAAGTTAAGTCTTTTTTTCTATAATCGAAAAGTCCTCCGACTTTCCGCTTATAGAAACCCTCCGGGGGGATGCGCACTCGCACATAAGGAAGATGTGAGATGGAGTTTACAGTGCTAAAAAGCAATCCTAGCATACTTCTGAAATTGGACAATGATTGAAAAAGATACTTAAAATTGTCTTTTTTACTCTTCAATCTTAAAAAAATTAAAATTTTTTCTAAGAAAAATCACAAAAATAGTTACAAATGATAGAAAATAATATATAATATATTTGTGTAGTGTAAATATTTGAAAATATTTTGTAACATAACAACTTACTAATGTTGAGATATGATGAAATACGAAACATAACAATTTTTTGGGATCGAATACTCTGACATAAATGCTTAAACTTAGGGGTAAGGGAAGCAGAAGGTGATACATATGGATACAATATTAGAGAATGTTCCAATACAATTAATGGGGATAATGTTAGGCTTTGATGAGAATGGTACGGTCGTTTTATGCTCACCAAAAGCTATGGTAGAGTTCGGCTATGAGGAGACGGAAGAAGTTACAATTTATCAGCTATTTCCATGCTTTGAAGGAAAATCAATAGAGAAAATAGGAGCAAGTCTGTGTAATTATGATGGCAATGAAGTTGCGTATCGTAAGAACCAGACTTGTTTTTTTTCACATATTAGTATGGTGGAATGGAAAAAGGATTCCGTCCACTATTTATGTACCATTGAAAATTTAGAGAATAAACAAAAGTTAGAGAAAGAAGTAAAACAGACTGAAAAAAAATTAGAAGATGCATTGCAAGCAAAATCGGAGTTAGTAGCCAATGTAACACATGAACTTCGAACGCCGGTTAATGGAATTAAAGGGCAGATCAATTATCTATTAGAACAGACGTCTCTTGATGAAGAACAGACGAAAACATTACAGATTGTAAACCAGTGTTGTCTTAATATGGAGAAGATCATCAACAATTTATTGGATTTTTCTAAAATGGAAGCGGGAAAGTTTACTTTATCAATTGGAGAATTCTCTCTTCGTAATACGGTTCAACAAGCCATTGATACGAATATACGACAGGCAAATGCAAAAGGAATTTCCTTAAGTGCACATATATCGGAGCATATTCCGGATCGATTGTTTGGCGATCCTTTACGAATCGGACAGATCTTGAACAATCTCTTGTCAAATGGAGTGAAATTCACACATTTTGGATCGGTGCGATTGGAAGTAGATAAGATTAGCAGTACAGGGAATAAAATAGAACTGTTTTTTATGGTTATCGATACAGGTATAGGAATTGCCCAAGAAAACAAAGATAAATTATTCAAGAGTTTTTCCCAAGTAGATGGGTCAATAACAAGAAAGTATGGAGGTACTGGACTAGGACTTGCCGTTACAAAAGAATTGGTCAATATGATGTACGGAAACATATGGGTGGAGTCGGAAGCAGGTAAAGGTTCAACATTTGCATTTACCATATTTGTTCAAACAGATGAACAAAAAACAGAGACGGTAGAGATTACAAGTAGGTTAGGATTTCCACAATTAATCGCTTCAAGGGTACAGGAAGAGAACAGCATCGTTTATCAATGGGGAAGTAAAGAGAATAGCCAGGAGTTTAAGAAGAATATGGAGAAATTAATTCTCTGTATTGAGATGGGAAACTGGGAAAGAGCAGAAACAATTGCAAAAGTAGTGAAAGACCTTGCAAAAGGTGCAGATATGGAAATTATCAAACAGATCTTCAAATTGGAAATGACAATACGAAGAGAGGATTATGAACGAAGTGTTAGTGAGTATGAAAAGGTAAAGAAAATGCTGCCTACCCTAGAAAAAGAGGAGTGAGTACATATGAAGGAAGGGTTACAGGGAATAAAACCAAGAATCTTAGTTGTAGATGATATGGAAGCAAATCTATTGATCTTAAGCAGAATTATAGAGAGTCTAGGATATATTGCATTAACTGCAAAAAGCGTTAAACAGGCAATATTAATATTACAAAAGGAATTACCACAAATCATCCTAACCGATTTATCTATGCCAGATATGAATGGATACGATTTTATATATCTATTAAAAGAGAATCAATTGACGAAGGATATACCAGTTATTATTGTATCTGGATTAGATTCCTCTCCGGACAAAGTGAGAGGCTTTAAAGCAGGTGCAGTTGATTTTATACCAAAACCATTTGAAGTGGAGGAGGTTAAAGTAAGGCTTGCTACCCATCTCAAGATCTATAGCATGCAGCAGGAGATGGAGATGTGTAACCAAAAACTAAATGTAATGGTGCAAAAGCAGATGTTTCGAATCGAAGAAGAGCAAAGGAATATCCTGTATGCATTAGCCAGGTTAACGGAGTTTTCTGATGCCGAGGGAGGATATTCTCATCTATCCAATGTATCCAATAATGCAAGAATACTGGCTGAAAGCTTATCCTTAACCTTAGAATATGAAGATATCGTTACAACGGAATTCGTGGATACCATCGAAATTGCTGCGTTGCTTCATGATATAGGTAAAATTAGTGTTCCGACCCGTATTCTTGGTAAACCAGGAAAACTTAGTAAAGCCGAGCAAGAGTTGATTCAGGAACATACATCACAAGGTGCAAGGATCATTCATGAAATACAAAGATCTTGTGGAGAAAATCGATTTCTCAAAATGGCAGAAAGAATTGCACTTTCTCATCATGAAAGGTGGGATGGTCTCGGTTATCCCAATAGAATAAAGGGAGAGGATATTCCATTGGAAGCAAGGATCATTAATATTGTAGGTGTATTCGATGTCTTGACGAATGAACAGGTATATCGTAGTAAAATCTCTCGAGCAGATGCATTAGAAATTATGGAAAACGAAGCAGGAAAAAGTTTTGATCCAAAGATTTTTCAGATTTTTGGAAAAATCATCAAACAGTTGCACTAAGTAGGTAGAGAATATGTCAGAAAAAGAATTCTTAAGAATTGTTAATTTTATTGAACAAAGATGTGGAATCATACTGATCGATAAAAGAGTATTAGTGAAAGGTCGATTAGAACCATATCTTATGAAGAATGGGTTCCATAGTTATACAGAGTATATGGACTATGTGGAGCAAGATATTACAGGAAAAGAAGTAGAGAATCTAATCAATATCCTTACGACAAACCATACCTACTTCATGCGAGAAAAGGAACATTTTATCTACTTAAAAGATAACGTACTTCCACAATTGAAGATAAGGGAGGAAAATAGCAAAGATATTCGAATCTGGTGTGGTGCTGCTTCAACTGGTGAAGAACCCTACACACTTGCTATGATCATTCACGATTTCTTTGGGTTTGAATGGAAGGATTGGGATACGCAGATTCTTGCTACCGATATCTGTACGGATGCATTGAAGATCGCAATGACAGGTATGTATAGCAAAAGCCATATTGCAGAGATTCCTGAAAAATGGAAAAAACTCTACTTTAGAAAAAAGGACGACGAGTATGAGGTTATTCAGGAGATAAGGGATAACATTTTATTTCGAAGTTTTAATTTAATGTCACCTTTTCTATTTCGAAAACCTTTGCATGTTATATTTCTTCGTAATGTTATGATCTACTTTGATAAGGAAACAAAGACAGAATTATTGAATAAAGTGTATGATGTGTTGATGCCAGGTGGGTATCTGTTCATAGGAGCAACGGAATCCATTAACCGATCCATAATCCCATTTGAATACATTCAACCATCCGTTTATCGAAAACCATTATAAAGGAAGTAAGTACAATGCGACGAATAAAAATACTTGTAGTGGAAGACTCCATTGTTTTCCGAGAACTGTTGATAAGAATGTTAAAAACCGATCCAGTTCTTGATGTTGTAGCAACAGCTAATAACCCTTATGAAGCAAGGGATGCCATATTAGAGTATCATCCAGATGTAATGACATTGGATATTGAACTCCCAAGAATGAATGGAATTGAGTTTTTAAGAAAACTCATGCCACAATACCCGTTGCCTACCGTGGTGATTAGTGCATTATCGGAAGGGGTGTTTGAGGCTCTCGATGCGGGAGCTGTAGATTTTGTTAATAAACCTTCAGGCATGAATGGGAAGCAGTTAGCGGATTTCATGAGGAATGAACTGATCACAAAAGTAAAGATTGCATCTACAGTAAAGGTAGGTAATTTAAAGCGATTACCTTCTTCACCAGGAGGAAGAATAGCATCTGCTAGTAGCAGATCAAAGAAAATAATAGCGATTGGAGCTTCTACGGGTGGAACAGAAGCAATATTTGATGTAGTAAAGTGTTTTGATCGAGATATCCCAGGAGTAGTCATCGTACAACATATGCCACCAGGTTTTACTAAAATGTATGCAGAACGTCTGAATAACCAATGTGTTGTTTCTGTAAAAGAAGCGCAGACTGGAATGCAGGTTTTACCGGGGCAAGTATTAATTGCACCAGGAGATGCCCATATGCGACTTATCCGAATGAATGGGGGATATCAGGTGGAGTGCAAAAAAGGAGAACGTGTTAGCGGTCATTGCCCTTCTGTGGATGTGTTGTTTGAATCTGTTGCAAAAGCAGCAGGTAAAGATGGGATTGGTGTGATCCTGACAGGTATGGGTGCAGATGGTGCACAAGGTTTATTAAACATGAGACAAGTCTCAGCTGAGACAATTGGTCAGAATGAAGCGAGTTGTGTTGTGTATGGAATGCCTAAAGTGGCTTACGAGATTGGTGCAGTAAAATATCAAATTCCCTTAAATGGAATTGCACAAAAAATCTACAGCCTTTTAGATAATTAACAAAAAGGGAGGGTGAAAAATGCGAGTATTGGTTGCAGAGGATGATTTTCCTAGTAGAAAATCGCTCATGAGGTATCTAGCGCAATATGGCGAATGTGATGCCACTGTAGATGGAATGGAAGTTACATTTGCATACATGATGGCATTAGATGAAGGAACTGGTTATGATCTAATTTGTTTGGATGTTATGATGCCGGTTTTGGATGGGTATCAAGCGTTAAAAACAATACGAGACATGGAAAAGGAAAGAAATGTTCCGGAAGATAAAAAAGCTAAAATTGTCATGATGTCTGCCCTAAATGAAGAAAAGAATGTAAAGATGGCTTTTGAAATGGGCTGTTCTGCTTATTGTGCGAAACCAATTGACTTTAAAAAATTTGAAGAAGTATTAAGAAAATTAGATTTGATCCCATGAAAGGAGGGGGTTATGAAAAAAGAATCGAGAAGGGAGGATGAAAAATGGCTGAAGAATTTAGTACAGAAGGTATGTTAGACATGTACCTCTATGAAAACGGGCAGTTATTAGAACAAATGGAAGCAACCACCTTAGAGAAGAAAGATGACGAAAGCTTTGATGAAGCGACCATCAACGAATTCTTTCGTATCATGCATACCATTAAGGGATCTTCTGCAGTTATGATGTATGATAACATCACAGAACTGGCTCACAAATTAGAAGATATCTTCTATTATATAAGAGAATCCCATCCAAAACATGTTCCACATATGGAAATGGTCGATTACATTTTTCAAGTAACTGATTTTATCACTGGTGAGTTTGAAAAGATTAAGAATGGAAACGAACCAGATGGTTGTCCAGATGAACTAATCGAAGAGATTAAAGCTTTTTTGGAAAAGATTAAGAATAACATTGAGAAAGCAGGAGAAAAGGTACCAGAGAAAAAGGAAACAGATAACGTAGCACAATATTATGTAGCTCCTGTAGCCAATGTGAAGAGTCAGTTCTTTCTCTTACATATCTATTACAAGCCTGATACGCAGATGGCAAACTTAAGAGCATATTCTACAATATTTGCATTGAAAGATATTGCAGAGGATCTGCAATACACACCAGAGGATGTTGTATCCAATGCAGAGAGTTCCGATCTGATCTTAGCAGAGGGATTTAAAATGCTGTTGCAGGCGCAGGCAAGTAAAGAAGAAGTAATGAAATTAGTTGATACCAGTTCAGAAATCTCATCGATTGAGATTGATGAGATTAGTGGAGAAGACTTCTTAAAAGGATTTGCTGAGAATGAGGATAATAATGAAGTCATTGATCTTGTTTCTGATGTTTCTGTAATACAGGAACGGGCAATGGCAAAACAAAAGGAAGAAGATAAGAACGAAGAAAAAAAATCCCCACAACCTGGCGACTATGTTATTAAGACAAAGGAAGCAGGTAAGAAAAAAGTCTTAGCCAAACAATCCAAGGAGAACAAGGAAAAACATCAACAGAACTTTATCAGCGTTAATGTAGAAAAGATGGATTCATTGATGGATCTAATTGGAGAAATCGTAATTGCCGAATCGGTTGTACTGCAAAATCCAGACTTAAAAGTTCCGGGATTGAATCTATCCAATTTCCAAAAAGCGGCGAGACAATTGACCAAGTTTACCTCCGAAATGCAAGATGTCATCATGTCTATGCGTATGATGCCCCTTACGAATGTATTTCAAAAGATGAATCGTATCGTCTTTGATACGTCAAGGAAATTAGGAAAAGAAATTGACCTACAGATTATAGGAGAGACAACAGAAGTTGATAAGAATATTATTGAGCATATCTCAGATCCTTTGATGCATCTGATCCGAAACTCTGTGGATCATGGAATTGAGGATAGTAAGGAAGAAAGAATTGAAAAAGGAAAACCAGAGAAAGGTCAGGTTGTACTAGAAGCCAAGAATGAAGGCGGAAAAGTATTTATTATCGTTCGAGACGATGGCAAAGGTATGAATCCGAAGAAGATCTTTCAAAAGGCTCAAGAGAATGGCTTAATTAGTGACAAAATGGTACAGTCCGACCTTACGGATAAGGAAATCTATCAATTCATTACCTATCCAGGATTTTCTACAAAAGAGCAAGTTACGGAAGTATCTGGACGTGGAGTTGGAATGGATGTCGTAGTGAAGAATATACAGGAAATTGGAGGAAGGCTGGATATTGAGTCAACGATGAATGAGGGAAGTACATTTACATTAAAGATTCCTTTAACCTTAGCAATCATTGAAGGGGTTGTTATGGTAGTGGGAGAAACAACATTTGTAGTAGAGACAAGTGCTGTTAAGGAATTCCTTAGCATAAAGGAAACGAAGTTCATAAAGGAGCCAAATGGCGAAGAGTATGTAATGGTAAGAGAGGAATGTTATCCACTATTACGTATGGATGAACGGTATCATATTAAAGATGCAGGGCAGGAACCAGACAAAGCAATCATCATTATTCTAGAACATGAAGAAAAGAAAGTCTGTGTATTGGTTGATCGATTAATTGGGGAACAAGAGATTGTTGTTAAACCAATACCTACCTATATCAAGCGTGTAGATGGAATTAGTGGTTGTACCCAATTAGGGGATGGCAGTTTAGCACTAATTCTTGATGTAGGTGGTCTTGTCTGAATATAGAGAGGAGCTGAGATAATGGAAGAAAATATGGAGGAATACGAAGAAGATACGCAGGAAGGAAAGTATCTAACATTTCGTTCGGGAAATGAGTATTTTGGATTAGAGATCCGTATTGTCCAAGAAATTATTGGCATACAGAAGATTGCAGAAATTCCAGAAACGGAAGATTATATCAAAGGATTAATCAATCTACGAGGGAAAATCATACCAGTAATTGATGTAAGAATACGATTTAAGCAGGAACCATTTGAGTATACGGATCGAACTTGCATTATTATTATATCAGTTAAGAATACAGTTGTAGGTTTAATCGTTGAGAATATTGCAGAAGTAGTAACGATCAATAAGGAGGACATCGCTCCACCGCCATCTTTGACACATGGAAATGCTAAGAACAAATATGTGTATGGATTGGGGAAAGTAGGAGACTCGGTAAAACTTCTATTAGATCCAGAAAAACTTATTAATAACGAAGAAATCACACTATTTGAGAGGGTAACGGAAGAAGCTGAAATGGCTACGGAAGAAGGGAGAAGTGAATAATATGAAGAAGGATATTAAAATTAAAACTAGAATCATTTTAAGTTATATCATACTTAGTTTCATTATTGCTTTGATCGGGGGAATCGCTTGCTACACAAGATATAAAGAAGGTAATTACTCTATGGTAGCAAATTATGTGGTTATTGAATCAATTGGTATAATTGTTGCCATCGCATCGATTATCACGATTATATCAAGAGTTAATAAGCCAATCGACAAAATAGTAAATACACTGGAGAAGATGAGTGAAGGAGATGTGAATGTAGATATCGTAAAAGAGTACGATAATGAATTAGGTGTGATCATTGATGCACTAAATCGCCTCATGGTGTCTACAAAAGAACAAGCGCAAATCATGCATGAAATTGCAAAAGGGAACTTAAATATGGAAGTTGAAGCGAAATCTTCAAAAGACCTTTTAGGAAGTGCCATCGTAGATATGGTACGTGACAACAATCTTATACTTGGAAATATACGTGAATCAACAATGCAGGTTACAGCAGGAGCAGAACAGGTCTCTGATGCCTCTCAATCCTTAGCTCAAGGTTCAACGGAACAAGCAAGTGCCATTGAAGAAATTACGGCTTCTATGGATGAAATTGCAGAGAAGACGAAGAATAATGCAACACAAGCAACTGTAGCTGACCAGATTGTTCATGAAGTTAAAAATGGTGCAGAAAAAGGAAATGTACAGATGAAGGAAATGATGAAAGCAATGCATGACATCAATGACTCAAGCGAAAGTATTTCTAAGGTTATTAAAGTAATTGATGATATTGCCTTTCAGACCAACCTATTAGCATTAAATGCTACAGTTGAAGCAGCAAGAGCGGGGGTACATGGAAAAGGATTTGCGGTCGTAGCAGAAGAAGTACGTAATCTGGCAGAAAAGAGTGCAGCAGCAGCCAGTGAGACCAATGAGATGATTCAAGATTCTATTCGAAAAGTACATAGCGGTTCTGAATTAGCAAAAGACACGCAGGTCGCATTAAGTGGCATCGTAGCATCTATTGAGAAAACAGTGGAATTAATTGATAATATAGCAACTGCTTCCAATGAGCAAGCAACGGCAGTATCACAAATCAATCAGGCAATTACCCAAGTATCACAAGTTGTCCAGACTAATTCTGCTACTAGTGAAGAATGTGCATCAGCAAGTGAAGAATTATCAAATCAAGCGGAGAATTTAAGAGATTTACTGAGCAAATACAATTTAAAAGACGGTAACTATGGTGGAGCTTACTATTCACCTAAGAAAAAATTCACTTCTACAGGAAAATATAATAACGTAAAGAATGAGAGAATCATATCATTAGATGATAGTTTTGGAAAATACTAAATAAAACCTCTTCTAATAGGATGAGCTGTAGATCTTACAATTGATGGGGAAAATAGAGGTCGGTCTGAGAAATTCATACTGACCTCTTGAAACTTATGGCTAGAAATATTATGATAAAAAAACATTTTTTATAGATAAATAGGGAGTAGATTTACAGGGAGTAGATCGAAAGTGACTTAAAATTTACATAATATATGAGGGAGAGTATGACATGAATCAAGTATTAGAAGAACTAAAACAAAAAGGTTGTAATGTGGATACAACACTCGAACGATTTCTTGGAGATGAGGATTTTTTTCTGGAATGCTATGAGATATTACTTCATGACCCTAATTTTAAAGAACTTGGAGAGGAATTACAGGAGCATCATGTGGAACAAGCATTTGAAAAAGCACATGCTTTAAAAGGGGTTATTGCTAATATGGGGGTAACGCCCATTCTAACTAGTATCATTCCAATTGTAGAGAAGCTTAGACAGAAAGATATGTCGAATATTATGTCTCAATATGCAAAATTATTAGAGGAGAAGAAGAGTTTACCACAATAAGCACACTAGTACTAACGAATACTCTATGGGGGAATAGGTATGAGATATAAAACATTAGATGGACTTGGGAAAAAAGCCTTGCTTGATAGTATTCCTGGGGCAGTAGCAATTTATCGGCTATCGAAGAATGGAATTGTGAGAACGGATTATATATCACAAGGTTTAGCTAACATGTGTGGATATGAAAGGGCGGAAGATTTCTTTCAACTACTTAAGGAAGATGCATTGAGTAATTTAGTTGAGGAGGATATTCCAAAGATAAAGAATGCAATTGAAATTGGATTAGAAAATAACGAGACTATATGTGCTTCATACCGTTTCTATACAACAACGAAAAAAGAATTGTGGATTCGTTTAGATGCCAATATTATTCGAGATTATCCGATTGAGGAAAATGATATTGCAGCATTTTATGCGGTACATACACTGATGTCCAAAGAAGCGATTCTATACCAAGATCTTTGTAACCAAGCAATAGAGAACATTTATGTAATTAATCCACACACACATGAATTGTTATATATGAATGAGGCAATGAAAAAAGTAACAAATACAAATGAAATACCAACAGGTTGTAAATGTTATGAAAAAATATTTTCGAAAGATAAGCCTTGCGAGTTCTGTTGCCTTAAGCATACAAAACCTCACACGATCGGGGAAATGAAAATCAAGGAGATCAATCATACCTATCTTGTTCATTATGAAAATCTACCTTGGGGCAAAGATGAAGCAACTGCAATCTATACCATCGAATATACCGAACAATCCCAATATAGAGAACACATTATGGCTGAGCGAGAAAAATACCGTCTTATATTAGATAGCATGGAACTTGCTTTTTGTGAATGGGATAAGGAGGGAAATTTCTTTGCTTCAGAATTCTATCAAAAATACAGAATTAGTGAAAAGAGTGATCATCGAGTTCTTGATGAAAAAGTAGCGAAAGAAATGATCTATCCGGATGATTTACCTTTATTTAAACAGTATATGCAGGACATGCTTCATAAGAAAAAGAAAGTATCCACAACACTTCGGTGCAAACGAAAAGATAATATATACCGTTGGACAGAGATTGCAGGATATCAATTTTTTGATGAGGCCGGAAATAATACGCAAACAATAGGAATCATACGAGATGTTGATGCGGAGATGACCAAATATAAAGAAATGGAGGCTAGACTCTCTGATGCCGTGAAACAGGCAAATGTTTACCTATGTACATATGATATAAAAAATAATATCTTATATCAATTCAGTGATCGCCCACTGTTTCCAAATGCTCCAGAAAAGCTTGATGATCCATTGAACTTAGTTAAGAAATATCAACTAATTGATCCAAGAGACCAGGAGCGTTTTTTTGCTTACTTTGAAGAATTGTGTACAACCAAGGAAAATCAGCTTCAAATTGAGTTTCGTATTCTGCAAGAGGAAAGGGATAGTACCGCAAACCAATGGATTCGAATCAATCATACAATTTTACGGAACCCTCAAGGAGAACCGCAAACCGCCTGGGGAGTAGTGCGGGGAATTGATGCAGAGAAAATTGCAGAAGAACGATTTATTGTTGAAAATACAAAAAGATACGGAGAAGAAAAAGATCTCCTGAAGTCCATTGTTGTTGATGTTACGAAGAATCAAGTTTTGCGTACATCAAGTGAAGAGGGAGATATTGAACTAAAGACTTACATAACTATTGAAGAGATGTATCATGAGATGAGCAAGAACTATGATTTTCCGTGGGATGGTGCAATTTTTACAAGGTCCGGTTTGTTACAAGCCTATAACAGTGGGGAAGAAAAGAGTATTGCGGCATGGGGTAGCGGTATCGTGTTACAGCATCAATATATTCGCATTAATGTAAAATTCCTATGTCATCCGCGAACGGAACATATTATTGCATTTATATACATCTATAATGAGACAAAGAAACAGATTCAAGAAAATGTGATGCGACAAACGGGAAATCGATACTATGATTTCTTAGCAGTTGTAAATCTGAATACCGATGAATATTACACCATAAGCCAATGCCGTAGAGATCCGAATGACAGAGTACCTGAAAGTGGATATCTGCATGAAATTATGAAAGAACGTTTAGCTTGCTATGATCCGAAAGAAGTAGATTTTGCAAAAGAGCAGTTTACCATTAATCGAATTGCGAAACGTTTGGACTTGGAGGAAGATTACTCCTTTATTTTATCCATGCGCATGAATGACGGGAGCATTATGAATAAGCAATATCAGTTTTTTCGAGTGGATGATGCGCCAGAGTATGTCTGTATCTTATGTTCTGATGTAACGAATTTATTAAAAAAGAACAAACAACAAAAAGATATGTTGGAGAGAGCATTGTTACAGGCACAAACTGCAAATATTGCAAAGAGTAATTTTTTATCCCGTATGAGTCATGATATGCGAACACCTATGAACGCCATACTTGGATTATCAAATCTGGCAATGGATATGGTTAATATAGATGAATTAAAAGATTATATGGCAAAGATCAATGAATCCGGACAATACCTTCTTGAATTAATTAATGAAGTTTTGGATGTGACTCGAATTGAAGCTGGTAAGATGATGTTAAATCCAGAACGTACACGCAGCAAGGAACTTCTTAACGCTATTATTAATCCAATTAAGATCACTGCAAGACGCAAAGGAATCCAATTCATTGTGAATGTAACTGGGGTTAAGGACCATACGCTTTATGTGGATGCTTTACAATTGAAGAAAGTCTTCGTAAATCTGTTATCTAATGCAGTAAAATTCACTCCTGTTGGAGGAACAGTTACTTTGCAGGTGGAACTATTAAAAGAAGAGAATTCTTACGAATATTTAAGCATACTTGTTCGAGATACAGGAATTGGTATGGATGAAGCCTTTATTCCACATATATTTGAGCCGTTCACACAGGAAAATCTGGAAGTGCGATCCAACTATGAGGGCTCTGGTTTGGGTATGACGATTGTTAAGAATATCGTAGATCTACTGGGTGGAAAGATTGAAATCTGTAGTAAGAAAAACCAGGGAACGCGTATTAAAGTCTGGTTACCTCTCTTAATAAAGGATGAGGAAGGACAGAAGAGTAATTCGGATACATCGTTGAATCGAAATACAGAAAAGAAAAAAGAGGATACTCAAGAGAATCTCACAAGAGATTTAGCCAAAAATCAAAGGAAAGAGTATACCAAACAGCAGGCAGAAGATCAAACAGAAGAGCGGAGAGAACAGCAGGCAGAAGATCAAACAGAAGAGCGGAGAGAACAGCAAGCAGAAGATCAAACAGAACAATTGAGAGAACAGCAGGCGGAAGTTCAAACAATACAACAAGTAGAACAAGGAAAAGATCCGCTATATAACCAGACAAAAGTGCCAAAACGAATCCTACTTTGTGAGGATCAACCATTGAATGCAAAGATTGCACAGAAGATGTTGGAAAGAGTGGGATATCAAGTAGAAACGGCTGAGAATGGAAAAATTGGTGTGAAGATGTACGAGGATGCCCAATCGGGATATTATGATATGATTCTTATGGATGTTCGAATGCCGGTCATGGATGGACTGACAGCAACAAGAAATATACGTGAGATGGATAAGGCGGATGCAAAAGTAATTCCAATCATTGCATTAACTGCTAATGCATTCGAAGAAGATGTTTGTGCATGTATGGACGCAGGCATGAATGCCCATCTTGGTAAGCCAATTGAACCAGACAAATTATATAAGATGATGAAACAATGGACAGAGGGCTGGAGAGCATAAGCCAATCACAAGTATATACGAAAGATTTATGTGAAAGGAATGATAACAATCAAGAAATGGTAAGTTATCATTCCTTTTTGTGTATGTGGGGGGTAAAATAAAGGAATAGCCATTGTACTTTTCATAAAATAAAAAAGTTTCAAACTTTATTGTAAACATACAAATAATGTTCTTCGACAATAAAGTTTGAAACTTTTTTGAATATAGACTCTTATTACAAAATATTGAATAGCCAATGAAATTTCTATGCTGTATACTTTTGTTTGATTATAATTATGGAATGATTTAGGCGTCAAAAATGATAGACATTTTGATGATTAAATCATAGAATAGGAAAAACCGATGAAACAGAATATGTTCAAGGCAATATAAGGATTTTAGTAGAGCAGTCGATTGGTAGATATACTAGTCGGCTGTTTTCTTTGTTGTTATTTTTTGTGTGTAGATGTAAAATAGAAATTAGGAAAAGTTGAAGTTTATGGAGTGATAATGAAAATACTTTGTATGAACCTAAATGGTAATAAAGACGATATATTATCAAATGAGAAAGATAATCTTAAATGTGATATATATGCATATCAAGAAAGTAAGTATGCCTTGCCTGAAAAAACTAGAATTAATACAGTGATTATAGGTGCGGATAATATAATACATAAAAATGTAAATAATTTCAAAGATATATGGAATGAATATTTTCCATGGTTAACATTTCCAGAAAATTATTTTTCGGAGTATGATTATATAGATGTGAACAGCAAAATTATTTTCAAATTAATAAATGTGCATTTGGCAGGTTTTTGGTCCGAAAAAAGACATTTATTGGAATTTGTTTTATTGCAAAGATTACAACAAGAAGAGTTGCAGAATTTAAATGTAATTTTGGTGGGCGATTTTAATGCTCAAAAAAAATATAGTGGTAAAAAGACTAGTGGAACTTTGTTTTTAGAAAAATTAGAGAATTTGGGATTTGATGAAAAATTCTCGACTAGTGAGGAGAACAATAATTTGGTAGTACCAACATACTATAATCATGAAGATGGTGTACGATTGGATCATATATATATAAGATGTTCACATGATTTTTACAATAATGTTGAAGTAAATTATTATCCAGCTTATTCTGATAATGAAATGTCAATAGAGTGTGCATCTGATCATCGAGGTATTATTTTGGAATTAAATTGATGGAGAACGAAATGAAAATTCTAGCTTTTCTAAGAGTTGGGATCAACAGAAGATTTGAATTTGACGAAGTAGTGATTTGGTATGAAATGTCTATATTTTGGTAATGAAATGGAACTTGGTTATATCTAATGTCGAGATGGTATTGCATGGGGAAAAAAGAAGAAACTTATTGCAGCATTATTAGCACTTGGAGCAGAGATTGTTCTAAATAACGATGCGGGAGTTTTTTCTGGAACACGGTTGAGACATACAATTGTCCTAATTGCAAAAACTTATTATCGGCTATACAGATTGAAAATTATGATTTATCATATTAAAAAGATGAGGGGAAAAAAGTGAAATATATAGATGCTACAACACAAAGCTTCTTGAAACAGGGGGTAATGGAACTATTAAATCTTTCAGCTGGCGAGATGACACAGATGTTTATATCCATTTATGAAGATACGGAAAAGGAACCGTGGGAATGGGTTAGAGATTTTCTTTCTGATTATGGTGTAAATGAGACACTCGAATATATTCAGATGTTTCATCTTTCTCGAAGATTGGATGGAACTGACATAAAAGTAAATAATAATCTGGAACAGCTTTTGATAGATGAATCTCCGCTATCTGATTTCTTCAAAAAGCATATGGTAACTTTTAAACCGAATGATGGTCATATTGATTTGTATTATAAGGGAGAGTTGCAGCCTCTTGAGGATGAGTTTAGATATAACGGCGGAAATATTTATTATCTTAGATCCAGATTGGGATTTAACAAGAGTCAAGATTACTGTGTAAATGGGTTTGCGTTTCGGTCGTATTTAGAGGAGAATCAGTATTTTTCTTTATTGTCGTACTGTCCCGAATTGGTAGGAAATATTGAAAGGCTTCTTGATATACATGGGCTGAGTACTGATTACTATAATAACAGTAAATATTATTGTATTGAGTATTTGATTCCTATGACGGATGTGTTATTTGACATGGGATATCCACCAGAAACTGTTAATGAAAAGACCGTAGAATTTTTGCATCAGGCAATATTAAGATTATACGATGAATGGAGAGGAAGTAGCTTTGTGTGTGATGATAATCTTATACTAAGACTTTCGGACGATGCTTGCGTCAAGCCGGAGTGGTTTGTTAAAGCAGAGGAATTATAAAAATTGAGATAGAAACGTTCAGGGTGACCTGATATATCTGTTTAAGGCAGTACTACAAGACAAAAGTAAAAATTATAAGATGATTCAATCGTTATGATTGTATCATCTTCTTTGTACTAACGAATTACTATAAACATCCGAATAAGGAAACAGGGATAATTTATTCACTGGGTATTGTATATTACAAGGATAATATTTTAAATTATGCCAAAATATGTTATTATAGTAATAACATGTTTAGTCACCTTATTAATGAAATAGTAAGTTATATATACTTTACGGTGAGGAACATAATTTATGAAGCAAAAGATAGATGGAATGCAAAAGAAAATACTATGGAGGTTATGTAGGCAATGGCAGACAACAAGAAAGAGATGAACTTCATCGTACCATATGGGGAATGGCAAATGATCTTAGAGGTTCTGTAGATGGTTGGGACTTTAAACAATATGTACTTGGAATATTGTTTTATCGGTATATCTCAGAGAATTTCACTAAGTTTGTTGATGATGGAGAACACGAAGCAGGAGATGCATCGTTTAGTTATAAAATGTTATCCGACCAAGATGCAGAGAGTGCAAGAGAGGACCTTGTAAGAACCAAGGGATACTTTATTCTAACATCGGAGCTATTTATCAATGTAAAGCGAGACTCTGAAAGTGATATAGCTACGTTTATTGATAAAAATGGACATAAGAGAAGTGTAAAAGACAATCTAAATGAGAAGTTAGAACTTGTTTTTAAACATATTGAAGCATCAGCACAGGGAACACCATCAGAAAAGGCATTTAAAGGCTTATTCGAGGACCTTGATGTAAATAGTAATAAGCTTGGTGGAACTGTAGCAAAGAGAAATGAAAAACTTGTTAACTTGTTGAATGGTGTTGTAACAATGAAGCTAGGAGAGTATCAAGACAATACCATTGATGCTTTTGGTGATGCGTATGAATATCTAATGGGTATGTATGCATCCAATGCCGGTAAGAGTGGTGGAGAATACTTTACTCCACAGGAAGTATCAGAACTGCTTACAAAACTTGCTGTATATGGGGAAAGACAGAAGTAAACAAGGTTTATGATCCAGCATGTGGTTCGGGCTCATTACTATTGAATTCAGCAAAGATTTTAGGACAGAATCACGTAAGACAAGGCTTCTTTGGACAAGAAATAATTTTATTATGTAAAAACTTAATGTTATTAAATGCTTAATAACTTACGTTTATCGTTGAATATGCTATACTATAGAAAATGGTACATAGCACATTCCTGATAGAAATTATAAAACGGAAAATGAAAACTGTAAAAAAGTATTTCACATACATTAGTAGATTGTAGAAAGGAATGAATATCAATATGGCTAATACAAGTTTACATGCGGCCAAGGATGCTAAAAACGATGAGTTTTATACTCGCCTGGAAGACATCAATGAAGAAATGAATCATTATGAAGATAAGTTTCGTAATAAAGTGGTTTTCTGTAACTGTGATGATCCTACTTGGTCAAATTTTTGGAAATATTTTCATATGAACTTTGAATATCTTGGTCTGAAGAAGCTAATTACTACTCACTATGAGCCAGGAGAAGTTCAGACATATAAAATTGAGTACACAGGTGGAAATGACCTCGATTTTGAAGATGGTGTTGTAACACCACTAGAACAGAATGGAGATTTTCGTTCTGATGAGTGCGTTACACTTCTCGACGAAGCAGATATTGTTATAACTAATCCACCATTTTCTTTGTTTAGAGAATATATAGCACTTCTGATGGAACATAATAAGAATTTTCTAATTATCGGAAATCAAAATGCTACGCACTATAAGGAAGTATTTCCCTTATTGAGAGACAATAAAATTTGGCTTGGCTATAATCATGTAAAGGAATTTTTACAACCTGATGGTAACATAAAAAAATTTGGCAATGTTATTTGGTTTACTAATCTTGACCATAATAAGCGTCATGAAGTTTTAGAAACAGTTTATATTTATTCTAAAAAAGATACTCTTTATCCAGACTTATATCCCAAATATGAAAATTTTGATGCAATTGATGTTAGTAAAATTGTGGAAATACCTATGGATTATAATGGAATGATGGGGGTTCCCGATTCATTTCTTGAGCTGTATAATCCTGACCAATTTGAGATTATCGGTATAAGTGCAGGAACTATGGCAAAAGAAATCGGTGTCAGAAAAAATTATAGAGGAAGAACTGATGTGGCGTATAAGGATAAAAACGGAGTAGACAAATGTCCTTATAGTAGAATTATTATTCGCAAAAAGGCGGGTGATAATAATGGCTAAAAACTCAGATTTAGGTAATGCTAAGACTGCAAAAAAGGATGAGTTCTATACTCAGCTTGAAGATATTAACTCTGAGATGGTTCATTATGAATCACAATTCAAAGGGAAGACAATTCTTATGAATTGCGATGACCCTACTTGGAGTAATTTTTGGCGTTATTTCCATATGGAATTTGAACGTCTTGGACTTAAAAAGATAATAGCCACACATTATGAGTATGGAGAAGTGCCTTCTTATAAGATGGAATATGAAGGTGGTAATGATGAAGATTTCGAAGTTGGTTTACGCACAGAGCTTACTCAAAATGGAGATTTCAGAAGCCCTGAATGTATTGAACTTCTGAAAGAAGCTGATATTGTTGTAACAAATCCGCCGTTTTCTTTATTCAGAGATTTTATTGGTATTCTTATTGAATATAATAAAGATTTTATAATCATCGGTAATGTTAATGCACTGACATATAAAGAAGTTTTTCCACTTGTGAAGAATGAAAAACTTTGGTTTGGGGCTTCTATCCACTCAGGCGATAGGAAGTTTTATGTTCCTGACGACTATCCACTAAATGCTTCAGGTTGTGGGATTGATGATGATGGTAGAAAGTTCATCAGAGTAAAAGGCGTGCGTTGGTACACCAACATGGATTATTCAGCTAGACATAAAGATTTAGAGACCACATATATGTATTCCAAAAAGGATACACTATATCCTGAATTATATCCTCAATACGCCAATTATGAGGCAATAAATGTTAATAAAACAAATGAAATTCCTATGGATTATGATGGTGTTATGGGTGTACCTATTACTTTTTTTGATTTTTATAATCCTGACCAATTTGAAATCGTTGGTTTAACGTCTTTAGCAGATACAATGGATAAACCTGTTATGCTAGGACAAGAATTTGTAAATATGTATAGAAGTCAAGGCGGTACAGGTCACTTTTCAACTAATATGTATGGTGTTTGGTACATAGATAACGATGGTAAAGCAGTTAAACCATATGGAAGAATACTAATAAAACGAAAGGCAGGTAACTAATATGTCACTTACAATGTCAATTGACCTAAAGCAAATTAAACTTCGTGACTTATTTGATGGCTATGTCAACAGCGACGAAGACGGTGTTGTTGGCTATGGTGGAAGGCTTGATATCCGACCAAAATACCAACGTGAGTTCATTTATGGAGAGAAAGAACAGTTGGCAGTAATTGAGACTGTAAAGAAGGGATTTCCACTTAATACTATGTATTGGGCTGTCGCTCGTGATGAAAATGGTAATAAGATTCTTGATGCAAATGAAAATGAAACATATGAGTTGATGGATGGTCAGCAGAGAACAATCTCTGTATGCGAGTTCCTTGCAAATCATCTTGTAGTCAATTTTCAGAAGTTCTTTAATATTCAGAAATCAACTCCTGAATTTGCAGAACAGATTCTTGATTATGAACTTTCAGTTTATATCTGTGATGGTACTGTTGCTGACAAGCTTGCTTGGTTTAAGACAATTAATATTGCAGGCAAGCCATTAACTGAGCAGGAGCTTCTTAACGCTCAGTATGTTGGTGAATGGCTTACAAAGGCTAAAGAGTATTTCAGCAAGACAAACTGCAATGCAGCTGAGCTTATGGTTATCCGTGGTAAGAAAGCGTCTGATTACATGAGTGGTTCTCCTATCAGACAGGATTATCTTTCTACTGTTCTCCAGTGGATTGCTGAGTATCAGGGGTTGAAGCCACGTACTGATGAGGGAGATACCTATATGGCTAATCATCAGGGTGATGATACTGCAACAGAAATCAAGAATTACTATGTTGCCGTAATGGAATGGTTTGGTAGCAAGTTTAAGGCATATCGTAAGGAAATGAAAGGTCTTCCTTGGGGGTATTGGTATAATAAGTATCAGCGTGGTGAACTTGCAAACAATATCATCTCAAAGACTGCTGATGAAATTGAGGCTGAGATTGTAAGGCTTATCGGTGATGAAGAAGTAGAAACTGTTAAAGGTATCTATGAATACATCATTACAGGCGAAGAAAAGTATCTTTCACTTCGTCAGTTTGATGATAAAATCAAGCGTAGAGTTTATGAAGCACAGGCTCATAAATGTCCTTATTGTGACCAGCATATCGGTGGACATACATACGCTCAGGGTATAACTGAGTATGATTATAAGGAAATGGAAGGCGACCATATTGTACCTTGGTCACAAGGTGGAAAAACAGAAGAAAATAACTGTCAGATGCTTTGCAAGTGGCACAATGGTCATAAATCTAATAATTAAGAGATGACTAATATCCTGAAAAGTTAATGCAGAATAAAACATAAAATAAAGGCATTTCCCTCTTTTGAGAGAAGTGTCTTCGTTTTATTCTAATAGATTATTTATAAAGTTTAATGTTATGTAAACAAAATATAGTTTCTTTTATTATACAAGAGGCAATTTAGAGAGAGCGGCACCGAGGACTTCGAGATATTCAAGAAGCAGCTGATATTTGCCTTTTAATAATGCATTTTCTTTTTCAAGACTAAGTGTAAGGGAATTGAGCAAGAAATGCTTTATAGTTCTCGTGTGCATATATCCACACTTAAGCGGAATATTTTTGTGGATTATGATAGTACCACCTTCAATTACTGTCCCCAATGTATTAAGGACAATAATAATTTATTAATAATTAAGAGGGAACATCAGATTTCAGGGGTATGTGTATGTGCACTTCATGAGTGTTTCCTTGAAAAGTATGCTATTAGAAATAGACGGGATCGTATTAATTTTAATAGTTGTGATTTTTCAAAGAATATCATAATTAATAGTAATAGAATGCTGACGGATATTTCGAAGCATGTTTGCTATGTTTTTAAAGAAACAAAAACAGTTGAATTTATAGAATTAGTAGCATTCTTAAAAACAGTATTAATTGCTGAAGGAATATTAAGTAAGGATGGACATTCTAATATTAGCAAAGAGATTCTTTTTAAAAAAAGTTTTGATGATGATCCTGAGATATATAGAAGTATAATGTGTGCTTGTTCCTTGGAACAGAGTTTTAATTTAAACAGTTATTCATTAATTAAACCATTAATTTATATACTAACAATAAATAAGCTGTTTGATAACTACGAAAGCTTTTACAGAGAAGTGTTGAGCACTGTGAAAAATAACTCATAAGGAGTTATTTTTTTTGTGTTAAAAAAGTTTCAAACTTTATTGTAAACATACAAATAAATTAGTACGTTACCATACTAAAATATAAATTGACAAACATGGTATAATTGTATACAATAGAAAAAAGAAAATGCAAAAGCTTGATAATAAAGCATTATTATTGTATACATAAATCGTGGTTATGGGGAATATAACCGAAGGAAATGGTGCTTTGTTACGAAAAAGGCATGAATAATTATACAAGGAGTGAATATGATGGAAAATCGTAGAGTATTTATGAATCCACACAATAACCTTTTACAATTGGAAGAACATATGTATCCGCTTGTAGATGTAGATACGCCGAATGTATTTCGTAATTTATTTCCATATGATGAGATCCCAAAGATCGCTTTCAATGACCGTATCGTCCCTCATAATATGCCAGATCAAATTTGGATTACGGATACAACTTTTCGTGATGGACAACAATCGAGAGCACCATATACAACGGAACAAATCGTAAAGATTTATGACTGCTTTCATAGGTTAGGCGGACCGAAAGGAATCATTCGTCAAAGTGAATTCTTCTTATACAGTAAGAAAGACCGAGATGCGGTTTACAAGTGTATGGAAAGAGGTTATGAGTTCCCAGAAATTACTTCATGGATTCGTGCTAGCAAAAAAGATTTTGAATTAGTAAAAGAAATTGGATTAAAGGAAACAGGAATTCTAGTAAGCTGTTCCGATTATCATATCTTCTACAAGATGAAGATGACAAGAAAAGAAGCAATGAATCATTATCTAAGCGTTGTTCGTGAATGTTTGGAAACGGGTGTTGCTCCTCGTTGCCATTTAGAAGATATTACACGTTCGGATATACATGGATTTGTTATTCCATTCTGTATGGAATTAATGAAATTAGGGGAAGAGTATGGAATCCCTGTTAAGATTCGTGCTTGTGATACGATGGGATATGGAGTGAATTTTTCTGGTGCGGTTATTCCACGTTCTGTTCAGGGAATTATCTATGCACTTATGATTCATGCAGGTGTTCCTTCTGAATTGTTGGAATGGCATGGACACAATGACTTCTATAAGGCAGTTACGAATTCTACAACTGCATGGCTTTATGGAGCATGTGGTGTAAACTGTTCCTTATTTGGTATCGGAGAAAGAACTGGTAATACCCCTCTTGAAGCAATGGTATTCGAATATGCCCAGTTAAAGGGAACGCTTGACGGTATGGATACAACAGTAATTACAGAATTAGCGGATTACTTCAGACATGAGATCGGTTATAAAGTTCCATCAAGAACACCATTCGTTGGTCAAAACTTCAACGTGACAAGAGCAGGGATTCATGCAGATGGATTATTAAAGAATGAAGAAATCTATAACATCTTTGATACAGAAAAATTCTTAAAGAGACCAGTATTAGTAGCCGTATCCAATACTTCTGGTTTAGCGGGGATTGCCCATTGGATTAACACATATTACAAACTACAAGGAGAAAGAGCAGTTGATAAGGCGCATCCAGTTGTAATAAAAGTGAAAGAATGGGTAGATAAAGAATATGAAGATGGTCGTGTTACAGTAATTACGGATAACGAGTTGATCAGAATCATTGACGATGCATGTAAAGAATTGAATGTAAACATCTTATATGATACACTATAGGAAATGATGTAAAGACAATAGAATAGAAAGAATCGATTAATTAGGAGGATTACGATGAACCAACAGCAAATTGAAGCAGCGAAAGAACATTTTGGAAAGTTATTAGAGAAACAACTTGCAAGAGTAGAGACAATGAAGGCACAAGGAGATTTTGTCAATTATAAAGAACTTGATAAGATTACCATTGGTGTATGTGGTGGAGATGGAATTGGTCCAGCAATCACAGGTCAGGCACAAAGAGTCTTAGAATACCTATTAAAAGATGAAGTGAACGCAGGTAAAGTTGAATTCAAAGTAATCGATGGTTTAACAATAGAAAGAAGAGCTGCAGAGATGGCAGCAATTCCAGCAGAAGTTTTAACAGAATTAAAATCATGCGATGTAATCTTAAAGGGACCAACTACAACTCCAAGAAAGGGAGATGGCTGGCCAAATGTAGAATCTGCCAATGTTGCAATGCGAAAAGAACTTGATCTATTTGCAAATGTACGTCCAGTTCGTATACCAGAACAAGGAATTGATTGGACATTCTATCGTGAGAATACAGAGGGTGGTTATGCTGCTGGTAAAGAGGGTGTAAATGTAACAGAAGATTTAGGTATCGATTTTACTATTGCAACTTCTCAAGGGTGTGATAGAATTATTCGTGCAGCATTTGAATTTGCAAAAGCAAATGGAAAAACTCGTGTAACAGCCGTTACAAAAGCGAATATCATTAAGACAACAGATGGAAAGTTCCTTGATACATTCTATCGTATTGCAAAAGAATATGATGGAATTACAGCAGATGACTGGTACATCGATATCATGACTGCAAAATTAGTAGACGAAAAGAGAAGAAAAGACTTCCAAGTAGTTGTATTACCTAATCTATATGGTGATATCATTACCGACGAAGCAGCAGAATTGCAAGGTGGTGTTGGTACTGCTGGTAGTGCAAACATTGGTAAAAAATATGCGATGTTTGAAGCAATTCACGGTTCTGCTCCACGTATGGTACAGGAAGGCAGAGATATATACGCAGATCCATGTAGCGTAATCCGTGCAGGTGCAATGTTGTTAGCTCATATCGGTTATACAGAGAAAGCAAACCAATTGTATCAAGCACTTGATATCTGTACAGTTACAGAAAAGAAATTAGTAATGACTGGTAGAGATACTGGAGCAACAGGTGCAGAATTCGCTGATTACATTATGGAGACGATTGCGAAGAACTAGGAGGAAAATTCTTTGGACAGTTTTCATGAGCAGAAGGAATCATCTGATAAATATTCCCTAAGGGGACGGGTATTCCATAAGATACGTGATAACATATTATCTGGGAAATACAGCCAGAATGAAGAGTTGAAAGAAGTGACAATAGGCAATGAACTAGGAGTAAGCAGGACTCCTGTTCGAGAAGCATTACGGCAATTGGAATTAGAGGGATTGGTCAATATCATACCGAATAAAGGTGCCTATGTGAATGGAATTACAGCAAAAGATATTCATGATATCTACATGATCCGATCCTATTTGGAAGGACTTTGTGCAAGGCTTGCCTGTGAGAACATAACAGATAAACAGATGGAGGAAATGGACGAAGTCGTTTATTTATCTGAATTTCATACAAGACGTTCACATGACGAACAGATTTTTGAATTGGATAACAAGTTCCATGAATTATTATATGATGCTTCTGGTAGTCGAATCCTATGTCATCTCCTATCAGATTATCATCAATATGTACAGAGAATACGAAAAGCATCCTTATCATCTATGAATCGCGCTATGCGTTCCAATGAAGAGCATATTGCAATCATGGAGGCGATTAAGGAACGTAATCCAGATAAGGCAGAATCCCTTGCTCATCAGCATATTACGAATACGATTCGTAATATCAGTGAAAAAGGATTAGAGAAACTATTATAAGAAAAATAATAGTATAGAGATCGGCATATTTCTAATGATGTTGCGGATCACTAAATCATTGAATAAAAGGAATTACAAAAAACAATTTTCATAAGTTGTGTGTTAAGTTTACGATGACCAAGGTCATTTCTTAACATACAATTTCTTGAAAGTTGTTTTTTTATTTAATCGGGTTCGGTGTCAAAAGCCCTTATTTATTTTGAGGTCCGTCAATTTGCACAAATTAAGTTTGTCTAACATGTAAGACAGGATATAGTTCACTCCGGGCACGCTCTCGCCCCGCTGAAGTTTGTAGTGGTACATAAGTCTCTAATGCACACTCGCACATAAGGTAGATATCAGCTGAAGCTGACTGTGCTCGGCGCGGAGAACAAAGTGTACATTGATAAAATACAGCTTGACATAATAGACCAATCGGTCTATTATGAAAATGTAAATAGGAAGTACAATTTCTTGGAGATACTATTTGCAATCTATGCATAGAGAATCGTACGTATACTGTCGCACAGAATAGGAATGAGATAAGATGAGTGAAGGAATCAAACAAAGGAAAACAGACAAGAATCCAGTCTGTATGGATCGATGTTCTCATGAAGCAAATGAGGCGAACAATGGGAATATAGCGAAGGAAGGTAAGCAAAATACTTGTAAAACGGATGCCAGTAAATCAAATGATAGGAAACGTAATGATAGTAAAACAAAAGGCGCAGTTACGAAAGAGCGAATCATTTCTTGTGCAGCAAAACTCTTTCTTACCAAAGGGTATAATCATACTGGTCTTAGCGATATTTTAAAAGAAACCAATTTGCCGAAAGGATCATTCTATTTTCATTTTAAAACCAAAAAAGAACTTGCCTTAGCGGTAGCAGAGTACTTCCGAGATTCTTTTGGTGCCTGGCTTCAGGAAGAAGCAAAAAATCGAGAGTGGAAGGCATTTGTGGAACATTTTATGGATCAGATTATAGAGGATGCCAGTGAGAAGAGATATTATGGTTGCCCATTTGCCATTTTGGGGTGTGAATTGGCTTTTTTGGACGCAGAGATAGCCAATTCCTATTTGGAGCCGATGAAGAATCTAATGGTATTATTTGCACAGGTCTTAAAAAGATCAGGAATAGAAGAAGCAGAGGTAGAGGAGTATTCGTATCAGGCATTGGCTTTGTTTGAGGGATATATCTTATATTATCGTGTATCAAAAGAGCTTTCTGTACTTTTACGTTTAAAGAAACAATTAATGGAAATTGGAGACAATGAAGAAAGGAAAAGATAAGATATGAGTGAAATTACAATAAATCAGAATAAGGAAAATTATAGTGTATGTAATATTGGTGAATTGGAGCAAATCAAGGATTTTGCATTTCGTCATCCCCTTTTAACGGAGAAGATGAAGGGAAAAGTATTCGTTGGAGAAGCATTACATACGACTTCTATGGAGATATCCGTACAATGTCTACCAGCAGGAGAAGAGATTCCATTCGATCATAAACATCGTACCCATGAGGAAGTTTATGTAATCATAAAGGGAAAGGCTGAATTCATAATAGATGGGGAAGTAAATGAAGTTGAAGAGGGAAGTTTTGTACGAATTGCGCCAGATGCAAATAGAAGATTCCGAAATCCATATAAACAAGATCTGCTTGTTATGGTCATTCAGGCGGTAGCTGGTACGTTAAAGCAACATACCGTATTCGATGGATATGTAGAAAAGTAATTGTAAATTGCTTATCGATTGCCCAAACAGGACTAAAGCCTCTTTGATTCCTTTAAAAAAATGGTATTATTTACATGATGACGTATGGTAGCGTTGTCGTGTATGATAGGACAATAAAGTTTAGAAAGTAGAACTGATATCACTATGAAATTGCATTGTGATAAAGTGACAGGAAACAAGGTTCTAAAGAGGTATCATTTTTTATGTCAGACAAGAAAAAAACAGCAAGCAAAGGTTTCTCAGGTAAAATGGGATATGTACTTGCAGTAGCAGGTTCCGCAGTTGGATTGGGTAATATATGGAGGTTTCCTTATTTAGCTGCCAAATACGGTGGGGGAATCTTTTTGCTAACGTATTTAATATTAGCAGTAACATTTGGTTTTACTTTAATTATGACAGAAACAGCTCTAGGACGTAGGACAGGAAAGAGTCCAATTGGAGCATATCGAGCATTAGGTGCAAAGAAGATGATGTTTGGCGGCTGGATCAATGCCATCATTCCCATGCTCATTGTACCTTACTATTGTGTAATCGGGGGCTGGGTATGTAAGTATTTTTTCTCCTTTTTAGGTGCGAATGCTTCACAATTACAGGAAGATACGTATTTTACTAACTTTGTAAGCAAACCAATAGAACCACTATTTTGGTTGTTATTCTTTGCAATTGCAGTTTTTGTGATTATCGCAAGGGGAGTTGAAAAAAGGATTGAACAAATCAGCAAGATTCTTATGCCTTTGCTTGTACTTATGGCATTTGCGATAGCAATTTATTCGGTAACGAGAGAGGGTGCTTTGGAAGGTGTGAAGTATTATCTGATACCGAATTTTAAACAGTTTTCCATTAAAACAGTTGTAGCAGCAATGGGACAGATGTTTTACTCCTTATCCATTGGAATGGGAATCTTATATACATATGGTTCTTATATGAAGAAGGATATTGATATGGAATCATCCATACGACAGGTTGAGTTGGTGGATTCCATAATCGCAATCTTAGCAGGATTGATGATCATTCCTGCAGTATTTGCTTTTGCAGGTGGAAATCCGGAAACACTACAGGCAGGTCCATCGCTTATGTTCATTACCATGCCAAAGGTATTCCTCAGCATGCCAATGGGAAGAATTGTTGGAATGGTATTCTTCCTACTGGTATTTAGCGCAGCATTGACAAGTGCAATATCATTGATGGAGAGTGGTGTATCTACCATAACAGAGCAAACAAATTGGAGTCGGAAAAAGAGCACGGTAATAATGTTAGGAATTATCATTATTCTCGGAATACCAAGTTCCCTTGGATTTGGGGTATTATCCTTCTTAAGACCACTGGGTGGTTCCATCTTAGATTTTTTTGATTTCATAACGAATTCAATCATGATGCCAATTGCAGCAAGCTGTACCGTAATCTTAGTGATGAAAGTTTGTGGTTTTAAAGTGGTAATAGATGAAGTCAAGTCTTCTTCTAAGTTCCGTAGAAAAGGGATATACCTGTTTATTGCGAAATATCTTGTATTACTGTTTCTAGCAGTAATCTTGATTAGTTCCATTCTTACCGCGTTAGGAATTACAAAGATTTAAGCTTAATACAAAATGTTGCACCACCACCTTTGGTATCCGTAACATAGATCTTACCGTGGTGCAGCGTGATTAATTCTTTGGCAATGCTTAGGCCGAGACCAAAATTATTCTTATCGTTTCTGGAGTGATCCATTCGATAGAAACGATCAAATATTCGATCCTTATTGGAATCTGAGATCCCCACACCATAGTCAATCACTTCAATGTTGACATGTTGTGGGGTATTGTATGCCCGTAAGGTGATACCCTTATCTGCAGGTGTATAGCGATACCCGTTGTCAATTAATATTGTTATGACCTGTTTGATTCGGTCCTTATCACCCAATACCTTATGAAGGGGTTCTTCACATAGATCGAATTGAAAGATACGATTTAGAGATCCTTCATAGATACTATAATAGTCGAACATTTCGATCAGCAGGGTTTCCATATCCAGTTCAGTCATGGAGAGTTGCCATGTATGGGTGTCGGTAGCAGCCAATAGGAGCATATCGTTGATTAACTTGGAAGAACGAGAACATTCATTTTCCAGTGTAGGAAGGAAACGTTGGCATTGACTCACCTTATCGGTGGGATTCATATCACTGGATAGAGTGGTATGAAGGTTAGAGATACCCGTTGTTAATACAGTAAGAGGTGATTTCATCTCATGGGATACAGAAGCAATGAATTCCCGTTGCTTCTTCTGATTGGTTTCAAGTGGCTTCAAAACAAGGGTAATGAAGAAACGGCTGAATAGGAAGAAAAAGAGAATACCCATCAAGGCAATGATGGAGTATCGCAATAGGACGGGATATTCAAATCCATAAGTGTAATCCACTTCTTCAATAAGGTAAATGGTTCGGTATCCATTTTTGATCGATGTGGTCATAAGTGTACCATAATAATAGGTTTTTTCACCCTTGTGGAGGAGATAAGTCTTGCTCTCATATGAGTTGGAGTGAAAAACAGGATTGGTACAGTCAAAGCCGTCTTGTTTCGCAGCTTCTTGCAGTTCTATTTTCAATTGTTCTTTTGGTATTCTTGTTTGTATAGAATTCAGCAACCGTAAATCAATGCCGTTATCTTCTAACATGATCATAATATTGGTATCTTGTTCACAACGTACTAGCCAGGTGAAATTTATGTACTCGGTTGTTTTCAATGACTCAAATAGATTAATGCTGTTTTTGGTGTAGTCATTTCGTAATTGTAGAAGTTGTTCGTGATAGTTGGAATAGAAGAGAATTCCCACTACGAGCAATAGGATCAGGCTGGTAGAACAACCGTAGATGAGAATTAATTTCCGTCTTAATTTGTGCAGCATAAAATCCCTTCTTTCCTATTCTACAAGGTGGTAGCCTACAGAACGTACCGTCTTGATCGTTACATGACTATGTACGGATTTAATCCGTTTACGCAAGAAAAAGATGAAGTTATCTAGGTTACCATCAGAAACAAAAGAGTCTACACCCCATACACGGTTTAAAATCGTATCTCTCGATAGAATACGATCCTTATTTCTAATTAAAAATACAAGTAAGTCTAATTCCCGTTTGGATAAGATGCATTCCTCCTTGCCACAGATTAATTTCATCAAGTCGCGGTCAATGGTAAGATCAGAAAAAATGAGAGTATTATCCGTATGAATTTCTGTGTTTCTACGAGCGATGGCACGTATACGTGCAAAAAGTTCTTCAATCTCAAATGGTTTGATGAGATAATCGTCAGCACCTGCATCCAATCCTTCTACACGATTCGTTAATGTATTCATGGCAGTGACTAAAAGCACGGGAGTAGTATTCTTTTCCTTACGCATTTCTTTTAAAATGGTCAGTCCATCTTTGTGAGGAAGCATACGGTCTAATAAGACTACATCATATACATCCCGTTCAATATAGAGTAGCGCTTCTAAACCATCGTGACAAAAATCAGCAAACCAACCTTGCGTATTAATCTGAAATTCCAATAAGTTACATAGATCAATATCATCTTCGATGACTAAGATTCGCATCGAATCCCTCCTTTGTATCAGTATTTTCCTTTCTATAGCAAATGTCTATTTTCAGTCCTATGTTTTGAAATACAAGTATAGGTAAGGTTTTTGAAAATAAATATCCTTGTAGATTTAACAGTAACTTTTTGAAGGCATTTGTTACATCGTTATTACTTTGGATTATAGAGTATTTATGATGTATAATCAATGGATAGAAGGAAATTAGAGATTCATTAGAGATAGAATTAATCCTTGTTAGAGATTGGAATGTTATACTTAGGAAAAAGATTTGAATGAGGTGAAAGAATGAGAAATCGTAACACAAAGAAAAGAAGAAGGAGCATGCTTCTATTACTTATGGTTCTTCTGTTGCTTTTTGTAACAGGATGCGCAAGTAAGAAGGCGGAGCAGAAGAATAAAGGGAGGTATGTAGAAAAGGAGGTTTCATTACCTGAATTTGAGGAAGGGGAAAATATTCTCCAAATCAGTACGAACAAAGAAGGAAATCTACGAATCTACAGTATTAAATACAAGGATTCACATATGAAAGCAGACATTTATCAATATGATTGGTCGAAGGAAGAATTATTTACAAAAAGTAAAACAGAGTGGCTTCAGGATCTTCCTATTGGTGAAGTAAATTCAGAACAAAACAAATATATATATGACGGTGGAGATGTACAATACGCGTACTTCAATTGCTATTCCAATGATGTTTGGAAGAATTTACTCTACTGTACGAAGGATGAGAAGATGGGAGAGCAACTACCAGTCAAATCATGGGAGAAAGAGAATCAGGAAAGTGTTAACATGGGTGCAACACAGTCAGGGAAACTCTATGAACAAACGTCTACCGATTTACTGGTTTATGAGGAAGATAAAAAGGACTTTGTCAGTGTGTTAGATATTCAGGATTATTCAAACGGTGCAATGTGTACTGGTGGGAATAAGATTATTCTATATAGTAAGAACCAAAATGGTGAGATTGCGCAGTATAACGTCTGGAATGAAGAGGAATTACAGAAGGAACCACAGACATTTAATGTTGACCCGACCTTTGATGTATTTGGATTTGTTAACAAGAAGAACGACATTGCCATGGTGGATAATACAGGAATTCATCAAATTGTAGAAGGAACGTCAGCAGCACAGACAGTGGTAGATGGTTCCATGAATATGATGTATGCAATTAGTAGTTATCCGAAAGAAATCGTAATGGATGATGCAGAGAATTACTTCGTCTTATACTATCTGATTGATCGAGATGAGTACCAGATCATGGAATATACCTATGATCCAGAAGTGGCATCTGTACCTGAAAAGACTTTAACGGTTTATAGTTTGAATTACGATTTATGGACGAGAGAAGCCGCTACCATTTTCCAACGGGAACATCCAGATGTAAGAGTAGAGTTACATGTATCCCTAGATGAGAATGCAACTGCAACACCAAAAGACTACATACGTCAATTAAATACCGAATTATTAAATAATGAAGGACCGGACGTGATGGTAATGGACGGTCTACCATTGGAATCCTATATGGAAAAGGGAACATTACTTGATATTCGTGATGTGATTAATCCGTTGTTGGATCAGGGGGAACTACTTGAAAATGTTGCTGCGTTCTATAAGCAAGAGGATGGCAGTTATTATACAATGCCTGCGAATATTGAACTACCAATGATGCTATCCTGTAAGGAAGGAGTAGAAGCATCTTCCTCCCTTGATGGAATTGCTGCATATGTGAAACAGGCGAAAGATCCATCCAAGGTAATGGGAAAACAGTCATGGGAGAAATTGATGAATTATTTCCTACCAGTATATCTTCCAGAATTGATTAAAGGGGATGAAATCAATACGGCACAAATTGCAGATTTTCTAGAAAAATTACAGGTAATTTATGACGGGGGTGGATATTCGGAAGAGGATAAGCAAACAAAAGAGGAAGAATTTTATGATGATTATATGGGTGCATTGGAGATGATTGATGGTTTACAGATGAAATACATCCAAGGAAGAGGCTTCTATAATATCTGTTTACCAGAGGGGGTATCCAGGGTACTAGAAGGAAAGGTAAGCGTAATTGATCAAACTTTTTATCCAATCTCTAGTCTGAGTATCAATAAGAATTCAAAGAATGTGGAACTTGCCAAAGAATTCATTCAGTGTGTCTTATCCCAGAAGATACAGGAATCAGAGTTCCAGACTGGTTTCTCGGTTAATCCAAAAGCATTAGAGGCAAGAAAAGGGGATAAGAAAAAGCAAGAACAATTGAAATGGACATATGATTTACCAGATAAAGATGGAAACACCGTAAAAATTCCATATGGCTGGTTAGAGGATGATAGATTAGACAAATACATACAATTGTGTAATACAGTAACCAAATCGGGGGATAAGAATCCCTATCTGATTGCTACATTTGTGGAAAATTCTACGGATTTTGCGGAAGGCAAGGAAAGTGCAGAGCAAGCAGCAGAAAAGATTGTTGAAAAACTGAAAATATATCTGAAAGAGTAATAATGAAGGTATTAATAACGTTAGATTCCCTAACCAATATATGAAATATGAAATTTGAAATATGAAGAAACAGGAAAACGCCAGGATGAAATGTGTGACGACCTCCAAATGTTAGATTTAGGTTTAAAGCTTGGAGACCGGGCATTTCATCCTGGCATTTTCTGTATAATATAGAAAGTCTTCCGACTTTCCTAATAATAAACCTTTCGGGGGATGCGCACAAACAACCCGTTTTAACATTCTAACAAGTTATTCGGATAATTCTTCCCATTGTTCCATTAACGTTTCTAATCGTTCTTCTAAAGATTTCTTCTCTTGGTTGAGTTCCATTAAGCGAGATACATTGGTATAGATTTCTTCCTGTGTGAGTAGCGTATCAATCTCTTCATTTCTTGTTTCACAGGCAGTGATTTCATCTTCTACTTTCTTTAATTCATTCTGACGCTTCCGTTCTTTTGCTTGTTGCTCTTTTTGCTGTTTCCAATCTAACTTATTGTCGCTTTGATCGGTGGTATTCAGATCTTGGGTAGAAGCAGTAGATACGGAAGACATCGTCATATTGGAATGACCAACTTTTGTGGTTGTTGTATTATCTGCGTGTAAACCGAGATGCATACGTTCTACTTCTGGTTTTTTCTCGAGATAGTAATCGTAATTTCCAATGTAGTTTAGAAGTTGGTTACTTGTTAAGTCAAGAATTCGAGTTGCTGTCCGATTGATAAAGTAACGGTCATGGGATACATACAATACTGTTCCAGAATAACTATTTAAGGCATCTTCTAAAATCTCTTTGGATGCGATATCCAAATGGTTTGTTGGCTCATCGAGGATTAAGAAGTTTGCTTCTGAAAGCATCAATTTGGCAAGAGAAACACGACCACGCTCCCCACCACTAAGTTCTTTGATCCGTTTGAATACATCGTCATTGGTGAATAAGAAAGCAGCAAGAATATTACGGACTTCCGTATTGTTTAAAGTAGGATAGGTATCCTGCAATTCATCAAAGATCGTTTTTTCAGGAGACAATACTTGATGTTCCTGATCATAGTAACCAATCTTAACTTTGGAGCCTAGGCGTAGGTCTCCACCATCTGCGTCTAACAATCCGTTAATGATTTTTAGAATGGTCGTTTTACCAGTTCCATTATTGCCGATGATCGCAACTTTTTCTCCGCGTTTGATATCGAAAGCAAGATCGGAGAAGAGATGTTTTGGACCAAAAGATTTGGTGAGACCAGTTACGGTTAATACATCCTTACCACTAACGGTGTGAGGCTCTAATTGAATGGAGATATGATGCTGTTCCATGATTGGTTTGTCGATTCTCTCAATCTTGTCTAGCATCTTTTCGCGGCTTTCTGCACGCTTAATAGACTTTTCACGGTTAAAGGAACGAAGTTTAGCAATAACTTCTTCTTGGTGTTTGATTTCTTTTTGCTGGTTTAGATAACTCTTTAACTGTGCATCTCTTACAAGTGCCTTCTTTTCAGCAAAAGCAGAGTAATTACCAAGATACATCTGGGACTTGCTGTATTCAATCTCAACTACTTTTGTTACAATCTTATCTAAAAAATATCGGTCATGGGCAACAATCACAACGGCACCACGATAATTAAGTAAGTAATTTTCCAACCATGCGATGGATTCCAAATCCAAATGGTTTGTCGGTTCGTCAAGGAAAATTAGGTCTGGAGAGGTGAGAAGGAGTTTACCAAGAGCAACACGGGTCTTTTGTCCTCCAGATAACTGATCAATGGGTTTGGAAAATTCCTGTTCAGTAAAACCAAGACCTTTTAGGATTCCTGTTACTTCACTTTGATACGCGTACCCATTCTGAATTTCAAATTCATGATTTAGTCTGGCATAAGTGGAGAGCATATTCTCTAATTCATCGCCAGTTGCTTCTTTCATATCCAGTTCCAATTGACGCATTCTTTCATATAAGGAAATAACATCTTTTTTCACATCAAGTAATTCTTCATATATAGAGTGATGGGAAGTGAGAGCCTGATGTTGTGCCAGGTAACCAATGCTGGTTCCCTTGGCAAACGTTACTTCACCAGAATCTGCACTTATTTCACCGATAATTATTTTAAGAAGGGTGGATTTACCAGCTCCATTAACACCAATGATCGCCGCCTTTTCCCCTTCATTTACATGGAAGGAAACATTCGATAATACCTGCTTGTCTACGAATGTTTTATTTATATTATTACATGATAAAATCATGAGTAATTCATCCTTTCTTCGTGAGGATCTAAGCTACACCAAAGGAAAAAGACTGTTCCAGTGGTACTTGAAAATCAACAGTTATTTTATCATACTTGAGTAGTGAATGCTAGATAAAAATAAGAAAAAGGATGCATTCCCTGGACAAAAAGTATATCATATACTTATATAAGTAGTTTGTGTGTCAAAAGCCCATATTAATTTGAGGTCCGTCAATTTGCACAATTTATAGCAACCACCTACTCGAATTAATAGTTTCGATGTGCGAAGTTTGAGGTATTAACGAATAATTAAGGATACAAGGGTTAACAAATCATCAGATAAAGGAGGCAGTAGTATGGGAATAGAGTTTGTAGGTAATTTACGTGATATCAACTATTTGTCTATTATGGTTCGAATGATTTTAGCACTTTTATGTGGGGGTATCATCGGATATGACCGAGAGAAAAAAGGAAGACCTGCTGGTTTTCGAACGCATATCCTGGTGTGCATCGGTTCTACATTAGTAATGATGACAGGGCAATTTATCATAGACATTCAACATATGAGTACAGATCCAGCCAGATTGGGGGCACAGGTAATTAGTGGTATTGGTTTCCTTGGCGCAGGAACAATCTTGATTACTTCAAAACAACATGTGAAAGGCTTAACAACCGCTGCAGGCTTATGGGCATGTGCCTGCATGGGACTTGCGATTGGAATTGGTTTTTATGAAGGAGCGATCCTTGGTTGCATCTTCATTCTGGCTAGTATGAAAGTGTTACAGGGATTTGACGCAATCCTATTATCTAAAGCGGATGTGATCGAACTGTATATCGAACTTACCGGTGTAGAAGGAATTGGTGAAGTACTTGGTTTGCTAAAGGAAAACCATTTATCGATTATTCATTGTGAAACCGTGACAAGTAAAGAATGTAACACTTCCATTGGGTTATTTGTTACTGCATCGAAACTTAAGGACTTACCGACGGAAGAAGTTCTAGATATTATAAAAAACCATGAAATGGTAGCAACAGCTTATCATATCTAAAATTGACAAGTAATTAACGAATCGTTATAATGAATCATAAGGGTTTATGACCGAAACACAGCTTTGAAAGATGATATGGAACTAGTTATAGGCGCATCCGATGATTTTCAGAGTGGATAGTTTGGGTTTATAACATAAGGAGGGTGCATTGTGTACGAGAAAGAAATATCATTAGCGGTTATCAAAAGACTTCCAAGATATTATCGTTACCTAGGTGAGTTGTTGGAAAACGATGTTGTACGTATTTCTTCAAAAGAACTGAGTGAAAAGATGCAAGTAACAGCTTCACAGATAAGACAGGACTTGAATAACTTTGGTGGTTTCGGACAACAGGGCTACGGATATAATGTGGAGTATCTTTTTACGGAAATTGGAAAGATCTTAGGTCTTGATCGGAAGTATCATGTAATTATTATTGGGGCAGGTAATTTGGGTCAGGCATTGGCCAACTATACGGACTTTGAAAGAAGAGGTTTTTTGATCAAGGGAATCTTTGATGTGAATCCTCGCTTAGAAGGAATTTCTATTCGAGGAAATGAGATTCGTATGATGGATACGCTTGAGCAGTTTGTGAAGACAAACAGCGTTCATATAGCAGCATTGACCATACCAAAAGCAAAGGCTCCACAGGTCGCAGCAGATTTAGTAAGCTGGGGTGTAAAAGCAATCTGGAATTTTGCACCTACCGATTTGAATTTACCAAAGAATATAACGGTAGAGAATGTTCATCTTGCAGAGAGTTTAATGCGATTATCATATAACTTGAAAGCTAGAGAAGAGCAAGAGAGCGAGAACAACAAAGACGAGTAGCCTACTTGTAAAGGGGAGAAGCCATGGTGAGGAAAAAGGATAGGAGTAGTCAACTAAAGCAAGCCCTACAAGGGAAAAAATTACCAATCCTGACGTTAGATGAGCGGTGGTATCAATTACTTCCTGAGCATGAAAAACCTGCGCATATCAAGCAATTAGAAACGAATCTGAATAATTTGTTAAAAAAACAAGGTCAAATGATCAACGATATCAAGGATATGAAAAAACTAAAGAAGAAACTGATGAATGAAATCGTTGCGAATATGGAAGCAGATAATTCACCTGCAGGGCGTCTTAGAGCCAAAAAATTAGAAAAGAGTCATCAGTTCATTGAGGAATTAAATGAGAAGATGCAGAACGCAGATGACGTGCTTTTGGATATGCCTTATGAAATCAAAAAAGCGAATGAAGAATTAATGGTGGAGAGTATGAAAGTCTGTTATGCAAAGCTGAAAAAAAATCAGAGAGATATTAGTGAAGCGGAGCAATGGATTAGTAAGACAAGAGAAGCATTGAAACTTCGAATACTGGAAAAACAGGACAAGGAAATAGAAAATAGTTCGCTTTATTCCTATATGCATGATATACTAGGCAATACAGTTATCGATATATTGGATGATAAAGAGTAAGGATGGATCAAATTGATTATTGGAATTGGAGTAGATCTGATTGAAGCAAAACGCGTCGAGAAGGCTTGTGAAAAAGAGCATTTTCTAAAACGATGTTTTACAGAAGCAGAGATTGATCTAATACAGCAGGATAAGAGAAAAGCCGCAGATAATTTCGCAGTGAAAGAAGCAGTATCTAAGATGTTTGGCACGGGGTTTCGTGGATTTTCTTTGACAGAAATCGAAGTCCTTCGGGATGAATTAGGTTGTCCTTATGTTGTCCTGTACGGGAATGCGCTTGCATTAGCAGAGAAACTTGGGATTATGAGAGTCCATGTTTCTATAACGAATACGAGGATCTATTCCAATGCGTATGTAATAGGAGAAGGGAAAGAATCATGAAATATCTAGTGGATGCTGCTAAGATGAAATCCATTGATGAATATACAAGTAATACCATTGGAATTCCAAGCCTTGTTTTAATGGAAAAAGCCGCTATGGCTATTGTGGAAATCATGAAGGAAATGATTACTCCAACAGATCGAATTCTAGCAGTATGTGGAACAGGGAATAATGGTGGTGACGGTATTGCTGCCGTTCGATTACTAATGCAACAGGGATATCAGGCAGATGTATACCTCCTTGGTGAGGAGGAACATGCAACGGAACAAACAAAGCAACAATTACACATTCTACGGAATCTGGGTGGGAATGTGTATGAGGATGTGCAAATTGAAGGATATTCTGTAATAATTGATGCAATCTTTGGAGTTGGTCTAAGTAGACCAATAACAGGAAGATATGAACAGGTAATCCGTATGATCAACGAGCATAGGAATACGGTGTATGCAGTAGACATTCCTTCTGGAATTCATGCAGACCAAGGGAAGATTATGAACGTTGCAGTTAAGGCAGATTATACAGTGACATTTGGTGTGAATAAGATTGGTCTTGTCCTTTATCCAGGAAAAGAATATGCGGGGAATACGGTCGTAGCTGACATTGGTTTCCCTACAAAAGCAATCGAATCTGTAAAACCAAATATATTTACTTACGAAAGAGAAGATATAAAACGTTTACCATGTCGCAAGAACTATTCGAATAAAGGTACCTTTGGTAAGGTATTAATTATAGCAGGCTCTCGCAATATGTCTGGAGCTTGCTATTTATCTGCAAAGGCGGCGTGTCGTAGCGGAGCGGGATTAGTGAAAGTCATGACAGTGGAGGATAATCGCAGTATTATGCAAAGCCTGTTACCAGAAGCAATCTTAGCAACCTATGATCCTGCTGATCTTAAGAATAAGTTAGAAGTCGACCGGATCGTAAAAGAAGTAAAATGGGCATCTGCTATTGTAGTAGGGCCTGGAATAGGAATATCTGCAGCCGCAGATCATTTACTAGACATTGTTTTGAACTACGCAACAGTACCAGTAGTTATCGATGCTGATGCATTGTCTTTGTTAGCTGGTAAAACGCAGTATATACTGAAAGATAGTGAGAAAGAATGTTTTAGTGACATTGATTTACCAGAGAACGTGATCATAACACCACATCTGAAAGAAATGGCAAGGTTATTGGATTGTAGTGTTACGGATATACGAGAGAATTTATTAACAATTGCAAGAAACGCAGTAAAAGGAAAGAGATTTGTTCTAGCCTTAAAAGATGCGAGAA
This sequence comes from Anaerosporobacter faecicola, assembly GCF_012070565.1. Classification (GTDB taxonomy): domain Bacteria; phylum Bacillota; class Clostridia; order Lachnospirales; family Lachnospiraceae; genus Anaerosporobacter; species Anaerosporobacter faecicola. The sequence continues at coordinate 84,820 of NZ_JAAQRO010000030.1, forward strand.
CAATTGTATCGGATGGTTCTCGTTGCTATATAAACCAATCTGGAAACAATGGAATGGCTACTGCAGGAGCAGGAGACGTATTAACAGGAATTATCGTAGCTTTACTGGCACAAGGGATGGATCGATATGAGGCAGCCGTTTTGGGTGTGTATATCCATGGATTAGCTGGAGATGAAGCAGTGCGATCAAAAAGCACATATTCATTGATCGCAAGCGATATTATTGAAGCACTTCCATTAGTACTTCATGAGTGACTGAAGAGTAAGGAACAGATATGTTACGTTCTGTAACAATGTAAGGAGGCAGTTTTCATGAATGAATACTACAGAGTAGAGGCTCGGATCAACCTCGATGCAATCTGTAATAATATAGATGAAGTTAGAAGGAATATTGATACCAATACAAAAATCATGGCAGTTATCAAAGCAGATGGATATGGACATGGAGCAGTTGCACTTGCCAAGGCATTGAAAGATCGTGTAGATGCCTATGGTGTTGCAATCATAGAAGAAGGAATCGAATTACGAGAAGCAGGTATGACAAAACCGATACTTGTATTAGGATTTATTCCTTCTCAACAATATGAAAAATTAGTATCCTATAATATTATGCCAACAATCTTTGGCTATGATATGGCAAAGCAGTTATCAGATGTTGCAGTCTCCCTTGGAAAACAGGTGAATGTTCATATAAAAGTAGATACTGGAATGACACGTATTGGATTCAAAGATAACGAGGAAAGTATTCAGATCATTAAGAAAATCAGTGAATTGCCAAATCTACGTATTGATGGATTGTTTACACATTTTGCATGTGCAGATGAAGCAGATAAGGCTTCTGCAAACAAGCAATTGAAACGATATCTTTTGTTTGCAGACAAATTAGAAAAGGAAGGCGTTACGATACCAGTGAAGCATGTATCCAATAGTGCTTCAATTATTGATTTACCAGAAGCAAATCTTGATATGGTGCGAAGTGGAATCTCCACATATGGTATGTACCCATCTGATGAAGTAAATAAGAGAAGGTTATTATTAAAACCTGCCATTACCTTACTGAGCAATGTTGTATTTGTAAAGGAGGTAGAAGCAGGCGTTGGGATCAGTTACAATAGTACTTTTACTACAAGTCGTAATAGTATGATTGCTACGATTCCAGTTGGTTATGGGGATGGGTTTCCAAGACAACTCTCTTCCAAAGGAAGAGTGTTGATTCATGGCAAATCAGCTCCTATTGTTGGTAGAATATGTATGGACCAGTTTATGGTGGATGTTACCGATATTCCTAATGTAAAAGAAGGAGATCAAGTAACATTGATCGGTCAAGATGGAAATGAATCCATTACAGTGGAGGAGGTTGCAGCTTTGGCAGGATCATTCAATTATGAACTTGTTTGTGACATAGGAAAGCGTGTACCGAGAGTATACTATAGAGAAGGAAAGAAAGTTGGTACAGCAGATTATTATCATTGTCTGCAACAAGTTTTAGAGTTGTATTTGTAGTTAAGACGAGTAACAAAGTGAATTTATTTTGAGTTAAAGTAAGGTATGCCCTGCTATTAGGAGAGCATGTTGTTAAGAAATAGTATAATACTAGATAATAACCGTAGAAAAATAGAACACTTTAGGAATACACAGGTCAAAACTGGCAATAATAAAGCTAAAGCCAATAAATGGAGTGTGAATAAAGTGATAATAAAACGCGGTGACATATTTTATGCAGATCTGAGACCGGTAGTCGGTTCAGAACAGGGTGGTGTACGCCCAGTATTAATCATTCAGAATGATACAGGAAATAAACATAGTCCCACAGTAATCTGTGCGGCAATCACATCGAAGATGAATAAAGCAAAGCTTCCAACACATGTGGAGTTAGATGCAGAGAAGTACGGGATTGTTAAGGATTCTGTAATATTGTTAGAACAGATTCGAACAATTGATAAAACAAGATTAAAAGAAAAAGTCTGCCATTTAGACCAAGACGTATTGAAGAAAATTGATAAAGCATTGCTAATTAGTTTCTCTTTGGATACATAGTGTCTATTGCATGTCAGGTGGTATACAGAAAAGGAGACAAGATTTTTCATGGATGACGGGTATCCAATATTAGGTATCGTTATAGTGGTGTTGCTTCTACTAGTAAAAGGAATCATTTCGTTTGGTGCAAGTGCAATCGAACAGATGAATGAAGGAGCAGTTCGAAAAAAAGCAGAGGAGGGGGATCAGAAAGCAAAGACGTTAGTCGGCTTTCTTGATGAACCCAATCGTTATTTGAACGCAATTGAAGTAATTCTAACAATGGCAAGTGTATTGGTGGGATATTTCAGTGCGAAACATTTTCTAGTTGTGGTAAAGAATGTAGCAGGGGCAAAAGAATTTGGGTTGTCTGATTCAGCTACAAGAGTTCTTTGTACGGTTGTTTTTGTGTTGATCATACTATTTGTTAGTATCTTATTTGGCAATGTATTTCCGAAAAAACTTGCCATGAAGGAGTCGGAACAAGCAGCATATGGTGTGGCGAACGTCGTATTGTTCTTTATTCGAATTGTAATGCCATTTGCATTTGTAATCGAGAAAACGACAAATCTGATCTTACGAATCTGTCATATTAAGCCAGAAGATTTAGAGGAAAATGTGACCGAGGAAGAGATTATCTCTATGGTTAATGAAGGACAAGAACAAGGAGTACTTGCTTCCAATGAAGCAGAGATGATATCCAATATTATAGAGTTTGATGAAAAAGAAGTAAAAGATATCATGACCCACAGAAAGAAGATCGTAGCAATCGATAGTAAGCAATCCGTCGAACAAACGTTACGATTTATGCTAGATAAGAGTTATTCCAGATTCCCAATGTATGAAGATGATATTGATAATATAGTTGGTATCCTACATGTGAAAGATGTAACGAGATGTTACATGTCTCCGAAGTTTAAAAATAAACCATTGAAACTTATTGCGAGAAAGCCTTACTTTGTACCAGATACACAGAATATAGATGTCTTATTTAATGATATGCAGTTAAAAAAGATACATATGGCTATTGCAGTAGATGAGTATGGACAAACAGCTGGTTTGGTGGCTATGGAAGATATCCTTGAGGAAATCGTAGGAAATATTCTGGACGAATATGATGTAGAAGAGAAGATGATCATTAAGCAGGGACCCGATCAATATCTGATCAAAGGGCTGACAAGTCTTGATGACATTGAAGATATATTAGGTGTTACAATTGAGGAAGATTTCGAAACATTGAATGGGTTATTAACCTTTTTATTGAATCGAATACCAAATGATGGAGAACATGTGTCTCTTTCTTACCAAGGTTATTTGTTTGATATCTTAGATGTAAAAGATAAGATTATTCGTTATGTTCGAGTTACGAAAGAACTAGAAGTTGATTTAGAAGATATGAATGAAGAACAGGAAGAAATGGTTTAGAGCAGGGCAAAAGCCCAAATATAATTCAATTTGTTTATAAAGCCTGTAAAAACAACAAAAGAACGCTTAAGCTAGCGTTCTTTTGTTGTAGGTGTTACTAGATAGGGCCTAATAACAACTAATCGTATAATAGGGTGGGAGTAGATAGTTGATTTACTATCTGTAAAATAGTATAGTAAAAAAATGTGATAAATCTGTGAAATAAAAGTGAAATAAATATGTTGCCAATGTTCGTATTTGGAGGGAAATAGAGTATTTATGAAAAAAAAAGATAAATTGGAAACAGTAGAAGCAGACGCAGTTGTCATGAAGGAAAGCATGGAAAAGGAACATCTTTCAAGACAAGAGAGACAAGCGCAGTATAAGTTATTAATGGACACCGCACTGCTTGCAGGGCAAATCATGTTGAAAAGTGGAGCAGAAACCTATCGTGTGGAGGATACCATATGCCGAATCCTACAAACATCAGGATTGGAAACGGCGGAAACCTTTGCGACCGTTACGGGATTGTTTGTAACGTTAGCAGATCCTAGCATTGATGCCATCACACAGATTGCTCGTGTCAGTGAGAAACAATCCAATCTAAGTCAAGTATATGATGTAAATGATATCTCACGTAGTCTATGCGGAGGAAAAATAACGGTACAAGAAGCCTATGATCGTTTGCTGGTCATTAAAAAGAAGCAGGAATATCCGTTGCATATGGTTTACATTGGTATTGTCATGACGTCTTCCTTCTTTACTTTATTACTTGGAGGAGGAGTGTTGGCATCTTGTTTATCTGCATTGAATGGGTTATGTATTGTGCTTTGTCGTCATATAACAGGAAAAGTGAAGTTAAATAATTTTATAACAGATATGCTATCCTCTTTTATTATCGCAGTTGGAACTATGTTTTATGCACACATGATACATAATTCTGCGATTGTGGAGATTACCATTGTTGGTTCTATCATGCCATTGGTTCCTGGTGTAGCAATCACCAACGCCATCCGCGATACGTTACAGGGAGATTATCTCTCTGGGGGAAGCCGTGCCATTGAAGCTTTTGTCATTGCAGCATGTATTGCAGTGGGGATTGGAGTAGGGTTGGCATTTTCAACCGTTGTAATTGGAGGTAGCATGTTATGATCTTACAAGTAATTGGTGCTTTCTTAGGTGTGGTAGGTATGTCGATCGTTATCGGTGTCCCTAAAAAACTAATCATATATTCAGGCTTTGTTGGAGCATTTGGCTGGTGGGTCTATCTAATGATGGAAGTTCAGTATCCAAAGTTGATTATTTTACAGGCATTTACTGCTACGATGGTTGTTTCCTTGATCTCTCATATCTGTGCAAGATTACTAAAAGCACCAGGAACAATATTTTTAATTCCAGGGATCATGCCAATGGTACCTGGTGCAGGAATGTATCGGACGGCATACTATGCATTTAAAGGAAACTCAACGGTTGCATCATATCATTTGTCACAAACGGTGCAAATTGCAGGTGCAATCGCTTTGGCAATCTTTATTATGGATTCCATCTTTCGAATTATTCAATTGAAGAAACAATGGAATCGTTAAGAGAGGAGTAGATAATATGATATGGGGAATTATAATTGGTGTAATTGTAGTAGTATTGCTTCTATTAAGTGGAGTTGAGTATGGTTTCTTCCGCTACGCCATCGATCGGTACGGTGTAAAAGAACCAGATGACGAGCACATGTATATGGGAGAGTGGAAGACCTACGAACCAACCCTACGGGCAGGAGTGAAGTGGGTAAAGGATCAAAACCCAGAAGAAGTATCCATCGTTAGCAAGGATGGCTTGCAATTAAAAGGATATTTGTTATTAGCAAAACATGCAAAACGTACCATCTTGTGTGTACATGGTTTTCGAGGAAATGGAATCAAAGACTTTGGTGCCATTGCTTCCTTCTACTACGAACAGGACTGTAATTTGTTGATCATTGACCAGCGAGCACATGGCGCAAGTGAAGGAAAATACATTACATTTGGGATCAAAGAACGTTATGATGTAAGACGATGGATTGATTTCTTGAATGAACGTTTGGGAGAGCAGATGCCTATCGTATTAGATGGTGTATCCATGGGAGCAGCAACGGTTCTTATGGCAAGTGGATTGGACCTTCCTAGCAATGTACAAGGAATTATAGCAGATTGTGGATTTACCTCTCCAAGAGCGATTTACACACATGTTGCTAAAGAGTATTACCATTTGCCAGCATGGCCACTGATTCCTATCTTTGGTCTGCTTTGCCGTTTCGTTGCAGGGTTCTCCATGGATGAGATGAGCACCAAGGAGGCGTTGGCTAAGAATACACGTCCCATTTTGTTCGTACATGGTTCCGTGGATCGTTTTGTACCAACTTATATGAGTCAAGAAAATTATTCCTATTGTAAAGCAGAGAAATACATAGCGATTGTACCAAAGGCTGGTCATGGACTAAGTTATCTAGTTGAGATGGAGGCTTGTCAGGAGAAGATCAAAGCGTTTTTCGATATTCTTTCTGGTACTGCTTAGGAGAAGTCGCCTTACTTTCTTTAAAAAGTTTGATGAAATAGCTTGTTGTGTTGAAACCTACTTGATTGGAAATCTCCGTAATATTCAGATCGGTAGTCATGAGTAGCTTCTCGGCTTCATTCAAACGTATATGATTGAGATAATCATTAAAATTCATATTCATCACATGGTTAAAGACTCTGGAAAAATAACTGGAGCTCATGTTGCATAGAGACGCCATATCTGGCGTCTTTATTTCGTTCATATAATTATCCAGTACATAAGAAAGGGCTGGTTGAAGTCTTCGTAGATAGAGTTCATCTTCCCGAATGTAGCCTGTCTTTGGATTACATTTATGAAAATACCGCAAGATCCATAAGAAGATTCGACCAATATGATTTCGAATGGCTAGTTCATATCCATAGGATTGTTCCTCCATTTCTTTTAAGGTATCCCATAAAAGTTCAGGGATAAAGGTGTCTTGGATTAATTCCTTAGCAATGACCTTAGGTTGACCTGGAGTTTCTAGTAGGAAAGGAAGGGTGTATTTTAACTCCGCATAGTTTTGAAACATGGTATTGTAGATGACTTCTGGCTCAAAACGAAGCACAATATAACTACCACCGTCCTCATCAAGGGCGTTGATTTGGTGTACCTCTTTGGAGTTAATTAGGATTAGATCCCCTTTCGCAAAATAATGGTATTTTCCATTTAGCAATACATGGAAACTGCCCTGTAGTCCATATAGGACTTCAATATAGGAATGATAATGGGCAGGAAAGGAAATTCCTGCTTTATTAACAGAGTGAATGTTACAGATGTAATTGGAAGGAATCCCATTAATGAGTTCTTTTTTCTGTTCTAGATATTCCATATCGACATAAATCGCAACGTAATTGAAATCGCGAATCCTTTCTATATAATTGAAGGTATGACAAAATTTTTATATTTTTTTATAGGAAAATTATATCATATCTGAAAACAAATGACTATAATAAACATAGAATGAGTTGTCTAACAACTTATAGAATGGTTTGTGTATTTTGACACCAAAACCAGATATAGATTTGATAACAGAAAGCAGATGTATAAGAAACAAGATTGAAAAGTCACAATATGATAAAGGAAAGGAGATCGTAGTAAGGGAGAGTATCCAATTATTACGAGAGAGAAGTATGGATCAAAAGTATATTATGGAACATAAGATTGGTGTTCCTTATGAAGGGTTTGCTGAATTTACAAGAAAAGTTGGAGCAGAAGGTATTGTATTACTTAAGAATGATAAGAATGTACTTCCTTTGAAGAACGGGGAGCGTGTATCGGTATTCGGAAGAGCACAGATTGACTATTATCGAACAGGTACTGGTTCAGGCGGATCAGTGAATGTCTTATATACTTGCAACATTGTTGAAGGATTACGAGCAAAAACCAACCTATCTGTAAATGAAGATTTAGTGAACGTGTATGAAGAATGGATTAAAGAGAATCCTTTTGATAATGGTGGTGGAGCATGGGCAGCAGAGCCTCCTTGCCAAAAGGAAATGCCAGTAACCGAAGAATTAGCAAAAGAAGCCGCAGCGCATTCCGATAAGGCAATTGTTGTCATCGGAAGAAATGCAGGAGAAGATAAAGACAACCATTCGGGAGAAGGTAGCTACCTTCTCAAACAAGAAGAAATTGAGAATCTGGAAAACATCACAAAATATTTTGATCAGGTAATCGTTCTATTAAATGTTTCTAATGTTATTAATATGAAATGGGTAGAAGACGAACGGTTGAAAGACAGCATTCAAAGTATCCTATACATATGGGAAGGTGGTATTGAAGGTGGGAATGCAGTAGCAGATGTATTAATGGGCGATGTAACACCATCTGGTAAACTTACCGATACCATTGCCTATGCATTGGAAGATTATCCATCGCATAAAAACTATGGGAATGAAGTATTCAATCTATATGAAGAAGATGTCTATGTGGGATACCGCTATTTTGAAACATTTGCACCAGACCGTGTACAGTATGAATTCGGATATGGTCTGTCCTATACAACATTTGCTATGTCAAAGGTAAGTGGAAAAATAGCAAAAGCAGAGGAAGTAGAGAAATCTGCAAAAGAGAGACGGTTCTGTATGGAAGGGGATTCTTATGTTCAGATTGAAGTGACTGTTAAGAATACAGGAGCAGTCTATTCAGGAAAAGAATCCGTTCAGGTATATGTGGAGGCACCACAAGGTAAGTTAGGACAACCAGTAAGAAAGTTAGTTACCTTTGCAAAGACAAGATGCCTTGCACCGGGAGAAGAACAGGATGTTGTACTTACTTTCCCAATGGCAGAATTAGCTTCCTATGATGACAGCGGTGTTACAGGACACAAATCCTGTATGGTATTAGAAGCAGGAGAATATAGCTTCTATGTAGGAAATAGTGTTCGTGCCTGTGAACAAGTTGCTTTCCAAACGATTCAAGAAGAAATGACCGTTTGCAAAGGAATGGGTTCTCTTCACACAGAAAAGAATGCTGTAACAGTTGTGGATACGGTTGTAGTAGAAGAGTTAGAAGAAGCATTATCCCCAGTAAGAGAATATTCCAGAATGAAACCAGGGAAAAGACTTGCTGATGGAACGTACGAGCTTACGTATGAAACGGTTCCAACAAGAACCTATTCCATGAAAGAGAGAATTGAGAAGAATCTTCCAAAAACATTCGAGCAAACAGGCAATAAAGGAATCATGCTTCAAGATGTGGCATCTGGTAAAGCAACGATGGAAGATTTTATTGCACAATTGACGACAAAGGAATTGGCAGCGATTGTTCGTGGAGAAGGTATGTGTAATATTAAAGTAACGCCAGGAACAGCGGCAGCATTCGGTGGTATTGCGGATACGTTATTCATGTATGGTATTCCTCTTGGCTGTGCATCAGATGGACCTTCTGGTATTCGTATGGAGGGTGGCTATAAAGCGACACAGGTTCCAATTGGTACGTTACTAGCAGCAACATGGAATACGGAATTGATCGAAGAGATGTATGTGCTAGAAGGGAAAGAACTACTTCGAAATGAGATTGATACCTTACTTGGACCAGGTATGAATATCCGTAGACATCCACTAAACGGACGAAACTTTGAGTATTTTTCAGAGGACCCAATCATTACGGGAGCATTTGCTACGGCACAGACGAAGGGAATCTTAGCAGGTGGCTCTACTGCTACATTAAAACATTTTGCTTGCAATAACCAGGAATACTATCGTGGATTTGTAGATGCTGTTGTATCCGAACGTGCATTGCGTGAAATCTATCTAAAAGGTTTTGAGACAGCTGTTAAGGTTGGTGGAGCAAATTCTATCATGTCAACATATAATCCACTAAATGGATATTGGAATGCTTCCAATTATGATTTGAATACAACGGTTCTTCGAAACCAATGGGGATACCGAGGCATCGTTATGACAGACTGGTGGGCAAAGATGAATGATCCAATCGAGGGAGGAGATGCAGATTCTTCGAATACCGCAGGAATGGTTCGTGCCCAGAATGACCTGTACATGGTAGTGAGCAATGATGGAGCAGAGATCAATGCCAGTGGAGATAATACAGAAGAAGCAGTGAAAGAGGGACGTTTGACGATTGGAGAATTGCAGCGATGCGCTATGAATATCTGTGATTACTTAATGCGAGCACCTGTATTTGGTAGAAAGCAAGAGTTCAACATGGAAATCCCAACATTCGAACCTCTGAAGGAAAGCGTGCAGGCAGTAGAGGTAAGCCAGAATGCAATTGTTCCAATTAAGAAAAATGGAAAAGCGTATATTACGGTGAAAGCAGGAACGTATGTATTAGTTGGTAAAGTACGAAACAACAATGGTAGAGTGGCACAATCCGCTTGTAAGTTGTTACTCAATGGTGAGACTGTCCTTGTCTTACAAGTAAATGGAACGGACAATCTCTGGAGTATTATTCGCATGACTCGTGTGAACCTAAAAGATGGACAATACGAAGTGTCTATGGAAGGAATGAAAGACGATCTAGATATCGAACACATTGAGTTTCGATTGGCGGAATAAGATAAACTTCGCACTTGTAATGAACGAGTAGGTGGTTGCAACTTTCGTGTGCGAAGTTTGAAGGATAGCTTTTGGCAACATGTAAAAGAAGAATTAATCTTCTTTTACATGTTGTAAGAATTGCGTTGGCGTTAAGCCAACGCTTTTTTTGAAGGCTTTGCTAAAATGATACTCATCGCGGAAACCCACAACTCTGGCAATTTCATAGGACTTCATTGTTCCATGAAGAAGGAGCTCTTTTGCTTTGTTGATGCGTATAGTAAGCAAATAGGCAAAGATCGTAAAGCCAGTCTGCTTCTTAAAGATCCGATTGAGATAATCAAAATTCATGTTCATTTCTTTTGCAATCTGTTCCCCTGTTAGTTTCTCCTGATAGGATTTGCGAAGATAAGCAAGGAGTTCCTGGGTCTTTGACAGATGAACTGCCATGGAATGTTGCCCAGCAGGGTCACGAAGTACTTTATTGGAGAAATAATTGGATAACAGGGTTAAGATTTCAATCAGTTTACAGGAACAGATTAATTTAAAATGTTCATTTTGCTCTTCATAGGAAAAGATTGCTTCTTGAATTCCCTGTTCAACCTGCTCAAAGACTGACGAGTCGGTGATCCGTAAGTCTTTTGGTATGAAGAGACGGGATTTGGTATAAGGTTCATAACTGAGTGGATCACAATTATAGAAAAGTCGCTTATTGGCAAGCAATGTACTTTCAATGGTATCGAATTGGCTGCAGTCAAAGGTTGTAAAGGTATCAGCAGAAAAATGAATTGCGTAATAGTCACAGGAGGATTCTTGGTATCCCTCATGGGAAAAACCTGGTTCTAATAGAAGCATATCTCCTGCATGGAGAGCAAATTTTATGCCACGTTCCTGTACATATAGTGTACCAGAATGAATGAGGTAGAGTAGATATTCCTCTGAGTTGCGGTTATGATGAACCCAATGTTTTGGTGTTATTGTTCGACCGATATAAGATACTTTCGGCAGAAGATCCGTGTTGAGACAGAAATACATAGGTTTGCTGGCTCCTTTCTCTTTAGGTTTTGGCTATCGTTTTTATTCCTTACCTTTGGGGGCTTTTCAATTTTCATTATTGAGAAAAACGTAAGCTAACAAATTATAGTAGTTTATAGTATTTATATAAGTACTGTATCATAGTTCATGAGGGGTGTAAATTGTGAATTAAGTCGCTTAGATACAAAAAGTGTACGGTACAAGACATTTTGGATTGGCTTGGTTTGGAGTAGAATAGGGGTATGTTCAAAGCCAGCGTTACATAAATTCGGTGATCTGCATTATTAGCGAACGTATTATTTCGCTGGCTTTTGAATGGTACATAGAATAAGGACGTAGGGTAGTAGGTGTATAAGGATATATATGGGAAGAAGTATCTTTGTGTTTTGAAAAATAGTCGTTCAAATAGAGAGGAGAGTATAAGATGTATCAAGCAAGTGATAAACGATATGATCATATGAAATACAAGAAATGTGGAAATAGTGGGGTAAAATTACCTCGAGTGGCATTAGGGTTATGGCATAACTTTGGATCAGTTGATCCATTTGAAAATCAGAAGGCGATGGCTTTCGAAGCGTTTAACCAAGGAATTACTCATTTTGATCTGGCAAATAATTATGGACCAGTGTATGGTTCTGCCGAGGATAATTTTGGACGGATCATGGAAAGTGATCTTCGTCCGTATCGAGATGAGATGATCATCTCTACAAAAGCGGGGTATGATATGTGGCCAGGTCCTTACGGAGATGGCGGCTCTCGGAAGTATTTAATGTCAAGTATCGATCAAAGCTTAAAACGAATGAAAGTGGACTATGTGGATATATTCTATCATCATCGGTTTGATCCAGATACCCCATTAGAAGAAACGATGGGTGCTTTATCCGATATCGTGCGCCAAGGGAAAGCACTTTATGTGGGAATCTCCAATTATAATGCAGAACAGACGAAGAGAGCAGCAGAAATCTTGAAAGAAAATAAAACCCCATTATTCATCAATCAAGTCTGCTACAATATGATGAATCGTTGGGTAGAGGAGGATCATCTTCTTGACACATTAGCAGAAGTGGGAGCTGGTTGTATCTGCTTTAGTCCATTGGCACAAGGAGTTCTGACCAATAAGTATCTTCATGGGATTCCAGCAGGTAGCCGTGCTACAAGAAATCATTTCTTACACGAAGATAGCATAACACCTGAATTAGTTGGGAAGGTAACGAAATTGAATGAAATCGCTTTGAATCGTGGACAGACACTTGCGCAGATGGCATTATCTTGGGTATTACGAGATGGTGTAACAACCGTTTTAATTGGCGCAAGTCGGCCAGAGCAAATTAAAGATAATGTAGGAATTGTGGATCATCTGGAATTTACCTCGGAAGAATTGAAGGAAATCGATCGAATTTTAGCAGAATAAAGTTTTCATACAAGTTACCCAACACACTTCTGTAAGCAGGTTGCAAGGGTAGGAATGATTTCAAAAGAAACGGAACCGCCATCGAGTCGGCATTCTGCCTAAACTTAGGCTGGCTCCGTTTCCTGCCTTGCCTTCCTAGCTTATCTAGTAACCATTAAGAAGCTAAGATGTTCCGCTATTGTTCCTTCGTTATTGCTTACTCCCAGGGAAGCAGATTTGGGGAATATGGTCTGACTACCCAATTAAGCTTTATTCTTTGGACTCTGTTTTGACTGATTCGATTGATTCAATTGATTTGTATGCGTTGAATTCTTATCGATATCAGGAATATCGCCATCACCATATTCGCTATTCCAATCGTAATCTAGATTGATTTTATTTTCTGTCTTGTTCTTTTCTGATTTCTTTTCCATGTATGAAACTCCTTTCATAAAAACAGTAGTAAGGAAAAACAATTCCCTCCATAGTATTACAAAGTGAGTGAAAATTACTCCTAAAAAGTACCGCTAATATTATAGAACGGTGGGAGATAAGTACCATATACGTAAAATTGTAATTGGTATAAAATTACATAAAAATACTTATGCTAACTGGAGGAAATATGAATTATAAATTATGTAAAACCAAATTACCACTGTTCACATTAGCAGCAGAACTGCTTATATGTATTGTGGTAAGTGTTTTATTTGCTTTATCATTAAAGAATATGGATTTTGCAACTCCTAGTCTTTTGGAGAAAGCTACAGAGAATGATAGTATTACAGGGTGGTTAATAGCTCCCTCTATGATGCTTGACATGGTATCCCTATTGGTATATATCGTGATTGTTGCAGGGCCAGTTGTATTTTTCTTTAGCTGTATATTCAGCCTTGGGTGGAATATTGCATTCAATCACATGAATAAGGACCATAAAGTTTGGCTGGAAGTGGTAGCCGTATTACCTGCCTGTTTGAGTGCTTGTTATATGATTTACCTTTGCATTGTATTAGTAGTGGGGAATCTTATACCTGTTCTGCTCTTTATGATTCCTGCCCTTTTGCTATTGGCACATTCCGTGATTCAAGTTCGTGTATTTATGAAAGAGTTTCATCAAGAAGCTGCGTAAGAGAACGATTACAAACAGAGATCAGTTTTATTATTCTTTGGTTAAAGGTTTACTAGGGGAATAATAAAGCTGGTCTTTTTTATATGGTGGGGAAATCCTCCAACTTTCCTACTAAATAACCCTCATTGGGATGCGAACTCACACATAAGGGGAATGTCAGTTGAAGCTGACTGTGCTCGGCGGGGAGAACAAAGTGTATTTTGAAGCAGATAGCACGAGCGTGTACCAAGTACACGGCGTTTTAAAAATAAATCTTGAAATATAGACAGTAGTATGCTATAACAATGTTATATAACATTGTTATAGAAAGAAGGAAAATGATATGCCACCAAAAAATAAGGTCGAACGAGAACAAATCATTGATGCAGCATTTGAAATGATGCGACAGGAAGGTTTTGAATCCATTACCACAAGAAAGTTAGCTACGAAATTAGAATGTTCAACACAACCAATCTACTATATATTCAAAAATATGGATGAACTGAGAAAAGAAGTGTATGTGAAAGCACGTGCATTCTTTACGGAAGAAGTTCGTAAGAGCAAGAATACCAAAGATCCAGAATTCTTAGCAGCAGGTGTTGCTTATATTATGAAAGCGAAAGAAGAAAGTCAATTGTTTCGGTTTATAACGATGGGGAACAATTATTCGTTAGATGGAATTGAGGATTTGATGAAAGGAACGCATCTGCCAGATAAGGAAGCAGATCTATTTTTCAATATGTGGATCTATGCCCATGGTATCGCCGCTATTGTATCAGTGAATGATGTTAAAGTGGAGGAAGAGAACATTCGAAAAATCTTGCTGCGTGCAGCAAAAGGATTTGATGCATCCTACGAAACAAAATAAACAAAATAACGACTATAAAAAAGCAAAGGGGAGGAAAAAAATGAGTAACCAATTGAAAATAAATAAGGAAAGAACTTGGGTGTATTCACCTACACCAAAAATTATTATTAAGACAAGGATTAATAAGCGAATCAATGTTGAAGAACTAAAGAAAGCGATTGATAAAGCCATTCAGGTAAATGAGTTACTTCGGTGTCGGATTACATTTGATTCAAAGCAAGATACGTATTATCAAGTTCAAAAGCATATGGATTTTCCACTAGAAGAGTATACGACAGATTGGCAGGAAGTTGTGAAAAAAGATGAAAAGGAACCGTTTCGCCCAGAGAAAGGAAGTTTGCTGCGGTTTTATTATTCCCTTGGAGAGGAATGTACGGAACTCTTACTGATTGCACACCATTTGATGGGAGATGGTACGTCTTATGCGTATCTGATTAAGGACATTCTATTGGCATTGACGGGAAAAGAATTAACCCAGAAACCAGTTTGCCTTTATTCGATGGAGGACTTACCAAAGAAGAGTAAATTGGCATTGCCAATGCGGATTATGATGAAATTCCTAAATCGAAGTTTTGCAAAGACAGGGAAACATTTTACTACAGACGAATACTATACCATGGCAAAGAAGTATATGGAGAAGACCGATACAAGAATTGTTGTGAAAACATTTACAAAGGAACAATTCCAACAGATGAAGCAATATGGAAAAGCAAATGGGATTACCGTGAATACGCTTATTGTTACAGCACTGTTGCAAGCTGCCAAGGAAAAATCGGATATTGGACATGCAGTGAGCATTCGTAAGAAAGGGTACGAGGGCATGGGGAATTTCGCAACGGGGGTGTCTACCCAGAACCAATATGATCCTTCAAAAACTTTTCTTGGAAATGCGATGGATTTTCAGAAAAGTATGTATGAAAAACTGAACGATGAGAAAAAGAAGTATTTCCTTCTTCAGTTTATGGGTGGAATTACAGGAAGCTTACAGGATGCCATCTACTTTGCTGCATGTGATGGTTATGAGAATAAAACAGCAAAACAGTTTGCGAACATGTTTGGCTATATGGGAACACCAAAGGGAATCAGTGTGACGAATCTTACCAAGTTAGCAATTCCGCATACCTACGGGGATTTGGAGTTAGAAGAGTTTACCTTTGTACCACCCCTTGTATTAAACTCGAAACGAATTATTGGAATCGCTACCCTTGGAGAGACGATGACCATTACCTTACATATTAAGAAGGATGCGAGCGAAGAGGAAAATGTGGCATTCTTCCAAGAGGCAATGCATACGCTGGAATTTGCAACTTACTGATGTAAGAACGGTACCTGTTCAGAAAATTCGTTACTCTTTTAAAGGGAACAACGTCTATATAGGTGAAAGAAGTATTCATAGGAAGGAGGTACCGTGTGGACGATCAGGAAATAGTGGAACTTTATTTTAAGCGTTCGGAAGCAGCCATTGCAGAAACAGAGCGCAAATACAGCCAATACTGTAGTACAATTGCAAATAACATACTTCATTCCGTGCAAGAAGCAGAGGAATGTGTGAATGAAACATGGTTTAAAGCATGGGGCACGATTCCACCAAATCGACCTTTGCGCCTTTCCGTTTTTCTTGGAAAGATTACTCGAAATCTATCTATTGACCGTTATCGCAGAGCGAATAGGGAGAAACGTGGTTGTGGGCAAGTATCCCTTTGCCTGGAGGAACTTGCGGAATGTGTGGGATGTGGACAATCAATCACAGACGATATCGCACTGAAAGAGCTATTGAATCAATTTCTGAAAGAATTAAAACCAAAAGCACGGCGTGTATTTATGTTGCGGTATTGGTATATGTATTCTGTTAAGGACATAGGGGAGAATTGTTCGATGAGTGCAGGGGCTGTAAAGATGTCGCTTAAGCGAACACGTATGGCTCTAAAAGAATATCTTGAAAAGGAGGGGGTTCCGATATGAATAATAATGAAAAACTGTTGGACTTCATTGGTGATGTAGATGAGGACTTCATTCCTGAATTAAAGCAGCAGACAAAGCATCACACAAAGAAGAATCGTATAAGAACATGGATCACCACAGGAGGCATATGTGCAGCAGCGATGCTTGGATTATTCATATACCTTAGCAGGTATGTTGGTTTACCCCCTACCGATCAGCCGATTAACAGGATTTATCCTGCATTCGATTTGGAACCAGCCTCCAAAGAACTTGTTACCCTTTCTTCTCAGTTTGAAGCGGAATCAATGGGGTTTGAGGGATTGCTGGCATATGATATAGCGGAGCTTGCCAATCAAAATCCCTGGAGTGTAGATCAGAACCTTTCGTCTTTACCAGTGTTTCGAAATCTGTCATATACGGATAGTAGCAGTGGAGGGATAGCCGTATACCTCTCTGAAGAAGATATGAAAGTTATGGCAGAAAATGTAGCAGCTACCTTAGGAACATCTATAACTGGTACCCGTTATGAATATGTGAAGGATATAATGGGAGATGGAGTGAATGAGGAACTTGCTAATGCGCCATATTCCTATGAGGCAACTTGTGATGGGAAAAGTCTTGGAATCAAAGAAATCGAAATATCCATTTTCGGAAATGGGGATATTCGGATTGGATTTTCTGAAAGCATCCAGTTACCGAAACAATACAGTTTTACTCATAGCAATACCGACAATGAACAGGCAGATGATACGTTGCAATACCTGACAAAGAAATTCAGCAAGTTACTACAATTTGATTCCCCTACCACATATAGTTGGGCAGATCGGGATATCTATGGGGAAGAGAATCGAAGTTATTACGTGTACAATTCTTCAGAAGATACCGTAGAGAATATTCTTGGGTACAATTTTACCAGTGCTTCATTTGCTCCTGATGATCAGGGAAACTTGATGTTGATCTGGCTTACCAATGCCCTGTGTGCTTCGGAATGTCTGGGAGAATATCCAATTATAACAGCGGATACAGCACAGAACCTGCTTATCAAGGGAGAATATATTACCTCTGTTCCTACCGAGTATCTGAAGAATGGGGAGATTGCAGTAGATGATATTAAAAAAACAGAGCTAGTCTATCTGGTAGGACGAGAAGAATATTATCAACCGTATTATCGTTTTTATGTAGAACTTTCAGAGAACCATAATGGGGACCTACCCGAAGGATTGAAGGTTTATGGCGCATTTTACGTTCCGGCAGTAAGTGGAGAGTATCTGGTGGATTATCCGGCGTGGGATGGCAGTTTTAATTGAAGGAAGATGGAATATGTTTGCGTAAAAGTACGTTTCTTTTCTGAAAAGTACATGTTATAATGGAAATAACTGACTGAAAATTAGAGGCTGGACGGAAGACGGTTTATTAGAATTGCTGTTTCAGCTGAAGGAAGAAGAATACAAGGTCTTGAAAGTTTGTAAGGTGCAGGCTGTAGTGGATAAAAGAGTATGGTTTATCCGTATAAATAAAGATATGCATCAAGAGGGGAGTAACGAGTATAATGGAAGATGTACAAGAGGTGAAACAAATTACGAAAGAGGAAATGATTCAAGCGCAAGCTTGTACCCGAAAAATCTATCGTATTGGTCTTGTATTAATAAGTATTACAATCGGAATATGTGTGTTCCTAAATTTCAAGCTTCGAGTATCTTCACCAGTAGTGCTACCTGTTTGTATGGAGATAAGAGCAGAAACGGTGGATTCTGAGAATCAGACAGAGTCCGCTTCCTTTTATATCTATTATGTAAACAATCGTGGTGCCAAAGAGAAGGTAAATGCGGTTACATTTCCAGAGCATCCAGAATGGAAAGGGTATGGAATGGATGGGATAGATCCTAGCGCAACATTTACACCGTTTGTTGATTCATCAATTGTTTGGAGTTATGTGGATCGGTACGAAATTCATAGGATTTATGTGGAATTACAAAGCATTCCACTACAAGAAACCGTAGAGCTTAGTCAGCTGAATTTACATTGGAGCAATGGAAAGATTACAACCGAGGACATCGGGGAAATTGTCATCTGTCATGATGAAAACTTGTCGGAGGATTTGGATCAGTACTCTAGTTCAGGGGATTCAAGTGGCGTAACATCAGTTACTTGTAAAGCAAATACAGATATGACAATTCAATCGCTTCAATCAGAATTATTACCAGAAGATCTCATGGATCTTACTGTTACTGTGAATGGGGAAGAATATGAATTGCAGACGAATCCCCAATTTGATATACCGCTAAAAGCGGGAGAAGAAATTACATTAACATTTCGGGAAAATGAACTTTCAAATAGAATGGGTAAACCCAAATGGAATCAATTTACCTGTATGCCGAAATTAGTATATCGTACGTCAACAGGAGAAGACGGATATTGCCGTTTATGGGGAATCAATCAAGAACAGTATTGGCGAGACCAATGGAAACTATATAAGTATTGGAAAGAAGTCCAGAATTGAAATACGCAACATTTTGAGTTTGGTTGGTATAGATCGCATTGATCAGACACAATGTATGATAAGAAAGCAATGCATGAATAAGAAAGCAATGCAAGATAAGAAAGCAATTCATGAATAAGTAAGCAATGAAAGATAAGAAAGCAATGCATGATAAGAAGGAATGCATGAATAAGAAAGCAATGTAAGATAAAAAAGCAATGAATTATAAAGAATGGATCACATAGAGTTATATAAAAATGAGAATGAATAAGCAGGTTAAAAAAAGAACAGTTGAAAGGACAGGGGAGTTAGAATGACAAAAGCATTTAATTATATTGTATGGGGGCTAATATTTGCTACCTTTCATATTAATTTGGGTTCACTACAAATCCTACCAAGTTTTGTTGGCTGGATTTTCGTGGCAATCGGTATACGACAAATGATAAAGGTATTTGATGAACAAAAATTAAAGATGGCGTCTCACTTTAGTGAACTGCTGGCATTGATAACAGCTGTTGAATTGGTTGCTCCTGTTTTTGGGTTCTCAAGCACAACTCCGTTTCTTGGTTCCATTATTGTTTCTGTCGCTGAATTTATGTTTATCTACCGATTCTTCCAAGGTATCACTACAATCTTATTAAATACGGGGAAGATCCAATTGGCAGGTGATAATGAAAAGATGCTACGAAACTACCTAATCTGTCATATTGTTGGAATCATCGCAATGGGGATTATGACAATCAGTTATGATAATACGTTAGATGGAATTCTTGCAATCTATATGATTGTACTTCGCATCTATATCACATATCGAATGAACAAAACAGGCAAATTCTTTTTACCACAGGAACCACTTCGAAAATTCACGAAGGAACAAGAATTATAGTACAGTTGGCATGGTAGTGATTATAGGGTAGAATTATAAAAAAGTAAAAAGTACAAATAATGTTACGTAAGCTAGAGGAGAATTCATGAAGATAACTGTTTTATGTGTAGGAAAGATTAAAGAAAAATATTTTACCTTAGGGATAGAGGAATATGCAAAGCGATTAAGTCGTTATTGTAAATTAGAAATCATCGAAGTGCCTGATGAGAAGACGCCTGACAATGCCTCCGAGAATGAGGAACTCCAGATCAAAGCAAAAGAAGGCGACCGCATTCTGCGCTATATTAAGGATAATGCGTACGTAATCGCCCTCGCCATTGAAGGAAAGATGCTGACCAGCGAAGAGCTGTCCGAGAAGATGGAACAACTCGGGATCAATGGCGATAGTAATGTGGTATTTGTTATCGGAGGTTCACTTGGACTTGACAAGAGGATTCTTGATCGAGCAGATTATAAGCTAAGCTTCTCAAAGATGACTTTTCCACATCAGATGATGCGGATGGTGTTGTTGGAGCAGGTGTATAGGGGGTTTAGAATTATGAAGGGAGAACCGTATCATAAGTAAAACCCTTGTAAAATAAGGGGTTACACAACCCTAAAATCACGCTTGACTTCCGTTTGACTTCCATTATAAAAATCGTTCATTTGACTTCCGTTTAGTAAATCACTTTCTGACAAATGAGTGTATATATCAAGAGTTGTTTTTATGTCAGAATGACCTACCCACGACTGAACTGTTTTTATATCTATTCCAGCGTAGTAGCATTCTGATATAAAATTATGCCTAAATGAATGAGGAGTAATATCTGTACAATCAATACCGCACTTCTTTAATATATTTTTAAGTCTTTTTGATTGATTTGCAGGATATAAAGGTTTGTTATCGCCTATTGTAAACAATAAGTCATTATCATTCTTTAGACCGCTCACATATTCATATAACACTTTATATAGAGGAATAAGAATAGGCACTTTGCGTTTACCTGCTTCTGTTTTAGGAAATTGTTGTATAAATGGGTGTGTATCCACTTTTGTACTTACTGTTTTATTGATATCTATATACATGTCTTTAAAATTTATATCTGACTTGCATAGAGCGTTTATTTCGCTAACTCTTGCACCTGTGTAACGTAGCAGAAATAAAAATACCTTATCGTAAATAGGTAATTCTGCATTTTCAATTTTTTCTAATTCGACTTTTTCTAGTTTACGTTTTTCTGGTTTATTTCTAGGTATACTCATTCTTTTACATGGATTTTTCATAATGATATCATGATCCACACAATAGTTAAAAAACCTATTTAATATTATAAGTTTAAATCTAGCTGCTTCATTACCAGTTTTTCTAAATTCATATATTGCGTGTTCAATATGATACATTTTAATATCGTTCACTTTAAAACAACCTAGCTCGTTGTATATAGACGTGAATGAGTAAATGTATTTTCTTCTTGTGTTCTCTCTTATATTTGGTTCAACATCTATTTTGTACCATTCTTCCATAAGTTCTCTTAATGTTGCAATGTTTAGGTCGAGGT
Source organism: Anaerosporobacter faecicola (assembly GCF_012070565.1). Lineage (GTDB taxonomy): Bacteria > Bacillota > Clostridia > Lachnospirales > Lachnospiraceae > Anaerosporobacter > Anaerosporobacter faecicola. Next base: position 106,050 of record NZ_JAAQRO010000030.1, read on the forward strand.
TTATCCCTTGCTCTAATTGTCTTTTTAGATTCATGTAGTTTTCTTCTAGTTGCTTAAGCGTCTTACCGTATACTGTTTTCTTTACTGGCTTTCCGTCCTTTATACCAATCGTTATTTGTTTTGCATAACGTCCATCTTTTCTCTTTTTTAATGATGCCATAATATCATTCCTTTCAAAATAAGTAATTGATATATATAAAGTAGAATGATATAATATTGTTGCAATAGAATATTATATCGTTCTTATAATAAAAAGCCCTTATTTTACAACAAGGGCTTTTTATTATTGAAAACCATAAAGCCATTCATATTCACTATTAAATATCTCTCGACTGTTGTCAGTATAAATTAATGGATTACGACGTTTTTTGCTATTTTTTATCTTGTAATACTCATTAACATTATCAGAAAGCATATCCCATATATGACAGTCGTCTTTAGTGTCACTATAATATGATTTTCTTTCAAAAGTATTGATCCTTTTTATCGCTGCGTCTTTAGATACATAAAATACTCCTAAAATATCATTTACACTAACTTCACCGTAAATACATTCCATTTTGTAAATAACATATTCTGGCATAATTAACTGAGCAGCAAAGAAGTGTGCTTCAATTTCTTCTTTTTCGGTATCTTGTGTATGCCCCATATAAATATGCCCTATTTCATGTGCGATAGTCCAGTTAATACGTGACTTACATAGTTCTTTGTTATAAAGTACTATGTACATACTGTCCTCTGGCAGTATTATTGTATAACCATCAACAAGTTTACCATTTTGATAGAAATCAGTAATTGGCTTGTTTACAGTTTTGGTATAATCTTGAATTGAATAGAAAAATATATTCTTATCATACAGTAGCTTCATTACATTAATTTTTGAAGATCTCAATTTCTGTTTTGCAAGAAGCTCTGTTGCGTTTTTTTGACAATTAAAAAAATCAATGTACAACTGTTTCCCTCCCTCATTTTAACCCCTTAGCTTTTAAAAATATATCAATAGAATTTTTAAAGTTATTTATTAGTGCTTCTTTTTCTTCTTCTGAGACATCTTCCATACTTCTACAAAGAACTAGCATCTCACGTTCCATCTTATCCTTAGCAGCATAGTCATTATTATTATCTTCTTTCTCACCATCTTTTCCATTAATAAGATAATCAACTGATACATTAAAGTAATCAGCTATTTTTTGCAATTTGTCCTGTTTTGGAACATATTTTCCTTGCTTCCACGATGTCAATGTAGCTGTAGTTATGCCTGTGTCTTTTGCCACTTTGTATGCTGTTATCCCCCTACTTTTAAGCAATTTTTCAAATATTTCATACATAATTATTACTCCTTCTTGCTAATATTTTAAAATAAGTTAGAAAAATTACTCAAAATTATGTTGACACACTTAGAAAACTATGCTAATATACATACATAGCTTAGATAACTAAGTTAAACATAACTTTGATTTCTTAAATAACTTTGTTTGGCAATATAAGTATATAAGGAATCTTAGCTAATGTCAAGCGTTTTTTAAGGGGGGTGATATATTGTATAAAAAATTCGAAGAATTATTGCTTAAAAAAGGCGTAACAGCTTACAAAGTGAGCAAATCAACTGGTATTGCTACAGCTACACTAACAGCGTGGAAGCAAGGAAAATATACTCCTAAAGCAGATAAATTGCAAAAAATAGCTGAGTATTTTGGAGTTGCTATTGAATATTTCCTTACAGAATAGGAGGTACATAATGAAAACAGAGATATGGAACGGTTATCAAATCCGATTTGTTGAGAAAGACGGAGAGTGGTGGGCAGTAGCTAAAGACATTACCGATGCTTTAGGTTTTAGAGACGCGAATGTTGCTACAAGAAAAATGCCTGATAAATACAAGGGTACGCACAAAGTACGTATCACATCAGATAAGGCGAAATCCCCAGAAACACAAGAAATGATAGTTCTCAATGAAAAAGGTCTATATCGACTAATCATGAGAAGCAACAAGCCAGAAGCAGAGGAATTTCAAGACTGGGTATATGAAATGCTCAAACAACTTCGACAGTCAACTGGTTTAGAGGGATTCCAAGTATTCCGTATGCTAGATAAGGAGCACCAGAAAGAAGCAATGGCAAAACTTAAACAGTCCTTAAAGAATCCAGTGCAAGTTAGCTTTATAAAGGCTAATACAATAACAAACAAGGCAATATCAACTAAATATGGTTATCCTAAGATGATTAAAAAGGCAGATATGACACCCAAAATGCTAGTTGAAAGGCAAGAGGTGCTTGATTGTACTGTTGAGTTGATGGGAGTTAAGGAAAAGTATGGACTAGATTTTTCCGTTAGCGACGAAGTTAACAAAGTTGTTACAAAACAGACACAAACAGCATGATGAAAGGTCGTGAACAGTCCATATGGAAGAAAAAATATTAAGTGTTATTGAGTATCTCAGAGAAAATTATCAAGCAAGCAAAGATATATGTGGAGAAGAAGACAACATTAACACAATTCCATCTAAAGAAGCATACAAGAACATGCTAGCAATCTACAGTGAATTAAAGTCAATAGGAATTATCAAGTGATATTGCATACTTGGAAACTGCGTAAGGAGGGATGCTATGCAAGCATTAACCGTAAATGAGCTTTCAGATAAATTCTCGATGTCTAGGAATCAGATAATAGAGATATGTAAAACAAAAGGTAGTCCAGCATTCAAGAAGGGCGTAGGGAAAACTAGTCCTTGGCTATGTTTCCCAGACAAGTTTGAAATTTTTTTGAAACAATTATCTGAAAAATACAAAGGGTAGAAAGGAGATCATATGAACGAAAAACAAAAAATAACTGCTCCAACTAAAGATAAGCAAGAGCAGTTAATAAAAAAAGGTAATACAGAAGTAGTTATTTCTGCTGATTCAGTAACTGTAAAAGCAGAAAAAATCACTATTCAGGAATGCTAAATGTTCCATCGTTGTTGTTAATCATTGGAGAACTAGTTTGTATTTTTACTTCATCGGCTTTTTGAATCATTTTTAATACAAAACCATTTGGATATGTATTAGTGGTAATTATACAATCATCAGTTTGGATAACATCAACTTTTATGTCACTAAGTTTTATATTTGGTGGATTTATTATTTTGAATTCACTCATAGATTTTCTCCTTTCATATGTATTCCGATGGCAGTCGGTACTTACATTATAGGAGAAAAACCAATTTATTACAAGAAAGGAAGATCATATGAATCAATTAACAATTTTCGAAAATCAAGAGTTTGGACAAGTCCGAACAGTAACTATTAACGAGGAACCTTATTTTGTTGGTAAAGATGTAACAAATGCTCTTGGGTTTAAAGATTCTGTTAATGCTTTAAAGCAACATGTTGAATCAGATGATATGGCGAAACACCACCTCACAGATTCGCTTGGAAGATTGCAAGAAACAACGGTAATCAACGAAAGCGGAATGTACGCATTAATCTTTGGCAGTAAATTAGAATCAGCAAAAAGATTTAAGAAGTGGGTAACCAGTGAAGTATTACCTAGCATTCGCAAAACTGGTACATATCAAAAGCCACTGACACCACAAGAAATCATGAGAGAGCAGTTGTCAATGATCGACAACGTATCTGATCGTGTCACAGTATTAGAAAACAACATGACAATTGATTATGGTCAACAGCTTCAACTTGAAAGACTTGTAAATAAGCAGGTAACAGATGTACTTGGTGGCAAAAACTCGGAAGCTTATAAGGAAATAAGCAAAAAAGTATTTAAGGAGATTGGTAGAGACATTAAGAATTACTTTAATGTTAATAGCCGAAACAATATTGCTGTTATCGACTTTGAAAAGGCTAGAGAGTTTATATGGAACTGGAAACCTTGCTATACTACACAGTTGACTATCAATGATTGCAACGCACAAATGCGTATGAATTAGGGAGACAAGCCTATGAAAGTAAAAACAGAACGGTTTATCCATCGCGCAAGCATCTTAATTGTAATTATGCTATTTGTACTGTCATACGGTACACTCGGAGCTTTAGAACAAGAAAACATTGAATTGATGGTAGCAACACGGAGGTTGGTAATATTTATCCCAATTATTATCTTTGGTAGCTGTGTAGCTTACTTAACTAGAGAGGAGCGATAACATGAAAACAACAAATTTTAGTAATTTATCTGAACAAGACAAAGATTTAGTAGTTGGACTTTATCAAAGAGGTGTAAAGAACAAAGACATCATTGGTATTACTAAGGTATCAGAAAAATGTATCTATGCAATCTTAAAAGAAAAAGGAATCAAAAAGAAAACAGAGTTGCAAAAAGAAGCAATGGAAACTAACAACACCAATAAAGAAGATACCCAAGAAGATACAGAGTTGTATGCAATATCAAAAAAACTTGATATTATCATCGACATGCTTCGTATTCGAAATGGGTGATAACATGCTAAATGCTTTTACATTTGTATCACTGGTAGTATGCACCATCTTAATTATCAAATACGGAGTAAGGGAGGTAAGAGAGTGAGCATTAGTAAAGCAAGTAAGATGAACGGTATTGCAAACCAGTTACATAACAAAAAGCCTGCTGATTGCGGTTATGGTAGCAAACAGAACAACGTCGGAATATTTGGAAACGGTCAAGAGTTTAGAAAAGCACTTAAAGAAGCACTTGAGAAAGGAAATAAAAAGCAAGAGTGGAATGAAAGAATCACAGAAGTACTAAGAGAAATTCCAGATCATGAAGGCTACTTACTTGTACGAAAGGCATTCATCGAATGCGGACTAAGAAAAGAATCCTAAGGAACCGCCATTCCAAAGGATTCAGCAACTAAACAAAATATTCAAGGTGAGAATATCACAAACGGAGGTAAATGTCAACATGTTGCAGATAGTTGGTTGCGATGATATTACATGCAAGCACAATCGAGACGGTAATAAATGCATGTGCTGTATACCTAATCATGAGGTAGTAACTGTTAACAACAAAACATACAACGTGTGTGTTTCATATGAAGATAACAGGGAGGAAGAACATTGAAAACAGTAATAGCAAACTTAAGTGGTAAGCTAACACATGAAGATATGTGCGACCTGTCAAGATTACTTGTTAAGGCAGGATACGCAGCCGTGATAAGAGATAAAGAAGTAAAGAGCAAGAAATTAAAATGCGTAGTGTTTGGTGGTGAAGATGATGTTGTTTGATAACGTAGATTTATTCGAACAGCACGACCAACAGAAAGAAAAAGATATGGAATATTACAACAGATTTGGAACTGATAGATGCAAGCTAGGGCACAAAGACGAGTGCCTAGAAGAAATGGGGGAAGAAGATGGCAACATTATATGATTTAACAGGTGAGGTATTACAACTATACCAGATGATGCAAGATGGTGATATTGAAGAAGATGTATTTAAGGACACATTGGAATCGGTTGAGGGAGATATTGAATTTAAGTGCGACAGTTATTGCAAGGTAATTAACTCTATAAATTCTGAAAGCGATTCTTTGCAAAAGGAAATTGATCGTTTAAAAGCAAGACAAACAAGCCTTGACAATAACGTAAAACGTATGAAATCAGCACTTCAAACCATGCTAGAAGTTACAGAAAAACAAAAGGTAAAAACACCGCTGTTTACTGTGTCATTACGCAAGACACCTGCAAAACTTGTTGTAACTGGTGAAGTACCAAGCGAGTACATGATTCCACAGGACCCTAAAGTTGACAATTCAAGAATCAAAGAGATTTTAAAAACACAGGAATTAGAGTTTGCACACTTGGAGCAATCACAAACATTACAGATAAGGTAAGGTGATCCAATGAATATCTATGAAAAACTGCTAAAAATACAGGTTGAGTTGAAAGCACCTAAGAACCAGTACAACTCATTCGGTAAATACAATTATAGAAGCTGTGAAGACATATTAGAAGGCGTAAAACCATTACTAAAAGAAGTTAATGCTGTACTTACTGTTAATGACACCATAGAGTACATAGACGGCAGACATTATGTAAAAGCAACAGCAACCATTATCGATTGTGAAACATCAGATAAGATCGAAAATACTGCATATGCAAGAGAGGAAGAATCAAAAAAAGGAATGGATTCTAGCCAAGTTACCGGAGCTACTAGCTCATACGCTCGTAAATATGCTTTAAATGGATTGTTTTGTATTGATGATGTGAAAGACGCTGACAGCATGGACAATTCAAATAAGCAAGGGAAAGAACCTCATGTATGTGCAAAGTGCGGAAAAGAAATAAAAGGATTTACTAGCCAAGGAAAAACTTACACAGATGAACAGGCTTGGGATTTTGCACTTAAGAGAGGAAACGGACAAGCACTTTGCGGATACTGTGCTAAGAAGTAGGTGATTGAATGTATGTACTGGCAAAGTTAACAGGCTACAGAGTAAATCAAGAAGGCACAGAACTAAAGGTATTCATTCCTAACATAAACCTTCAAGAATCTATAGAAACCAAGAAGATGCGAAATGCAGGAATATGGCTTGATGATGGCAGACACATAAGCGCAGAGCAGAGAAAGAAAGCATATGCAACTATAGCAGATATATCAAGACATACTGGATACTTGCCAGAGGAAGCAAAAGAGTGGTTGAAGTATTTACACATTGCACGTACTGGTTGCGATTACTTTTCATTGTCCACATGCACCATGGATACTGCAAGGGAGTTTATCAATACGCTCATGGAGTTTGCCATAGAACATGGTGTGATTTTAGAAGATTTAGGAGTAAACCGAACAGACGATGTATCGAAGTATCTGTATTATTGCATAAAACATAGAGTGTGTGCTGTATGTGGTAAACCACTATCAGATATACACCACTGCGAAGGATCCAGAGTTGGCATGGGTAACAATCGAAACAGAGTTGATAACAAAGGAAGATTGCTTATAAGCCTGTGTAGAGAACACCATACAATATGTCACAACGATGAACTAAAGTTTTTTGAAAAGAATCATGTTTACGGAATCGTGTATAACGATGAAATAGGCGTAGAGGTAAGTTAGATATACAAATTCTCTACCTCAAACAATTACCCGCCTAGAAATCGATTGTACGAGGTCGAGGACGTATATAAATGTAACTCATTAACCACATAATGCGTAAGCACTATGCACCAAGGATTTTAGATATATCACAGTATTAAAACTCCTTATCCTGGGGAGTGTGGCAGCTCCCCTATGAAAAGAAAGGCGGAAACGCATGACAATAGATTTTACTATACCAGGAAACCCACAAGGGAAGGCAAGAGCAAGAACATTTTATAATACAAGAGTTAAACATATGAGTAGCATTACACCAGAAAAAACTGTTTTGTATGAAAACTTGATTAAGACTAGATGCTTGGAAGCTTTAGAACACCAAACATTGCCATTTACAATATTTGAAGGGCCTCTTGATGTAACAATAAAGTGCTTCTTTGCTCCACCAAAAAGTACTTCTAAGAAAGTAAGAAAGAAGATGCTTGATTCAGAGATCCTTCCAACAAAGAAACCTGATATTGATAATATATGTAAGGTTGTACTTGATGCACTTAACGGTATTGCTTACAAAGATGATACACAAGTAGTACAGCTGCAAATGGAGAAACTTTATAACGATGAACCTTATGTAAGAGTTTGGATTAGCGAAATGTAGGTGATTATATGGCAGATGTTAAATGGATAAAGGTTGTTACGGATATCTTCGACGATGAAAAGATGTTACTAATTGACGCAATGCCTTGCTCTGACACGATCATAACAATCTGGTTCAAACTGCTTTGTTTAGCAGGCAAAACAAACAATGATGGAGTATTTTTATTGTCAGATAAAATTGCTTACACAGATGAAATGCTAAGCGCAGTATTCAGAAGAGAAGTACCAGACGTAAGAATGGCTTTAGAAAAGTTCGAGCAACTTGGAATGGTAGAGATAATTGACAATACTATAACAATTCCAAACTGGAACAAGTACCAAACGTTGGATTCATACGACAAAAAGAAAGAGAGAGATAGGCTGTATCAGCAAGAAAGAAGAGCTAGACAAAAGCAACTTATCGAAGAAAAATCGTCTGACAATCGTCTGACAACCGACGATTCATCGTCATGCGTCGCTGTTTCAGAAGAAGAAATAGAAAAAGAAAAAGAAGAAGATATAGATAAAGATATAAAGAAAAAAACAAAGAAACTCGCTACCGCTCAAACATATTTCCCTAATGATGAAAAACTCAACTCTACATTTATTGAATTTATCAAAATGCGAAAGAGCATTAAGAATGGGAAAATGACAGAACGAGCAATAACGATGATGATTAACAAACTTAACAAGTATGACAACGATACGGCAATAGCAATGTTGGAAAAATCAATATTGAATAACTGGAAAGACGTATATGGACCTGATGGAAATGTAGGCAAGCAACAAAGCAATCAAGGAATAGATTGGAGCAAGGTATGATACGACAAGAAGTAGTTAAGATATTGATGATTATTTCGTCAGCTTTTCCAAACTTTAAATCTGACAACATGAGCAATACGGCAGATGTATGGGCAACATTATTAGCAGATTATGATTACAATGTTATACAAGCTTCGCTTATGACTTACATAGCGTCAAGTAATAGCAGTTTTGCACCAAGCGTATCGCAATTGATTGCAGGTACAAGGACGGTTACTGGACTAGAAGGAAAGTATGAAAACGAAGAGGAAGCGTGGTCATTAGTATACAAGGCAATTTGCAAGAGCACGTATTACAGCGTCGAGGAATTTAATAAACTTCCAGCACTTTGTCAAAAGGCAATAGGAAGTCCAGATAATCTACGTGAACTAGCAAAGAGCGATGTTAGTGTATTACAGTCGGTTGAAAAATCCTTGTTTGTAAAAACGTACAGAAATGAGTTAGCAAGACAACAGCAACATGATCTGATACCTATATCAGTAAAACAACAATTTGGACTTGCTGACAAGTATTGCAAGCAACTAGCAATTGAGCAGCATGAGGAACAACATAGGGGGCCGGTTAATAGAGACATGCAGGAATCAACAATAAAAGCATTGGAAGATATTAAGAATGGATATTGGGAGGAATGAGCATGGACGAATATTTTAAAGCAAAGTGCAAGAACAACAGCTTATGGAAAGGCTTGCTTACAGTAGGAAAAGGATACAACGTAACTGCAATAGGTAATGGTTGCTACTACGTGATTGACGATACCGGAGAAGAGGACGCTTTTCCTATGGAGTTGTTCGATGGAGGTAGGCAATGAGAAGTAAAGAGGAAAATAGAATGCATGTAAAGCAACAAGAACTAGGGCAAGAAAACCTAGATAATTGGAATAAAATGTGCCATATTGCAAAAATGATAAAAGAAGGAAAGGCATACATTGGAGCGGACAAATTCGGAAACAAGTGTGCGAAAAGAAAGGTAAGGCGGTAGTATGAACCGTGCAGAACGAAGAAGAACTGAAAGAGAATCAGCAAAAGATCCAATGATAAGCATGAGGAGAAGCGAGATTGAAGCATTGAAGAAAGAAGCAACGGACAAAGCTGTCGCAACTGCATTTACGCTCATGTTGGGCATACCGACTATGGTATTGCATGACAAGTATGCTGATCTGATGCGAAAGGTTGTAGATGGAAAATCAAGAGAAGAACGATTTACTGATTTTTGCATTGATTTGTATGATTCTTATGACAGAGGATACTTGTCTTTGGAGGATATTAAACAATATTTGCTAGATGAAACTGGTGTAAAGATTGAAAGTAAAAGATAATTAAGTGGTTATATATACAAGTTATAACCTAAATAAGTTATACAAATAAAAAGATTGGAGAATAAGAATATGAAAAAAAGATTATTAGTTTCAGAAAATTTATCAAAAGAAGCCGACAGTTTTAATGTTGTACGTCAACTTACAGTTATTAATTGCATCGAAGGAGATGTGTTGTTCCAAATGACTGGTAAGCTATCAATTACAGCAGATACAGCAGACAATCAGCTTGAGATAATAGTTGAAGATGAAAACGGTAACTATCAAAAGCACTTTGTAGGATTAAGCGACAACGTTACATATGTTGTTGAACAACTAGGGTCAAAGAATGTTTCAAAATACAAGTATACACTTAATTACAATCCGAAGATGTGGATCCCAGTTGAATTTGAGAACATTGATTAAATAAAGGTTTAGGAAAGGAATAGGTGATTATATGAAGAATACTGAATTATCACAGTTTATTGCAGAACTGATTATGTCAGAAAAGGAAACAATACTGGAAGCGTATGAGAAAGATGATATTAACATTATACGTGATGATGTATATGAGTATATTGAGAACTGCATTAATTAGTAGGTTGTAACGTCCGGCAAGTCCGGTTACATCATAGTTGCGGTAGGACAGGCTAGACCGCTACCGTAACGATTTAGTTAATGTTGGAAAGGTATAACAAGCAATTCGCTCATGTGAGCGAGATGGTAGATCATAGATCGGAGGATTAAGAATGGCATATAAACCACATATAAAAATGCAGATGCAACTAGTTAGTTCGGGAATTGCTAATATGGCATATATTGAGTTCGACGAAAAGATACTTTTACTTGATAATGTAAGAGGAACATTTATTAAGAAAGACGAAGTCGTAGTTGACTTGTCTAAGGTGCGAAAAATTGAAGATGGTGTAAAAGTAAGAGGTTTAGATATTGTGACACTTAACCCAAATGCAATCATGAAAAATAGTGTACAGGGTAAAATAACAGATCATGACGAGAAAGGATACTCGAAAGTAGATTGTGAAAACGGTAATTATGCATGGGTAAGTGATTATTACAAGAAGATATTTGGGGCAAAGGCTAGATTTTATGTACAAGGGCCAACTCTTCCTTTGTTAGTTACAGATGGAAGAAAGAAACAAATTGGAATTTTGCTACCGACAAAAGTAGCAAAATGATAGTTTAGGTAAGTAAGAATAATAAAATAGAAAGGAGTAAGAGGTTTGGTGGCCACCAGTAAAGACGTCTTTACTCCGTGAATAGAATGAACGAAAAAGAATTAACATTAGAGGAATTTAGAGAACATAAAAGAGCAAAAAAAAGCGCAAATGACAGCAATGCAACAACTTCCATATGAGGTAAAACTAAAAAGAGCAGAACAAAGAGCTTTTGAGTTTATAAGTGAGCTAGATCGTAGAGGACTGAATGCACATGTTAGCGTTGGAGGACTAGATAGTATTGTATTACTCTTATTCCTTCGAAAGATAGGCATTGATGTTCCTGCTGTATCAGTATCATCACTTGAAGATAAAAGCATTCAGAGAATACATAAAGAGTTAGGAATTATTACAATAGCTCCAGGAAAGAGCAAAGTTGAGATATTGAACGAAGTGGGATTCCCAGTAATCAGCAAAAAGATAGCAGGACGAATTGACACCTTACAGAATCCAACCGATAAGAACAAGACAGTAAGACATGCAATTATTACTGGGGAATGTGGAGAACAAGGTCACTTTGCTAAGAATAGCAGAATGAAGATGCCACAGAAATGGTTAAAGCTATTCGCTGGATATGAGAATGAAAATGAGGGAGTTAATTATCAGATAGCTCCATTCAAGGTATCAAACAAGTGTTGCCTGTACATGAAAGAACAACCTTGCGATAAATGGGCAAAAGAACATAACAGTAAACCTTTTCTTGGATTGATGGCAAGCGAGGGAGGACAAAGAGAAGAAGCATTAACAGAACATGGTTGTAATTACTTCGGGAAAACTGTTATCAGATCAGCACCATTTACTCCATTTTTGAGACAAGACTTGCTACAACTTGCACTTGATCTGAAAGCACCAATACCTGAAATCTATGGAACAATTGAAAGAAAGCCAGATGGAACACTATATACAACAGGAGCACAGAGAACAGGTTGCAGCATGTGCGGATTTGGAATACACATGGAAGCAAGACCACATCGTTTCGATATGCTAAGAGAAAGAAACGAAAAAGAGTGGGAGTTTTATATGTATCGTTGCTGTACTGACCCAGAGACAAAAGAAAAATTCGGTTGGGGCAGGGTACTAGATTATATTGGAGTTGACTGGGAAGATAGATATACAGATGTTTGCTTGAGCAATCAGATTCCTGGTCAAATGACAATAGATCAATTAATCAAGTAAATTGATCTTTAAGAGAGGTGTCAGATGGCATATACAGAACAAGAAAACATCAAACTTAATAACCAGCTTAAGAAATGGCAAGAAAAGCAGCTAAGAGCAGTAAAGCGAAACAACATAGATAATGCTTTTGCTAAGATGAATGACATTGAACGTTTAGTTTGGGAACAAATTGCAATAGCAGAAACCCATAATGAGGTTAACTATTTAGTGTGGAATATGGCAGAAAAGATAATAGACAAGTATTACAAATTAGCAAGATAAATTGATATCTATACTAGCGTAATAATTAAAATTACTAATAGAATTACAGTTAAAATAGCTGAAAAGGAAAAAGAAATAATAGAAATTATTTTTATGATTTTGGGATTATTATGAGTAGCTTTGATTATTGAATATACTACGATTGTAATCAATAGACCAAATAACAAGGGATACAAGATAGACTTCATTATAACTCACCTCTTTATTTATATGTACTATCCAATAGAGTACCATAAAAGGTTGAGTTGGTAAACTAAAATTTGAAGCTGTAAATTAAGAGATTGATATTTTTGGAAAGGAGTTTTAATTGAATGGTAATTAAAGATATGTATAGTCGCAACGCTTATTTTGTTTGCGATAGGAGCAAAAATATAGAATGCCCAAGAGTTAAAAGAAATGAACCTTGTGGTAATTGCAAAGGTACAAGAAATATAAAGTATGCAGATGAAAAAGCTTTGATGTACCCGACAATCGTGTAGGGAACAAGGAAGGAGAATAGATGTATCCAAAGAATGAAGTATGCTGCGCAACATGTAAAAACTACGATTGCGAGCAGTACAGATCAAGTCATGTGTGCGAAGGTTATACATATGACTACAGTAACTACAGTCCAGTAACGTACCATAAGTGGTACGGCGGTAAGTGGAGAAACAGAACATAAACTAAAAACAGAAAGGAGGTCGGAGCTTCCCGGGAAGATGCGCATCGGCTCCTTTCTAAAATGGGGCAACAACGAAATTGGAAAAAAGAAGAAATACAGTATTTAGAAGATAACTGGGGTAAGCTATCAATTATCTCACTAATGAAAAATCTTAATCGTACAGAGAATGCGATATTGATAAAAGCACAGAAATTAGGATTGGGGCCGTTCCTTGAAAGTGGAGACTATGTTACATGGCATCAATTACTTATAGCTTTAGGTATAGATAGCGGTGGATATAAGAATAAGTCATGGATAGAAAATAGAAACTTTCCAATACACAGAAAAAGAGTTAACAATTGCTCATTCAAAATAGTGTATATTGACGAGTTTTGGAAGTGGGCTGAGAAGAATAAATATCTGCTTGACTTTAGTAAATTTGTTGAAAATACGCTAGGAGCAGAACCAGAGTGGGCGAAAGTAAAAAGAAAACATGATTTTGAAAAGAATAGGAAATATATCATGACTCCATGGACTAAGACAGAAGATGAAAAGTTGCATTACTTACTGAAACAGTACAAGTACACATATGATGATTTGTCAAAGAAGTTGAGAAGAACGAACGGAGCAATACAAAGAAGAATATGCGACCTTGGATTCAAAGAAAGACCAATCAAGGCAGACAATCACATTAAATGGACTGATGAAGAAAAACAAAGGCTCAAGGAGTTAATTATGTTAGGCTATGGATATGAACTAATGGCTGAAATAATAGGAAAATCATCAAAAGCGTTAAGAGGTACAGTTTATAGATTCTACGGAAGTGAGAACCTTGACAAGGTTAGGAGCGTGATTGAGTGACAAAGGAGCAAAAAGAAGCAGAAAAGAGTTTGATAGATAGCTTCGCAAGATGGGATTACTTGATGGAGTACGGAGGAAGTGATCCAAATTGGGAAGATGGGTGCAACTTGAATTGTGTAAGAAACCACATCATATATCAAAAGAAAAACTTAGAAGAACTTGAATACTTTCCTGATATATACAATAGAGAAACTCCACAAGAAGTGGATAACAAGTTCATGGCAAGAGCAGACGAAATCAGAGAACATGCTAAACAATCACTAATAATCTATAAAAGAGACAGAGACTATTTGTATTTGGTTAATAACAGACACAAGGTAAATAAAAAAGATGCAGAACATATACACATAGACAATGTAATTGGATACGTAACTGGATTGGAAATGTTTATTAAACAAGACAATTTGCTAAGAATGAGATTACATGAACACCCAGAGAGGTATCAAGAATCATTCAAACAATGCAGAATCAAAATGGAGAAGCTAATTGGAGAACCCAAGGTAGAAAAGGTAGGACAATTAAGCATTATGGACCTACTTGGAACGCAATTCGACATTGTGAGTTAGGAGAGTGATCGCATGAAGAATCAAGAAGAACCAAAAACAATACATGATAGCGAGTGTTCGAGCTGCAAGAGGTTATTTATATGCAACGGAAAGCCTGTTGATGTTAAGAGATGCATCAACTACAAGGAGATGAAGGGGAAGAATGATGGATATGTGTAATTGGAGAGAAATAGACGATAATTGGAGCCACTACTGGGAAAGTGAATGCGGATTGGTTTGGTGCTTTAACGAAGATAGTACACCTAGCGAAAATGAGATGGTATATTGTCCAAAGTGCGGTAAAAAGATATCCGAACACAAGTTTGAATTTGAACAAGAAGAGGAATAAAGTAGTTAGGTAAACGATGATTTAGTGAAGGAGTGATAAAGTGACAGAGATAGAGTTAAGGCAATATACCAGTATAAAAAGAGAAATAGATGACCTGGAGAAAAGAATCGAGAAAGAGTATGGTAAAGAGATAACAGCAGTTGCAGGAAAGGTAAAAGGGTCCATGAGATGCTTCCCTTACACAGAAGTAAGGACGAGCGTATTGCTAGAAGACCCTACGGAACTTGCAACAAGGGATAAGCTGATAGCAACAAGAGAAAAGAAGAAGAAGGAGCTTGAAGCCAAGGCATTGGAGATTGAAACGTTTATTAACAGTATAGAAGAGAGCGAACTTAGATTGATATTCAGATACCGGTTTATAGATGGATTAAGGCAAACAGAGGTAGGAAATTTAGTCAACTTAGACAGGAGCAGAATATCAAGAAAAATTAGTGATTATCTCCAAAACGCACACAAAGCACAAAAATAGTATGTTATAATTATGATAGAGCAAGTATAACAGAAGATTAGTTTATATCGGATATGGTAGTATAGCTACTCCTCCTTTATCGATAGATTCACCCCGAAAGAAGCACTTATTACTTACATTGAGTAGGTAGTAGGTGCTTTTTTGTGTGGCAAAGAGGAATAAATATACATTTCTGGTTATAAATGTATCATAAAATACGGTGTTATACTAAATATTTTGCATATTAGTGAATAAAAGGAAGGAAGTGAGCCTTGTATGGCTAGATCACCAAATGAGCAAGTACAAAAGGCTCATGATTTATATAAGCAAGGTATGATGTTAGTTGAGATTGCAAGTCAACTAAACATACCAGTAGGAACCGTTCGAAGTTGGAAGAAACGATATAAATGGGAATGCAACGCAACGCAAGAGAAGAAACGCAACGTTGCAAAAGCAAAACAGAATAATAAAGTCAAGAGAGAAGCCTTTGACGATGGGATAAGGGAAACATTAAAGAATGAAAAACTTACCCATGAGCAAAGGCTTTTTTGTGTTTATTATGCCAAAGACCACAACGCAGTACAAAGCTATATCAAAGCTTATAACACAACATATCAAAACGCATGCAGCAATGCCCATAAGCTACTGAAAAATACGGAAATATGCAAAGAGATAGACGAGCTAATCGAACTTAAGGCAAAATCAGTTCACTTCTCTAGTGACGAATTAATCGAGTATCATATGAGGATAGCATTCGCAGATATAGGAAACTATGTTGAGTTCGGACGTAAAGAGATAGAAGATAAAGAGACAGGAATAAAGTTCGAGGTAAATGATGTAAGACTACACGAATCAGACAGCGTAGATACACAATTGATAAAGGAAGTATCAAAGAATGATAAAGGTGCAGTAAGCATCAAGTTGGTTGATCGTTGCGATTCATTAAAATGGTTGGAACAATACTTTATGGTTAACCCACATGATAAACACAAGTCAGAATATGAGTACAAGGAATCAGAATTAAGAATCAAGAAGATGCAACTTGATATAGCTAACCAAACAGGAGATAACAACACTAATGAAGGTATAATGGAGTTCTTAAAAGCAACGAAACCTTCGCAAGAAGATATAAATGCGTTGTACGCAGATGAAGAAGAGGTGACTTACGTTGATTAAGAAAAAGAAGAGTAAGTCATTTAAGTTTCTTCCATTCTCTCCAAAACAGAATAAACTCTTGAATTGGTGGAGGGAAGAGAGCCCACACCATGATAAGGACATGATAATAGCAGATGGTTCAATTAGATCGGGAAAGACAATAGCTTGCATTTGCTCATTCTTATTGTTCACGCAGGAGACATTTCCGAATGGTGAGAACTTCATACTTGCGGGCAAGACAATGGGAGCATTGAAGAAGAATGTAGTAAAACCAATGATACAGATACTTACCGCGTGGGGGTGGACGTACAATTACAACAGATCAGAGAACTACATTGAGATTGGTAACAATACATATTACATGTATGGAGCAAATACAGAAGCTTCACAAGATGCACTACAAGGTTTAACAGCTGCAGGAGCTTACGCAGATGAAGCAGCACTGTTCCCACAATCATTCATAGATCAGATGATAGGCCGTTGTTCAGTTGAGGGCGCAAAGGTATTTATGAACTGTAATCCAGAGGGACCTCACCACTATGTTAAGGCAGAGTTCATAGACAAAGCAAAAGAAAAGAATGTGTATCATCTACACTTCACCATGGACGATAACCTTAGCTTATCTCAGAAGGTTAAGGACAGATTCCGAAGAATGTTTACAGGAGTATTCTTCAAACGCTTTATCCTTGGTTTGTGGGTAGCAAGTGACGGATTGATTTATCAGCAGTTTGCAGATAATCCAGACGAATTTATGATTGATGATGAGTGGCTGCAGAAGAATCCAATCATGTATGGTACGATTGGAGTGGACTTCGGTGGAAACACATCAGCACATTCCTTCAAGTTTACAGGATTCACTTATCAGTACAAAGAAGTGGTAACAGTCATGGAATACTACCGACATGAGCGTATCACACCGAAACAGCTCAATGAGGATTTCATAGACTTTGTTAGGAGAGTTCAATCAAAGTATAAGTGCTATGAAGCATATTGTGATTCTGCAGAACAGACACTTATTTCAGGTATGGAAGCGGCGATTGTGGAAGCAGGTATCACATTGGATATTAAGAATGCAATCAAAGGACCAATCAATGACCGAATTGCATTCTACAACAGCATGATGGCACAAGGAAGATATAAGATACATAAGTCGTGCACACATCTTAAGAGTGCATTCGAGGAAGCTGTGTACGATGAAGATGAACCAACAAAAGATGTTCGTTTGGACGATGGTAAGATGGATATTGACTCATTGGATAGTCAAGAGTACTCCACAGAATACATCCAGAACGACATTATGTATATTAACGTAGCATAAAGGTAGGTGATGGAATGAAAACGATTAGAGAAGCATTAGAGAGTTTAGGATATACGACATCGAACAGTGAAACATATGATCATTTAGAAGAGTGGAAAGATTGGTACGAAGGATATGTAAAAGAATTTCACTCTTATAATGTCTATAATGGTGTAACAACAACAAAACAAGAACGAGAACGATTGAACATGGCTAAGACAATATGCGAAGATTGGGCAGGTTTGATACTTAATGAAAAAGTAGAAATAACAGCAGGAGAACAGCTAAAGAATGACTTAGATCATGTGTTTGAGTACAACGATTTCAGAACAAAAGCTAATCAGTTAATAGAGTTAGCATTCGCATTCGGTACAGGGGCCTTTGTTGAGTACCTTGACGAGAATAAGGAAGTTGTTATTGACTACATAAGAGCCGACATGATTTATCCTATTTCATGGGAAAATGGCTATATTAATGAATGCGCGTTTGGTTCTGTAAAGGAAGGCAAAAACGGAAAACAGATATACTTACAGATACATCGGCTTGATGATAATGCGAAGTTGTATGTAATCGAAAACCATATGCTAGATGGTGAAACAGGGGAGGAACTTGAACTATCTGAAAACATGGTTGATGAAGTTATAACGGGTTCTGATAAACCATTATTTCAGATTATATCACCTAACATTATTAATAACATTGACTTAGACAGCCCGTTGGGGATAAGCGTGTTTGGTAACGCTATAAGTCAAATTAAGGGTTGTGATCTCGTATATGACAGCTACATGAACGAGTTCAAGTTAGGAAGAAGAAGGATATTAGTACCGCTTAGTATGGCAAAAGTACAAATGTCAGAACAAGGCACAGGAAAGCCAGTGTTTGACCCTAATGATACAATGTTCTATGCCGTGCCAGATGATAGAAACAATCAGCAAAAGATTGAACCTATGGACATGTCTATACGAGCAGAAGAACATGAAAAGGGAATCAACAGAGCATTAGACATGTTATCATTTAAGTGCGGCATGGGGACAGGAAGATATAAGTTCGAGAACGGGTCAGTAAAGACAGCAACCGAGGTAATATCAAGCAAATCCGACCTGTATAGAACATTATGCAAGCATGAAATACCGATAGGACGAGCACTGAAATCACTTGTTGATAGAATAGCATTTTTACTAGGTAAATCGATCCCAAACAAGATTGATATTAAGTTTGATGATAGTATTATACAAGATGAGGACAGCGAAAGACTGAGAGACAGACAAGATGTAGCCATGGGAGTTATGAGGTTAGTTGAATATCGTGCAAAGTGGTATGGAGAAACAGAGGAAGAAGCTGCTAAGAAACTACCACAGCAAGCAGACACATTGGACGGTGATATTTAGTGTTCACACCTAGCGAATTGGAACGCTTACCAAAACAAGTAGAGCGATACATGAGAGATCTCGAGCAGACTATACTACTTGATGTTGTACATCGTATTAAGAAAAACAACGAGATTACTTCCACTGCCGACAATATGCTATATAGGCTGATGCAATATACACAGTTTGATAAAAGCGTTAAGGAGTATATTCGAAGCACATTAGAGCTTGCAAACGAAGAAATAGACAATATATTTGACAATGCGTTAAGTAGTGGTTATGCAAGAGATAAGTCGCTTTATGAAGCGAGTGGAAAACAATTCACAGAGTACAAGGATAATACTGATCTGCAACAACTTGTAAAGGCTGTAAAAGAACAAACAAAGAATGATATTAGGAACATCACTCAAACAACAGGCTTCATGGCTAATGTTAATGGTAAGAAAATGTATACACCTGCTTCCCAGTACCTTCAAGATAAGCTTGATAAGGCATCTTTTGAGGTATCTACAGGAATAAAAAGTTATGATCAAGTCATTAAAGAAACCATTACAGAATTAGCCAATAGTGGCATTCGTACAATAGATTATGCTACTGGAAGAAGCGTGAACACCGTTTCTGCAGTCCGAATGTGTGTTGTGACTGGTATTAATCAAGTTGTTGGTAAAATGACAGAGAGCAATGCTGAAAAGCTAGAAACAGAGCATTTCGAAGTTTCATGGCATGCTACCGCAAGACCTTCACATCAAGTATGGCAAGGCAGGGTATACAGTAAGGAAGAACTTAAAACGGTGTGCGGACTTGGAACACCCGCGGGACTTCTTGGAGTGAACTGTTACCATTCGTACTATCCATTTGTAAAAGGCGTATCAAAGCGCACATACACTGATAAAGAGCTTGAAGATATGCAGGCAGAGGAAAACAAGAAGGTTTCATATGGTGGCAAGGAATACACCAAATACGAAGCCACACGGCAAATGCGAAAGCTCGAGGATTTGATGCGAAAGCAACGTATGAAGATTAAGTTACTTAAAGAATCGGGCGCAAGTGCTGATGATATACTCGATGCACAATGCAAGTATAGAGCAACAAGTCAACAATATGCAAAGTTCGCAGAGAAAATGCAATTACCAATGGAAAGGCAGAGGGTTTATGCGGACGGATTAGGAAGGGTGTAAGATGAATATAACATTATGTGCTTCAGTATTTACAGTATCTTTTATAACATCAATAATAACTAATAAAATTATTGATAATAAGAGAGAGAAAAACAGCGTTAATAAAATGAAGAAAGCGTTGAAAGATGCCTATGACAAGAATAACACCAATTAAACAAAACAATAAGCTTGTAGGCTTTAAATTAGATGGTCATGCAAGCTTTAGATATTACGGTTATGACATTGTATGCGCTGCAATATCGTGCTTGTCAATTAACACGATTAACTCGTTGGAACAGATAGCGCATAAGGAAGTAGATGTATACCAAGGTAATGGATTTATCGAGTATAGATTACATTGCAAGGCAAGCGTACAGAGCAACATATTACTAGAATCGGCACGGTTAGGATATATAAGTATAGCAGAAGATTATCCTGACTATGTGCAATATGAAAGGATATGATACAATTTGAAAGCTTTGAAACAGATAGCATATAACTTATTCATGTTTGCGCTAACAATTATAGTATTAATATTAATAATGATTCTATTATAGCAAAAATAATTAATGAAAGGCGGTGATTACATGGCGTGTAAGCCAAAAGCCAAAGGAACAAAGAAACCAGGCAAGAAGAAATAGGAAGGCGGTGATCCTTTTTATCTCGTTCAAGGCATACGTTAATGTCTTATTTTTTATGTGAAAGTAGGTGCAATATGCTGAATTGGTTAAGAAAGCTACTATGCGACCATGAGCCATACAGTGGCTTAAGAAGTGAACAGGTAGCAAAGCACAAGAAAAGACACTATTACGAGTGCAAGAAGTGTGGTAAGAGAGTATATGTTGATTAGGAGGTAGTTACTTGAATATACCAGATAAAGTAAAGGTTGGATATAAGGAGTACGAAGTGCAAATGGAAAAACATCTTGATGATGAAACAAATCTATTGTACGGTTGCTGCTATTACGAAGAAGAAACAATCAAATTATGTACTAAATACACAGAGAACCAGCAAAAATGTACTCTTGTGCATGAGCTTGTACATGCTATTGACAATATGAACGATATTGGACTTACAGAAGATCAAGTTGTAAAGCTAGGTAAGGGATTATATCAATTAATCAAAGATAATCCAAATATGTTTGATTAGGTCGTGGAAACACGGCTTTTTATTATGTCCATAAACGTGCGGTGACGTTAAACTCACGGATAAAATGCTGACGAGCAAAAAACGGAAGGGAGACGCACAATGAAATTAATGAATCAAAAACTTAGATTTAACTTACAGATGTTCGCTGATGAAAGCGGTGCAGATGGCGCAGACGATGGTGCAGATAGCACTAACGATGCAGATGGTGACGATAACCAAGACGATAAGTCTAAAGAATCGGGCAAGAAAGGATTCACGCAAGAGGAAGTCGACAAAATGATTGCTGACAGACTGAAACGTGAACGTGCAAAAGAGAAGAGAGCAAAAGAAAAAGCAGAAGCTGATAAGAGCAGGACACCAGAAGATAAGAAAGCGGAAGCTGACAAAGAGCAAGCTGCCAAGGTATCTGCACTTGAAGCAAAACTTCTTTGTTTTGAACATGATGTAGCAAAAGAATCTGTTACAGATGTAGTAGCATTGGCCAAGGCTTATATTGATGAAGATACAGATTTCGAAGCTGCTATTGAGAAAGTGATTAAGAAATATCCTCAATTCGTTAAAGGTGCAAAATCAAGCAATGATGATGAAGAGGAAGAAGGAAACAACAGTAAATCATGGGGCAAGAGACAAAACGGTTCACCTAAGAAACAAGATGGAGTAGAAGCTGCGTTCCTTGCTAAAAACCCAGGACTAAAAATTGATTAATGAAAGGTTAATAAGGTGAAAGAATGAACAGATCAAGAATGATTATGAACTTACAAACATTTGCACATGAGCATCAAGAAAGATGGTCAAAGCTTGTACTAGCAAAATTAAGAAATGAATTACTTCTTAAAGATGGGGTTGTGTTCAACAATGATTACGAAGGGTCTCCAGCCGCAGGCGCTGTAAAAATTCCAGTACGTGATGGAGAAGTAGCTGTATCTGATTACGATAAAGCAAATGGAATCTCTGGAACACATGGTTCTACAGCTTACGAAACAATGACAATTGACAAGGACAAAGCGGTTAATGAAATCATTGACGGATACGATGCGAAGGCTGTCCCAGATGCATTAGTAGCTGACAGATTGGATTCTGCTACATACTCATTAGCAGCACAAGTTGATACAGACGGTTCTACTTGTCTATTAGCAGCTGCAACCGTTGATAATGAATCAAGTCTTACTTCGGACAACATCTATGACAAGATTGTAGACTTAAGAGAACGTATGTCAAAAGCTAAGATTCCAAACGATGGGAAGAGATACTTATTATGCACGCCAAGTACATATTCTTTAATCTTAAAGGACAAAGATCACTTTGTTCATGCAACTGATTTGGGAGATAAAGTTGTTGCTACTGGTGCTGTAGGTAAGATTGCAGGATTCTTAGTATTTGAATGGAACGATGAAACAGCTAATCTTGCTATGTTGGCAGGGCACCCACGTTTTGCTACTCGTGCTATGGAGTTTGCTGTACCTATTAAAGTACAAGATTTAAGTGGATCTGGTAAGTATATTGGTGCTTCTGCTGTACAAGGACGTAATGTATATGCTCATAAAGTATTACGTTCGGTTGCCATACGTGCTGTGTATGCACCTGGTTCAGTTACTATCTCACTTGCTCAAGGTGCTACAAGCGGTACTACTATCGCAACAGTAACAGGAAGCACAGGAACACTTAAATATACTGTTAATCCAACATCAAGAGCAACTTACAACCAAACAGCTACTTCATATGGTGGAACAGCATTGACTTCTGGAACAACAGAGATTGCCGTATCAGCAGGTGATGTTATTGAGGTTGTAGATCTAGTATCATCTAAAGTTGCAAAAGTTGGTTATATCACTGTAGAATCTGCGAAGATTAAATAATAAGGAGCGTGATGTGTCATGGTAACAGCACTAACAGATAGCACGTTCTACGATGGCACATACAAGGACGCAATGGGGGAATGTACAATTCCCTCTACTGCGTTCGATAAATGGTCCATCAAGGCAAGCAATATTGTTAGAGCGTACACATTCAACAATATTGACGAAACAACAACGATTTCTGAATTGGTGCAGATGTGTGTATGCGAAGTTGCTGAGCACCTTTACTCATGCTATCAACGTGACAATGGAAGTGATTCCAGTATAGCAAGTGAAAAAGATGGTTCGTGGTCGGTATCGTACAAGGATAGAAAAACAGTAGAGCAAGAGGACAATGCGAAGTCATATAATATTGTTCGTACATGGCTTGCATACACTGGTTTATTGTTTTGTGGGGTGTAGCCTATGAAGAATACAGTTAAGGTTACGATATTCCATCAAGGAGCAGATAGTAAATATACAAAGGCGGTATATGATCACTGCTTTTGGGACGAGGACCAAGCACAGGCAATCAAGAAGTCTGGACTATCAAGTGTAGATTCGTTATATGTTTCTATCCCATACACGACCGTACAGAGCCTTGATATTACAAAGGGTAAGGATTATATCATTAAAGGTGAAACAGACATTATATATGACAATACGTCGCAATCAACGCAATCTGCTAGTCTTAAGGATTTAAAAGCAAGTCACAACGTGTTTACTCTTAATTCAATATCTCTTAAGAACCATGGTAGCCGTAAGTTATGGCACTGGGAACTTAGTGGAAAGTAGGGTGATAACATGCAATTTAACGCACACCTAGACATGAAGCCTACTGCTGAAATGGTAAAATCCCACGGACTTGGAAAATATGGAGAGATACAGAAATTTGTTGATAGCGAGTGCTTACGAGTAATGTCAAATT
Organism: Anaerosporobacter faecicola; assembly: GCF_012070565.1. GTDB lineage: Bacteria > Bacillota > Clostridia > Lachnospirales > Lachnospiraceae > Anaerosporobacter > Anaerosporobacter faecicola. The sequence continues at coordinate 130,201 of NZ_JAAQRO010000030.1, forward strand.
ACACTCCAATGCTAACAGGAGCCATGGAGAAATCTGCTACAGCTGGAACAGTAATAGGAAGTGGTGTAATTGAGTATATAAGCCCTTCTGCACGATTCCAGTACTATGGCAATGTCATGATTGACCCTAATACTGGTAGCACATGGGCACCAAAAGGCGGTAAGAAGGTAGTTACGGATAGAAAACTTGTACACAACAAATCTCGTCACCCACAGGCAGGTCCTTTATGGTTCGAAAGAGCCATGAAAGACCATAAAGAAGAAATACTTAAGGGTGCACAAGAAATTGCAAGTAGGGGGTAGATATGAACGTCATAGAGGTAATGAAACAAATACTTACTGATTACCCTAACATATCTGATTTTATCAATGGAGAAGTACACATTGACTTAAGTGAGGAAGCAGATCATGATTACGGATTATCCTCTACCAACGATAACTTGGTAAAGAAAGATATTTTAGGTAATCAAACAAGGGAAAACAATATGGTACTGTATGCAACGAATCAATCAGTAAATGATTATGATCGGTTGCAGAACAGTACTTTTTTATTGGACTTAGGTTATTACTTAGATGATATCAAAGGTCATCAAGTAACGGCAACTATAAACGATAAGCAATACACTGGTGAAATCACGAAGTTTTCTATTGGAAATGGAATGCCATGGACCAAGTCCGAAGATGGCCAGTATATCACATATCAATTACAGATTAAGGTTACATATACCTTGGAAAGAGAGGAATAAGCATGAAAAAGAAAAAGCTTATGAAAATGCAATTACAAACATTTGCCGATACAATGGCTACAGGTGCAAAGTTCGAAAGACAATGGCTTTTGCACTACATCGATAGTTCGTTCGGTGGCGAAACTGCATCTTATGTAAGACTAGGAACAGATCTAGAAGAGTACAACATCGAAATGAATGCAGATATTGAAACGAAAAAGAATATCCTTGGAGAAACATCGAATACCGTAAAAGGATATGAGCCAAGTTCAGAAGTCGAAACATATTACGCTCGTAAAGGTGATGCGCTGTATACGCAACTTGCAACTATCGTAAATAACAGAAGCACAGGATCAGCACTTGAAACAAAGGTTGTTGATATTCTTGTGGAATCGGACGGTACACAAGTTTGGGCATACCAAGAAGATGCAATTATTATTCCTAAATCAATCGGTGGTGATGGTGGTGGAGTTAATATCCCATTCGAGATCAAGTATAACGGTAATCGTAAAGCAGGAACATGGAACAACTCAACAAAAACATTCACAGAGACAGTAGTAGGAGAATAATATTGTAGGGCACTCGAAAGGGTGTCCTTTTCTTTAGGGAGGAATAAACATGGCAAGATTGCAGATTAATACTGGTGTTAAGTCGTATGAGATTGAAGATGAAAACGGAAAACTTCTTGGAACTATCTATATTTACCCAAATGATTTCAACTTTGGCAAGAGAGCAGAAGATGCAAGAAAGAACATTGTTACACTTGTAGAAAAAGCCGAGGAAATTGCAAACGATGAAACAAAAGATGCAGCCAATGAAATCTTTGAACTTGATCGTAAGATTAAAGCTGAATTAGATACAATGTTTAACTCTAATGTATCAGAAACCGTGTTTAATGGGCTTAATTGCCTTAATTTGAACAATGGCGAGTATTTCATCATTAGATTTCTGAATTTGATTGTACCTGTAATCACAAAAGAAATGGAAAAGTCAGCAAAAGAATCAAATAACCGCATCGACAAGTACGCTTCACAGGCATCTAAACGATGATAGGTAGATTACCAAAAACACTTGTTGTAGGTGGGACAGAATTTGAAATCAGAACTGATTATCGGGACTGTCTACTAATTTTACAAGTGTTTGATGATCCTGATATGAGCATAGATGAAATGTACGAATCTATGTTACGTATCTTGTATTATGATCGTAATCTTATCAAGGAAGAGTATACGCAAGAAGCGGTTGAAAAGGCAATTTGGTTTCTGAATTGTGGTGACAGGATAGAAGATAGTAAAAAGACATCTAGCAGGCTGTACGATTGGGAACAAGACGAACAAATGATATTCAGTGCAATAAATAAAGTAGCATGTAAGGAAGTCCGAGAGTGTGAATATGTACATTTTTGGACTTTTATTTCGTACTTTTATGAGATTGGAGAAGGACTCTTCTCTACAGTAATGAATATCAGATCTAAGAAGAATAAGCATAAGAAACTCGAAAAGCATGAACAGGAGTATTGGAACGAGAACCGTTCTTTATGCGAGCTGAAAAAGAAATATACGCATGAGCAGAAAGTAGAGATAGACCTTATTAACTCACTATATACGTAAGGAGGTGAGAACATAGATGGCAGATGGAACACTTAAGTTTGATACTAAAGTAGATAATACTGGGTTCGTTGAAGGTGTACAGAAAATGTCAAGTAAGCAAGTCAAGCTACAGAATGACATTAAAAAGACACAAGCTGAAATGAGCAAGTTAGAAAAGTCTATGAAGGACATGCAGAATACAAAGGTTCCAACACAAGAATACCAGGATATTCAGAAACAAATTGAGCAGGCAGAATCACAGCTTAACAAGTACCTTGCTACAGAAGAACGTCTTAAGGCTATTGGTGGAATCAATACAAAGTCAAAATCATGGAAAGTATTACAATACAACATAAATGAAGCTAGGGCAACATTAAATGCTGCAAAGGCAGATATGGCAGACCTTAGTGCAAGTGGTGGCGATTTTACCATTGGCGGAGATACAACAAAACTAGATGCCATGCAGTCTAAGTATAGGGTCCTATCAGATCAATTAGAACTGTATAAAATAAAACTTCAAGAAACAAATAGTGCAGAATCAATGAAGAGTGCTAAGAATGTTAAAAGTGCAATAAACAGCAAGCAATCTGTTGATCTTGATAAAACAAGCAGTTCTTCAAACAGACTTAATGCTATATTTAACAAACTAAAGATTACTTGTGGAGCTACAGCTAATGGATTAAAGAAAGTCGGTAATGTTGCAAATGTAGTAAGTCGTTCTTTTGGAACAATAGTTCGTAGTGTAGGCAAAGCAACTTCGGCTGTTGTACGTGGTGGAAAGAGAATGCTACAGGCAATGAACCCATTGAACGGTATTAAGAATATGTTTAGTGGAATGCTTGGAAGAATGATGATCATGTCATTAGGATTTATGGCATTTACTAAAGCACTGCAGGGAATTGGTGCAGGAATGTCGGCAGTAATACGAACAAGTCCTCAATTGAGCGCGAATTTGGCTCAAATCAAGGGCAATTTGTACACTGCCTTCCAACCAATCCTAGAAGCTTGTTTGCCTGCCTTAAATGCCTTATTCAGCGTTTTAGTAAAAGTAACAGCAGCATTAGCACAATTCCTAAGCATGTTGTTTGGAAAGAGCGTAAAAGCAAGCCAAGCAGCCGCAAAATCACAATATGATCAAGCGAAAGCTCTTGACGCTACAGCAGGAAGTGCAAAAAAAGCAAAGAAAGAGTTGAAAGGTCTTGCAGACTTTGATGAACTACATAATACGAATAGTACAGACAATTCTTCTGGCGGCGGTGGAGGTGGTGCAGACGGTTCTGGTGTTACTCCTGACTTCACTACCCCTATTGATGAAAGTGGTGGTGTTTCAGACTTTGTAAAAGCATTAAAAGAAGCATGGAAAGCATCTGACTTTACCGAAATAGGAGTTATCATAGGAGAAAAGTTGAACAGCGCGCTAGAATCCATTCCATGGGACGGAATACAAGCCAATTGTAATAAGATTGCGCAGTGCATTGCAACGTTTATCAATGGATTCATGAGTGTCAAGAAACTATGGACCAATATTGGTAAAACCATAGGTGAAGGCATAAACACAGCGTTAGGATTTGCTAATACGCTAGTAAATACTCTTGATTGGGATAGCCTTGGAAATAGTCTAGGGTTAGCATTTGGCGCGTTATTTGATACCGTAGACTGGGATATGCTTGCTAACACTGTATACGTAGGACTAAATGGTGTATTTACTGCAATCCGTAGCTTTTTAGAAACCGTAGATTTTGGCACTATAGGGACCAACATAGGTTCATCTATACAAAGCATTTTTAACGGTATAGATTGGGCAAATATCGGTATTACTTTAGGAACAGGAATCAATAGCATTACTTCACTTTTCAATAATATGTGTACACAAATAGATTTCATTGGCATAGGTAGCAACTTTGCGATAAGCCTTAACAATATGATTACTTCAATCAATTGGAATGCACTTGGTAAAACTATATCAAATGGATTCAATCTTGTTATCCAAAGCTTATATGGATTCGTTACGACATTTGACTGGTCATCATTTGGCACAAGCGTAGGAGAATGTATTAATACCGCATTAACTAACACAGATTGGGTTGCGTTAGCTGCAGGAGCAAGCGCACTTGTAACAGGACTAATCGATGCAATAGATGGATTTATACGGTCAATTGATTGGGGCTCTATAGGAACTACAATCGGTGAAATGATTAAAACCATAGACTGGATTGGAATTGCAACAAAATTATTAAATTTGCTTATTAGTGCAGTAAAAGCATTGGCTAATTTGCTTATTGGACTAGGAAGCAGTTTAGGCGGTTGGATATGGAACGGAATCAAAACTGGATTAGCTTCTATAGGGGCATGGTTCGGCAAAATATTTAGTGGGGCATGGACAAGCGTAAAAAATGCTTTTACAGGTGTAGGAACATTCTTCGGCGGTGTTAGAGACGGAATAAAGAAAGCATTTAGCGGTATATCTAATTGGTTTAAGACTACATTTAGTACAGCATGGGAGAACGTAAAGAAGGTGTTCAGCTCTGGTGGTAAAGTATTTACTGGAATCAAAGACGGTATACTAAACGGATTAAAGGCTGTAATAAACGCACTAATCGGCGGTATTAACAAAGTAATTGCAGTACCTTTCAATGGAATCAATGCAGCACTTAAGAAAATCCATGATATTAACATACTAGGCGCAAAACCATTCAGCTTCATAGGACAGATTTCAGTGCCTAAGATTCCCGCATTGGCAACTGGTACGGTTGTACCTGCTAACTACGGTAATTTCCTTGCAACCTTAGGTGATAACAAGAAGGCTCCCGAAGTTGTATCTCCTATTCCTACTATGAAACAAGCTTTTAAAGAAGCGCTTACTGAGATGGGCGGAAGTAGTAACGGATCTCCAGTTCAGGTACAAGTTATTATAGGTAAAAAAACGATAATGAATGAAGTTATATCAGCTAATAGCGAAAACTATAAAGCTGGTAAGGTTTCATTTCAACTAGCTTAGAAAGGGGATAGTATGGGAACATTTCAAGGATATCTAGTTAAGAATAACACAAACAATACTATCCTCGATAACTCGATTCTAGCAGAGGAAGGTTACAAGAGTAATCCAGATCAGCAGACGGACGAGGATAGTTACACAGATGGAGACGGCAAACTCCACAGAAATATATTAAGTCATTTACGGTCCAAGATATGGATTAAGACACTAGAGCTTAGTGAAACTAATAAAACTCATATACAGACTGTATTTCCAAGTCGTACAACAGTAAATATTACATACTGGAATGACGAACGTAACGACTATGTATCAGGGGATTTTTATATCCCAGATATTGATTGGGTAATAAAGAACATCAAAGTAGGAGGAACAACAAGTAATCCTACTTACACAAGAACGTATTCAGCAATCGACCTAACGCTGATTGAATACTAGAAAGGGGAGATAATTTGCTTGATATATCCACAGAGTTAAAGAACTTATATAAGACCGATTATCTTCCTTATCGGTCAGCGCCGATACAGAAAAACTTAACATTTACTTTTACGGATCACGAGTTAGTAATAACAAATACGCAAGTTGTAGCAAATAGCTTTAGTTTATCAGAATCACTTAATTCTAGTGAAGATTTGGTATTTGGTTCGTGCGAATCAGCTTGTTTAAAGGTAAAATTTGCAGATGTAACACAAGATTTGAAAGATAGGACATTTACACTTACTCAAACTGTAAATAATACAGTAATTAAGTTAGGGACGTTCACAGTAGATAGTGCAGTCAAAGAAGATGAAAGACGATTTGTCACAATAACAGCTTACGACAACATGCGTAAGTTTGATAAAGATGTTATTGAATGGTATAACGGATTAACTCTTCCAATGGCACTAAAAGCGTTCAGGCAGTCTCTTTGTACGTATTGTGGTGTTGAATATGAAGATAGTGACTTACCAAACGACACAATGAATGTTGAACGAACCATAAGTGCAAATACTCTTAATGGTTTAGAAGTGTTAAGATGTTGCGAAGCTATCAATGGAGCATTTGGACACATCAATCGTGATGGGAAATTGGCTCATATCGTGCTTAAACAATCAACGGTAGATGAAACGATACCTAGTAGCACTTTTAAAGGCGATAGGCTGAAATACGAGAAGTACAGTACTACTCCAATCGACAAATTGCAAATACTACAAGAAGATGGAGACATCGGAGCAATCGTTGGCGCAGGAACTAACTGTTATCAGATACAAGACAATATGCTTGTGTATGGCAAGAGTGCATCATCACTACAAACTATTGCTGATAATGTATCTTCTAACATAATTGGTGTAACATATGTACCTTTCACTTGTGAATTACTAGGCTTGCCTTATATAGAGGTTGGTGACAGAGTAACTCTTAACAATACAGTTACTTCTTATATACTCACAAGGGAAATGAGTGGTATTCAATCGTTATCAGATTCTTTTGAATCACAAGGAAATAAAGAGATTACACAAGTCACATCGGTTAATACAGAGGTAAGACAGTTAAAAAGCAAGACAAACGTACTTACACGTACGGTTGAAAGCATGAATAGCAAGGTATCAGAAGTATATGAGAACACACATGTTTTATTACCTGGTAATTGGTATCCTGATAATACAATATTACCTTGCGAAAACCTTATTACAAATCTGCGTAAAGAACTTTATACAGAGATTAACCAAACAGCTACAAGCTTAACAACAGAGGTTAATAACGTATCTGAACAGTTAAATAGTAAGATTGAGCAGACAGCTACAAGCATCAATGCTACTGTTTCTAATCTAGCAGCCAATACCTCTGCGCAATTTCAAATAACTAGTGATGAGATAAGTAGTAAGGTTGAGAAAGACGGTATTATATCAGCTATTAATCAAAGTGCAGAGAGTGTAACTATCAATGCTAATAAGATTAACCTACAAGGGTATGTAACATACACTGGGTTATCAGATGGAACTACTACAATTGACGGTGGGTGTATTAAGACTGGAACTATATTAGCAGATCGAGTAAGAGGTGGTACATTATCTGGAGTTGATGTTGTAGGAAATACTATTTCAGCCGAAGAATTTAAATCAGGATTAGGTTCGTTTTATTCTTTTTTAAACAGTGGTGGTTTAGTAGTTAATGGTGGCGGATACGGAAGCGTTGACATAGGATATAACTATATTACCGTAAACGGTTCTGGTGTTAGTACAGAAGGACATTCGCATTATTCAACTTCAATAAATACTTCGCTTACTTCTTATGGTAATATTAGTTTCAATGGTGAGAATGGTGCTAGTGTAACTTATGTACAGAATAATTTCCAACGTATATCAAGTTCAGATGCAAGGCTTAAATACAATATACAATCACTAGATGATACTTTGGAATTGTTTTACAAAGATTTAAAATCAAAATCGTATAGATTTAAAGATAGACAAGTTGACAATAACATTCATTATGGATTATTAGCTCAAGAGATATTAACACTCATAGATAAATACAAGTTACCTAATGACATAAATTTAGTAGAAGAATATGAATGTAGAGATTACATGGACGAGGGAATGTATATTAATAATGGTAAAGCATATCGCGTTAATTACGAAGAGTTACATGCTTTGCACATATACATGATACAGAAACTTTATAAAAGAGTAGAAGAATTGGAGGAAAAGCATGCAAATAGGAATTAATTTAGCAACAGCAAGGTTTAAAAATGAGGTAATTAAGTTAGTTAACGAAAGCGGACTTCCTCCAACTATCGCATCGGTTGTACTTGGAGAAGTCAAAGGAACGGTAGATATACAAGCTGATAAAGTAATTGCAGCCGAAGAAAAGAAGTACAACGAGGACTTAGCAAAGGAGAGTGAGAAAGATGGCGAAGAGATATGCAAGGCTTAACTGGAATAGTACAAGTACTTACGTAAGTCCTGATAACCTTAACAAAATGGACAAAGGTATTGATGATTGCGATAATGCAATTGAAACGCTAAACACACAGGTTAATACGCTAAATAATAATTTGATGAATGAATCCACTAAGGATTTTGTAGTATCTGATTTCAGTTTATCGTCAATAATTCAACTAGATAATTGTTATGCTCAACGTAAAGGTAAACACATAAATCTAAGACTAACATTTTATAATAATGCAATTATCCCATATAATACTAGCATTATAACCTTACCTCAGCTATATCGCCCTGCTAAACCAGTGAAAACGTTTTTCGCATCGAACAACAGTGTTATAAACTATGCAACCGTTGGAACTGATGGCACGGTTAAATGTGATGGCGACATAGCAATTAATGTATGGTCATTCATCTACATAAGTTATTAATTAGCTATTTACTCGAATACTCTCCATGTTCCGAACGTCTTTGTACTTATTTGCATCATATTATATGCGAATCTGGAGTATCCTAGCTGCCCACAAAATAATGATGCAAAATCACCACTTACAATAGCGAAAACATTGTATGCATCGCCTGCTTGATTTTGAGTTGGGAAATGAGCTTTATTATTTTCGTTTAAAGTTATTGTATACACTCCACTACTAGTAATCCAATCTAACCAATCTAGTTGTTGTGGAACAAATACATTGTTTAAATTATTATTTAGAGAACATAACGAATAGAAAGGAGTGATATTTTGATAGAAAAAATCACATTTGGCACCACGAATGTTACACCAAAGAGAATCTTAGAAAACTCTGAATCTCTTACGATTACTTTTGAATCAAGCTTAACTTATGAGCAGATTAAAACACTATTATCAAACAAGGATAATACAAGAGTAATTACATACACAAGAGATTCGGAAGGACAGACACCTTATACACACAACTACAACGGTTATACGGTCCTACAACCGACGATTGGAGTAGGTGAAGGCGAATATACAGTTACGCTTAATCAGCCTAACTTACAGCAGAAATACGATGAACTAAAGGAAGAGAACGAACAACTAAAGGCATATAAGGTTGCATTAGAAGAAAGAATTACAATAGCAGAAGGCTGTATTCTTGAATTAAGTGAGGTTATATATGCAACAGAAACTACAACGGAAGGTGGTGAATAGTATGGTAGCATTATTATGGGCAAACAAGATTATTGCACTAGAAAAGACTTTTAGTGATGTTCCTGCAGGGTTAAAAAAGCAAGTTGCTAAAGAATTGAAACTAGCAGGCTGTGAAGAACTAATCACAGAAGAAAAATACAAATAAAAATAATAAAGGCGGTTACTGTAAAAGGTAATCGTCTTTTTAGTTGCATTGAGCAACGGAAAGGAATTTATGCCAGAGAATAATTTTGAGAGAGAAGTATTAGATAGACTTACGAAAATAGAAGTCAAGCTAGATTCCTACGACAAGATAAAGGATCAAGTTTATGAGAACCAGAGAACAATCATAAAGTTGTATGAGAAGTCTGAGCAACAACAAAAGGATATAAATGATTTGGTCGAACGCAACAAATGGCTTGCTAGAGCTATAGCAGGCGCAGTAATAACAGCAGGAATAGGTATCGTTGTATGCTTTATTAAAATTGGAATAGGGGTGTAATTATGATAAAAGAGAAAGTAGCAAAACTAATTAATGTAAAATCGCTCGTTACAATAACGCTTACTGCAGCATTTACATATCTAAGCGTTACTGGAACAGTAAGTGCATCACAATTTGTCGAGATTTTCTTAATGGTAATTGGATTCTACTTCGGAACGCAAAGCAAGAAAGAAGGTGCCACAGATGAAAACAAGCAATAAAGGAATCAAGCTTATAACCTCGTTTGAGGGATATAGAAACAAGGCTTACAAGTGCCCCGCAGGAGTTTGGACAATCGGTTATGGAACTACAGTATATCCGAGCGGTAAGAAAGTAAAAAGCGGAGATACATGTACAAAGAAGCAAGCAATCGCATACTTAAAACATGATCTAGAGAAATTCGAGAAGATTGTTGCTAAGAAGGTTAACGTAAAGAAGTTGAATCAGAACCAATTTGATGCGCTTGTGTCGTTTGCTTACAACACAGGTACAGTCGGAGTTACGATGTGCGCTTGTATCAAGGTTAAAAACTATAAAGGTTGTGCAAAGTCTATGTTATCGTGGAACAAGACTACTGTAAACGGGAAGAAAGTTGTGCTAGCAGGACTTACTAGAAGAAGAAAAGCAGAATCGGATCTATTCTTATCATAATAAAAAACAACCCTCGTTAATCGGGGGTTGTAACAAAAATTATTTCATACCTATCATAATTATCAACAGGAATTTCTTTATCTTCTATCATCTTTACATTCTCCTCTGTAACAAAACTATTACAGAATTCTAATTTACCAACTACATTATCATCTTTATCGTAAAAAATAGCAATTGGTTGAAATTCTTCGAACGAGAAATTTGGTGTATAAGTCAATTTCATTACCCCGTCTTTTATTTCAACCTTATAACTTTTTACTTTGTCTATGACTTTTACTTTAACATAATACTTTTTCCCGTCACTTTTTGCAATAATTCTTGTTTCACCAATTTTGACGGCTTTTATTAGCCCCTTTTTTGAAACCTTCGCTACTTTTTTATCCTCTGAACTCCATTTAATTTTTTTGCATACCCTATAGCTATCCATTTGAAATGTATCTCCAGGATATAAAACAACTTCCGTTGCATTTAGTAGCACTTCATAAGCTTGTCCGACTTTAGGGATAACTAAAGAGATTACGATTATTATAGTCAACAATAAACTTAACCTTTTCTTCATGAAACCACCCTCCATGTAATATAATGTATATATTATACTATTATATCCCAAATATAGCAAGCTGATACATACTAAAAATAAAGAGAACCGTATGCGTGCCTACGATTCTCTCTCTTCTATTTCTGACTATTTAATTTTACAATATATAACAATTTTTGTCAACTTGATTATTATGATCATTTGACTTTCAATTTGACTTCTTTTTGACTTCCACAGACTATAAAAAGTGATATAATATACATCAAAGTGTGTGCTAGCAAAAGTGAAGAAAACTCAATAAAATAAGGGCTTTAGTGCATGTTTGCGATAAAAGTAAAAAACAACTGTGATTCTTGAAGGGGGAACCGTATCATAAGTAGGGGCGTACCTTTTGAAATAATCTAAATAAGAATATTACATGATTTATAGAAAAGTATTTAACTTTATATAGACAATGTAATATTTTTTAATAGACTAGTTTAGTGGCAAAGTGAAGATTAATAAATAGAGCATAGGGATAAAAACCTTGTAGAGAATATAAAGGTGCGCTTGGACCACATTGTTTAGAATGTGATTAGCTAAGTTGGACACCAGCTGAAAATGAATTTGTATATGTGAATGAAACTAGCACAGTTGAGAGTATGGATGTAATTGAGTTTGGAGATGAGATAGAGGCGGATGACTTTAACTCTGACAAATATATTGAGTTATGGCGTAAAATATATAAAAAAATTTATGAGACATATGAGAAATTCATGGAGTATAGAAATGCTGGAATAGATGAACTAAAGAAATGAGTTGCTTGCATTGTTTGGTTAGCACGATCAACCTGATCCAGATACAGGTGAAACAGATATATTGAGATTTTCTATTATTTGTGATATGCAAAGATGCATGGGTGTACGGTTTTGACAGGGATATTTTGATGCACTATATAGTTCATAGATTTGTATAGTACATTTAAATATCCTATTGAATATAATTGATTTTATGAGAAGTAAGTTGAATTTGGATATTATGGATAAAGATTTATGTAAATCATTCTTGTATAGTTGCAATCTATTCTGATTCAATTGAAAGAAGAAATATTTTAGATATACTTGTCAGTAGGAGGTGATTACTTGAAAATTAAATTAAGGCTCAGCAATGCCAGAAAGGACCAATTAGCTGAAGACTTGTCGAATAGGGGCATAGAAATAACTGAGAATTCAGACTTGATTTTGACGGAGGATGGTTATTACGGAGGTGAATTATACTGCAAGGAGGGTACAGATACAGTAATAGTTGCTCATCCTGATATTCTATATATTGAGTCTTTGGGAAAGGATGTATATGTTCATACAATAAATAAAAGCTTTACCACTACCACAAGGATTTATGTGTTAGAGAAGAATCTCCCAAATGAACAGTTTGTGAGAATTAGTAATTCTGTAATAATAAGAAAAAATGCGATACAGAGGATACGTCCTGGGTTTAGTCAGAAGTTTTATTTAACATTAAAAAATGGAGATACTGTAGATGTTACCCGTACATATTATTATAGGTTTAAAGAGTATTACGGTATTTAGAAGGAGAAAGATTATGTTTTCAATTTTGGGTGTGATTGTAATGGTTACTTTTATAGTAGCTATTGCAGTATTTGGTTATTATTTGATTTATGTCAACAATATAAATAAAAAAATACAACGTGGACAAGTAAGTAATAAAAAATTGATAGATATGCCTAAAATAATTATGATTGCGATAATAGTACTGTTATTATTTTACTCAATCATTCTGTCTGTAGAACTAAGCCACAGTAATAAAGATGTAGCAATTGTAAATCACAATAACTTTGCGGTTATAGATTTATCAGATTATACATTTTTTGAACATTCAGGTTTAAGAGAGAATGATGATGCAAGTTTTGCAAAAGTTTATTCAAAAGAAGTTAATAAAGGATATGATAAATCTGTAGTCAGAGATGGTGATTTTGTTTTTACGATATTTGTAAGAAATACTGATCAAGATGATTTCCATCCAGATTATCTTTGTTATGTTGATTATGTTGGTGAAGTTAAAGACGAATTGTTAAGGTATAATAATTGTGAGTATATAGATGGTGTAAGTGGTAAAGAGACAGGAGGTAGATCTGGTGGCGGAGGAGCTGTACAGACAAAGTTGTTATATATTGGAAATTTGAACGAAGGATCATCTTTTAGAATAACAGAATGTATACTTGATGCAGCAGGGGAACGGGAGTTTGCCCAAGCAGAAGAGGAGGCATATAAGGCTGATAAAGGTGAGTTCCCTTCATTCGCAGAATATGCGCTATCAAGTGGAAGTACAACGATCACGATAGAATAATCTGTGTAGATGTATTTATTATAGACAAAATGAGCATAAGACGAAGTCCAGCATAGCTTAATTTGTAATATTATTACTAAACTAAACTCCGCTATAGTTGGAATGCTAGTAAAATAAAATGAATTTTAATCAGGACAGTGAATCTGGCACATAGAGGGTAATATCTTTCTATCTGTTTTTCATATTAACGGTACGCCCATGATACTGATACGGAGAACCGTATCATAAGTAGAGGGGAGTTTTACAGTTATCGGAAGTTATTAGTGATATAACTGAATAAGATTTTAGAAAATAGGCCAATATATCTACAATGTTGAGATATATTGGTTCTTTTTTTGAAATTTATATGAGCCAATACAAAAGCAATACAAAAGTATAGATATAGCATTTGATACGGCTATATGCTTTACTGGTATATATACTTGGTAAGAATCTGTAGAAATATTTACATAAATAGTATAAAATTATTGATATGATGAATTAAGGCGACTAAGTAATTCATTTAGAATTGGTATTATAATACTCAATGCTGAAGATATTGATGAAAGTGAAATACTCTTCCCAGCAAAAGAGAAGGAATTTATAATTATGACTACTGAAGCAGATGAAATTGAATAAACTACGATAAGGAGCATTTATAGATATGAGAATATTAGTTTTTGGATCAAGTGGTTATGCTGGACAGAAAATAAAGAGTAGGCTTGCTCAGGAATACAAGTATGTTTTTGGTACATATCATAATTCTGTGTCGGAATTTGAATTAGAAGACGCCACAATGTATTCATTTGACTTGCGTTCGCTTGGTTCGCTTACCAATCTTTTATTGGAAACAAAACCAACTGTAATTATTTATTGTCTCAGGGGTGATTTTGCACAACAGCTTAGTGCAGTTCGTGTAATGGCACAATATATACAAGAGAAAGAAACTGGGAAAATGGTATTTCTTTCTACATCGAATGTTTTTGATGGTGCACTTAGTGCCCCTCATTACGAGGATGAACCTCCGAAAGCAGATACTGATTATGGTAAGTTTAAAATAGAATGTGAAAATATTTTACAAACTACTATTATGAACAAGAGCGTAATTTTGCGTATTCCTCAGATTTATGGTAAAAACTGTCCACGCCTTAACAGACTAAAGGAAGCAAGTTCCAACGGTGAAACATTGAATACAATTAAGAATCTATTTGTTAACTATACGACTGATGAATACATTGCTGATTGGATTCTATATATATTAAAAAATAATCTGACAGGTGTTTTCCACATAGGATCAGAGGATATCATTGATTACTATGCTTTTCAAGTTATGTTGCTTAATGCTTTGAAGATTCCAGCTCCTTTGTTTTCAATCGAGGAGGAAAAAGAGGCATCATACCAAGCGGTTCTTCCACATAGGAATGATATTCCTGATTGGCTAAAGTTCAAAGTTGTTGATGTGATTCATCAAATGATGCCATTGTAATTAGCTTAATGACCGAAGGGGGGAGAATTGAAAATGTTATGTAGTTATAAATATGTTAATGGTAATTAAATGTTTCAAAGTTTTCTGGTAGGAAGTCACATTGATCATCAGGTACACCAAGTGTCTTAGCATATCTGATCATCTCATCCCATTTATCCTTATCGACAGCCTGCGAAGTATCTAGCATTTGATAGTGGATTGGATAAAGACCGACCGTTGACATTCTAAAGATCCTGTTTCTAAAAAGTATAATAGCATCTTTATCCGTATGTATGGTTATGTACCATTCTTTATGAAGTTTTGTACTCATATTACTTTGAAGGCTTAAAATTGTAGATTCAAGTTGTTCTTCTGGTATTGCAATCGAATATATCTTAAGCAATCCTAAAAAACGTTTCCGAATGGTTAGTATAGTAAATTGCTTGAGAAAAGAGTCTTTCTTAAGGCTTAAATTAATTACTTCTGCTATATAATTCATGATATATCTCCTTTTTGTACAGAACATTTGTTCCTATTACATTGTAATTTTATACCTTATTACATGAAATTACAATACTTAATGATAACTCTTTTGCAACTTACTTTTATTAATTGTAACTTACCGTCTAAATTCCTGCGTTCATTTTATCGGGTAAAAAGGTAATTATTGATTAATTAATTTACATATGCTAGACTCTAATAGTATTATTATGAGATATGCAATCAATAAAATTATATAGATAGATTGGGAAAGGAGGATTTGTTATGCATAAAATAGAAAAAATTAATCGAAGGAGGGCATTGCCTTTCTAGAATAGGAGTACTCAATGAGAGATGAAAATAAAAAAGAAATTATAGGAAAGAAAGTAATTCTTCGTGAGCAGAGAAAAGAAGATGCAAAATATTTTGCATATTGGTTTAATCAGCCGGATGTAATGTTTAAATGTGGATTTACAGATTTGACAGATGAGGCACAAGAGATTGCAAGTATTGAGAGAAAGACAGAAGATTCTGATTGGTATACAATTACAGATCTAAAAGGTAATATAGTAGGAGAAACAGGTCTTCTTCGTATGTGGCCAGTATGGCATTGTACAGACATCTCTATTATGCTGCCAGATCCCAAAAACCAAGGGCAGGGTTATGGGACAGAGGCAATTCAAATGATGTTTGAACTTGCATTTGACAAATATGAGATGAATCGGATTGCCATCGGTGTGGTGGCAAAGAATACATATGCATTGGAGTTTTATGAAAAAGTAGGTTTTAGGAAAGAGGGGATCCAGGAGCAGGGATACTACTATGATAATGAATACAGTGATTTTATTATGATGAGATTATTAAAGCAAGAGTGGATGGCACAAAGAAAATAAAGTACCAATAACCATTTGGCTTAAGAGTTGGACTAAAAAACAGAATTAGGAGAGTTTATCCTAATTCTGTTTTTGGTTTAAGATATATTATCGAGCAATTTACAAAAGTATTTATTAAAGAATAGTCCGTATATAGCTCCTATAGTATTATTAAATACTCTATAGAAGATAGCTGCTGGAAACCCTAGAATTGTTGCTGCAATAGATATAGCCCCGAAGGTATTAAACATTGATTGAAATCCATAAGTTGCTGAAAGGCCTACACAGATTCCGCCAATAATTCCAATATTATTATAAACAACATCAGGACAGTATTTATAAATAAGAAAAACTAGTAAGGCACCAAAAATATTACCTATAATTCTTGCTTTTACTTTTTCTTTTTGACCTGTTGGGAATGGAGTAATTATAGACATAACAGCAATACCTATCCACATAGGTCTTGGTAGATGAATTAATCTTGCAATAAACAAAATAGAAGATATGGCAATAGTAAGAGATATCTGCCATTTTGTTCTATCAGATTTAAGATTGAATTCTTCAATAAAATTTGAGAGATTTAATTCATATGTTTTTTTTCTATGGTTTCTATAATATATTACTATAGTGATTAGAGCACCTACAGCAAGTCCTTCTATTCTTTTGATATATGAATATCCAGATACATCATAACCATATAGTAATAAATAACTTAAAATTAATGTAGAGTGATTAAACATCTTTACATTATGGCACCCGATAAACAATAATATAAAAATACATATAATATTAACTAATAATTCAACAAAAATGTTACCAGCATTACATAAGCGTGGTCCTAAAGCTAAAATAAAAAATATAGCTATTAAATAAGCAATTGCGTGTGAGGTCTTTACTGATAAATCCACATTTCTAAATACTAAAACAAAAAGTAGCACAACAACCCCAACAATACTATTTGGATTACCCCAAATTTTACTATAAGCAATTACAAAAGTCATACAAAATACCATGGTAATAAAAATCTTAAATAGATAAATAACAATATGCCTTAATTTTTCTTTATTGTTTTGTGCATTTCTAATAAGTTCTTTGGAACCAGCTTGGTTTAATTTTAATTCTTGATAAAATGTCATATATTAAAGCCGCCTTTTTATAAGTCATATATTTTTTTATAGCAAAGAAGTATTATACTATTGAAAAAATAAAATGTCAAAAAACTAGAATAAATGAAAAACATTGAGCCTATTTAATTAAGTTTAAATATTACTTGTGATACGATGAACCGTATTATATGATTGCTTTATTGCTATAGATGGGTAATAATAGAGTAAATAGATACTATTATGAAATAAATATATAAAGCTACAGAAGAGCAGTCTAAGTAGCACGAAAAGGATGAAGAAAATGATAAGGAGAAACAAAGAATACAGCGTTGCAGTTATGCTAATATGTCCTAAAATATCAAAATTATGTTAGAAAATAATGATAGGATATACAGAAGGGAGAATAATTATCATCTATACTGATATTGTTGAGAAAACTAAAAAATTAATAAAAGATGAGCTTGAACAAATCAATTGTGAGAGGGTCGCAGAATATAATAATTACTCCATGAAGCAGATGAATCGCATTTTTTTGTCCCAGACCGATATGAGTCTGGGCGAGTATATTAATGATAAAAGGCTTGCACAGGCAGTAATGGATTTGAGGTATACCAATTTGCCTATACTGCAGATTGCACAGAAAAATGGATATAGTACACAGGAGAGCTTTACTAGAGCGGTAAAGAAAACTTTCCATGTTACCCCATACCAATTTCGTAAGGATCATGTATGGAGTGAGGATGACATGGAAGAAAAACTGGCAGAAGTGATAGAAGAAACATCCCATGAAGCTGCAAGGCAGGATAGAGTGGAACTTCCAGAACCTCATGTTCGTTTTGTACATAAACAAAAAAGTCTTTGGTACTATATCGCAATGAATAAGACTGATTTGTTCCCTCATAACTTCTATGTACAATGTCAAAAAGATCATCTTTATGAAAGACTACATTACATAAGTAATGAGAATCCAATTGGAGGAGCTTATTTAACACACATCTATAAGAACATAAAGTTTGCTGCCTTAACATTAGGATTTGAGACGGATGATGCGGAGAGTTATAAAACAAACAAGGAACTTGAAGTCTGCATTATGCCTGAATCAGACTATTTAGTTGTGAATGTACCTCCATATAGACATTATGAATTAGGTGCTCATGTACTTGCTGCATGGAATGTTTTTTCGGAATTTGATTATAGTAGATATCATTTAAAAAGAGATCTTGATCATGCCCCGATTTATGAATGGGACTCAAAAGTAGATGGATATACCTTATATTTCCCTGTAACGAAATGAATTGGAGGGCCAATAAAATGAAATTCGATCTTATATTAGCTTATCGGAATCTAAGTAGCTATATAGCAGAAGGCACAGGTGAGGATGCCTGGAATAAGACTATGATAGATCCTTTTTGGGGAATGCTCACGCAAGGAGCACCATTCCCGATGGATCATATGAAACCACTCTGCAATATGGAACGTGAAATAGCAGAAAAACAATTAGAACTACTAGAAGGTATGGATTGGGGAACATACTCTAACATTTTTGAAGAGATTTGTTCTAGACTACCGAAAGAAGACGAGGATACAATGCATATTGCAATCTATCCGTCAACAAATACAATGCCAGAAGGAATCTATGGTACCGGAGTGTGGGGAAATATTATACTAAATATAAATCCTATGATTGAGAGTGCAACCAGATGGATCCCGTATGTATTTGCTCATGAGTTTCATCATGCTGTATGGGGAGATTATTGGTACTGCAAACAAGGTGGAGCAGGATTAACGGATTCATTCCTAGAAAGATTGATTATTGAGGGAGAAGCTGACGCTTTTGCCAGAAGCCTGAATCCGGCTTTTATTCCGTCTTGGCATAAAGGAGTCAGACATGAAGAAGAACAGGAAGTATGGATTAAATTTCAAAAAATTTTGAACGAAACATTAAACCCAGATGAGATTTCGAAGTATATGTTTGGATGTAGAGAGCTTGGCATACCTGAAAACGCAGGATATTATTATGCAATACAAATCATTGATTCCTATCTAAAGGACAGAGATGGTATGACATTCTTACAATTGCTGAAAATATCTCCAGATACAATTTATAAGGAAGCACAGTTTAGGCTTGGTGATACAAATTAGTTTGTTAGAATTATTCGGGTTAAACTGATTTACATAATAGGATAACTCTCCTTTTGTATGATACGGTGAACCATACAATAAGTAGGGGGGATTTACTGAAATAGGGCGAGATAGGAATATAATAACTTAATATGAATAAGCCAATTTATCTGTAATTGTGAGGAACATATGGTTATGTAGGGAGATGATAGTATGAGGATGCTTAATAAATCGAAGTACAATCGAATTAGACAGCTTCTAACGGTCAATAATAAGTACCTTCCATTACTGGAAGACTTTATTTTGCAAAAAAAAGAAGCTGATATATTTGTAGATAATGAAAATGAGCCGAGAGCGGCTTTGGTCATATCGAAAACAAACTGGACATATCTTATAGGGGAAGCCAGGGAAGAGATCTTGAAAGAAGCTTTAGAATTGTTACAGAAAGAAAAGAAAGAATTCTACTATTGGTTTGGTATGAGCAGTGAACAGCTAAACAAGTTTTCAAGAGAAATAGAAGCATTTGAGTTAGGTGATTTTCCAAGATACATGTTTCAATTTCAAAAGAATAAGTTTTTGAATTTACCCAAGAGGATAACTAAGTATCAGCTTGTAGAGATTAATCAAGCAAATATAGAAGAAGCAATGAGATTTGATAGTTCTATCGAAGCTTTTTATGGGACAAAAGAAGCATTTTTAGAGAAAGGTTTTGGGTTCGTTTTATATAATGGGCAGAAAATGATTGGACAAGTGATCAGCGCGGGAATCAGTACAGAAGGAGATGTTGAAATAGATATATCCACAGAAAGTGAATATAGGGGAATGGGCTTAGGATTCAATATGGGGGTAGCATTTATTGAACGCTGCTTAGAAAAAAAACTGGTACCTAAATGGGATTGTATGGTCTCCAATGAGGCTTCCAAAAGATTGGCGTTACGTCTTGGTTTTGATGTTATGAAAGAATACCCCGTGACTTATTTGGTGACAAAGAAAGAATTTTAATATACTAGATATCGTAAATCTCTCCATTTACACCATACGGAGAAACGTATCACAAATAACGGAGAGCTATGGGAGAAATATCAATTGTGACTTGACAAATGAAATAGAAAAGACTATTATAAAAAATATATTATAGATCTATAATTTAATAACGTAAGCGTTCACGTAAGCCAACGTACTTTCTAACTATTAATTAGGGGAGAGTACGTTTTTTTTGTCTCTCCCTATAGAAATTATGAGATTAAAGGAGAGATTTATTATGGAAAAGCGAAATGATTTAGGAATTGACAATTTAGTAAAGTATCAGAATTATATTGAGGACTTATATAAGGAAAGCGGCACATTAAGTCAAAAAAGTTTTATTGATAAAACAGAGTGGAAAGACTTTGTACCTGTGATAGAAGATGATGTTGTTCGTTTCCTGAAAATAATGTTGCAGGTAAAGAAACCGATGAAGATTCTAGAGATTGGCACTAGTATAGGTTTTTCAGCAACATCAATGGCATTAATTGCAAAGAAATATGGTGGAACGATTACAACGATTGAATTTAATCCGTTAGCCCAAAAACAAGCAGAAAAAAATTTCTTAAGGTATGGAGTTGATAAGACAGTACAAATTATGTATGGGGATGCATGCAAAATTCTTCCCCAGATTGCAGATGAGAGTTTTGATCTTATTTTTCAAGATGTTGAAAACCGGCTATATCCGCAGTTACAACAAGATTGCGTACGAATTCTGAAGACGGGAGGAATTTTTATCGCAGATGATACCCTTTTTCCTGTCATGGATCTTGGGGAACAGTTGAAGGATCAAGTAGAGCCAACGAATCAATTTAATCATATGATAGCTAATTCTAGCCAATTGGAAAGCACATTGTTGCCGATTGGCGACGGGGTAGTAATTGGAATAAAGAGATAGTGGTAAATCAATATAAACTATACTTTCAAGTAGATACGATGAACGGTACCGCAAATAAGTTGTGGTCTTCCAGAATACAGAAATATTAGTAAATAAAATAAGAGGATAATCACTTTTGATATGGTGGTTATCTTCTTATTTTTGTAAAAACGAATTTTTACTCTTCTTTCATATGATAAGGATTATACCCATATTTTTATGATTTGCGATGACCAGAAATAGTAAGTGAGTAAAGACCTGTTTAAAAGACTAAAATTGAAAGTTATATAATGAAGGATGTTACTAAAGAAAATATAGACTATATTTGGAAATGTGGTAATATTTAATTAGATAAAAGTATGAAGGAGAGAGCTGGATGTTTTTACCGAGATTAGAAGTGTCACCAATTGATAGGCAAGTAAACGCACAATTGATTTGTAGATATGTGAGCCCTGAACAACAAAAAAACAAGACAAGGCCATTTTTAGAAAAAACATTGGCTATGTATCCAGAGTTACGAGAAACGGTACGAATTAAAGATGATAAGATTAGAAATGCTCACATATATGAAGCCGTATATTGCCGATTAGATCGTGAGAAAGAAAAGATAAATGATAGAATTCTTTATTTTTCACAAAAATTTGATACCTTTATATATGATTTTATTGCGGCACAATGCAATACATATAATTATATCTGGAAGAAAAAAGATCCTGTTATTCTATGCGATGTAGGATATATTCCATTCTATCCGAGAAGTACAAAGAACAAACAATTTTTTGTTTCATTTAATGATGAAGAAAGAGTATTTTCAGGTGCAGTTCATGAGATAAACCATATGATTTTTTATGAAAAGTGGAATGAAATGCAAGGTGTAGAGAATGCAGAGGAAAAATACTTTCCCGATCCATTATGGTTTTTGGAAGAAATCATTGTTGATCCAACGTTAAATGATAAAAACGTAAAACCATATACGTTATACGAAAATAGGGCTTATGATCAATTTTATCAACCATTGATACAAAATAGAAGTCCAATGAATTATATAAAAGAAATGTATGAATCAAAGGTATCTATTGAAAGATTTCTTGAAGAGGCATATGTCTTTGTATGCAACAATATGGATAGTTTTATGAAATAGAATATACTGAGTTAGCAAAATAAAATGAAAGAATCGATTGGACGCCTCACATTCGTAGTACCATTTATCAAAGCAGAGAGAGAGTATGTCGCCATTTTTCAATATAAGGGATAGGCAATGTGAGTATATGTTCGATTTGTATTATTATAATGAATTTATAGGGAGAAAACAGATATGGAGTTAGGCATGACGCTATATATAAAGAATACGGTAGAGGCAGTCGATTTCTATATGAAATCATTTGGATTATCCTTGGGCTACCATGAAAAATTTCCAAATGGTACATATATGCACGCAGAGCTACAAAAGGATGGAAAAACTATATTTGCAGTTAGTGAATCTTCAAATGATGAATTAGTTGAGAATATGAAACAGTTAGCAAAGAATAATTTTTCACCAACTACGAGTTGCGGGATTAACTTTAATTCAGAGGACGAGATAATTAATGCATACAATATGCTTAAAGAGGAGGGAATAGTATGTAGACCAATTGGACCGCTTCCTTGGAGTGTTTGTAGTGCAGATGTATTAGATAAATATGGTGTGTATTGGTATATATATATGTGATATACTTATGTAACGAATAAATATTTTATTTTAACAAGTGCTAAGAAACCGACCATAAGTAAGTGGAGAGGCACGAAATAAAAGATCAAGTATAGATACTTGGTCTTTTTTAGTGACCTAGGAAAAGAGTATAAAACGGAGTTAGTTTATAGTTTATATTATTCTGATTATAGAAAAGTTAACATATAGTAGATTAAACATTGTATCACTAGATTAGATTAATGATAAGGAAATGAACTAGGATAGTAATGAATGACAGGATAGATTGAAGAGAGAGTAATTATGCTCTATACTAAAAGTGTAGAAATTAAGACGTTTAAGGAAGGAGAAAACAGTTAATCAAATACTGCAATATAGAGAAGATGACGGAGAAGGAAAAGAAGAATGCATTAATCAAAGAAGTAATCCGACCATTACTTAAATCCGCGGGATTTAAAGGTACGGGGACAACATTTTATAGTGAACGTGAGAAGTGTTATATTGTTATCAATATCCAATCCTCTCAGTTTAATTTGGAAGCGCTAGGATATAGTTTTTGGTACAATATTAAAAGATTTGATAAAAGTGAAATAAAGGATCTGAATGATGTGAAAAAATATCGTGGTGGTGGATTCGGCGTTATCCACGAATCCTTTTTTTTGCCAAATCACGGATACTTTCATCCTTACCACAAACCTGCAGGATATAACATTGGAGGTACGAAGAGATATCAACCAATTATTACTGATTATGAGGATGCAAAAGAGCGATTATCGAATGATTTAACTCAGTACATATTACCAAGATTGCAGCCAGTTCAAAAGGAAGAGGATTGGAATACGATGGTTCATAAGATGAATGAGGAAACCGACGTGGAGAAAATTAAGATGATTTCATTTTTCTTTGATCTGGTGGGTTCAGCAAACTCACGTTCCAATGTAAGTGGAAGGATACGGAATATGAACTCGGCTAATATAACGAAGGAAGATGTAGTTAAGAACATGGATTTACTTCCTAAAGTATTAGAATATCAAGATACCTATGATTTGACGGTCGAAGAGATTAAATCATTTATAGCAATAGTACTAGATGAGTATGAAAAACAGAAAACATGTGAAAAGGGAGAGAACTTTTTCGTGTGAACGTAAAGTTTCATAAAGGGGTCAGACGTGAAGAAGAACGTGAAATATGGAGTTGAATTTCTGCAGATTTTAGCAATATCATGTCCGATTGGATAAAGAGAAAAACATTAGGATTGAATCGAGAGGTTCAATCCTTTTATATTTGAGAAAGTAGTCCTTCCACCAACCGGACAGCTGGTGGAAGGAGCTACAGATTATTCAATTGGAGATTACTGGAGATTGTTAACAAGAAATATTTATATTTGTATAATATAAATTACAAAAAATGGATAAAAATAGTTGCAATATATCCCATTTTTCGGTAAAATAGTATGAGTGAAGAATAAGTTATAATACTTAGTGATGGATATGCAATGCCAAAGGTATAGGATGAAAATGAGTATGAAATGAATTACAAGAAGATAATAAACAAAATAAGGGGGATTGTCTTTGAAGAAATTAATATTTACAAATGATGATTGCAAAGGTTGTAATCATTGTATTTGCACTTGTCCAGTACTATTAGCAAATGCTTCGGTGGTAGTCGACGAAAAACAAAGAATCGAAGTAAATGATGCGTATTGTATCCAATGTGGTTCCTGTTTTGATGCGTGTACACATCAGGCAAGGGAATACGAGGACGATACGGAGAAGTTCTTTCAGGATTTGAAGGAAGGGAAAGAAATCTCTTTGTTGATCGCACCAGCATTTCGTGCTAATTATGTAAGAGATTACGAAAGAATCCTAGGTGGACTGAAAAAATTAGGTGTAAAGAAGATCATAAGTGTTGGATTCGGAGCGGATATTACGACTTGGGCGTATATCAATTATATTACCAAAAACGAGTTTTACGGCGGTATCTCTCAGCCATGCCCTGCTGTGGTTAGTTATATTGAAAAATACATACCAGAGCTGATACCAAAGTTGATACCAATTCAGAGCCCGATGATGTGTGCTGCAATTTATGCAAAGAAGTATGAGAAAATAACAGATCGTCTTGCGTTCATAAGCCCATGTATCGCAAAAAAATATGAAATTGAAGATCCGAATACGCACGGTATGGTGTCCTATAACATTACGTTTGATCATTTGGTGGCATATATGAAACAACACAACCTGTTAAATGGTGAAATTAAATTCGAGGTGACAGAGGGACTTGGAGCAGTCTATCCTATGCCAGGTGGTCTGAAAGAAAATATTGCATGGTTTTGCGGACATGATAAGATGGTACGTCAAATCGAGGGCAATTCAGTATATGCATTTCTGGAAAATTATAAAGAACGAGTGCAAAAGAATG
Organism: Anaerosporobacter faecicola; assembly: GCF_012070565.1. GTDB lineage: Bacteria > Bacillota > Clostridia > Lachnospirales > Lachnospiraceae > Anaerosporobacter > Anaerosporobacter faecicola. The sequence continues at coordinate 155,621 of NZ_JAAQRO010000030.1, forward strand.
AAAAGCTTCCATTTATCGTGGATGCTCTAAACTGTACGAATGGTTGTATCTATGGAACGGGGATAGAACAAGAGAAAAAGCAAGGGGAGGATCATCTTTACAACCTATATGAAATTAAGAAACAGTGTATGTCAAATGGTAACGAACCTTTTAGTAAAAAAATAGATTCGAAAAAGCGTTTGGTGTTTTTAAATAAGAAATTTAATAATCTGAATTTAAATGATTTTCTTCGTAGTTATACGGATCAATCTCAAAAACATAAAATATGTAATCCATCGATCAACGAAATGAATGAAATATTTCAAACAATGAAAAAAGATACCAAAGAAAAACAGAAAATTAATTGTGGAGCATGTGGTTATGCAACTTGTCAGGAGATGACCATTGCGATCTATAATAAATGCAATCATAAAGAAAGTTGTATTCACTATCTGAAAGATTCAGTAGAAGAAGAAACAAAAATCATTCAAGATACAATCGAACAAGTGAAACAGCGAAATACGGAACTGGAACAAAAGAAAGATGAACTTGCTCACTTTATATCAGAGGATTTTAAGTATATGGATGATGCTGTGGTTGAACTGGTACATGGTAACAGTAATTGTGCTCAAGAATGTGAAGCAGTCCAGAAGAATATGGATGATATCTATCAGTTCAGTAATGATCTTTTGAAAGCGTTTCATGCGATCCGAGCATTATTGGACCAACTGGAAAAGAATAATAATGATATAACGAATGTTGCAAATCAAACAAATCTTCTTGCACTAAATGCCTCGATTGAAGCTGCTCGTGCTGGAGATGCCGGAAAAGGATTCTCCGTTGTTGCAGAACAGATTAAGCTTTTATCCGAATCCAGTAAAGTTACTTCTGAGGACAGCAATCACAATAAATTAGAAATATCGCAAGCCATTGAGTCTTTATCAAAAAAGGCAGAGGTCTTGAAAGAATCAATGAATGAGATGTCAGAACAGATTGCGAATATGACTTCAAGTACAAAGGGAATAGCGCAAACTGCTGAAAGTTTGGAAAATATCGTACAGAATGTAAATGACAGATTGGTTGCAATTAAAGAGAATGAATCGTAGTTCCTGTTGAATAAAATGATTGGTGTCAAGTAGATAAAGACGACGATCAATTAACAAAAAGGAGGATGCTGCAAAACTAACTCGTTACTAGTTTTGCAACATCCTCCTTTTTTTGTTATAACAAAGTATGATATGCCAATAAGATACTATTCAAATGGATGTTCTGTAAAATAGATTTCGTTAAAAAAACCACGATAAGGAATATCATCTAGGATACATTTCTCGAGGTAGATTAGTTCTTCATCCCACTCAATCTTTTGACCTTCTCGTAACATAGTTTCAATTTCATCCACAATATTCTCAAGAATTGTTACATTAATAAACAGAGGTAGTTTTTGCAGTAAGGTTTCATCCAGATTATTCTCAGAACGATAGCCTTCCAGCACGTAATGAAAATATTCCTCCATAAAATCTCTACGTTTTCTGGCATTTGGTTCAAATTGAATCCAGCCAACACCATGTGTCCATACATCTGCAAGATCATACATATAAAAGCCCATGCAACAATTATCAAAATCGTAAACCGTAATATTACCAGTCTCGAAATCAATGGAATAATTGGAATCACCAAAGTCAAAATGAATCATTCCGTAAGAAGTTCTGTTTTGGTCAATGTATCGTAGTTCTTGTATGGTTTCGTTGAATTTTAGCTTGAGTAAAGCATGCTCATCGGGGATTAATTGATTTAAATATTCTTCATTAAATCGATCAAAGAAACTATATCGTTGATGGATTGGTGTATAGTCACTAGATATACGATGAATCTTCCCAAGGACTTTTCCGCAATTGAAAAAATACTCATGAAGGGAGACGCCCTCTCGATAACGGTAATTGTTTTCTGCTAGTAACATTCCTTTTGCTCTTTCAAACATACAAACTGTAAAGGTGTTACTACATATATCAAATTGTTCTAGGAGATTATGGTGGTTTGACTCAATAACATTTGCTACACTAGCACCATTTTTATGTAAGAATTGTACGAACTCTAACTCTGCAAGATAATCCTCTTTTGTACGATCTCCTAAGTTTGAGATTCTAAGAACTACATCTTTAAGTTCTTTGTTATGAAGAATATAGATTTTGTTTCGTCCACCTTCATGCTCCTGAATTGGAGTGAATTCATAACCAGCTAAATCATATCGTCCAGATATGGCAGCCAATAACATGCTTTTCTCTACTTCATTATATAACATAGTTACCTCCTTACTTTTAGGAGGGGTCTGCATCGTCACCCTCCTAATTTAGTCAAGATTGACAGATACAGCCTTTTTCATTAAAACACAACCTTTCAATATGTAATTTTTTTCTATAAATTCAACGTTATTATAGCATGTTAGATTGTTGTTAGCAAGGAATAATTCAGTACCGGATATAGGAATTAGAATATGATATATTGCTAACCCTGCCGTGATATGACTTCCATTTAATGTTTCTACTGTTGAACAATCATATAAGTCGATAATTGTAAAAATTGAGTATGGATCCATCGTTTCCTGATAATAGGAATAAGAAAAAAGGGTTGACTTTTATAAAGCTAAAAGTTAAAATAGTTTCATTGCTCACTAATTGGTGTCATATGAAACTAATATTATAACTAAATGTAAAGGGAGAAGCTATGGAAAAATTAAACAAGCTTTTAGGAATAACAGCTAGGAAAAGCCAAGTCTATTATGGAAATGAATTAGCTGACTTAGATATATCTACAGGGCAATATATGTTTATTGTATCCATTTGCGAAAATGCTGGATTGTCTCAAGAAGAGTTAGGTGAAAAAATCGGTATCAATAAGAGTACCGTTGCCAAAGTAATCGCGCAGTTAAAGCAAGATGGCTATGTTGTGCGCGAGGTAGATGAGCTTGACAAACGAGGATATAAATTATATCCAACCGAAAAGGCGAAAGACGTATATCCTAAAATTGTTGAAATATTGGATCAATGGAAGGAGTATTTAGTCATGGGCCTGACAGATGAGGAAATTACAACATTACTTACATTGATGACTAAGGTTGAAAGCAATGCAAGAAAATATTCAAAAATAAATAGGAGAAACAAAGATGAATTTAAATAATCAAGAAACTTTAAATCCAATGGCGACAGAACCGATTAAAAAGTTACTTTTAAAATTTTCGATTCCATGTATTATATCAATGCTTGTAAGTGCCTTATATAATATTGTGGATCAGGTTTTTATTGGTCAAGGGGTAGGATATTTAGGGAATGCAGCTACGAGTGTAGCCTTTCCACTTGTTGTCATTGCTCTAGCATTAGCGCTGATGATTGGTGATGGTGGTGGTGCATTCTTTAGTTTAAAAGTCGGTGAAGATGATAAAGAAGCAACAGGAAGTATTGTTGGAAATGTAGTAAGTATGTTATTCATTGCAGGTATCGTATTAGCAATTGTAAGTAGTGTCTTTTTAGAAGAGATATTGGTTATGTTTGGTGCTACAAAAGCAGTTATGCCATATGCAGTTGACTATACGAGAATTATTGCAATAGGCTTACCTTTTGCAATCTTTGGAACAGGATTCAACTCAGTAATTCGTGCAGACGGTAATCCGAAGTATGCAGCGATTTCAATGTTAAGCGGTGCTCTTTTAAATACGGTACTAGATCCAATCTTTATTTTTGTATTTAAAATGGGGGTACAGGGTGCAGCGATTGCTACAATTATTGGACAGATCGTTTCGGCAGTATTGGCATTTTTATATCTAAGAAGATTCAATAACATTACCTTTTCATACAAAAATCTAAAAATGAAATGGCAAATCTGTAAGACTACCATGTTATTTGGTATTTCAAGTCTTTTTACACAACTATCCATTGCAGTGGTAGCTATCTGTACGAATAATGTATTAACAAAGTACGGTGCAACATCCATTTATGGAAAAGAGATTCCATTATCCGTATTCGGTATTGTGACAAAAGTAAATCAAATCGTATTATCCGTTTTACTTGGTATTGCTGTTGGTGCTCAGCCAATCTATGGATTTAACTATGGAGCTGGAAAATTAAAACGTGTAAAAGAAACCTATAAATTGGCATTAATAAGTTCAGTGATTATTTCTATGGTCGGAGTATTCTTCTTTGAAGTATTTCCGCAGCAGATTATCAATATATTTGGTGCTGGAGATGCATTGTATAATGAATTTGCAGTAATGTACTTTCGAATCTTTTTGGTATTCATAGCATTTAATGGAGTTCAGATTGTATGTACAATATTCTTCCAAGCGATAGGGCAATCTGGTCATGCGGCAATCCTATCTCTTTCAAGACAGATTATCTTCTACTTGCCATTTTTATTTATCTTACCTAGATTTGTAGGAATTAAAGGTGCATTATATGCAGGACCAATCGCTGATTTATTAGCATTTATCTTATCTGCTATTTTTATGGTGATTAAATGGAAGAATATGAATCTACAGATACAAAAGAATGGAGACTCACAAGAAACGGTATATGAAGAATTCGAGAATGATTCCTGTCTTGTGGAATAAGTAGAATAGGTATTTTAGTATGATAAATAAGTAGAGTTTTACAAATTATAGAATATGAATAAATAAATTGAATTTTAAAGAGCGAATATTTCTTAAAATGTAAGAAATATTTGCTCTTTAACTATATAATTTTAGATCAAAAATGGAGTAGCATAAATTAGATGTAGAACATGATAACATAAAGAAGTAAAATGAAAATAAGTACAAAGTAATTCGATGAAAAAGTAAGAGCCATAGTCAATTCTAAACGTAGACTTTAATTTATGTAAAACTCTCCTTTAGATACGATACGGGGAACCGTATCAGAAAATTAAATTTGTTTGTAAGATTATTTGATTTGACTAGTCTAATAAAGGAAAGGAGTGAAAAAGTGACAAATGCAGAATTTGAAGAAATCTATAACAGATATTTTAGCATCGTACACAAATATCTATTGGGACTAAGTAAAAATGAGCATCTTGCAGAAGAAATGACAAGTGAGACATTCTTCAAAGCAATGAATGCCATTGAACAATTTGATGGACGATGTGAAATTACGACATGGTTATGTCAGATTGCAAAGAATTCCTATTATACGTATCTACAAAAGAATAAGAAAATGGAGCTTAGTGATACAATACCAGAACAAATGGAGTGTAGAGCAAGGACGATCGAAGAACTTATGGTGGATCAAGATGCGGTAATGAGGATTCATGGAATACTACATAAAATAAAAGAACCATATAAAGAAGTATTCATGTTGCGAGTCTTTGGAGAACTAAGCTTTCATCAGATAGGAGCAATATTTCAGAAAACAGAGAACTGGGCATGTGTAACCTATCATCGTGCAAGGATGCAGATTGAAAAGGAAATGGGGGAATATTAATGAAAGTATCATGTAATGTAATAAAAGATATTATGCCTCTTTATGTCGAGGAGTTAGCAAGTCAGGATAGTATTCAAATGATTGAAGAGCATATGAAAAGTTGTGAAATGTGTAAAGAAGAGTTAGAAAGAATGAAAAAAGGACAGATGCATATTGTAGATAAAGAGAAGGCAGAACGTTCATTACAGTCCGTTAAGAAAACGATAAAAAATAAAAGAAGCAGAGCAATTGCATTTTTTTCGCTGCTTGTATTCGTTGTCATGTTGACCGTATTTTCTTATGTCGTTAGCCCTATTTATATCTCTTACGAAGAAAGTGGAATGGAGATCGATACAAGGGAGGATGGAAAATTAACAATCCATTTTTCAGAAGGAGTAACGGGTTTTCGTATAGAGAAAGGATATTGGGATTCCTATCCAGATGCGAATGTAAAAGAAATAATCGTATGGACGTCTTTGTGGGATCAATATTTAAAAAAGCCATCCGCAGAGTTAACCGTATCTGCAGATACCGATGTGCTTATATTTGACGATTATGCAGAGGATGGCGAGATGAAAATGGTCTATCCAAGGGAGGGACAAAAAAGCACTGGAGGTGGAGTGGTACTGAAAAGAAATATTTTAAAAGCGTATTTAATGCTTGCTGTGCTACTAACAATCGTTCTTGCCATAGTGTGTCTCCTAGTACGTAAACATCGTAAGGTATTTCAGGTTGTATGGAAGATATGCATGATTCCAGTAGCATATAGCTTAAGCTCATTATTGCAGTTTGGAAATCTATCATCCTATGAATTATCCAATACATTTTATACAATCATCCTGTGCGGCTGTGCGATTTATGCAATACTTCTGTTAGCAGGTGGACGAGATAGATGGTTAAGTTAAAAGTACGCCTATGTGCAAAAAGTGAATGCAGTGATGGAAAGTCTTTCTGAATAGAGAAAGACTATCCATCATTTTTGTATGATGGATAGTAAGTCATCAATCATCACAGTCGCAGTTGGATTATCGCCAGCCCCTTGCCCATAGAATGCACGAAGACCTGATCGGGTACCTTCTGTGCAGATGATATTGTACGTATCGTTTACACAATTCAAGATACTATCTTCAGAGATTCGTTTTGGTTCAACACTTATTTTTAGTTCACCATTACTTTCTAGGCTTGCTGATGCTATCTGTTTGAATACCTCATGACATTTTTTCGCTTCCATAATCATATCTGGCGTAATTGAACGTATGCTTACGCGACGGACTTGGTTGATAGAAATGGAACGCCCCATCGTTTCCTGTACAAGCAGAGTAAGTTTATATGCTGCATCAAGCCCATCTACATCTTCAGTAGAATTATTTTCTGTATAGCCTGCCTTTTTTGCTAGTTCAAGAGCCATTTGATAACTCATATTGTCTGAAGTCATTTTGGACAAAATATAGTTCGAGGTAGCATTTAAAATACCGTATACTTTATGAATCTGTTCGCCGTAAGAACTGTTCTGTATGGACTGGATAATTGGAATACCGCCACCGACAGTTGCTTCGAAATGTATAGTTCGTCGATAGGTATTTGCAACAGATAGAATTTCGTTTCGATAAAGAGAAAGACATTTTTTGCTTGCCATAATGATATCTTTTCCATTTTTTAATAACTGAAGTATGTAACTTTTTGTTAACAAAACACCATTTCCACCCATACATTCAAAACATATCTGAATCTGTGGATCGTAAACCAAATCATCAATATTCTCCGTTAAGTATTTGGAATCAATTAAGACAGAACGCGGTTTCTTTTTGTTATGGACCAAGACTTTTCTTACTTGCACATCAATGCCATACTTGTCCATCCAAGTTTCATGATTTTCCTGAAGTATTTCATAAACTTTGCTTCCTACCACACCAAAGCCTAGAAACGCAACGCTATATATTCTCATATCGAACCCCTCCTAAATTTATGTTTACTGTATCTTGTTAGAAGTGTATCATAGAATTAAGTATAAGAAAAATTCATAGAATTGATAGGTTGGTTCAATAATTTTGATAGGAGGGTAACTACATGGAATTGCGTAATATCAATTCATTTCTAAAGCTTGCGGAAGTTTTAAGCTTTTCAAAGACTGCAGAACTATTAGGCTACAGCCAGTCGAATATTACAATGCAGATGAAACAATTAGAAACGGAACTGGGAATACAGCTTTTTGACCGTATCGGAAAGTCGGTTCAGTTAACGCAGGAAGGGAAAATTTTCAGACAATATGCGTTGGAAGCAGTCAATAGCCTTGAAACAGGTATTGCTGCATTATCTAAAGAACCACAGCCTTGTGGTGAGTTAAGAATTGGTTTGTTGGAATCGCTTTGTATTACATATCTTCCCGAACTTATCACCAGCTATCATCAACAATATCCTCTTGTCAATACGATCATAAAAATTGGTACCGTAGAACAATTGGAACGTATGTTAAATCATAACGAGATTGATTTAATGTGGATCTATAATCCGTTGCAGCAATATCCGGATTGGAACAATGCATTCACCTATCCCAATCCCATTCATATTATTGCATCGCCGGAATCTCCATATCGTGGCAGACAGCTGAAACTTTGTGATTTACAGAATGAAACGTTTATTCTGACAGAAAGCAATTGTAGTTACCGCAACTGCTTTTCAACAATAATGAGACAAAAAGAAGTGTCGTATCAATTATTTCTTGAGATTGGTAACACAGAGATTATCAAACGTTTTGTTGTTTCAGGAATCGCATTATCGATACTTCCAGAATTCACCATACAACATGAGATAAGAAATAACTTAATAATAAGTTTGGACGTGGAAGACTTCCAAGTAACCATGTATGGTCAGGTGTTTTATCATAAACGAAAAATGTTTACGCCAGCAATGCAGACATTTATTGAATCAATCAAACAAGTTTTCTCTTAGAATTTTAGGAATCATCCTTGTTGGATTAGAAGCAATGAACTAGTAAAATTTATAACGAAAACAAAAGCTCCCATCAATCTTGACCAAAATTTGATTGATGGGAGCTTTTACATAGATCTTATGAAGCTTGACGTAAGGAATCAAGTGGTTGCTAGAGAATGGATTTTGCAGTAAGATGGAAATATACTGAAGAGGCAAGTAATGAAATTCAAAGAAATAAAACAGAGAACCCCAATATTAAAAGCAAAACAGGAGAGGAGAGCAATTATGAATTGGATAGATATATCGGAGGAATATACATTACAAGTTGCTCAATTGATTGGAATGATTGATGCAGGAGAACGCAGAATGTACGAATATGGAGAACAGGATGAGGAGTTTCATGGTTTCCTATGCAATAAAATGCTTGTAAATGAAAAGGAAACAGTGATTGGAGTTATCAGTGCACAGAATTATAGTGATTATCTACATATTAGTGTTTGCTTTAAAGAGGATTTACCAACAGAGGCATATGATGTAACAAGGGTGTTATTATGTGAACTGATTTCTGCGGCGTCAGGAAATACAAGAATATGGAGTAGGAGAGAAAATGTAAATCTAATCAGTTTATTGTATGATATGTATCAGGTGAAACCGGATTTTGCTTCTCGTGAAATGAGTATATCAAAAAAAGAATTTAAAAAATGGGAAAGACCATCGATTTTGTCGGATTATGTAATGCGTGAATATGAAGCAGAGCATCATATGGATTATATCAATTTATTGGATATAAATATGTGGCATGTAACAGAACCTGGTACACATCCATACTTAGATGACGCAAAATATTTGGAAACATATTTTCATGAATTAAGTCTGCAGAAGCGTTTTCACGCGTTATGGAAACAAGAGCGTCTAATTGGAATCTGTTATACGGATGGAAGGGAAATTGATACAATTGTAGTGGATGAGATGGAGCGAGGCAAAGATTTGGGATACTATCTTCTCTATACGGGGTTAGAGAGTGTATTCAAAAACAATGAATATGATCTGTTTTTATATGTTGTAGATGGTAATAACAATGCGCTTGGATTCTATCAGCATTGTGGAATGCGTTGTACCGCTCATAGTGTAAGAATTTGTGTATAATACGCCGGGAGTATTATTGACTTTCGATATGGGGATAAACAAAACATCTATATTGAAGAACGCAGAACAAACGAATATAATAGAAGTATGATGCTAGGAAAAAAAGGTCATTTCAAAATCTACTTTTAGCATTTACATCATAATATACATTAAGATAAAGAAATGAGGAATATCGTGAAGAATATAGTGAAGAAAAAAGCGATGTACAAAAGCATAGTACTTCTATTTGTGTTGTTCTGCCTTATTGGTCAATATAATAAAGTATCTGCGGTAAAGAATGCGATTGTTGAAAAGAATCTTATCCTGATAAAAGATGAGTCATATGAATTAACGGCGGATCTAGATTATGAGGATGAGATGGAATATTATTGGGAGAGTAAAAATCCTGAGATTGCCGAAGTAGATGCGGATACCGGGGTTGTTAAGGCAATTGCTAAAGGAAAGACAACGGTGGAATTATATGTTGATGAGGAAATCGTAGGAACCTGTACGGTCAGAGTTGAGATACCGAGTTTAAATGTAAAGAAAAAAACAGTAGAGATTACCGATACGTTTCAGTTGACAGTGGGAAAAACAGAACAAGAAGTATCGTATCACTCCGCCAAAAGCAGTATTGCAAAGGTTTCAGCGGATGGAGTCGTTACGGCGGTCAGCGCAGGCAGTACCAAGATAACTGCTACATTGTTCAATAAAACGACTAATACAAAAACAAAGTATACATGTACGGTGAAAGTGAAGAATACGAAATTAATTGCATTAACTTTTGATGATGGTCCAAGTATCTATACGCCGATTGTCCTAGATGCATTAGAAAAGAATCAGGCAAAAGCAACATTTTTTGTTGTAGGGTCCCGAATTACAGATAAGACAAAGGGACATATCAAAAGAGCAGAAGAGCTTGGATGTGAGATTGGAAATCATACCTATAGCCATATCAATATGTCATCAAGTTCATTAGAGAAAATCCAATCTGAAATCAAGAAAACAGACAAGAAGGTAAAATCTATAATCGGTAGTCCAACATATATCATGCGTCCGCCTTATGGAAGTCTTACAGAAAAGACGCAAAAAAACATAGACAAAGCAATGGTGTTTTGGAATGTTGATACATTAGATTGGAAATATCGAAATACAGACTATGTAATTAATTATGTATTAGCAAATGCAAAAGACGGAGATATTGTTTTAATGCATGATCTATATAAATCAACAGCCAATGCAGTAGATACTATAATAAGGGGACTTCAAGAGAAAGGTTTTAAGGTGGTTACAGTTAGCGAGTTAGCGCAGGCAAAAGGGAAAGAATTAGTATCAGGGAAGAAATATTATAGTTTTAAAAAATCGTGATTACACTTTTTATTGCTATTTCCCAATAGGTAAGATAGTATTTATACTAGACTGAGTACATAGTAAAGGAGATCTATAAAAATGAATGAAAAGGATTACAAGTTTTCTGACCTAGTTTATGTAAGACCAGATTATACTGCGATTCAAAATAGGATAAATGAACTTACAGAACAAATAAAAGAAGCGAAAGAATATAAGACCATACGTGATGTGATTTTAAAGAGTAATGAGATTCAGATCGAACAGTCTTATGCAGAAAATGTTGCATGTATCCGCATGTATCAAGATTGCACCAATACGTTTTATGAAGAAGAAAGTCTAAAGAATTCTGAAGAGGCTACATATTTGGATTGGAATAAGCTAAGTAAAGCATTAATTGACTCTCCATTTGTAGGGCAGATTGAAGAAGAATTCGGAGTGCAGTACATCACCTTGCTTAAAAATAAGATTCAATTATTTGAAGAGGGAAAGGATCTAATTGTAAAAAGCCAGGCACTGGAAATGAAGTATCAACAGCTAAAAGCTAGCTTGAAGTTTGAAATAGACGGAAAGGTAGTAGGAGAAGCAGAGCTACTAAAATATTATGAGAGTCTAAACCGTGAGCAGAGAAAGAAAGCGGTAGAAGAACGGTACAAAGTTTACATAAATCACAAAGACGAATTTGAAGACATCTTAAATCAATTAGTGGATCTTCGAATTGAGATTGCAAAGGCAAATGGGTTTGATAGTTATTTAGATTATATGAATCTTGAAAAAGGAAGAGTCGGTTATGGAGAAAAAGAACTGACGGGATTTTGCGATCAGGTAAAAGAAGTATTGGTTCCATTTTGCACGAAATTAAATGAAGCAAAGAAGAGAAGATTAGGATTAACGGAGTTAAAAATCTACGATAATAGTATTCTATTTGCTGATGGAAACCCAGAACCAAAGGGGTCAAACAAAGAATTATTTGAGGCAGCAAGAAAAATGTATCATGAGTTATCAAAAGAAGCAGGAGAATTTTTTGATTTGATGCTTGCACATGAAATGATCGATGCAGAGCCATCACAGAACAAGGTGGCAGGAATGGGATTCTGTGCAGATATTGCAAAAATTAAAATGCCATTTGTATTTGGTAATTTCAATGGGACGATTTCGGATGTAACGGTACTAACACATGAGATTGGACACGCATTCCAAATGTATGCGTCAATGCAGAAACAGTCGTTAATACAATATAATGTTGCTGTTAATGATATGGCTGAGGTTCCATCAAAGACAATGGAGCAATTTGCATATCCATTTGCAGAATATTTCTTTGGTGAGGATGCAGATAAGTTTCGATTTATGCATTTAAGTAATGTAATGGAGGAAATCTGTAGCTATTGTATGATACATGAGTATGAAACATATTTATACAATACTCCAGAAGCAACATCTAAGGAACGGGCATTGGAATACGCAAATGTGTATAAGAGATATATGCCAGATTACGACTTTGGTGAACTTGAAGATTACATCGAGCAAGGTGCAATGTTATATGGCAATATGGGAATTTATATGTTCCCACGATACTTAATTAGCTATTCTTTATCCAATATGTGTGCCTTAGAATTTAAGCAGAAGATGATTGAAAATCCGAAAGAAGCTTGGGAAGACTATAGCAAGCTTTGTAGTGCCGGTGGCAGTTTGGGATACCCAGAACTATTACATACAGCAGGTTTGAGCCTTGCATATGAAGAGGGTGTCGTTACACGAGTAACAAAGCGTGCGCAAGAGATTTTGGAAGAGTATATGGAAAAAGAATTGATATAGGCTCCACATGTACTTCTCCTTTCATATAGATACGGGGAACTCGATCAAATAGGAGATAGTATTACAGAAATTACAAATACAACTTAAAATAAGTGAAATAAGGGTGCAATCCAATTTGTTTTATTTGGATGTACCTTTATTTTTATGTTTGGAACTATTAGGCTAAGAATAATTAACGGAAAAGTGTACCAAAGTCTAATTTGGTATGTGGTTGTAAAGAATAAACGACAGGAAGTAAGAAATGCTGCTATGCTGATTGGATCTCCTATTTATTGTAGTGCGAAGTTTGAGCGAATAATAAGGAACGAGAATTAAATATAAAATGATTGAGAATAATAGAATGAGAATGTTATGAAATGCAAGCAATTTGGTGAACAACTTGCAAATATATAAAATATAGAAGTGGAGTAATACTGTTATGTCATGTCGAGAATGCAGCAGAAACAATTGTACGGACAAGGTATTCATCTTTTCTTCTCTTTCGAATAAAGAATTACAAGAAATTTTTTTGCTAATCGAACATCAGACCATCAAGAAAGGCGAACTTTTACTTCGGGATGGAGAAGAGGTAAAAGCTTTAATTATCATAAATGAAGGTCGGTTAAAGAGATTTCAGTATACCAAAGAGGGAAGAGAACAAATTTTGGATATTATGAAGAGTGGTGATTGCATTGGAGAGTTACATTTGTTGAAAGATGATAAATTCGATGGGTACGTACAAGCAATTACCGATTGCAAAATCTGTACATTAAAGAAAGAAAAGTTTCATAATTTGTTGATTCACAATCCTGAAATGAGTTTCAAAGTATTGGAGTTATTAGGTGAGCGTCTTCAACAAATGGAGCGACTTGCGATTGCCCTAGCGGATAAGGATGGTGAGGTGAAACTGGCATACATTCTAGACGATCTAGCCAGTAACTACGGAAAGAAGGAGGGAAACAAAGTTGTGATTGAACTTCCGTTGTCCAAGGAAGAGATGGCATTTTATGCAGGAGTTACAAGAGAAACGTTAAGTAGAAAATTAAAAAAATTTTGCGATTATAAAATAATAAATATGGTTGGGCATAAACAAATTGAGATTCTTGATTATGAGGCATTACAGAATTATTTATAGTAATAGAATGAAAAGAACAGTATGAGAAACACACTGAAAGCTGGATTAGTAGATCAGCTTTTGGGGTGTTTTTTTAGATAGGAAAGTTTTTAAATCACATCGAAGAAACCTTCCAGGGGATACACACAAAATGATTTTTTTAAATTTGATTTAAGTCACAGAAGGAAAGATAAAAGTCAGATATAATGAGCTCATCAAAGCAAGTAAAAAACAGAAAGGGAAAAGCTATGGATCATAACAAAATTAATATAAATTCCCCAATTTCAAATAAATTGATTGGACAAGTAGATGCAATGTCCAAAGAAGAAGTAGATAGCATTATAGGTAAAGCAAGAAAAAGTTGGCCTGAATGGAACAACAAAAGCAGTTCTGAGAGAATGAAATATTTATATCGTGCTGCTGAGCTTCTATTAGAACGAGCTGATGAATTATCGGATCTAATGGTTCTTGAGGTAGGCAAAGATAAAAAGAGTGCGTATTCAGAAGTAGTAAGAACAGCGGAAATGATTCAATCTACAGCAGATATAGCAAAAAGCCTAAATGGAGGAATGATTCCTGCAGACAATTTCCCAGGGGGGGCTAAAGGAAAGTTTGCTATAACCAAAAGAGAATCACTAGGAGTAGTACTTGCCGTTTCACCATTTAATTATCCAGTTAATTTAGCGGCATCAAAAATTGCACCAGCATTAGTTGCAGGGAATGTAGTAGTATTTAAGCCGGCAACACAAGGTAGTCTTTCCGGAATATTTCTTGCAAATGTTTTTAAGGAAGCAGGGATTCCAGATGGGGTGCTTAGTGTAGTTACAGGAAAAGGTAGCGAAATAGGTGATTATATCGTAACGCATGCAGGAATTGACTTTATTAATTTCACAGGTAGTACGGAGGTTGGACAGCATATAGCATCACAATCAAGGATGATTCCTTTACTCATGGAGTTAGGCGGAAAGGACGCTGCAATCGTACTAGAAGATGCAGATTTAGAATTGGCTGCAAAACATATTGTAGCAGGTGCATTTTCTTACTCAGGACAACGTTGTACGGCAATCAAACGAATACTTGTATTGGAAAGTAAAGCAGAAGATTTAATTAAGAAGATTCTGGTACGTTTGGGTGAATTAAAAGTTGGAAATCCAATCGATACGAAAGACGGAATCGATGTTGTTCCACTTATTAGCCAAAATGCAGCTGATTTTGTAGAAGAATTAATTGTAGATGCAAAAGAAAAAGGTGCTAAGGTATTGTTTGGGGGACAAAGAGAAGGAAATCTAATTCACCCTACTTTGCTTGATCATGTAACAACGGATATGAGAGTGGCATGGGAAGAACCCTTTGGTCCAGTATTACCAATTCTTCGTGTGAAATCTATGGAAGAAGCAATTGACCTTGCCAATCAGTCGGAATATGGACTACAGAGTGCAGTATTTACCACAGATATGAATAAAGCATTGGAAGTAGCAGAGAAATTAGAGGTAGGAACCGTTCAGATTAACAATAAGACAGAGAGAGGACCAGATAACTTACCATTCTTAGGAGTAAAGAATTCTGGTTTGGGCGTTCAAGGAATTCAGTATTCCATTGAAGCAATGACAAGATTGAAATCAACAGTAATTAATTTATAAGGATAGGAGTATTGAAATGGAAAGATGGAAAGGATTTCGGGAAGCAAAAGTTGTAAAAAGAGTTGAAGAGAATAAATATATTGTCTCTTTATATATAAAAGTGATGGATGAGGAAGGGGAACTTCCAGATTATTTGCCAGGGCAATTTATTGCAGTAAAAGTCCCAATGGACGATGGAACTTTATCAAAATCTAGACAATATACGTTGTCGTCTATATCCAATGGAGAGTATTATAGAATCAGTGTAAAGCGTGAAGAAGAGGGCCAAGTCAGCAAATTTGTATTTGATCATGTAAAAGAAGGAAATACTATTCACATTACTGCACCTGCAGGTAAATTTGTTCTCAAAGAAGGGAACAAGCCGGTTGTATTAATCGGAGGCGGTATTGGTATTACACCGATGTTAACAATGGCCATGGCGGCAGAGAAAGAAAAGCGTTCTTCTCATCTGATCTATAGTCTTCCTAATACAGAGTTTATGGCATTTAGAGATGAAATTAATAAACTTTCGGGTGCTCATGTCAATACAACAATTGTTTATACCAGACCACTAGAAACCGATGTAATGGGGAAAGACTATGATGAAAAAGGACGATTAACAAAAGAGTGGTTGGAACGTAACATCCAGAAAGATGCAGAGGTTTATTTCTGTGGACCGGTTCCATTTATGAAAGCGATGTATCAAAACTTACTTCAGATTGGCTTTTCAGACGATAACATCAGTTTTGAAATGTTTGTACCAGGTGTTGATATAAGAAAATAACAGAATGGAAAATGGGGAGAGCATTGGTGCTCTCCTCGTTTAAGTCCTATAATAGGAAACTCGTTTTTACCAACTTCCTTGTATATAATCGGTTAATATGATAGTATAGAAAAAAGGTGCAATTGATACAGTATATACATGAATTCGTAGTTGAAAGACTCGATCGATTGTAATAATTAGGTATCAGTATTTTAGCTGAGTTGCTCAGTATGAGACATGCTAGAACAGTAACCAAAATAGAAAGGAGGAGCTTTTACATCAATTAAGAGAAGTTCGACTTGAAGACTTAGAAATTTTAACTAGAGATGAAATAATTAAGTACAAAGGAGAAGGAAGATATGGAGAAAAAAACACTAATTGAAGAATACATGGAGAAGATTTCGAAGATTCTAATTGTTGTGTATATGATAATTACTTATCTTATTGGACTTACATATACTGGATTAAAGATGATAGGCTGGTATACACGCCCAAAAATCTGGCAATTTGTTGTGTATTTTGGTTGCTGTACATTTTATCTTGTTTTTGGTCTATATATATTACGAAAAGTGAAAGATTACCATAAGAAATTAAGATACACAAAAATCTATTTTATAATTTTGTTGGCATTACAGACGACAACTTGCTTTGGGTTCTTTCCTGGGAAAACAAATTGGGCAATCATAATATTCTTTTTTATGTGTTCGGGTATGCTGATGGATTTTAAATATCAATTAAAAACATCGATTGTTCTTACCGTCTGTATGGTTATCCAGATAGCCTTGCAACCGAACTTATTCTTACCTAGTCGTGGAGATAATTTTATTAGCGAATTAGTAATGGCAGTAGCAGTTTATGTCTGTGCTTTTGGGGCTATGTTATTAATGAATTACTTTGTGGAAGCATTTTTAGTTAATGCGAAAAAAGAAGAGATTGCAAAGAATGAAAATCGAATGAAAATTATATTAGACAAGTCCAGTGAAGTTTCACTCACCTTAGTAGAAAGTACGGGGGAGATCTCGAGTTTGATTCAATCAGAAAGTGCTGCTTCAGAGGAATTGAGTGCAATTACGGAAGAACTAGATTCTTTAAATGAAGAGATGGTAAAAAGAGCAGATCAAAGTCATAGTAATCTGAAACAGCTTGTAGATGAAGGTCATAATCTTACGTCATTTGTACAAGATAGTATGGAAGCATTTTCAAAGTTAACAACTATGGCTATGTCTAGCGAGAGTGCGATTAAGAATTTGATGGATTCGAATCAAGAAGTAATGAAAGGAAATCAGAATACGGTCGTTGTTATTGAGAAGCAGGTGCAAGGAACCAATAAGATTCAAGAAACGATATCAAGTATTGAAGCAATTGCTGATTCGACGAATTTGCTTGCGTTAAACGCGGCGATCGAAGCGGCAAGAGCGGGAGATGCGGGGAAAGGATTTGCAGTTGTTGCAAATGAAATAGGACAATTGTCAAAGAGTACGCAGAACCTATTAAAGGAAATTCAGGATGTACTACAAGAACTAAATAAAGATACACAGGAAACACAAAATCAGGTAGGAAAAAGTAAAGAGCAGATTATGCAGCAAAGTGAGGTACTAACTACTACGGTGCAATCAATCTGGAATATGCTTGAAGTTGTAAAAACATCTACGAATAATATCAACTCAATTCAAGAATTGATTAGTAGACAAGAAGCTCTTTTACATAGAAATACTGAAAACAACAATGAGCTTCTTGAACAGATCCAAACACAAAATGCACAGTTCCATCAAATAGCATTAACGATACTGGATAATACACAGACGATTAATGATATCAACAAACAAATGGAGGGTGTTGGAAATATCACAGTGCAATTAAGTGACTTGTTAAATGAATCTTGATACGGAGATAGGAATTCGCTATGCTTTTGAATGAAGGATACTACATAATCGAAGAACAAAAAGGAGTTTTGCGATAAGATTCCAGTGAATTGCAGAAGAAGTTAAAACCAAAAACAAGCCATTTAATGGCTTGTTTTTTTAGTACTGAAATAAAAAGTAAAGCGAATTATTTTCGTTTTGGTAATAAATTATTGCGAATTAAATGTTAGAAATAGGATATAATTTTGGTAAATAAGGTGAAATTACACCTTGTTTATTATATAATATTAAACATATTAAACAATGCAAACTTCGCACTTGCAGTTTTTAGCAAGCATCTACTCTAGATATAATTTTGAAATTGCGATGTTTGCAAAATAAAAATAAGACTTGGGAGTGAGGATGCTATTATGAATAAATATGTGTTTTCCAAGTTTCAGATTGTAGTGGGGCTACTAATATCCTTTGCTGTTCTGTTAAGTGGATGTGGGAATAGACAAGTTGGCTATGACACTGGTATAGAGGGACCAGGGGATAACAACGAGTTAGTTGTCTATACATCTCACAAGGAAGAAGTTTATGAACCAATTATTAAAGAGTTTGAAGAACGTACAGGAATATGGGTTACTGTCATAGCAGGGGGGACGAATGAGTTGTTGGAGCAAATTGCTCTGGAAGGAGATTCTCCGGTATGTGATATTATGTTTGGTGGTGGTGTTGAGAATCTGGAAGCATACAAAGATTATTTTCTGCCATATACCTGTTCAGAAGGGAAAGATATTGCGAAAGACTATCTATCTGCCGATGGTTGTTGGACACCATTTTCTTCGTTACCCATTGTATTTGTTTATAATAATAAATTGATTTATGAGTCAGCGGAACCAACAGGATGGAAGGATCTGCTTGGAGATAGGTGGAAAGGGAAGATTGCATTTGCTGATCCGAATACATCCGGTTCTAGTTATACAGCGTTAGCAACTTTGCTTCAAATCTTAAATCAAGATCAGGAAAAGACGCTAAGAACGTTTGTGGATGCCTTAGATGGGAATGTATTAAGTGGCTCGGGTGATGTAATCGAGACAGTGGTGAATGGAACAAGGTTAGTTGGAATTACACTAGAAGAAACGGCAATGAAGCAAATTGCGGCTGGAGCGGATATTACTATGGTATATCCTAGGGAAGGAACAAGCGCTGTTCCAGATGGTTGTGCAATTATTAAGAATGCGAGGAATGAAGATAACGCAAAACAATTTATAGAATTTATTATCAGTAAAGACGTGCAACAGTACATAGTGGACAAATTTAACAGAAGGTCCGTAAGGGGTGACATCAAAGATTCCAAGGAGCCATTTAAGAATTTGAATGTAATTGACTTTGATATATCGAAAGCAAGCATTATTCAGAATGAAGTTTTGAAACAGTGGTCTGCGCTTATAGCAAACCGATAAAGAAAAGAGGGTGGTTTCTTTGTTTAAGGGTATTCGAACCTCATTTAAAAGCGAGTTATTGATCTGTTTTTTCGTGGTTTCGTTATTACCATTATTAATATGTAGTGCATTTATGGTTCGTTCTTTTCAAATTAAGCTACGTAAGGATTACAAAGAGGAAGCAACTATAAAATTGAAAAATATGGAAGAAAATCTAACGACGATTTTTAACAAGATTGATACCATTAGTGCAGAGTTAAGCGTGAATGAGAATATTGTTAAAACACTGTATGTAAAGGATATACAAAAGAAAAAGAGTATGTATTTAGAGCTCTATAATAATACAACAGAGATTCGGGAATATGCAGACTTTAGTCTATATTCCATCGGAGGTATTTGTAAGTATACGACCAATAATGCAATTGCCATTGGTAGTGAATTACCTACTTACTGGGGAATATTAAGAGCAGCAAGGAAGGAGCCCACCAAGTTACAGATACAGAGAGTGGAGAAGACTACGAGTACTAGAGAAGGAGTACTATTACAGGCTTCACGTGCGATAACAGACAGCAACGGTAATTGTATTGGTTTTATTGTGATTGACATGGATACCAATGATTTTGCAAAGTTGTTTCAAGGGACGTTCTCCTTTAATACCAATCTTATGCTAGTAGATTCTTATTGGCACAGTATCTATAGTACAGAGAGCGCATCGGAACGTTCCATTGTCCCGACTATTCGCAAATGTATATTGGATAAGAAGAATTTTATGGCTGTGAAAAAAGACTGTCGAATCTATATGAGACAAATCGATAACACAGGATTGTCCATTGTGTTAGAACAAGGAGAAGCATTTACGTCTAGTATTACAAGATCGATGTATGGAATTAGTATACTTATGGCAGCGTTGTGTTTTCTATTGTGTGTTGCTGTTTCCCTTACATTAAGTCGTAATTTAGCGAAACCGATGCATACGTTAACAAAAGCAATGAAAGAGGTGGAGAGTGGAGACTTAAACGTACAGATTGAAGTGGAACGTAGGGACGAAATTGGACATCTGGCGATGCATTTTAATCGAATGATAAAAGAATTGCAGTATTATATGATAAAGCAAATACGTCAACAAAAAGAGTTAAATAATGCAAGTATTGCTATGATGCAGGCACAATTAAACCCCCATTTCCTATATAATACGTTAGATACAATGAAATGGGTCGCTAAGGCGAATCATATTCCGGAGATAGCAGTATTATCTTCAAGTCTGGCAAAGATTTTACGCAATAGTATCTCTTCCGAAGCTTTTGTAACCGTGAAAGAGGAGATGGAATTTGTGAAATGTTATATAGATATTCAACAAATTCGATTTGCAGATCGGTTTGATTATGAAGTTCTTTTACCAGAAGAATTAGAGCACTATAAGATCCCAAAGCTGATTGTGCAACCTATTGTTGAAAATGCAATCATTCATGGACTTGCGGATCGTGATAGTGGTAATATACGGGTAGATATTGCATGTGAGGATGACACGCTATTCATCAATGTATTAGATGATGGTTGCGGGATGGCAAAAGAAGTGATGGAACATCTCAATAGTAGAAACAGAGATAATCTGGAGGGACATCTTGGATTTTATAATGTGGATACGATTATACGATTATATTATGGGCATGAATATGGATTAAATGCCAGTGATATAGAAAGCGGAGGTACAAAAGTAACGATTACATTACCCTTACGAAAGGAGGTATTTGATGCTTAAAGTACTTGTAATTGATGATGAAGCATTACTTAGAAAGGGAATTGTACTAGAGATTGACTGGCTTTCTATTGGCTGTATGGTAGTTGCGCAAGCAGCCAATGGAATGGAAGGCATTGAAGCAACACATAAATATCAACCGGACTTAATTATTACAGATATCCGTATGCCCAAGATGGATGGGATACAGATGGTGAAACAGTTACGTGAAGAGGGCAATGAGGTTAGTGTGATATTCTTAACGGCATATAGTGACTTTTCCTACGCGCAGAGTGCGATAAAATTATATGTAGCAGATTACCTTTTAAAGCCCTTTGAAGATGGGGAATTGGAAGCAGCGGTATTGCAAGTAATTAAAAAGTTGGAAGAGAAACAACAAAAAGAGGCGAGTACGGATAAAGATCTAGGATTATTGTTAAAAAAGGGGGATAAGAGTAAGTATGTGATGGAGGCGATTGATTATATTGCCAAGCATTATAGTGATGAACATCTATGCATAGCTACAGTAGCACAGTCCCTTGGTGTAAGTGAAGGGCATCTCAGTCATATATTTAAGAAGGAAACAGAGTTTACCATAATGTCTTATATCACACAGTATCGAATGCATATTGCTATGAAACTTTTAAGTGATTGTAGATATAAGGTGTATGAAGTTACGGAACTAGTAGGATATCATGATTGTGCTTATTTTAGTAGCACTTTTAAGAAAGTGGTGGGAGTTAGCCCATCCGAGTATCAGGATCGTAGCATAAGGTAGGATAATTAAAGTAAGCAGAGTACAGAAAAGAGTCGGTTGTGCAATATGCATAGCCGACTCTTTCTACTATATGCAAATACATACAATATATATGATAAAATAATTAGGAGATAAAGAAAATAATAATTAATATACAATAAAATATGTACATAATAAATAATTATATGCAATATGTCAGTATTTTAAAAGAAATAACAGTTATGTCATCTATTGTTTTTTGCTTCTCTCTTTTATAATAAAACTATCAACAAGAGTAGATATCCTTAAGGATAATTACATTGATGGGTAAGAAATAATAGGAGGATGATTGTATGAAAAAGATGAAACGTATGGTATCTCTAGTAGTAATTCTTAGTATGTTGGTACTTGCTTTGGGTGGATGTAAATCTAGCTCAGACAAAGGTTCAAAAGATGGCGATGGAAAATCATCTAGTAACAGTGAGATTGACAAGATTATTAAAGAAGCAGAGTCTATGACACTAGAAGAATTGGCAAAGAAAGCAATCGAAGAATCCAACGGAAAGACCTTCTATGGTGTTGGAAATTCCAGCCGTGGAAAGACTGCTTTACCTTTATTTATTGAGTATCTACAAACGATTGATTCATCTTATTCGATGGAATATGAATGGCAACAACCAAAAAACAATAAGATTTTTGATCAATTGACATCCGATGCACTTAAATCAACAGGTACATTCGCAATGACATTAATTCAAGATGGTAATCAGATCGAAAGCAAGATGGTACAGACCAAAACATTAAAGACATTCATTCCTCAAGAATGGGCAAAGGCGAATGGAGTGAAAGCAGATGAATACGATGGATTTCTTCCTCTTCAAACCTTGAACAAAGTTTTCATGTTCAATAACACCGGAAGTGCAACGTATGACAATTGCTGGGACTTTGTAGCGGAGAACACACATGCTCTTTATATGGATATTGATTCTGAGATAGTTGGTAAGAATTTTCTATATATGTTAACAAAGGATGAATATGCAGGTTGGCTAAAAGAAGCTTTTGAAGCACTTGACAGTACAGAACAAGCATATTTGACACCTACAATCAGTGCGATGGAATCAGAGGCAAAAGACCTTGGTCTTGGTGAAAATGGCAAGTATGCCTTAGCATGGATAAAATTATGGGTTGAGAACTATAATGCGCAAACCGATGATGGTCCAATCTGTAATACATTAGTATCCGCTTCCGCTACAGACCAAAGTGGTTTATTAGTATATTCAAAACTTCGTTC
This sequence comes from Anaerosporobacter faecicola, assembly GCF_012070565.1. Lineage (GTDB taxonomy): Bacteria > Bacillota > Clostridia > Lachnospirales > Lachnospiraceae > Anaerosporobacter > Anaerosporobacter faecicola. Next base: position 178,788 of record NZ_JAAQRO010000030.1, read on the forward strand.
TGTTGAAGAATCCGATTCGGTATCGAAGAAGAATGTAACAGTAGCAGCGTATAATGATGGTTACAAAGGCATAGGTGGATTTGGGTATTGCCATTACCTTTTTGTAACAGACAACAGCCCGCTTCCTTGGACTGCATGTGCATTCATTGCATATTTAACTTGTACAGAAGATGGTTTCAGTGCTTGGGGAAAAGATATGGGCGGTTATTCTTCTAACCCAGAAGTTGCAACTGCAATTGAGGCAACCTATAACCATAGTGAGGGTGGTTACGTAGATGGTCAAAACACATTTGAATGTTGTAATGACCGTGGTTATGACTGGTGGACAACAAATGGAAAATTAGTATTAGAAGATCCAGAATATTGTTCTTCTGTAGCATTTACCGTTGGTAGTTGGATCGAGTTATTAACAAAATACAGTGCAGAGTAGTTTTATATAGTGTAGCGATTATTACTATTAGAAGGCGCTTAGATTTTAGTACAACGGTATAAATAGTAGAATCTAAGCGTCCTTATTTTATTATGAGGTGACTAGTATGAATCAAACAAGGAGTCGTAATCCCAATAGACATGTGATTCTTAAGAATAAATTAAAGACATTTTTTTCAAAACCACAGAATTTGATTCTATTGTTATTCGGTATCGTACTTACTTTTACAACCTTCGCCCCTGTGGTAGCTATTATTAAAGATACATTCTCCATTCACCCAGGTACGATTGATGCATATCTTTCGAATAAAGTAGATGGATATACAGTTGCCAATTATGTTGATTTATTCACAGGAAAATTAGCAAGAACGAATTTATGGATTCCATTGTGGAACACAGTTTTGTTAGCAGTATTTGCATGTTTCATTTCCATATTGTATGGTGGTACATTTGCCTTTTTAGTAACGAGAACAAATCTACGATGTAAGAAATATTTAAGTGCGATATTCATATTTCCATACATTATGCCACAGTGGACATTGGCTGTTGTATGGCAGAATTTATTCAACAGTAATGCAGTTACAGGAACTGCGAACGGCTTGTTAGCCTCCCTATTCGGAATTGAGATGCCGATGTGGTGGTGCCAAGGGTTATTCCCAAGTGCGATTGTTTTAGGACTGCATTATGCGCCATTTGCTTATATTCTTATTGGTGGAATCTTCCGTAATATGGATGCGAACCTTGAGGAAGCAGCTACGATATTGGATACACCTAAGATCAAGACGATGTTTAAAGTTACATTACCTATGGTAAAACCAGCCATACTATCGACAATTCTTTTGGTATTTGGTAGTTCCATGGGAAGTTATCCAGTACCACACTATCTAGGTTTGACTACATTATCCACAAAATACATTTCTCTGAATTCAAAGTATACAGGAGAAGCGAGTATTCTGGCAATTATTATGATGGTCTTTGGTGTGGCAATTCTGATGATGAATCAAGTAAGTCTTAAGAGCCGTAAGTCTTACACGACGGTTACAGGAAAGTCAGGACAGATTTCGAAGATTAACCTTGGTAAAGTGGGAAGAAACGTGATTGCAGGGGTATTTGTTGTACTTACATTCTTTACGAGTATATTCCCAATTATTTCATTTGCATTTGAAACCTTCTTACCAAACCCAGGGGATTATAGTTTCTTATATACAGGTAATATTCATAATTTGACGACAAAGTGGTGGTTGACGAAAGAGAATATTACAGAGAATGGATTGTATGGGCAGCAAGGAATTCTGTTTAATTCTACGATTTGGAACGCATTTAAAGGAACCTTATTCGTTTCCGTTTGCTGTGCATTAATTGCTGGTACAATCGGTACATTAATTGGTTATGCAGTAGCCAAAAACAGAAGAAGCAAATGGGCAAATTATGTTAATTCCGTTGCCTTCTTACCGTATCTAATGCCTTCCATAGCAGTAGGTGTTGCGTATTTTATCTTGTTTTCTAATGAAAAGATTAACCTGTTTAATACGTATGCATTGTTAATTATAGCTGGTACCGTGAAGTATATTCCGTTTGCGAGTCGAAGTTCTTTAAACTCAATGTTACAACTAAGTGGTGAGATTGAGGAGGCAGCCATTATACAGAATCTACCATGGCATAAGAGAATGTTTCGGATCATTATACCAATCCAGAAATCCTCTATAATCAGCGGCTATTTGTTACCATTTATGACATGTTTAAGAGAATTATCTCTATTCATGCTATTATGTGTACAAGGCTTTATCGTCGCTACTACATTGGATTATTTTGATGAAATGGGATTATATGCATTCTCAAGTGCAATTAATTTAATCTTGGTTGTCACGATTTTAATCTGTAATGCCTTAGTAAATAAATTGACCGGTGCAAGTCTCGATAAAGGAATTGGCGGAAACTAGTAGAAGGGAGTTGTTGCGATTATGCCAGAAATTAAGTTAACGAATGTAACGAAAAGATGGGGAAAGTTTTATGCAGTAGATCATTTGGATCTTGCTATAGAGGACAATTCCTTTATCACACTATTAGGACCTTCTGGTTGTGGTAAGACTACAACCCTCAGAATGATAGCGGGTCTAGAGACTCCAACTAGTGGAAGAATAACAATTGGAGATCGTGTAGTGTTTGATAGTGAACTTGGTATTAATGTACCTGCTAATAAGAGAAAGGTTGGTTTCCTGTTTCAAAACTATGCATTATGGCCTAATATGACCGTATATCAAAACATTGCATTTGGTCTTAGCAACGTAAAAGAGGAAATGCCTACATATGACTTTGATGCTAAGAATATATCCGTATTGCTACATATACTTAAAAACCCCAACGATATAATAAAATTAACGAGAGAGTGTAAAGATAAGAATGGAAAGATTGATGAGAGTAAAGTCTATCTAATCTTTATTGATACGTATAAAATCTCTCTATATACAGCCAAGAAGTTATATGGATATAAATTACATGAAGCCACGAATGTAGCTTCACAAGTGGAGTCCATAGTAACGAATCTTAATAAAAAATACAAACAGATTCTTGATGCACATAAAGCAAAGGGAATAGAGCTTAATGCAGAATTTGCACTTGTGAAGAATGGTCAGGTTGTTACTACAGAGAGAAAACTTACGAAAGAAGAAGTAGATTTGGCTGTAAGAAGAGTTTCTCGTATTGTCAAGATTGGAATGTTTATGGATCGCTATCCAGCTGAATTATCCGGAGGACAACAACAACGTGTAGCTATTGCGAGAACATTAGCGCCAGAACCAACAGTACTCTTTATGGATGAGCCATTATCAAATCTTGATGCAAAACTTCGATTAGAGATGCGTTATGAGTTACAGCGTCTACATGTGGAAACAGGAAGTACATTTGTCTATGTAACACACGACCAAATGGAAGCCATGACATTAGCAACGAAGATCTGTCTAATTAACAATGGTGTTTTACAACAATATGCTGCACCACTAGAAGTATACAATTATCCAAATAATACATTTGTAGCGGATTTTGTTGGAAACCCATCGATTAATTTCATTGAAGCAAAAGGAAAGCAAACGGCTGACGGTGACATTACAGTATCCCTATTCGATGGAATAGAGGCAAGTTTCCAGCCGAATAGAGTGCAAGCGGAAGGAAAGACACTATCACTAAAAGATTGGTTTGCGAATCGAGATAAAGAAGCAAGAGACGTAGAACAAGTAAAGCAGAATAATCTGAAAGATAAGAAATATGTAGAGAAAGGAAACAAGGATGAAGTATTCCAATATCATATTGCTAAGGTACATGAGGAAGAATTCATCGAGAAAGAAGAACCAGTAATTACAGAGGAAGACTTTGTAATCGGTGTACGACCTGAATTCGTAAGAATGAGCGATTCCGGAAAAGTAGAAGGCGTAATCTATGGTGCGATGCCAACGGGTATGGAATCTACGGTTAAGATACGAGTCGGAGATTTCTTATTAACCGGCGTAATCTTTGGTGGAGTAAGTTATGTAATAGGCGCAAAGGTGACGTTCGATTTTAGTGGTGAAAACATTATGCTGTTTGATCGGAAATCTGGAAGATACATAACTTCTGGTACGTTAGCAATTACAAAGTAAGGGAGACTTACTAGATCTGTTGTGCATTACGTATTCTATTGTGTTATCAATTATAACAAAATACAGGAATACAACGAGTATCGAATTACACCGTTGTATGTCATCTAGGGGAAGAGAACTTCAACTATGGCATACAGCGGTGTAATTTTTTGGTTATAAGATTTTAGCATGTTGTTTCTTGTGGTGTTTCAAAACAGAGAAACATGCCATCAGTTTTCCTGGTTAGGTGACACAGATTGCATGAGAGCGAAGAACTGTTTTGGGTCACCAGTACGAAAGTATTCATACCAAGATTCCAGTGCATCTGGATGAAAGACACCTAAATGCGCAATAATTTGTTTCGTCCATAATAAAGCGCCGGTACAAGCAGCAGTTATTAGATTGCCATCAGCTACCGATGGTTCGTCTATATAGTAATTTTGTCCTTTATAGCTTGGGGAAATCATTTCAAGAAATCCAGGTCCATTGCTGGTATGAGGACGATGATCCAATAGTCCAAAGTTGGCAAGTGCAGCAGTAGCCCCACAGATTGCGCATACGGTAGCACCTATAGCGAGAAATTCACTTGCTTTTTCTAGGATAGCGCCATGCTTTGGGTCGTTCCATGTATCTGCGCCCGGTAAGAGCAACATGCTTGTTTCATTCACAACAATGTCATCAATTAAACAATTGGGCACGATTGTCATTCCACCCATTGTATGAATGGGGTCTTTCGAATAACTAACTGTTTTAAACGATACACGCTCTGCGCCCTTTTTGAAGAATCGACCAGAATTCAATTCTGCAGTAACATGCCCTATTTCCCAGTCAGCTAACGTATCAAGAACATAAATATAGATTGTAAACATATACATTTCCTCCTTTTATCATAGCTAGTAATTTGCTTTGTTTCTTTTTGTATTCATTATACCCTCTAATTGTTGACAACACTATGGCAACAATCTATAATAATAAAAAGAAATTATTTGAGGTGACAATTAGTGAAAGTAGACAGGCTTGTTAGTATTATTATGATACTTCTTGATAAAAAGCGTATAGGTGCGCAGGAATTAGCGGATATGTTTGAAGTCTCACCACGCACAATCTACCGTGACATAGACGCAATCAATATGGCGGGGATTCCTGTATGCTCGATACCGGGAGTTGGTGGTGGCTTTGAAATCATGCAGAATTATAAGATTGATAAAAAGGTTTTTTCGACTGCTGAGCTTTCTACGATCTTGATGGGAATCTCTAGCCTTTCTAACATGATACGAGGGGATGAACTTGTGAATGCTCTTGCGAAAGTCAAAAGTTTTATCCCTGCAGATCGAGCGAAAGATATTGAATTAAAAGCTAATCAAATCTATATCGATTTAACTCCCTGGTTGGGTAACAGGAACATTCAACCATATTTAGATAGGATCAAAACAGCGATACAGGAAAGTAAGCTGCTTTCTTATGAATATATAAATCGACACGGGAATAAAACCACAAGAACCGCCGAGCCGTATCAGCTTGTATTGAAAAATAGCCATTGGTACATGCAAGGGTATTGCTATAAAAGAAATGATTTTCGTTTATTCAAACTATCTCGCATGTCAAACCTACAGATAGTAGAGAAATCTTTTACGCCTCGAGATTATCAAAAACCGCAGTTAGAATTTACTGATATTTTATCAACAATGCAAACAAGAATCAAAATTCGTATTCATAAATCTGTCATGGATAGGGTACTTGATTATTGCAATTATGAACAATTTATCCCAGACGGTGAGGAACATTACATTGTAAGTTTTCCTTTCATAGAGAATGAATACTACTACAATATGCTTTTCAGTTTTGGGGATAAATGTGAGTGTTTGGAGCCGTTACATATCCGCACAGAAGTGAAGCGTAGAATACATGATATTGCTATCCTATACGAAAACTAGAAGAAAATTTCCTGATTTTTCTACAGAAATCGGATTTGTGAGGAGTATGAAACTTGAAGAAGCAGTTATTCATATAGGCTTAGGTTTTGATATGATAAAAAGAAAGAAGGAGAAATCAACATGAATACAGAAAGTAGTCAGAAAAAGAATTATGGTGATATTATTTATCTGAGTGGTCTTACAAGTACAGGTAAATCATCAATGATTAAGGAGTTAACTTCACGTAAAAAGCAGATGTTTTTTGTCCTAGGTTTTGATATGTTTGAAGAAACCATACCAGAGTGGGCTTATACACAGGAGTATTATTCGAATGCTATTATTGCAATGTATCATGCTGCACGTAGTCTGTCAGAACAGGGGCATGATGTCATAATTGATGGTTTAATTATGAAGATGAAAGGATTAGAACATCATTATGAGGAACTGACAAAGATATTTGAAGGGTATCCATTAAAGATAATTAATGTACACTGCTCTTTTGAGGTATTACGCCAGAGAAATATTGCTCGTGGGGATCGGAGAGAGAACCAATCAATGGAACAAAGCAAATTCGTAGAAGAGAATATTCCGTACTACTATAGTATTGATTCAGAAAGAAATACGATTGCTCAATGTGTCGATTTGTTGCTAAGTAAGATTACGAAATCTTAGTATTTCACATAACCATGCTTCTGTACATATAGTATTACTAGTAATGATTAGGAGGCGACCAATGCGCGATTATGTAGCTACCTCATTAGAATTGCATCTGTTCTTTGCAAGAATAATGAAAGAACATGCTTTTTTTATGGAGATTGGGTTTACCAAAGCAGATGTGTTTTGTACGGAAGATGCAAGAAAATTCAAGGAAGCGTTTGAAAGCTTGTTGCTGAAGGTTGTAGAAAGTAGCGAAGGTATTGTAGATCGTGATGTGTTGAAGTCGGGAGAAATCCTTACAGAGTATACATTTGATTCTGAGAAAAAAACGGAGGAATTAACGGGTGCTTGTATTAACCAGAAGATTACCAAATTAGAAAATGATTTAGTACAAAACTGTTTAAAGGAAAGAAGGACTGTTGATCAATGTACTCTAAACAATGTAAGAGATCTGAATCAGTGGGCACTAGAGTTAGTATCGGAATTTATAGACTTTAAAAAATGGGTGTTAAAGCAAGTGCTTAGCTGTAATATGTATACAGCGAACTATCCGTTATTATTAGAGCATATCATACGAGAGGCAGAATTATATGAGCAATACATAAAAGATTTGGAATCTGGATGTGTGAAAGAGCAGGAAAGTATACAAAAGGTTGAGTTGTTCTGGAACCAGATTATGATGGAACATGCACTTTTTATTCGAGGATTACTAGACCCAACCGAGAATGAACTGATTGGTACCGCAGATGATTTTGCTAGTGAGTATGCTAGATTAATAATGGATGCTAGGAATATGAATCAAAGAACAATTGATTCCGTAACGAATGCAATTAAAGAAGAGACCGTAAAATACCGTGATTTTAAAGAAGCTGGTACGAAAGGAATTAATGAATGTAAGATTCGCTCCCTAATTGTGCCATTGTTGGCGGATCACGTGCTTAGAGAAGCAAACCATTATTTAAGATTGTTATCACATGAATAATAGGAAGATATATGAGAATAGAATGATTAGTTGGAAAAGGAATGAATTAGGTATAACAAGAAACGAAGGGGCTGTAAAAAACAGTCCCTTTTCCTTTGCTCAGCCATGAATAAACAGTAGTAATCTTATCGCATGATAACAATCTTTCCAGTCCAACATTTAACAACCTTTACCGGATCCTTTACTTTCAGATGTTTATAGTGGTGCCCTGGAACAATCGTGCTTATTCTCACATGCATCAGACTTTTGTGTATATCCTCAAAATAAACGTTATAGTTGTAACCTCTATATTGTCCTGCACGTTCTGCGTTCTTAGCCGAGATACGCCCATATCGGATCCCTTTCGGTTTACCTGCATAATAGATCCACCATGGAGCAGATGCTAGAGATACATACAGAATCACCGTCGCTATCACGCATTTGAAAAATGATAGTTGATACGTTGTTGCTATTTCATTTGCTAACATGAAGGATAAAGGAGAACATATTCCACCAAATAACAAACAGAATCGCATACGTCTTTTACTATACAATGAAAATTGCATTCGATCTTCTTTGCTGATTTGATTAAAATCAATATCTGACACTTTTGCTTTTATATTAATCGCACCTCGATTCATTAAGTACTTCTGTAAAACACCTGCAATCATTCATATAATTAGGGCAGATGTTCCATCTTAAATTTCCCTATTTATTATAGCACAGTTTCTTACAATAGTGATACTTTCTGGCAGAAGAGCACTTTAATAATTGTGATATGGGCCTCAAATAGCAGAGCATATTAGGAGGCGCGCAGATGGATTGCGTATTAAAGAAGGAAAATCTTAGAATTGTACGAGATATAATTTTGTGATAGGATATGACAAAAGAGAAACAATTTCAGAAATTAGATGAGATTGTAGTATTAACAAAAAAGAGAGATTGTAACGTTGAGTAACATCTTAGAATATAAGCATTATACAAGCTAGGAGGAGGTACATATGGATTACTATCATTTAGTTACGAGAATTCCAATGGAAAAGGGGCAGATTATTGACTTTGAAAATGGGAATACAAACCGATTATATGATTTTTGGATGAAACGGGAAGCAAGGACAGAAGATGGCAAAGATATCTTTGATGTGCTCACTGCCAATAAACTACAGGAGGAAATCGGAATTGCATATGATTACGTATTTAATCAGGCGAGAGCAGTTCGAGAAACAATTATGGAACTGGTACGTGTTCAGTTATATCCAGAACGACCTTCTAGATTTTCCTGTCTGTATGTTAGTGAATCCTTAGAGAATATAGGAAAATGGAAAGAGAACTTTGAAAGTTATAATCGTGAAGTATTGCAGTTGGTAAAGCTTCGATCGAATATTGAGGCATTTACAGGAGACGCCAGTTTATTACCAGAGATCAATGGGGATAGTTTTGATAAAAAGATACAGCAGGCAAAACGTTATTGGTCGGGTGAACGACATGGAGAATTGGAAGAAACGCTTCTTGGAGGCAGGATCGAAGTTGTAGAGATTGTTAAGGAGTATAGCAAATAATTTCACCTCCCCTCAAATTGATGTGACCCTAAAAGATAGACTAAATCGAACTACTTTGGGGTTCCGTACAATAGGAGGGGGGGCTGATATAGTATTGCTATTTATATATTCAACAGATTTTATGTTTCATCATCAAATCTACTTAACGCCTGTGTTAATTGATGTGCAGTACGCAGTTCGATACGCCATAGAATTACTTCTAGAATGCCGTCAATCACAACAATACCAAAAAATATGGCAACGGCTTCCCTCCAATTTTTGATGACTCCCATTGCATAGGAAAAGCCAAGAATCAACGCGATCAATACACATAAGTGAATGAGTTTTTTCACAATGGTCTGACGCATCGTATATTCCTTCTTCGAATAGCCAAAGATGTCAGGTAGTATTCCAATGACGGCATAGATCAGCGGAGACAGTAATATATCATAGCCGTATTTTGCATCGGGTTCTAGTATGTTTCCTGCCAACCAGATAAACAGTACAAGAAAGGTTACTAGCATAAAATAGGTAGGAATTACTTTTTGTAACAAATATTCTTTATACTTCATTTTTCTGTCCTCCTAAGAGAGTTTTTTTTAGCTGTTTTACATACTGCCTAGATACGATTAGCTGTTCTCCATTCTTCAGGTGTGCCGTAAATCTGGCATTTAAGGCAGGAGTTATAGTTTGTATTTTACGAAGATTCACTACAATCGACTTGGATATTCGAAGAAAGTATATGTCCTGGTAGCGTTCTTCCACTTCGTATAGTCTACTTCTGATCTCATACACTTGATCTTTGGTATATGCAAAGACATGCTCATCGAGTGCTTCAAAATAAAATATATCAGAGAGCAGCAGTTGTGTATACGTTCCATCAAGCATTCCCGTAATCTCGTGACCCTTCGATTGTATAAATACAAGAATTTCGCGTACATCCTCGGTAAGTTCAACACATTCTATGGTCACTTTCTCATCTTTTTTTTCTTTTACTCTATGTACTTCTGTCTTCATTTCCTACCAGCCTCCCGGATTTTCGTACTTTATGCAGGTTATATCCAGTAGTCTGGTAGTATGAAAACTTTACGAAAATATCTACGCAAAGTGCGAAGTGAAAGACATTTATTTTAAGTCATACACATCTTGAATCTCCAGTACCGTATCACCCTTGATATAATAATTAAACCACTGGAGAGCAATGCTGTCAATTTGCTTGATACATTCCTTGGCATCACAGGTTCCATTCCCTAACATGTTTGCTAAGAATGGGGAGAACATTGGTAAATCAGTAAAATTCATATGTCCAGTTCCAAGGATCGTTACTGCTTGCCCAACGGATGCAATGGAAAGGGTATGGTTATTGACATACTCATTAGCGGAATGCTGAATGGATTCGTTGTGATCCTCTGCTCGCATATCAAGAACTGGTACAGTAAGAGGTTCATTATTATAAACCCACTCACCATTTTCATCAAGAGTTCGTTCTCCAAGATGCGTTCCATCGAGGACAACGACAGCACCAATGTTGTCTCTTTCTCTAGCGATTTCTACAGCTGTAGCCCCACCAAGAGAATGTCCAATCAGCCCTATGCTGTCAATATTCATATGTGCAAATGCTGCATCGGTTGTATTTTCATTTACCATCTGTTCAATGGTATCCAATACAAAGTTCATATCACCAGTACGGATGGCCATCCATTTATCTTCCAATTTCTTTTCTTCTTCATTTTCATATAACTCATTTGTTGCATCAACTGCTTCCTGCATAAAGTTCATATTAACTAATTTTATACTTCCGTTGGTTTCTTTTGTGAAAAATGCGTGGTACGTATGGCTAATGCTACAGACAATATACCCATTGGAGGCAAGTTCTTGATACAAAGAATAATTGCTTTCAATAAAACCAAATGCTCCATGCGAGAATACGATCAATGGAAATGTTTCTTCGGTTCCAAGTTCCGTACCATCTTTGTATTGCGATGGATAATAAAATTTTACGGTTACATTTCTTCCTTCCTGTTTTTTTGAAAGTGTTTCCGTTCTACTTTCATCCGTCCAGGTATAGGTAGCTGTTTTACTTTCATATTGTCCGGTTGTTTCTAGTTGTTTATATTGTGGAAAGATAAGTAGGGGTACTACTGAAAATCCGATTAATCCAATCATTTGAATCGTATGATGAATCGTTCTACCTTTCTTATAATCTTTTCCTTTCAAGATTCCTTTTGTGTGTTTCATTAATACGACTACCGAGTATACAGTTAGTAGTAATAACGTGAGATACAGACCTTTAACACGGAAGGTCCACTCAATAATTCCTGTTATTACTGCCAGCACTGCCACTCCGAAAGCCCCAATTCTTATTGCGGCACGTTCTATTTTGATATTCTTCTTTTGTAATATGGAATATACCATCATCCCAACCTCAACTACTACAATTAATGCGAATATAATCCAACCCATCATATACATGTTCCTTTCTTATTCTTGTCCTATGAAGCCAGGTTTTTCTTTTTCCCTGGGCTCTTGTTTTTTGTTGAATTCAGCGTACCATCTTTTTTCTTTTCGAACAATACATGGCTGGATGAGTTGCAACTTGTAGTGGATGAGATGCATTTAGATTGCTTGTTTCATTTATTTTCTTACAATAGGATACCACAATTCAATGTATCCACTTTCTGGTGTACCACCATAGATTTCAAAGTTCGGTCCATCTGCTCGATTGTAATCTGCGGTAGGTAGCCATTCTGTATAGAATCTTTTTTGCAATGTAGTAAGAACAGTATGAAAATCTTCATCCCAGTGAAATGTTTCAGAAGGGAAGATCGCATATGTTTGAGCAGGTATATGAGCAATCTGATATCCCTTTGTCTTACTATCTTTGGAACAGAAGGCACAGAGCATATAAGCAAATGTATTGTCGTCAGTAGTCCGATAATTCTCAACACCATGAATCTTACATAAATTCTTCGCTACATAGTCAGGTAATTTACCAGAATTCGCGTATAACCGTTCATATTCCCCGTTTTGTTGACACTGTTTCCATAATTGAGCGGGGGTCAATCGACCTTCTTCATTGGTTAGGGAACAAATCGTTTCGATTCCAAAAACATCAAATGCCTCTTTTGTTTCAATTCTGTAGTTCATTTCTTGATCTCCTTTAATTGATATTTGAAAAGAAATCTTAGGATAGGCCTTTAATATTACTCCTTCTTGCCTTGCTTCTGTAGGAGTTAACCCGTGAAGTGTTTTAAAAGCTCTTGTAAATGAAGTTGCAGAATCATATCCGTATTTGATTGCAACATCAATAACTTTTTGATCCGTATTTTGTAATTCTAATGCTGCTTGCGTTAATCGTCTTCGTCGTATGTATTCAGCAAGTGGTATATCGGTTATGAATGAAAACATTCGCTGAAAATTATAGGAAGAGCACCCAGCATTCATTGCAACGATATCAAAATGAATATCCTCGGTAAGATGGGTTTCGATATAATCAATTGCAGCATTCATTTTTGTTAGCCATTCCATTCTAATCCTTCCTTTCAATAAAAGAATAACAAATGATGAATTGTCAAACGCAACTTTCTGTGCACAATATGATCGTATTGAAGGAGGTTATAGATTAAGACCATTATAAAGCACATACTCGTTCAAATCATGCAAGTGGGAATTTTATGTAACTAATACAAACTTTGCAGTTCAATTGCTGCCAAAAACCTATCATATAGAGGCGTTTTCAGCAATTAATATACCGAAACGCCTATGGAAATGTGCATATTTTTTTTATGTCGAGTTTTCTGGCTTTCATCAAAAAAGTGCAACTGTTTGACGAGCTTGCGAGGAGTTTTGCACTTTTTTGATGGCTTTTTGCTAGAAAAGTCGATATTAGAAAAATAGCACATTGGAATCGAAGTGGAGATATATTAATTGCTGAAAATGCCTTAGGATAACAGGGCAGCAATTAAACTGCGAAGTTTGAGTAACTAAGTTTAGTTTATATGACTATTGGTTAGAAAGCAATGAAACCCGAAACAAAATGCTTCTTTATTTACATTAAAGCATGTAAATACTATAATGAAAGAATATATGACGAATAGCGTGAAACACATTGCACAAGCAGTATGCCAGTTTTATTGAGAAGGATGGAGCGTGAGTATATGGAAACAATGTTAATGTTACATGGAATGGGTGGTCCGAATCCATTGAATCTGCTTGAAGAAGATGTGAAGCAGTATATGGAAGTTATAAAACCAGTTATGCCTGGATTTCGTGAGGAAGACCCGATCATCGAGTATTGTGATGAGGATTATGTGGAATATATTGAAGAAATCAGAAAGAGTAAGGGGATTGAGCAGATGGTTGTTCTCGGTTATTCCATGGGTGGAAGAACGGCACTGAATTATACGCTTACCTATCCCAATCGGGTAAAACAGCTGATTCTAGTGGATAGTGCAGGCGTTGAATATCTGTTACCCCCACTTCGTTTTTCTTGGGGAAAACCAGTACTAAAATGGATCTTGCCAAGCCTACTGAGATTTGGTTGCATACAAGAGATGCTAGGAAAACCGGATTTTGTTAATACCAAATCTGCCATCTATCAGTTGGGGAAACAGTGGGTTGCCGATATGATGAAGTCGAAGACGATGCGAAAGAATTTCGTAGAAATATTAACATCAATAGGAAAACCGATACCGAATTTAAAAGAGCAATTGAATCAATTGCATGTCCCTGTTCTTATTCTGTGGGCGGGTGATGACAAGACCGCAAAAGTCAGTGCTGCATATTGGCTAGAGAAAGAAAGCAAGGAGAAGGAATTGTACATACTTCCAGGATATCGCCATATGGCACCGCTAGAGAAACCGGATTTCTATACCCAACATATTCGAGAATTCGTTACGCATCGTAGGGAGGGTGTATGAAGAAGATTATAATTTTTTTCCCAGGCATAGGTTATGGAGTCAACTGTCCATTATTTTATTATGCAGATTTTATAGCAGAAACGAAGGGATATGAACGTTTTTCTGTTGATTATGGGAACTTACTATCCGATCAATCCAAACCATTGGAACATAGACTAGATGAATTAAGAAATTATGAATTGAAACAGCTACGTGAGATCCCATTTAATGAATATGAAAAGATCATATTCCTATCCAAAAGTATTGGAACAGTAGAAGCTGGTTGGATTTCAAATCGTTTAAATCTTCCTGTCACTCAGGTATTTCTGACACCAATTAAGGAAACATTGCCTTATTGTACGTCAGATTGTAAAATCGTAATTGGAACAAAAGACAAGTGCTATCCAATGTATAAAGAGCATAGTGAATATAATAATGTGAATATATTGTGTGTGAACGGTGCAAACCATTTGCTTGAAATTGAAAAGGAACCCTATAAGAGTATGAATATAGTAAAACAGGTTATGGAATTTATAATGAAAAATGTTTAAACCAACAAATGTTTGCCTTTTGTATTCAGACAACATCCTTTGAGCCTAAAAAAGTGGCTGGCGCAAGAAGTAAAGCGCCAGCCACTTTTTTACATATATTCAATATTAGCAACCAAAACAAGCTTTAATCATTGCTAATAAATCAGAACAGTTGAAATTAAAACACATAATATTATCCTCCTTAACGTTACATTGTGAATCGGGTTACTTGATGTTTTCTAATAATTAGCAACCAAAGCAAGCTTTAATCATTGCTAATAAATCAGAACAATTTAAAAAATTAAAACACATAGTATATCCTCCTTAACAACTTTTGTTTTCTTGGAACATTTTAAATTGTAACACTTTTGTAACAATTACGCAATATGTAGTTAATAATTAATGACTGGAAAACATGGTATATATTGCAAGAGGTGAATTGTGTTGTTGTAAAGAAGGCAAAGCAAAAAGGAATACTCCGTCATGAAGCTTGACGGAGTATTCCTTTTTGCGAGTTCGTATGTTTCCTTTTAAATCAAATTCATAATCATGTTAGAAGCTTGCTACATGATGCATTAAGTTTCAGGAAGTGACTGTATTAATTTCGTAAATAAAGCAAGAAACGCACTTTGTTCTGAATCAGAAAGTGGCTGTAGCATCTGCTCAAACAGTAATTCCTCTTGTTTGAAATGCTCCTGTATGGAGCACTTTCCATGTGCTGTTAACTCCAATCCAAAAGATCGAAGATCTGTTTTATCTATGGTTCGTATTAGAAATTCCTTTTTTTCTAGTCGGTTGATCATGTTTGTTAATGTGCTGTTTGGAATTGCTAAGCATTTCAGATAGTCTTTGAGTTTATATTCTGGATGAAGATAACAGAGTTTTAATAGTTTCATATCGGGAATACCTAGTCCCTTCAATTCTTCAGTACAGATCTCTATGGATTGATTGAGTAGAAGAGTATTCCAAATATTGCATAGTGTTTGTGCATGTTGGTTCATTCCAATTCTTCCTTCATCGCTATTCCAAGGGACGTTATGCCCGATGAATGCGTTTTTTATTTGATAGAAGAATTTTAGCACCAAAACAGATGCATGGCAATAGAAAGATAACAGGTGTCATGACACATTTTATAGATGTAAGTAGACTTGTACTATGGGCAAGGTTGATATGCTTATGCCCATAATCCAAAATCAAGATTGCTGTTAGAAGAATTTCAATGAACTGGATGAAGGAGAGCAAGAGAGGCAGGAATGTTAGTAGGGTTATTGTATGGCAGTTTTGCGTGATTTTAGAGGATATCCGGTACTGTAATCCAACTAGGAATGCAGAATACAGTATAATCATGGCAAAGTCAGCAATTAGAATAAGTAGATGGGATTGTCTTCCAGAGGATCCGATTGATTCCAACAGTGAGAATGCATGGGTGGATGAATATCCAAATGTCTGTGTTAGATATGTAAACTCACACTGAAAAAAAGTATTACACAGACAGCAAAGGAGGAGAAACATACCAAATGTGAGACAGAGTGATTTGGTAGAGGATAAACGGGTTACGAAAGCTTTCATAAAACATTACTCCTTTCAATTAATTGTTTATATTACCATATAGGGATATTACCATATGTGAAATAAAATGTAAAGTAGGAATGTAATGTTTGGGCAAATTAACGAAAGAAAGTTTTACTGTCTTGCTAACCCAATATATATTTCATATAATAAATATGTCGAATTGTAGAGAATAAAAACGATTCCCCATCCATTTGGAGAGGGATAATGACAAGGAGAGGGACATATGTATTGTAAGAATTGTGGAACACAGAACATGGAAGGCAATAATTTTTGCCGCAACTGTGGTACGAGATTAACAGAACCTACAGTAGATACGCAAACGCAACCGATGAACGAGGGGGTATACAACTATACCCAACCAGAGGCTGAGATAGTAGAACAAGCTGTCCAACCAGAGACTGAGATAGTAGATCAAGCGATCCAACAAGAAACAGAGGTAGTAGATCAAACACTCCAACCAGATACGGAGCGGCTGGATAACACTACCCAATCAACGACTGAGGGGTATTATAGCAATTCCCAACCGAATGAAGGAATAGCTCCTAGCTACCAACAGAATTACAATATGGCACCTGAGAACATTGCTCAGGGAGCAAATAATCCGAATTTACAAATGAATATGGGAAAAAGTAAGCGTGTACCAAAGAAACTTTGGTTTGGACTTGGAGCTGTAGCAATCGCATTGGCTGCTTTCCTTATCTTTTGGGTAAACAAAAAACCTACCATTGACCTAAACAAATACATCATCATTACTTGCGAAGGATATGATGGGTATGGGAAAGCCGATATCAGCATAGATTGGGATGCAATTGAAGAGAAATATGGTGATAAAGTCAAGTTTACAAAAAAGGCTAAGACAGAATATGGCGAGTTCGTTCGATTAGTAAGACCTTTAGAAATATTACATGATTATGTTGATATCGATCTAGAAAACACGTCAAATCTATCCAATGGAGATCGTATTGCTTACACTTGGGATATTGATGCCAATGATATTAGTAAATATATAGGTTGTAAGGTTAAATTCTCCAATGGAAAATACAAAGTTTCAGGATTAACTGCAATTGGGGAATTTGATCCATTTGAAGGAGTTGAGATTACATTTAGAGGTGTTGCTCCAGACGGTCAAGCAGAGATTCTTTATAATGGTGAAATTATGAGTGCCTATGACTTCTATTGTGATAATACAACAGGATTAAGCAATGGGGATACAATAACGGTATATATCGACAGCTATGATATGGAGTATTATGCGGAGACATATGGGAAAGTACCTACTGTAACGGAGAAAAAGTATACGGTTAGTGGACTGAGTGGCTATGTAAGTAGTATTTCTGATCTGAATGAAGATATTAAAAAGAATCTTCAGAGTCAATCAGAAGATATCATAGCGGATTATACATCAGCTTGGTCATCAGAAGCATTTGTAGATTCCGTTACCTATATGGGAGATTACATGCAAACGCCAAAAACAAACTATTCAGGTGCCTATAACTTGTATAGCCTTGTATATAAGATTAGTTCACACGTACGGGCTTCTTCCTCGTATCCAGCGGTGAAAGTGGTGCAATACTATGAAGTAAAATTCCCAAATATCATTGCAAATGCAGATGGATCTTATGATGTAGACTTCGAGTATTACTATACGCCATTGGATACATTTACGAAGGACGCCTATTATGGAGAGGAATCCTATAGTTATGATCGTTACTATTACTATGGTTATGAGACTTTAGCAGATCTTAAGCAGGCATGCGAATACTATTATGGGGACGAATATAATTTTGAGTGGAATGTAGAAGATGTGAAAGAAGCAAGCAATTCAGATGATTTTGATGACGCAATTGCGTATACAGAAGGAATCCATACATACGACGTATTCATGGGTGATATGACATGGGAAGAGGCAAATCAAGCCTGTATGGATGCAGGTGGACATTTGGTAACATTTGAAACGAATGAAGAATACGAATATGTATTATCTTCCTTAGAACTCAATCAGTCCAATTATTATTATGTCGGTGGAAAATGTGTAGATGACCAATACTATTGGCTATCTCCAGGGGAGTGGCATACAGAGGAAGCCCTTGAAGGACGAGAAGAATGGATGAAGGGGGAACCAAGTTATAACGATGGAGATACAGTAGAAGATCGTATGGGTATCTTCTATTACAAAAAAGAAAAAAGATGGGTATGGAATGATGTTGCAAATGATTTATTAGATAAGGCAAGTAATTTTTCTGGAAAATTGGGGTATATATGTGAATATGAATAAAAAATATTTAAAAATATGTCTAGGTATGTTCCTTATGTTAAGCCTTGTGGGGTGTAATTTTTCTAAGAAGCCTGCAAATGTGAATGTTGACAAGAATACGAATGGATCTAGTGAACAGCGAGAAAATGCAGGAAATGATTTTGTAGAAGAGGATACCGATCTACAAGGTGATAAAGAAGGAGATACAGAGGGCGATGCGTTGAATTCAGGTGCAGAGGCTGATGGAAAGAAGGCTGAGAATCCTACTTCACAAGAAAAGGATACCGCACAATTAGGTGACGGGAAAATAGAGCAGCAGATCGAGGAGTGGATTGCAACTCATTCCATTCAGGAAAAGGTTGCACAAATGTTTATGATTACGCCAGAGGCATTGACAGGATATGCACAAGTTACGACAGCGGAAACGGCCACGAAAGATAATATTGATAAGTATCCTGTTGGAGGAATTATTTATTTCAAACAGAATTTAATAGATCCTGAGCAGACAACAACGATGCTGAACCAAACAAAGAAGTATTATCAAGCAGCTGGTTATGCAACGCCATTCCTTATGGTAGATGAAGAAGGTGGCTTAGTAGCAAGAATCGCCAGTAATCCGAATTTTGGAGTGAATAATTTTCCACCAATGAGTGAAATCGGAGCAACAAAGGATGCCAGTAAGGCAAGTGAAGTGGGGTCTACAATCGGAGCGTATCTGTCTGCATTAGGTTTCAATATGAACAGTGCTCCTGATGCGGATGTTCTAAGCAATGCTTCGAATACCGTTATTGGTAACCGCTCTTTTGGAAGTGATGAAACGTTGGTATCAGAAATGATACTTGCAGAGTCCAATGCTTTACAAAAGGAAGGTGTGATCTCTATTATTAAGCATTTCCCTGGTCATGGAGCAACCGTAGGAGATTCCCATGAGGGATATGCCTACACGGATAAAACAATAGACGAATTACTTGATTGTGAGCTAATACCATTCATAGATGCGATTGAAGATGGAATTCAAGTGATTATGGTGGGACATATATCAGTACCGAATGTAACGGGAGATGATCTACCAAGCAGCTTATCAAAACATATGATTACAGAGGTGTTAAGAGGGCAGTTGCAGTATGATGGGCTTATTATGACCGATGCTATGAACATGGGGGCAATAACAGAAAAGTACAGTGCATCCACAGCAGCAGTGATGGCAATTGATGCAGGAAATGATATTGTACTTATGCCTTCTAATTTTCAAACAGCTTATGCCGGTGTTCTTGATGCGGTAGCTTCTGGAAATTTATCAGAAGAGCGTATTAATGAATCGGTTCGAAGAATATTACGTGTAAAGTTTGGTATGGACGAAGGTCTATAATAAGCGAAATATCGTTTATTGATATTTACTCAAACAATTAATCGAGGAATTATAGAGGGGGAGAACGAATGAGAAAATATTATATCGATAACTTACGAATTTTATGTATCTTTTTATTGATACCATTCCATACTACTATGATCTACAATACATTAGGTGAAACATTTTATGTGAATGGTACACCAAAAGAAAGTTTGACGTTTGTTAATCTAGGAGTATATCCGTGGTGGATGACGGGGTTATTTGTCTTGGCGGGAATGTCAACGATGTATGCTTTTGAACGTCGAACAGGAAAACAGTATCTACAAGAACGAATTCGAAAACTTTTGGTTCCCTTGTTATCCTGTCTTGTCTTCGTAGTACCAATGCAGACGTACATAGCAGATCGGTTTCACAATGGATACCAAGGAAATTACTTTGAACATTTGAAGATCTTTTTAACAATTACTGATTGGAGCGGATATGATGGACATTTTACACCAGCACACACATGGTTTATCTTATATCTGTTTCTGATCTCCTCTGTTACTTTGCCACTTTTACTATGGTATCGAAACAAAAAGAAGAAACTAGATGGTACAAAAATTAATATGGCCATACTAATCTGTCTGGGGATTCCTGTTGTTGTGTTAGAGGATGTCCTTAACGTTGGAGGAAAAAGTTTTGCACAGTTTGGAGCTTGCTTCTTAATCGGTTATTTTGTCCTAAGTGATGAGCATGTTTTGGAACGTTTACAGAAATACAGCACACCATTAGGTATTACATGGGTAGCATTAATAGGAACAAGATGTTTCCTTCATGCAAAGGGCTATGAAGATAGTATATATTTCATTATTTTGTATTCTTTGTTGGAATGGATTGGTATTCTTGCAATGCTTGGACTTGGCAGAAGGTTTTTGAATCATAATTGGAAATTCACGAGGCATTTTGTTAAGGCTGAGTTTTCCCTATATCTTTTCCACCAAACGATTGTCATTATGGTAGGATATTGGCTCATACCATATATTAAGGGCGTTTATGCACAATATGTGCTGATTATTATTCTATCCTTTATCATATCGTATCTGTTATATCAAATCTGTAGAAGATTTAATGTGACAAGATTTCTTTTTGCAATTAAAAAATGATTTAAAATCTTACAATGGCTCTGTAACAGAATAATATCTTCCATTTGGTTAATGCTAACATATAAAATTAGATTATGGAGGAAACCATTTTGTGTACAGCATTAACACTTAAAACAAAGGATGGGTATCACTTATTTGGAAGAAATATGGATTTATCCTATTCCTTTAATCAAGCAGTTACCGTAGTGCCTAGAAATTATGAATTTAAGGATCGGTTTACAGGAGAAAAGAGAAAAAGCAAATATGCAATAATTGGTATGGCTTCGCTGATTGATGAATATCCAGCATTTGCTGATGCAATGAATGAAAAAGGATTAGGTTGTGCAGGCCTGAATTTCCCTGGATATTGTTATACGGAAGAGAAATCGGTACCTAGTAAATATAATTTACCACCATATGAGTTGATCATATGGATTTTGTCAAACTTTGAAACCGTAGAAGAGGTTGCAAAAGAGATTAAAAATGTGGAATTAGTTGCAGTTCCAATTAACGAGAATACACCACTGCCAACGCTTCATTGGATTGTTGCAGATAAGAAGGGAAAATCCATTGTAATCGAAAAGACAAAAGAAAGATTTGCTGTGTATGAGAATCCACTGGGGGTATTAACCAATTCACCGACATTTGATTGGCATTTGACAAATCTAAATGAATATATGAAAACGACGCCGATTCAACCGGAATCGGTTACTTGGGTAGAGAAAGAATTAAAACCCTTAGGGGTAGGTGTTGGAACCAATGGATTACCTGGTGGATTTGCAGGAGTGGATCGTTTTGTCCGAATTGCATATCTAAAATCCAACTGTATGGAAACGGAAGATTGGAAGCAGGGAATAAGCCAGTTCTTCCATATGTTGAATAATGTAGCAATGCCAGCTGGGTCAGTTACAGCCGATCGTCTTCAGGATATCACCTTATATACCTCCTGTATGTGTCAGGAAACAGGGATCTACTATTATTCTACGTACAAAGGATATGGTATTCATGCAATTGACATGAACAACGTGAATCTAGATGGAAATGAGATTATACGATTTGCTTATATGGAAGAGTTACAGTATGATAAACAGAATTAGCTAAGGAAGGCTTTTTTATGTTTTGACTGGATTACAGAGTCGAAAAATAACACTTATGATATAAAATTATGGTTTGGCTCTTGACATCTTTTCAGGAAAAGGGTAATGTAGAATCAAATATAAATGCAAACTTCGTACATGAAATAATGTCTACTCGCTAGAATATTGTAAGTGCGAAGTTTGCGTAAGTAAAAGTAATGAGTAGAAGTAGTAGAAGTCGTTTTCAGTCACAGAGAGTTATCGGTTGGTGGAAGATAATCTGGAAAGCTTTGAACTCGTCTATGAACTCCGAAGTTGAACATGAAGTAGGCTTTGGCGGGCATTCCCGTTATAGAATTCAAGTGCAGGAGTAAGTCCTGAATTAGAGTGGTACCGCGGTAGGTAGTGATCCTTTCGTCTCTTTTGTATATAGAGATGGAAGGATTTTTTTATATAATAGGAAAGTCCTCCGACTTTCCTATTATATAAACCCTCCGGGGGATGCGCACTCGCACATAAGGTAGATGTCAGCTAAAGCATCAGGCTTTTGATAGCCAAACCAAAATTTTATTAAGAAATGGAGTAAAACAATGACACAATTATATAATCCAGCAGTGATTGAGAAAAAGTGGCAAAAATACTGGGAAGAACATCAAACATTCAAGACGGATGTTTGGGATTTCTCGAAACCAAAATACTACGTACTTGATATGTTCCCTTATCCATCAGGAGTAGGTCTTCATGCAGGACATCCAGAAGGGTATACAGCAACCGATATCGTTTCTCGTATGAAACGTATGCAAGGATATAACGTATTGCATCCAATGGGATATGATTCCTTTGGTTTACCTGCAGAACAATATGCAGTTAGTACAGGAAATCATCCAAATGGTTTCACACAAGAAAACATTAAAACATTCTCCAATCAGTTAAGAGAACTTGGTTTCGATTATGACTGGTCAAAAATGATTGCAACAAGCGATCCAAAATTCTATAAATGGACACAATGGATCTTCAAACAATTATATCTTGATGGATATGCAAAATACGTGGATATGCCAGTTAACTGGTGTGAAGAACTTGGTACAGTTTTATCCAACGATGAAGTGATCGATGGTAAATCCGAACGTGGTGGATATCCAGTTATTCGTAAGAATATGAAACAATGGGTAATCAACCAACCAGCATTTGCAGAAAAATTATTAGAAGGTTTGGACGAGATTGATTGGCCAGAATCAACGAAAGATATGCAACGTCACTGGATAGGAAAATCCGAGGGTGTTGAAGTTGATTTTGATATTGTAGGCGGTGGAAAATTCTCCATCTACACTACTTGTATTGAGACAATCTATGGTATTACGTTCATGGTACTTGCACCAGAAAGTGATCTTGTTAAGGAATTAATGCCAAGAGTTGAAAATCCAGAGGAAGTACAAGCTTATATTAATGAAACTCTTAAGAAAAATGATATGGACCGTACACAACTTAACAAAACAAAATCTGGTTGTATGTTAAAAGGATTATATGCGATCAACCCAGTAAACGGCAAAGAAGTACCTTTATTCATCGGTGATTTCGTTTTAGCTAGTTATGGTACGGGAGCAGTTATGGCAGTTCCAACACATGACCAAAGAGACTTTGAATATGCACAAGTTCATAAGATTGATATGATTCAAGTAATCGATGGTGCAGACGTGAGCGAACATGCATTTGAAAAGCAAGATTACCTTGGAAAAGGCTGTAAACTGATCAATTCGGAAGAGTTTACAGGACTTACTGTTGAAGAAGCAAAAGAAGCAATTACAGATAAATTAGTAAAGAAAGGCGTTGCACGTAAAACGGTTAATTACCATTTCCGTGAATGGATCTTCGCTAGACAAAGATACTGGGGAGAACCAGTTCCTGTAGTCTATACAGAAGGGGATAACATTCATGTAATAGATGATGAAGAATTACCATTGATCTTACCAGTCCTTGAGGATTACAAAGGCAAGAATGGGAAAGCTCCTCTTGAGAATGCAACAGAGTGGAAACAATACGATCATAATGGAATCAAAGGAAGACGTGAAACATCAACTATGCCAGGTAGTGCTGGTTCTAGCTGGTATTATATGCGCTATATTGATCCAGATAATGAAAAGGAATTCGCAAACCAGGAATTATTAAAACACTGGTTACCAGTTGACTTATATATTGGTGGACCAGAGCATGCAGTAGGTCACTTAATGTATGCAAGAATCTGGAATCGCTATCTATATGATAAGGGCTTATCTCCAGTAAGAGAACCATTTAAGAAATTAGTACATCAAGGTATGATTCTTGGTTCTAATGGTATTAAGATGGGAAAACGTTTCCCTGAATTCGTTGTTAACCCAAGTGATATCGTAAGAGACTTTGGTGCCGACACATTAAGACTTTATGAAATGTTCATGGGACCTCTTGAAGTATCGAAACCTTGGAGTGATTCCGGAGTAGAAGGCGCAAGAAAGTTCATTAACCGTGTATGGAACTTCTTCACCAATCCAGAGAATATCACAGAAGAAAATGATGATACATTAACAAAGGTATATCATCAAACAGTGAAAAAGGTTACTAGTGACTTTGAACAGTTAGGATTCAACACGGCAATTAGCCAGATGATGATCTTCGTAAATGCAGCGTATAAAGCAGGTACTTGTCCAAAAGTTTATGCAGAAGGATTCATTAAGATGCTTTCTTGTATCTGTCCACACGTTGGAGAAGAGATGTGGAGTATGTTCGGTCATGACACAACCATTGCTTATGAAAACTGGCCAACATACGATGAAGCAGCGATCAAAGAAGATACCGTTACCATTGGTGTTCAGATTAATGGTAAAGTAAAAGGTACAGTTGAAGTTGCAGTAGATGAAGATAATGTATCAGCAATCGCGAAAGCGAAGGAAGTACCTTCTGTTATGAAGGCGTTGGAAGGCTTGAACATTGTGAAAGAAATCTATGTAAAAGGTAAGATCATTAATATCGTTGCGAAATAATGGTAAGATACCAGGTTGTTCTACGATGGCTTATTATTATCATGCATGAAAACTTGCAGATTGCTAATATTGACATTTGTTAGGTAACCCATATATTGAATAAAGAAAAGAGAGTCCCTATAGATTGCTATACTCCATGTCCTGTAGACAGGGGGATATCAAGACATATGGGACCCTCTTTTTTTTCGGTATTCTCCAGGGGTAAGGCCGGTTGCCCGTTTGAAGGTTTTGATCATATGACTGGAATCAGAGAAACCTAATTCTTGGCTTATATATGTAATATCAAAGTTAGTAAAGGTTAGATAATCTTTAACCTTGTGAATTCGTATTTTTTCTATATACGATTTACAACTTTCTTGATATAGAAGATAAAAGTTTTTTGCAAAATACGAATAACTCATCTTGCATTTGGCAGCAATGTCGGTAACCAATAGATTAGAAGTCATATTTTCATCAATATATTCTGTAATTGTGTATATATCGTATTTTTGATCTTCCTCGTACATCTCATTTTCAATTACAAATCCTTCCTTTTGCCAGAGACGTATAATTTCGATTAATAGCTTATAAAGTTCGGTTTGGATGAGTACATCATAACTATATTTCTGTTTTTGGCTTTCTTCTATACAATATAGAAAAATATCCTTTGCTTTAATCGTATTCGTTTGCGTTGTATTAAATATTGTGTGAAGTTTTCTTTTCTCCGCAAAACGAAAGATGCTTCTTAACTTTGGGGAATAGGCGGAGGTCATAGTCATTCTACTAATATCTAGTTTTATTCCAATTAAATCTAGCGGTTTTCCGTCTGCAGAAAATATAGAATGGATCACCTTTGGATGGAATAATATCTACAAAAATGCTATACTTTGATGTAAAGATCTGAGTTATTATGTAATCCATACGAATAGATGAATTGGTTTGTTACATATTTTTTTACAAAAGGCTTTTGTCATATGATTATAAAAATCTATAAGAAAGATGAGGAAATAAGAGATGATTGATGTAAAAGGAAAATGGGCACTTATTACAGGTGCAAGTAGAGGAATTGGTTATCTTACAGCTAAATATATGGGGGAACAGGGGTGTAATCTTATCCTGCATAGTAGAAGTTTGGAGAATACGAAAAAAGTTCTAGAAGAGGTTCAGGCAATGGGCGTTCAGGCCTATGCTGTTTGTGCGGAATTATCAGATTTGGAAGCAGTTGAAAGAATGTTGAAAGAGATTGATTCGTTACAAGTGGATGTTAGTATTGTTATGAATAATGCCGGAGTACAGATTGCGTATAGAGAAGAATATTATGAAACGCCAGTGGCTGATTATATGGAGAGTTTTAAGATTAATACAATTGCACCTGCAATGATTTGCTATCATTTCATGCCAAAGATGATAGCGAATGGATTTGGAAGAATACTGAATACAACAAGTGGTATTGCACTCGAACCACAACAAGCAGGATATTCTGCCAGCAAAGCAGCTTTGGATAAAATAACGATTGACTTAGGTTCCACAGTGGAAGGTACAGATGTGTGCATTAATCTAACCGATCCAGGATGGTGCAGAACGGATCTGGGTGGGGGACAAGCACCTAATGCACCAGAAAGTGCAATTCCTGGAATTGTCGTTGGTGTGTTTGTTAATGATAAAAAATCAGGACGTTATCTGGGTGCACAGAATTTTACAGGAATGTCCCTTGAGGAAGCAGTGGTTAAAGCAGAGAAAGAGTTTGATAGTCCATATAGAAAATAGATAAGGGAATTACCAGGAGGTGCAGTATGAAACAAAACCAAGCAGGCGATGCAAATCGTATAACAAGAGAATATTTTGATTCTTTATTATTGGAGTCACGATATATAGATTCCGATCTACCATCGACGCAGCTACAATTATATGGTGAAACATTTCAGACACCAATTATGACGGCTGCATTATCACATTTGCATGGAATTTGCGATAATGCAATGGTAGAGATCGCAAAAGGAGCATTAGAAGCGAAAGCAGTTCATTGGGTTGGAATGGGAGAAGAAGATGAATTTGAGCAGATTACAGAAACGGGTGCTAGAACAATTAAGATTATCAAGCCCCATAAGGATAGCAATGTGATCTATAAGAAAATGGATCATGCCATAGAGCATAATGCATTCGCTGTTGGAATGGATATTGACCATGCATTTTCTGGAAATGGTAAGTATGATGTTGTATGTGGTCTTCCAATGCATGCGAAGTCATTTGAAGAAATTAAGGAATATGTAGAGCGGTCTTCTGTTCCGTTTATTATTAAAGGTGTATTAAGTGTCCAGGATGCGGAGAAAAGTGTGAAAGCTGGAGCAAAAGGAATTGTTGTTTCTCATCATCATGGAATTATGCAATATGCAATACCACCGTTGATGATTCTACCAGAAATCGTAAAAGCAGTAGATGGACAGATACCAATATTTGTAGATTGTGGTATAGAAAGTGGAATGGACGTATTTAAGGCGCTAGCGTTAGGAGCAACTGCAGTTTGCGTGGGTAGAGAATTAATGGAGCCACTAAAGGATGGAAAAGATGCAGTAGCGAAACGAATAAATGAGATGAATCTTGAATTGATGAGCATCATGGCAAGGACCGGTGCAAAGACTTTAGCAGAGATTGATCCTTCGGTTATTCATTTTAAGACATTTTAGGGGGGATTGAATATGATACTTGGAGTAGCAACTTCGTTCACACATAAATCGCCAAAAGAATGGGCAAAAAAACATAAGGAACTTGGATGTAAAGCAGTAGTATTTCCAGTGAATTGTGAGGCATCGCCTGCTCTGATTGATGACTACTGTAACGCAGCAAAAGAAGAGAATCTACTGATAGCGGAAGTAGGTGTTTGGAAGAATACGTTGGCAGCAGATGTGCAGGAACGAAAGAAAAATATAACGTATGCTGTGGAACAATTACGACTTGCTGATCGAATTGGCGCAAATTGTTGTGTGAATATTGTTGGAACACCTCATGGTCCTATTTGGGATGGTGCGTATGCTGGGAATTATTCGAAAGAAACTTGGCAGATGATTGTCCAATCAATTCAAACAATCATTGATGAAGCAGCACCAACACATACTAAATATACGATAGAACCTATGCCTTGGATGATTCCATCAGGTCCAGATGAGTATCTACGTTTAATTGAGGATGTTCAACGAGATAATTTTGGCGTGCATCTAGATTTCGTTAATATGATTCAATCGCCCAAAAGATATCTTTTCGCAGAAGAATTCATGGAGGAATGTTTCGAAAAACTGCATGGACAGATCTGTAGTTGCCATCTGAAAGATGTATTGTTATTAAAGGAATTTACATTCCAACTACGGGAATGTGCTTGTGGAAAAGGAACTTTGAATCTAGAAAGGTATGCAGAGTTAGCAACAAAGGAAAGAAAAGATATGCCAATGATTATTGAACATTTAGATTCAGAGGCGGAATACATAGAAAGCCTACAGTATGTGAAAGAAAGATTAAAAGAGGTTAACCATTAACTGGTTAACCTCTTCTCTATAACACATGAGACTGTCTTCGGTAGTCAGAGGGAGAAATCCCAACTTGCTCTTTGAATGCTTTTGTGAATTTCCCTTGGCTTTCATAGCCTATGCTGGAGGCAATAACAGCAATAGAAGCATCACTTTCCCTTAACATAGTGGCAGCAGCATCAATCCGGTATTTCTTCATATAGGTTGCAATTGGAAGACCGTAGATATTCTTAAATGTAGTTTTTAGCGTTGTAGCATTTATTAGATATTCTGAAGATAATTCCTCAATGGTATATCTTTGATTTAAATTACAAATTAATTTATTGTGTATCTGTTTGATGATCTCCACCTGGTCTGATTGATAGGGACTTAAGGATTGCTCATCCTTTGGCTCAAGAAGACATAAGAATAAAATTAATTCTAATACCTTCAATTTCATATAGGGAATTTTGAATTCCGTTGGTACTTGATATAACTCGCAAAAGATATGTTCGATTCGGTGGTTGGCTGGAAGTGCAAAAGGTTTTCCTTCTTCACAGAATTTTACTTGTAGTATGGTTCCAGCATTGAATTCACTTGGGAAAAAAGAAGGAGGATTGTGAATTAATCGTTCCAGATCAATGGTGATCATGATACCTTCATAAAATCCCAAGGGAAGGGTAATCTCTGCATCCGCACAACAGTCCATTGGTTGCAAAGCCATATCCCCTTCTCCTAGGAATACTTTCTGATTTTTATTCATGTGCATTCCAATCCGGCCTTGATGGCAATGATTGATCTCTAGAGAGGAGTGTAGGGAATCATGATGAAAATCAATTACATTTCCTAAAAAGTATTGATAGAACAAGGTTATTCCAGGAAAAATCAGATACTCATCGATTAATCCCTTTCCCAAATTGGGGTGTTTGGTGGTATAGGATTCTGTGCGACCAATCGTTTCTGTTGTATCTGTTTTATGAATGGTATAGGTGCCATTGATCACATCGTTTAGTCGATTTTCTAAATCCATAAGAGAGGCATCTTTCATAATAGGCTCCCTTCTATTCAATCGGACAATGAATGGACATCATGATTTCAATCATATGATGTAATTCTTTGCTTGTTTCTGAGTCTGATGCTCTATAGTACACTTCTTTCCCTTCTCGTCGGCTTACAATAAGACCATTGCTTTTTAAGATACGAAGGTGATGTGAAACGGCAGGACTACTCATCGAAACCATTGCTGAGATATTGATCACACATTCTTCGCAGTGACATAATAGCCAATAGATCTGTAAACGACTGCTGTCACTCAATTGCTTAAAGATATCTGAAACCGTCTGAAAATCCGTATGTTTCAAAATCTGATCATATTCCTCTTGAGAATAATTTCCGTGATCATGTGGTAAATGGGTATGTTCCATAAAATTCCTCCTTTGGTCCAATTAGACGTAGTTTTTGCCCATTTAGAAGCATTCGGGCAAAACCTATTGCAATAATAGTTGTATGTGGTAAAGTATAGACATAAACAATTAAACAATCTTTTAATTGATAAATATTGTACCACTTGAAAGGAGTAATAGCAATGAAGAAAAATTATAAAATTGAAGTAGACTGTGCAAATTGTGCAAACCTAATGGAGGATGCAGCAAAGAAAACGGCGGGAGTGAAGGATGCATCTGTAAACTTTATGACACAAAAGATGTCCGTCGAATTTGAAGAAGGTCAAGACGTAAAAACAGTTATGCAAGCGGTTTTGAAGAATTGTAAGAAAGTTGAAGAAGACTGTGAGATTTTTATCTAGCTTGATTTATACAAGAAGAGATACACCAAGACCAGGATTGGAGGTTTGGGAAGATGAATAAAAAACAGAAAAAGTTACTAACAAGAATACTGATTGCTACAGCACTCATGATTCTCCTAGCATTTATCCCAGTAGAGGGTATAGTGAGATTTGCATGTTATTTGGTTCCATATGTTGTTATTGGACATGACATTATTAAGAAAGCTTTACATGGAATCAAGAATGGTAAGATGTTTGATGAGAATTTCCTAATGACGGTTGCAACGGTAGGGGCGATTATCATCGCATTACTGGGAAAAGGTGATTACGTAGACGCAGTCGCTGTTATGCTCTTTTATCAGGTAGGAGAACTGTTTCAGAGTTATGCAGTTGGAAAGAGTCGTAAAAACATTAGTGAGTTGATGGATATCAGACCAGATTATGCAAATATTGAAGTGGATGGAAAACTTGAAAAAGTAGATCCTGATGAAATTGAAGTAGGAAGTATCATTGTTGTTCAGCCAGGTGAAAAAATCCCTATTGATGGAACAATCATAGAAGGGGTATCCAGCTTGAATACCAGTGCATTAACAGGTGAGAGTATTCCAAAGGATGTGAAAGCTGGAGAAGAAGTAATCAGTGGCTGTATTAACTTAACAGGGGTAATAAAGATTGAGACAACAAAAGAATTTGGAGAGTCTACCGTATCAAAGGTACTGGAGTTGGTGGAGAATGCAAGTTCAAGAAAATCAAAGTCAGAGGATTTTATATCAAAATTTGCGAAAGTGTATACACCATTAGTATGTTATGCAGCATTAGCATTAGCGATACTTCCACCACTTGTAAAGATGATCTTTCTTGGACAGTCAGCAGATTGGATGACATGGATCTACCGAGCACTTACGTTCCTTGTAATCAGTTGTCCATGTGCGCTTGTGGTAAGTATCCCACTTAGTTTCTTTGCAGGTATTGGTGGAGCAAGTCGGGAAGGAATTTTGATCAAAGGTTCGAATTACTTAGAGACACTTTCCAAAACAAAGTATGTTGTATTCGATAAGACGGGAACTTTGACACAAGGGGTATTCGAGGTAAATGACGTACATCATAATGAAATGGAAAAGGAAAAACTGCTTGAGTATGCAGCTCTTGCAGAAAGTGCATCTTCTCATCCAATAAGTAAAAGCCTTCAGAGAGCTTACGGAAAAGAATTAGACCGGAGCAGAGTTCATGATATTCAGGAGATCAGTGGCAACGGAATTATTGCAAAAGTAGATAATGATACGGTAGCAGCAGGTAATGATAAATTAATGAAACGCTTAAATATAGAATACAATAATTGCCACAGTGTAGGAACGATTATTCATATGGCCATTAACGGAATATATGCAGGTCATATCGTAATTGCAGATGTGGTAAAACCTCAATCGAAAGATGCAATCCGACGATTAAAACGTACAGGTGTTGTTAAAACAGTTATGCTTACAGGAGATGCAAAGAAAGTAGCCGAACAAGTAGGAAGGGATTTGGGTTTGGATGAGGTGTACAGTGAGTTACTACCAGCCGATAAAGTAACCCAGGTGGAACGTCTCTTAGAACAAAAACCTGCCAAAGGTAAGCTTGCATTCGTTGGAGATGGAATTAATGATGCACCGGTACTTTCTAGAGCAGATATTGGTATCGCAATGGGTACAATGGGATCCGATGCCGCTATTGAAGCAGCAGATATTGTTCTTATGGATGATGATCCAAGCAAGATTGCAAAGGCAATTGCAATCTCAAGAAAATGTCTTCGTATTGTCTATGAGAACATAACATTTGCAATAGCAATTAAATTAATTTGCTTGTTGCTTGGAGCAGTAGGAATTGCAAACATGTGGTATGCAATCTTTGCAGATGTTGGTGTAACGGTTCTTGCAGTATTGAATGCCATTCGTGCACTATTCGTTAAGAAAATCTAATTTATGTTCCTTTTTTGACAGAAAAGAGAAAGCTACTATAAAACATGAAATTGCATATTACCATTCTTGCAGAGGTGTTCGTAAAAATTACGTTGATAAAAGGAATCGTTCAAGTTCCGTATGAGGCTTTGTTTGATTACTATGATAGATTCCAATGGACTGGTCATCACAGCTTCGATCACGAAACATTGGATAGAGGAAACCAAAGGTAGGAGTACCTGGCTCATATTCTCCGATAAGTGGGCAGATGGCACAGATTAGATACTCATATACTTCCTCTGATTCCCCAAGTCGTACTTTATCGGCAGCTTTTACGGGAACATCATACCGGTCATGGAATACAAAGATGCAATAATCCCCGTCATTCTGGTAATGTTCTGCAACTAATTCATAGAAGGTTTCCATGAGTGCATCGTTCTTCAATCCACAGGATTTCATAGCTTTTAATAATTGAACAATATTTTGATTCCCTTTGGTTACCATAGTAAATGGATGATCTTTTAGATTTTCATTGGTATCACTAAAGGGAATTGTTTTTGCTATTTCAAGGTTTTTCTGCTTATCTTTTACGGATAGATTTAGAAAGTTGGTATTAAAGGTACCATCAATAAATCCATCAGAATCCATATAGCTTCCAGCTATTCGTGTAAAGGATGTACGACTAACGGTCATCCTTCTTGTAAGTTCTAACATATCTTCTCGATTGATCATATATCCATCCTCCATTATTTGTTTCTGATTATAACAGAATTATGTTTGGATTCCTAGTATACTTTACAAATAAGAGGTATTGTTCTGTTAATATGTGGAATGCTATGAATGTTAATGGTTTCGTTGAGACCACGCAATTATAGTAGGAGAAATGGAGAACAGAATGAATAAAAAGATAATAAAGGTAGGAGCTGTTTCGATTGTCGCAGCCGGAGCTGGTCTTGTATTTGCGAAAAAGAAAAAGGGAAAATTACAGGCAGAAAAGAAATGGAGAAGTAAAGAGCATTCCACCTATCGAAATACTGAACGTGGAAAACAGGAAAAGAACAGCAAAGGAATCTATTATACCAGTGGAAACTATGAAGCATTTGCTCGTCCAGAGAAACCGGCTGGAGTTGACGAGAAATCTGCTTATATCGTTGGAAGTGGTTTAGGTGCATTAGCAGCAGCTTGTTTTCTTGTAAGAGATGGGAAGATGAAAGGAGAGAAGATACACATACTAGAGGCGATGGAGGTTGCAGGTGGAGCCTGTGATGGAATCAACGATCCCACAAGAGGCTACGTGATGCGTGGTGGTAGAGAGATGGAGAACCATTTTGAATGTTTATGGGATTTGTTTCATAGCATTCCTTCTTTGGAAAAACCAGGTGCTTCTGTATTAGATGAATTCTACCAATTAAATAAGAAAGACCCGAACTATTCGTTGTGCCGTGCAACGAAGAATAGAGGAGAAGATGCCCATACAAATGGTAAATTTGGATTAAGCCAGAAGGGGTGTATGGAGATTCTTAAATTATTCTTGACAAATGACGAAGATCTATATGACAAGACCATTGAAGATGTATTTGATCGAGAAGTATTTGACTCCACATTCTGGCTCTATTGGAGAACAATGTTTGCTTTTGAAAATTGGCACAGTGCATTAGAGATGAAATTATATTTCCAGCGGTTTATACATCATATTGCTGGGTTGCCAGATTTTTCAGCATTAAAGTTCACCAAATATAATCAGTATGAATCCCTCATCTTACCAATGCAAAAATACCTAGAAGCAGCGGGGGTACATTTTTATTTTGGTACAGAGGTTACGAATGTTATATTTGAGTTTTCAGGTGAAAAGAAGATCGCAAGAACAATACAATGTACGGTTCATGGAGAAAAGCAAGAAATCGTTCTTACCGAAAATGATCTTGTATTTGTTACAAATGGTAGCTGCACCGAAGGAACCATATACGGAGATCAAGACCATGCACCTGTAGGAGAAGCAGAAATTCGTACAAGTGGATGTTGGAGTTTATGGAAGAATATCGCAGCACAAGATAAGTCATTTGGTCATCCAGAAAAATTCTGTTCCGATACGGAGAAGACAAATTGGGAGTCAGCAACAATAACCACGTCGGATGATACCATTCTTTCCTATGTTGAAAAAATCTGTAAGAGAGATCCAAGAAGTGGACGGGTTGTAACAGGTGGTATCGTAAGTTGTCAGGATTCCAGTTGGTTATTAAGTTGGACGATCAATCGGCAAGGACAATTTAAAAAACAGAAAAAGGAAGAAGTCTGTATCTGGGTATATAGTTTATTTACCGATGTAACTGGAGATTATATTGATAAACCAATGCGAGAATGTACGGGAAAAGAGATTACTGCAGAATGGTTGTATCATATAGGTGTGCCTCTGGAAGATATTGATGAATTGGCGGAGAACCATGCGGTTTGTGTACCAACGATGATGCCTTATATTACTGCATTTTTCATGCCTCGAACAAAAGGGGATAGACCAGATGTAATTCCTGATGGGTGTGTCAACTTTGCCTTCTTGGGACAATTTGCCGAAACACCAAGAGATACAGTATTCACAACGGAATATTCTGTACGTACTGCTATGGAAGCAGTGTATGGTTTATTGGGAGTTGACCGTGGCGTTCCAGAGGTATGGGGCAGTGTATATGATATTAGAGAGTTGCTAGATAGTAGTGTAAAATTAATGGATGGTAAGTCTCCGTTAGAGATGGAACTTCCTGGTCCACTTAATCTTTTGAAGAAACCATTACTAAAGAAGATCAAAGGAACGGTGATCGAGAAAATCTTACGTGATCACCAGATCATACGGGACGGAATGCTTTAGTTTGACTTTCCTCTCGATTCTATTTCACCAATGGTGAGCATAAAGTAGAGTAGGACATCTTATAAGGAGGGAAGAATATGGGAGATAAGAATCCTGCGGCAAGGAAAAAGAAAGCCGCTCAAAAGTTAGCTACACTGGAACGAGCTAAGAAATTAGCCCAAGGGAATGAAAAAAATGCGGCAAAGAAAAAGGCGAATCGTGCAAAGTGAATGTAACCTTTGATTTATTAAGAAAGGGAAGTAAAACATGTAGGAGTAAGGCATAACTGCCTTCTTCCATGATTTACTTCCCTTTTTGTTTTGGGGTGGAAATTTTGATATGTGTTTCCAACACTATGTATTTTGAAGTTTTATACTATAGATATTGCTCCAATTCACCAGAGGTTTCAACAAGTTCCTTTATTAACTCTTGTGTACGTTCTGTACGTTCTCCATTTTCATTGGTAATGGATTTGGTTTCTGTTACGGTAGCCATGGTATCTGTTGCAACGGTATAGATATTTTTTATATTTTGTACAATTGCGTCATTGCTATATAAGATAGTACTAATCCGTTGCGAAATCTCTGTAATATTGTGGTGTAATATACCCAATTGATCAATGGACTGATGGAAGATTGTTTCCATCTGATGAATCAGAGAGTTTTGCTGTCCGTTGACCTCACTAAGAGTAGTAACTTCATGTATACAGGAGGTTACGGTTTGGTGTAAGTCTGCAATAATCGTGTGAATCGTACTAGCAGATTCTGCACTTTGAGAAGCAAGGTTACGAATTTCATTGGCAACAACAGCAAAACCACGTCCTGCCTCGCCTGCACGAGCACTTTCTATGGAGGCATTCAGCGATAGAAGATTGGTTTGGTTGGTGATCGAACTGATGGCATCGGTAATTGCTTCAATTCGCTGCATGTGTTCCCGAAGCTGATTCATAGAGTGGGAGACACTTTGATTGCTATTGTCGACGATGGAAGTATAGTTACTTAAGTCTTGCACAATGGAAACACCTTCATTCATGGCACGTAGTGTATCCTGAGAAATTTGGTCCACCACATTAGCGGATTCTTTGGTATCGGAGATCATCGTATGTATTTCATCGGTTAAGGTATTTTCATTTTCTATGTTGTCTACAGCAAGCTTCATATGGTCAGCGATATTCATAACATTGTCTGTAACGGTTTCGGTGGAGGTATTTAGTATGTCAATAATGTTATTCACTTCGGTACAGTTATTTTTTAATATGCTTGCTGTTTTCAAAACTGATTCTAAGATTTGTGATTGCTTATGTTCTCTCTCTGCAATGGCATCAATCTTTTGTTGATTCATTCGATTCGAGATTCTACTAGAGAGGTAGATTAAGATATAGATTAAAGCTACGGAAGAGACTTCAACCATATAATCGATGATTGTATACATATCACGTTTTCCACGAAAAGTTACCATTAGAAAGACACGTATGATATTGATGGAAAGATTGATAATATTGCAGTAATGGATCAAACGAAGATCAAAGTAGAGAAAACTAATCAGTAATAAAGGAATCGTAACAACATAGATTCCAATTCTAGTATCTACAAACATGGCTGCTATGTATGGAATAAAGAAAAATGAAATTGCAAAATACATGTATTTGTTACTGTAAGGGTCATGACGATAAACTAGGATGGATGCGATAAATGACATTCCACATAAAGCGAATAATGTAAAAAGAAAAGCCGGTGGTAGCGATTTGTCGATGAAATGATAACAGTATCCAATGCATAGAGAGCTATATAGAATCCCTGCAGTAAATAAAGTGATCTTGTTAATTTGTTTTTGGTTCGAATTCAATCGTGTTCACTCCTTTGTGTATAAGTATTTAGTATCAATTAGTTGACAAACATTTTTTATTTTACTACTCATTTGGATATTTGTCTATGTTCCGTTTTGAATTTATTATATTTATTTCCTTTTGGAGCGAGGCAGGTGGAGATATAGAATGCCAAGGAAAAAGAAATAAGGAAGGAGAGCGAACGCAGTATAGTAATATAGAAAAATATGGTATAATGGTACAAGGGGATTGTAATATAAGACAAGTAAGGAATAAATTAAGAAAGAAATAAATTAAGAAAGAAATAAATTAAGAAGGGAATAATCTAAGAAAGGAAGTTGGTATATGGAGCAAGGTAACATAGAGGTAATTCAGCTACAACAAGAAATTACGGTTGTAGGCTTAAACCTACAGAATTCAGGATTGCCAATATCATTTGACAGTTTAGGAATTCTGTGGGAACGGTTTGGAAAAGAAGGAAAGGATATCATCAAGAATCGCAAAGAAGATGGAGCAGAGTTTGGCATCAGTATGAACAAAAAACCCGATTATCTAGTGGGTGTGGAAGTAACCAACGCAGAGCTTTTGGAGGGACAGGCATGTTATGTCATTCCAAAGGGTACCTAT
Organism: Anaerosporobacter faecicola; assembly: GCF_012070565.1. Taxonomy (GTDB): domain Bacteria; phylum Bacillota; class Clostridia; order Lachnospirales; family Lachnospiraceae; genus Anaerosporobacter; species Anaerosporobacter faecicola. The sequence goes on from NZ_JAAQRO010000030.1 coordinate 216,203, forward strand.
GTCAAAGCAATGATCTGTGCCAAAGATCATGAGACTCTTGTTGGAGAAAAATTGCAAGTAATGATGAAGAAAGCTGTGAATTGGGCTAAGAAGAATACGTCGGATTTTAAGAATGAGTATGTAATCGAGGGATACCCAGGAACTATTGACAAAGATGGTAATTTAGAGATGTTCCTGTTAATACCGGTTAAACAATAGCGTTACCATGCACAAATTGACAAGCAAAGTCGTGAAAATTAGTTTGTGATCCAGTAAACTTATTATGTTTCGCGTGTCAAGAAGTTATGTATGTTCATGCAAGCAGGAAACACATGGCTTCTTGATCATTGTATGGTTCATGTATATAAGTTGGATAGGAGAGAGCAGACGATGGAAAAGAAAGAAGTTTTATATCGAAAGATCGTAATGGAAGGTAGTGCATATGAGGTAGGAAAACAATTAGCAGAGCATCTGAAGACAGATGAGGGGTTAATTCATTTTATGACATCACCATTTATGGGAGGCGATCCCATACCCAAAGAACGGTTGAACAAAGTAAAATTGTTACTTGATCAGTATTGCCCAGGTGCAAATGAAGAGATACAAGGATTTGCGGATGCTTTAGGTGTAGAACAAGATTGTGTCATCTATTATTATGCATATCTATTCCCACAAGCATGTAACTGTAGCCAGTTAGCGGTAACACCAGAGACGAGCGAAGAGAATCATACATTTCTCGTAAGAAATTATGAGTTCAGCTGGAATGATACGCCAATCATAATGGAAACTGCTATAGAAGGACAGTATCGTCAGATCGGTTTTGCATGCCAGTTGTTTGGGCGTTTTGATGGTATGAATGAACATGGTCTATGCGTAGCAACTTCAGCTGGGGTAATTCAAGCACCTTATTGGGAAGAAGGTTTTGTATTCCCAATAGCAGTACGAGCTATCCTGAACCAATGTAAAACAGTACAAGAGGCAATTGAATTGTTCAAGAAACTTCCTTTTGCCGACTATCGGAACATCTGTTTAGCCGATCGGTTTGGAAATATTGCTAGAATTCAGGCAGCAGCTTCAATGCACACAGTAGATCGATCAGACAATGAAGAAAATTACAAGTATCTAATCGCGACCAACCATTATGTAGCCGATCAACTAAAAGCAAAGAGATTCTATACACCAAGTCATTCCATCACCCGGCAAGAAACGATGGAGCATTGTCTAGCTGCCTATGAAAAAGCAGGGAAAAAGATTAGCGAAGAAGCAATGAAAAAGTTATTGGAACAACCGATGCCAGAGGGGGTATGCTGTCACTACTATGGAGATGGCATGGGAACCATGTGGTCGGAGGTGTTTGATGCAACAGAAAAAAGTATCCAGGTATGCTTTGGATCACCAGATGATCACCAATGGAGGAAAATAGACTTTCATAGTGAGCCGGGGATGAAAGAATATAGAGAAACATTGAAATCTGTGACACCACCAGAAGGCTTTTGGGAAGATACCAATAAATAAATAGCCCAGAGGAAAGAGAGGAAGTTGTATATGGAATGGTTGAAGGCGATGCAGGAGGCAATCAATTATATGGAGGAACACCTTTTAGAAAACATCAATTATGTGGATGCAGCGAAAAGTGTATTTATGTCCAGTTACAATTTTCATAAGATCTTTACCTTGATGGCAGGTATGACGGCGAATGAGTACATTCGAAACAGGCGCTTATCATTGGCAGGACAGGAATTACAGATAGGCGATTCTTCGGTGCTTGATGTGGCGCTGAAATACGGGTATGAATCGCCGGATAGTTTTACTAGGGCGTTTTCCAAATTCCATGGGGTAACACCAAAGCAAGCGAAGAACAGAGGGGTATCCCTTCGATTATTTAATCCATTGGTCATTAAAGTCTCCTTAGAAGGGGGAGCAACGATGGAATATCGCTTGGAAAGAAAAGAAAGCCAGCGTTTTCTTGTATTGGCACGTTCCTTTTCCAGTGAGATGCTTCAAGCAGCAGGTCAGGATTCGGTACCAGATTTTTGGAAGGAATGTCATGACAAGAATCTTGTGGAACCAATCCGGAATTTGAGACCAAGTGGGAAGCGTGATCTGTATGGAATAAATTGTCCTTCTAAGCAGGAAACCAATTCCTATCTGTATGGAATTGGGATTGTGGTTGATGAGAACACCAAACCATTTAGCCAAGAGGAATTGCTCAAACAGGGCTTTTCTCTATGGGAAACGAAACCGATGGACTATATTGTGTTAAAAAGTTATGGAGATAATGGGGCTTCTATTCGAGATATGTGGAGCCGCTTCTTTAAAGAGTTCGTACCACAAACAAATTTTGAGTACATAGAAGAAATTGATTATGAAGTATACTTTGAACATAGGGAAGATGGATTGTTCTGTGAAATCTGGATACCAGTAATAAAAAAGAAAAATTAATTGAAAAAAGTATTGACCTTGCCCTTGGGGCAAGGTTTATTTTATATATATAGAAAAGTTCTAGACTTTCCTATAAATCTTCCGGGGGGAGGCGCACTCGCGCGTAAGGGAGATATCAGCTGAAGCTGACAGTACTCGGCGCAGAGAACAAAGTGTACGAAGTACACTTTGTTCTAATAGAAAGAGAAATAGAAAAAGAAATAGAAGAGAAATAGAGGAAGAAATAGAGGAAGAAATAGAAGAGAAATATAGGAGAAATAGAGGAAGAAATAGAAGAAATGGAAGGAGAAATGCAGATGAAACAGGAATTCTATACAATGGGGGAACTAGCCAAATTAACATCAGTTTCGTATAAGACAATTCGACATTACTATGAAAAGGGTCTTTTACAACCAGAGAAACAGACGGATAGTGGTTACAAATTATTTGCACAGAAATCAGTCGAAGAATTGCAACGAATCTTAATGCTCAAATATCTGGATTTTTCATTGGATGAAATAAAGGATATGTTACATAACCAAGAAGCAAAAGATAATTTTAAGAAACAGGAGAAGTTACTTCGGGCTCAAAAAGAACACTTAGAACAAGTGCTTCAGGCAGTAGAGAAGATTCAAAAAGTTAAGGAGGACGAACGTTGGGAACAGTTACTGAATATTATCCAGATGACCCAGCACAAAGAGGAACTGGTGAAACAATACAAGGAAGAAAGTAACCTCCAAAAACGTATCAATATACATGCTTATAGCACATCAAAAACCAATTGGTATCAATGGATCTTAGATGGATTACAGTTGCAGGAAGGAATGAAGATTCTCGAAGTTGGATGCGGCAATGGAGCACTATGGATCTGTATGCGTGACAGATTACCAAATAATCTTCATATCATCATGACAGACAATTCGGAAGAAATGTTACAGAAAGCAAAAGAAGAAACGGAGAAATACGCTTCGGAATTTCAAGAAAAGAAGATTACATTTACTTTTTACCAAAGAAATGCAGAGCAGTTTCAGATAGAGGAAACGCAATTTGATCGCATCATAGCCAATCATATGCTCTATCACGTATCCAATGATCATAGACCACAATTGCTGCAGACCTGCAACAATCTATTGAAGGACGATGGACTGTTCTTTGCCTCTACCATTGGAAAAGATCACATGGGGGAATTGTTCCGCTTGATTAAGGAGTTTGACAGTACAATTGTGATACCAACTTGGATGTCAGCGGACTTTGAATTAGAGAATGGAGAGGAGCAATTACGCAAGGTATTTGCGAATGTAACAAAAAAAGTACAGCGTAATGATTTGTTAGTACCAGATCCACTTGCAATCTACGATTATGTGGAATCCTTACCAGGCAATGCAAAAGAGATTTTATCCCAAAAGAAAGAGGCTTGTGTGGCATTTTTGAAAGAAAGAGTATCGGAAAAGAAGCCATTCTTTATACACAAAGCAACAGGAGCATTTTTGTGTAGGAAGTAGGTACAAAACAATTTCTTATTTTAAGAAATCTTTAAGATTCCATTATGCGTTATTTTAGGTTCAGCCCTTATAGTAAGACTATCACAAGAAGGAGGAACCGAAGATGGAAGGAAAACCGATCAATAAGAAAAAGAGGAAGAGCGGATTACAGAATAAATCATTGTGGAAGAAGCCATTGCGAAAGAATGCTATATTAAAGAAAGCGTTGCTTTTAGGACTTAGTATGGTTACGGTAATGATGAACACAAAAGTCTACGCCACAGAAGAAAACGAGATGTCGACGCAAAACCTGGAAGAACAGGTGGAGGCATTTTTTGATGAGAAAATGCAGGAATACAAGATTCCAGGTGCAGCAGTGGTTGTGGTAGATCATGGAGAAGTGGTGCTTGAAAAAGTGTATCCAACAATGTATGAACCAAAGGGTCAAAATATCATACAAAAAAAACCGTAGGGCAATTGAAAAATCAATTGCACCTACGGTTTTTTCAAAGAACTAAGCTACACAAACGTTAACAGCCTGTTCTCCTCTATTTCCTTGGATCGTGTCAAATGTAACTTTTTGACCTTCTTCTAATGTTTTAAAACCATCTGTAGTGATTCCTGAGAAATGAACGAAAACGTCTTCGTTTGTAGTTTCATTTGTAATAAATCCAAATCCTTTTGTTGAGTTAAACCATTTTACTGTACCTTTATTCATGATAAGATACCTCCATAATAATATTATTTGTATGTTATGATACTACGTATTACTTTGCACAATGTGCTCACATAATACGAAACCATTGGAAGCTGTCCCTTTGGGGCTACTTTCACTAGTTTGCAGGTTCGAACGTTATGTTTATTCATGTGAGTATGAAACGAATAACGCTGGTTCCCTTGTATCACATAATGATAAAAAAAATCACATATTTTTGTAAGTTATCATATGGATAATGACTTACAAAAATATGTGAATCAAATTAAACATTATAAATACAGTTATTATAATAACATGATATATTTCATATGTCAAGTAAAATTTTGAATTATTTGTAAATGGAGTTGCGGTTGTTCTGATTCCATTGTTGAATTACTGCTTCATACCCTTTTCTTTTTACAAATGGTTTTATTCCAAGCTCAAATATGAATTTGTGTAATATATGCTGTAGAGGGTGTTTTCGCCTCTTTACAATATCATGATATAACTTGTTGCTTTTCTTTAATAGTTGCTTTCTAAAAGCTTTTCGAGTTGTTGGATTTGCATTGAATTCGGATTTTGAGATAATGGTTCCACTTATTTTGGCGCCAGAAAACAGCAATAGGTTATTTATTATTTTGGAGGTGGACTTACCACCATAATTTTCGTATGTTGCAACACTCATGGCATATTTGTTATCTAGCAATTGTTCCATTATAAAGTGCCCTCGGTCAAACAAGAGCTTCAACTGTGCAGAGACGTTACTTGCGTAGGTAGGTGAACCAATAATAAGTCCATCTGCATGAGCTATTCGTTGTGATAAGGATTCGATTTCATCAGAATAGATACACGTTCCCGTCTTGTAGCATGCGCAGCATCCCATACAAAAATGTAGAGATAGATCGGAGATATGTATGATTTCAGCATCAACATTGGGCTGGTTGATTAGATTTTTGTATAGTTCATTTAAAATGGTAGCTGTAGCACCTTTTTTTCGAGGACTTCCATTTATAAGTAGTATTTTCATTGCATAAGTTCTCCTTCCAACTATCGATTTTCTTAGGTCTGTGCTTCACAAACCTAGACTGGACGTTCAGCACGAAACATTCATATTTACACAATGAATATAACTTGTTAATATTAAAAAGTACAGTATGCACTTTTTTGTAAGATACGAACCAAAAGGAGAGTGTTGAGTTGAAATCAGAAACATGCTATCTAAAGGAGTTTGGTTATGAGAAATTTGAAGTAGTAGTTGGAATGATTGGTGGGAAGTGGAAACTGCGCATAATATATATGTTGGCGTTTCATGGTGTTTTGCGATATGGGGAGTTAAAGCGTTTACTTTCTCCTATAACGCATAAAATGTTAACGGCGCAGTTAAAAGAATTGGAAAAGGATGGACTTGTAGAGCGGAAGGAATACCATCAAGTTCCACCGAAAGTTGAATATTCGATGACGGATATGGGGGAAAGCTTACAACCCGTTGTCAGAGAGATGTACAACTGGATTCAAAAATATGACATATAGACAATAAGGTGGGACAATGAACTATCGAAAAGAATTTGAAATATGTTTTGCATATGTGGAACAGCATTTAAAAGAGCCATTTACAGTGAATGACCTTGCAGCTTCTATGGGATATTCTCTATTCCATTTTTGTCGGATCTTCTATGCATATCAGGGAATGACCCCAAAGGAATATGTGTTGGAACGAAGATTGCAGGCAGCGCTTGTTGATTTAAAACAAGGGGATAAGATTATTGATGTAGCATGTACATATTGTTTTGAAACTGCCAGTGGATTTGCAAAATCCTTTCGGAAACGATATGGGATTAGTCCGAAAGAGATGAAAAAGAAGATTGATCTAGAATGGAGTACGTTACAGGAAAGAAAGAGTCCAAGTCATATTCGGTACCAAGAGATTGATGCATTTATAATCAGTGGTTATTGTCATACCTTTGATTATAACGATCATACCTTTGAGAAAGATATGGTGGCGTATTGGGAGCAATTTGAAGAGGAGAATGTGGAAGAACGATTATATCATACATTAAATCCGTCCAAACATGGGGAGATTGGAATTGTTATACGAAAAGGAGAGAATACAACCTGCCATGAGTATTTGCTAGGAGTAGTAGCAGAGAATAGGGAAAAATCTCAGCCATGGCATAATTACCAAATTGCAGGGGGGCAGTATGCGGTGTTTACAACATTTCCAATTGATATGACAAAGGAGGAGAGTTCCTTTGCAAGACAGATCAGAGAAACTTGGCGCTATATCTTTATGGATTGGTTTGAAACTGTTGCATATACATACGATGATTCGAGAGAGGCGTTTGAGTATTATGATGAACGCTGCCATTATGGGGAAGACGCGGTAATGGATATCTACATACCAATTAAGGAAGAAAAATAGCAATTCAGGAACAGATTTGTGAATCCTACTATCGTATGATAGGGTAGAAAGGTTTGAGAGAGAAACCTTGCCGTACAAGTAAATCTACGAATTAGAGAGGAGTATAAATCATGGATATTATTTCATATGATACAATGGATCAAGAGAAAGTAATTGCAATTGCATATACAAAATATTTGGAGGAGTATACATATGCCAAATGGCTTCCACTGTGTTCAGAAGAAGAATTTATGATGCAAATGAAGGAGAACATGGGTGACGTAAAAGGGTATGTGTGTATAGAAAAGGGAGAGATTTTAGGATATCTACTCTACTCCCGATTTCAAGGAGATTCTGGAGTAACGTGGTGTATGTCACCTGTTTGGGGATATGGTGCGATAGGAGAACGTAAAGAGCAGATTCTGAGCAGACTATTTGAGCAGATTGCTGGAGAGGAATGTACAAAGAATAAAGTGCACTTCGAAATCAAACTTTATGCGCATGATGAGAAGGCAATTCGTCTTTTTTCCTATCTGCAGTTTGGTATGCAATGTGAAGAAGGAATTCGTTCCACCAATCAGACGATACCAGTAGAAGGTAAAGTTACTGTCTGTGAATTAACAAAACAGGAGATAAAAAGCCGTTGGCAGGAAATCTGGGAGCTGGTTGACGTATTGATTAACCATTTACGCAAAAGCCCCGTATTCTATCCTGGCGAGGAATTCACAGAAGAGTTGTATAAAGACTTTTTCTTGAATAATACGACCCATGTATATGCGGCGAAGAATAAAGAAAGCCTGCTTGGCTTAATCGAAGTGAATGAAGAAGAAAGCAGACTATTCGGAGTTGGTAAGAAGGGGGTTAATGTGGGAGATATCATCGTAAAAGAAGAATATAGGGGAACAAGTGTTGCGAAACAGCTATTAGAAACTGTGAATGTACAATTGAGAGAGCAGAAGATTGCCTATATGTGGGTAGAACATGGGACAGCGAATCCAAACGCCAGAGGATTTTGGGACAAGTACTTCCATACCTATTGTTATGCAATGATTCGAGACATTGACCCGGTATAAGCCAAACAGATATGGTGGCAGATCGCTGGAGGATGGATAAAGGATAGGAGAAAATATAGCAATAATGGTCATTACGAAAGTTAGGATAAGAAACCATACAAGGAGGAGTTTGAGATGTGTAAACGACCAATAACAACCTTATATATGTTAAGTTCCGTTGATGGAAAAATCAGTACGGGTAACACAAGTGAATTAGATGTTGATCAGGATTTTCCTAATATAGATGGCGTGAAAGAAGGTTTGCATCAATATTATGATATAGAGAAGACCACCGATCTTTGGTCTTTGAATTCTGGCTTTGTACAAGCTAAAATAGGAGTAAACGAAGACGAATACCCAGAGAAAACACCCGTATCGTTTGTTGTGATTGATAATAAGAATTTAACAGAACATGGTGTGATGTATTTTAGTAAACTGGCGAAAACATTTGTCCTCGTTACAACGAACAAGAATCACCCAGCATTTTCAATACAGGAAGACAATGTACATATTCTATACCAGGAGAAATTAGATCTAAAAGCAATGTTAGAAGAGCTATATGAGCAGTTTCACTGTGAACGGATTACGATTCAAACAGGTGGAACATTAAATGGATTATTCCTTCGGGAGAAGTTATTTGATTTTGTTGATCTGGTTTATGCACCAATCCTGATTGGTGGGAAAGATACACCTACGTTAGTCGATGGCGAAGCAATCAGCAAGAAGGAAGCGTTAAAGCAGTTAGGGGTGTTGCATTTAGAACATTGTGATATCCTGAAGGATTCTTATATACGACTAAGATATCGTGTAATTAGTTAATGATATTGCCAGATGTGATAGTTGATACATAAAAGTAAGGTGACACGAAGCATAAAAAGCATTCCAAATACACGACAATAGAAAAAACAAACAATGATTGACAAATAATAGAATACGTCTTATAATGAATAAAACTCTTTGCACTGCATTACATTTCTTTAAAAAGAGATGCGAGATCAACAGTACGAACTGAGCAGGCGATGCTATAAGCATAAGGCCGGGCCACGAGGTAAGTGGCAACAGAATGTCTAATAAGCATATCTGTGGGACAGTAGTATGTTCCATAGGTATGCTATTTTTATACCCATTTATGGAACAACCGATTATATGTGGAGTGCCTTAAGAGAGCAAACGTTACGATTATTGAAAACGGGAGGTTCTTTTATGACAAACAAAATCAATATGGCAGGATTAACGACTGCCCAAGTGGAAGAATTGCAGAAGAAGTATGGGAAAAACGAATTAACCCCACAGAAGAAGGAGAGTTTTGTAAAGAAACTTTTTCATATTATCTGTGAACCAATGTTTTTGCTATTACTGGTAGCTGCAATTATTTATTTTATTCTTGGAGAACCAAGGGATGGTGCCATTATGCTAATCTTTGTGGTAGGGATCATTAGCATTGATGTGATCCAAGAATGGAAAACGGATAAGACATTACATGCGTTGAAAGATCTATCAGCACCTAGTATTACGGTTATTCGAGAAGGAAAAGAACAAAGAATCGCCAGTGTAGAATTAGTTCCTGGCGATCTGATGATGGTTTGTGAGGGCGTTAAGATTCCAGCAGATGGAGTGGTTCTTCGCTGTGCTGACTTATGTGTAGATGAATCGACATTGACCGGAGAAGCAGAGGGCGTGTGGAAAGTTACACAGGACGATGTGGAAGAGACGCAGGATTACTGGAGAAAAGATTACTGCTATGCAGGAACATTAGTAACGCAAGGGACGGCTACTATTCAGGTAGATCGAATTGGACCAGAAACGGAATATGGGAAGATTGGTACCAAAGTTGCAGTGGCACCCAATGATTCAGCTCCGTTACAAAAACAGACGAATCGATTAGTACGGACTTGTGCAACAATTGCGGGGATTCTGTTTGTACTAGTGGCAATCATAACATGGATCAATATAGCGGATCATAAATTTGGAGCACGTTTGATTGAAAGTATTCTTTCTGGTGTTACCTTAGCGATGGCGATGATACCAGAAGAATTCCCTGTTATTTTAACCGTATTTCTTTCTATGGGCGCTTGGAGATTAGCTAAGAAACATTCGTTGGTACATAAGTTATCCAGTGTGGAGACCTTGGGCGCTGTTTCAGTTCTATGTGTCGACAAAACAGGTACGATTACGATGAATCAGATGACGGTACAGAAAACCTGGTTAGCAGTAGAATCAAGTGAAGCAGAATATACGTTAATCGAGACAATGGGTCTTGGCTGTGAATCAGAAGTATATGATCCGATGGAAAAAGCAATGTTAGCGTATTGTGAACAGAATAATGTGAAGAAGGAAGATTTGTTTAGCAATGAATTCTTGACGGAATATGCGTTTACCAATGAACTAAAGATGATGGGGCATGTTTGGCAGAAGCAAGATGATATCATTATTGCGGTAAAAGGAAGTCCAGAACGTGTTCTTTCCATCTGTGAACTTACCGAAGCGGAATTGGTGCTAGCGCAGCAGCAGGTGGAAGCATTTTCGAAAGAAGGCTTGCGTGTGATTGCTATTGCAAGGCAATGCCCAGAAAGAAAAGAAGAAATCCCAACAAAGATTACAGACTGTAAGTTGATGTTACTTGGTTTGGTCGGTCTGGCAGACCCACCGAGAGAAAGTGTGATGAATGATATTGCAATCTGTAACAAAGCAGGTATTCGTGTTGTTATGATTACAGGAGATAATGGAATTACAGCATCTGCCATAGCGAGTAAGATTGGTATAAAAGGAAATTTGAAAAGCATTACGGGAGAGATGCTAGAACATATGACAGACGAAGAATTACAAGAAGCGGTTAAGAAGGTTTGTATATTCTCAAGAGTAATACCAGAGCATAAGATGCGAATTGTAAAGGCATTTCGTGACAATGGTGAGATCGTTGCAATGACAGGGGATGGAGTGAATGATGCACCAGCGCTGAAATATGCGGATATTGGTATTGCTATGGGAAAACGAGGAAGTGAAGTATCCCGGGAAGCAGCCGATCTAATTTTGATGGATGATAATTTTACCACAATCGTTGAGACAGTTCGTGACGGGCGTCGAATCTACGACAATATTCGGAAAGCTGTGGGATATGTATTCACCATTCACATACCAATTGCCTTTGCTTCCTTATTGGCACCATTTTTAGGAATTAACCCAGCTTCCTTATTGTTACTCCCACTTCATGTCGTATTGTTAGAAGTTATGATCGATCCTACCTGTTCCATCGTATTGGAACGACAGCCAGCAGAGAATGATATAATGGAACGTTCCCCAAGAAATCCAAAAGAGAAGCTCCTGACAGGAAAATTGCTGTGTAAAAGTGTATTACAAGGAATAGTGATTTTTGCAGCTTCTTTTGGTACATATTACTGGAATTTGACTAAGAATGCAGAACAAGCACCAGTCGCACGTACTATGGGATTGGCAATCATTATGTTGGCAAATCTATTCCTTGTTCAGGTCAATAGCTCGGATCATGAATTTGTTTTTCAATCAGCAAAACGTTTGATTAAGGATAAAGTAATGTGGCTGATTAATATCGGTACAATAGTTTTCCTTGGATTGATTATGTATACTTCACTTGCAGATGTACTAAAACTTGCTCCATTATCCAGCTTGCAACTCATACAAGTAATTTTCTATGCGGGAATTTCTGTGTTTTGGTATGAACTGGTGAAGGTTTTTAAGAAATGTCGGAAAGATAATGTTTAAAAATGACAATATGCTTCATTTTCAAAATTTCATCTTGGCAGTCTGATTTTAAAGGAATATAATGGATAATGTTGAATATTGATGAATCAAGATGAAAGAGGTAATGATAATGGAAGAGCAACAAAAAACTGCACAATATATAAAAATGGTGGAAACACCAGTACCGAAATTGATCATAACGCTAGGCATTCCTACCATTATCAGTATGTTAGTTACGAATATATATAATATGGCGGATACCTTTTATGTTGGAAAACTTGGAACGAGTGCCAGTGGAGCAGTGGGAATCGTATTTGGGTTAATGGCTGTTTTACAGGCATTTGGGTTTATGTTTGGACACGGAGCGGGAAGTATTATTTCGCGTAAACTAGGGCAGCAGGATACGAAAAGTGCCAGTCGTTTTGCATCGACGTCCTTCTTCTTGTCATTAACAGTAGGGTTGCTCATTGAAGTTATGGGGTTGCTGTTTTTAGAACCATTTATGCTTCTATTAGGTAGTACAGAAACCATCCTACCATATGCGAAGCAATATGGAATGTTTATCCTGCTTGCAGCCCCATTTTTAACGAGTAGTTGTGTACTGAACAATATTTTACGATACGAGGGAAGAGCAGCTTATGCCATGGTTGGTCTTACGCTTGGAGCGATATTGAATATCGTTTTAGATCCCATCTTTATGTTTGTTTTACATATGGGCGCTTTAGGTGCGGGCTTATCTACAGCGGTGTCCCAATTGATCAGTTTTATTGTTTTGTTAGGGATGTTCTTATCGGGAAAAACGGAGAGTAAATTATCCATTCATCTTATTACAAAGGATTTACATGAAGTGATCATGATCTTATGTGTTGGCTTTCCGAGTATGGTACGACAAGGACTCAGTAGTATATCAACCATGGTTCTCAATGCACAGGCAGCCGTTTATGGAGATGCAGCAGTAGCGGCTATGAGTATTGTTAACAGAATAAGTATGTTTATCTTTTCGGTTGGTTTGGGAATGGGACAAGGATTTCAACCTGTAGCGGCCTTTAATTATGGCGCTGGTAAGTACGAGCGAGTAAAAAAAGGATTTTGGTTTACCGCTTGTTTTGGAGAAATTCTTTTAGGAACATTTGCAATGGTGGGATTTGTGTTATCTGGTACGGTTATTGGTTGGTTTCGTGATGACCCAGCAGTTATCAAAATAGGGATAACTGCGCTTCGTTTTCAATGTATTGCATGTTTCTTCCAACCATTAACGGTATGTACGAATATGATGTTTCAAAGTGTTGGAAAGAGTGGAAGAGCTAGTCTTTTATCTTCTCTTAGGGGCGGTGTATGTTTTTTGCCTTGCATACTGATTCTTCCACATTTCTTTGGCATTACAGGAGTGCAAATCGCACAAACAATAGCAGATGTTGTGACATTCTTGATTACTTTGCCCCTTCTTTTGCAATTCCTTAAGACATTATCAAAAGATAAATTACATAGCGAGGTGTGAAATTCTTTTTTACGCTAAGATAGAAAAAAGTCTGCTTAAACATATATTGCTATATGCCATAAGCAGACTTTTCATTATAAAACCTTACAGGCTGATAAGACGAGGCGATTTATTCGATCTTTTGATCGTCCTATCAGCCTAACCTGTCAATTGGCTCATCTCCAGCATCAATGCCTTCTGCAGCCTCCGAAGATTGAATGTCTGGGTAACTAAGATTATTCATCATTGCTTCCTCCTACATTCAGTTTGGTTTTACCTTTATAGTATGTCTCCGATATTTTTTATTATTCATTGAAATGATAAAATTTTAAATAATCTTAATCTACTTTTACCTTTCATTGGAACGAATCTTATTAAATGCTAAGACCATGAGTACGCTGCATAAGAAAACAATGATTCCAATTATGAAGCGAATCGGTGTAATAATTGTTATTATAAGTAAGACAGTTGGTAATAGAAATGCTATTCGATACTGCCGAATATAACAAAGGATAAACTCAGGTATCAGCAAAACAAAACAAACGATTAAAATTGGTATCATGAAAATCCTCCCCATCATATGTAGTTTGGTTTATTATAATTTTGTGTTAAAATACAAACCAATGAAATAAGTATAGCATAATTTTCCTTATTACAAAACAAAATAATTATTTGTTTGAAAGGAGGATGTATTCGTGCTATGCTTGTGTTATATATACTACATGTAAAAGGTAAGGAAAATAGAGAATGAATGGAGAATGGGATGAAGATTACAGATAATATGATTTCACAAGATTTACGGTTAATGGGAATCCTGTATCGCTTTTTTGTACCTAAAATCACGAAGAAGAAAAATGATAAAAGTTTTAAGGGAAATAAAAATTATTTTTTAGGAAATAAAAAAAAGCATGTTCCATTCTACTCAAAACGAATGACCTACCATTTTGTTAAGCGATCAGATGGGACAAGGATGCGAGTACTTGTCTTCAAACCATTTAAGAAAAAGGAAAAAGTTCCAGGTGTGCTGTGGCTTCATGGTGGGGGATACGCAGTAGGTACACCCGAGATGGCATTCCTGTCGATGGCACATATCCTGAATAAACAAGGCAATGCGGTGATTGTTTCGCCTGCCTATACCTTATCATCAACGAAGCCATATCCGGCTGCTTTGATGGATTCTTATCAAACAATATTGTGGATGAAGAAACATGCCGAAGAATTAAGTATACGTGATGACCAGATCTTCGTTGGTGGAGAAAGTGCAGGAGGCGGTTTGGCTGTTGCCTTATGTCTCTATGCCAGGGATAAAGGAGAAGTAAAGATTGCATTTCAGATGCCCCTATATCCGATGCTAGATGACAGAATGAAAACAGAATCTATGCGCGAAAATGATGCCCCTGTTTGGAATGAAGTACAGAATGCATCTGCTTGGAAACGCTATCTTCATGGTATGAATCCAGACCGAATTCCCAAGTATGCATCACCTGCACGTGAAACAGATTATAGGAATTTACCACCTGCTGTAACATTTGTTGGAAGTATCGAACCATTTCGTGATGAAACGGTGGAATATGTGAAACAGCTTAAGCAAGCCAATGTACATGCGGTATGTAAAGTATTTCCTGGAGCGTACCATGCATTTGATATGCTTGTTCCTTGGTCAAAATCAGCCAAGGAAGCAAGAAAATATATCATGAAACAGTATAGGTATGCAAGCAAACATTATACTGCACCTCAAAAGGAACGAGAGTAGTGTTTTCAAGTGATTTTGTATTGAAAGTTCTGGGGGAGGAAGGTATAGTAAAAGTAAAATCATTTATATTAATAGATATTGGAGAAGTTGCATGTACGAATTAATTGGACCAAATTCATATTGCGTATATTATGAAGAATTAGAGTATATATTTATTGCGTTAAGGAATTTAACATCATTTCCTAAGAAAAAATATCTGAATAAGATTTACAAAAATATGGAGCAACAAAAAATAGAAGGAAAATATCGGCCACTATATGAAATTATGCAAAGTATTTGTGAAGATTTTTGTTTGGGCTTTTTAGAATTCCTTATCGAATTTGATATGGAAAAATTCTCACTTGATCGATATGAAGCGTATCTTATCTCCTTACCAAAAGAAGAGTTCTTAACGACGTATTTTTGTGGAATCCCCAAAGAAGAAATAGTGGAAGCAATTGAAGGAGAAGAAGGAAAGCAGAAGTTTTTTGAAAAATATGCAGATACCTTTTCACAATATCTTTCATTTGAAATGTTTTTTGATCATACACAAACGTGGATTGCCCAATTTTTCTCTTATGTGAAATCATTAATGAACGAACAAACGAAGCAGTGTTTGGAACGGAAACAGGCGGACGTGTTGCAACAAAAAGAAATGTTAAGAGAAAAGTTGAAAGAAAAAGAGCCATTTGCATATTCGGAAGAACTCATGGGAAAGAACTGTTATTATCGTGGTCCCTATCAAACATTTTATTTTATGCCATCGGTTTATTTTCCGGGGTTATATGTACGTATCTTTAGAAAAGACCAATTTCTAATATTCGACTACAATGGAATCGAAGAAAAGAGGGCAAATGTACCGGAACAATTGAAAGCATTAGCGGATCAAACGAGATATGGAATCTTGTTATTACTGAAAAAGGAAGAACATTTAACAGGAGTAGAGGTTGCGAAGAAAATGAAATTAGCTACATCTACCGTATCTCATCATATGAATATATTAAGAGATAGCGGCTTAGTACATGAGGAACCAGTTGGAAGTACAAAGTATTATAGTATATCATTACGTTCTTTGCAAAATTGTATCAAAGTTTTGCAAGATACATTTCTATAGATTTTATAGGTAAGAAAAGGGAATTTGCGGGGCATTAGGGTACTACTTTTGCCCTTGTATCTTAGTATGCGTAAACAGAATAGGGTAGTGAGCATAGAACTTTTAGTTAAGAGCTGTTGAAAACAACAGGTTTTAGCTAAAAGTTTTTTTTATACTAGGGTTTGGGTGTCAATTTGAGAAACAAATCGATTGACAATTTAATGATGTTCGATTATCATAGTATTCGATATGCATCGAATACTATGAGCATGGCAAAGGAGGTCACTATGATGAAAGTAGTGGAGGTAAAGGAATTACAACGAGATTTTGATAAAAAGACAGGTATTCTACGTAAGAAAAAAGAACGGATTACTGCTGTAAAGGGTTTATCCTTTTCTGTGAACAAGGGAGAGATTTTCGGTTTATTAGGTCAAAATGGTGCAGGCAAAACAACAACAATAAAAATGCTTATAACATTATTGGCTCCCACATCTGGAACCTGTAAGGTACTAGGAAAAGATGTTTACAAAGATGCGAATGATATCCGTAAGAAGATTAATTTTATCTTTGGTGGTGAGCTAGGTGTTTATCGTCGATTATCCGCAAGAGATAATTTGCTTTACTTTGCAGGTTTGTATAAACTGCCTGATTCTGTTGCGGAGACAAAAGTGCAGGAACTATTAGAATTAGTTAATCTATCAAAAGATGCGGATCGTTTAGTTGAGACGTACTCAAAAGGAATGATTCAACGATTGCAGATTGCAAGGGGACTAATCAATGATCCAGAAATCATTTTCATGGATGAACCAACGATTGGACTTGATCCAATTGGAGCCCAGATGCTACATAACATTATCTTAGGGTTGAAAGAAAAAGGGTGTACCGTATTGCTTACGACACATTATATGTATGAAGCCGATGAGTTGTGTGACCGAGTTGCGATCATGAATCACGGAGAGTTGATTGCCTTAGATACACCTGCGAATATGAAAAGTAAATATTCTCTTAACAAAGACCAATCACTAGAAGAGGTGTACATTCAGCTAATCCAATATAACGAATCCAATCGAGAAGGAAAAGGAGGAGAAGGGGTATGAAGATTTTATTGAAAACAATCCAATTACAAATAAAAAATTCCTGGATACGACCAATGTTTCGTTTCTGTTTAATTGTAAATCCAATCATGAATGCATTCTTTTTATACCATATGTTTTTGCAGTCGGGACAACCAAATTTCTTATCATACGTAGTGTTGAATGCAGGATTAATGGCACTTTGGGGTTGTATCTGTTTTTCATCAATTGGTGACATTGAAAGAGAACGCTATATGGGGACGTTACCATTAATTTATGCCACACCAACAAGTTTTGGATTAGTGATCCTTGGCAAGATCATTGGGAATACCTTTCTTTCGATGTCAAGTATTCTTATATCCTATCTTACCGTCAAGTTAATTTGTTTTGAGCGTATTCATATAGGGAGTCCAATCTATCTTTTCCTTTCCTTCCTATTGTTGATCATAAGTTTTTCGTCTGTTGCGCTTTGCATTGCGTATTTGCTTATGTTATCTAGAAAGACCTCCCTTTATATGAATCTTTTGGAACTACCGATCATCCTCTTTTGCGGGTTTGCATTTCCAATTGAAGAGTTACCCGTATGGGCACAAACAATTTCAAAATGCATTCCAATTACCTGGGTGGTCAAGTTATTAAGAATGAGTATTGATGGTGTAAGTAATACAGAAGCTTTCAATAGAAGTTTCGGAATTTGTATGCTTACAACAGGAATATGTATGGTATTCATTTGGGTCATTTACAAAGTGATTGACATGCAAATTCGAGTGAACGCAACATTGGAGGTGAGCTAATTATGAAACAATTTATTAAAATGAGTTTTGTTGATTTTAAAGGACATTTAGGCCCTTTTCGTTTGGAGGAATTTTTAACACTTAATATACTAAATCCCTTTTTAACGTTAGTGTTTTATTGTTTGCTGGCTGGTTATACATACAAAACAAGTGATTTGACGAGTTGGGTAATTGGAAATTCATTTTTACTTTGTACTTCGGTGTGTATCTTTTCTTTAGGTATTGTATTTACGAGAGAAAAGCAGTGTGGTCGAATTCGTTCGATAATCTGTTCACCTTTATCCAAGTTACAGATCATGCTCCAAAAAGGCTTCTTCCCATGTTTGGTATGTATTCTCACTACGTTAGTCGGCTTTTTGTTAGGAGGCGTTTTCTTTCATGTGCCGCTAGGAAAAATTCATTGGGGATTATATGGTTGTATCTTAGGTGTTGCAATGGTAGGTGCTTGTAGTTTTGGATTGGCAATAGGAGCAATTGGGCTATTAACAGATCAGATGCATCTGATTCTAAATACGGTAAGTGCTGTTATGTTGATCTTTACGGGGACGAACTTTCCAGTAGCACAACTCCCTTTCTGGGGGAGAGGTATCGCAAAAGTTTTACCACTTACACGAAGTGTGGAAGCTGCGAAGCTACTGTGTGATGATTTTACGATGGAACAGATTATGAGATTACTTTTGGGGGAAGTACTACTCAGTGTTTGTTATCTAATCATAGCAAGATTGATCCTAGTCTATGCAGAACATAAGGCAATCAAGGAAGGAACATTGGAATTATTCTAGAGGGGGAGACACAAGAATCTGGCATAGGGTATTGAAAATTCACGGAGAGGAAGGTATAGTTAAAGAAAAATCAGAAAGTCGTTAGACGAGCATCAGGGGAGGGCATTTCTATGGGATTCATGGATCGGTTCAAGAAAAAGAACGTAACGGAAGAGAGAGTAGCAGAGGAGAGAGCAACAGAAGAGAGAATAACCAAAGAGAGAGTAGCCGAAGAGAGGATAGCAGAGGAGGGAACAACAGAAGATCGAACGAATAAAACGAAGAGTATTCATACTGCTGAGAAAGAACAAGAGGGTAGGACAGGAAATCGTACGCTTGATGAATCAGAAGAGCAACAGATCACCTGTTACGATGCGTATGGAAGGAAAATGTTGATTACCAAGTCTCAATGGGTAGAGAAGGTTTTACCAGATCAATTACAGAAACATTGGGAGATGCCTACCAATTTGTATAATGATATCTTGTATGCCGTTAATGATGGTTTGACGGAGTATGTTGTAGAAGCTGCACAACACTTGCAGAAGATTGATACGATAAAAGAACGTGGATATGTAATCCTGGCAATTGTGTATATGAAGGTAAAACGAAACGCAGAGGCCCAGGAGATTTTAGAAGAGTACATAGAGAAGTATGGAAAGACAGGTACCGTACTGACGAATTTGGCAAAGACGTTAGAAGAACAGGGGAGACATGAAGAGTGCCTTGCTACCCTTTGGGAGGGATTACAACTTGATCCAAACCAAGATAATGGGTTAGCTTGGTTTTTGGCAATAAAAAAAGAAGAAGGCGGAATGGCAGCTTATGTGCAGGCATTGCAAGAGATCAGTAAAATTCCAGGAAGTTATCGTGCAAGTTTATACATTGCAAGGAATTATGGGAACAATAAGGATCATAAGACGGCTCTAATGATTTATCAGCAATTAGTGAAAGAATATGGGGATAAAGAGGATGTGCTCTTCCAAATATCTGGTGACATGGGGCAGGCAGGACTTGTAAAAGAGATGATCGATCTTATTGAACCGTTGTATGACTATACGAAGAATGATGAACGGATTGGTATGAATCTGTTGCAAGCATATCTTATGACACATAATGTACAGAAGGGGAAAGAATTGCTTTCTTCATTAATGAAAACGAATAGAGTAGATTTACGACAGTATCTAATGCAGCTATCCAGTAAGTTTGAAGCTTTGGAAGAACAATTACAGGACCAAAAAGAAGACAATATGCAGACAATGCCGAAGATGGAGACCTGTGGATTGGAGAAACCAATCTGGCAATACAATCTGGGAGATCTACGCATGCTAGGAAGCGTTGACCAAGAGCATGCCACAGAACGAATCGGAGTCATTGTATATTCCAATGCGGAGGAAGGAAAAGAAAAAGTCGCACATTCCGAAAAGGAGACCAATCTCGGAAGATTGACGAGAAGCTTACCACTTTTCTTAAATGAATTATTCTACTATTATACAGAATATAAGACAATCACCTTAGTACCAGTATTCCCTGGAATTGGTCCGGTATTAAGTGGTGGGGAATGGAGTAAGGAAGTCTTACTTTCTATGGCAAAGTCCAATGGATTGATCTGGTTGCTTACAGGTAATATATCTGCTGATGAGGAGTATCTCTACATAAAAACAGCGATTGTGAATGCCGCGAAAGAGGAAGTGGAGAAGATAACAAAACAGATCCATCTCAAGGAAATGGGAAATTCCCTTATGGAACATGTAGAAGAAGTATTTGCCTATATCACCAAACAAAGATTATGTGACCAATCCGATTCACGGTATGAAGTACCAAAGAACGAGAATCTGATGGAATACTTAAGTAGTCTTGGTCAATCTTTGATGCAGACTCTTATTGTGAATGAAATTGTACCATTTAATAAGATGTATGGGGAACGCAACATATTAAATGATTATATAATGGATTGTCTTCATATGCCTTCCCTTCCACAAGTCCCTTTGTTACTCGCATCCGGATTATCCAAATCAAAACTATATGGTTCAACGGTTTATATGGAGTTTAAACAACAAGCAATAACTGCAATTAGGGAGTTTGCAAAAGAAAAACCACAATATGAGGAAGTACTTACATTCATAGAGCGATTATAAGTGATTACCAAAAAGTGTTTGACAAACCTAAAAATGGGTTCTATAATGAGCCCTAGAGAACGAAAGGTAGGTGAACAATATATGAGAAAATTAGAAAACAGAATGCTTGAAATCAGAAATACTCGGTATTGTTCACATACACGTGCGGTTAGTTATTCATAGATCGATTAATTGAGCCCATGAACAGAAAGAAATGGTGATAACGCTGTTAGACTAACGGGAGCTATGACGTTTTTTTTGATGCGGGTGCAATCTTTATATGTGAATATGAATATTGAATTTGTGAAGGTACTTCTGATGACATGCAGAGGTACCTTTTTTATATACTAGGAAAGTCCTCCGACTTTCCTAGTAAATAAACCCTCCGGGGAATACGTACTCGCATGTTGCGATTTCCTATATAGGAATATCTTTGCTAAGAATAGCATTCTAGGAGATTGGAAAATGTCACAAAGAGGTGTGACATTACAGACATTTGAAAGGATATGGTGGTTCTTATTTTAAAACTAAAGAATTTGATTGAAAATGATAACGTAGCACAACAGTTAATCGAGCATTATGCATTTGAAAAAGTGGAGTTTGGTTTCCTACGATCTTCCTCGAATGTGATCTATTGGGTAAAAGCAGATGGCAAAGTGTATTTCCTTCGCTATACCACGGAAGATGAGAGAAACATCGAGAGCATACAGGGGGAAATTGCTTACATTCTGTATCTAAGGGAACAAGGAATACAAGCGAATCAGCCAGTAATGACGAAAGAAGGAAACTATGTGATACAAGAGAACGGCTTCCTCGGCGTATTGTTTGCTTGTGTAGATGGAGAACCTTTGGAAGAACTGGATATTACCCCTAAGGTTGCAAGGGAATGGGGAAGCCAGTTAGGAAAATTACATAAACTGTCTAGTACGAAACGATTAGAGAAAAAGGGAGTTGCTTGTCAACGAGCGGATTTCAAGGAAGCATTTGCTTGGATTCATACGATTCTTACCAATGCGAAAGAGCAGGAGCTTCAAGAGATAGCCACACAGTTGGAGCAGTCTTTTCAAACAATCGAAAAGACAGAGAGTAATTATGGTTTATGCCATTATGATCTTGAGTTAGACAATGTTTTTTGGGATGAGGAAAAGGAAGAGATGAGTATCATTGATTTTGATGACTCCATGTATCATTTTTATGCCATCGATCTTGTTCAGATTTTTATGAACATTGAAGAAGACATACCAGAGGATAGACAGTCCCTGGTAAAAGAAGAAGTTATGAAGGGCTATATGGAAGATATGCCTGCACCAACTGAACAAGAATTGAATCTGGCAAAACAGTTTGTTATTCTATTGGGATATTGTAAGTTAGCCTATTGCTTGGCATATCCACCAGAGCTCAGTCCTGATTGGATGAAACCGTTGGTGGATAAATTACAGAATGCCAAGAAGATGAAATATCAGATTTTAACGGGCAAGGCTCTCGCGGATGCGGGTAGCCATTTCTAAGGATTGGATAGCTTCTTTGATATCAATGATTGGAGTCTCCTGTGCGTGAATTGCATGTAATACATATTGAAGGCTCTTTTCATAACAATTGATTGCAGGTAGGGGCAGATTTTCCTGCTTCTTATCTGTAAACAATTGAAAACGGGTATCTACCTGTGTTTCATAACCATCTTCATGATAACGAACAACAGCATTTTCAAAAATGGCTTCAAAGGACACAACAAATGGAAAACCATACTGCATCATGGAGGAGGCATTAATCTCAGCATAAGCATGTTCATACGTGCAAAGAGCGGATACGGCACATTGTCCTTCCTTTCCAGGTACAAGAGTAGTTTGTATATTCGTTGTTGGTCCTAACAAAGAAGTAACATAGTCAATGTCATGTGACATCAGATCCATTACAATCTTGTCTGGCCCTAAATCACCCCATATAGGTGCGGTATTTCGTTGAATCTGTATCTTACGAAGAGCACCATAACGATGATCTTTGACATAGGAAGCCAGGAGTTCATATGCATATTCAAAGCGAATGAAAAGATCAACCATCAGATGCTTGCCATAAGTCTGTTTTGCTTCTAACATCGCATAAGCATCATCAAGTGTATAGGCGACTGGGGTTTCGCAAAAGACGTGTTTTCCTTGTTTCAGTGCTCGAATGGAATATTCTTTATGTAGTGCGGTTGGTAGGCAAAGATCAATAAGAGTAATTCCATCATTTTGTAAAATCTCTTCTGGATCTGTAACGGTATGAACACCAAATTTCTCCTGTAATTTCTGTAGTTTTTCTGGCTTTCTGCCAAACACATAAATCTCGTCAACCTCTGTCATATGAGAGTAGAGTTCTGCATGATATGCACCAAATCCCGTTCCTAGTATTCCTATGTTCATAATGTTTACACTCCTTTTTTGTAATAGAAAGTGTTGGTTCAACATGTTATTTTGCTAACAATGATTCGTTCATTGAGCCTGTACACGTTTGTTTCGGTATTAAGAACCAAGCACTTATAAGAGGAGTATACATACTAATCACTGACAATAGTATGTCAGTGATACAATTTTTTTGTATCTGTTTTGATTCTTGTATTTATTATGATACCCGTATATAATGAGTAGCATTAAAAGGAATGTTTACATAAAAAATCATTCAGATATACATGAGGGTAATAAGTAGGAGGATAATGATGAATAAAGTTTTGATTATAGATGATGACAAAGAATTATGTGCACTTATGAAAAAATGTATAGAACATGAAGGAATGATAGCTTTGCTTGCTAATGGTGGTATAGAGGGATTGCAGTTGGTAGATAGAAATAAGGAAAAACTTACTCTTGTTATTTTAGATGTAATGATGCCCGATCTGAGTGGATTTCATGTATTGAAAAAAATCAGGGAAGGAAGTAATATTCCTGTACTTATGCTTACTGCAAAAAGTGACGAGGAGGATAAGGTTTCTGGGTTGCAATTAGGTGCAGATGATTATTTGACAAAACCATTTAGTATTAATGAATTAATGGCTCGTGTCAATTCACTTATTCGTCGCTATACTACACTGAATCCTATGGCTGAGACGGATAACGAGAGTGTTGTATTACAAGATATGCTAATTGATAAAGCCAATCGTACAGTGACTGTACATGATAGATTGATAGAGCTGACTGGTAAGGAATTTGATCTACTTTTGTTTTTGGCAAGAAACAAAGGGCGTGTATATACAAAAAAGCAGATCTATACACAAGTATGGGATGATGAATATGCATTTGATGATAGCAATATTATGTCCTTTATTAGTAAGTTGCGTAAGAAAATTGAACCAGATCCTGAACATCCAGTTTATATACAGACGGTGCGAGGTGTAGGCTATCGTTTTAATAAGGAGGTATGAAAATGGAAGTGAATCCCTTTCTTTTATTACTGCTCCTTCTTTCGATCCTCATTATTCTTTGGCTTGTGTTAAAACTTCATCGTGTTCATGAACAGCTTGTAGTGATAAAAGCTGCACTAGAAGATATTAATACTGGAAACCTTAACCGCCGTGTTCTTGCAAGAAAAGGCGATATGACGAAACAAATCTGCTATGATATCAATGAGATTGCGATGAATAGTCAGGCTAGACTTATTCAGCATAGGCAAGCAGAGCAGGCATACAAACGTCTCATGACAAGTCTTTCACATGATGTTAAGACTCCGCTTGCTTCTCTTGTTGGTTATCTAGATGCAATAGAACATGGTTTGGTAGATGGGAAGGAAAGAGATGAATATATCCATGTTGCTTCTGAGAAAGCGTATCGACTGAAAGACTTTGTCACAGCCCTGTTTGAATGGGTAAAACTAGATGCAGGAGAACAGATTTTTCATTATGAATTAATTGATCTTAACGAATTATCCAGAAACATTATGGCAGATTGGATTCCAATCTTAGAAAATGCTGGTTTGAATTATGATATTGAAATACCTGAAATGGAATGCATCATACGAGTTGATCCCAATGCATATACACGTATTCTGAATAATCTGTTGCAGAATGTCATAATTCACAGCAATGCCACCCATGTAAAGTTGTGTATTACTGTGGAGGAGCAACAGGTAGGTATATCAATAACAGACGATGGCAACGGAATATCCACAGAGGAGCTTCCTCATATCTTTGAACGAATGTATCAGTGTGATCATTCTCGATCTGCGAAAGGGAATGGTCTTGGTCTTTCCATTGTCAAAGAGCTTGTTAGCGCCCATAAGGGAACCGTTTCCGTAGAAAGCGCCCTTGGTTTTAAAACTACATTTACAATTTTATTGCCAAAAGCCCTGCCATAGCGCAGGGTTTTTGTGTTCTACTTGAAAAACAAGATAAAAGCAAGGTCTTGACAAGGTTTTGGCAAGGTTCAAGTATTATACTTCTAATTGTAATCGATGTTGTTGGTATATTCGCAAGCGTATTACAAAAGAAAATCGATAGAAGGTGAGGAAACGTTATATGAGTAATTTTCTGATAGAGACCAAACAATTGACTAAAATCTATGGTGACCAAACAACGGTTAATGCAGTTAGTATCCATGTTGGAAAAGGCCGTATATATGGACTTCTTGGACGCAATGGAGCTGGAAAAACAACAATCATGAAGATGATCTTAGGACTGACGCCAATTACCTCTGGCGAAGTGAAGGTATTTGGACAGAATATGAAAGGAGGAGAAAAACGAATATATCCCCGTATTGGAGCAATCATTGAAACACCAGGTTTTTATCCCAATCTGACAGGGACAGAGAACTTGGAGATTTTCGCGAAGCTGCGTGGTACGGCCGCTCCCAATGCAGTTAAGAATTCATTAGAAGTTGTTGGTCTTCCCTATAAAGATAAAAAGTTATTCAGTAAATATTCACTTGGTATGAAACAGCGACTTGGTATTGCAAACGCAATTCTTCATGATCCTGAGCTGTTAATATTAGATGAACCAACCAATGGACTTGACCCTATTGGCATAGCAGAAATGAGAAAATTTATTAAAAAATTAAGCGTTGAATATGGAAAGACCATTCTTATATCCAGTCATATTCTTTCAGAAATTGCCTTATTGGCGGATGATATTGGTATCATTGACCAAGGGATTTTGTTGGAAGAGAGTAGTATGGAGGAGTTAAGACAGAAAAATGGAAGATATATTCAAGTGCAAGTTTCGGATTTACCTAAAGCTACACTCATACTGGAGCGGCAATTTGGAGTAAAAGAGTATTCGGTACAGGACGATCATACGCTACGACTTTATAATACCACATTGGATATGGCAGCAATCAATAAAGCTCTTGTGATGCAAGATGTGGCAGTGATTAGTTCGGCTTTTTGTAATGATACCTTAGAGGATTATTTCAAAAAGATAACAGGAGGTGAGGGGATTGCTTAACCTAATTCAGACAGAATTCTTAAAATTACGTCGTAGGAAATTTGTTTGGTTCATGCTGTCAACTTCTCTTATTATGCCATTTCTGGCGCTTTTATACTTTAATTATTTTGGAAAAAAAGATATTGAACCAATGCAATTTTATAAAATGTCTGCGTATGGATTTACTCTTTTTATTATTCTACCGATCGTATTGGGGATGCTTTGTACAATGCTTATGCGTGAAGAAAATCAATATGATATGTTGAAGCAACTTTGGATTGTGCCTGTTAGCAAAATGGGATATTTATTAAGTAAATTTTTTGTTGTATTCGTTTACTCCATTTGTTTTATGTTGATTACAGCTGTAGCTTCGGTGATATTCAGTGTAATTCCCGGATATGTTGCATTGGAATGGGGAAGCATTCTCAATTTGTTGGAAAAATGTATTATAATAGGTGTTCTCTCTGCTTTTGTAATGTTACCCATATTAGCAATCGCCGCATCACAAAAAGGATACATTCTTCCTGCTTGTGTTACATTGGTATATGCTTTTTCTGGATTCATCTTAATGTCAATAAATGCATATTTACATCCAATATCAAGTATGGCACTTATTGTTATTTGCAATAATGACATTCCAGGGGTTGTATTGAAACAGGAGATGAATATACCATTCGCATTTCTTTGTATTGGAATTTGGGATATTGTAGCTTTATTACTTTCGAATATTGCATTGAAAAGAAGAAAGTGAGGTGTGGAGCATGCGTATATTACTTTGGGCGGAATGCCAAAAGATTCGCCGTTCAAAGATTGTTTGGATCACGATTTTTGCAACCCTTATGTTAGCTTCCATTGTTTTTATAGGCGGGTTAGACCAGTATAAAGGACCTGAGGTGCATTATGGGTTAAAGACAGTTTGTGATGGAGCGCGGTATATAGACAATGCGGGGTGGTATATGGATGAAGCCCAACCATGGGCAACATTCTTTGTCCTTCCATCGGTTATTGCACTTTTGGGGAGCTATATGATCTGCCGTGAAGAAGAGGAAGACACACTTAAATCCTTACGTCTCATTCCTATCAATGAGGGAAAGCTAACCTTAGCAAAAATGATTATTACGTTCGTGTTC
Source organism: Anaerosporobacter faecicola (assembly GCF_012070565.1). GTDB lineage: Bacteria > Bacillota > Clostridia > Lachnospirales > Lachnospiraceae > Anaerosporobacter > Anaerosporobacter faecicola. Next base: position 243,508 of record NZ_JAAQRO010000030.1, read on the forward strand.
AGTATCTTACTGTACTTATTGCTTTTTAGTATAACATTTTTAACAGAAGTAATTTTACATAGTACGAATTTATCGGCAGAATTGGTTATAAGCGCATTGAAGGAATATTTACTAGACGGTGTAGGTGTATTCCTTGCAATCTCACCCATTATTGCATTCACATCCCGACTAAAAAAATATTGGCTTGCATTAGTAGTGACGGAGATCTATTGTGTTGCCGGAATGTTTGCGGCTATGTCAAATGTCTTAAAAAAACTATATCCCATTACAGCCGTATTCAATCTATCTGGCTATCATATAACAACGATTAGAAACAGAATGGGAAGTATCCTAATCCTGTTATTGTGCAGTTGTCTAGCTGCCCTAATATTAAACGGACTTAATCATAACAAAAAGAAGAAAAATAGAGTACGATAATTAGAGAGGTGTTACGAGTGAAAAAAAGATTATATCGAATCAATCAAGGGAAAAAACTTACTGGGGTTTGTGGAGGTATTGCTAAATACTGTGGAATTGATCCTAAGATTATACGCTTAATCTGGGTAATATGTTTTTTCACATATGGAAGTGGACTTGTAGCTTATATACTATGCTCCATCATTATACCGAAAGAAAGAGAATAAAATAGCAGTGACTTAACCGTTTCATTCGTGTACACTAGTATTAGAAAGCTAGGCATGAAAGAAGGTTGATATGTATGAGAATGCATCGTCTGATTAATATATTATTGACATTAGAAGATAAGAAGAAGATTACGGCAAAAGAGATGGCAGAGCGCTTGGAAGTTTCCATTCGGACAGTCTATCGGGATATTGATACCTTATGCGAAGCAGGAATTCCGATCTGTACGGAGGCAGGACCAGGAGGCGGAATATCTTTTATGGAAGGATACCATACGCAGGTGAAACATCTTGATCAGGAAGATTTAATATACTTGTATCTGAATAATCTGGGTATAAAGGTCGAACGAAGTAGTTATTTGGCAAGAAAATCTGACACCACATTACGGAAATTAGAGAGGGATTTGCCTGAATCAGAAATGAAGAATCTACATAGTTTGCAGGAACGATTCATTGTAGACAATGAGCCTTGGTGGGGGGAAAAACATCGTTTGCCTCAGATGGATCAGATTGTTCAAGCAATTTGGCAGCTCCACAAATTGCGTGTGGTTTATGAGAAGGTGGACCAAACAAGAACGGATCGGATCATTCGCCCATATGGAATTGTGGTGAAAGATAATGTCTGGTATTTGGTTGGATATTGTGAACGTTCCAATGCAATTCGAATCTTTCGTTGTGAGAGGATTACTAGTTGTACTCTTTTGAATGAAAGTTTTCTATATCCAGAAGACTTTCATTTGAAAACGTATTTTGCAGTGTCCTTAAAAGAATTCAAGGGAAATTGCAACTTGCAGGAACAATATGCTGTAAGCTTAGTTGCTACAGAGAACATCTTCCCACAGCTGAAAGATCTGGAGTATACGGTAAAGAAAGCAATAAAAAGTGCTTCTTATGAGATTTGTGTGAATCTGTTTGGCTTTGAAAATGCCCTTCGCGATTACTGGAACATACTGATTCAAGCCGAAATCCTAGAGCCAGTGGAATTACGAAATGCAGTACAGCAAATGTTAGTAGAAGCAGAAAGAAGATATAACAACCATGACATAAATGGTTAGTACAGAGTAATTTGTGATTTTCGATATTTGGCAGGAGTATATCCTGTCATTTTTTTAAATTGTCGGTAGAAATGTACTTCGTTTGTATATCCACAGAGTTCTGCAATCTGCTCCTGTGTTAAATCCGTGGTAGTAAGAATGTATTTGGCATGTTCAATTCGTAATTGAATCAAATCTTGCTGAAAGGATATACCAAAAAAATCACGGTAGATATGTTGAAAGTAGGAAGAACTGATGCCTAAACGCTTCGCATACTTTTCAATGGTGGGCAGCTCGGAAAAATCATTTTGCATATCTAATCGAAGTGCCTGTAGCTGCTCATGAAAAAGATTGCCTAACTTCTTGTGTTCTCTTGAACGATAGGATGAAATTAGATGATTGAAGAGAACATGCGTCAATGCATGGATATTCTCCTTGCCTAATTCGGAAGTTTCATAGGATTTTTCCCATAAGATCTGTTTGATCAAAAGAGTAAAGATATCCATATTCGTAATGGGAAAGGGACGATTCATAGGAAGGGTCGGATATTGGTACAAGAGGGAATCTTCTGCTTGAAAATGAAGCCAGTCATCCATATAGATTCCATCAGGATTATTGTAGGAATATGGTGTGTGAGGGGTCAGAATGATGGCATGACCTGGAGTAACGCAGTAGTGCTGGTTATTAATGCAGAATGCACCAGCTGTACGTACGATTAATATCACATAGTTTGGTAATCCTTCTGGGCGAACCATACGGAAGGAACTCGGATGTTTTGTGGCGCAACCACCATTTAATACAGTAATCATATACACCTCGATTTAGCAGGATATGTTAGTTTTTTTACATTATAGGATATTAAAAAAATCTTGTCAATGTTGTAACATGATAAAAAGAGCAAAATGTCATACGTACGGTTTTTAGAAGGGAGGAGAAAGAATGCAGGAAAAGGATTGGGCAAGACAGGTTTCTAATCAGATCAAAGAGAAGATGGAAAAGGTGGCGAACCGAACACAGCATAAGATACCATATACCACACAAAATGGAGTATATGATGACTGGTCAGACCGGATCTGTTGGTGGACGAATGGATTCTTTGGTGGTATGATGTGGCAACTTTATCATGCGACCAAACTTCCTTTATACAAGCAGATTGCATTGGAAAATGAAGTAAAATTGGATCAGAATTTAATGGATTCTCAGGGAATGGATCATGACAGCGGGTTCAAATGGCTTCCTACAGCAGTTGCAAATTATCGCTTATCAGGAAAGAAGGAAGCCAGAAATCGAGGAATCTTGGCAGCAGACAATCTTGCAGGTCGCTATAATCTGGTCGGAAGATTCATACGGGCATGGAATGATGATGGAGATGGGAGCAAGGCTGGCTGGGCAATCATTGACTGTATGATGAACCTTCCTTTACTATACTGGGCATATGAAGAGACCAACGATCCACGCTATCTTCATGTGGCAGTAAATCATGCAAGAACAGTGGAACAGCATTTCTTCCGAGAAGATGGTTCGGTCAATCACATTGTAGAGTTTGATCCGAAAACCGGTGATTTTGTCCGCGCCTATGGAGGACAGGGGTATAAGGAAGGTTCTTCATGGACACGGGGGCAGGCTTGGTGCATCTATGGATTTACCTTAAGTTATCTGCATACGAAGAATACGGAATTTTTAGAGTATGCTAGAAAAACAGCGGATTATTTCATTGCACATATCCCTGCTAGTGGTTTGATTCCTGTGGACTTTGTGCAACCGGTGGATTGTACATGGGAGGATTCTACAGCAGCAGTTATTGCGGCGTGTGGAATGCTTGAGATTGCAAAAGCACTAGAACCAGAGGAAGGAGTGTCGTACAGAGAGGCAGCTCTTCGATTGTTACATGCCATTGTAGAAAATAGATGCAATTGGTCAGACGACTGTGATAACATAGTAGAAAGATGTACAGCCGCCTATCATGACAAGGAGCATGAATTCTCCATCATATATGGTGACTACTTCTTTATTGAGGCAATATGGAAGCTAACGGGAGAAGAACTTTTTATCTGGTAAATATTTTGTAAGACATTACCGAGGTAAGTTCCTATTAGAAAGTATAATAAAATTCAAAAAAGAAGATTCTATAAAACAATTGAAAAAGTAAATGCAGAAAGATAATTCAGAATAATAAAGAAAACAGATTCGTGGAACTATAGGAGGAAGAAGAATGAGTTTTAAACCAAAAACATTGGATTTTGGAAAAAGTCCATATACAGGATTAACTAGAGAAAGCTGGATTGAAGCAGCAGAATATTTGGTAGAAGGAATCTTTCAGAATATCAAGGACTTTAATGATCCAGTGATTATGCCAAGACAAGATACCAAGATTACATATCCACATTTGAATCAACCAAAAGAGATACAGGCAGTGGAGTATCAAGCGGAGATCTTTGAAGGACTAGCTCGTTCTTTATTTGTAGCAGCACCATTAATTCATGATGATCCAAAACGAAAAATATGTGGGTATGATCTAAGAGAATATTATAAAAATCAAATTCTTCGTTGTTGTACAAAAGGTGATGCCAACTATGTTGGAGACTATGAATCGTTACAGGAAGGCACAGGACATAAGGATCCATTTCGTGCATTTCAACAAACAGTAGAGACTTGTGCACTTGTCATCTGTCTTTGGGAATCGAAGGAAGAAATTTGGGATACCTATACGAAAGAGGAGAAAGACCGCATTGCTATCTTTTTATCTGACTTTGCACATGCCAATACCGTTCCACAAAATTGGCGTTTGTTCAATATGTTAGATCTTGCATTCTTGCATATGGAGGGATATGAGGTTGATAAAGAAATCATGTTGGATCATGCACAGGCAATCCTTCAATACTATGCAGGGGACGGCTGGTACCGTGATGGTCATTCCTTTGATTACTACTCTGCATGGGCATTCAATGTATATGCACCACTTTGGAACATCTGGTATGGATATGAGAATGAACCATTTATTGCGAAGCAATTTGAAGAAAACTCCAATAAATTAATGGAAACATACGCTGATTACTTTGATAGAGACGGCTTTACGAACATGTGGGGTAGAAGTAATATATATCGAAATGCTGCGACTAGTGCATTTGGTGCCAATCTATATCTGAACAATTCCAAGGTAGATCCTGGTGTTGCTAGACGTGTATGCTCTGGTTCTTTATTGCAGTTTATGACAAGAGATGATTTCTTGTATGAAGGAATTCCAACCTTAGGATTTTATGGTCAATTCTCACCACTGGTTCAGGGATATTCTTGTGCAGAATCTCCTTTCTGGCTTGGAAAAGCGTTTCTATGTCTTCATTTACCAGCAGAGCATCCATTCTGGACAGCAACAGAGAAGAATGGAACGTGGGATACCTTAAAACCAAAGGAAGTAAAACAAACGGTATTAGATGGACCAGCATTATGTTTCTCTAATCATGAAGCCAACGGAGAAACCATTCTTCGTACAGGTAAGATCGTTAAGACAAAAGAAGATAAGCATGGTATGTGGAACTATTCCAAACTGTCCTTCAATACCAAGTATCCTTGGGAAGCAGAACCAGTGTTTACGAAGGAGGATGGAAAGCTTGTAAGTGGTGAATTGGATTCCCAACAGTACGTATTAAAAGATACTACTAGTGGAGAGATTCAAAGAGCTAACGTGACATTCTGGAGCGGGGAAAAAGATGATGTACTGTATCGTAGACAATTCTTTAATTACAATTTGGAAACAGAATGTCATTGGATGCAGGCATTGAATTTGGCTGACTTTACCGTACCTTATGGTATTATGCGTGTGGATAAGATTCGTCTGTTCAAACGTCCGATATCCCTATCACTTGGTGCATATGGTTTCCCTGATAATGGTACGAAAATCAACGTTGTAGAGCAAGGCAATGCAAAGGCAATTATACTAAAAGGAACGGATCACACAGGAAAAGAACGTCAGTTAGCAATGACCATCTATGATGGCTGGAGTGAACTTAATTATGTGAGAAGTACAGGAACGAATCCGGATTCACAGAATTCAATCATTGTATATGCTTATACAGAACGCACGAAACAATATGGTGGGAATGAACCTTATATTCTAATTTCACAAGTTATTACAAAAGAAAGCCATGAAGATTTCACTGATGACGAAATCTTCCCAATCAAAGAGGTTATATATGAAGATACCAACAAGGTTGGAGCATATGGAACGACCATCATTACGATGAAAGATGGCAGTAGCAAAAAGATCAATTATGAACAAATGGAAGCAAAGATGATGCTATAGGCAGAAACGTTGTTTTTATATCGCATAGAGGAATATCCCTAAGGGGGTAGGAAACTATGCGATATTTTTTTATGTAAGTTACATTTATTCAGTATGTTTGTTCCATATGGTATAATCGAATTAAAAAGGGCAGGAATACCATTTATCAAATAGAAGGGAGATTTAGTAATTATGAAAATGAGATCGGAGTATACATGTCCATTAGAAATGACACATGATATCATTCGTGGAAAATGGAAACCAATCATTATGTGGCAATTGAGTAAGGATAAACAATCTTTATCTGGATTAAAGCGGGAAATCAAGGGAATTAGTCAGAAGATGCTGCTTCAAAATTTGGGGGAGCTGATGGAATATGGGATTGTTGAAAAACATTCTTTTGAAGGATATCCCTTACACGTGGAGTATTATTTGACAGAGCGAGGAAAGGAACTATTTGAGGCGGTTACAATCATGCAGAATGTTGGAATAGCAATCATGAAGGAAGACCAAGGATCATAGTTACAAAAAAGTGGGTAATGGTCGAAATGATTAAGTAGGTGTACACTTGAACTAAGAAAGAGAGGTGGAAGTTATGCGTGACAAAGAAAAAACAGTAGGAAATCTGATCGACAAACAGAGTGTAGCGTATATCAGCTCAGTAGATGAAGAAGGGTTCCCTAATACAAAAGCCATGTTAGCGCCAAGAAAAAGAGAAGGATTACATACTTTTTATTTCACTACCAATACTTCGTCCATGAGAGTAGCTCAATACCAGGACAATAACAAAGCTTGTATCTATTTTTGTGACAAGCGTTTCTTTCGTGGAGTAATGCTTGTTGGTACAATGGAAGTCCTTCAAGATCAAGAAAGTAAAGAGTTGATCTGGCAGGAAGGAGATACGATGTATTATCCAAAAGGGGTAACGGACCCGGATTACTGTGTTTTACGTTTTACTGCGGTAAAAGGACGGTTTTATAGTAATTTTAAGTCGGAGAGTTTTGAAGTAGACATCAAGTAGTTTGTTGGAACCTCCTTCTACCCATAGTCGTCTAATTAGTAGTACAATAAATGATAGGGAATAAGGAGGTATTTCTATGAAACGAACAAGGGAGCAACAGGATCAAAAAAATAAAGCGCGTTGTAAGTCTATGAAAGAAGTCCGCTATAAAATGGCAGCAGAATTAGGAATAAAGATGGAACAGAGAGAATGTCCTTACGAGGGATTCTGTACGGGAACTTGTCCAGCATGCCAGAAAGAAGAAGAGATGCTTAATGAAGCAATTAAGAAACAGAGACGTGTGGCAAATCAATGGAAAAAGAAAACCGCTTTAGCAGGTATATTAGCGGCTTCCACTATCACCATGACGTCTTGTAATTGGTTTGAGAACAAGGATATTGGAGGAAAACCAAACGAAAATATTGAAGACATCAGTGGAAATATGGAGTGGTATGGTGATGAGGAAGAACCAACCCCAACGAATTCAGATATGGAAGATGACACGGACGAGTTAAATTCCGATAAGGAAAGTGAGGCAAATGAAACGACATCAAATGATGGTAACTAACTAGATAAATGATATAACAACAAATTTGGTGATGAAACTAGGCAAATGAACAATACTAAATTTGGTGATGAAACTACTAGATAAACGAGCGACACCAAATATTGGTAATGAAACTAGGCCAATGAAACAACAACATATATTGAGGAGGAAACGGAGACTGAGATAAGTCAAAGTGAGTGCATCTTCAAAGGGAAATTAGGTGAGGTTATGAAAATCTGTGGAATAAACCGTCATCGGAAGGATACGGATGGCGTTGGAATTACATCTTTGGTTGCGTTGCCAGGTTGTCCACTGTCCTGTAAGTATTGTATAAACAAAGAGTTATTGACACAAACGGATCGGATCATTACGATGCAAGAGGAAGAGTTGGTGGAGAAGTTATCCATCGATCATAGTTATTTTGTGTATACCAATGGAGGGATTACCTTTGGTGGTGGAGAACCACTTTTACAATGGGAGAGTTTAGCTCGATTTGCGAAACTTTGTCCAAAAGAGTGGAATTTGACAATTGAAACGTCACTTAATGTTCCTGAGGAATATCTGCGTCCTTTGCTACAGTTTCCATTTTCCTTTATTGTTGATACGAAATCCATGGATTCCAAAGTTTATGAAAGCTATACAGGAGAAACGAATCGAACAGTACATAAAAATCTACAATTGATCAAAGAACTGGTTTCGCCAGAATGCTATGCCATTAAAGTACCAATCATCCCAGAATATGCGGATGAGATATCGCAACAATATTCTATTGAGCAATTGGTGTTAATGGGGTTTGATCGAGAGACGATCGTTCCATTTACGTATTTGCAACTGTAGGGTGAAGTGAGTAGGTTTACAGAAGCGGATAAGATGTCACATATTCGATTGTTTGAAAGATGGGTATTAAAAAAAGTACAACATAAAAGAAAATCCCCTTGACAAAGAAAAAAGCAAGTGCTATACTTCAAAAAAATTGATGAAAAGGCTAGGAAGAGAAGAGTACTCTTATGGAATGTTCAAAGAGAGCTTGCATTTGGTGAAAGCAAGTAACAGAAGTAAGAAGAAACAAGGCTTGGAGCCGCATACGGATCATTGTTACTTGGTACAATGTGATGCTATGACGTTTGTCCCCGTTACCGGACTAGAGTATGAACCAATTTTGGGAGTACTTAATGAGACTTTCTCAGTGATGGGAAAGTGAAATAGGGTGGTACCGCGATGATAGTCGCCCCTTGGAATAACTATTATTTCAGGGGGTGTTTTTTTATGTTCTCAAAGAAGATTATGCCAGGAGAACGACCATGTTTTCCTAAGAAAGCTGTGATTACTGCAGGAATGCCATATGGCAATAAAAAACTACATTTTGGTCATGTAGGTGGAATGTTCGTGCATGCGGATATATTTGCACGTTTTTTACGAGACCGAATTGGAAAAGACAATGTGATTTTTGTGTCAGGTACCGATTGTTACGGTTCTCCAATCCTAGAGAGCTATCGGAAATTAAAAGAAGCTGGGTATGAAGGCACAATTGAAGAGTATGTGCAACAAAATCATGAAAGCCAGAAGGAAACATTGAAACAATATGAGATTAGTCCAAATCTATTCGGTGCATCAGCGCTTGGGCGAACTGGAGAGATTCATCAAGAGGTTTCTTCTACAGTCTTTAAGAAATTATACGATCATGGTTATATAAAGCAATATTCTACACCACAATTCTATGACGAAGAATTGGGCGTCTATCTCAATGGACGTCAGGTAGTAGGAAAATGTCCAATCGCTGGGTGTACATCGGAACATGCATATGCCGATGAATGCTCCCTTGGCCATCAATATATGCCAAATGAACTGATCAATCCGATATCCGTATTGTCTGGGAAAAAGCCAGCATTTCGTGATGTTACAAATTGGTATTTTGTCTTGGAAGACTGTATCGACGAATTGAAGGAACAGGTAGTATTCTTAAAGAAGAATACCAATACTCGTAAATACGAACTAAATATCATTGAGGAATTCTTAAAAAAACCGTTAGTCCATGTTCCGAAAAAATACATTGAAGATCTCCCTTCATTAGAATCAAAATTACCAGCTCATGAGACAACGGATGAGGAGAAGAAAAAGTCAGTAACCTTTGCATTCGATTCTCTAGAGCTACGAGATGAAGCAAAGAAAGTATTAGAAGAGATGGGAATCCATTATACGGCTGGCAAGACATTGGTACCATTCCGTTTATCTGGCAATGTAGAATGGGGCGTTAAGGTGCCTGATATGGAAGAGGTAACCGATCTTACTTTCTGGGTATGGCCAGAATCCTTGTGGGCACCAATTTCCTTTACCCAGGCTTATCTGGAATCCATAGGTCATGATCGGGCTGAGTGGAAAGACTGGTGGAATGGAGACGATTCCTTAGTATATCAGTTTATCGGAGAAGATAATATCTATTTCTATGCGATTGCAGAGATGGGGTTATTCGGTGGGCTACGCGATGAACAATGCGATATGAAATATCCACATATTATTGCAAACCGTCATATTCTATTTATGGATACCAAAGCAAGTAGCAGTTCAGAGATTAAGCCACCAATGGCAGATGAATTGTTGGAATTCTATACACCGGAACAACTTCGTATGCATTTTATGAGTCTGGGGCTTTCTTCTAAGAGTACGGGCTTCAAACCACAAGTATATATGAAAGAAGAGGAGAGAGTTGGAGTGGATATGGTCTTAAAAGATGGAAATCTGTTGACCAATGTATTCAATCGACTGATCCGTTCGTGCTTCTATACGACCCAATCGTATTATGATGGCATCATTCCTACTGGGGAAGTGAGCGAAAAGATTCAAGATTTGGTGAAGGAAAAAGTTCTGGAATATGAAAGACAGATGTATAATCATGAATTCCATCGAATCTCTTATGTGCTAGATGAGTATATTCGTGAAATTAATAAATATTGGGTAAATCAAATCCGTGTAGCAGATCAGGAGAACAACGATGAAATCCGAAAACAAGTTCTTGTTGATTGTTTCTATGCTTGTAAGGTTATGGCAATTCTAGTTCATCCAATTGCACCAACAGGATGTGAATTGTTCCGGGAATACCTGAATGTTGGGGAAGAGCTGTGGAATTGGGAGTATATCTTTGAACCACTTGCATACTATACCGGGGATTTATCAAAGCATACGATGAAATTCCTAGAACCACGTGTTGATTTCTTTGCGAAGTTGGAAAGTCAATTTAAATAAAATGACGGCTGTATGAAGTAAGAAAATCCAATCATAAAGTATGTAATTAAGCAACTCAAGTAACAGTTGAGACAATCTCAATTGCTACTTGCTAGTAACTTCTGTGATTTTTGCTATTCTATAGATGTAAAAACGATTGGTTTTCTAGAAACGTTCGGAATAATTACATTACTTGTAAAGGAAAGAGGTTGATTGGAATGTTTAACACGCAATATACCGCAATGAAACTAAAAGAGAAGAGAGTACAAAAGAATCTTACACAGATGCAAGTAGCAGATTATATGGGGGTAAGTTATCAGGCTGTATCCAATTGGGAACGTGGTAATTCTATGCCTGACATAGCAAAGTTAGATGAGTTATGTCAGTATCTAGATTGTACGCTGCAAGAATTATTAGGAAGTAGTAAAGAAACGGAACTGGTTGAACAATTCATGGAGCATAAGGAAACTTTGAATATGGAAAAGATAGCAATTCGTGATGTGATTGCTATCCTACCCCTTATAAAGCCAGAGACATTGACCACATATCTAGAGAATAGACCACAACAAGAAGAGATAACAATAGATGAATATAAGCAGTTGGCACCGTTTATCTCCCGAACACTTGCCAATCAGTTTTCGCAGCGTATTAAGCAAATTGATCGTATTAATCAGTTAATAGCAGTTGCACCGTTTATTGATCGGGAGTATTTGGACCGCTTGGTTGATCCGATCTTATCACAAGAGATAGAGAAAGACTGGGAGCAATTATATCCGTTCTTGACAAAAGAGAAAATAGCAAAGATAGCGGAGAAGGTTGTTGAGACAAAAGATTTACGGAAGATTTCAAGAGTTGTACCATTTTTATAGGAGTAAGCAGTGGTGTATAAAGTATTTGTAATATACATCGGAAAAAGCGTTGTGTAAGGAGAATATCATAACTCCTTCACAACGCTTTTTCTTTATGTGCCCTTGCAGCGCACCTTTCCAATGGATGAAAGTGTCGAATCCGCCCGGTAGTAGGAAGATTATAGAAAAAGGCAAGGGGCGCTGTGGAATTGTTCCATTTTATAATCAATATATTATCAGAATAAGTATGCAATTATAATGAAATTTGTCTCGTTATTGGAAAAAAATTGTTATTTTTGAAGATTTGGATTGAATTATTTAGGTACATATGGTACTATTTTTGTATAAGAAAGATAAGTATAACTCAAATAATGATTCATCTAAATGAAACAACTATACTTGACACAAAGGAGGTTTATTCTTTAACAACGGTTAACTCACAACTCATGATCGCATAGCAGCTCTCTTTTTACAGGTAAGGGCATACATGTACATATTAAATTTGGTAAGATTAATAGTTGCAGATGTTTTTTATTATTAATCTAGTTACATATTGTATTAAAATACATAACAATTTTTATTACGAGGGGAAAATTAAGAATATATCTAGGAGAACTTGAAACTATATAACCAAATATTTTTTTAAGAAATCTATTATTTAAAAGTACATACTAAATATTAGAGCGTGATCAAGGGTTGAAAGAAAAGGTGATTAATAATCAAGAATGAAAGGGGTAACGTGTAATGACACAAATGAATATAGCAATGAAAAAACACACAAAAAGGCTATTAGCAACCATACTTGCAGTTGCATTAATTCTCGTTTCTATAGGAGATATTTCAGTAATTAAGGTAAAGGCTTCAACAGTAGAACTACCTTCTGGTTATACAAATGACGACGTTGAAGGGGCAAAAATGTGTTATAGTCTGTTTAACAGTGGAAATATTGATATTAAAGGAATATTTAATAATAACTGGCTTCAAGCAACTTATGGCAATAGTGGATTTTTTACTGCACTAAAAGTTGGAGATACTACTTATCAAGCAAAAGAAATAGACGAAAATAATATAGTAACAAAGTATGATAAATATGAGAACGGGGAAAATTGTAATAATGATATTGATTATTTGCAATTGTCAATAAATCCTCAGGTAAGTGCTGATGGATTGTTTGTAGAGTTTCATTACAGTGTACAGAATGCTTCAGGGAGTGCAATTACGTATTCTCTAGCAAGTGCAACGGATGTACAAATAGGAAACGATGATAATGCTCCAATTAGTTTGGTTAAAAATAAGAACAATACAAAAGATATAGGATTTTGTATGACTTCATCATCTGATGGAGATGAAGGCAATAGACCTTCTTTAATGCTATTTGCAGGTGAAGTGGCAGGTGTAACAGATGTTGATAAATTCTGGTTTGGACACTATTATAGTATTTATCCAGACAATGCGGGTGCTCCATTTTGCCTTGAACAAACAACTGACAATCTAACAGGTACGGATTCAGGCTGTAGTTTTGAATGGACGGATCGAACGATAAATCCAGGGGAAACCAATGAGTATTGTGTCAAAATTGGTATTGGTAATGCGGATGAACTTTTGAAAGCAGCGAATGCGGAAGCGGATGCAACTTCTACACAAATTACAGTTAATGATGTAAAAGAGGATACGTTATACAGTCTTTGGACAATTACTGGTGAAGGTGAAACTGTAACGTATGAAAAAGTGAGAGACTGGGTTGGAAGTGAAGTCGCAGTTGATGGAAAGATTGTATTTACCGATTTAACACCAGATACGAAATATATTGTAAAGACTGTCTTAAAAGATAATAAACCGGAAGGTGAAGAACCAGATTCCGCTGCTATTGAGGAAACAGAAGTAACGACAAATATTGATCCATTTAAACCAACAGAAGAGGGTGGCCCAAAACCAACATATGAGGCTGTAAAGGATACGATTGTTATCACGAACCCTAATACGAATTATACATATAGTTTGGTAGATGCAAAAGGAAATATAGCAAAAGATGCTGATGGAAATGAAATAACCCCTATAGCAGGAAGCGATGCTACTGATGGAAAGATTACTTTTAAAGGCTTAGCTTCGAATACAACTTACTATATTTCAGTAAAATCAGATACAAATCCAAATTCAGACCCATTAAATACGTTAACCGAGTTACAAATTGGTGGAGGAATAACAGAAAACAATACCGGTAATACATTAGATAAATTAGATAACGTACCGGACGGGATAGACGGAGCAAATCTTGATACATGGTCAATATCAGATAACGCTATAAGTGAGGAAGATAAAGGAAAGATAGAAAAGGTTACAAGTTCTAATAAAGTATCAGCAGTTGATTTTGTTGAGTTGGATTTACAACTTACAGCAGCTGGAGTTGTAGAAGGACATGCAAACACATCAAATACACCTATCGAAATAGAACTTATCGTACCAAATCCTATTGAGGGAAGATCTTATAAGGTAGTACAGATGAATAGTGATGGTAGTGTAGGTGATCCAGTCGGAGAGTATGATGAAGAAACAAAGAAAATAACGTTCTCAACGCAGACATTTGGGAAAGCAGCAATTGTTGTAGATGCAAATGCTTTTGTAGATAATACGATTTCAGGTGGAACAGGAAGTATTCGTGGAGAAGTATATTCAGACAAAGATCTTCCAGCCGTTCGTGTAGCGGATATGTCTAGTCAAGCGTTGTTAGAAACTGGAAAGACAGAAGCCGCTGAGTTGGATGCAAATTATAGAGTTTATCTAGATATCACGTCAAATACAACGATTACGGATGATGATAAAGAGAAGATAGTCACTGTATTTCCAGAGAAAGTTAAGGATGACAAAGTAAAATACTTAGATATCAATTTGCATTTATTAATAAATAACACTGTAGATAGTCTTATTACGGAAGCCCAATCAGAATATGAGATTACAATGGGTATACCAGCTGATATAAAAAATACGAGCAGTAGAATAAAACGAGACTATTATGTAGTGAGACTCCACAACGGTATTGCAGAAGATTTGAATGCAACGAACAATGGGGATGGTACAATTACTTTCAAATCAAGTAAATTCTCAGAGTATGCAATAGGATATGTGGATACAATTGTTGCTGGTGATATTGTTGACGTTACAGGTATAACTAGTCAAACGGATAAGATAACGCTCACAAAAGTTGGAGACACTGTGTCAATTGCAGTTACAATTACACCAGCAAATGCAACTAATAAGAACTTAATTTACAAATCAAGTGATGAAAAGGTTGCAACTGTAGATGCAACCGGTAAGGTTACAGCAGTAGGCGATGGAAAAGCAACGATCATTGTTACAACAGTAGATGGTAATAAGGTAGTAACAATTGATGTTATAGTAGATACGAGTGCTGAGACAGCAAAAATAGTCGCAGAGAACTTTAAGAAGCAATATAAAGCGATTCTTCAAAAGAATAGGAAAGATATCACAAAGGCTGATTTAGCTACAATTGAAAAAGCATTAGCTGATTATGATCAGTTAAGTGAGAGTGCAAAAGCACTTCTTCAAGCGGAGAAAGCAGACCTTGATGCGAAGAAAAAAGCTGCGGAACAAACAGATAGTAAGAATAACGTAAAAGATCAATCGAAACTAACTGGTAATGAAATTGCTCAATTAAAACTTCCTGTATTTATTGCAACAGGTAAGGCAAAGAATAAGACTGATATTGTAATTACATGGAGTAAACAAGCAAAAGCAACCGGTTATGATATATACTGGTCGTACTGTGATGGAAAGAAAAATTTCAAGAAACTTGCTACTGTAAAAGCAGGTAAGAGCTTATCTTATACAGTTAAGAACCTGAAATCAAGTACTGGTACAAAATACTTTGTTGTAGCTTATAAGATGGTAGATGGAAAGAAGATTTATATCTCAAAGACACCACAAATTCATGTGGCTACAAAGGGAAATAAATATACTAACGCAAAGAGTATTAAAGTAAATAATTCTTCTGTAGTATTAAAGGTAAAGAAGACCTTTACCATCAAAGCATCAATCGTAAAGGAAGATGCTAAGAAGAAGTTACTTACACATGCATCAAATCTTCGTTTCTATACAAGCAACAAGAAAGTTGCAACCGTTGATAAGAACGGTACTATTAAAGCAGTTGCTAAGGGTACTTGTACAATCTACGTAATTGCCAATAATGGTGTATCAAAGAAAATCACTGTTACAGTGAAGTAATAAAGATTAAATACATAATTTATTACAGGGTAGGAAGTAATTAGCTTCATACCCTGTATTTTTGTTACAAAGTAGCAAAATAAACCACCAGCTTCACTAAGCTGGTGGTCTTGACTTAATCGTAATTTCTCAAATCAGTAGAATAACAGTCGTATACCGATCCCCGAATGATTATTCGTACTGAACGGTGAATCCATTCGCTTTTGCATATTTTTCCGCATAGGAACCTTTTTCACAGATGATTACCACATCTGGATAGCCTCCTTCTTCACGGGCAACTTGCTACAATTTCTGAACGTTCCATAATTAATGGTAGTAATACTAGAAGGAATGGTAATTGTTGTAATACCACTGTTTTCAAAAGCACTAATGCCAAGTTCTTTTAAGGAAGCAGGTAATGTTACACTACCTAAAGAAGTACAATTAGAGAATGCTTCAAAACCAATTGTTTTTAATTTGCTTGAGGCAGCGAATGTAACTTTACTTAATTTCTTACAGTTTTGAAAAGCACTACCAGCAATTTCTGTTACAGAGTCTGGAATAGTAATAGACTTTAATTTGCTACAACCATAAAAGGTAGAGGCTTCAATCTTCTTTATTTTAGAAGAAAGTGTAACAGAAGTTAATTTGGTACAGTTCGCAAATGCACGTTCACCAACAGCTTTTACAGAAGAGCTGAGTGTAATCTTTGTAATCTTGCTGCTTGCAAATGCTTCGTCTGCGATATATTTAATGGTAGATGGTAAAGTGAGCGATGTCGCTTTTCCATTATACTTGATTAATACCCCATTACCCACTTTAACATAAGTTGCCTTTTGTTTCTTTACCCACGAAGTATTTTGAAATGCACCAGAACCAACACTCGTTACCGTTTTTGGTATGGTTATGGTCGTTAATTTGGTACATCCACTGAATGCATAATCGTTAATTGTAGTAACACCAGATTTCATCGTTACTTTTTTCAGCTTGGTACAACCACTAAAAGCAGATTCACCAACTGTTTTAACGGTCTTAGGAATCGTAACTGTTTGTACGTATTTGTTGTTGCTGAAAGCGAAAGAGCCGATTTCCGTGACAGTAGATGGTATGGTAACCGTTGAAGATTTACCTGTATAAGACAGTAAAACACCATTTTCAATCTTAAAAGCAGAACTTTTGGCTTCTAATTTTTGTGGAAAGCTTGTTAGCAAGAGTGCTAGCAGTAAACATATTGATAGGACAACATGTTTTTTTGTACGTATGTAACTCATAGATTTCTCTCCTTTTTTAGGGCAAAGATGAATAACTTTGCTGTAATAATCTAGTAGTATATTGACAAAATGTGTCAGAAAGACGTCAATAATATGGCATAAAGGGAATTGACAGAATAATACTTCGGTTGTAGAATTAAATTACTTCGAGGAACGAAATATGTACTAGGGATTCATCGTATCGCATAGAGATATGCTTGAAAAAGAGATATGCTTGAAAAAGAGATATGCTTGAAAAAGAGATATGCTAAAAAAAGAAATATCTTTAAAAGAGATATCCGCATATTTAACATCCATTTCTCAATTATGGAGATTCCAAATGAAACCACGGGTTGTAGCTAAAAAATGTATTACCGATGAAAAACAATTTAAACTTGAATATGAGAAATATATCACTCTATTACAAGGAAGTAAGAAAAAATAGTATTAGTGGGATTACCGATTATGCAACTAGCACAATTTCCATTGGAAGAAATAGAGAAGAGAAATACGATTATAAAAGAATTAGCAATCCAATATAAGATTCCATTCATTGATTCTTATGCACTACAGGATCACATTTGGGTCCATCGGGAGCAAAATAATTCTTGGAAACATAAGAATTTAGTACGAGTATTGGATGCTATCATAATGTTATTTTTTCCATTTTGTAAAGATGCATTATCAAGGAAACGAAGATTAGATCTAACTGTAGATGGGGTGCACTATAATTCCATTTCAGCAAAGAAAATCGCAGCATACATTGATGATGCAATAAAGAATTTACAATAAGAAACGCAAACTTCCAAGTTCCAATTGCTACCATAAAGTGGTATCCTAAGGCATTTTCAACAATTAATATATTGCTACTTCGATTCCAATGTGCTATTTTTCTAATATCGACTTTTCTGGTAAAAGCCATTAAAAAAGTGCAAGCAATTGAACTGCGAAGTTTGAGTAAGAAGGATAATAAGCGAGTAAACATAGATAGGTAAACAACGAATCAGTAAAAAGAAAGGTGACAATAATGAGAATAACTCCGAATTTTAATTTTGATGGACAATGTGAAGAAGCACTGAATCTATACCAGAAAGCATTTCATGGAAACATAACTTGTCTGTTACGCTATGAGGATGCGAAGAAGGAAGATTGGAGTAGGGAACTAACGGAAGAACAGAAAAGATACATATATCATGCGGAGTTGCTTGTGGGAGAACAGAGAATTATGATGTGTGATAACCTAGATGTGGATTTTGTCACAAGTTTAGCATTATCTCTTACTCTTACATTCGATACGAAAGAGGAAGTAATACAGGCGTATGAAGTAATGAAAGAAGGAAGTAAAACAATTTATCCAATTCAGGAAACTACCTACAGTTCTTGTATGGTTGTATTTGTTGACCGTTTCGGTTTTCGCTGGGGATTAATGACCGAAAATTAATCGTAAAAAAGAATCGCGTAGGGCGCTTTTAAGGATGTTGCAGCAACGCAATCGACAATCGTATGTCCTTACAGGAACCTTTCAAAAGGGTAAGGTAAGTGTTAGCTACTTCGATGGTTGACGAAATAGGGACATGGTATAGTTATCTCATCAAAGAAAACAACAAGTACTTAGGAGGAGATAACATGAAGACAACATTCGATTCAATCGTATTAGGAATTCACAATTTTCCATATTTTGCAATCCTATTTACCTTACCTATATTCGCAATAACGACAATCAAACATAAATCATTTAATTTGGTAAGAGTTCTTTTACAATATGCTTTGTTACTATATTCCTTATGCCTTGTTGCAGTGGTCTTGTTTCCACTTCCAACGCTGGCTCAAGCAGCAACTTTGCATACACATGACCTACAGATCATTCCATTTCATTTTGTTGTAGATATTGTGAAAGAATCACCTTTGGTAATCAATGAACCAGCTACATATGTGAAGACAATCTGTAATCGTGCAGTCCTTCAAGTTGTATTCAATATTTTAATGACAATTCCATTTGGAATGTTCTTACGTTACTATTTTGGTTATGATAAAAAGAAGGTAGTTGTAGCATCTATGCTTTTAAGTTTGGCAATTGAGGTAACACAATTAACAGGAATTTTTGGAATCTATCATGGGTCGTATCGTTTATGTGATATTGATGACCTTATGATGAATACATTGGGTGGATTTGTTGGATATCGTTTTATAGTTGCAGTTGAAACATATATTCCTTCCATTTATGCATTTGATCGAAGAAGAAAGACAGTTAAGAAGGGTTATGTTAAAGCATAATTAAGGGAAAATAATTTATGACTCTTACATCTGGGAAAATGGTAATTAATAGTTGACAAATTATTTTTCCATATGGTATGATGGCAATACGAAAAAACGAAATCACTCGTGAGGGAGTAGTTAGCACGAACGTGTGGCAAGTCAACATCCTGATGAATTCCATCTGGCTTGTCTTAAAAAACGAGACTCATGTGTAGCAGTATGCTATGCCTGGGCTCTATATAAAGTAATTTTCGGGTATAGTGAATGCTATACCCGTTTTTTTGTACATTTTTCGCATTGTGAATACGCAAAGTACATAGCAATTCGAAATACACAGAGGTCAAAATAATTAATAGTGACCACAACAACATAACATAAGGGGGAATTATATGAAAGAATTAATCGTATTTGAAGATGTTGTGAAGGAGTATGGAACGAAGGAAAGTAAACAGATTGCTGTAAACCATGTGAATTTTACCATTGAAGAAGGTGAATTCGTTGTGGTACTGGGGCAATCAGGAGCTGGAAAATCAACCGTACTGAATATGCTTGGAGGTATGGATCAGCCAACCAGTGGTAGCATACGGATCAATGGGGCGGAAATCAGTCGGTTGAATGATAACCAGATGTCGAACTATCGAGCAGAGAATATTGGATTTATCTTTCAATTCTATAATCTGCTACCAAGCCTCACTGCATACGAGAATGTTGCATTAACCAGAGAAATAGTAAAAGATGTGATTGATCCATTGGAATTACTTGAAGCGGTGGGCTTAAAAGAACATCGGAACAAATTTCCTTCCCAATTGTCTGGTGGAGAACAACAGAGAGTATCCATTGCGCGGGCTTTGAGCAAAAATCCTAAGATTATTCTAGGGGATGAACCAACGGGTGCATTGGATGCAGAAACAGGGGTAGCTGTATTGGAGTTGCTACAAAAAATGTGTAAGGAACGTAAAAAAACAGTTATCATCGTAACTCATAATGCTGCTTTTGCGCAATGCGCGGATAAAGTAATTCGTATGCGTAGCGGGAAGATCAGGGAGATCACATTGAATGAGTCTCCAGTTCCGGTAAGTGAGGTGAATTGGTAATGTTATTACGTAAGATGTTTCGTGATATGAAATGGAACAAAATGCAGTTCCTATCAATCTTTCTCTTGGCATTCTTAGGTGTATTCGTCTATGCTGGAGTTGGAGGAGAAGTAGCAGGTATACGAAAGGTCCGCAATGCTTATAACAAAGAAACCAATTTAGCAGATGCTTGGATCTATGGAGAAGACTTTACGAAGGAAGATCTACAAGCAATCAAGGACCTTAGCGATATTACACAGGCACAACGCCGTTTATACCTTACGGCAGTAGGAGAAGGTGAGAAGAAACCGTTAATCCATTTTTATTTCCAAGAGGACAATGAGATAAGCAAACCCAAAGTGGTGAAAGGAGATCCCTTTGATCCTACTGATGGGAATCGCGTTTGGTTAGACGAGAGATTTGCAGAAAGTAATCAACTGAACATTGGAGATGATTATACCTTTGATATTGAAGGAAATACATTCACTTTAGAAATTGGGGGATTATTCTATTCTTCTGAATATACATATTATACCAATGATGATGCCATGATACCAGATTTCTCGAAGGTTGGTATCGCGTATGCATCATATATGGCATTCCCTATCCAATCCTTTGCGTCTTCTATGGGAATGGATATGACAGATGGACTGGAACAATCGAAAGAGCAGGTTGAGACGCTTCTTCCATTTACACAGATTGTTATTACTACGGAAGTATCGGATGTCGATACACTTGAAAAGCAAGTGGATGATGTACTAGATGGTGGATATAGTTATTTTATTACAAGGGAGAGTGTTCCTGGAGTAAATCAATTACGGGATGAGATGAAGCAACATGAATCTATGATGATTATCTTCTCTGTTGCGTTTGTTGGGATAGCCATCCTTGCAATTATCACAACTATGAATCGAATGGTGAATAACCAAAGAACACAAATTGGTACGATGAAAGCCTTGGGAATGAAGAAAAGGAAAATCGTCTGGCATTATCTCTCTTATGGATTATGGTTATCAGCAGGTGGTGCAGCTCTTGGTCTGATTATTGGACCAATTTCTCTTCCAAGACTTTTCATTCCATCTATGAGTTCTGGTTATACATTACCAGAATGGAGAGGGGGATACAGTGTTGATTTCTTTGTTGTGGCAGCTGTGGCAGTTGTTGCATGTACAGTCACTACATATTTTAGTTGTAGAAAAGTCTTGGCTGTTAATCCAGCAGAAACATTACGACCTGCAGCACCAAAGACGGGAAAACGATGCATCTTTGAAAAACTACCATTTTGGAATAAACTTAGTTTTTCTGTACAGTACAACTTAAGAGATTTATCCAGGGGAAAGATTCGCTGTTTAATGGGGTTTGCAGGAACACTTTGTTGTATGGCATTATTGGTATGTTCCGCCTCTATGTATGATTCTTTTGCTCATATGCAAAACTGGTTGTATACGGATATACAGAATTTTGATAATCGCGTAGAAATAAAAAAGGAAGCAAATAGAGAAGATGTAGAAGCTTTATGTACAGAACTGAATGGAGAAATGATCATGGAGGATTCTGTGATTATTAAAGTAAAAGATCAGAAAAAAACACTTGCATTTACGGCAACAGAAGGGAAAAATCTATATCGGCTTACGGATAAGCAATTAAAGGTTCAACAAATTGGAGGTTCGGATTTTGCCCTAACAATGAAAACAGCTAAAGCAATGGGCATTGAGGAAGGTGACGAGATTCAATGGCATTTGATTGATGGAGAAGTGTGGAAAACGGCTACTGTTACAATTATAAACCGAATGCCAATTGGTACGGGAATCACTACAACAAGAGACGTAGTTGAAGAAGCAGGATATGATTTTAAGCCTAGTTATATTGCAACAGATGCATCGGCATCGTCCATTCAGTCCGATTCTGTGAAGAAAATCTTTACAAAAGATGAAGTTCTTGATGCATGGGATCAGTCAATGGAAGCAATGAATATTCTAGTGGTGATCTTAATCATTGTTGCTGTATTGTTAGCATTATTGATCTTATATAATCTTGGATTACTTGCTTATGCAGAACGGGAAAAGGAATTAGCAACCCTAAAAGTTGTGGGATTCCAAGCAGCAAAATTGAGAAAGATGTTACTTATACAAAATACATGGTTATCGATCTTAGGTATTATAGCTGGAACACCAGCCGGTTTATTAATGGTTCAGTACATGGTGGATATTATGGGAGATTCCTTTGATATGAAGGCCACAATCTCTTTGTCCTCTTTCTTGCTATGTGCAGGAGGAACACTGTTGGTATCCGTTTTTGTAAGTATGCTATTCTCAGGTAAACTAAAAAAATTAGATATGGTGTCTTCTCTAAAAGGCATGGAATAAAATTTACTATAGAGAAAAAATTTTGTATAATAAAACTATAGATATGTTTTGGTGCAAAACCCTTGAAAACATACCTTGGCAATGGAATCATAACAACAAAAGTGAATATGATGAGAATTAAAACCATCATAATAAGTAAGGGGGACTGGTTGTGAAGAAATTGATCATGGTTAACGGAACTATGGGAGTAGGAAAATCTACAGTATGTAACCAATTACTAAAGATGTTACCAAGAAGCGTCTATTTAGATGGAGACTGGTGTTGGAATATGAATCCATTTGTTGTGTCAGAAGAAACAAAAGAAATGGTGATGGATAATATCACACATCTGTTACGAAACTATCTGCAATGTTCCGAATATGACTATGTTATATTTTGTTGGGTGATGCAGGAAGAACGTATCATAGAGGAAGTTCTTCGTCGACTAGAAGGCATAGAGTTAGAAGTACATAAGATTACATTAATGATCACAGAAAAGGCACTACGAGATCGCTTGAACAAAGATATTGTGAGAAAAATCCGAACATATGATGTGATTAGGAGAAGCGTTGAGAGGCTGTCACTTTATGAAAACATGGATACAATCAAAATCGATGTAAGCTTGAAAATTCCAAAACAAATCGCAAAAGAGATTATATACCATGTAAATAAAGTTACGTAAGTTTGGTAATTTATCCTTAGGAGGAAAGTAAAGAAGCGACGTTATAATTTTGTGAGAACCGTTCATACTAGTATGGTATTCGTAGTAGTGTTCAGATTGAATACAGGAAGGAATGAGCGTATGGCAAAAGCAGGAATGAGACGTCCAGACCCTAAAGATCCGCATGGGACAGAAAGCAATCATAAAACACATATGCCCAAGAATCCAGTGGAACCTGTTCCAGAGATTCAAGGCAAAGCCAAATGTGGGAATAAGAAAGCGGGTCCAATGTAGCGATTATTGATGAACACAAGTGTGGGAGTTTCAGAGCGTGTCCGATTTGGAAACTACTCTGAATCATCCCAAAGAAAACCATGTACTTGCAAAGCATGGTCTGCATTTTCTAAAAAGCGTACACAGATGCAGGAGACAACAAAGAAATTATTGGAGCGTCTCAATTATACAGAAAAAACTATACATAATAGGAATCTGTTCGAAGCAAAGTAGGAGCACTTTATCGAAAATGCCAGAGAAAAAGTCACCATGAAAAGATGAAGAACGTATCCAATGGTTATGCATTATTTAAGAATGATAGTCTTGTCAAAAGAGAAAGAGGTGTGGTTATGGAGATAACGAAATTATCCGATTTACCTAACATCGGAAAAGAAGTAGAGAGACAGTTACAGGAAGTGGGAATCACTACCTATGAACAACTAAAAGAATTAGGTGCTATTCAAGCTTGGCAAAAGATTAAAGAAATGGATTCTTCCGCCTGTATTCATCGATTACTTGCATTAGAAGGGGCCATTCAAGGGATTAAGAAGAGTGAACTTAGTGAGGATCGAAAGGCGGAATTGCGAGAATTTTATAAATGGCAGAAGCAGGACCAGAAGTAATGTAAGGCTTCTAGATAAGCTTTTTTTCAGAATGTTGGTAATAAGGAAAAAGGGCGTATAATAAAATATTTTGTTGCAAGATTGGAAGAAAGGGTGTATGATATAGGACATCAGAGCAGACGTTATGCGTAAAGTGTTAGAGAATGGGAGTAGAGTCTCTAAACGAAAAGCCTTGGGCTTGCGGTTTGACGTTCCATCCACTGTTGTTTTTATACCCTTTAGGTGAGAAAGACTGAATAGAATCTATTGGAGAAATTAATAAGAATGACTGCACATTTTCCTCTGCTCAGAAAGAAGGGGATTTTTTTATGCGAAAAAATAAGACAAAAGTGATTACGATTACAGCAATGATGATTACGATTGCAATGGTACTGCGTTATCTTGGAATTATGATTCCAATTGGCGGAGTTGGTGGTATGCGAATTAGTTTTAGTGGTTTCTTTACAAAGATTCCTGCTGTTTTATTTGGAGGAATCATTGGAGGTATGGCCAATGGGATTATGGATATTCTAGGTTGTATCATTAAACCAGAAGGTGCATATATTCCGTTATTAACTGTTACGGCTATTACTGGAGGTGTACTGGTAGGTGTCCTATGGAAAGTACTAAAACAAGTTTCAGCAAAAACATTTCGTATATTCTTTCGAGTTGTAACAGTCGTTATGATTCTGTTAGTAATCTTTACTTGCTTGGGTACAACCTTGTTGAAAGATTCCAGTTACGGACAATTTCTGCAGGCATTGAGTGAAAAAAGATATCAGCTAATTACAATTGGAGCAGGTATAGCATGCTTGTTATGTGTAATCGTATGTGTATTGGATTTTCTACTTGTTAAGAAGCAGCCGAAGCTTGCAGAAGATTTTATGCGATTATTATTTGTATTATTCTGTGCGAACATTACAGTAACGACGTTGAATACATTTGTATTGCGCTTGTTTATCCCAGCTTTGAATAATCTTGCTTTTATGGTATTCTATCTTCCAAGACTGATTGAGGAGATCATTATGACAGTGATTCAATGCTATGGAATGGTATTCCTTCTTAGTTTATTAAGAAAGATGAAAATCTATGGAATAACAGAGTAATTCTTTAAAAAAGTACTTGACCTTCACGTTACGTAATACTTTATCATAATGGTATCGTAACAAAGGAGGTATGAATAATGAAAATAGAAGCAATTCGTTCAGGAGAGATTTACGATAAAATCAGAACATCAATAGACTCCAATAAGGAGAATATCTATCGTTATGAATTAATGAAACCGTTTGAAAAGAAATGGGGGTGTTATCAGATTCCAATCTGTGCAAAAACCCCTGGCGGATATGACGTAATCATGGCAAGTGAGATGTTAGGGATTTTACCACCACGGTTCGTAAATGATTCCTATGAAAAAGAGATTGCGTTATTAAAACAAGACCAGATATGGAGAGCATGTGAAACAACCATGGTAGAATCTTTTTCATATTTTGAAAAAAAAGGGATTGAACTGCCTGTAGATACCTATCGTTACTCCATTTTGCTGGCAAATCCAGATAGTGTATATACAAAACTGAGTGATGGATACTGTGGTGATGGTGGAATCCCTGGGTATATCTTTCTTACGGTACTGCCAAATGCCTATACGCTAGACCGACTACCCGCTGCTATGGCACATGAGTGCAATCACAATGTTCGTTTTCAGTTTATCAAATGGAGCAATGATATTACATTAGAAGAAATGATGGTTACCGAAGGACTGGCTGAGAATTTTGCTGTTTCCTTATGTGGTATCGAGCATCTGGGACCATGGGTTAGTAAAATAACCAAAGAGGAACTTATGCAAACATGTTTACCAATCCTAAAAGAAGGACTAGAGGTACAAGGTCTGGATCAAATTACGGCTTATCTGTATGGGGATGAGATTGCGACGGAACAAGGGTACCAACCAGTAGGATTACCATTTTGTGCAGGATATGCATGTGGTTTCTATCTTGTTCAGTATTATCTGGAAAAGACAGGTGTAGATATAGCGGAGGCTACTTTAAAACCTGCGAAGGAAATCCTTGATGAAGTAAGAGAATTCTTTGCGTAATAGAAGGGCAATTGTGCCTCGTAACGAGGTGCGATAAAGAAGGAGTCTGTACCCCATATTGTTTTTTCAATATAAGAATGGTATAGTAAAGGAAGCATTTAGGAGAGGGAGTGGATCTTTTGAGAAAGAAACGAGATAAATACTCAGTACAGTTGCCACAACTGTTAGCCGGTTGTACTGAGGTTATTCTATAGGCTGGCAGATGCAGCTGTACTGCTTTTGATAAATCTATAGATAAGGGGAATGGTTGCCCGTTATCTAGGAAATGTTCACGAAAAATTCCGAAGAATTGGAAAAGAACAATCAAAGAACAATCAAAAGAAAGAAGGAACAGCAATGCAATACAAAAATACATATATCAAAAACATTCAACGAGTAGAATTCACGATCAATAATTCTTGTACAGGTCGATGCAAACATTGTTCAGAAGGAAGTCAACCGGCAACCCATCATTTGAATGGAGAACGGGCAGCAGAAGTATTAAAAGAATTGGCTAAGGATCACAAGATTGATTCCATCATGACGTTTGGTGGTGAGGCGCTAATCTATCCAGAAACAGTGTGCCAGATTCATCAAGTTGCAAAAGAGTGCGAAATTCCAACAAGACAATTGATCACCAATGGATGTTTTTCAAAAAATAGAGAACGGATTCATCAGGTTGCACAGATGTTAGAAGAAAGCGGAGTAAATGATTTGCTCTTATCTGTGGATTGTTTTCATGCAGAATTCTTACCATTAGAGTGGGAAAAAGAATTTGTTGAAGCATTGCGTAGATATTACAAAGGCAGATTCCGTTTACAGCCATCCTGGGTTGGTTCAGAGGAGGAGGATAATCCTTACAATCGAAAGACAAAAGAATGTCTGGCGTATTTTGATGAATTTCATGTGGAACGGAATGAAGGAGATACCATATTTCCAGAAGGCAATGCGTGTATCTATTTAGCAGAGTATTTTGAGAAAAAGCCAATGAATTATGCATTCAAATGTGGAGATGCGTTATATACTACACCATTGGATCGAGTAAATGAATTAGTAATTGATTGTAATGGTGATGTGATTCCTTGTAATTTCCCAATTGGTAATATTTATGAGGAAGACATTGCTACAATGTTAGAACGATATAATCCATATGATAACATTTTTTCAAAAGCTTTATTAGAGGATGGGATTGTTGGTTTGTGCAACGTTGTAAAGGCAAATCGTATTCCAATTGATCCAGAAGATTATTATTCCCCATGTGCTTTTTGCAAAGCGGTGGCTGCTTATGGGAAAAAATAGAAGATAGAAAGTATAGAAAGGTACCATTCCTGTAAAAAAGCAGAGTGGTACCTTTTTTAGGTTCTATTGTGCGAAAATATCCGAAAATAGGATAAAAGATACACTTTAGAAAAAAATCAATACATTTTTTTATGAAAATATGCAAAATTGATGGAAGATTTTTTTGTAGTGTGTTACAATGTGAAATATACACAACATATTTTTTTAATATTTTTGTGTAACAGTGATTTTACATAACTAGGGGGAGATATGTAATATCACAGTTGTATTAATTGCATAATTATCCTATGCTTGAGGAGGCACAAAAAATGAAAAAGGTAGTAAAGGGAAAAGATAAAAACAAGATGAAATTTACACCAGAAAAAGACAGTAGGAAAAATCAGCAGAAGGACAAAGTGGGGAAAGAAAAAGTTATAGCACCATCAAAAAAAGGGAAAAAACAAAGAAAGCTAAGAACTGCTTTATTACTAGCATTTGTTGCACCTGTAGTACTTATTTTTGCCTTGGGTATTTTGTCTTATAATTTAGCTTCTGATGCAATGATCAAAAATTATGAAAGCTCTTCTAGCGATGTATTGCAAGCAAATTCAAAATATATGGAGAGTGTTTTTGATGAAATTCAGACGCATGCGATCAAAACTATTACAGATGAGAATTTCGAAAAGTATTATAATCGAAAGGTAACGAATAAACTAGAAAGTTATCAATACATGAACGACTTAAAGAGTAATGTAATGACAAACGCTGTTTTGATTGATGGAATACGGAATACGTACATAATTAGTGACTCAAAAACGACAATAGCCACTGGTAACTCTGAATTACAAGATAATGCTTATGAATTACTTACAACTTCTGATCTAGCAAAAGATGGAGCGAAGATCAATGGCTGGTATGGGTCCCATGCAATGATGGATAAGACTGAAAAGAAAGGGTATGCACTTAGCTATATCAAAGGAACTGCTAATGAAAAAGTTTATGTTATCACAGATGTAGATCCTTCCTTTGTGCAAGAGATGCTTGCCTTGGTTTGCCAAGAAGATGCAATCACCGCTTTGGTTACGAAAGATGGGGAAGAGATTTATGCAAATAACTCTACAGCTGTTGAAGACAAGATGTTTTCTGGACGAGCTTATTTTGACAAGATTACAGACGATACAGATGAACGTGGATATGAATACGTTAAGCTTGACGGAGTGAATTACTTATTTACATATAATAAAGTTGGTAGTACAGGACTTGTTCTTTGTAATATGATTCCAAAGAGTACGATTTTAAAGAATGCAATTACCATTGGAAGCGCAAGTGTTATCTTTGCAATTGTGTCTGCAGTTATTGCGTTGTTAATCGGTACGTTAATGGCAAGAGGAATTGGTAAAGCCATTGGAGATATGAAGAATACGATGGAAAGTGTAGCACAAGGGGATCTGACAGTACAGTTTAATACAAAACGAAAAGATGAGTTTAAAATCTTAGAAAATAGTTTATCGAATATGATCGGCAACATGCAGCAGTTAGTAAAGGAAGTTGCAGAAGTTAGTGGACGAGTTAACATTTCTGCAGAAGATCTATCCAATACATCTTCCTTAATGTTGGAATCCTCTAAGAATATATCTTCGGCAATTAATGAAGTGGCAACAGGTTCTTCAAAACAGGTTATGGATACGGATTCTTGCTTAAAACAGATGTCAACATTGTCGGATATGGTAAATGAAGTTTATAAAGAAACGAAGGAAATTGATGGTTTGTTTGAGAATACGAAGGGAACCGTTGCGAATGGATTAACCATTGTAGGTAACTTAAATGAAAAGGCGAAAGCAACTTCTCAAATCACAAAAGAAATCTCAACAGGCATGAAGACCTTAGAAGAAAATTCAAGATCCATTGAGAATATTGTTAATGCAATCAATGAGATTTCTGAACAAACGAATCTGTTGTCCTTGAATGCTTCTATAGAAGCAGCACGTGCAGGTGATTCTGGTAGAGGATTTGCTGTAGTTGCAGGAGAGATCCGAAACTTAGCAACAAAATCAATGGAATCTGCAAATCAAATTCAGGAAATAATCAATTCTATACAGTATCAAACAAAAGAGACTGCGAAGACAACACAAAAGGCAGAACAGATTGTATTATCACAAGAGGTTGCATTACAAGAAACAATTGCTGTATTTAGAAATATTAATAACTTAGTTGCTGATCTTGTAAATGGACTTGATAAAGTAAAACAATGTGTAACGGGAATGGAAAGTGCGAAGAATGATACATTAGATTCCATTCAGAACATCTCAGCAGTATCGGAAGAATCTGCAGCAGCCTCTGAAGAGGTTAGTGCAACATCAATCAGCCAGTCAGGTGAGATGGAGCAGTTAGCAAGTGCAGCAGAAGGACTTACAAGAGATGCAAAAGTATTACAAGAATCTATCGGAAAATTCAAGATATAAGTGTCATGTTTAAGAAAAGAGACTGTAATGTGTAAATAGTACATGTTACAGTCTCTTTTGTAGGCAATCGTAGTATTCAAACTATTATATTATAAAGCTTGCATAATAGCATCAATAGAATACTATGAATCGTTCAAAAAGAAACATTCTCAGACAACATGGTGCGTTAAAAATTAAAAATGAACAAACATTAAGTAATGCTTGTTAATGCATCTGATGTAATTGTTGTTTCGTCTCGAAACGAGTACAATAGAGAAAATTGAGGAGTGAAATAAAGCAATAAAATATAAAAAGGAATGGTGATTCGTATGAAAAGTATTTATAAAAGTGAAGAAGGAAAACAGAAAATTCTTGCATTATACGATGAACAATTAACGAGATTATCTTGTACATATAAAGACCGCTATGTTACAACCTCTTATGGAAAAACGCATTTGATTGAAACGGGAGATGATACGAAAAAACCGCTGCTGGTATTTCACGGAGGGAATGCAACAACAGCGTATAATTTATTATATTGTAAATTTCTGTTGGATAAATTTCATATCTATGCGGTAGACACGATTGGCCATCCGGGGAAGAGTGCAGAGACTTGCTTATCACCCAATACATATGATTATGGAAAATGGGCCAGTGAAGTGATTACCGCTTTGAGTTACGATAAGATTCGTTGTTTTGGTGGCTCCTTTGGTGGAGGTATTATCGCAAAACTTATGTGTGTATCGCCAGAAAAGATGGAACGTGTTGTTTTATTGGTTCCTTCTGGAATTAAGAACGCAGCAGCAATAAAATCGGCAAGTATGTTAGGTCCAATGATCCTATACTGGCTTACACATAAGGAAAAATGGTTGATCCAATGTATGATGCCTATGGCAATACGAAAAGAGAATATTACAGATGATATCTACGAAACAGCAAAACGTAGCATACAATATGCCAAGATTAAGAAAGGAATGCCAAGCAATGTGCGACCAGCTGATATGAGAAAATGTTTTGCTCCTACGCTCGTTATGGCAGGAGAGAAGGATTGCTTGTTTCCGGCGAGTAAAGTCATTCCTCAAGCAAAGAAGATGATACCCAATTGTACTACAAAATGCTTAATGAATCGTGGACATATGACAGACCTCTCAAAAGAGGAGGAGCAATTGATTGTTGAATTTTTGCAGGAATCAATTGCGTAAGCGTCTTGAGAGGATAAGTTTAACTATAGTTATTCTATTCATTGTTTTCTGTAGCTTAATAACCTATTCTTAGATTATAATTGTTTT
The DNA here is from genome assembly GCF_012070565.1 of Anaerosporobacter faecicola. Classification (GTDB taxonomy): domain Bacteria; phylum Bacillota; class Clostridia; order Lachnospirales; family Lachnospiraceae; genus Anaerosporobacter; species Anaerosporobacter faecicola. The sequence continues at coordinate 274,812 of NZ_JAAQRO010000030.1, forward strand.
TGAGGATGATACAATAGAAAACGCAGTATGAATTACAGTACATAATACAATATACTTGTATTGTATACTTGAAAAGAGGGAATAACATGAATGAGATACAAAAAAATTGGGATGCAATGGCAAAAGCGTACGAAGAATTTACAGAGGGAAAAGAGTCATACAGTTATCGAATTGAATGGCCTTGTATTCAAAGGATGTTACCAGAACTAAAAGGTAAGAATGTCCTTGATTTAGGTTGTGGAACAGGTCGCTTTTCGTTCTTATTTGAAGATAAAGAACCTAGTGTTGTAGATGGGATTGATTTATCAGAACAGATGCTTACTCTTGCAAAAACAAAATCTTTGGTAAGAAAATCAAAAGTACACTTTATCCAAGGTGATATTACAAACGTATCAGATTATGTAGATAAAACATATGATTTGGTCTTCTCCTCTACAACCTTACATTACATTCAAAATCTACAACAATTCTTTAAGCAATTAAGCCTTGTGATGAATGAGGCTGGAATTGGAATTCTTTCATTGATGCATCCTATATATACATCGCAATATCCAATTGATCAAAATGGAAAATTCCCGCGGGACGAAGAGTGGAACGTGCGATATCTAGACACTTCTTTGCGATCTTATATGCAGCCTTGGATTGAATATAATGATTCAGTAGAGAAATTTCTAAGTAGTAGTTATCATCATACGTTTAGTGATTATTTTAATGCAATAATAAATACAGGTTTTCAAATATTACAAGTAGAGGAACCGAAACCACCAATTGAATGGAAAGAACGGTATCCAGAACGATATGATTCTTTCATAGAAACACCAAGTTATTTAATCATCAAGATTAAGAAAAGTTCGATTTAAAATTACGGTTTCTGCTTTTTACGGCTGTCACTCAGATCAATCAGGTCAAGTCCATCCCCTTCACTCAGTAATACGATGACGATATATGTAATAAGCAGGTAGATGCCAAAGCTTGCAAAAGACAGATCCGCTAGATAATTTCGTGAGGTATGAAATGTTTTCAATGCAAGTAGAACATATAGAAGAAGAATGGTCAGAGTAAAGAAGTAAAAACTGTATGTTGAACCAACATTCACCCAACCATATACACTCAAAGCGTACAAAAGTCCAAAGACAAATCCACATAACAAACCAGCCCTTTTTTTTGAGTGTACGCGGTCGATACAATAACAGAGCAGTAAACAGAGAAAAAGATAGCATAGGAACGTTATGCAAAGAGTTGTAAGTGATAGAGTATGGTTATTATAGGTATAATAAGCAGATAGGGAAAGTCCCGTAGCAACTTGATTGATACAGGTGCATAGAACGTAGAATTTGGAATTTTTTTTTCTACCGATTATGTGAAAAGATAATGCTACCAACATAAGTACAAATCCAGCAAGAAGACCATACCAATTGGTTAGAACGTTAGTAAATACATATGTCGATAAGGCAACAAGTACCCAACTTAGAATTCCGAAGAAAGCAGTTAATTGCGCTTTTTTACTCATGTTGAAACCTCCTATATATGTTTGTATTCGAACCCCGCCTATTTACCTTAATTAGTGTGGTAAAGCAAATAGGTGCGGGTTATTTTGTTTGCATATATATTTGCAAAGCTATTAGCGTATATATTATATTCGTACTGTTACTATAGCATGCGTTTTTTATTGTGTCCATGAATCGGTGGAAGTTTAAGGAAAACTTAAGAGAAACAACATTTGTAAATCCATGAATTGATTTCTATTTGACCTGTAGTATATAATAAGAGACGAGTAGTACCGTATTGGACAGGCACTAGCCTAGCAATTGATAATAAGCAGAGGAGATGCATAAGAATGATAGAAACAGTTAGATTATTTGATGAGGATGCATATGTAACTGAATTCGACGGAATGGTGATTGCTTGCGAACCGATCGAAAAAGAAGGAAAACAAGTGTATCAAGTTGTTCTTGATCAGACAATGTTCTTTCCAGAAGAAGGTGGACAGACGCCAGACCAAGGAACCATACAGAATATACCGGTACTGGATGTACAGATTAAAAAGGGAATCATCTATCATACATTGGGTGAACCGCTAGAATGTAATACAAAGGTTCATGGCGTAATCAACTGGAATTATCGTTTTAGCAATATGCAGCAACACTCTGGAGAACATATATTTTCAGGGATTGTACATGAAAAGTATGGTTTTGATAATGTTGGTTTTCATCTCAGTGATCAAGTAGTAACGATGGATTTTAATGGTGTATTATCACCAGAAGATGCAGATTCAGTGGAACAAGCGGTGAATGAAGTCATTGCTTTGAATCTTCCTGTAGAGGTAACATATCCAACGAAGAAAGAATTAGAGTTTATGGAATACCGCAGTAAGATTGAGATTGAAGGACAGGTAAGAATCGTTACAATTCCAGGCGTTGACGTTTGCGCTTGCTGTGCACCACATGTCAAACATACTGGTGAAATCGGTATGCTTAAGATTCTAAGCATGCAGAGTTATAAAGGTGGCGTTCGTATTAGTATACTATGTGGATTCCGTGCATTACAAGATTATAGACAGAAGACGAATCTTATTACAGAGTTATCGACGATATTATCTGCAAATCAAGACAATATTGTAGAATCGGTTGTTCGTTTTAAGAATTTGAGTCAATCCTTACGATCGGAACTTATACAATTAAAGAAAGAATTCCTTGAAGCAAAGATTACCAACATTCCAGTAGAACAGGAGAATGTTATCTTATTTGAGAAAGATATAGAAGCACCGGTTATGCGTTCTGTTATTAATGAGTTGGTAAAAAAACATACTGGAATCTGTGGAATATTCACAGCTAAGGATTGTGAAGGGTATCAGTTTATTATTGGAAGTGCGCATCAAGATACACGGGTTGTAATGACACGGCTAAAAGAAAAGTTTTCTGCTAGAGGTGGCGGAAGTGAGGTAATGGTTCAAGGATCCGTTATGGCGACAAGGGAAGCAATCGAAGCTTGTTTGGAAGTTTAATTTTGAGTAATCACCTAGAAAAGAGCGTGGAATACAAGGACCTTTTGTTATTTCATTCATATAATGAAGAGAATAGAATAACAGGATGGTTAGTATGGATAATTTTGATGGTACAGGTTTTGAACAAGATAATTTTCGTGGAGGAAACAGACCACCACAGGGTGGTAGAGATACGATGCGAATTCGAAATGCGGTCATTGAAGATATTCAAAGAGAACGGGATGTGACATTTGTTACCGTCGTTTATCGTGATGAGAGAAGAGACAATTGGGATGGACGCGGAAGAGACAATCGAGGTCAAAGACCGGTAGAGACACTTCGCTTGGTCGTATCCCCACAAACAAGGATTTTTGATATTAATCGAAGAGAGATTCGTGTAGGACGACTAGAAGAAGGAATGGTGATTGATGCGATCATATCTTCTGCAATGACAAGAAGTATCCCTCCACAAGCACGAGCGTTTGAAATCTTTGTTGTGGAGCAGCCACGTAGAAGGCAAGTGACAGAAGGGAGAATTCTTCAAGTTAATCCTAGAAATCAATTCATTACGATTGTTCAGGGAAATAACTGGTCGAGTACGATGCGTTTTGCAATCACGCCTGATACAGATATTTTTGGATTAAATGGTAGGAGAATTTCACTGCGGGAATTATTCCCTGGTTTACGCGTACGTGTGGTACATGGAAATTGGGCATCAACAGGATTCCCTCCTCAGGCAGTAGCATTTGAGATTCGTGTGTTGCGATAAAAGCTAAGAAAGTATCAATAATCAACAAAAGACAAACAACAAAAGACAAATGATAAGTGAAAATAGATAATCAAAAAAGATAATCGAAAAAAGATAAGCCCAAAAAGATAAATGAATAAGATAATCGAAAAAAGATAAGTAAAATAAGATAAGCAAAGAATAGATAAGGAAAAGAATAATGACTACAGAACTAGAAAAACACTATAACAAGTTTTGCGAAGACAAACGACTGACGAGAAGACATGGTCAAGTGGAATATATCACTTCAATGAAATACATTCACGAGTATCTGGGTGATGATAGGACCAAAAAAATTCTTGATGTTGGAGCAGGTACGGGCAGATATTCCGTAGCATTAGCGCAGGAAGGGTATGACGTTACAGCTGTTGAACTTGTAAAATACAATCTTGGTATATTGAAAACAAAGAAAAGTACAGTGAAAGCTTACCAAGGGAACGCGCTAGATTTATCCCGTTTTGCAGATAATAGCTTTGACCTTACGTTGGTATTTGGTCCTATGTATCACCTTTATACGAAAGAAGATAAGCAAACAGCACTTCAAGAAGCAAAAAGGGTGACGAAGACTGGTGGAATCATTTTAGTTGCCTACATTATGAATGAATATAGTGTGATCACCCACGGTTTCAAAGGGAACAATATAAAAGAATGTTTAAAGAATGGGAAATTAAGTGAGACATTTCATAGTATATCAACAGAGGAAGATTTGTATGATTATGTACGAATCGAGGATATTGATGAACTAAATGAACAAGTTGGATTAGAACGGATCAAATTAATTGCAGCTGACGGTGCTGCTAATTATATGCGTCCTGTACTAAATGCAATGGACGAGGAAACCTTCTCTCTTTTTGTGCAGTATCACTTATCTACTTGTGAGAGAAAAGATCTATTAGGAGCAAGTGCGCATACCGTAGACATTTTACGAAAAGGATAGGTCAAGGGTTATAATAACAAAAATATTTACTTTTTTTGTATACTTTTCTTCTTGTTTCATATAGGCATAAGTGCTACAGTTTAGATGGGACCTTGCATTATTTTTCTTGTAAGATTACAAATTCGAACGAAGATAGGAGCATATAATATGAGTGAAGAAAAAGACGTGGAGAAAATTAGAAAACTAACAGAAAAAAGAAAATCCGATAAAGTAGCAAAGTATCTGGATAAAAATGATGTAGAGGTTGTAAAAGCAGCTATTACTGGATTAGGAAGTATTCAGGATGAAACCTCTGTTAATTTACTAAGCAAATTAATAGAGAATGCAAATCCAGAGATCCGTAAAGCAGCATTAGTGGCTTTTGGTAATGGTGGAACAGAATATGCAAAAACATTGATTCAACACCGGGCTGTTGTTGAAAGTGATCTGCAAGTGCAAGAAGTAGCAAAATCCATATTAAGAGATTATAAGTTAAAATAAAAAGTACTTATCAAGGCTCTTTGCCATAAATTTTATAGGATGCAGTGCATCTTATGAGAATTGTCGGCGAAGAGCTTTTTTATATAATAGAGGAAATATTAACGCGAGAGTCATTGTTCTATGGAGCTATAAAACTTAAATTTGGAAAAATTACATTTCATAAAATATCGTATTTCTACGCATACTGTAAAAGTAAAATGAATATGTAAAGGAGATTAAGATGGCTAATTTATCACAATTGGAACTACAGAATTTACGACATTTAATTGGTGCACATTGTACAATCGAAAAGAAATTAAATTTCTATGCACAACAATGTACGGATCCTACAGTGAAGAATCTAATGACAAATGATGCAGCAGCTGCGAAAGAGAGCAAAGACAAGTTAATGAAATATCTAGATTAGGAGGAGACACAATGCAAGAAAAAGAAATGGTTAGCGATTACTTAGCAGGAATCAATGGAAGTTTAGCAGGGTATGCAAGTATCATTGCACAATGTGAAAATCCTGAGCTAAGACAAGAAATTCAGAATATGAGAAACCAAGATGAGATCCGTCAATATACGCTATTTAAATTGGCAAAAGAAAAAGGATACTATATCCCTGCACAACAAGCAACACCAGAGGAAATTGCAAAAGTAAAACAAGAAATGTCTCAAGGTTAGTTGTTTCGTTTTTTTGATTAGTCATTGCATTTGCCAAATAGTATAGAAAAAACCTTCAAAAAGGGAGTGAATCTTTTTGAAGGTTTTTTTAGTTGGAAGGAGTGTCGTTCTGTATAAAACAAGTATAATTATTTGTTACCATTACAGCTGTCGACTCCCTATGGTATACTATCCATTATGATAGCAAATATAGTAAGGAAAAAATGAAAAACGAATGCTGTTATGATTGCGATCATCAAATATGGAATGTAAAGGGGATATGAATGATGAAATATGAATTTCAATATTACAAATCAACGGACTTTTATGAGATTGAGCAATTAATTTTGGCTTCCTATCAATGGGAGAAGCCTGTATGGGGATTAAGTAGACATGAATTCAGTAAAGGACTGCATCCTGCATTTACAGGAAATGTACATGCGTTAGAACATACAGTAGGCGTGTATCGAGAAGGAGATAAGATCGTTGCCTGCGTCATTAACGAAGGGGACTATTCTGGAGAGGTATTCTTTTTGTTTGATTCGCAACAACGTGCAACAGATGAGGAACTGCTGAAAGATATGCTTTATTTTGCAAAGACGAATGCATCAGGGATTAAGGAAGATGGAAGAACTGCCTGTGTGAATCTATTTATTCCAGAATGGAATACGACGCTTGCCAAGTTAGCCTGTGAATCCAAATTTGAAAGACAAGACTGGGGAGAATCAACCTATATCTTACCATTTGGAGAAGAAGAGTTTGAAGTGCAACTACCGGAAGGATATTCCTTTGCAGATGGAACGACAACACCAGATTTTTATTTGTCCAATACCCATCGACATGCATTTGGATATGGAAGAGAAGATCATGCCTGCAAACATGGAGAAGAAGCATTTCACAATCTGCGTCAGATGAAACATTATCGTAAAGAGTATGACTTATGTGTATTGGACCCAGAGAAACGTCCAGTAGCTATGGCAATTATCTGGTATGATGAACAGATGCCTTATTGTGAATTAGAGCCATTAGGTGTTGCTTGGTGGGAAAGAAGGAAAGGCATAGCCAGTGCCTTGTTACACGAGGCAGCTAATCGTGTAAAGAGAGATTATCCAAAATGTCAGGGAATGAAAGGTGGAGACCAACAATTCTATCAAAAGATCGGATATAAAAATCAAGAAGTGATTCCATGTTATCATTGGGAATTAAAGATTTACATATCATGGGAAAAAGAATCCTATGAACGAGACTATGCTCGTGAGATGTAGGGGAATGAAGTGAGACAGTAGAGTTACCAGTTTGGGGAACCTTCATGAAATGCGATTGCAAAAGTCGCATTCATGAAGGCTTTTTGTAGTATGAATCGAATATTTGAGTACACAAACATCGTGTATGCAGGATTTATAGGGGGAATGTTTGCTCTATAGAACAAATTGGATAGCTTATATATTGATATATGACAAATGTAACATTTAATAAATACTATATTGCATAATAGAATAGTATGTGGTAACATATAGCGTAAAGAAAGGATAGCCATATCGCTTGTGTAACAAATATAGTTCATAATCAGGGGAGGATTACAATGAAAGAATTATTGTGGAGTAAGAAAGGAAAGTTTATTCAGTATCTGATTGCTTCCTTTATGTTTATCGTTGACCATTTCGTTCAAATCATAACTTTTTCTTTTATCCTAGGAGCCATTGAGTTAGGTAAAGATGCGGATATGAATAAAATCATTGCAGTGGCTGTGTTTGCTGCATTATATGGTGTCTTAAGTTTTATTATCTCACGATTGTTGCGAATTGGTTTTATGAGAGATATTATACTTGAAGTTCGAAAACGAGCATTTGATAAGATCATGCGGATGTCTTTCAAAGACTTTAGTAAAAAATCAAAGGAAGTTTATCTTTCGAATCTTGTTAATGATATCAATACCTTTGAAGAAAATTTCTTTGTTTGTCTATTGAATTTTCTTATTAATGTGGGTATGTTCCTATTTAGTTTCCTTGTATTGTTGTTTATTGATCCAATCTTATCGATCATTATGTTGGTTTCTTCAGCGATTTTATTTGTTGTGGCCTATTTCTTTTCCAACAAGACGGTAGCATTACAGGAAAAAGTATCAGAAGAAAATGAAATCTTTACCACGAACTGCAACAACACATTCCAAGGACTAGAGATTTTAAAACTCAATCGTATGGAAGAAAAGTTTTTGCAAAAGAGTTTAGATGGATTACGAAAGTTAGAGTTACGCAAATACATATTTAATATCTTTTCAGAGTGTCAAAGAAATCTAATTAACGTACTTGGTTATGTCATATCTTGTTTTATCATGATCTATCTCTGTATGATTTTTGATAAGGGGATTAGTTTAATGTCAGCGGCAATAGCATTTCAATTAGGAACCAGCATGGTCTTCAACCTTATTGAAGCATTTCCACTATGGAATAAGATCAAAGCATCGGTCAGTATATATGAAAAGATAGCAGGAGTAGAAGAGGAAGAAGTAAAGCAGGAGAATGGTGGACAGGAAAAGAAAACTCCATTCCAGTTTGAACATAAGATTGAAGTGAAAGATGTATCCTTCCAATATGATGAGCGACCAATTCTGCGACATGCAAACTTTGCCATAGAAAAAGGGAAAAAATATCTAATCAAAGGAGTCAGTGGTGCTGGAAAATCCACACTAATGAACTTGCTTGCCATGAGTTATGATAATTATGAAGGACAGATTGTAGTAGATGGTGTGGACTATAAGGAAATCAAAGAACGTTCCTTCCATGACCAGGTATCTTTTATCTACCAGAATGTATTCTTGTTTGAAGATACCATTCGTAACAACATTACCTTGTATAAAGATCTGTCACAAGAGATGATTGATCATGCAGTGAAAGCTTGTGATTTAACAGAGTTGATTAATCAGCAGGAAGAAGGTTTGGAACATATCTTGCAGGAAAATGGAAAGAATCTGTCTGGTGGACAGCGACAGAGAATCTCCATTGCTAGAGCAATTGCTAAGAGTGCAGAAATTCTATTTGTTGATGAGGGAACATCTAGTTTGAATGAGGAATTAGGAAGAGAAATTGAGAAAGTATTCTTATCACTTCCACAAACCGTAGTAGCTATTAGCCATCGGTATTATGAAGGTATTTCTGAACAGTATGATTATGTACTAGAGATAAAGAATGGGGAAGTATTACAAAGCAAAGCAGCTGATTATTTTGGGGAGGTGGTTACATGTTAAAACGAGCATTACGTCCGTTTCCACAATTAATTCTTGCTATGGTGTTCTTGGCAGCGGGAGCAATCTTAGAAGGTATGGTTTTGGTAAAGATGATGAGTTTTATCGATTATGCTATGGCTGGAGATATGGAGACTTTGAAACGGGAAATACCATATCTGATCTTGCAGGCAACCGTACTAATACCAATTCAAGTTTTGGCAACGGTAACAAAGAACTGGTATCGTAGAAAAGCTAATCTTAGTATGAAACGATATTATTTGAAACGTGTATTTAAGAAGAATATATCGGAATTTCAGCAAGAGAACACAGCAATCTATCTATCTCGTTTGACCAATGACTGCAATACATTGGATGCGAACTTTATTGAGGGAATCTTTACTGTTTTTTCTGGAATCACAAACTTTGGTGTTGCGGTATGGATTTTATCTACGGTAGGAAAAGGAATGGTTCCATTTGCGCTAGGTATTACCGCACTGACCGCGGGCGTTTCCATTTTGTTATCACGACCAGTATCAAAACAGGTGAAAGAACGTAGTGACCAGTTTGATGGATACACCTCTTATATCAAGGAAGTATTATCGGCTTTTCATATTGTTAAAACGAATAATTTAAACAGTAAAGTAACAAAGGATTATTATGAGAAGAGTGAAAAGATTCAGCAAAAAGGCTATTCCATTGAAAAAACATTTACCTTTGTTAATGCATTACAAAATGGTTCTTTTACCTTGATGCTCTACTTAGGATTGAGTTACCTTGCTTATCTTGGGTCGAAGGGAACAATTACAGCAGCAGGAGCATTAACGGTATCCAATGCAATACAAAGAATTGCTTGGCCACTGATGATGATGAGTGAGGCGTTACCAAAATTGATTGCTTCAAAAGATTTAGGAAAGAAGATCAATGATAGTTTAGTTAACAAGGATACGCATGAGGAGACCATTTCAATACAGTCATTTGCAGATAAGATTGAACTAAAGAAGGTTGGTTTCGCATACAAAGATGCAGAAAATGAGAATAAAATTCTTCACGATGTTTCCATGGAAATTAAGAAGAATGGGAAATACTTAGTCATAGGACCATCAGGTGGTGGTAAGTCAACCTTACTTAAATTGTTGCGTAAATACTATAATGCAGCAGAGGGAGAAATCCTTTTAGATGGGAAACCATTAGCAGACATTAAGAAGGAAGATTATTTCTCCTTATTGGCTAATGTAGAACAGCAAGTATTTATCTTTGAAGATACATTACGTAATAACATTACTTTGTACAAAGATTACTCCGAAGAAGAGATTAATCATGCCATTGAAGTATCGGGATTAACGAATTTTGTTAAGAACCTTCCAGATGGATTGAATACGATGATTTATGATAATGGAAAGAACATCTCTGGTGGAGAAAGAAGTCGTATTGTTATTGCGAGAGCGATGTTAGCAAAAGCAAGCATCTTGATCATGGATGAAGCATTTGCAGCGCTTGATATGGAACGTGCCAAAGAGATTGAGCAGACGATTCTGGATTTAGAGAATATAACGGTGATTAATGTTAGTCATGTTATCTTCAATGACACTAAGAATCAATATGATAAGATCTTTCATGTAAAGGGAACCGTTACAGAAGGATAATAAGAACTTCATGGATTGTAAGCTTTTGAGCAATACAATTCATGAAGTTTTTTACCCTTATTTATTTTGAGGTCCGTCAATTTGCACAATTTAAGTTTGTCTACAGTACCCTCCGTGGGATGCCCACTCGCACATGGATTGACAGCAAAGAAAAATCAAGTTGTAATCAACCAATACAGCGATAAGGTGAAATATGGTGAAAATTATACAAAATGACGTAAGATTGCCATATTTCAGCAGTAACATTACGCTATACTTGGAAATAGGAACCAAGAAGGAGGAAAATAAGATGACGTATTGTATAGAAAAGGGAAGAGGAAAAAGTGGAATCATTTGGTTAATGATTCTGGCTTGTATCATAACGAGCATGGAACTTGTACCAGGAAAAGCGATGGCGGCACAAACCGTTGCACAATATTCCCAAGATGTTGTTGAAGATGGTGGGTACTTGTTCTATAAAACAGGAACGAAAGGATCTACTTATAAATTGGTTTCTCAAAAGGTTGGTACAACAAAGAAAACGACATTAACAACCAATACGATTGATAATTTCTATGTCTTGAACAAATATGTATATTATGTTGTTAAGAATACAAGAACATCAAAGAACAGCATTTACCGTGTGGATCGAAACGGCAAGAACCGTAAATGCCTGGTAACAGCATTTCAAGGAAATATCATTGGTGTAATTGGAAATTATGTATATTATTCGTATTATAAGAGTTACGAGAAGATGATTATAGCGAGAATTAAGGTAACAGGAACAAGGAGTACCAATAAAATTCTCTGCACCACCAAAACAAACCATTATAATTTTAAACCAGTAATAGCAAACAATCGAATCTATTATACGAATAACAAACGTACAATTTTATATTACACAACTTTAGGTGGAAAAGTAACAAAAGAGGTTGCAACAGATAAGAATATGGATCAATTAACAGCTGGAGCAGACGCTCTTTACTATATCTGCAATACCAATGATGGAACAATCAAAAGTTCAGCGTCAGCAGTAAAAAAAGTAGAATATGATGGGTCCATAACAACGTTGGATTACTTTGATCATGATCGAATCAGTTTGTACCGGGTGAATGCTGGTGGAGAAGCAGCGAATGATTACACGGATTTTTCGGTTAATCTTCAATTGGTAACGGAAGATGCTGTATATTATTCTGTGACAGATGGCGATGTAATCTCCTACTTATTTGAAAGAAATACCACTGGGGATAGGGAAGGAACCATTTTATTAGACGAAAAAGATTTCTTTGAAAAAAATCATATTGCATTAGGTGTAATTTCCTACCGTACGGACGGAGAATATCAATTAATCGAATTCGGTAATTATGAAGATCCTTCTCACTTTTTCTATATCAGTGAGGATCAGACTTCTAAATTAAGTGTTGCTCCAAAATCCATTACAATTCATGATGGAAAAGCATATTATAGAATCGTACAATCAAGTAAGATTGTATATAAAGCAACGAAGATTACTTCTCTTTGTACACAATAATAAGAATGGCTCTTTATCCAATGTTTAGAGGAAAGGTGTACAACAACATTGGATAAAGGGCTGTTTTCGTTTACAAACGGTACATTTCATGTTAAGGTTTATTATATTATGTACGATAGAATACGGTGTATAACGTTTGTGTGATAATAGTGATGTAGTAAAGGAGAGTAAAAGTGAAATTAATATCATGGAATGTAAATGGAATACGAGCATGTATGCAAAAGGGATTCTTATCCTATTTTAATGAAATGGATGCGGATATCTTTTGTATTCAAGAAAGTAAAGTACAGGAAAATCAAGTGGAAATTCCCTTAGAAGGATATTATCAATATTGGAATTATGCACAAAAGAAGGGATATTCAGGAACAGCGATCTTTACAAAACAGAAACCAGTATCGGTTTCTTATGGGCTGAATATAGAGGAACATGATCAAGAAGGAAGAGTGATCACTTTAGAATTCCCTACTTTTTATATGGTGACGGTGTATACGCCAAATTCTCAAAATGAGTTGGCTCGTTTACCATATCGAATGGATTGGGAAGATGCATTTCGGATGTATCTGAAGGGATTAGAAGAGACGAAGCCAGTTATCGTTTGTGGGGATTTGAATGTTGCGCATAGAGAAATTGATTTGAAGAATCCAAAAACAAATCAAAAAAGTGCTGGTTTTTCTATCGAAGAGAGAACAAAGTTCCAAGAATTGTTAGATGCAGGATTTACAGATACGTTTCGATATTTTTATCCAGAGCAGGAAGGCATCTATTCCTGGTGGTCATATCGTTTTAAGGCAAGAGAGAAAAATGCAGGATGGCGTATTGATTATTTCTTGACATCAAAATGTTTGAATGGACAATTGGTGGATGCCAAGATTCATACGGAAGTCATGGGTTCTGACCATTGTCCAGTAGAATTAGAGCTTTCCATATAATAAAGGATAAGAGGATACTTGAGGTAGGAGGATAAGGAATGGACCCAAAACATTTTTTAAGTATTATGGAAAAGGCAGAGAAGTTGAAATGCAATACAAGACATTCTTGGACTTCTAATGGAAGACAAGAGAGTGTTGCAGATCATAGTTGGAGACTAGCATTTATGGCACTTATGGTACGGGATGAATTTACTGAACTAGATATGGATAAGGTGATTCGTATGTGTTTAATCCACGATTTAGGGGAAGCAATCACTGGGGATATACCTACATTTGATAAAACAAAGCAGGATGAAGTGTTGGAGGATGAAGTTCTGCATGATTGGATTGCAACTTTTCCAGAGACATATAAGCAAGAATTTGTAACGTTATTCGAAGAAATGAATGCATTGGAAACAGGAGAAGCCAAATTATATAAGGCTTTGGATAATCTAGAAGCGGTTATCCAACATAATTCAGCAGATTTATCAACTTGGTTACCGTTGGAATATGAGTTGCAGTTTACTTATGGGAAGGATAAAGTGGCGTTTTCGGAGTATCTGAAACGATTAGCAGCAGAAATTGATTGCCAGACTAGAAAAAAGATTGATTCAAAATAAGTAAAGAGTAGGACAGCGCTAGAACCTGTGGTTCTAGCGCTGTTTGTGTTAGGAGTCTATTCACTTCTTACATCTGCATGCTCGTTTTCATCCATAGGAATCACGATGCATTGTTTCCCATTGATTACTTCATAGGTAATTTCCTGCATTTTCTTTGGTTTTACTTGCAAGATGACGTCATATTCCCCATCCTCATTAATAATATCAATACCTGTCATGGAATCCGTTTCCTGTAGATCATCGAGAACCCGATCAAGTGCTTGGGTACCTTGCTTATTCGTAACATGTTCAAGTTGCTGTTGTAATTCTGTAACCTTGTCCACGAGAGCTTTCTTTTCGCGAAATTGGGCACTAGCTGCTAATACTTTATTATCCAGAAGATGATCGACAACAGGAGGGGTATCACCGAATTTTTCTTCGTAAGAAGTACGGATCTTCTTGGTGATATCCTCTGGAAGATCACAGGATTCGATAACTTCTTCTACCGAATCAGGAGTAAGGAAAATGGGTTCTTCTTTATTTTGTTTGATCTCTTCTTGTTCATCCACCATCTGGCTAAGGGTGTCCTGAATCTCCATAAATACATGATTGCTCTTTTGTTCATCAATGATGGCATTATGAATAATATTCTGGAAAGCAGTTTTCTGTTCTGTCGCAGTGTCCTTTGGAGGACAACCTAAGATATATTGCATGAACTCTTTATGTGGTTCTTTGGTATCTTTGGTAAAATACATAACCGAATGAATATCAGAACTACGATCGGAAAAGGCTGGGAATACAAATCCAGTATCCGGTGCATTAACGATCCAGTCACGAATACGAGGTCCAATTCGATTCTCGTTAGCAAGATAGCCAAGGCCTGCTTTGCTTAAGGTTACTGGGCAAACAGCACATAAGAGATATTCATAAACTTCTTCGGATTCATCAAGCTTATTGTTGTCACTTGTTTTCGTCATAACATCATAGGCATCATGATAAACAAGGATCAAATAGTTCCCAGAATAATCATAATTATCGATAACCAATTGATAGAAGGATTCCATTAAGCCAGGATTTTTCAGTTTACTTTCTTTTAAGCCCATAAGAAATTGTTGTTTCCCACCTGGTTTTTCTTCCTCTAGAGGAAATTCTAATTGGAGAATATTATTACCAAGTGTACCCGACATCGTTTTCTTTGCAATTTCTAAGTATTTATAAAATTCATCTTCTTCGAGATTCAAAAATGTCTCCTCTAGATTCAGAACAATTTCTTTTTCACTATTCACATAACAACCACATAGTTTCGTGAAGGTACAACCATCTTTTTTGAGTCTTTTCTTTAACTCTAATATATCTTTCTTTGTCATAAAAACCTCCAATAATTTTTTACATCTTAAAACTAAAGTCTGTGTTCATTATACGACAAATTCAAGGTTACAACCAATAGTTTTTTTAAAAATGTACTTTGACTAGAAAACCCTTCTGTATTACAATAGGTATGACTAAAAAAAGAGAACTTTATGCACGATTATTGTTGATACAACAGGATCAAAGACAATAGTGGATGGTAAAGTTAGAGTATAGGAAAAGAAAGTAGGCATACATATGAACATTAAGAAGAAAAACGGAATCTTCCTTGTAATCATTATGTTAATGATCGCATGTATGGGATTGCCAGGTAAGGTTCAAGCAGATGAAACAACGAATACTTATATAGTGGACAAAGAAAAGGAATTAGCGGTAGGAGAATCCTTTCAGCTACAACTACCATATGGAATAAATTATTCTTATTCCATGGTTGGTGACTCTAACTGTATCATGATTCAACCAGTTGATTATATGAATTCTCTTTTAATTACTGCCTCCTATCAAGGGGAAGTAACAATCTATATAACATTTTTTGATAGCAATGGGATATATATAGCGACGGATTCCTGTACGATTACCGTGGTTCAAAGAGGATTACAAGAGGAACAGATCGTTTGTGCAGTAGGACAGAAGAAACAGATTCAATTAATGGGGTATCAGACAACACAATCAATTACGTACAGTAGTTCAAATCCAGGGGTTGCCACCATTGATGCACAGGGATTGGTAACTGGTGTAGCACAAGGATATACTTCTGTTACGGTAACGGTGGTTCAAACCGATGGAAGTATAGCAACGTATTCTTGTAGTGTGTCGATTAGTAATCCACAGATGGCGAAAACAGAAGGCAATCTAGCAGTTGGTTGTACTGAAGAACTTGTCATAACGGGATTACAACCGGAAAGTACCGTTGTAAAGAAAACAAGCAAAGCATCTGTTGCTGAAGTATGGGAGTACTCCAATACGATTTATGCAGTGAAAAAAGGTAGCGCAAAGATTACATTAGAAGTTGATGGCGTTACATTAACCTATACAGTAACTGTAACCGATCCAAAAGTAAACGTTAATTTGCTAACTCTAGTGAAAGGGAAGAAATCAACGTTAAAAGTTAGTGGGATTAACAAGAAGAGTACTGTTACATTCCAGTCAAGCAAATCTTCCGTTGCAAAAGTAGATAAGAACGGAAAAGTAACAGGAAAGAAGAATGGATGTGCCTGCGTCACAATTGCAGTAGATGGGAAAGTAATGGAAATTCCAGTGACCGTAGGAAGTACGAAAGTCATTGGAGCGCTACGGTATGGAATTAAAGCAGTGGGAACGCCTTACAGTCAAGCAAAACGTATGCAAAATGGTTACTATGATTGCAGTAGTTTAACTTGGAGATCTTATCATAGCGTAGGTGTTAATATTGGTAGCAAATACTGGGCACCGACGGCAGCAGATATGGCAAAAACCTTAGTGAAGAATAAAAAGGCAGTAGCGTATAAAGCTTTACCAGCTAGTGAATTAAAGCCAGGAGATTTGTTGTTCTTTACAAAAACAGATGGAACGGATAATGGAAGATACAAGAATATCTATCATGTAGGAATCTACCTTGGCACATATGATGATGGCTCAGAAAATGGATTATTGATCGAAGCTAGACTAAGCGGTGTGGGGATATTTACTTATTGTCCATCAGATAGAAAAGTGGCGGTGGTTGCAAGACCAACCAAATAATAAAAACAAGCAATAGAATGGAGTATACAACAAGACACTTTTATAGTTGTATACTCCTTATGTTTTTATCGTATAAAATTAATAAATATTGTAATGATGGCTGAATTGACAAAGTCAATAAACAAACAGCCAACAATTGGGACTACAAAGTAAGGGGTGTGAACAAAACCATAACGGTTGGTCAATTCATCCATGTTGGCAATGGCATTTGGAGTTGCACCCATTCCAAAGCCGCAGGTTGCTGAAGCGAAGACAGCAGCTTCGTAATTTTTTCCCATCACACGATAGGTGATGATGTAAGCAAAAAGACCGACCAACAATGCCTGGGAGAACAACATGATGATCAATGGGAAAGCAAGATCGAATAATTCCCATAATCGTAGTCCCATAAGAGCCATGGTGAGGAAGAAGGATAGACTCAAACCACCCAGTGTCTCAATTTCTTTTTCAAAGATATTCTTCTTACGGTAATCATAGATATTACGAATGATTGCAGCAACAATCATTGCTCCAATGTAGGAAGGAAAGGTTAGTTCTAATTTCTCAATCAGATCGGAAAGAATGGAACCAAGTCCCATGGCAATGAATAGAAGACAGGCGCCATTCATAAGACGTTTAAAGGAGAGAATATTGTGATTCTCTTCATTGTAATCACCAACTTCATCCGGTAATTTCTCTGAGTTTTCATCTTTAATCGTCTTTAATTTATGATTATGGATTAAACCACGTGCAACTAGCCCTCCAATAATACTTCCCATAATCAATCCAAAGGTAGCAGAAGCAACGGAAACAGTAGTTGCACCAGTTATGCCCATGTCCTCTAAGATGGGACCAAAAGAACCTGCGGTTCCATGTCCTCCGATCATAGGAATGGAAGCAGTACATAGTCCTAATAATGTAGGGAGCTTAAACAAAGTAGCCAGTGTTACACCAAGGGTATTCTGCAGTACAACAAGGATAGCTGCTAACCCTAAGTATATGATTACTTTGATACCTCCTTTTTTTAATACTTGAAAACTGGCGGTAAAACCGATACTGGTAAAGAAAGCGGTCATAAAGATGCTTTGTAATGTTGTGTCTAGATGTATAGTTGCAATATTTGTTAACTTGCAAAACAAGATGACTAATGCGAAGATAAGTCCGCCAACAACAGATGGTGGAATACAGTATTTTTTTATGAAAGAGATTCGATTGCGCGTGAATTTCCCAATATAAAATACAATGGAAACCAATGCCATAGTTCTGTAAATGTCTAAATTTAATTCCATATATTTTGTTCCTTTCGTAAATTTCGTGCAGTATCTATCATAGCTGATAGAAGATAAAAAGTAAATAATGATACTAAAATAATAATATCCTGTTATATTCAGTGTCTCCATTCGATGAAAAAAAATCCGAAATAAATGATAGAGAGATTCGATTTGGATTAATTCAATAATGAGAGAGGTACAATAAAATATAACCAAAAATAACCATGTGTAAATCGGTTGACAGAAAGGGGATATTTCGATATATTTATACGGTGTCTTTATTACACGTACACTTTAGCGCATTAATACATATGTGCGTTAAAATATGGAGGATATATGGAAAGAGAAAAGTTTAAGTCGAGATTAGGATTCATACTGCTGTCCGCTGGCTGTGCGATCGGTATAGGAAATGTATGGAGATTCCCTTATGTTGTGGGAAATAGTGGCGGAGGAGTATTTGTTTTATTCTACTTGTTCTTTCTATTCATATTGGGTTTACCAATTATGACGATGGAATTCGCAGTGGGAAGAGCTAGTAGAAAAAGTGCGGTAAAAGCTTTTCAGACATTAGAGAAGGAAGGACATAGGTGGCATTATCATGGATATGCAGCCATGATCGGTAATTATCTGTTAATGATGTTCTATACAACAGTATCAGGTTGGATGTTAAATTATTTTGTTAATATGGCTACTGGGAAATTTGTTGATGCCGATGCTGCTGGAATAAAACAGCAATTTGCTGATATGTTAGGGGATCCTAAGGTTATGACCTTTTGGATGATTGTAGTTGTGGTATTGGGATTTGCCATTTGTTCCCTTGGGTTACAAAAGGGTGTGGAGAAGATTACAAAAATCATGATGCTTGCATTGTTAGCAATCATGGTGGTTTTGGCTGTAGTAAGTATGATGCTAAAGGGAGGGCAAAAAGGTCTGGCTTTCTATCTGATACCCGATCTACATAAGATGAAGGAAATCGGTATTGGGAAAGTAATCGTCTCTGCAATGAACCAGGCATTTTTTACATTGAGTCTTGGAATTGGTTCCATGGCTATCTTTGGTAGTTACTTAGGGAAGGAACGGACTTTATTAGGAGAGTCCATTAACATCGCATTTTTGGATACATTTGTAGCAATTGTTGCGGGCTTAATCATTTTCCCTGCCTGTTTTGCATTTGGAGTAAATCCAGATAGTGGTCCAAGTCTAATCTTTATCACTTTACCCAATATATTCAATGCAATGCCAGGTGGACGTTTCTGGGGAAGCTGTTTCTTCTTGTTTATGGCGTTTGCTTCCCTATCCACTGTAATCGCAGTATTTGAAAATCTCATGTCTTCCTGTATGGATTTGTGGGGATTCAGTAGAAAGAAATCAGCCATATTAAATGGAATCTTCATGTGCTTCGCATCAATGCCTTGCGTACTTGGGTTCAACCTTCTCTCAGAATTTCAACCTTTAGGAGCGGGAACCACGATTCTTGATTTGGAGGACTTTATTGTAAGCAATCTGCTTCTACCAATTGGTTCTCTTATCTTCACCCTATTTTGTGTAAGCAGATATGGTTGGGGATTTGAGAATTATCGTAAGGAAGTAAATGAAGGGAAAGGGCTAAAAATACCGCGTTTCTTGCGTGGTTACTGTAGGTTTGTACTACCCGTTATTATTATTGTTGTTATTTTGAATGGTTTATTATCGGTATTTTGATAAATTGATGATGTTGATGATGCAAGGTTTAATGGTTATTTCACTTTGACATAATATAATTGTGTCAGGTGGTTAACAATAAAAGGAATTCTGTCGATATGTATAATGAATTGTATATTTGCTTTTATATGCACAATTTACCATATTTAGCCAGCCTCTGTTGGATAAATTGAACGTAAAGAGAGATATGCAGTAATTTGCGAAAAGTAAAAGGAATCAGTAGGATCCTATACATATCGATGGGAGGTATAGAGATGAATGTAAAGTATAATGGTTTAGGGAGCATTGATCATAGTACACAACATTTGGAAGTAGCCACAGGTAAACAAAAAACTGTCCAAGAAAAGAGGATGGAAGAAGAAGAGAAGAAAGCAGCACAAGGGAATACATTACGTGCGACGGATTTGAATTTGACACAGGATATTCCGGCTATGAAGAAAATGAATGCCAAGAAAGAAGCTATGAAGAAACTGGGGGATGTGTTCTCTAGCCAACTTAAGACAGATAATGAGATGGCTACTCGTGCGGAACATATGGAAGAGTTGGAACAACAGGCACAAGCCGCACAGCAAGAGATAGACAAGATTGATGAAAGTAAGGCTGCATTAGCGAAAGAATATGAAGGAAATGAACAAGACCCTGAATATCAAAGTAAGATGCTGGAATTAGATAAATCAAAAGAAGAATTCACATCCCGTCTTAATTCTGCACGGTCAGAAAAAGAAGGCGAGAGTATGACGATCAATGCAATTCATCTTGCCTTGTTGAAGGAAGATCCAATGGTTGGCGCACAAAAAGAAGCGGATAAGATCATGGACAGTGCCAACAAGGAATTTGCAAATGCTCTTTTGAATGAAGCAAAAGATGCTATCGATGAAAAATTGGAAAAGCAAATGGAAGAAGCGAAAGAGAAAAAAGAAGAAAAAGAAGAAGAGGAAGCAAAACAGGTCGAGAGAGAAAAAGAACAGGAACAACTTCAAAATGTGCATGATAATACAAAAGATCCACTAGAGGTTAAGGTTGAAAACAATGATGTAACGGATACATCTGATATGATTCAGACTGCTGAAATTACCCATGGGAAGATTCAAAGTGAGATTAAGAATCTTCTTAAGACGCAGCAATTAGTGGAAGAGGATCTAAAGGGATTAGAAGTTGACCAGCAATTATAGATTATTTTGTTTAAGAATTCTCTCTTGGTAATCCTGTTTCACAGGAGGTAGAATTCGTGAAAGTAGTAATTCAACGTGTCAACCATGCTTCAGTAGCAGTGGACGGAGAAGTAATCGGTAAAATTAATCGTGGATTGCTCCTCTTTCTTGGAGTTGGCATGGAAGACACAGAAGAAATCGCTGATAAATTCATAGAAAAAATCTGTAAATTACGGATTTTTGAAGATGAGAATGGTAAGACCAATCTTTCCATACAGGATGTACAAGGTGAACTTTTAGTAATATCCCAATTTACTCTTTATGCAGATTGCAAGAAAGGAAATCGTCCAAGTTTTGTGAATGCTGGGAAACCAGAAGTCGCAAATCGGCTTTATGAGTATTTTCTAGAGGAGAGCCGTAAGAAGTTGCCTGTTGTAGAAGCAGGTAGATTTGGAGCGGATATGAAGGTTGACCTTGAGAATGATGGCCCATTTACAATTGTATTAGACGATCAAATCATCAAGTAGTATTGAGACAGTGTAGACAATCGTTGCACATGTAGCGCAATATGATTAGTCTACGCTGTTTTTTTGCTTTCAGGTAATCATGGCGTTTCTGCCAATCTATCAAAGAACGAAGTAGCATTCATCGCATCATACGATCAAATTTGCAAAGTACCCGTGCAGAGCCAATCTCGAAAACACAAAGTGTTTCCTCGATTTGGCGTATCCGCCAAATAAATTAGAAAAAACTGATACTCACGAAAGCAAGCATTCATCGCATCATTTTTTCGAATTTGCAAAGTACCCGTGCAGAGCCAATCTCGAAAACACAAAGTGTTTCCTCGATTTGGCGTATCCGCCAAATAAATTAGAAAAAACTGATACTCACGAATGCAAGCATTCATCGCATCATTTTTTTCTAATTTGCTTGGCTCTGAACGGGGAAAATTATGTATTGACAAATTGATATCATATTATTATTATTATTATTATTATATCATATAAAACATATATAATTAATAGGAAATAAAAAACAAATCAAAAATGATTGGAGAAAATCCATATTCTTAGTTATAGAAGGAGAGGTGATGGGATGAGACCAATGATCCAGATTAAGAATGTATCCAAATCATTTCCAAGTAAAGCTGGGAAAGTGGATGCGTTACAGAATATATCCATTGACATGGAGCAGGGAGATATCTTTGGTATAATCGGCATGTCAGGTGCAGGAAAGAGTACATTGGTACGATGTATTAATTTCTTGGAACGTCCTACAGAAGGTACGGTTTTAATTGATGGAAAAGACCTACAGACGATTTCGAACAAAGAGTTGAGAAAAACAAGACAAGAGATTGCAATGATCTTCCAGCATTTTAATTTATTAATGCAAAGAACTGTAATTGATAACATCTGTTTTCCTCTTGAAATTGCAGGCGTACGTAAGAAAAAAGCCAGAGAACGGGCAAAGGAACTATTAAAGATCGTTGGATTAGAGCACAAAGAGAATGCCTATCCTGCACAATTGTCTGGGGGACAGAAGCAGAGAGTAGCAATTGCAAGAGCGATAGCCAATAATCCAAAGATCCTGCTTTGTGATGAGGCGACTAGTGCACTTGACCCAGAAACCACGAATGCTATCTTAAATCTTTTAAAAGACATCAATAAACGTTTTGGTATAACCATTGTGGTTATTACGCATGAGATGAAAGTCATTCAAAAAATCTGTAATAAAGTTGCCATCTTAAGTGGAGGAACGTTGGCAGAAACAGGACTTGTTAAGGATATCTTCACAGAACCAAAAACGGAAGAAGCGAAACGTCTTGTATACCAAGGAACAGAGACGACGGCCTACATGAGGGGAAAACATTTTGTTCGAATCGTATTCAACGAACAATCATCTTTTGAACCAGTAATCAGTAATATGATCCTGTCCTTCCAAACTCCAATCAATATCATGGGTGCGGATACCCATAATATAGGTGGCAAGGCTATTGGAGAGATGATCTTGCAATTACCGGAAGAAAAGGAGATAGCAGATAAGATGATCGCATATCTGATCAATCGAAAGTTAGCAGTAGAGGAGGTGGATATTCATGTTTAATGAAACCACAATAAGAATGCTACAAGACGGTTTAGTGGAAACGTTGTACATGACTCTCATATCTGTTTGTATGGGGTATCTGTTAGGGCTGCCAATGGGTGTTATCTTAACCATTACAGATAAAAAGGGAATACGACCAAACGCTGTTATCTACAAGATATTAGATGTGTTTTCTAATATCGTTCGCAGTATTCCGTTCATTATCCTGGTTGTATTGTTGATTCCATTCACTCGTTTAATCATTGGAAAAAGTTATGGATCGACAGCAACCATTGTTCCACTTGTGATTGCAGCTACACCATTCATCGGTCGTATGGTGGAATCTTCCCTAAAGGAGGTTGATCAAGGTGTGATCGAAGCAGCACAAAGTATGGGGGCATCCACTTGGACAATCATTCGAAAAGTACTTTTAGTGGAAGCTAGAACACCACTATTAGTTGGTGCAACCATTGCGGTAGGAACAATCTTAGGGTATTCCGCTATGGCAGGTGCCGTTGGAGGAGGAGGTCTGGGTGATATAGCGATTCGTTATGGTTATTACCGTTATCAGACGGATATTATGATTGTTACCATCGTACTTTTAGTTGTATTAGTGCAGCTATTACAAGGATTTGGTATGTTTTTATCTAAGAAATTAGATCGAAGAAATACGAAATAGTTGAGGAGGAGACAGTATGAAAAAACAAATTTTAAAAGTAGCAGTAATTGGAGCTTTAGCAGCGTTGGTGTTAACAGGTTGCAAAAAGAAGGATTCAGGTTCTTCCACAGATACAGCCGCAGGAACAACAGTAGAATCAAAAGTAATCAAAGTAGCAGCATCCACAACGCCACATGCAGAAATCCTAAGTGAGGCAAAAAAATTGTTGGCAGAAGAAGGCTGGGATCTTCAAGTGACAGAATTCAGTGACTATGTTCAGCCGAATCTTGTTGTAGAGAGCGGTGATTTTGATGCGAATTATTTTCAACATATTCCATATCTAGAGAGTTTTAATGATGAACAGAAAACACATCTTGTTAATGCAGGTGGAATCCATTATGAACCATTTGGTATCTATCCAGGTAAAAAAGATGACCTGAACGATCTTGCCAAAGGTGATGTAATTGCTGTGCCAAATGATACAACAAATGAAGCAAGAGCATTGTTACTGTTACAAGACAATGGAATCATAACGTTAAATGAAGGTGTGGGCCTTGAAGCTACCGTAAATGATATTAAAGAAAATCCATATGGTATTGAGATTCAAGAACTTGAAGCTGCACAGGTTTCCCGTGTGGTACCAGAAGTTGCATTTGTTGTTTTAAATGGAAACTATGCATTAGAAGCAGGATTTTCCGTTGCAAAAGATGCAGTTGCGTATGAAGCCTCAGATTCAGAAGCAGCAAAGACCTATGTGAATGTCATTGCAGTAAAAGAAGGAAATGAAGAAAAAGAAGGCATTCAGAAGTTGGTTGAAGTATTAAAATCAGACAAAATTCAGCAATTTATAACGGATACGTATGATGGAGCAGTTGTACCTTTTGTAGAGTAAAGGTACTGTTCGAGTATTCTTAAAAATGAAAGTGGTAGAAATTTACAATATTATTTTCGTTGAAATTAAGCGGAAAATGTAATATAGTAATAAATACGTTTATGATGTGCGGGTCAAAAAGTCATGTTCTTTCATGCAAGCATGGGAAACATGACTTTTTGACCCTTGTATCATTTATTTTCAAGTGAAAAAGTAAAGTAGGGAGAAGAAGTATCAAATGAGTTGTAAAAATGAACCTTATATGTTAGTTTTTGGTGTATCTGTTTGCGATATTATTGGGTTTACCTATCAAAATTACCAAGCAAAGGATTCTAATCCAGGAAATGTACGCATTTCTTTTGGCGGTGTCTGTAGGAACATAGCAGAAAACATGGCTAGATTACATGTGAATACCAAATTCATCTCGATTCTTGGAGATGATGAAAAGGGAAAAAGTATTCAAAAAGCAGCAAAAGAGATCAAGCTTGATATGTCAGATTCACTTATTGTAAAAGGAGAATCAACTCCTACGTACATGGCAATTCTTAATGAACAAGGAGAAATGGAATCGGCAATTGTTGACATGAAGATTACCGATCGTGTTACGGAGGAATTTATTAATAGCAAAGCAGAATGCATTAAGAACGCGGAATATATGGTTGTGGATACCGATAATCCTATGATGTTAGAATATCTATTGAAAACGTATCAGGGAGAAACAAGATTCGTATTAGATCCTGTGTCAGCAACAAAAGTGGCGCGCGTGAAGCATTTGATTCCGTATTTTCATACAATTAAGCCCAATCGTTTGGAAGCAGAAGTGTTATGTGGATTTTCTATTGAGAATGATGATGATGTAAGAAGAGCGGGAGCGTATTTTCGTGAATTGGGCATTGAGAATGTATTCATCAGTTTGGATGAAGATGGAATCTACTATAACAATGGAGAGCAGGAAGGAATAATCAAGGCTAACAAGGTGCAGGTTGTAAACGTAACTGGTGCAGGAGATTCCTGTGTGGCTGGTCTGGGATATGGCTTTATGAATGGATTGTCAATTGTAGATACAGTGAAATATGCCATTGCTATGTCGGCAATTACGATTTCGCATGCGGATACGATTCACCCTGATATGGGACAGGCAATTGTGGAACAATACCTGCAAAGAATGGAATGGGTAGAAAATTACTACAAATAAAGTAGATGTTTTCGTAATTCTATTTTAAGAAACAAATATAATCAGTAAGGGGTTAAAGTAACATGTCGTATTTGCCCCTTACTGATGCACGAGAGAGAGAAATTTCGTTACGTGTAAAGTGAGGCGTGAACGCGTTTTCCAACGAATAGAGCAATCACATACACATTCAATTCATTCAAGTGCGAAGTTTGAATATAGAAATACATATTTAATAGGAACTTGACAGAAATACAAGAAAGTGGTAATCTGTCATCCGAAAGAAGAGCAAAGGTATTTGCGGATTATAGTGTTATAGTCTGCAGGTATCTTTTTTTTGTTTATGGGAAGTTGCCAATGCAGTTAAGCGATGTTCTTTGCAATTTCCTAGATAAAAATACTCTTCACGGTACGGTAAAGTGTGTGTCCTTTGCATAGGTTTTTGTATGAGAATGTGTGGAACACATATTTGAGCTGACTTTGTTCTATGTTAGTTGCAGAATAGAAGAAAAGGGGATAGAATAGATGCAATGGCTAAATGAAAAAGAAAGTGTATGGATGGATATAGTAATGGAATGTATCGGGAGTTTTTTGGTGGCAATCGCCATCTATAACTTTGCGTTACGTGCAGAATTCCCAATGACAGGATTTTCTGGAATCGCCTTGATTCTATATCGTCTATTTGGTGCACCAATTGGTATTACTACAATTATTATTAATATTCCAGTAGCGATTCTTTGCTATCGGTTGATTGGAAAGAAATTTATGATCCGTACATTTCGGTGTATGATCATCTCTTCTTTTATGATCGATTATGTTGCACCATTGTTACCTTTATATGAAGGAAACCGAATGCTTGCTGCTATTGTAACAGGAGTAATTGGTGGAATTGGATATGCTATTATTTATACAAGAAATTCATCTACGGGAGGTTCTGATTTCCTGATCATGGCTGCGAAAGCAATACGACCACATATGAAGTTAGGAACCATCGCATTTTTATCGGATATTGGAATTATATTAGTAGGAGGAGTCATATTTCATGATGTTGATGGCGTAATATATGGTATGATCATTAATTTCTTATTTGCAATTGCTGTTGATAAGGTTATGAGCGGAATGAATTCCGGAAAAATTGCGTTGATCGTAACAAAACGTGGAGAAGAGATCTGCGATATTATAGATTCTTGTTGTGGACGTGGTTCAACCATATTAGATGGACGTGGCGGATATAAAAAAGATGAAAAGCAAGTTGTTATGGTAGCTTGTAATCCCAAACAATTGGTTCAGGTAGAGAAGGCAGTAAAAGAGGTGGATGAAGAGGTATTCATTATTCATATGGATGCCAATGAGATTCACGGGGAAGGATTTCGAGTAGTACCAAGTTAAGATACTGGAGGAATATATGGAACATGATTTAGGAATGGAAAAGGTAAATCGGCTATTATGGCGATTAAGTGTCCCTGCTATTTTGGGAATGCTCAGTAGCGCAATTTTTAATATCGTAGATCGAATCTTCGTAGGGAAGATTAATCCCTATGCATTAACAGCAGTGGGAATCACCATGCCCATTCAAATTCTGCAGATGGCATTCGTGTTATTAATCGGAATTGGGTCGTCCGCACTGATTTCCTTGAAATTAGGGGAAGGGGAGAAAGAAGAAGCAGAGGATCTACTTTATCTTGCGAGTAAATATATCATAGGATTTTTGATTGTATTTGCTGCTATATTCCTTGTATTTCTGAATCCAATTTTAACTGGTCTTGGAATATCAGAAGAGGTACTCCCTTATGCAAAAGAATATATTGTGATAATAATTGTTGGTTCTATTATTGGAATTCCAGGGTACTGCCTCAATAATTCCTTACGGTCAATCGGGCAAGCAAAGACCTCGATGAAGATTATTATTGTTACCTCGATTATGAATATGATTCTTGATCCCATCTTAATCTTTGGATTTGATCTTGGGATTAAAGGAGCCGCAATAGGTACTGTGTTATCGCAAATGACACTTACCATCTATGTATACTATATATTCCTGACACGTCAGGATTTTATGATTCATCTAAAGAAACGGCAGGTAAAGAAAGAGAGGGAACTTGCAAAAGCACTGATCAAGATGGGGAGTCCTTCCTTCTTCGTACAGATTTTGGCCACTGGGGTGAATCTGTACATGAATACCAGTTTATTACACTATGGAACGGATTTAGATGTAGCTGCAGTAACGATCATCTCTAGTATATTTAGTTTCTATCATATGGTAGTAACCGGTATTGTTCAAGGAAATAACGCGATCTGTGGTTATAATTGGGGAGCAAAACAATATGGAAGAGTGAGAAGTTCTCTTTTATTGTCCCTTCTCTATGCAGGAATTTTGTCTACGGTTCTCTTTCTTCTTGTACAGTTTTTCCCTCATGGAATTGTGGATCTGTTTACAAAACAAGAGGAACTTCGTGATGTAGCAGCAAGAGGTATTCGCCTCTATTTGGCAATGCTTCCTTTGGTTGGTTTACAGACGATTAGTTCACAATATTATCAGGCAGTAGGAGCAGCAAGAAGAAGTAGTGCACTGTCTTTTTTACGGTATGGCGTAATCGTGGTTCCTGCCATTATGGTATTTGCACCACAATATGGAGTACAGGGAATCTATGCAAGTAATGCTATATCAGATGGGATTGCTTCCGTTATTGCGATTGCCTATATTATCCATGAAATTAGAAAATTAAGACAATTAGAGCTTATGTTTTAGAATTGTTCCGTTGCAATGCAACTCTCACAATTCTAAAACATGCGCAATCCGCGCAGAAGCATAAATATGATCTTTTGACCCTTGCATCATATATTTCGTGCAAAACTGTTGGAAACAAGGTATAATAGCAAGAGGTTTTGAAAAGCATGGATTGGTATGAGACGATATGTTCGGATGGGATTTGTGTTTTGGTAAAATCAACAGATAGAAAAAGCACATGGAGGAAACAATGGAGAAAGAGTATATTGTTGCAAAAGACGGAAGTGGAGATTTTACAAAGGTTCAAGCTGCCATTGATGCAGTAGCATGTGGCAATGACCAACCCGTTACCATACGGATTAAAAAAGGGGTTTACAAGGAAGTGGTGACAATTCCTGCAGAAAAATCGTTCATTAAACTTGTTGGTGAAGATAGAGAAGAAACGGTAATCACGTATGACAATTATGCTGGAATGCTTGATGCGAATGGAGAGAAGATCGGAACATTTCGTAGTCCTTCTGTATTCATAGACGGTAGCAATGTGACTGCTTCCAATCTTACGTTTGAGAATACATTTTTTCAACCAGGATTTGATGCTATGGGAAGACAAGCAGTGGCATTGTCGACGACGGGAGAAGGAAATACCTTTATCAACTGTAGTTTTAAAGGCTACCAAGATACGTTGTACGCGCAGTCAGGATCTTGTTATTTCTTGAATTGTTATCTGGAAGGTGATGTGGATTATATCTTTGGTGCAGCCCATGCTGTATTCGAAAACTGCCAGTTGCATTCCCTTGACCGTGGTTCGAAAACGGAGAATGGGTATGTAACAGCCGCAAGCACAAAAGCGTCAGATGCATATGGATTTTTATTTATCAATTGCACCTTAACAGCAGATGAGACGATGGCACCAAACTCGGTATACCTTGGGAGACCATGGCATCCTAGTATGCGTATGGAGCCAGTATGTGCCGCTACCGTGTTTATGCATTGTGAGTTAGGGGCACATATTCGAGAAGATGGGTGGACGAATATGCATGATGCATATCCAGAGACGGAACGATTATATGAATATGAGAATACAGGTGCAGGTTGTCAGATTAACGAAAAACGTCGACAATTAACAGCAAAAGAAGTACAACATTGTACGAAACAGGGAGTTCTAGGTTGGTAGAGAAAGTATATTTGGTTTATATGGCTTTGCCAGTCGGGAAGGTGAGGTAACTTATAAATGAAGACAAAAACCAGTTCCAATTGTGAAAGTTGTAGTAATTACGTATATGATGAGGATTATGAGTGTTATATCTGTGAAGTGAATTTAGATGAAGACGAGATGGTTCGTTTTCTACAGGATCGACATTTTAGTTGTCCTTATTATCAATTAGATGATGAATACAAGATAGTTCGTAAACAGATGTAGGAGTGAAGTAAGTTAAATAATGACAACAGGGGAAACGAGAAGAAAGGTAAGACAGAACCATGAAAGAGAAGATAACCAAGGATGATGTAATGAAGAAAACAGCAGTCGTTTGTTTGCTAGCAACGATTTGTTGTACATTGTGGGGAAGTGCGTTCCCTGCGATAAAGTTAGGGTATCAGTATTTTGCAATAGGAGGGAATGACAGTGCGACGCAGATTTTATTCGCAGGATGTCGATTCACATTGGCAGGTATCTTATCGGTAATCTTAGGAAGTCTTATGAGCCGCAAGATTCTAGTACCCAAGAAAACCTCATATGGAAAGATTCTTGTACTTTGTATGTTCCAGACGGTATTGCAATATCTGTTCTTCTATATTGGTTTAGCCAATACAACAGGAGTGAAAGCAGCAATTATTAATGGGTCTAATGTATTCGTTGCAATCATTATTGCTTGCGTATTCTTCCGACAAGAAAAACTAACGATGAAGAAGCTGATTGGTTGTGTGTTAGGTTTTGCTGGTGTTGTGTTGATTAATGTAACGAAAAGTGGTATTGATATGCATATGAAACTAACAGGTGAAGGCTTCATTTTACTATGTACGGTTGCATATTCGTTATCCTCTGTTATCATGAAGAAATATTCGAAAGATGAAAATCCAGTTGTATTAAGTGGGTATCAATTTGTTATTGGTGGCTTGATCATGGTAGTATTTGGCTTGTTATGGGGCGGGAAGCTAACGGTCATAACTGGAAAAGGAATTGGCATGTTGATCTATCTTGCAATGGTTTCAGCAGTAGCATATTCTGTTTGGAGTATTCTTCTCAAATACAATCCTGTATCAAAAGTTGCAGTTTTTGGTTTTGTGAATCCGATTAGCGGTGTAATCCTATCAAGTATCTTCTTAGATGAAAAGGGACAGAGTTTCGGTTTGAAAGGTGTTGTTGCGCTAATCTTAGTTTGTATTGGAATATTTGTTGTGAATTATCAAAAGAATGTTCCTACTATAGAAAATCAGGCTGGATTAGAAAAGGAGTGTGACAAGAAACATGAAAAAAGAAGAAATACTGAGGTATTGTCTGACTAAGCCAGGTGCTTATCTTGCTCATCCTTTTGGATACATACCAATCTGTGTGAAAGCAGAGGGTAAGATCTTTGCGGAACTGTATCCACGGGAAGAGGATTTTAAGATCACCCTTCGTTGCGAGCAAATGCTTGCAGATTTCTATCGGCAACAGTTTCCACAGGCGGTAGTGAGAGGATATCATTGTCCACCTGTGCAGCAACCCTATAAGAATACCATCTATATTGATCGAATAGATGACCAGCTCTTATACGATATGATAGATCATTCCTATGAACAAGTGATTAAGAAAATGACCAAAAAGGAACGATTTCATTTGATTGGTGCACTTGATCAAAAAACGCTGCTATCTCAAGGTGCGCTCTATATTAGTCGAATCGAAGAAGGATATCGAGATTATGATGCGAAAGAATTAAGCAGAGAGCCAGATGAGGCAGAAGAGGAACTGCGTCAAATCTGGGAACAGAATGGAACAGAAGATGCTTATGTGGATTGGTATTATGGAACTCTATCAGCGGAAGAGAAGGAACGGTTACGTACGGTCTTGTCCGATGCCAATAGAGAAGTTTTACTTCTATATGAAGCACATAAGGATTTGATGTATCTCCCATTGAATAAAGAATTATTCGCATTGACGATGGAGTGGAATCGAAAAGAAGCCTTATTCAGTACGTACTATTTTTGCAAAGAACCTTGTACTGTATGGGCAAATTACCAGAACCTCTATACGTGTTTTCGAAAGAAGAACGTGTAAAAATGGGGTGTCACATTCGAGCATAGTAGTGGAATGTGACTACCCCATTTTTACGTACTTTTGTATATTTTATTGCATTTCATAATCCTAGTATTGTTTATCATCGAGAGTTCGTTATAATCTTATGCTTTTTTTCCAGCTAAGAAATCCTTACAGGATAAAAGCTCGATCGGAATAAAGTAACCCTGATCATACGTACATACAGGGCATTTGTCTGGAACTTTCTCGCCTTCGTAGATATAGCCACAGAAGGAACAGATCCAAGTCGAAGAAGAGGAAGATTGATAGAGTTTACTCTCACTAAGCATCTCCGCCATCTTTTCAAAACGATCACAGTGCGTTTGTTCTACTCTTGCGATCTCTGCAAATGCATATGCAACCTTTGCAAAGCCTTCTTCTTTCGCTTTCGCACTAAAGGTGGTGTATACATCGTTTGCTTCTTCATATTCATTATGTTTGGCGAAGTTCAATAATTCAATTAA
Organism: Anaerosporobacter faecicola; assembly: GCF_012070565.1. GTDB lineage: Bacteria > Bacillota > Clostridia > Lachnospirales > Lachnospiraceae > Anaerosporobacter > Anaerosporobacter faecicola. The sequence continues at coordinate 306,964 of NZ_JAAQRO010000030.1, forward strand.
GTCTTGGGAAACATTAACAGGGTATGCGGCATTCGTAATTTCAATATTTTCACCAGAAAATTCCTTTAGATGGTTATAGAAAACTTGCGCATGAGCTCGTTCCTGATTGGCAGTAAAGCGAAAAAGTGCAGCGACAATTTCTTGCTTTTGTTGACAGGCAATATCAGCAGCCATTGTATAACGGTTTCTTGCCTGGCTTTCCCCAGCAAAAGCACGCATGAGGTTTTCTCTAGTTTCACTAGATTTAAAATCAACTGACATATTGTAAGTCCTTCTTTCTTATGAATTCATAATGTAGTATCTCAAACTAAGAAAAAAATATACGGGTTAGTAAATAGTGAGCTTGTAATTATAAAAAGCAGTCATTGCACTTGCATGAAGAAGGTATATATGGTATATTGAAAAAAGCTATTTAAAAATACGATTTATTCCAATATAGAAACATATTACATATTTTAAGAAAGTGTGGTAAATACATATGAAAGACTTAACAAAAGGAAATCCATTAAAATTGATTTTCCAGTTTGCACTTCCTGTGTTGCTAGGGAATGTATTTCAGTTACTGTATAATCTAATCGATACAAGAATCGTTGGAGAAACATTAGGAGAGCAGTCATTGGCGGCGGTAGGGGCCACCAATTCCATTAGTTCCTTGATCATTGGATTTTTGCTAGGTCTTACCAATGGATTTGCAATCAAGGTTGCACAAAGCTTTGGAGCGAAGGACGAGGCTGGACTTCGACGGACCACAGCGATGTCACTTTTTCTTGGAACAGTAACAGCTATTGTTATGACGATTCTTAGTGTGGTATTCTTAATGCCATTATTACGTGTGTTGAACACGCCACCCGAAGTTATACAAGAATCGTATGTATATATTCGGGTCATATTCCTTGGTATGATTGTTACCCTATGGTATAATGCATTAGCCAGTGTATTACGTGCTATTGGTGATACCGTTACCCCATTAATTTTTTTAATCGTAGGAACCGTTTTGAATGTGGGACTGGATTTCTTATTCATTAATGGATTTCATATGGGCGTGGAAGGTGCAGCTTACGCAACCGTTTTAGCACAGTTTATATCTGTTGTATTGGTATTCGTATATATGTGGAAAAAATATCCGATGTTGCATCTTCATAGAGAGGATTTCAAAATGGAATGGGCAGAAGTCAAAGAGATGTATGCTTCGGGGTTATCCATGGGAATCATGCTTTCGTTGGTATGCCTAGGAACAGTGGCTTTGCAAAGTGCAATCAATACATTTGGAACGAAGACGATCGTGGCACATACAGCAGCAAGAAAGATTACAGAGATCTATATGTTGCTCTTTAGTGTATGCGGTACGACCATGGCTACCTATTGTGGACAAAACTTAGGTGCTGGTAAGATTGGACGGATAAAAGAAGGAATCCGTATGGTGATCTTGGTTACTTGGGGCTGGTCCATTTTGATGATGGTTGCTAGTTATACCATCGCTCCTTGGCTCGTACATCTGGTAACAGGAACAGAGGATGCAAAGATTATTCATACCGCTACGTTGTATCTGCGAATCGACACCTTGTTTTATTTTGTACCTGCTATGATTACGGTTTTACGAAATGCAATGCAGGGAATTGGAGATCATAGAACACCAATCGTATCCAGTATGATCGAGTTGGTAGGAAAGGTTCTTGTAGTATTCCTATTGGTTCCTTATCTGGATTATATGGGAATCATTCTTTCGGAACCTATTGTATGGATCCTTATGGTTATACCATTAATAATAAAGATAAAGACGAATCCTGTTTTAAAAGAAAAAGAGAAAGAAAATGTAACAGGAGAAACCGAATCATTGCAAGAGATGTAGATAAATAGCAGTAACATCGAATACACAATGAATAAATACAATCAAATAAGAGAGAATAATTAAAAGTTGGTTATCGTAATGGTTATTATCATACGATAACCAACTTTTCTTATACCTTTTTATACCTCTTTTTTGGACATACATTTGGCTTTGGTAAAAGAATGAGATACACATGAAATAGCAAAAAATGATCAAAAAACGTCAGTTTACACCAGATTGTATGAAAAGAAATGAGGATTGCATGAAAGAAAATGATTATAAATGAATGAGAATGAAATTATATGATTGAAAATGAAAGAAAATGATTGACTTTGAATGAAAAAGATGATAGTATACTGGTATAACAGGAATACGAATTCGTAGGGGGAATAAAGATGCTAACACAAGAAAGACATAGTCTGATATTACAGGTTCTACAAGATAGAAAAGCAGTGACAGTAACAGAACTGTCAAAGGAACTAGATGCTTCTGAATCAACCATTCGTAGAGATTTGATCACGTTACATGAGATGGGAAAGTTGAATAAGGTTCATGGTGGAGCAACTGTTTTAGAGGATATCTCTACTTTTGAAGCGGATGTAGAGACGAAGTCCTCAATGAATGTGGATGAAAAGAATGAAATTGGTAGATACGCTGCATCACTGATCAAAGACGATGATTTTGTATATATCGATGCTGGGACAACTACATTAAAACTTGTTGATTACATTAGTAATACGAAAGCAGTATATATCACCAATGGATTTGTTCATGCTAAGAAATTAGTACAAAAAGGTTGCAAAGCATACGTGATTGGTGGAGAACTGAAATTATCGACAGAAGCGCTTGTGGGAGCAGTTGGAATACAAAACTTAAAGAAATATAACTTTACAAAAGGTTTCCTAGGAACCAATGGGATCAGTTTGTTGCAAGGTGTTACAACACCAGAGATTGAAGAAGGTCTTATGAAAAAAGAAGCAGCTAATAGAAGCTATATGACCTATATATTAGCGGATCATACAAAGTTTGGGAAAGCATCTTCTGTAACATTTGCTTCATTGGATCAGGTTTGTATCATTACTGATTTTTTACCGGATGAGAAATATAGAGAATCTACTATAGTAAAGGAGGTATGTAGGTCATGATCTATACTGTAACATTTAATCCTGCTCTTGATTACGTTGTTCAAGTGGAACAGCTGAAGACAGGAGAAGTAAATCGAACCACAGCGGAAGAGGTTTACTATGGTGGGAAAGGGATCAATGTATCAATCCTACTACAGACACTGGGATTTGCAAGTGTTGCCCTTGGATTTATCGCTGGGTTTACAGGACGAGAGATTGAACAGGGTGTAAAAGAACAGGGAATAGAAACGGATTTTATCTGTTTACCAAACGGAATCAGTCGAATTAACCTGAAGATCAAGTCGCAGGAAGAAACGGAAATTAATGCCCAAGGACCTCTGATTACAGAACATGCAATTGATGAACTATATCATAAATTAGATCAATTAGTAGAGGGAGATACCCTTGTATTAGCAGGAAGCATACCAAGTACATTACCGAATAATATCTATGAACAGATCATGGAACGCTTGTTTAAGAAAGAGATTCGTTTTGTTGTTGATGCTACGAATGATCTTTTGAAAAATGTATTAAAGTATAAACCATTTTTAATTAAACCGAATAATCATGAACTAGGTGAGCTATTTGGTGTGAAAATTGAGACACAGGAAGATATCATCTACTATGCAAAAGAGTTGCAGAACTTAGGAGCACGTAATGTGTTGATCTCCATGGCAGGAGATGGAGCTATATTACTAGATGAAAATCATATGGTGCATCGAATTGGTGTACCAAATGGAAAGGTGGTGAATTCCGTAGGAGCAGGAGATTCTATGGTAGCAGGATTCCTAGCAGGATATTTGAAAACACAGGATTATCAAGAAGCATTGCGATTGGGAACCGCTGCAGGAAGTGCGACTGCATTTTCACCAGGGTTAGGAAGCAAAGAATTGATTGCTATGTTATTGGAGCAAATCTAAAAATTGTTGTGCAAATGGGGTATAGCAAATAAAAGTAGGAGGTAGACATATGAGAATTACGGATTTATTGAAAAAAGACGCAATTGTACTACAAGCATCACCAAGTACGAAAGAAGAAGCATTACAGATTTTGATCGACTTACATGCAAAAGTGGGAAATGTATCAGATAAAGAGGAATACAAAGCGGGAATATTAGCAAGAGAAGAACTTGGAACAACAGCAATTGGTGAGGGACTTGCAATTCCACATGCGAAGAATAAAGCAGTAACAAAACCTGGACTTGCGGCTATGACAGTGCCAGCTGGTGTGGATTGCGATTCTATGGACGGTGCACCAAGTAATTTATTCTTTATGATCGCTGCACCTGAGCAAGGTGGAGATGTGCATTTGGAAGTATTATCGAATCTGAATGTCATGTTAATGGACCCAGCATTCCGTCAACGTTTATTAGCAGCTAAGAATGCAGAAGAATTCTTAGGAGCCATTAATGAAAAGGAAATTGAAAAGTTTGGTGCGAAAGAACAAGCGGTTGAACAACGAAAAGATGTACAGGAACGTTCGGGATATCGAATCCTAGCAGTTACAGCTTGTCCAACTGGAATTGCTCATACATTTATGGCAGCAGAAAGTTTGGAATTAAAAGCGAAAGAGCTTGGTTACGCATTAAAAGCGGAAACCAATGGTTCAGGTGGAGCAAAGAATGTACTTACACAGGAAGAAATTGAACAGGCAGATGGCATTATTGTTGCGGCAGATAAGAATGTGGAGATGGCTAGATTTGATGGAAAACCAGTGCTTAGGGTGAAAGTTGCAGATGGAATTCATAAACCACAAGAGTTAATTGAGAAGATTGTGAATAAGGAAGTACCTGTTTACCATCATACCGGTGAAGTAACGAATGATGGAAGAGGCGAGAAAGAAAGCTTTGGTAGACAGCTCTATAAGCATCTAATGAATGGTGTTTCACATATGTTACCATTTGTAATTGGGGGAGGTATCCTAATTGCCTTAGCATTTTTATTAGATGACTATTCCATTGATCCAAAGAACTTTGGTTCCAATACAGCGCTAGCAGCATTTTTCAAACGTATCGGTGATACGGCCTTTGGTTTTATGTTACCAATCCTTGCAGGATACATTGCAATGAGTATTGCAGATCGACCTGGTTTGGCAGTTGGTTTTGTGGGTGGTTCCATTGCCGCTTCAGGTATGACATTGTCAGCAAGCAGTGGTGTATCAGCAGGTTTCTTAGGTGCACTATTAGCAGGTTTTGTAGGTGGTTATCTTGTATTAGGTTTAAGAAAATTATGCAATTATCTACCAGATAGTTTGGAAGGAATCAAACCTGTATTATTGTATCCATTATTCGGTATCCTATTGATCGGCTTGATCATGTGTGCCATCAATCCAGCAGTTGCAGGTATCAATACGGGGTTAACGGATGCATTGAATGCTATGGGAAATGGAAGCAAGATCTTACTTGGTTGTGTGGTAGCAGGTATGATGTCAATCGATATGGGTGGACCATTTAACAAAGCAGCGTATGTATTCGGAACAGCAGCCATTGCCAATGGAAATTATGATATTATGGCAGCCGTTATGATCGGTGGTATGATTCCACCACTTGTAATTGCTCTATCAACGACATTTTTCAAGAGTCGTTGGTCAGATAAAGATAGAAAGTCAGGAATCGTAAACTATATCATGGGATTATGCTTTATTTCAGAAGGGGCAATCCCTTACGCAGCAGCAGATCCCCTTCGTGTTATTCCATCATGTATTGTAGGTTCTGCAATTGCAGGTGGTATCTCAATGGCAATGGGTTGTACCTTACGTGCACCACATGGAGGAATCTTCGTATTCCCTGTTGTTGGTAATGTATTTGGATATATCCTAGCATTAGTAATTGGTTCTCTTGCGGGTATGTTCCTGTTATCCTTCTTAAAGAAACCTATTGCTACAAAGTAAAGAAACGGATGTACAGAAGACAAGTAGTACGGGAAAACAAAAAGCAACTTGCTTGGCTCTGAACAGTTACACATAAACAATAAGAAAAGGAGATTATGATAATGGTAAGCAAACAATTTACGATCAAAAATGAACAAGGACTTCACATGAGACCAGCAGGTGTGGTTACAAAAGAAATGATGAAATTCAATTCAGATGTTACTATTGTTGTAAACGGTGCAACGATCAATGCGAAAAGTATTATGAATGTAATGGCCGCTTGTATTAAGTTTGGAACAGAAATTGAAGTACAATGTAACGGTGAAGATGAAGACGCAGCATTAGCAAAGTTTGAGGAATTATATAGCAACGGATTTGGAGAGTAAATCTTGGTAGAACGGGAGGTGTAATTATGAATCATGGTATTGCAGCTTCAGCGGGAGTGGGAATCGGTCATATCATTTTGCTGAAAGAATGTACGATGGAGTATGAGAAAGGCAGAACAATTGAGCCAACTGCTGAGTTAAATCGGTTTAAAACAGAATTAGAAAGATTCACAACAGATACCCAGAAGGTGGCTGATGATATCAGAGAACGTATTGGAGAAAAAGAAGCAGAAATCATTGAAGGACAAATTATGATCATCTCGGACCCAGCCTTAACTGGTGAAGTCGAAGCTGCAATACAATCAGGTACTTGTGCAGAGCAGGCAATGGAACAAGTCTGCGATACATTTATTCAGATGTTCTCCTCCATTGACGACGAGATGATGCGCCAACGTGCAAGTGACATTCATGATATCAAAACACGGTTCCTAAAACAATTACTTGGCATCATTGATGTGGATATAAGCAAAGTTCCCAAGGGGACGATTTTAGTAGCAAGAGATTTTACACCATCAATGACTGCTGGTATTGTGAAGGAAAATGTAGTGGGAATCGTTACAGAGGTGGGAGGTGTAACCTCACATTCCGCAATCTTGGCAAGAGCCTTAGAGATACCTGCTGTACTCAGCGTAGAAGCATGTATGACAAACTTAAAAGATGGACAAGAAGCAATCGTAGATGGAGAAAAAGGAATCGTTATTACAGAACCATCAAAGGAACAGATTGCAGAATATCAATCGCGCTATGCAGCATTACAAAAAGAAAAGGAAGAACTTCAGCAATTCTCCAATATGCATACACAGACAAAAGATGGAGTTCGCGTCGAGTTATTTGGGAATATAGGAAATCCAAAAGATGTCCAGAGTGTTGTACAGGCAGGTGGAGAAGGGGTTGGACTATTCCGAACGGAGTTCTTGTTTATGGATAGTTCCTCTCTTCCAACGGAAGAAGAACAGTTTCTTGCATACAAAGAAGCGGCTATGACATTGAATGGAAAACCAATCATTATCCGTACCTTGGATATTGGAGGGGATAAGGAGATTCCATATTTGGAAATTCCAAAAGAAGATAATCCATTCTTAGGATATCGTGCCATTCGGTATTGCCTAGACCGTACGGATATCTATCGTACACAGTTACGTGCCTTATTACGGGCGAGTGCATTTGGTGATATTAGAATTATGATACCATTGGTTACTTGTGTGGAAGAAGTTCGGCAAGTGAAAGCATTGCTTAATGAATTAAAGAGTGAGCTAAAGCAAGAAGGACAGGCATATAAGGAAGATCTTAAGGTTGGCGTTATGATTGAAACACCGGCAGCTTCACTAATTGCTGACCTATTAGCAAAGGAAGTGGATTTCTTTAGCATTGGTACAAATGACCTGACCCAGTATACGATGGCAGTAGACCGTGGCAATGCGAAAGTAGCAGGACTCTATTCCACTTATCAGCCGGCTGTTCTTCGAAGCATCAGAAATATTATACAAGCAGCAAAAGAGCAGAATATTATGGTAGGTATGTGTGGTGAATCAGCTAGTGATATAAGAATGCTTCCACTACTATTAGCATTTGGATTGGATGAATTCAGTGTTAGTTCTTCAGCAATTCTAGCTACAAGAAAAGCAATTTCACAAATAACGATGGAAGATGCAAAAAAGATTGCAAAACAAGCAATGCAATTTAGTACAGAAAAAGAGGTATGCCAATACCTTTCAAAACAAATAGAAGTGCATACAGCATAGAAAGTAAAATCCCTAGGAGTCGATGAAAAGAGGAAAATATGATTTTTCTTCGGATAGATCTCCTAGGGGTTTTTTATCGTTTGCAGTTTTATGGAAGACTGGAAGAAGATACACTTGATTTAAGGGAAAGGTAACTATGTACACATGACATAAAATATCAAAATAAACTATAAAATACTATGATTCATTAAAAAAGTATATATTCCGTGTATAAAAGTCCATGTTAAATAAAAATGGGGATTGCTATAATCTTACTATGTAGTCGTCTACACATGTACGAGGAACAGGATATCACATATAGTTGGTATCTTGATTATGGATAGTGTCAAATGATTTATGAAAAAAATGAGCAAAGAAAAAAGGCTCAGATGAACCTTGAAAATTGCAGATATTATAGGTTGTGGTAGCTTGCCGCCACCCTTGACAGCACGAAAAAGAACTGCTG
>NZ_JAAQRO010000031.1 GCF_012070565.1 Anaerosporobacter faecicola
CGTATTTTGTTTGTTGTGGTGACTACATTATACTTCAAAAAGGGAGGTCATTGCTCTTTTTATTGCAAACTCCCATAAAATCGAGGTTTATACAATAAAAAAGGTAGTAAAATTTGACACTACCTGATTATGTATGGAGGAAAATGTATGAAAAAACAAAGAAAACGAATCATAGCAATTCTTATGGCAATCATTATGACGGTCCCTAGTACATTTATGAAAGTTTCAGCGGCAGAAGAAGGAGAATTAACAATGCCGGATGTGAATACCCTTCTTGCCAACGATTGTGTTCTTTACTTGGTGAATTGTGGATCTCTTGATCCAACAGTTATACCAACGGGTTACAAACTAGGCCTATTTCAGTCCAGTTTAGTTGACCAAGAGTATGCATTGGATAGTGGTACGAATGCTTCTTGGGGATATTATCAAAGTGCCCCTAATATTTTGTATTCAAGACGAAGCAGTACAACGAATACGGATATAAAATCTGGATATATGTATAATGCAAAAGGAACGAACGCATCTACGTATACTTATGCAAAGAATGTGTCTGGGATATATTATAATTTCCAACTTCCAGAAGAGGAACATGAATATGAAGTAACAATTGGTGTGAATGTTCCAAGTAGCTGGTCTAGTCGAAAGATGGACTATGTACTAGAAGATACCACGGTGGCATCTCAAGTAACTTTGACAAAAGGAACCAATGTGGAAAAATCCTATACCGTTACCGTCTCTGATGGAGAATTAAATGTGAAATTACATAATCCGAATCGAACCAGTACAGATAATGATGCAAGTGTGAGTTATATTATTGTTAAAGCAAAAGTAGGGAAACTAGATTATCTGAAACAGTTAATTCAAGAAGTAACGTTAACAACAAAACAAAGAGAACAGTACTCGCAGGTATCCCTAGAAAAATACGATGAAGCATTACAATACGCCACACAAGTAGCCTATGCAGAGGATGCACAAAGCTTCTCCGATGAAAAACTGCAATCGTATTATGATAAATTAGAGTATCGATATGAGCATCTAATGGCGAAAAATACAGCGGTTACATATCAATCATTTGCTGGCACAACAGCATATGATAATTATACAGATTTCGCTGAATATTCGGGAACCAGTGTGTCAGAATGGTATGATACCAATGGCAATAAGATCGAAGCCCATGCAGGTGATATTAAAGAGTTTACGATCGATGGTGTGACCAAATACTATATGTACGGGGAAGACCGTACAGATGAGAAACGAGGAAAAGACGTTGGGGTTCGCGTCTATTCATCAACAGACCTATATAATTGGACAGATGAAGGTTTAGCTTTCCGCAATATGACAGATGTTTATGATTTTGAAGAAACCTATTTTAATGAGTTATATGCAGATGTAACAGAAGGTACAGGAACAACCTTAGATGAAGCAGGGGCACGTTATGGTGTTGCTAGAGAGTCTATGACAGATGAGGAATATCGGGAAAAAATTAAGGACGCCATTGCTTTCCAGTTGTGGGATGACAAGCCACTAGAACGTCCTAAGGTTTTATATAATGAGAGCACAGGGAAATACGTTATGTGGTATCATTCCGATGGTCCTACCGATGCCTCTCCTTCCAGCAATTATGCAGCAGCGTGTGCGGCAGTGGCAGTAAGTGATTCCCCATTTGGTCCTTTTAAATATCTAGGGAGATCACGTTTGAACTATGTATCAGGTGCGTATTCTGGAGAACAGGGTATGGCTAGAGATATGACCTTATTCAAAGATGATGATGGAACCGCTTATATCATCTATGCCAGTGAAGGCAATGCCACATTGATGATCTCAAAGTTAAGTGATGATTATCTTAGCTTATCTGCTGATCCAGATGAAGCAGTAGAAGGTGTAGACTTCGTTCGAGACTCTTGTTTTGTAAAGAAGAACCGAGAAGCTCCAGCAATGTTTAAATACAATGGAAAGTACTACATGTTGACCTCTTCCACAAATGGTTGGGCAACGACGCAGACTCGTTATGCAGTAGCAGACTCCGTGTTTGGGCCTTGGACGGATAAGGGAGATGCATGTAAGACAATTAGTGGAACAACCAGTTATGCAGCAGATAAGACATTTGGTGGACAAAGTGCAGCAGTATTTCCAGTTGATGCGGAAAAAGGACAGTTTATCTTCCTAACGGACCGTTGGAATCGTTCGAATCCAACAACAGGAACCGATGTATATCTAAACCCTTCCTATGTATGGTTCCCAATCGAGATGAGTCCAGATTCTGATACGGTATTAATCCGGCCATATAACAATTGGAAACTGGAAGACTTTGAGAACATGGGAACCATTACTGCACAAGAGCAGTTCTATTATGCAGGTGAGATGGCAGATGAGATTCCAGTGACCATCACCAATGCGGGAGGAACGATAGAGAAAACGAGCGGTGTAACATGGACAACATCCTTTGACAGTACAAAACCAGGTTCCTATAGTTTGTCTGGTAATCTAGACATTGCAGTTGGAACACATAAAAGACCAGTTACGATGAATGCAGTTTTGGGTGTATCAAAAGCAATCTATGTTGTAGACGTAGGAGCTACAAGTGAAACCATAGGTACCGATTACACAAAAATGGTTGAAGGCAGTACAGTAGAAGTAAGAAATAGTTCAGTACCAGACCAAATCTATGATGAAACCAGTGGTACTTCCTGGGGATATGTTGATGATGGCAATGCTACAACAAGAAGTGCCTCAGGAAACCTCTATGATACCTTACGATATGCCAATGATTCTTCTAGTTCCATTACGTACAAATTCGATGGATTAGAAGCAGGAGAATATAATGTTTATGTTGGATATATGGATCCATGGTCAAGTTATGTAAGCAACAGAGCAGTTGATGTAACGATCAATGGTTTAACGGTTGCTTCTGCGAAGAAGATAACAGGAAGTCGAACTACGGATCAGTATGGAGTAACAATGGACGAGAAAGGTACCTTAACCTTAACCTTGTCAAGAGCTGCTTCTGCTGATAGTGATGTATTACTTAACTGGATCGTAGTGGAACAGGTAAGTGTCGTACCACCAACACTTGAATCAATTACGCTTACACCTCCAACAAAAACGGCATATACTTCACAGGAAGATCTGGATTTGACCGGTATGGTTGTAACAGCAAATTATAGTGATGATTCTTCAATGGTTATACCAAATGACGAAGTTATAGTTAGTGGATATGATCGAGAGGTAGAAGGAAATCAAACGATAACCGTGACATATGGAGACATGGAAGCAGAGTTTATTGTGCATGTTACCAGGGTAACCATATCCTCTATCGAAGTGAAAACAGCACCAACGAAGGTGACATATGCATCAGGTGATGCAGTAGCTGATTTGAATGGTATGGTATTAACCGTTCATTATTCCAATGGTTCGTCAACAGATGTAGCAGATATGAGCGAAGTTCAGGCTTCTGCTATTAATCCGGAACAATTAGGAACGCAAGTAATCATCGTTACCTATCAGGGAGTTTCAACAACGTTTGAGATTCAAGTTGTTTCTGGTGGTGATGATGGTGGTAATGAGGATGGCCCAACAGTGCTGACAGGAATTGAGATTCTTCAAAAACCACATAAACTAGTGTATACGTTAGGGCAGAATCTTGAACTAAATGGTTTGCGTGTTCAGGCAAATTACAGTGATGGAAGTAATCAAGTGATTGATGATCTTGCGCTATTGACAGTTAGTGAATTCATTGCAGATCATTATGGTCAACAGATTATCACCATAACGTATGAAGGAATGCAAGATACGTTCGGAGTACTTGTTATGCAGACTTCTGGTGGAATTATTAATCCGCCAACGGATAATAAGAACGAAGAACCAGAGGAAGTTCCTTATGAAATTATTACGGTGAAAGAACCAATAACAGAGAATTCCAATGCAGTTCAGACACAAGTAACAACGACTGTTAATGAAAATGAAGTAAATATTCAAGTAGTAGTTCCTTACAGTGAGCTTCTTAACTTGATGCAGAACAAGGGAAGTGAAACTCGAGTAGACTTTTCAATACCAGTAGCGGCAACAGATACATTAGCAGAACAGCTGGTAAAAGAGGACGTTACCAAAGCTACAGCAGTAATCACGGTAGATCAAGAGGTACTAAAGGAACAAAGCAAAGCACATCTTACGGATATTGTAATGGAGAAAGAGCTGTTATCGCTTCTTCGTAGTACTTGCAAAACAATGACGGTAGATATACAGGATCAGACAGGAGCAAGCTGGTATACATGGGTTATTGATGGACAAAAGTTACTAGATACCAATACAAAGATGGAAGATTGGAATCTGTCAGTTAATCTTGTTTCAAAAGAAAAAGACCGTGTGATTGAACGTCTACTTCAAGAAGATCAGAACGTACAGGCAGGATATGTTCTAGCGGTACAAGAGAATAAAGTGCCAAGTGGAGCAGTCCTTAAAGTTCAGGTTGGAAAACTACTAGGCTATGAAGAAGGAAAAACACTTTATCTGTATCATTACAATACAAAACTAGATATATTGGATAGCATAGCGAAGGTGAAATACATCGTAGATGAAGAGGGATACATTACAGTGAATCTTCCATATGGTGAACGTTATGTGCTATTAGAAAAAGTAGCGGATCAATCCATTAAAAGAACGCTGAAACAACAGATTACTATGCCGGAAACGGTTACCCTATCTGTTGGTAACACGAAAAAGGAAGCAGTATCCGTACCACAATCCGTTGTAGTCGTTCCAAATTTCAGTGATACGCAAAAGAGAAGATATTCACAAGAGGTTCTCTTAGCAAAAGTAACTTATGAATCAAGCAATAAGAAAGTTGCAACAGTAGATAAAGATGGAAAGATTAAGGGAAAGAATAGTGGTAAAACAGTGATCAAAACGACCATTCAATTAGCAAATGGAAGCAAGAAAGTAATGGAAACAACGGTAGAAGTGAAGTAAAAGATATGAATAACCAGAATAGGTGAAAAATATAGAATAACAAAAATCCAGATTAGATGATTACTAATCTGGATTTTTCTTTTGCACCATTTTATTGCTTAATTTCCATCGTAATAGTAGTTGTTTTTGGGGTGATCAGCGTACGATAAACTTCATGATCCCATGCGGTTTGTAAGCGGGCATCGGTGATGGGAATCTCTTCGATCGTAACAGAGACTTCTTCCTCCATTGAGATTTCGCCAAGGCTTCCAATGAAAAGGCTATGATTATGAAAAACAGGTTTTTCATACGTCATCAAACTAAGAACAACATCTCCTTCCTTCCATGGATTGCAGGTAAAAGAATCCTGAATACGTATGGAAGTATCTTTCTGGAAGGTTACAGTACGTTCATAGGACGTAACATGTGCTTCTTCTGGGTAAGCAGAGGCGATATTCATATGAATTTTACTGACTTCGTCGCCCAGAGATACAGAAACATCTGTTGCTTTATAATCTGCACCAGGCAACTGCATCTGTCCATGAATCGTTGGAAGGTTATGATAAGCTGATTGCATGGTCCAGATCTCATAACGTCTTGGAGAGAAGGTCTTTTGACAGTAGGTTTCTACTCCCACATCAATGACAAAAGGCTGTCCGTTTTTGTAGATGGTAAAACTACCCGTATCGTTATGATTGTGGCTATCGTTGTTATCACCTGCTTTAACAGCAACACAGTAGTTATTATCACGTGCAAGAAAGAGGCCAACACTAGGATAGTAGATATCCGAATGTACAACTGGTTCATCTGATTGGAAGGCATTGATTTCCTTAATGGTAAATGCGTTTTGTAAACGATAGTAGAGATTGATCTCACTTGCCAGTAGAAGATCCTTACCAAGAAGAAAGTCCTCAGCAGCAAACTGCATCATAGAGGTACTTTCAATACGTTTTCCAAAGAGATATTCACGAACACCTGCTCGTCCAGCAACAGGAGAACAATCGGCAAAGTTCGCATAATACTTGTCCTGAATATGGACATTCTGTATGTAGAGAGCCATATTGCGAATCTTTACTTCTTTGTAGACAGAAGAGAAGTATCCGTCCGTAATGGCATTCAGGATCTCGATTGTATTAAACAGACATAATCCGGAATGACGATAATACTGAGCACCCTCATCACAGCAACCATCATCTCCATATTCTTTTAAGAAGTAGTCTGTACTTTTACTTGCTTTTAAGAACACGTCTTTTTGAAAGCAAGGTTCATTTGGAAGAAGAAAAACAGACAATAGAACATTCTGTGTACACCAGATGGTCCAATTACACATTGGTTCATCACCATGTCCCATCCACCAAAAATGTTTTGATAGGTAAGGAGTATAGATACGGTGCTTAAGTTCAGCACGAATTCGTTTGGTAATGGTCGGACTTACTTGGTCTAATTTGTTCGCAAGAAGATAATGAACGGTCGCTAATAAAGCGCCTGTTTCACAGGCAAATAGATCAAGTACAGGGTCTGTAGTGTCTGGAAGTGGCAAACAAGGCGTATCTCGAATATAGGAATTATGTGCAGGTAACTGCCAGGCGGATTCTTCACATATAGAAAAGATTCCATTGATAATATCGTCCATATAGTTACCTGCTTGTGTAACACATTCAGCTAAAACAAATGTGTTTAGGGCACGTCGTTTGGCAAAGAAGAGATCCTCATAATTAGAACGATTTCCAATACGGGTAAAGTCCATAAACATGGAAGCTGGGAGGGAAGAATACGTGTATCCTTTTATGGCGTCTGCTGCTTTGCGTATTTCATTTTTCCAGGTGTCATCTAACGCATTCCATGCGCTTATATCATCTATAGTGGCGTAAGGTACAAAACGTTTGAGCGTACCTTGAAATCTACTTGCAATTTCATAAAACATAGTCGTTGTCCTTTCTTTATTGTGTTAGGTTGCAGGAGCTAAGATAATCTCTTGGGGAACAGCCCTCAACCTTTTTGAAAACTTTACTAAAATAAAAAGCATTTTCAAAGCCCAACTGGTCTGCAATTTCATAGATTTTGTAGTTTCCAGAAACCATCATTTGTTTTGCTTTGGAAATCTTACGGCTGGTTATGTATTCTGAAAAACCAACATTGGATTCTTTTTTGAAGATCAAACTGAGATAATTCGGCGTAATGCCAAACTCAGAAGCAATTTCATTCAATGTTAATTTTTCTTCAATATGATCATTGATATAATCCATGATCTTATCTACGAGTTCCTCCTTGGAGGACTTATGATGCTTTTGAAGGTACATACAGATATTGGTTGAGAAAAACTCTAACCAGGAAAGTAATTGCTCCATGGTTGTTTGTCGATAGATGGAATGGTAACCATCTGGGTAATCAGAGAAGATCTCATTAATAATCTTTTCCCCATCTGTTAAAAGAGAAACAGACAGATAGAGGATATTACATGCTGCATCAAGTGCTTGTAAATATTTTGTTGGATGCATACGGAATAGAGCGATGATCTCTGAAATGGTACCAGAGAGCGCACTGGAGTCGTATTCTTCAAAAGCTTTACGAATAGAAGCTTTGAAGATACTAAGATTGAAGATATTCGTATCTGCTTTTTCATTCCCTTTCATAATATCATCAAAGAGAACCAGTTTTTTCTCCATGGTTACAGAATTAGCAATCTGTCTGGCATTTTCATAGGAATCAGCAATCTGTAAAGGATCTTCATATGTTTTTCCAACACAGGCCAACATCCATACATTGAAATAATTATGAATCATGTTGCAGGCTGCATTAATGGCTTCTGTAATTCGCGCATTGGATTTTTCCGTATCTGTCTCATCCATTAAAAATATAATACAGAAATGTTTGGTATCTAGAGAAGTACAATAGCAAGGTATGTATTTGCTTACAATGTTTTGTACCATCTCTGTTGCACTAAAGAATAGTTCCATTGATTTTTGTATAGTAAGGGACGCTGCCTGTTCGGCAATGATATTACAGAGGCTGACAGCGTATCTCTTAGCAGTAAAATCTAAGGAGAGTGCTTGTGCTTCTGTTTGGAACTCTTCATTGGATTTAAACAGATTATGAAGCAATGAAATAAAAAACTTATCATGGAAAACTTTAATTGCCGATTCTTTCGTTCGTCCAGTTGTGGTACTTTTTTGTTCTTCTAAGATCTGTAATGCCTTTTGTAGAACTTCTTTTAAAGAATCAGCAGTTAGTTCAAGTTTAACAAGATAATCAATGATTCCATATTTAATCGCTTCTTTGATTAAGCTAAAATCTTCATAACTTGTTAATATAATAAAGAGTGGAAGCTTACCATAGAGGTCTCTGCAATTTTTAATCAGTTCAAGCCCACTCATGATAGGCATACGAATATCGGTTATGACGATTTCTGGCATATATTCCTGGATGTAATCAAAGGCTTGTTTTCCATTAACTGCAGTTCCACAGATTTCAATACCGAAATCGTTCCAGTTTAAGATCGATTTGATTCCAATTTGTACAAGAGGTTCATCATCTACTATTAATAGTTTGTACATAATAATCCTACTCCTTCCGAATGTAAGTTGATTAGCAAACTTCTAAGTTGCATGGAGCAAAACACAATGTTTATGAAAACATTCCATGATACAAAGAAATTTGAACTAAGATTATTATCTTTTGTATGGTATTACGATCGTAACCTTCGTATACTCCCCCTCTTTACTTTCGAATCTTAATCCATATTCCTCTCCGAAAGCATATTTAATACGCTGATTTACATTACTAACACCGATTTTTTTAAAAAATCCAGAACTAGAATTGTCTGCTGCAGTAAGGAGTGTGTCAATCTGATCCTTGGATAATCCAATTCCATTATCCTCCACGGTAATGGTGATGGTTTGGTTATTCTCAGAGAAAACAGAAATAACGATTTTCCCAACGGAACCTTTTGGTTCAATACCATGAAAGATTGCATTTTCCACCATCGGTTGAAGGGAGAATTTTGGAATCTGACATTGGTAGAGATCTTCATTTGCAACAGTTACATCTAGTGAAATTGTTCCACCATAACGGTAATTTTGAATGATAAAGTAGTTATTTAATAAGTCTAGTTCATTCTCTATTGTAATAATTTGATTGGTGTCTTTTGAAACGGACTTCATTAATCTTGATAATGCAGTTGTCATCTCAGCAATTCCTGTGGCATTTTGAATAGTTGCCATCCATTTGATGGAATTTAAGGTATTGTAGAGAAAATGAGGATTGATCTGACTTTGCAACATTTGATATTCCAGTTCTTGTCGTTCTTTCTCATCTTGAATCTTATCGTCAATTAAAGAGCTGATGTCACAAGATAACTTATTGATTCCAGCGCCAATTGTACCGAATTCATTATCCCATTCAATCGTAGGATCTACACGGAAATCACCTTTTGCTACTCCTGCCATTTTACGTAAGATTCGGGCAATAGGCTTATTAATATTACGGTTTAGATAGAAGAGTAAGAGGATACCAAGGAGCATAACAAAACCACCAATGAAGAAGATTAGAATTACATAGATGGATTTTTGTTTGTTAAACATACTATCGGATAATGTTTGGGATAATGACCAGCCATCTAAATTACTTTGGTATGTGACTAACGTTTCTTTCTTTCCATTATTCGTACGAACTGTTTTTATGGAAGTAGTGGCATTTCTCTGATTGGTAGAGATTACATTGTCAAGATCCGTTGTTTCTATAAATGTATTATCCTTAATTAAGTATGTAGTTTGATCAATGGTCAGATAAACTTTACTATCATGTGGAATGGAGTAGAGTTTCAATGCATCTGTGATAATATTCGAATTGACACCGATGTACACCCAGCCAATCTTATCAGAAGAACTCACATCATAGATTGGACGAATGATGGGAATGATTCGGTCATTGGTACTATCTCCGAAATCATTGGGCACTAAGCCAATCCACCGAAAACTAAATGCATCATATAATGTATCAAAATAAGAGGCATTCTGAATAAATTCTGATATATTGGTTGCTTTTGTAGTACCGCGACTGGTGGTCTGTAGGTATTTACCATGAAAATTGCTGACTACAATACGTTCTATATAATAGTAAGCATGATTATTCTGATATTCTTCTGCTAAGCGATCCCATGCATCGATTGCAAGCTTCTTATTGTAATTTTCACTTGCACTGATATATTTTGCTAAAGTATAGTTCACACTACACCACTTCGCTAATGTCTGTACATCCGTCATATTTGAGGTAAAGGAATTCATGATCAACTGCAAATTCGATGAGGTAGAGAGTTGTAAACTATCTTTTAATAAGGATTCGAATGAAATGAAGCAGATCGACGAGATGGAAATAGATAACAGCAAAGTAAATATCATAGTGATCCGTATGATTGTAACTTTTATACTTCGGGTTTGAAATATTTTCATATATATAACCTACTTTACCAATAAGATAGTTTTATGATATATGACCTTTTGTGGAATGTCAATAAAATAAGAAAGATAATTATCATTAAAACATGCAAAATACTGACAACTGTAAGATTTTATATGTTTTTGAATAAAAAGTATATGTTTTGATAAAAAAAATACATAAAAACCAGAATTGTGAGAAATATTGAAGTTTATCTTATAAAAATTACATTTAATAAAAAGTTCACAATAGTTATAATATGTTCATAGTTGAGGAACAAACAACTGTTATAACACTTTTTTACAAAATAGGAGGTATTTTATGAAAAAAGGAAAGAAAGTCATCAGTTTAGTTCTTAGTTGTGCATTAGTAGTTTCAATGTTTACTGGTTGTGGCTCTAAGAAAAACAACAACAATAACACAGCAGAGAAAACAACAACAGAAGCAACAACAGAAGCAAAAGAGGATGCTGCTGATACAGCAACAACAGAAACATCTGGAGAAAAGACAAAACTTAGATGGGCAGTATGGGACATCGCAGCAACAACTTATTATCAACCATTAATCGATGCTTATGTAGCAAAGAATCCTAATGTTGAAATCGAAATGGTTGACCTAGGATCACAAGATTACATGACTGCATTAGCAACACAATTAGCAGGAAATGATACAAACTTAGATGTTGTTTGTGTAAAAGATATCCCAGGATATACAAACTTAGTTTCTAAGAATGTATTAGAACCAGTTGATACTACAAACTTAGATTTAACACAATACGGTGGAATCACTGATCAAATCAAGATCAACGATCAAATCTATGCATTACCTTTCAGAAGTGATTTCTGGGTATTATTCTACAACAAAGACATCTTTGATGCAGCTGGTGTTGATTACCCAACAAATGATATGACATTTGAACAATATGATGAATTAGCTCGTAAAGTTACAAAAACAGACTTAGGTTCAGAAGTATATGGTGCTCATTACCATACTTGGAGATCAGCAGTTCAATTATTTGGTATCCTTGATGGAAAGAACTCTATCATCGGTGGTAACTATGATTTCTTAAAATCATACTATGAAATGGTATTAAATGAACAAAAAGATGGTGTTTGCCAAGATTACGCAACTTTAAAAACTTCAAGTTTACATTACTCAGGTGCATTTGCACAAGGCAATGTTGCTATGATGAACATGGGATCATGGTTTATCCCAACATTAATCGAAAAAATCAAATCTGGTGAATATACAGACATCAAGAACTGGGGTATTGTTAAATATCCTCATGCAGAAGGTGTTGAACCAGGATCTACTTTAGCAACAATCACTTCTTTAGCTGTAACAAGTGCTTCTAAGAATAAAGAAGTAGCAACAGATTTCATGAACTTTGTATGTGGCGCTGAAGGTGCTGATGTTATCGCTGCAACTGGTACATTCCCAGCAATCAAAACAGATAGTGTAGTATCTGCAATTGCAAGTATGGAAGGCTTCCCAACAGATGCTGAAAGCGCAGAGGCATTAAAGACAGCTAATACATATCTTGAAATGCCTGTAAGTGATAAGAGTGCAGAAATCGAAACAATTTTAAATGATGGACATGATTACATCATGACTGAAACAATGACAATCGATGAAGGTATTGCTTACATGAACGAAGAAGTAGGTAAGATTCTTAAATAGTATGCTTCCCAAGTAAGGTATATCGATAAGAATATCAAATCCTTAAGCATAAAAAACAACTACAATAAAACCCCTAATACAGATGCTCTTACTAATTCCCCAATTAATAATTGCAGAATGTGATTGGCAGGTCAGGTGGAGAAACTCCACCTGACCATATAAAAACAAAATGAAATGACAAAATGCTGATACATAAAATGTTAGTTCGGGTGTCAAAAGCCAAATAATCACGCCACGAAACAATTAGAAATCGATTATAGCAGGTACAACCATACCATGACTTTTGATACCCGAACTAATATTATGCCCATTTTTGGCAGAATATTAGAAATACGAGAAGGAGGAGGTAGGCCAATACTGGCTTATGATAATATGAATAATAAAGAATTATCTGTTACAGATGCAAAAGAAAAGCAAGAAAAATTAAATGCCCTGGATGCGAAGATGAAACAACTCCAGCAACGATTAATGACAGAATTCAATGTTTGGGGGTTAGATAGTAAGAAAGATAAAGACAAGATCAAAGAGAAAGATAAGCTCTTAAAGGAAATGAAGAAAACCCAGAAGGCGATAGAGAAGATTAAAACTGGGAAATTACTTAGTCGTGATGGTAAGAGAAATCTTGTAGCGTATTCCTTTATTGCACCAAACTTTATTGGATTCGCTGTATTCACATTAGTTCCCGTTGTATGTGCTTTCTTATTAGCATTTATGTCATGGGATGGTAACAACCCAATTCAATTTGTTGGACTCGATAACTTCAAACATCTAGCAGACGATACAAGATTCATTGCAGCATTGAAGAATACCGTCGTTTATAGTGTGGCTACGGTACCATTTACATTAATAGCAGCATTAGGATTAGCAATCTTGTTAAATAAGAAGATCAAAGGTAGAGCAATCTTCCGTGCAATAGGTTTCTTCCCTTATGTAGCCTCACTGATCGCAGTAGCAGCTGTTTGGAATAACATTTTCAGTCCAGGTGCTGGTATTGTGAATGTATTACTTACAAACTTAGGTGTAGCAAAACAGAACTTGCCAGGATGGGCAGCAGATAGTCAGTGGGCAATGTTCACAGTTGTTTCCTTTAGTGTATGGAAATCAATGGGTTACTACATGGTAATCTACCTAGCTGGTTTACAAGGTATCTCAGCAGAGTTATACGAAGCAGCCAGCCTAGATGGAGCAAATGCATGGCAGAAATTTAAAAATGTAACATGGCCACAGTTAAAACCTACCACTTTCTTTGTTATTATCATGTTAACAATCAATTGTTTCAAAGTATATGATCAAGTTTATATGTTAACGCAAGGTGGACCAGGTACCTCTACATTAGTTCTTGTATACCACATATATCAGACAGCATTTGTTACCTCAACAGATTATGGTTATGCAAGTGCAATTTCCATGGTACTGTTTGCATTGGTATTATTCGTAACTATAATTCAATTCCGAGGAGAAAAGAATTATGCAAATGACTAAAGATATTGAGATACAGGAGGTGGCATAATGGTTAAAACAAGCCAAAAAAGTAGAATAAATAAAGTAATTTTATATGTTGTACTGATTGCAATTACAGTACTGATGTTGATTCCATTCATATGGATGCTCTCAGCTTCCCTTAAATATGATAAAGACGTATTCACAGTTCCAATCAAATGGATTCCAGAAAATCCAAAATGGGATAATTACAAAGTAATCTGGACAAAGATTCCATTGTTACGATTTGTACTTAATACATCAAAGATCACATTAATCGTAACCGCATTACAATTACTAACAAGTAGTTTTGCAGCATATGCATTTGCAAAATTAGAGTTCAAGAGTAAAAATGCACTGTTCCTTGGTTACATTGCAACAATCGCTGTGCCTTGGCAAGTATACATGGTACCACAATTTATCATGATGCGTTCCTTTGGCTTAAATGATACTCATTTAGCGATTATCTGTTTACAAGCGTTCTCTGCATTTGGTGTATTCATGATGAGACAGTTTTATCAAGGAATTCCAGACTCTTTGTGTGAAGCGGCAAGAATTGATGGTATGAGTGAGTACAAGATTTACAGAAAGATCATGTTACCATTATCAAAACCAGCATTATCAACATTGACGATCTTTACATTCGTTGCAACATGGAACGATTTCCTTGGACCAAGTATTTATCTTACAACACAGAATAAGAAGACATTACAGATTGGTTTACGTATGTTCATTGGTCAATATTCATCAGAATATGGTTTGATCATGGCAGCATCAGTAATCTCTCTGATTCCAGTATTAATCGTATTCTTATGTTTGCAGAAATACTTCGTAGAAGGTGTTGCAGCAACAGGTATCAAAGGTTAGAGATACATAGACTACTAATAGAGGTGTATGGGGGTGTTATCATCCCTACACCTCCTATTTTGCACTTATAGGAAATGTACTCAATAAGGAAAATAAATTGACAAGACGTAAGGAGAATGTTTATGGAAAAACTATTTACAGAAATGCCAGTAATAACAGAGAACGAGATGCAAAACGCATTGGATTTCTCATCAAAGCAAGTGATCAATAACTTGCCGGATTTTACGTATAAGTTCCAAAAAGCTTATAGTGAGAATGGATTTTATCAGCCAATTGAAAACGATGACTGGACAACTGGGTTTTGGACAGGTGAGATATGGTTAGCATATGAATTTTGCAAAGACGATCGTTTAAAGAAAGCGGCATTGATCCAAGTAGATAGTTTCCTGAATCGGATCGATCAAAAGATTGCAGTCGATCATCATGATATGGGATTTCTCTATTCGCCTTCTTGTGTAGCTGCATATAAGCTTGTGGGAAGTGAGAAAGCAAGAGAAGCAGCAATAAAAGCAGCAGATCAATTGATTACACGTTTCCATCCAGTAGGTGAATTCATTCAAGCCTGGGGTGCAATGGATGAGCCAGAGAATTATCGTTTGATCATTGACTGTTTATTAAATTTGCCATTACTCTATTGGGCAACAGAAGAAACAAAAGATGAAAAGTACAGAGAAATCGCAGAGAAACATATTCATACAGCAATTAAGAATGTAATTCGTGAAGATTATTCTACATGGCATACGTTTTATTTTAACATGCAAACAGGAGAACCTGACCATGGTGCAACTTGTCAAGGATATCGTGATGGATCCGCATGGGCAAGGGGACAAGCGTGGGGAATCTACGGCTCGGCTTTGGCATATCGTTATACGAAAAGAGAAGAATACGTGGATATCTTCAAACATGTAACTAGATATTATCTGGAACATTTACCAAAGGATATGGTACCATACTGGGATCTTGAATTTGGTGAAGGTTCATCACAACCAAGAGATTCTTCAAGTGCTTCCATTGCAGCCTGTGGTATGTTAGAGATGGCAAAATATCTTGATGAAACAGATGCGGCCTACTATACGAAGCTAGCAAAACAGATGATAAAATCATTATATGATAATTATGCAGTAAAAGATCCAGATACATCCAATGGATTAGTACTACATAGTACGTATTCAAACCATTCACCATACAATACATGTAACCATTATGGTGTTGATGAATGCAATTCTTGGGGCGATTATTTCTATATGGAAGCTTTAACAAGAATGTTAAAAGATTGGAAGCAATACTGGTAAGATTGGTAGTATTGTAATAAAGGAGGTTCCTATGAAACGTTCTGGGAGAATACAAAGTGAAAGAAATAATCACACAGCAGCTGGCAAACAAAAGAAAAAATTACTGACATTCACAAAAGATAAGAGTAGGGAAAAAGAAAAATTTACGAAAGAGGAACATAAGGAAGAAAATAAAGCGGAAATAAAAAGAAAAGGATTTGGCGTGCGTGTAAAGATGACGGCTGTTTTCTTACTCTTGATCATTATGATGATCTGGATGGGCATACTGAATTATTCTCGTGCAAAGAATGCTTTGTTTAAGACTTATGTAGATAACAAAGAGCAAACATTTACCGCAATGGGAAATTATATGGAACTTATCTTTGAAAATGTTGGGATGCAAGCCGTTCGTATTATGACCAATGAGAGCGTTATGAAATTCTATAATCCGATGTACCAATCTGATAAAAAGGTCCGCTTAGAGACAAAAAAAGATATAGACAGTACGATCATTTCTATAGTAAATACGGACAAATACATTAACAGTATTCTATTGATCGTAAAAGATGATACCGTATTTGCAAGTAATCCCGTGCAAATATCGAATACTTTTTATGATGATTTTGCAGCATCAGAGGAAGGCAAATTAATCTTTTCAACACAAAACACCAATTGTTGGATCGGTACCCATCCGTTTGTGGACTCAACTTTGAATACGATTCCAAGTTCGTATGGTTTGAGTATGGGACGTAATTTGAATGGGTTTGTGACAGGAAAAGAGGGTGCCATTCTAATTGACATCAATCTATCGGTTATCGTTGATCTTTTGAATAATCTTGCAGATAAGAATGAGTCCATGTTATTTGTAACAGAAGATGGAAGAGAGATCTTTTCTGATGGAAGTCAAGAAAGTATTGTTGATTCTGATTTTTATAAGAATAGTATCGCTTCTGAAAAAACATCAGGTACAAAGTATGTTACGATGAAAGGGGAAACGTATCTCTATACCTATTGCAAGATCAGTGGAACAAACAATATGTTGTGTAGTTTGGTAAAACAGAGTATCATTTATCAAAGTGCGGACAGTATTAAGAGAACAACGACATTAATGATTGCATGTACAAGTATACTTGCTTTGATCATTGCTTCTCTCTATGCGTCTAATCTTGGTAAGGCAATAAAGATGGCAGTGAAAGGAATTGCAAAGGTTGCAGAAGGAGATTTAACTTATTCTATTAAAACAAAACGAAAAGATGAATTCGGTACCTTAACCAATAACCTAGACCATATGCGTCATAATATGAAGAGATTGATCACGAATACCGCTGTGATTAGTTCAGAAGTGAAGGATTCTACCATTGAAGTTGCCCAGTCTTCTGAAGTAATCAAGGATTCTATGTCTGCCATATCCAGTGCGGTGGATGAAATCGAGCAAGGTATGGTAGAACAAGCAGATGCAGCCAACGATTGTTTAAACCAGATGAATCTGCTTGCAAATCGAATCGGTGAAGTGACGGATAGCACAGAAACCATGGTAACATTGGAAAAAAATACGAAAGCTATTCTTGAAGATAATTATGATTCTTTACACAATTTATATGGTAAAGCTAAGTCAACCGCTGATATTACGGCGAAGATCGTACAGGATATGGATCAATTATCAAAGCAGTCCAATGCGATAGCCAAGATTATTGATACCATTGAAGATATTGCTACGCAATCTAACCTATTATCTCTGAATGCATCTATTGAGGCAGCAAGAGCAGGTGTTCATGGAGTAGGTTTTGCAGTAGTTGCACAGGAGATTGGAAAGTTAGCAGGTCAATCTCTTGAAGCAGCGCAAGATGTGAAGAACATAGCAGAGGGGATAACAAAACGTACAAAAGAAACGTCCAACAACGTAATGATTGCCAAAGATGCAGTTTCTGAACAAACCATTGCATTAGATCGTACAATGGAAGGGTATAAGGGAATCAGTAAACAGACACAGGAATTAATGGAACAAATTGAAAAAATCAAAGGTGAAGTGTATGCCATTGAAATTGTAAAGAACGATACGTTATCTGCAATTAGCAATATATCTGCAGTATCGCAACAAACAGCAGCAGCAACTCGTGAAGTGTGCGATAAGACAGAGTATGAGTTAGAGAGTGTTGAGAAGTTGAATCAGATCATTACCAAACTTGAACAAAAAGCAAAGAGTCTGGAAGAAGAAATTGGTGTGTTCAAGATTGAGTAGTACGATTATTTGACCTGATAAACATGAGCATGGGTCAAAAGTTATTATGTTTGATAAGGAAAGGTTGGGTGAAGGATGAATAAGATTAAGAAAGCATTTAAGATGAAGCTATATGAAGGTATGGCAAAGGAATATGAAAGAAGACATAACTTACTATGGCCAGAGATGAAAGATATGATTCATGAATACGGTGGATCCAATTATTCTATCTACCTTGATCCAGAAACGAACATCTTATACGGATATATTGAGTTAGAAGATGAAGAAAAATGGAACCAGTCAGCAAATACAGCAATTTGCAGAAAATGGTGGGATTATATGGCGGACATTATGGAAACAAATCCAGATAATAGTCCGGTGTCCATTGATTTGCAACCTGTATTTCACCTTGAGTAATGAAACAGAGTTGAAAAATTCTAAAAAGTGTTGTAAAACAAACGAAAAAATACGATAAATCATAAGGGAAACGATCATGCTTTTATAGCCAAGATCGTTTCCCTTTATGATTAATTTTACTTAGAAGAAAGATTTGTTATTAGTTGCTCATAGATTGCGTTGGTTTCTGCATCTGTTTTTCCACTCAGTACGTATTTTTTCCCATTGGTTTTGGTTAGGAATAGGAACGAGTTGTTGTTGGGATTTAGGCAAATCGTGCATGTTCCATTCCCTGCCACACTGTAAGAACCTTTGCATAAATTATGAAATCCGGTACCGTTTTCTTTCGTTATATCTGGAAGTTCATTCCATAAGGTGACCGATTCAATCGTATCGAAAGGTATATCATATGTAGTATAGAGATGACTAGATGTGACGCTGTCTTCATCAAGTTGAAGTTTAAGTGGTGAGAACTCACTTTGAATCATTGCCACACAAGAGACAGGTAGCGCCAACATGGTAAGTATAACTACAATGGAAAGAATTTTTGTGCTGGTTTTGGCAAAATTACAAGTAGTACCGAATCCAATACGCTTTTCAACGAGAAAACGCTTGTTATTCGGATTGTAATAAAATAATCCGTAGATCCAGTAGCAATCTTCGTCAACAATATAAGGGTCATTTGTTTGTGCAAATAATTGCTGTTGAGCGAGTCGTACTTTAAATTCTGCTCGTAAAACCCACCAAAGTAGGAAGAAGATATAAAGCAATGTTACTGCTAAGAATACAAACATACTTTTCTGGTGAAAATGAAAGAAAAACCAGAAGTAGAGGGTATAGAGAGCATTCGTATAAGCCACACCGATCAAGCATTTTCCCCAATTGTATCTTCGAATTCTCGTTAATGTTTGATTAATCAAGGAATCTGTACTTATAATCTCCTGTTTGGAACGATAGGAGATATGATATAAAAAGACGCAGAGGATTGTAATAAAAGCAAAGGAACAGGTACTAATGAGCGAATATCGCGAAGTATCATCGGAGAGGTTCATGATGTCAATGATGACAGGCAGGATACTGATGATAACAGGAGGGAGAAACCATAAGATATGTAATGTATTGGGTTTCTCCAAAGAAACCTTCAGATCAACAACCGTGATTCCTTCTGTATCCACATGCCATTCTCTTTCCTTTTTTAGTTTCTGTAACTTCTTGTTTCCTAATATAAAAGGAAGGAAGAAGATAAAACACAGGATGGTTATCCACATCATGAAGATGGAATAGGTTATAGAATCATAGTGCGTGAACAACGATGTAAATGGGACTAGGGCAAAGATAATGGCAATCCTTCGCATCTGTTGAATGACTTGTTTAATGATTGCAGTAACGGCGGGATTCTTTAATTCTTCACTGGGCAGGGTTATGCCAAGTACAATGTTCTTACGTGGCTGTAATTCATTCTTTATAACAAAATAAAGAATGGGTAACATAGGATAGCAGAATACAAACATAATTATTTTCATGAACATATGTTAATCCTCCTTTTGATAAAGTTCCCTACAAAGAGAGAAGAACTGGTCTTCATTGATTCCTTGTAGCTTGAATTGTGAGATTAATAAACGTAACTCATTGCATAGAGAAGCAGGTACAACACCCGCTTCTTGTGATCGTTTGGCAACTTTGGCGCCACTCCTTCGGTCTGCGGTGATGTATCCTTCTTGTTTCAGAAGTTGGTATGCTTTATTCACAGTCATCATATTGATTCCCGTTTGGTCTGCTAGTGTTCGAATGGTCGGCAATTGTTCACCAGGAACTAGTATGCCTTCCGAAATTGCAATGATGATTTGATTCCGAATCTGTTGATAGATCGGAATATTACTGGAAAAATCTAAGGACAAAAGCATATGCAAGCCTCCTTTTGCATTAATTGTATTACTTATTGTAATGCAAATAATACAAAATGTCAATGTCTATTTTGAACAAGCACTTGTATTTTTTGAAGAATACGGTTATAATATAGAAAAATAAGAACTGTGTTCTCCTAAGTATGTAGAATGAATAGGAAAAACAGGGAATGCTTGCATAGGAAACAATAGCGAAGATGAAAGCTACGATTAATGAATTTCTTCAGAGAGCCGATGGTTGGTGTGAATCGGTGAGATGCATAATCTTTCCACTTTCGGAGTTGTCAGCGAGGAGCTGAAAGGTTCGTACCCTTTATCGTACAATGAAGTGGCTGAGAAATCAGCAATTTGGGTGGCAACACGGATACCTTTCGTCCCATATCGTAAGATATGGAGCGGAAGGTTTTTTTATATACTAGGAAAGTCCTTCGACTTTCCTAGTATATAAACCCTCCGGGGAGATGCACACTCGCACATAAGGTAGATGTCAGCTGAAGCTGACTGTGCTCGGCGCGGATAACAAAGTGTACAGATACTTTGCAAGCAATTAAATTGATAACCAAATAACATTAAATTTATGGAGGAAGATCATGTTAGATTTAAGATTTGTAAGAGAAAATCCCGATGTAGTAAAACAAAATATTAAGAACAAATTCCAAGATAGTAAATTACCACTTGTTGATGAAGTAATTGCACTTGATCTTGAAAGCAGAAAAGCAAAACAAGAAGCGGATGCTCTTCGTTCTGAAAGAAATGCCATCTCAAAACAAATTGGTGGACTTATGGCACAAGGAAAGAAAGAAGAAGCAGAAGAGATGAAGAAGAAAGTAACTTCTGAATCAGAACGTCTTGCTGAATTAGAACAAAAGGAAACAGAATTACAAGAGAAGATTACGAAGATCATGATGACGATTCCTAACATTATCGATCCTTCTGTACCAATTGGAAAAGATGATTCTGAAAATGTTGA
Organism: Anaerosporobacter faecicola; assembly: GCF_012070565.1. GTDB lineage: Bacteria > Bacillota > Clostridia > Lachnospirales > Lachnospiraceae > Anaerosporobacter > Anaerosporobacter faecicola. The sequence continues at coordinate 21,163 of NZ_JAAQRO010000031.1, forward strand.
AATCCAACGTTACGGTGAACCAGTAGTACCTGATTTTGAAGTACCTTACCATGCAGAAATCATGGAGCATTTTAATGGTCTTGATTTAGACAGTGCTCGTAAAGTCGCTGGAAATGGTTTTTATTACTTAATGGGGGATATCGCACGTCTTCATTCTGCTGTAATTTCTTATGCAAGAGATTTCATGATCGATCGTGGTTTCACCTATTGTGTACCTCCATTTATGATTCGTAGTGATGTTGTTACAGGTGTTATGAGTTTTGCAGAGATGGATGCCATGATGTACAAGATCGAAGGAGAAGACCTTTATCTAATCGGAACAAGTGAACATTCCATGATTGGTAAATTCATCGATACGATTAATAAAGAGGAAAATCTTCCTTATACCTTAACAAGTTATTCTCCATGTTTCCGTAAAGAAAAAGGTGCACATGGTATTGAAGAACGTGGTGTTTACCGTATTCATCAATTCGAAAAACAAGAGATGATCGTTGTATGTAATCCAGAAGATAGCATGATGTGGTTTGATAAGTTATGGCAAAACACAGTTGATCTATTCCGTTCTCTTGATATTCCAGTTCGTACATTGGAATGTTGTTCAGGAGACTTAGCAGACTTAAAAGTGAAGTCTATCGACGTAGAAGCTTGGTCACCAAGACAAAAGAAATACTTTGAAGTTGGTAGCTGTTCAAACTTAGGAGATGCGCAAGCACGTCGTTTAAAGATTCGTGTTGTTGGTGAAAAGGGTAAATATTTTGCTCATACTCTTAACAACACGGTAGTTGCTCCTCCTAGAATGTTAATTGCATTCTTAGAGAATAACTTAAATGCAGATGGATCGGTTAATATTCCAAAAGCATTACAACCTTATATGGGTGGTAAGACAGTTATTAAATAATCGGATTAAAAAAAGGAAAGTGTTGCAATCAAGCTTCACTTTCCTTTTTTATATTGTTAGGCTATTTAGTTTTATTGCTTAATCATATTGCGTATAAGATTTATAGTACGAGAACTAGAAGATAATATGTATTAGAAATTAAAATTTGAAAAAAGCACTCTTCTTCATGTGATAAAGACATAATTTTATTTGGAAGTTAGATAGCAAAATTGGTAATAGGTAAATTGTAAAATTAAACGCAACACATTTCATACCAACTAAGTAGAAATAAGTTAATATAAATTAGAATAAGATAAGTTGCATTTCGGTTTACAAAAGATTGGTATATATGCTATATACTGAT
>NZ_JAAQRO010000032.1 GCF_012070565.1 Anaerosporobacter faecicola
GCTTACAAAAGTAGCATCTCACTTACAAAGTAGTGTAAAAGTAGCGTTTCGTTTACAAAAAATGATTCTTGATTATAAACATTGCATTTCGTCTTACAAAGTAGCATCTCATTTTACAAGTCACCAAAATTGGTAATATACGTAGTACTGATAGTAGAATATACAAGTAAAAATAGACATATGTAAAAATATGTTATACAATAGAAAATAAAGGACACTATTTGCAGAGAAAATAGAGATTCATATTAGACGCAGATTAGATTTTATCATATTGGTATGTTAAATTAGCTGACTAACGGAGGTTGTGCAATGAAAAATAGATATGGTTTTATAGTAATTCTTCTATTGCTGCTCCTATATTGCTGTTATAGCAGTATTTTAGATGAAAAAAATGAAACCAATAAACATACAGATACTGGATATAGGAAAGAGCAAACAGATGTAGAACGAAAAGAATGTTATGATGAAATAGATGTAGCTACTGAATTCGCTTTCAATCTACATTACGAAGAATTTTCAAGAATAGATAATGCTACCCACACAGATATACATATTGAATATCCACAGATAAATAATATGAAGTCCGTTGAAATCGAGAAGAAAGTCAATATGTTGCTTAAGGAAAAAGCAATTTCATTGTATCTCGATTTCGATTCGGAGGGGCTAAACTTACCAATGAAGACGAACATAGAATATTGCAATTCGAATATCCTTTCTGTTAAATATTCAGGCTATGGCTATTATTATGTGGCAATAAATGGAATGAATATAATGTATGCAACCAATATTGATTTGAATACGGGTGAGATAATTAACATTCATGTTTTGTTTACGGAGCGTTTTCAAGGGGTGTTAAATCGGAATGTATTTCGATACGATGGAGAAGATCAAGCTAGTGAGGGGGAATCAATGGACCCTAATTCTAATGCATATAGATATAGTACGGCAGATGAGAGTATCATTATGGAGATGTTTGAAAACTACTACAACGATCTGCAAACGGATCGATATTATTTTAGTGAGTCAGGTTTCCATTTACTTGTAATTACACCAAGTGGACCTACAATCTTTTTAGAATTAGTTGCAAGTTATGAGGATTTAAAGAGTTGTATGAATTTTAGCAATGGATTTTGGGATGACTATTTCGATTTGCAATAAATGCACGCAAATCAAAGAAATTAATCAACCGAATAACATGACCATTACTAATACTGTGAATAGTACAGAAAAGTTATTGTATAAAGGAGAACAACTATGATACATTCAATCAACGTTCAGTGGAAGATTATGACTCATAAAATGGAGTTTATATTTGCATTTTTGGTTGCGGTTACATATGCATGTATATCGTTGCTTTATAATTTTAATTATTATAAAGATACGGATATAAGTAAGATTCCGGCTGCAGATACACTATTTTGTATGTCAAGCTATTCGAAAACATGGTCATATTTTGAGGTTATTTTTCCATTTTTAGTTATTTTACCTTTTGCAATTTCTTTTATCAATGAAAATAGAAATGGGATAACTCCAATGTTAGTGTATCGAAGCACACATAAACAGTATTTCTTGTCAAAAGCAGTGGTATGTTTCTTAGGCGGGTTCCTAATTATTATGTTGCCTTTTTTACTTAATCTAGTATTATGTCATATCTTTTTTTCGAATAATCACAATGTGATTTTTGGAGAGTATGGGATGCCAAATTATTTTCGGACATTACTAGGGACGAATCAAGGATATCGTACGACGTTTCATGCGAAACCTTTTTTAGATGTATATTTGGTAAGTACAACCTTATACAATTTGTTGTATATCCTGTTACTATCCTTATTTAGTGGGTTAGTAGGTGTTTTCGTACTATCCTGGTCGTACTTTATTAAGAAACATGTGATTTTATTGTTCTTACCTTTTTTCATCTTAATTAGAATAACGAATGCTATGACGGTCTCGTCGTTTAACATTGCAAGTCAAAATCATGAAAAATTATTTCTTAATTATTCCATAATGGATTACTTCTCTCCATTTTCATTTAGTGGGCAAAATTGGTATTACATGCTATTACTATGTTTGATGATGATTCTGTTTTGCTTGATTGCCCATGTGTATATTTTAAGGAGAGCGTCAAAAGGTATCTTAACACTTTAGACCCTATCTACGAGAGGAGATCTCATGAAATACGTAAAAGAGTTAGCGAAAGTACTAATCGTTATTCCATATGTTCTTATTATCTCTAGTACTGATTTAGTAGGTGTTCCCTTTGATATAGAGATAGCAGAGTTACTATGGAATCGTATATTTGGAGTAGTTACGGTTGGAGATACGAAAACTTTAGTTTTGGCTGTTCAGAATATGAGTTTTATTTTTTTATTTGGTATTCTATTTGGTCACTTTATGTATAAGACGTTTACAGTTGGAAGTGTATATTATTTTTCAAGGATTTATAGTAGAGGATACTGGTATTGGGGAAAAGTAGTACAGTTAGGTATCATTAGTTTTCTATATTCTGTTACTTATGTAATGGTAAACCTATGGATCTGTATGAGAAAATCAACACAGACAATCAATCATACTGATTATTGTGTAGTATTAATTATCATTGTGTATATTGCAATTCTTATACAATTAATTGCTGTAGTTATTAATTTGCTATCAATCAAGTTAGGAAATATAATTGGTTTTTTGATGGTATGTATTGGAATTGTTATACTAATTGGAGTGGCATTAAGTGGAACGACAAATTCTGTTATACGATTACTAAATCCATTTATGATGGGAGATATGATGTCTCTTAAAGCAAGATGGATGTATTCCAAGATTATTGCGAACAGTATTTGGGTATTGGGAGGTTGCATCTATGGTATGCAGCTAATTAAGAAAAAGGATATATTACATACAGATATGGAATGATAGGGAGGAAGTCAAGATAATGCATACGGTAAAGACAATTAATTTATCAAAAAGTATAAAAAAGAGTGAATTAATCGTTAATGTTAATATGGAGCTAGAGGGTGGAACGATATATGGCTTAGTAGGTGAGAATGGTTCTGGAAAGACGATGCTTTTTCGCATGCTATCTGGTTTGGTTTCTCCAACTTCAGGTAGAATATATTTCGATGGAGAAGAAGTTAGTAGAAGTAATAAACCGAATATCGGTGTGATGATTGAAAATGCATCCCTGTTTCCAGAATTCACTGCCTATCAGAATTTAAGTTATTTGGCTGGAATAAAAAAGATTGTCGGGAAGGAAGACATTATTCAAACAATTGGTAAGGTAGGGTTAGATCCATATAGTAAAAAAACATATAAGAAATTCTCACTAGGTATGAAACAACGATTATTATTGGCACAAGCTATAATGGAATCACCAGATTATTTGTTTTTAGATGAACCGACGAATGCAATTGATCAAGAGGGAATACAAGTTATGCACAATGTTATTAGAGAACAAGCAGATCGTGGAACGGTTGTATTAATTGCAAGTCATAATAAATCGGATATATCACAATTGTGTACGTTGACCTTTCGAATGGAGCAGGGGAGGATAGAACGTGAAGAATAACAACTTGAAAATCGGTATTATCGTAGGAATATTGCTCCTTGTAAGCGTTATCGTATATGGTTTTGTATGGAAACTGAATTGTAAGGATTGTGGACTAGCCCATGTTTCCACGACGGAAGACCTTGATCACATTTCAGTCAGACTAGATTATGCGTTTGGAATGCGTGCTGAGGAAGAAAAATTATTGTTAAAGGAATTAAAAGAAGGAAAAACGCTGATTGAAGAAGCGTTACAATCAGATATAATTGTAGTTGGAAAGGCTACAGGAAATATTGTACAAAGCAATTGCAGTCAAGGACAAGAGATCATTGTAGAGAAAGTACTTACAGGACAAGAGAACATATCAGAAAACAGTAGTTGTTTTGTGTACGGATATTTTGGCTTTCAAGAAGTAGAGGGTCAAGTTATTTATATGAATCCATTAAATGTGATGCAGCCAAATGAGGAGTATCTGTTGTTTCTTGAATCTTCTGAACTTAATGAACGACAGAAGAAAAAGTCTTATTATTTGACATCAGATAGTCTTGGATATATAGCACTTAATAATAGGACAACACCTACGATTGAGAGAGAACAGATGAATGAAATTGAATTCTCCGAACTAAAAAAGTACAATTTCTTTTCTGCATCTACTGAAGTTACAGAAGCACTTATCACACTACAAAAAGAGATTATCACAACACTACTGCGGTAATTTGGACTTAATATCCCGTCGATAATAATACAAGCATCTGCCATACATATAATCGTATAGAACGATAAAAACTTCAACGATTGGTACAAAAAGCAGGAAGGTTGGAATGCGCAGATTCGTGAATAATTCCTTGCATGTAAAGTAAAGGGTGAAGATACTGATATTTGCGATTAGATAATTCAGTGCATGAACCAAGATCTTTTTGGAAGTTCTAGAATACCAGTGGTACCAGATTCCATAGTGTCCGAAAAACAAGATATATGGGACGATCGCAAGCTTATTCGGAAGTAGTAGTAGCGCAAGGAGGGAGGAAGCAACATAAAAGCTAATTCCAGTTACCCAGTTACTTTCTTCGAGAATGATTAGTATGAAGATGGAACTCAGACAATAAGAAACCATCTGTACACTTGTGGTAGAGCTTGCAAGGAATAGAAAGAATAAAGTAAATATTAAGAATATACCACATAAACTTAACGTCTTTGGCGTTAAGTTTTTCTTTTTCATGGAATTAGAAGTGTGATGTGCTCTCATGTTTGGCTCCTCCCAATATAATTATAGTAGTTTGGCACTCGAACAGTGCGTTCCCCCTACTCGAGGGAAGGGGAATGTTCTGTATAACGAGCAAAGATTGCATCACTTTTTTCTCGTATGGCAATACACAATACATTGAATACAATCCCTTTATAATCAACGAACTGCATATCCGTATATAGATATACAATCTGTAATAAGACAGAATTGATGTGTTGTTTGACTTCTTGTAGGAAACGCTCGTTGTCCTGTCGATAAGCAGAAAGCATCGGATTAAATGCATGTTCTTTTTCATCTTTTTCTAAATCATCCAGTGCATCGATACAATAAATCCATTGACCTAGATAGTCGAATAAGTTGCTAATTAATTCGGTCTGTACCGTGCAGATCGGTTGAAAGAGCTCTGCAAGTGCTTGACCGAATAATTTGCCAAGCAGTACGTAGTCGGTGCAGCCTGCTGTTTCATAGTCATGTAATTCTTTCGTATACTTGGTGAAACGTGCGGTTTCATGGGGATATTGTTTGCTAACTTTCTTGTAAGCAGAATGGTAGATTGCACTGGCAGTACGTGTTTTGAATCCACCCTCATCTTGCAAGTTATCTTGAATCTTCCCATAGGCGAAGAGAAGGTTCATATCTGCCATATATTTCGTGTATGTGTTGAGCCTGATGGGCTTTTTCTTGTAGGCGTGTAAGCAACAACGGTGTGTGGTTTCTTCTGTTTGGGTATCTGCTAGGGAAGAGAGGAGTAAAGCAAAGAATGTTACGTCATTGCTTAACAACATTCTAGGAAGTTCTCCGATATGTTTCTTGATCTCACAACAAATTCCGCAATAGAAAGAACGATATTGTTTGTATTCATACACGCGAAGGTCATCGATCTTTGGTTTAAGGTATCCGATCATAAGAAGCCTCCATTAACAACAATCCACACAATCCATACACATTAAGCAACCAAGACATTGGCAACAGTCATCACAGCCATCGTTACGATGTGGATAGATGGAATTGTAATTTTGACCATAATAACCCTGGTTGCCACCACCCCAGTAAGCATTCCCCGATTGTTTGGCAGCGAGGATCTGTTCTTTCGCAGTATTTCCAACTGCACGATATAGATCGTTAAGCTCCTGATTAAGATCATGATGATACGTTGCACAAGCAGACTCATAGGTTTGTCTAGTGGTGCGGCGGGTATTCTCAAGTTCACTCATTAAGTTAATGAACTGGTAGTTTGCCTGGGAAGCAACTGGAGTACGTTGCATCTCTTCATAAGCAACTTTCAGAACGGTTGGAATATCATTATAGATGACCAATGGTTCTTTCGTTATTAATTTGTCGTATTTGGACTGAATGGCAGGGTAGATTTGTAGAATTGTAAGCAATATAGAGATGGTCTTGTTCATCTCCTGTTCAATGGTAGGTCGAACGTAATTGCTGAATTCATCGGATGAACCGCTGCTTTGGTATCCGTATCCATAGCCATAATCGGAGTATTCATTTCCGCCTTTTTCAAATCGTGCACAGAGTTCATTGTATTCTGCATTGATCTCCTGCATCTTATCTAAATCTCCACCATTATCCGGATGGTAGACACGTATGAGTGCTTTGTATTGTTTTTTAACATCTTCCATTGATGTTGGATTATGAAACCATTTCATTGGAATTCTCCTTTGTCTATATTGATGTTGGGGTTGGGCACATTAACCGCTCAAACTTTATCTGATTATAACATGACCTTGTTTTATTTTGATAGTAACAAATGTCATATTTAATAAAATTATAAGAAAATCCCAATCGAATGCTAAGAGGATGCAATAATGAACAAATGTTAAGTTTTGTTTGTTTATGTCGAAAATGCATTTACAAGGGATAAGAGAAAGCATAAAATGTAAGAAAAAAAAGCAGGTGATTATTAATGCAAGTATTAAAAGAAGAATTACAAGTGATGATTGTGGAATCAGCAAAACATGAATTTTACATACATGGATTTAAAGCAACCTCAATGCGAACCATTGCAAAGAAAGCCAATACGACCATTGGTAATCTATATAACTATTTTGCAAACAAGGAGGAATTGTTCCTTGCGGTGGTGGGAGAACTTCCTACTTTATTAAAACAGGCACTTTATGGTCATCAGGACGCATTTGAAGAAGCACAGAATACAGAATTGAATTTTCGAGAGATTGTATTAGCAATGGAAGAACAACTTCCACAAGCATTTTTTCTCCAACATCTTCTTAGTCAGGAGTTCATTATATTGATGGAGGGGGCTGAGGGAACAAGTCTGGAAGGGTTTCGGGACGAGTTCTTGGGATTTTGTATCGAACATATGCAGGAACATATGCCAGGGGAAGAGAATGCACTTTTGGCAGCGGAGATCGCCAACAGTTTTGTATCTGTATTGATTTATGTTGCGAAACATAAAAAGAGCTTGGAGGAAGGAATCAGAGCCATTACTAGATACATAGAAATCTTGATTGCAGGTATTATGGAAGTAAATGATACCATGACGACAAATGATTGATACATATAAAAAGCTTATAAAAGTTTCGCAGTATATGATTTTGGTTCACAAGTAGAGGGAAGTTTATGGAAGGATAGATATTCTGACGTATTCCTATAGAAACAATACTAGGGGATTGGTCAGAAAAATGAGAACACAAACGAAATCGAATGTTACATAAATGGAAAGGACAAGGTGAGGAGTATGATCAAAGTAAATGATGTACATTTTCGGTATAAAAAGAATCAGGCAGAGATTTTAAAGGGGATTTCTTTTACCGTAGAAGAGGGAGAAATCTTTGGGTTATTAGGTCCTTCAGGAGCGGGAAAAAGTACGTTACAAAAAGTTCTACTGGGATTAAACAAAGGCTATAGTGGTAGTGCTCAGATTATGGGGACAGAAGCGAAGCAGATTGGAAGCCGATTCTATAATAAGATTGGTGTAGGTTTTGAATTACCGAATCTATATGAACAGTTGACCATTGAAGAGAATTTAAAAACATTTCAGAAATTATATGAGAATCCAGCGGATATTCCTGAGCTACTGCGTGAGGTGGGACTTTATGAGCATCGGAATAAGAGAGTGAATGAATTATCTAAGGGAATGAAAATGCGGCTAAACTTCTGTAGAGCATTGATTGGAAATCCGTCGATCCTGTTCTTAGATGAACCAACTTCGGGTCTTGATCCAAACAATACGAAAGTAATTCAAGATAAGATACGCAAGTTAAAGATGGAAGGGGTTACGGTTATCGTCACAACGCATAATATGACATTTGCGGATCAGATCTGTGATAGGGTGGCATTTGTGGTTGATGGGACGATCAAGGAAATCGGGAAGCCGGAAGAATTGCGCTTGCAGTATGGAGCGAGTCGGATACGCGTTAAGACGAAGCTGGAAGAGAGGGAATATCCATTAGCCGAGATAGGACAAAATATGGATTTTCTTACACAGATCAAGAATCCCGTGCTTCACATCGACACCATATGCCCAACGTTGGAGGAAATCTTTACAATTGTAACGGGGAAGATCCTATTATAACTTCACATAATACGATGCAGGGACAAAAGGACATTTCACATGGTACTTGCATGAAAGAGTAGATGGTGTTGATTTTTATATCATAAATTAGAAAGGAAAATGAACATGCGTATAAAAGGTGTTTTAAAATGGTGCGAACATGAGATTCGGATGCAGGTAAAGAATGGAATGTATCCAGTCTATATTATTGTAAATCTAATTTATATCTTTGCATTAGGCTATGTACCAGATGGTTGGAAGGAAACGGTGGCAATTCTATTAATCTTGTCGGACCCAACATTCTTAGGAATGATTTTCGTGGGAGGAATTTTATTATTAGAGAAGAATAACAGTATACCAAAAGGTATCGGCGTTTCCCCTATTGGAAGTGGAGGTTATATCCTTGGGAAATGTTTCTCCTTGTTACTCATTACAGCTATTACGGCAAATTGTATCCTGGTAGCAGGAAAAATCCCGATTCGTTTGTGGAAAGAGCTTGCGATCTTATTAACTGCGTTACTATTTACGATGATTGGTATGATTCTAAGTACATTTTCTAAAAGTTTGAATCATTTTATTGCTTTATTCATAGGTGCCACCGTAATTGGAGTACTTCCTATTGTACTTGGGTGTTATTTTCCAGATCAACTTCTTCTCAAGTGGATTCCAACGTTCGCTCTTTTCCGTGTGCTTATACAGGATGGATTTCAATTGACCAGTAATATCAAGGTGTTAACGATGGGTGAGAATCTATTTTTCTGTTTGGAACTGGTAATCTGGTGCGTTGGTACTTATGTAGGAACGAAACACGTGATTGAGAAGCGATTATTTGTTTAGGGGGGAGAGAAATGTTACGGGCTATATTTCAAAATGATGTACGGTGTGTCAAGAAAGATCCCATGGTTTGGGCGGTCTTTGCAATGCCATTTATTATGCTAACATTTTATTTTCTGGTTAGGGAGTTTGTTCCATTGATCAAGGAGTATCTGCCGGCATTGCAGTATATGTTCATAGCAATGGCAGGCTTGATGCCAGGTGCCATATTTGGTTTACGTATCTTAGAAGAAAAAGATGAACATATCTTATCCTACTTTGCTGTGACACCATTTACACTAACTGGATATTATTGCTTTCGTATGGGCGTAGTTTTGTTGTTAGGTATGGTAGAAACCATGATATTATGGTTTGGATTAGGCATTCATGCCAACCCTGTATTGTTGGTATATAATGCCCTGCTTAGCATGCTTATGCTTTGGCTTGTTGGAGCAGTAGCGAAGAATAAGATTCAGGGAATGGTATTCTTGAAATTGTTTGGTGTGGTGGTTTTATTACCTTGCGTTCGTTTATTGGGAGAAAATCATTTGGATTGCTGGCTTGGCTTGCTTCCATGGGATTTTCTATATCGAGAGATTGTGATAGGTACAAGTTTTAAAGCGGCACCATACCTCTATATGCTGTATGCAATTGGTGGAATCCTGTTATTTTATCGAAAATCCCTATCCAAAGCATAAGAGAATTCGACACATGATAGCTCTTCTTTCTGCATACAATAAAACTAAGTAATACGAAGGAAAGAAAAGAGAATGGAGAAGAAAGTGATCTTTGTCTTAGTTATCATTCTGTTGATCATTATGGGGAAGATGTGTCGTGGAGAGCTATTCGAACCGACGATGCAGCAGGAAACAACAGAAGATACTGCAATAGAGCGTACCACGGAAATGGAAGAATCGATTGTAACGGATAAAGAGGAGTTTGCAAAACAGGAAAAGCAAACGAATTCTGGTAAAGAAGAAACAATCAAAGAAGAGACAATCAAAGAAGAGACAAAGGAAACGACAAAGAAAAAAACCAAGGAAACAACAAAAGATGCAAGTAACAAAATAGCACAGAGTGAGGATTACATGGAATTATATCCAGACATGTATGTGAAAAAGCAGGCGAAGATTCCCTTGGCAACTGTAGATGAAGATGTCTTAGGTTTTCGTAAATATATGATGTCCTACCCAATTCAGAATGCAATACAGAATAAAAAGAAAGTAGCTTATCTTACGTTTGATGATGGACCAAGTGAAAATACCATAAAAGTACTTGAAATCCTACGAAAACATAATATAAAAGCTACTTTTTTTATGATCGCGGAGACAATTACACCAGATCAGTATGAACTTATACAAGAGATGATCAAAGAGGGGCATACCATTGGAATTCATACGTATTCCCATAATTATAGGCAGATCTATTCTTCGGTGAAAGCGTATCTGGAAGACTTCTATCTTGCATATAAAAAAATCTATGAAGTAACGGGAATGCAGCCTACTATCTTTCGGTTTCCAGGTGGAAGTTATAACTGTTATATGAAAGGAATGCGGGAAAAGGTAATTGATGAAATGAACCGAAGGGGATTTAACTATTATGACTGGCAGGTATCAGCAGAGGATTCCGTGGGAAATCCATCCCGTGCTTCCATTACTAGAAATGTTTTAAAGGACTTTAAGAAATATCAAAAGCCTATAATCTTAATGCATGATTCTTCCATTAATGCCCTCACTGTACAGGCTTTGGATATTATTATTCAGACAATGAAGGAAGAGGGGTATGAATTCGATACGGTAGACCGTAGATAGAATTTAACTTATGCAATGCCAATACATAAGCGAGGTCATGCTTCCCAAGTTGTTGTATGATGTCATGAAACATGTAAACAAGAAGTAATGTTGAGATGTTTCACACCCGTTCTTAGGCATCATACATCAACAGGGAAACAAATTAAGAAATTGGTAGTTGGGCGTAATTAATCGTAGTCATTAATTTTATAGCATGGTTAGATACTTAAGTTCTAATAGAAAAATTACATAAAGAACTGTAAATAAATACAAAACGCTTTAAGCAAAAACACGAAAAAAACTTTCGTAAATAAGGAAAATTAATAAAAAGTATAAGAAAATATAGTATTTTTTATAAAAAGTATATATTTCTTACAAATAAACCAAATATATTATAAGATAATTAGTAAAAATATATAATCTTTGTATTTTATTACATTTTTATCCGTACCCCTCATTGCTATACTGGAATTGAGAAACATTGATCAATGTGGGAAAGGAGATTTGTTATGAAAATACGAAAAGTATTTAACAAACGTAGTAAATTACTATTGTCAATCGTATTATCCATATCAATGGTTATGGGGCAGCTGATGATTCCAACGAACACGGAAAGCAAAGCAGCAGCCTATGAGGGGACGATTGAGTCAGTAGAAGTAAAAAGTACACTACCTGCTTATATGAAGAAGTCAAAATTAAGTTCTATGCCTTCTAATATATCAGTAAGTGTCAATGGAGGAGATGCCTTTACAACGCCAGTTACTTGGTCTGTGAAATCGGGCAATGCTTCTTACGTTGGAAGTGCCGTTGTGTTAAAGGGGATTTTACCTGAGGTAGAGAATTATGAAATAACGGCAAATGTAGTGGTATATTCCACAAAACTTGTTTACTTTGTTGACTGCGGTTCCGTGTTAAAAAGTGTAACGCCAACCGTATACAATGAGATAAAAGCTTTAGATGGAGTCAATCTAAAGAATACCGTTGCTGATCAGAATTCAGATGGAACTTGGGGATATACAACCACATCTGCTGGAAGCAAAGGTGCGAATACGACTTTAGCAGCAAGTTACCTAAGCCAGTTGAATGCAACTGGATATTATGGTAATAGCAGTTCTGGTAATAAATTAGGATACATCTTTGATCTTGAGGAAGGAACATATCAGATTACCACAGGACATTATGAATGGTGGTCTGGTCCTAGAACAAGTAATGTTACAGTTAATAGTACAAGCATTGGATCCTGTACGGTAAGCTCTAGTCAGGTACAAGGATATGTATCAGGAGAATTTGTTATGGATGCAGCAGGTACAGCCACTGTAACATTAACAAAAGGTTCTTCTGGTGATGACGCCGCTTTAACCTATATCGCGATTGAGAAGATTGAAGCTGATTCAAGTATTGATACTTCAGCTTGGGATAGTAAGTTAGCAGAAGCGAATGATAAGATTAATTCAGGAATCTATTCTGAAGAAACAGAAACAAAATTACGAACAGCAGTAGAATCTGGAAAAGATTTAATTAAAGTAGTGGAGTCTGCGCAAGATGTAACCGATGCCATAACGATGGTGCAGTATGCAATTGATGGACTTGCTTTAGCAGATAAAACAACTTTGATTAATTATGTAGAAGAGCCATTGGATACAGGACTCTATACAGTAGATGCTGCATTTACTACATATAAAGAATTGATTCAAAGTAGCGAAATTCAATCGGTATATACCGCAGCTACACCAACTCGTACGCAGATTGCTGATGCAGTAATAGCCATTGAAGCAGCTCGTGCAGGATTAACAACTACACGTACACAGATCGTAGTTGATGGGAATGACGTAGATGTTGATAATAATGGAGATGTTGTGAATAAGTTCCAAGGTTTTGGAGCAGTTACTTGTAACAATACATCCAACTTATTAATTGATTACAAAGAAGAAAACCCAACAGAATATTGGGAAATGATGAATATGCTTTTCAATACGGAAACAGGAGCTGGTTTAAGCCACGTGAAAGTAGAGCTTGGTGGAGACGTAAACTCTTCCTCTGGTACAGAACCAGCAACAATGCGTAGCGAAGATGAAGAAGCAAATGTTCGAAGAGGAGCAGGCTGGGTATTTGCAGCGGATGCTCTGACAATTAATCCAGACATCACCATTGAAGCACTTCGTTGGGGTGAACCATCTTGGACTTGGGATGGTGGATTTGAAGCAAGATACAAATGGTACAAGGAAACGATTGATGCAGCATATGATGAATTTGGAATCAAGTTATCCTACTTAAGTCCAGGACAGAATGAAAATAATGCAGGAAGTGGTTCTGTATCAGTTAGTGATAACTTTGCTTGGATCAAATACTGTGCACAAAGACTAAATGCGGAGACAGAAGGTCGTTATGATTACAGCCAAATTAAAATCGTTGCTTCCGATTCACACTGTGGTAGTGAAGCAATTGCAAAAGCAATGTTAGCAGATCCTGAATTAATGGATCTAATCGATGTTATTGGTGACCATTATCAGATTCGTGGTAATGCCTCTTTAACAACTTTGAATGAAGAGTATGGAAAAGAAGTATGGTACAGTGAAGGTGTTGCGCCTATGATCAATGCCAAAGAAAGAATCAATGCACAGCCAGAGTACGGTGGAGTTGGTGGAACAGTTGGTATGATTGATCTTGCAACCCGTTACATATGTGCATATCAATATGCAGGAACAACCTATAGTGCCAAGATGACAAGATGGGAATTCCAACCTGCCATTGCTGGTTTCTATCAAGGTAGCGCATATAGTCCAAAACAATTGATCGGTGCATTCTATCCTTGGTCTGGATATTATGAGGCAGATGGTGGATTACAAGTTGTACAACATTTTACCTTATTCTCTGAAACAAATTGGCACTACATTGAAGGTGCTTGTTACGGAGATGGAACCTATAATGATGGTGGTGTTAAGGCAGATACAGGAACAAACCATTATCTAACCATCAAGGATCCAGATACCGATGATTACTCCATGATTTTTGCCAATAATACTGCCAATGAAAGAGTATATCAGGTTCAAGCAAAGAATCTGGATACGTTCAAAAATCAACTAAATGTATGGGAAACAAGAGGACCAGATGATGGAGAAGAATATGATGCGAACTGGTTACAAAAGATCGACACCATAACACCAACCGTTTCCTCAAGTAATGGAATTAGCTATTACAATATTACAGTAAAACCATATTCTATGGTAACAGTTACAACTTTATTAGACAAAGGAACTTCTTACGTTACTGGACAAAATGAGTCAAGTGCTTCAAATGATATCTTAGCACTTCCTTATACGGATGATTTTGAATATTCCGAATATTCAGTTGATGAGAACGGAATGACTTATTTGGAGAGAAGAGCAGGAACACCACGTTATACTGCTGACCAAAGAGGTGCGTTTGAAGTGCAATCGGATGCAGACAATACAGCGAACCATGTGTTGACGCAGGTAATTTCCAAAGATATCATTCCGGCTGAATGGAATGTATGGGGTGGAAGTACAAGAACAACCTATACACCAAACACTTGGCTGGGAGACCAGAGGTGGGCAAACTACAAAGCGTCCCTTGATGTGAAGATTGATACATCAGGAAGCGACAATAATTTTGCTGGCATTGGTATTCGTCAAAACGAATCTTCAAGTGGAAGTGATTCTTCTGCATATGGAATTCGTATCTATCATGATGGTACATGGAAATTAACAGACAGTGCAACGGTTGTACAACAAGGCATTATTGATGGATTTGATAGCTCAATCTGGCATAACCTTGCAATAGAAGGAAAAGAAAATGTAATTACTGCATATGTAGATGGTGTGGAAGTAGTTACGTATACGGATACTTCAAGCCCTAACCTATGTGGTCGTTTAAGTATATTAAGTGGTTATTATAACACGTATTATGATAACTTGATTGTTGAACCAGTTGATGGATATGCGCCATATTCTGAGAAGATTGATGATGCAAGTGATTCTATAGAATTCAGTGAAACAGGTTGGACATTCCAACAATCTGGATACGCACATTATAACAGAACATTAATGGCAGGCTCCGAATCAGGTGTGATTCTATGTAATACTTATGCAACGAATCCAGGAGATTTGAATAAGATCTATTATTATAAACCAGATGGAAGTTCATGGGGATATTATGATGACACGTATTCTAGTACAACTGGATCTTATGCAGAATTAACATTTGCAGGAACAGGAATTGACTATTATGCAAAAGCACAAAATGCTTCTACGAATGTTAATGTCTATATCGATGGAGAATTAAAAGAAAATGTTACTTTAAATTCCACTGGTGTGGTATATAGTATCTCCAACCTAGAAAATACGCAACATACGATTAAGATTGAACAAGCCGCTGGATGCGTAAGTATCGTAAAATTCAAAGTACATGATTCACAAGAATCAACTACCTTTACGAGCCATTTCACAGGAACTGGATTCAATCTATTTGGTGCAACAAGTGCAAGTACCATTGATGTATATGTTGATGGTGAGTTAGTGGATGATGATGCAGCAATCCCTGCTACAGGAAATCGAGATTGTTCTTACTTTTTGAGAGGACTTACAGACGGTGAACATATACTGAAAGTAGTTGTGGAGAGTGGTACATTTACATTAGATGGTATTGATGCTATTGGTTCCATCTATGGTGTACCATTTAATAAGACGATTACAGGAATCGAAGTAAAGACAGCACCTACTCGTGTTGATTATGCAACAAGTGAATCCATTGTTGACTTGTCTGGTATTGTTGTTACGGTAAATTATGAAGATGGAACAGCAGAGGATTTCTCTGATCCAGGTCTATTCACACCAACAGCCATTGCACAGGATCAGATTGGGGAACAAAATATAACCATTAAGTATCGCGGATTTACTTCTTACTTTACGATTAATGTTGTTTCTGGATTAACATTACTTGATCCAGTTTCTCTTACCGTTCTTACAATGCCTAATAAGACGATTTATGGAGTTGGTGATGAGCTGAATACCAATGGTTTGGTCGTACAGGCAGGATTTGATAGTGGAGAAACCTTAGATATTAGTGACAGTCGAGTTATGGAATTCACGGGATATGACAAGACGAAAGTTGGTATACAGGATGTAACAGTAACATACCGAGGTTGTTCAACAACCTTCCAAGTAACGGTTACAGATTTCTCAACAGGAGCTCGTTTATCCGGAATTCAGATTATTGAACAACCGAACAAGGTTTCTTATGAAGCTGGAGAATCTTTGGATACCAATGGACTAGTTGTAGTTGCTACCTACGATGATGGGTCACAAACGGAGATCACAGATCTTTCCTTGCTTTCCTTTACAGGATTCAATTCAGGCGTTAATGGATTCCAATTAGTAACCATTACATATGAAGGAAAGACGGCTACCTTCTTTGTCGAAGTAAGTGGTAATCAAACAGCAAGTTCTGATGCTGGTGAATCAAGTCCTGTTACACCAGGGGTTATTACAAACCAAGATGAAACAGGTACTACCGATCACAGTGTTGTTCCTGCAACTATGAAGACGCAGATTAGCAATGGAATGTTACTTGTAGCAATTAATGTGAATAAAGATGTTGTTCGTGATGCAGCGAACTATAATAAGACCAACAATATTAATACGGAATTGAATATACAGATTCCAGCAAGCCAAAGTATTCTTACCAGTATTAAATCAGAAGAAGTAACCAGTATCTATTCCAACATTTCCATTGATCAAACATGTATGCCTGGAGCAGAGGGTACAGCAATTCAAGGTATCATTGTTGATAAGGGAATCATAGGAGCATTGCAAGAAACAGAAAAGACAATGCAGTTGAATATCGTAGATGAATCAAATCAAATCTGGTATTCATGGATCTTCAGTGGAAAACAGATGAAGGCTTCTAAAGATGTAGTAACGAATAAGAACCTTGCAATTGAAGTAAATGATTCAGAAAGCAAGAAAGAAATAGATACTTTAGTCTACAAGGATAAGAACAATACCAATGGCTATGTAGTAACAGCAAAAGAAACAGATCAATTACCAAGTGGTACGGTATTAAAGATCAATGTAAAATCCCAGTTGGGTTACAAAGCAGGAACGAAATTATATGTATATCACTATAACGAAGAAACTGGCAAGTTAGAAAGTATGGTAAAAGTGAAATATACGGTGGAGGCAGATGGTTGTATCAGCATGAACACCAAATATGCCGATCAACTTGTTATCCTTGAAAAACAAGCCGATTCTTCTGTTAAAACAACTTTGTTAGGCCAGATCAAAGGCTCAACGAAGAAACAAACGGTGAAGAAAGGTAAGACGATTTATGTTGCACCTACTTTACCAGAAATAATCGTAGCTGTACCAAATTACAGTGCGAAGTATACATCGTTATATGGAGAAGAAACGATGCTTGCTATGGTAACGTATCGTTCTAGCAATTCATCTGTTGCTTCTGTTAATAAAAACGGAAAAGTTGTAGCAAAGAAGAAAGGAAAAGCAACAATTACAGTCACAGTCAAATTAGAAAATGGAAAGAGCAAGACATTCAAGAAAACAATAACAGTTAAGTAACACAACCTTTGCACTTAAATGTTTTTACTGAGTAGATCATTACTATATTCGTCGGAAAACGCGCTCTCGCTTGGATCACACATACCGGTACAAAAGTTGTAAAAGTAATCACCTACTCATAGACAATTTACGGTGTACAAAGCTTGTGTTAGTAAGTGAAACGGGTGTGGTCATGGGGGATCACACCCGCAAAAAAAGGAGTGTAGAATTTTTATGAAAAAAAAGAATGTAAGACGTATGATTGCATTGCTTTTGGTATTGACATTAATTCTTCCTACGAATCCATTTGGCTATGGGGTTACAATTGCGAAAGCAGATACCGCAACCGTATTTGCTTATTATCCATTCCGTGGAGATACGAAAGATTATAGTGGTAATGGGTATGATGGTACCATTGTTGGTAATGCAACCTATGATTCGGAAGGTGGAATCAAGTTATCCAATTCCACAAGTAGTGTACGTCAGAATTATGTATCATTAGATTCTGGAATTTTAACGAAAATGCAGGATTCCAATGCATTGACCATATCTGCTTGGGTGAAGAATGGGGCATCTGGTAATAATAAGACATCGGTATTTACATTTGGTGCTTCAGATACGTATTTCTTTGGGTTTACCCCATTTAACTGGGGCTTAGCAAGATCTAGCTTTTATGTTGGAAGTGAAGTTACTGGTATCCAATATAACACTGCAAATAATGTGAATTCACCAACAAGTGGTTGGTATCAAATTACGATTACCTTAGAAGATGTATCTTCTGGAAGTAACAGTACGAAGATTAGTTATTACAAAGATGGTGTATTTGTTTGTTCTGTTACATCAGCAGCTTCTGTAAGTGCACTAGGCGAACTGTCTTTTGTAAATATTGGTGCTGGAATGCCAAGTTCAAACTACTATGATTTCATTGGTAGCTTACGTGATATCAAATTCTATAGTAGTGTATTATCTACAGAGGAAGTAGCAAATACATATGTACAGGAACAATTTGATCTTGTGGCAGCAGAAATCTGTGATTCAATTGGAGCAGATTTTCAAACACATACCGTAACACTTGACCAAGATGTGACGTTACCAACGACAGGTTCCAACAGTGCGACCATTTCGTGGGCAACAACGGATGAGAATGTAATTACTACAGATGGTGTGATTACGAAACCTTCTTTTGAAGAAGGTGATGTAGTAGCAACGTTAACAGCCACAATCGCTATTGGAGGCGTGGAGAAAGAAGTACCATTTACCGTTACAGTGGAAAAGGAAATGTCAGCAGCAGAGAAGATCGCAGCAGTAAAGGACAGCTTGAATCTTCCTATAACAGATGGTATTACAGGCAATATTACATTACCAACTAAGAATTCTTATGGAGTAACGGTTACTTGGACAAGCTCTAATCCATCTGTAGTTTCAACAGAAGAGATTGCACAAGATGGCTACGATGCAATACCAGCAGGTGTTGTTACCCGTCAAGACACAGACACGAATGTTACATTAACAGCGAACCTTAGTTTAGATGGAGAGACAGACACAAAGGAATTTGCTACAACTGTGAAAGCGAAATCCTCTTATACAACAGCAGATAATGCGGCATATCTGTTTGCATATTTTAAGGGAGAGGGCTTAACCAATGGAGAGCAAATCTATTTTGCTACCAGTGAAAATGGTTTGGATTGGGTAGACCTGAATGAAGGGGCACCTGTACTTACCTCTACATTGGGTGAATGTGGTGTGAGAGATCCATTTATCATTCGTTCAGCAGAAGGAGACAAATTCTATCTGATCGCTACAGATCTTAAGATCAATGGACGTTCTGGTGGAGAGTCAGGAAATGTATGGACAGACAGCCAAGTAAATGGTAGCCAATCCATCATGATCTGGGAGTCAGAAGATTTGGTTAATTGGTCTGAACCAAGACTTACGAAGATTGCAGCAGACAATGCTGGCTGTACTTGGGCACCTGAAATCTTCTACGATAAGAAGACAGGGGAATATGTGGTGTTCTGGTCTTCAAAAACCAGTGATGATAGTTATAGCAAACAACGTGTATATTATTGTAAGACAAGAGATTTCTATACTTTCACAGAACCAGAATTATGGATAGAATTAAAGGGACAATCAGGAGAAACTTTAAGTGCTATTGATGCTTCTGTTATCTCCGTTGAGAATGGAGACGGTTCTCTTACGTATTACCGTTTCTACAAGAATGAGGATAGTACACCAGAAGATGGAGTAACAACTGGTGGTAAATACACGATTGTTGAGAAAAGTGATTCTATGTTAGGAACATGGACAAGAGTATCAGCGGATGTATTAAAGGAAAACCAGTATGTAGAAGGTGGTACTTGCTTTAAGTTTAACGGAGAGAATAGATGGTGTCTGCTTCTTGATAACTTTGGCGGTGGTGGATATTATCCATTGGTTACTACAGATTTAGCAAGCGGTTCCTTTACTAAATTAACAACAGATGAATATTCTTTCCCATCTACTATGCGTCATGGAACGGTTATGAATATTACCAGAGCGGAATATGATACATTAATGGAGAAATGGGATTTACGAGCAAAAGAAAATACAGAAGCAGAAGTTATTGAACCAGTAATTTCTTATGACTTCAATGAAACATTGTCTGGTACGAACATTGCAGATCAATCAGGCAATTCACGTGATGGAGAGCTATTCGGTAATGCAACGTATGTTACAGATGCAGAGAAAGGACAAGTCCTTTACCTAGATGGTACAACAGATACCTATGCAGCTTTACCAACAGGCTTCTTTGATGGTAGAAACAAGTTCTCTGTATCTTTTGATGTGAAAGCAGAGACAAGTGCTTCTTCTGGATATTTTACATTTGGTATTGGAAAGAACAGTGATAAATATCTGTTCTTGAAAACAACTTCCGATACGTATCAGTATGCGATTACAAAAGGCAGCTGGAGTGGTGAGCAAACATTGAAGGCAACAATGCCATCTACTATTCAGGATGTATGGCATAATGTGAAACTTGTTGTAAACAAGAATGTAATGAGCTTATACATTGATGGTGCATTAAAATCTACGGTTAATGATATTACTACAAATATTTTGGATTTTGATAGCAGTGTAGCAGCTTATCTAGGAAAATCATTTTATTCTGGAGATGGTTATTACAAAGGCTATTATGATAACTTCAAAGTCTATAACCGTGAATTAACGAAAGAGGAGATTCATGACGAGTACTATGCAAAAGTATCCTATACCGCTTCAGAAGGTGGTACCATTGAAGGTACATTATCACAGGATGTAAGAATTGGAACGAATGCAACATCAGTAAAGGCAGTACCAAACTACGGTTATGTATTTAGGCAATGGAGTGATGGAGTAACAACTGCAACAAGACAGGATACGAATGTGGTAAATGATCTTGCTGTAACAGCAGAATTTGAAAGAGAGACGGTTACCTTAACGTATACAGCCAGTGAAGGTGGATATATTGAAGGAGAAGCCGTTCAGGTTGTTGGTAAAGGTACCAGTGGTTCAGAAGTCCGTGCAGTTGCGTCTGGAAGTAGTATCTTCGTCAAATG
Organism: Anaerosporobacter faecicola; assembly: GCF_012070565.1. Taxonomy (GTDB): domain Bacteria; phylum Bacillota; class Clostridia; order Lachnospirales; family Lachnospiraceae; genus Anaerosporobacter; species Anaerosporobacter faecicola. The sequence goes on from NZ_JAAQRO010000032.1 coordinate 21,061, forward strand.
GAGTGATGATGTAACAACTGCATCTCGTACCGATACCAATGTAATGGAAAACAAATCGGTAACAGCAATTTTTACAGAAGGTAATGAAGGTTCCATTGAATTAACAACACTTCCTGACAAAACAATCTATCAGTTAGGAGATACTCTTAATCTGGCTGGAATTGCAGTGACCATTCATTACGCAGATGGTTCAGAGAGAACAACCTCTGATCTGTCAGAAATTACTACAACAGGATTTGATAGTTCTATTCTCGGCCAACAAAATGTTGTAATAACGGTTGCGGGAATGGCAGCTACATTTTCAATTACAGTAGTAGATGTTCCTATGGTAAAAGAGATAGTTGGAATCTGTGTGAAGAAGAATCCATCAAAATCTGGTTACAAATTAGGTGAAGAATTTGTTATTGATGGTTTGGAAATAACGGCATTCTATAACGACCGTTCCGAGGCTGACATCATTGATACCAGTTTATTTACGATAACTGGTTTTGATTCCACAACAGCAGGTACGAAGAAATTAACGGTTACATACGAGGGGAAAGAAGCAACGTTCTTCCTATATGTAGTAGATCCAAACAGTAGTAATGATGTGGTAAGTGGTGGTGGATCGAATGGCGGTTCCGGTGGAAACGGCTCAGGTGGTAGCGGAGATGTAATTATCACGATTCCAAGTAATCCAAGTGGACAGGAAACAAACGAAGATCAGCAACCGCTATCGACAGAAGAAACGATTCAGGCAGGCCGTGATGTGAATGCAACAATGGATACCAAAGTAGTAGATACCAATGTTGTTACAACAATTACCCTTAATCAACAGATGTTGAAAGAAGCAATTACGAATCAGGGACAACCTGTAGAGCTTTCTTTGCCAGTTGCGAATGCAACGAAGTTAAGACAAGAATTAGAAGCGCAGAATGTACTGGGTGCTACAACAAAAATCATTTTAGATAAAGCATATTTGCAAGAAAATGATGACGTTATTGTAAAAGACCTTGTTGCAACAGCAGAAGTATTGAAAGTGTTAAAGAACACGAAGAAAGCATTAGAAATTAAGGTAGTTGATGAGACTGGTACTACATGGTATGCATGGAATCTTAATGGAGACCAGATGTTAAAATCAAATGATTACCTTGAAACATTAAATCTTGTTGTTTCAGGAAGTGATGCAAAGGGTAATGCTTCTGTTCAAAAAACTTTGGAAGAAGATAAGAACAATACGACTGGATATGTGATTTCTTTTGATGAGAAAGCAACACTTCCAAGTGGAAGTGTACTCCGTGTGAATGTGAAGTCGCAATTGGGACTTAATTCAGGAGACGCAGTGTATGTGTACCGATTTAATGAGGAAACAGGTAAATTCGAAAGCAATGCAAAAGTACGTTATATTGTAGATGAAGATGGAATGATTAATACAAATCTTAAAACAAAAGATACGTATGTGATTCTTACGAATAAAGCCTCTACTGAAGTTAAAGTTACATTAAAACAACAGATTAGTCTGTCGAAGAAAAAAGCAACCATAGCAAAAGGAAAGAGTACGACGATTCAAGTTAATCTTCCTGATACGATTGCATTAGTACCTTCTTTCCAAGCTTCTGCAACGGAGCAATATGGAGAAGAAACAGCAGTAGCAACGGTATCTTATCAATCAAACAATAAGAAAGTTGCCACAGTGAATAAAAATGGTAAAGTGGTAGGAAAGAAAGCTGGTAAGGCAACAATCACCGTTACCGTTACTTTTGAAAATGGTACGAAATATCGTTATACGACGAAAGTTACAGTGAAGTAGAATGTCGTAAAGGAAAAGACAATCTTATGTGGAGATATCCCCAAGTGGGTCATTGATTATACCTACTTGGGATACCAACACGAAAGATTGTCTTTTTAACATACTAGGAAAGTCCTCCGACTTTCCTAGTATAACTTTCTTTACTTTGCAAAGCATTCGCTTATCTCATGTAATACAGGACATAGTTTGATGAAAATTTATACCAATTCAGCAATTCTTGATACGGCAACATAGATCTGAGAAATCCGATACCAGGTAGGGAAGTCTACAACACCAGATGCAGGCAAATCAAAAATTTGTTGGAACTGGCGAACGGCTTCTTGGGTACGTGAACCAAATGCGCCATCAGCATTGATCTTAGGAATCAAAGGATAGTTGTTGGATATGACATTCAATTGTTCCTGCATCTGACGGACTTTTGCCCCGCTGCTTCCAATCGTAAGATCGTATCCAGGCCAAGAAGAAGGCACACCAGCGATTTCGTCTGCTGTATTAATAAACATGTTTTGACCATAGAAATTACGAAGGATTTCAATTGCTGTATACCCTTGGTCACCAAGAGATTTAGAGCCCCATTGGGTCATCCTTATTGCAAAAAGGGAGGTAATAATAGAAACGGATGGTTGCAGTTTCTTTGTCATATTCCATATGATGGAGTAAGGTTGTTAGAATCTGTCTCTTATCAGAATCCAATACTTGCTCTGACAAAAGGAGAGAAGCAAGGGAAGGGAAAGAAGGAGTTTTTTCGGGTTCATTCGTATAAGCAAGAGTTTCCTTTGGCTCCTTCCTAAGTTGTTCCATCTGTTTGGTTAGTTCTTTCTTCGTTTGTGAGTAATCAGCCAAAGTGTCTATACCATTTAGATAAGCATCTTTTGCGCGCTGTAATCGGGTACTTAATTTATGTATAAGATCTTCTGTAGAAGGGAGATTTTTAGAATGGGTGTGTATGGTGTGCATAGATAACTGGTAAAACATAGAAGTTTGTGGATAAACTTCAAGCAAAGAGTCATGCAATGTGGATAACATCTTCTGTAAGCTGAGTTGATGGGACTGTAGACATCGTCCTTTCTGATAACCGCAGCATTGTAGATTATAATATGTTTTCCCTCTCCTTTCAAGTACTCGTTTATATACAAGAAGAGAACTTCCGCAATTGCTGCATTTTACCAATCCGGATAGCCAATGTTTGCTTCCTGGTGCATGTTTCCTTGGTTCTTGTTTCGTTAAGTCTTGCATCTTGGCAGCAGCATCGTAAAGTTCTTTGGTGATTAAAGGTTCATGAACACCTTGCGTTAGAATTGCAGAAGAGGGGGCTTTCTTTAACTGAAAGCGTATATACCCTGCATAGAAAGGATTGGACAGGATATAGGAAATGGTACGTTTCTCAAAAGGATTTCCACGCTTCGTTCGATAACCATAGGCATTCAGTTCACGTGCGATTTCATATGGGGAGCGGTGGTCAATAACAAATCGATGAAAGATCTGCCGTACAAGAGTGGCTTCCTCTTGGGAAATACGTGGAATCTCTTTAGCATGTGGAATATAGTAGCCAAGAGGGGGGGCCGCTTGATATCCACCACGAATGGCTTTCTCTGTCATACCCTTTAGTACTTCATCAGATAGATTAAGGGAATAGTACTCTGCCATGGCTTCTAGAATAGCTTCTAGAATAATGGAAAATTTATCATCTTCTAGATGTTCGGTAATACTGATCACACGAATGCCACATTCTCTTTTAAGAATAGATTTATAAAGAATACTGTCTTCTCTTGAGCGACTGAAGCGGTCGAACTTATGAACAAGAATTGCGTCAAAGGGATGGGGTTTCTTTTTTGCCATTCGAATCATTTGCATAAAAGCAGGTCGTTTATCTGCACGCCTTCCCGATATTCCCTCATCGATAAATATGAATTCTTCTGGGACATGGTAATCATTGGTCTTGGCATAATTAAGAAGCAATCGCTTCTGTGCATCAGGAGAGTAATCCGTTTGTTCTTCCGTACTGACACGGATATATAGTGCTGCAATATTCATTGATATAGTCTCAAAATCAAAAGGATTACTATATCCGTATTCCATACTATTTGGCCATTATGCTAATACTGTGAAACAAATGCTTCCATACTGGTATACGATATTTACTACGTTGCACAAGAACCAGAAAGTTTTATAAGAATAAATATTCTTGCTTATTCATCAATAAACTTTTATGAGGGGTTTTGTTGTGCTACTGTTGCCGTTTGTTCGTTCATAATATGATTAATATACGCGATTTTCACACTTGAATGTTTTGAAGAGTATGTGGTTGTTAAATTCTAATAAACGTTTTCGATGTGCGAAGTTTGCGTTATGTATTAATAAAAGTAAGATGCTAGAGGTGAGTACCGGAATACAAGTTTCGCAAACAAGAAAGAGGGAGGAAGAATAATATGGAAAAGATTAAGTTTGAAAATTATATTTATGAAAAAAACGGTTCCATCCGAAAGTTTCAAGCGTTATCGGAGGAGGAAAAGAAGGAGATGCATCGGCAGATGTTTCGAATTCTACAAGAACGAACGAACCTAACATGTTCTAACGAAAGTGCTAATAAAGAAAAGGAATGAAGGAATGAAGAAAAGAAAGAAGCAAAGGAATAAAGGAAGGAATAAGTAAGATAGATTAAGGAAACAACATATAAACCATATGGATAAAATTGAAAATGTTGGATAAACTACTTCTAAAACGAATCGTAAGGAGGAACCAATGAAAAAGGTAGTTTCCATATTAGTTATTGTGCTGCTTCTCGCAAGTTTAATTGGTTGTGGGAGTAAAAGTAAGAAAGGGTCAGTTAAGACCCAAGACTTGATTGATTCTATTGGAGAACAGATCGCAAAGGACAAAGGGTTGGGTTCTAAGGAAGAATTGAGTTGGAATGAGGTTGACTTACTTAGTGAGGAAGGAGCGGCAATGGTAGAGAAGATGTCACTTAATCCTTCTATATTAGAAGAGGCAATCTATTACGAAAATCCGATGAATGACAGTGCAGATCGAATTATTATTGCCAAAGTCAAAGAAGAAAAAGATGTAAATACAGTCAAATTAGCTTTTGATGAATTTCGAAAGAACCAGGAGAAAGAGTGGAAACAAAATCTGCCAGAACAATATGAGAAAGTAAAGGGTGGGCAGGTATTTGTAAAGGATGCATACGTGTTCTACTATGTCTATGATGATATTGCCAGCATAAAAAAAATCTCAGATGATGCATTAGTCAAATAAGTATCCTATTGGTTTCTATATCTAGGAACGAATGATCGAACAAAAAAAGGTTTCAATACAAGTAATTGTATTGAAACCTTTTTGTCAATTATTCTTCGTCTTCATCTTCATCAAGCATATCTTGGAATTCTTCATCATCTAAAAATTGATCAAAAGCATCCGCAACTGCTTCATATTCTGCATCATCTTCAATGTTAAGAAGCTCGATTTCATCATTTTCTAATTGTTTGAAACGATATAAGAATACTTCGCTTTCTTCATCAGTTTCTGCTTCATCTGCTGGTAATAATGCAATGTAATCATTTTCACCAACTGGGAAAATAGTTAATACGATACATTCCATCTCGGTACCATCATCTAGTGTTAATGTTACCATTCCGTGTTCTTCTTCGTTGCAACCGCAATTGCAATTGTCATCATGACGTTCGTCGCTCATGTAAATACCTCATTTCTTTGTAATAGAGATTGTCACAGAAGAAATGTAACTTCTGTTCAGTTAGTTACTGTTACTTATTTCCTATTGCAAATCTAAAAAATAAACGATTAGTAAGCTAATGTTTCTCGTTATTATGAATGTATCAGATTGCATGTGAAATTGCAAGGTGTTATTTTAAGAAAACCAGTAAAATTCAATGAGTTTATTGCAAAAAACAGTAAAAAAATATTGACTTTATTGTAAAATGGCATAAAATAATTAAGAGCGGTATATTATGCTACTATAACGGTATAATAGCGATACCTGTTTTTTGAACATTCACAGTTTAGGAGGAGAACATTCAGTGGTTACAAGCAATGCTAATGATAGCAGACCAAGAGAAAACCGTAGCAACGAGGCGAGAAATAATAATTATAGACCTAGAGTAAATCGAGATAATGATAATAATCGCGACCAAAATAGATCTTATAATGGAAACCGTGAAAATCGTCCGTATAATAAGGAAGGAAGACCATATAACAAAGAAGCTAGACCGTTTAACAAAGAATCAAGAGGCTTTAGCAAGCAAGGCGATTCCAACAATCGTGATGGTAGACCTGCAAGACCATACAAACGGGATGGAGAATCATCTGGTAATTACCAGAGAGACAACAATGGATTCAGAGGCAGGGATAACAGAGACGGTAGAGATACAAGAGGCGGAAGCTATAATAGCTACAACAAAGATCGTGGTTACAACAAAGACCGTGACTATGATTCTGATAAGAATGAAGGTAGATCTGGTAAAAGCTACGGCAGCAGAGACCAAAGAATGAAAGATACAAGTTCGCGAGAAAAAGAACAACAACCAGATAAATTTGAAACAATCAAACGTTTAGAGCGTGAGAAAAAAGCCATGCAAAAGAAACAAGAAAGCAAGAAGACAGAAAAGCAGGCAAAACCACAAGTAAAACAGAAGAGAGCGAAGAATATAGATTGGACTCGAGGATATCAAAATGGTCTTTATGACGATGATGATGAAGACTATACAATGTATCTTTAGTACAGAGGATTAACAACTTTTACACCCTGGTAGGAAGAAGGCAAACAAGCTTTTTGAATACCAGGGATGTAGAAGTTTTTTTTATAGTTGAAGCTTTTTCGTGACAACACATATTTGTGAATTATTGCGTATTACGAACAAATGTACTATAATGAAAGATAACGCAGTAAAGAAAAGGAAAGGAATTGCAGAATGTACAAGATTGTGGATCATGTCATAAAAGTCTCTGTACGGAATCTAGTGGAGTTCATTTTAAGAAGTGGCAATATTGATAACACACAGGTGATGAACGCAGATGCAGACGCAATGCAGGAAGGAAGCCGTATTCATCGAAAGATTCAAAAGCGTATGGGAAGTGAATATCAAGCAGAAGTGCCACTTAGTATAACAACGCTAGCATTTACATTAGAGGAAGAATATTCTCTATGCGTAGAAGGACGAGCAGATGGTGTCATTCATACCAACGTATGTGACGACGAGACTGGATTAGAGAAGAATATTGTAATCATTGACGAAATCAAAGCAATCTATATGGATCTGAGTTTCTTAAAAGAAGCATTTTCTGTTCATAAGGCACAAGCGATGTGTTATGCCTATATCGTGGCAAGACAAGAACAATTGGACCAAATTCAGGTGCGAATGTCCTATTGTAATATCGAAACAGAACAGATGAAATACTTCGAAGAAGATTTTACTTTTTCTTATCTAGAACAATGGTTTCTTGATTTGACAGCGGCATTTTCCAAATGGCTTCAATGGCAATGTTCCTGGAGGGAAGAACGGAATGCCTCCATTAAGGGAGTGGAATTTCCATTCCCATATCGAGAAGGACAAAGAGAGCTAGTAACGGGGGTATATCGGACAATCATACGTAATAAGAAGCTCTATATAGAAGCACCTACCGGTGTAGGTAAGACGATTTCTACTGTATATCCTGCAGTTAAGGCAATGGGAGAAGGCTTTAGTAATAAAATCTTCTATATGACGGCGAAGACAATTACTCGAACGGCAGCACAGGATACCTTTTCTTTGCTCTCTTTAAAGGGAATGAGATTGAAAGTAACCACGATAACAGCCAAAGACAAATTCTGCATTCTAGAGAAACCAGATTGTAATCCAGGAGCATGTGAGCGTGCGGAAGGACACTATGACCGAGTAAATGATGCTGTTTACGACTTAATCACTCATGAAGATGCAATAACAAGAGAGTTAATCTTGTCTTATGCGGCCAAACACCGGGTTTGTCCATTTGAGATGTGCTTGGATGTAACAAACTGGTCCGATGCGGTTATTTGTGATTACAATTATGTGTTTGATCCTAATGTCTATCTTCGTCGTTTTTTTGCAAATGAAACGAAAAACGATTATATCTTTTTAGTTGATGAAGCCCATAATCTAGTGGAACGAGCAAGAGAGATGTATAGTGCACAACTTTTTAAGCAGCATTTTCTAGATGTGAAGAAGATTGTGTCGGGTTACAGTAAGAAGATGAGTAAGAGACTTGATGCATGTAATTCCAGTCTTCTGAAATTAAAAAGGGCTTGTGAAGAATGTGAAGTCGTAGAGAATATCGGAGATTTAGTTCTGCATCTTATGCGATTAGTTGCGGAATATGAAGAGTTTTTAGTGGAATGGAAGAACTTTGAAGGGCGAGATCGTTGTTTGGAACTATACCTTCAGATTCGCCATTTTATGAATATGCATGAATTATTAGATGAGCATTATCTAATCTATTCAGATTATGACGAGATGGAAGGATTTCGTGTAAGACTCCAATGTATGAATCCGACGCATAATCTGGCAAATTGTTTAGCCAAAGGAAAAAGTGCAATTTTCTTTTCTGCTACACTTCTACCGATTGCATATTATAAAGACCAATTAGCTGGATCTGAAGAGGATTATGCAATCTATGCACCATCACCATTTGATAAGGAGCGTCGATTGCTAGTCATTGGAAACGATGTGAGTACGAAATATACAAGAAGAAACAGACAGGAATATGAAAAGATAGCAACCTATATTCAGAACTTGGTAAATGGGAAGATCGGAAATTATATGGTGTTTTTTCCATCTTATCAATTGTTAAAAGAAGTAGCCGGTATTGTAGAAGAGAGAAAACGAAGGGATGAGATTCAAGCAGATGTGGATATACAGCATAATAACATGACAGAACAAGAGAAGGAGCAGTTCCTAGAAGATTTTGTAGAGAATCCCACAAGAACAAGAATCGGCTTGTGCGTTATGGGTGGAATCTTCAGCGAAGGAATTGATCTACGAAGCAATCGTTTGATTGGTGTTATCATCGTGGGAACGGGTCTTCCTATGGTATGCAATGAACGAGAACTGTTTCGTAACTATTACGAACAATATAACGGACATGGTTTTGATTACGCATATCTGTATAATGGAATGAATAAAGTGTTACAATCAGCAGGACGAGTGATCCGAACCCAAGAGGATCGTGGAATCATCGTACTGCTTGATGAACGGTTTACCAATCGTCAATACCAGAATCTGTTTCCGAGGGAGTGGTTCCCACACGAAATAACACGAACGGAAGAATTTCCACAATTAGTGCAAAAGTTTTGGTGCGAAACACCGTAACCCTATTACCAGTTGTAATACCTTCTTCCTTCTAAAAAATCATAATGACGTAGGTGATTGTATCGGTTATTCAAAAGAAAGAATATACAGGAACCGAGCAATCCACCGAGTACGCCAAGAAAGATATGTTCCACATCCGTTGCTTCCTGTGCAATAAAATGTTTGCAGAGTTCAATGACGATTGGAAGTGGAAACAAAAGAAGCAAACGGATCAAATGACCTTTTCTCTTAAAAAGTAGGGCAATATAAAAACCATAAGGCAATGTCACCAAAGCTGATGCAAGAATATATTGAAATAATGGTTTCAAGTCCGTGTGATTATAGATGGAGTCTTCAATATAGCATGCAATACGATAGAAGGGAATCATATTACCGTGGGATGCTTCCTTTATGGATTGTTCCATTGTACTACTGATACAAGGCAATGTAACGGGTTTTGCTACAATGAGTAATGCTAAAAAACCAGCATAGTAGATAATGAACTGAATGGAACTTTTGTTAAAAAAACTAGTGAAGTGTGCATATTGCTCTCTGGAATCATGAAGATTGTGAATGACAGAGCAAAGCATAGGAATAAGCCAATTAAGCAAAACGAGGTAAAAAAGCTCCTCTTGGTACTTGATAGAGAAGGCATTTCCTTTTATGAATAAGAATCCGATGACAAAGGAACTAAATAACACAAGGATAAAACTATATAAAAATACAGCATCGAACGTATGAGAGGTTCTTATAAATATGCTGGTACACACAAATAAAGTCAAACATAAGATTGCAAAGAACAGAATTCGATTCGTACAAGTGTAGAAAAATACAAATTCTGATCCTAGGGTTAACAAACTGACTACGTCAATGATTGTTGTAAGTCGTACAGAAAGACGATTCATGATACCATCCTTTCGAAAAGTAATAATTTGTTACGACTGATGCATGAATTGTTCCGTTGTATTAGAACTCACAATTCTGAAACATTCGCAATCTGGTATATAAGTGGTGCTACTTGCGTATGTTTGATCGGCCAACACAGCGTGAAGTGACCGTTTGACCATTGCATCATATAATAATAATGAAAATATTAGGAAAATATGTCTATAACCAATTTACTATATATTTCTACTTTTGTATAGGGGAAAGTTCGTATATTTTGAATAATTTGGAGTGCATACAGTTGTTTTATCCAATCTATATGATTATAATACTGGTAAAGAAGCAGATAAAAGAACTAATAAAAGAGTAAGGTAATGGAAAAGTTGGATTTTTACAAGAGGGGTATTGCAAAAGTAATCTGCAATGTGGTAGTATATGGTTCTAGCATTTTTCTTGGGTATTTAGAAAGGTTTTTACTTAGTCGATTTAAGCAAGAGAATGTATCGTATTTTTATTTGAATGAATAAGCAGGACGAAAGAGTCTAGAGGTAGAACTCCTTTGTTTGCTCATTGCGGAACTTCAATGTGCAGCGGTGGCATTTTGGAGAATAGAGAGTATGGGAACGAAAGACTTTTGATAAAGATTACGTACACATGATTACAAATGAAAATGGAGAATATTACATTTGTACGAAAGGTAAAAATCCTTTATAGTAAATAAGCATGTGAAGGTTTGCATCTAAGAAAAATGGCTTATGTATATGAAGGAGAATTGTGGAATGAAATATTATTGTAGAATATTGATTGCGCTTATCGGTATTTTCTTTGTAGGGTTAGGTGTGGCGTTTAATGCTGCAACGCTATTTGGAAATGATGCGATTGCGATTTTATATGATGGCTTAAGAAATGTATTGAAGATGTCACCAGATCAATTAGGATTGGTTTCGAACGGTGTAAATGTTGCAATGATCATCGTTTTATTTTTCTTAGGAAAAAGATTTATTAATATAGGAACGTTGATCTACATTTTGCCATTTGGATTTTTTGTTTCAATCGGAACGAAGATCTTTCATCTTTTTTTACAACAGGAAAGTTTTATACAACGAATCATTGGAGCTGTTATAGGCTGCAGTGCAACGTATTTTGGAGTGGCATTATTTATCTGGGTTAATTTGGGACTGGATCCATTTACCGGAGTTGTTATGGCAGTATCGGAAAAATTAAAATGGACGTTTCGTAAGACGAAAATCTGTTTTGACATTATCATGGTAGCGACTGGATTTCTTATGGGCGGAAAACTTGGCGTGATTACGCTGGTAACCGTATTGACCGCTGGTCCAATTATTCAGTTCTTTACAGAACAGCTCAGAAAAATCCGCCTAGTGGAAGATAATAAATAATCAAATTATCTTGTTGCTTGATGCAGAATGTTAGCTATTGGGGAAATAGGTAAGTGAACATAAGGTTTTTTGTAAAGTTTATATAAGATCATACTATAAAATCTTCATAGAATAGGAAGTTTGAATTAGACGCGAATGTAGTCTTTCTTGCTTCTTGATTTATGAAGATTTTTTCTGACTTTTTGAACGCATTTCGAAGACATTGCATGTTATGAAATTCCTGTTTGAATTTGTCTACGAAACATTACAAAATGTGGTAAAATGGGAGTAAAGAAAAGAACTTAGGATAATGTTAAATGAAACGGTTATATAAAAAATTTTGAACAGAAGTTAGACGTTGCATATTCATTTAGAAAGAGAGGCGAGAAGAAAAATATGAAATTTATTCATACAGCAGATCTGCATATTGGAAAAGTTGTGAATGAGTTCAGTATGTTGGAAGAACAGAAACATGTGTTGGATCAAATCCTAACGATTGCAAAGGAAGAAGAGGCTGACGCTTTGGTATTAGCAGGAGATATCTATGATCGTTCTGTGCCTTCTGCGGAAGCTGTGATGGTATTAGATCAGTTCCTTCGAGAAGCCACAGCACTGGGAATTTGCATTTTTATGATCAGTGGAAATCATGATTCTCCGGAGCGAATAGCATTTGGACAGAGCATTATGTTGGAAAAGAAACTATACGTAGAAGGGGTTATCCGAGGGAATATGGAACCCATTGTTCTTGAGGATACATACGGTCCTTTGTATGTGTATTTGCTTCCATTTGCAAAGCCGGCGACAATACGACATCTATATCAGGATGAGGAGATTGTATCATGTGAAGATGGTGTTCGTAAGATGATTGAAGCAGCAGGTGTAGATGAAGCAGCGAGAAATATTTTAGTTACCCATCATTTTGTTACCAATACAGGGAAACCACCAGAACAAAGTGAGTCTGAATCAAATCTGTTGTTAGGTGGAGCAGAGAATGTAGATATTCATGTGTTTGATGCATTTGATTATGTTGCACTTGGACATATCCATGGTCCACAACGAATGGGAAGGGATACCATACGATATAGTGGTTCACCAATCAAATATTCCTTTTCCGAAGTCTTTCATAAGAAGAGTGTATCAGTAGTGGAAATCAAGGAAAAGGGGAATGTAACCATTTGCACAAGGGAGCTGACTCCACTCCATGATATGAGAAAAATTAAAGGGAAACTAGAAGAACTGATGAGTGAAGATGTGTATTCTTTAGCTGATGTGAATGATTATCTACATGTAACCTTATTGGATCGGCAGGAATTGTATGATCCGATGGGCGAATTGCGAAGTGTCTATCCGAACGTTATGCAGATTGCATTTGAAAAAAATGAACGGAAGAAGCAAGACGAAGGGCTGGAACAAGCCAGAATCTCAGTAAAACGGAAGAACATCTATGAACATTTTCAGGATTTTTACCAGAGTGTAACGGGTGAAGAATTGACAGAAGAAGAGGAGCAATGTATGAAGGACACGATTGAGGAGATTGGAGGGGAACAACAATGAGACCAATTCAGATCACCATTGCAGCGTGGGGCTCCTATAATGAGAAAGTTGTGGTGGATTTTACCCGATTTAATCAGGGAAGTTTATTCTTAATTACAGGACCAACAGGAGCAGGTAAGACAACAATATTTGATGCCATTTCTTTTGCTCTATATGGAGACGTAAGCGGAAAGACGCGTGAAAAAGGGTCCTTGCGCAGTGACTTTGCTGCAGCGGGAGAAGATACTTTTGTAGAGTTGCTCTTTGAACACAAAGGAAAACAGTACAAAGTGTACCGTGCACCCAAATACGAACGACCAAAGAAAAGAGGAGAAGGAACCACCACATCCCTTGAAGTTGCAGAACTATATGTGGAGGATCAACAGCCAATTGTAATCATAACAGAAGTGAATCGAAAGATTGAAGAAATTCTCGGATTGACATATCAGCAATTCAAGCAGGTTTCCATGATTGCCCAGGGGGAATTCCTAGAATTGCTTGTAGCCAGTTCAAAAGACCGTGTTGAAATCTTGCGAAATATCTTCAAAACCAATCAATATGAACGTTTGCAGAAGGCGTTAACAGAGAAATCTCTTCGTTTACAAAAAAATCTTGCGGAACAAAATAGCCGATTGGAAGAAATCGTGAATACATTAGATACAACCAAAGAAGAGGAAGAATTACAAGAATTATTGGAAAGCCCACCTTATCATTATGCAAGAATTCTAACACTTCTTAAAGAGTCTATTGCAGATGGGAAAAAGCAGGATCGAATACGGGAGGAAGAGATCCAGATAATGGAGAAACGGGAGAAAAAATTAGTTGAAACCATTGCAAAGGGCGAGAAAGTGATGGAAGATCGAAGACGCCTGCAACTATTGGAAGAAGAACACCTACAACTGGAGGCACAAAAACAAGAAGTTGTGCTAAAACAGGAAAAAGCAAAATGTGCATTGAAAGCGATGCAGGTAGAATCTTTTGATCGTATGTATGCATCTTCTGTAACGCGCTATACCAATGCAAAAGGAAAATGGGAGAAGATCAAAGCAGAGTTAGAAGAAGTTAAGCCAGAGCATACCAAGAGGCAGGAACAATTTCAACAGATCGAGGGTATGGAAAAGGTTCTACTACAACTACAGATGAAACAACAGCAGGTTGAAGGGTATGTTCCATTGATGGAAGAGATAACAACACTTGAGAAAAAGAGGGAACAGAATCTTGTAGAATATAAGAAAAACAAGGAGAACCAACAAGCAAGCCTGGAAGAACAAAAACAACTGCAGGAAACATATGAAAAAGAGAAGGAAGAATATGCTTCCTATGAGAATCTGGAAGTAGCAATTGAACAGAACAAAGCAAAACAGGAGAAACAGAATACCCAATTGAATCGCATTCGTGTGTTACAGCAGAAGAAACAGGAATTAGAGGACCAGATTCGTAATTGGCAAGCACTTGTTCCAGCGTATAAGGCAATAGAAGAGGAACAGATGCAGGCAAAACGCATTTATGATGAAAAAGAGATGGAATATCGAAGAGCAATTGTAGGAATTGTTGCGCGAGAACTAGAGGAGGGAAAACCTTGTCCTGTTTGTGGTTCAACAAGTCATCCAAAAAAAGCAGTTGTGGCACATGATGTTCCAAACGAGAAGGAAGTTGAAGAATACAAGAAGACAGCGGAGAAAAAGAACGCAGCATATCAGCAATATTTTATTAAAATGACTGGTATGAAAGAAAAACAGAAGGCACTACAGGAAGAATTGGAGCATTCCTGTCTAGAACAGGATCTTGCCATTAACCAGATTGAGGGAAGAGAGAACGAACTGCTCCTTGCTTTACAGGAGTTACAACAAGAAGAACAGCTACTTGGTAAGAAGAAAACCAAAAAAGAGGCTGTTAAGAATTGTATCGTTGAAAGAGAAAAAGCGATAAAAGATGTGGAAAACATATTGTCCCAACTAGGAAACAAAGCACAGCTTTTACAACAGGAACAAAGACAATGGGAAGAACAGCTTCAACAAAAGAAAGAGGCTTTACCAGTTGAATATAAAACAGTGGAAGCAATTACAGAAACACTGACTACTCTTAAAAATCAAATAGCAGCAAGCAAAAAGGAAATCAGTGCAATTCGAGAAAACTATGAAAAAATTAATTCAAGATTTGATCAATTGCAAGCGCTTCGTTGTGAACGAGAAGAGGAGATGCGTTCGATTCATGGACAATCTAAGGAAGAGAAAAAGAATCTGGAAGAAGCCCTTATAAAGTATGGATTTTCCTCCAGAGAAGCATACCAACAAGCATTTCTTCCAGAGGAAGAACGAACACGTTTAGAACAAGAAATCAAACAATATATGGACACCTATAGTCAAAATGAAGCACAGCAGAAGACGCTTAAAGAAACAATTGGGAAAGAACAGGTTCTTCCCTTGGAGGACTTGCGTAAGGAACAGGAAAGCTGCAGGAACAAAAAAGCAGAATTGCTTGAAAAACAACAGATTTCCCATACCAAACGAATGGTGAATCAAAAAGCATCACAGGCTTTAGAAGAAAAGATTAAAAAGCGGGCTGTTTTGGAAGAAGAGTATGGTGTACTAAAACAGTTGGATAATGTGACAAAAGGAAACAATTCCGAGCGTCTGGTATTCGAACAATATGTATTGGCATCGTATTTTGAAGACATCCTTCATGCAGCCAATCTGCGATTGCTGGTAATGACCAACAGCCGTTATGAACTTATGCGGTCAATGGGGGTGAATGATGCCAGAAAGAAAGACAGTTTGGATCTGGAAGTACTTGATCACTATACGGGAAAGAAACGATCGGTGAAATCGCTATCTGGAGGAGAATCGTTCAAGGCGGCTCTTTCCTTAGCACTTGGTATGTCGGATATTATCCAGAGTTATGCTGGGGGAATTCAGATTGATACGTTATTCATTGATGAAGGATTTGGCTCGCTGGATACAGAATCCTTAGAGCAGGCATTGGAGACCTTATCGGGCCTGACGGAAAAGAATCGTTTGATCGGGATTATATCCCATGTTAATGAGCTCAAGGAACGGATTAATGACCAGATCGTGGTGGAACGAGGAAAACATGGAAGTACGCTGTATATGAAGACAATTTAATGATGTAAGGGTCAAGTATCATGGAATATCATTTGACCCTTATATTTAGTTCACATTTTCTCATGTATGCAGGGCAGAAAGCATGAAAATGTTTTAATAAAAGAAATTATTCAAAAAATTAAAAAAACACTTGACTTTCTTGTCGAAAACAAGTATACTAGCAAAGTACTTGTGACGTAGCAATACAGAGCAGTACTTTGATATGGGATCATAGCTCAGCTGGGAGAGCATCTGCCTTACAAGCAGAGGGTCATAGGTTCGAGCCCTATTGGTCCCATTCCTTATCATTATGTTAAGGACAAGAAATCAAATATGGCGGAGTAGCTCAGTTGGCTAGAGCATGCGGTTCATACCCGCAGTGTCGGCGGTTCAAATCCGTTCTCCGCTATTATATTTACTGAATGAGATGTCAAATAATAGGTACACTATTATTTGACATTTCTTATATTAGGGGTCGGGTTTCAAAAACCCTTAATTTCAATCGTAATCAGGCTTGTATCAAATAGAATAACAAATGGCTAAAAGGAGGAATAACATGCGAGTAGGTATGGGATATGACGTACACAAATTAGTGGAAAACCGTGATTTGATCCTTGGAGGGGTACCCATTCCATATGAATTAGGGTTATTGGGACATTCGGATGCGGATGTTTTGTTACATGCAATTATGGATGCACTACTGGGTGCAGCAGCGCTTGGAGATATTGGAAAACATTTTCCCGACACGGATGATCGATACAAAGGAATCTCGAGTTTGGCTTTATTAAAAGAAGTAAAAAATTTGCTTGATCAGGAGCTATATGTCATTGAGAATATTGATGCAACCATTATTGCACAAAAACCAAAGATGGCTCCTTATATTCAAACGATGCGTGAGAACATTGCAAGTACTCTTCAGATTGAAGTGAGTCAGGTTAATGTCAAAGCTACTACAGAAGAAGGCTTAGGCTTTACAGGAGAAGGAAAAGGAATCTCCTCTCAAGCAATCTGTATGTTGACGAACGTTAGTAATTATGCCTATGATCATGTGATAGAAACCTTCCAACCAGCAGGTGGTTGTGGCGGATGCAGCGGTTGTAGCGGTTGCGGTAAGAAGAATGCTCCTGTGTAAGAGCAATATTGGTATATGATTAGGGTGTCAAAAGCCCATATGATCATTATATTCACTGGAAACACACAAACAAAATAAGGAATACTAATATTTTAAGTTGACAAAACATAAAATAATGAATAGAATAAAGCAAAGAATAGTGTAAAAGCGATGAACAGAAAAGTAGCAGATATTGAGATAACAGAGATGGAGTGTCACCGGCTGTAAGCATTCCTTATCAACGTATAGAATAATCTTCTTACAAATGGTTTGTAAGACTGTGAAGTGCATCTGGGAGCTGATTTTGTGAAAGGGTACTGTAGCAAGATCCGGTAGCAGCCGTTATGTGTAATGAGAGATTAATAAGAAGTATTGATTAATAAATAGAGTGGAACCGCGAAGTATTCGCCTCTAATAGGATGTTTGTCCTGTTAGAGGCGTTTTTTAGTTGATGCAAAGGTCAAAAGGTCATTTCACATTGTGCTTGCACAAATGTGAATATGACATATTGACCTGCAGGACATGAGCAAGAAGCGCGAATGCGTGGATTGCGAATGTTCCAGAATTGTGGGAGTTGCGAAGCAACGAAACAATTCGTGCATCATACAAAGGTCAAAAGGTCATTTCACACCTGGCTTGCACAAATGTGAAATGACGCTCTAATCAATGTGATCCCAAATGGAAGGAAAGTGGTTAAGAATGGGATTTATAAAGTTTGTAAAAGAAGAGATGCAGATTATCAAAGAACGAGATCCTGCAATCAAGACGCCAATGGAAGTTTTTTTATATCCAAGTTTTAAAGCCGTATTACGGTATCGGATTGCACATAAATTATATTTGAAGAAGCATTTCTTCTTGGCAAGATGGTATTCGCAAAGAACGGTTCGAAAAACAGGTATTGAAATTCACCCAGGGGCAACAATAGGAAAAGGGTTATTTATCGATCATGGAAATGGTGTTATAATAGGTGAGACTGCCATTGTGGGAGATAATGTTACCTTATATCAGGGCGTGACATTAGGTGGTACGGGTAAAGAGACGGGAAAACGTCATCCTACCATCGGTGATAACTGTATGATTAGTGCAGGTGCAAAAATCTTAGGATCCTTTACCGTTGGAGAGAATTCCAAGATTGGTGCGGGTAGCGTTGTTCTGTCCGAGGTACCGCCAAATTCAACAGTTGTTGGTGTGCCAGGACGTGTTGTCAAACGAGATAACGTGAAAGTGCCAAGAGAAGATATGGATCAAGTACATTTACCAGACCCTGTTTTGAATGATCTGTCAAGATTACAAGAAGAAAACTGTACATTACGGGAAGAGTTAGAAGCACTGAAGAAACGGGTAGAATTATTAAGCAAGTAAGTATAGGTAGGCTAGTTGGAATGACTAGGTTGCAAAATGACTACGTTATAGACAACTAAATGATGATTATTAAGTTACGTAATGAAAAGCAAGAGAAAGGAATGGTGAAGCAATGAAATTATACAATACATTAACGAAGAAGAAAGAAGAATTCAAACCACTAGAAGAAGGCAAGGTACGTATGTATGTGTGCGGACCTACTGTTTATAACTATATTCATATTGGTAATGCAAGACCAATGATTATGTTTGATACAGTAAGAAGATATTTTGAATACAAAGGATATCAAGTAAACTATGTATCAAATTTTACAGATGTAGATGATAAAATCATTAAGAAAGCCGTAGAGGAAGGTGTACCAACCACTGAGATTACGAAACGTTACATTGATGCTGTTAAGGAAGATATGAAAAACCTTAATGTTAAGCCTGCAACAACCCATCCATTAGCGACTCAGGAAATCGATGGAATGATCGAGATGATTCAGACGCTTATTGAAAAAGGGCATGCGTATGAAAAGAATGGTACCGTTTATTTTAGAACAAGAAGTTTTGATGGATATGGTAAATTATCTAAGAAAAACATTGATGATTTGGAAGCTGGGGCAAGAATTGCAGTAAGCGAAGAAAAAGAAGATCCAATGGATTTCGTTCTTTGGAAACCAAAGAAAGAGGGCGAACCATACTGGGAATCTCCATGGAGTGAGGGAAGACCAGGTTGGCATATTGAATGTTCCGTTATGAGTAAGAAATACCTTGGTGACCAGATTGATATCCATGCAGGTGGAGAGGATTTAATCTTCCCACACCACGAAAATGAAATTGCGCAAAGTGAAGCTGCCAATGGAAAAGGTTTTGCAAAATACTGGTTACACAATGGCTTTTTGAATATTGATAATAAGAAAATGTCCAAATCATTAGGAAACTTCTTCACCGTACGTGAAGTTGGTGCCGAATATCCATATGAAGTATTACGTTTCTTCATGCTAAATGTTCATTATAGAAGTCCAATCAACTTCAGCAGAGAATTGATGGAATCAGCAAAAAATGCATTAGAGAGAATCAAGAATGCAGTAAGTAACCTTGCATTTCTTCTTGAAAATGCACCAGAGCGTGCATTAACGGCAGAAGAGACAGAATTCTACAAGACAATACTTGAGAAGAAAGAAAAATTCGAAGCAGCAATGGATGATGACTTCAATACAGCAGATGCTGTTGCAGCAATATTTGAAATGGTAAAAGCAGCGAACACGAGCTTAACTGCTGATTCCTCAAAGCAAGTCATCGCGGATACAAAAAATTGGATTGTAACATTATCGAATGTATTAGGTGTTGATGTGGATACAAAGGAAGAATTATTAGATAACGATATTGAAAAATTGATTCAGGATCGTCAAGACGCGAGAAAGAATCGTGATTTTAAGAAAGCGGACGAAATTCGTGATCTACTATTAGAAAAAGGAATCATTCTTGAAGATACGAGAGAAGGGGTAAAATGGAAGAGAGCATAAAAGAAATCGCCTTTGCCAAATATCTTAGAGGTGCGTTCGAGTTAGAAGAGGTGGATATTAAAACCTATTCCCCTTTAACCCTTGCATATATTGGTGATGCGATTTACGATGTAATTATTCGTACCTTACTAGTAGAGAAGGGAAATGCACCTGTTCAGAAACTTCATAAGAGAGCAAGTTCTCTTGTGAAAGCTTCTGCCCAAGTGGAGATGTATCGGGCAATAGTAGACGAACTGACAGAGCAGGAGATGAGCATCTATAAGCGTGGTCGTAATGCCAAGTCATTTACATCAGCCAAAAATGCATCCATTACCGATTACCGTATGGCAACAGGTGTGGAAGCACTGGTAGGATATCTATATCTAACGGATCAGATGCCGCGAATCATTACATTAATGAAACTAGGACTTGCTCAGATGAACGAGGAGAAAAAGTAAAAACCATGCCATAGGCAGATAGGAGATTTATGAGATACGAAGAATTTACAATTGAAGGTAGAAATGCGGTTTTAGAAGCATTTCGTGCAGGAAAGACAGTGGATCGTCTATTCCTTTTAGATGGTTGCCAGGACGGACCAATTAAATCCATTCTTAGAGAAGCAAAGAAGGGAGATACCCTAATCAATTTCGTTAAGAAGGAACGTCTTGACCAGATATCTGAAACTGGAAAACACCAGGGTGTTATTGCTTATACAGCTGCTTACGAATATGCAACAGTAGATGATATCCTACAAGCAGCCAAAGAAAAGGGCGAACCACCTTTCATCATCGTGTTAGATAATATTGAAGATCCTCACAACTTAGGTGCGATGATCCGTACCGCAAACCAAGCAGGTGCACATGGTATCATCATTCCAAAACGCCGTGCCGTAGGCTTAACAGCAACGGTTGCGAAAGTATCGGCAGGAGCGATTAACTATACACCAGTAGCCAAGGTTACCAACCTTGCCACAACGATTGAAGACCTTAAGAAAGAAGGTTTATGGTTCGTCTGTGCAGATATGGACGGAGAAGTGATGTACAACCTAGATCTGAAAGGACCAATTGGTTTAGTAATTGGTAGTGAAGGAGAAGGTGTAGGAAGACTTGTGAAAGAAAAATGTGATTTCGTAGCAAAGATTCCGATGTTAGGAAATATTGATTCTCTGAATGCTTCTGTTGCAATGGGTGTACTTTCTTATGAAATTGTTCGTCAGAGAATGAAGTAGGGAATAAAGTGCGTATATTTTTCAGATATTTTATACAATTATATTGACAACCTGTATACGATTTGTTAAAATATCTTCGTTGACGCGATATGTGTTAACAAATCGAATACAGTTGCTGCCATGGCTCAGTCGGTAGAGCGTCGCCTTGGTAAGGCGGAGGTCGGCGGTTCAAGTCCGCTTGGCAGCTTAATAAAAAACCCTTGATGATTCAAGGGTTTTTGTTTTTGTTATTCCTCTTCTTCGCCTTCTTTTACGATCTCTCCTAGAACACGGATCAAGTCATGAATCGTGTTAATTTGGACATCTCGCTCTAAGATGATGTTACGTAGACCAACGGATAGGGTATCGAATTTTTCTTTTACTTGCGGAGCAATATAAGACATGAATCGGACCTCACTTTCTATGCTGGTTAACATAAAATTGTCTGGAGCAATCCACTCCAGCAGCATGTTTTGATCAACTTGAAACCGGCTAGGATTACTCATCGTCATCCAGAATAGAATGCTTAAGCTAACACCATTTTGCTGTATTCCTTGTGGATACATAAACATGTGCCAGACAATAAGATGAAGAACAACTTCTATAATAATAAGGGAAATTACAATTAATGTACTAACTAAAACTTCGTATTTGAATGTTTTATCAGTAGGTGATAAATTGTAATGTTCTCTTATGAAAAATAGTATCTCCATATGAGATAGATTAACACGTAAAATCTATGTGAAATTATACCTAAAGAATGAAAAAATAGCCAAAATCAATTGGAAAAAAGCGAAAAGCAAAGTATAATGTAGAAAAGAGATAATAGGAGGTATTGTTGATGAACAAATCAATAGAAAATATTATTGAAAAAGCAAGTATATCATTTCAAATGATTCATGAAATGAATGCGGCGGTACAGAAACTGTGTGAAGAAACGAAGAGTTCCGAGAATATTACAATTTCTGTTGAAGATGAATGCTTGAATGTCAAGATTAAAGTTGGAGAGAACACAGCATATACGCAGATCGCCATGTCTGAACTATATGCAAAGGTTATGAAAGCAAATACGGCAAATTGTTATGATAAGATCCTTGAGATCATTGAAGAAGGAATTGATGAAAATATTATGGTATATGCAAATTATGCCAAATAGATGAAATAAGATGTTTACATAAGCGCTCAGAAAACAGTGGAAACTACAATAGCAACAATGTTTTCTGGGTGCTTTTTGTTTGCTTGCAATCTGTAGTAAAAAAAGATAGAATAAAGTACAACAAGCAACAATGGAGGAAATAGAATGAAAATCGTGTGTTTGGAAGCAAATTGTTTAGGAAATGATGTTGATTTAACTTGTCTTCAGGAGTTTGGAGAAGTGGTACAATATGGTTCATCAACAGTGGAAGAAACCATTGAGCGTGTAAAAGATGCCGAGGTAATCGTAGTGAATAAGGTACCAATGAATGCGGATACATTAGCAGGAGCAACGAACCTAAAAGTCATCTGTGTGACGGCAACAGGAACCAATATTATTGATACAGAATATACAAACGGAAGAAATATTACGGTAATGAATGTGAAAGGATATTCCACAGATGCTGTGGTACAACATACCTTTGCCTTACTCTTTTATATATATGAAAAATTAAATTACTACGATTGTTTTGTTAAATCAGGTGAATATGTAAAGAATGATATCTTTAGCCATTTTGATAAAAAATTCTTTGAATTAAAGGGAAAGAGATGGGGAATCATCGGTCTTGGTGAAATCGGAAAAGGTGTAGCAAAAGTAGCAGAGGCATTTGGCTGTAAGGTATGGTATTATTCTACATCAGGTAAAAATCATGACCAGATATATGAGCAAGTTTCTTTGGAGAAATTGTTACAGGAGTCTGATATCATATCCATTCATGCTCCACTGAATGAGCAGACTACCAATCTGATCACAAAGAAAGAATTAAGCCAGATGAAGAAAACAGCAGTACTATTAAATCTTGGAAGAGGTTCGATTATTAATGAAGCAGATTTAGCAGATGCTTTGGAAGAGGAACTGATTGCAGGAGCTGCACTTGATGTTTTAGCAAAGGAACCAATGGCTGCAGATAACCCTCTATTGCGTGTACAGGATAGTACAAAGTTGATCATTACGCCACATATTGCGTGGGCACCTGTGGAAACAAGAAGGCGTGTGGTAGAAGAAGTATGTATGAATATGAGGGCATACTTGGCTGGAGAAGAGAGAAATGTGGTAAAATAGTACTATTTTGTAAGAAAATAGGGTTGTAATAAATGTAAAACTTAACAAGATTATGAAATTATTTTTAGAATATTAATTAAATGTTTCACTTGAATAATGGATGCAATTGGCGGAATGTATAAAGATAATCCGTTCAATTGCATTTGTTTTGTGCAAAAACACCATGAAAATTAATAAATGTAAAATATTGTAGCTTAATATGGATGAAAAAGGGCTGGAAAACTCTTGATTTTTTGACTATCTATGTTATACTTATTAAGTAAATGTTAACAAAATGTTACTTGCTTTTCGAAGATGTTTCTTAATTATTATAACTATTACAAAATAAATCGTTTGAATCAAAGAAACAAGGTACGAAGATAAAGTTGAGTGAGTAATAAGTGGATTGCGGGACAGCGCTTTCCTACTGCAAGTGAGTGTATGAACAAGCACTTACAATTTCAAATTCATAATAATGTAACGATTGTTATTATGTGACCAAAGATAACCCAAAAAAGGTTATTAAAAGGAGATTTTATATGAAGATGAAAAAATTCTTGCTTTGTATGGCTACAGCATTATTTGTAGCAAATACAGTAAGTATCAACGCATTTGCAGCGGAAGTGAATACAGTAGAACAGACACAAAACGCAGAGACAACAGTTAATGATACAACTTCACAAGAAGTAGATCAAACTACTACAAGTGATTCTACGAACACAGAAGAGAATACAACAGAAGAAACAGAAACTGCTGAAACAACAGAAACAGTAGAAGAGTCAAAAAATGAAGAAACAGATAATGTTGATAAGGTTAAAGAAGTAAAAGAAACATCTACCAAAACAACCACGACAAAGAAAGTTACAACAGCAAAAGTTTCTTACACAAAAGCCGAATTACGTTTATTATCTGCTTTGATCTATTGTGAAGCAGGGAATGAGTCCTATGCTGGAAAATTAGCAGTTGGAATCATCGTAGTTAACCGTATGGAATCAAAAGCATTTCCAAATACGTTAAAAGGTGTTGTATACCAAAAATCACAATTTGGACCTGTAAGAAACGGTTCATTAAACAGAGCATTAAATGAATATGATAATAATAAGTTTACTTCCGCAAGAGAAAAGCAATGCATCAAAGCTGCAAAAGCTGCATTAAGCGGAACCAAAACAATCACATATAAGAAGAATGGGAAAACAACCAAGAAGAATTTAAGCGGATACTATTATTTCAGTGGTAGATTATCCAATGCAAGATTTTCACTTGGTGGACATCAATTCAAGTAAAAACAGCTGATATATATAATGCTACAGTAATAACGATTAGATTATTACTGTAGTATTTTTTTTCGTTCAGAAGATGGGCATGGTCTAGTGTTATAATTTTTTCATCTGTTATGTGAATTCTTTTTATATCATGAGTTCAAGGATAAAAATTTTAGTTTTATCTAAATAGGAGTATAGTATATCCAAAAAATGTTTTGTCATATTATGAATAGCACTTTTCTAATCGAGGTAAGTGTGGTATGATAAAGTTGAAAGAAATCTACTTTTCTACTACTGGTATAAGAAGCCAGTTTTATTTTGCAATTTTGTATTGCGAGAGCATGTAGTGCGTAGTAATACATAGTATCTAGAGTGGCATACTAATTTTGACGTTCTTACTATAGAAGTAAAGTTGACATAAATTATGTTACACAATGTTACGAGTGCAGTAATTATTCAGAAAGTAGACATCTGACAGTTACAGAACGAGAACGTAGGAGGAGTCATTGAGTCATGGAAAATGTTTCGACAGAGAAGGAAGTTGTATCGAAAAACTTCATTGAACAAATTATTGATAAAGATATTGAAGAGGGACATTGCAAACAGGTTGTTACCAGATTCCCACCAGAACCAAATGGTTATCTTCATATCGGTCATGCAAAATCAATTCTTTTGAATTCTGGTTTAGCAAAAAAGTATAATGGTAAATTCAATTTACGTTTTGATGATACGAACCCAACCAAAGAAAAAACAGAATTCGTGCAGTCTATTATTGAAGATGTAAAATGGATCGGTGGAGAGTTTGAAGATCGATTATTCTTTGCATCCGATTATTTTGATCAGATGTATGAAGCAGCGATTAAGTTGATTAAAAAAGGAAAAGCATTTGTATGTGATTTGACAGCAGACGAAATTCGTGAATATAGAGGAACATTAACAGAACCAGGTAAGAACAGTCCTTACCGTGACAGAAGTGTTGAAGAAAACTTAGAATTATTCGAAAAGATGAAGAATGGGGAATTCGAAGATGGAACAAAAGTTTTGCGTGCGAAGATTGATATGACATCCCCTAATATCAACATGAGAGACCCTGTTATCTATCGTGTTGCGCATATGTATCATCATAATACAGGTGACAAATGGTGTATCTATCCAATGTATGATTTTGCGCATCCAATTGAAGATGCGATTGAAGGAATCTCCCATTCCATCTGTACATTGGAGTTTGAGGATCATAGACCATTATATGACTGGGTTGTTAAAGAGTTAGAATATGAAAATCCTCCAAAACAAGTAGAATTTGCAAAGATGTATTTGACCAATGTTATTACTGGTAAGAGATATATTAAGCGTTTAGTAGAAGAAAAAATCGTGGATGGCTGGGATGATCCGAGACTTGTATCCATTAGTGCATTAAGAAGACGTGGATTTACACCAGAATCCATTCGCAAGTTTATGGAATTATGTGGCGTATCAAAGAGCAACAGTTCTGTTGATTATGCAATGCTTGAGTATTGTATTCGTGAAGATCTTAAACTAAAGAGACCGAGAGTTATGGCTGTTCTTGACCCAATCAAATTAGTAATTACCAATTATCCAGAAGGACAGATTGAATATCTTGAAGAATCGGTAAATCAAGAAAATCCGGAGATGGGAAAACGAGAAGTTCCTTTCGGAAGAGAATTATATATTGATCGAGATGATTTCATGATCGAACCACCAAAGAAATATTTCCGTTTGTTCCCTGGTAATGAAGTGCGCTTAATGAACGCATATTTTGTTACTTGTACCGATTACATTACCGATGAAACTGGTAAAGTAACGGAGGTGCATTGTACGTATGATCCAGAAACAAAGAATGGGACAGGATTTACAGCAAGAAAAGTGAAGGGAACCATTCACTGGGTAGAAGCTACAACTGCAGTAAAAGCGGAAGTTCGACTTTATGAAAATATTGTAGATGAAGAAAAAGGAGTGTATAATGAAGACGGAAGTCTTAATTTAAATCCGAATTCACTAACAATTCTTAAGGAATGTTATATGGAACCTGCTGTGAAAGAAGCAAAACCTTTGGATAGTTTCCAATTCTTAAGACAAGGTTATTTCTGTGTGGATTCCAAAGATTCCAAAGAAGATCATCTTGTGTTTAATCGAATCGTTTCATTGAAAAGTTCTTATAAACCAGTTTAGGGAGGATGAAAAATGGCTAATATATTTTCAGGATTAGAGAATTTTGGACTAGGTGAATTATCTGGTCTGGATGTCTATAATACAACAAACGGGGACAAAAAAGACGGGGACAAAGAAGACGATAAACCCAAAATAACGGAAGCGGATTTCATATTTGATAAAACACATACTTGCCCAGTATGTGATACAGAGTTCAAATCAAAAGCAATAAAGACTGGTAAAGTGAAATTATTGGGAGCAGATTCGGATCTGCGTCCAAAATATCAATTAGTAGATTCCTTAAAATACGATGCGATTGTTTGTCCAAGTTGCGGATATAGTGCATTGAATCGTTTCTTCAACTATATGACTGCACCACAGGCAAAATTAATTAAAGAACAAATTACCGTGAATTTCCGCGGTATTGAGGATAATGGGGATATCTACACTTATGACGATGCAATTGCGCGTCATAAGCTTGTTCTTGTTAATACCATTGTAAAGAAAGCGAAGAACAGTGAGAGAGCATATACTTGCTTGAAGATTGCTTGGTTGCTACGTGGTAAATATGAAACATTGCCAGAGGATACGGAGAATTACGAATCCGTCGTTGAGAATTTGAAAAAAGAGGAAGACGAATTCATTCTGAATGCATATGAAGGATTCTCAATTGCATTCTCTAAGGAAATGTTTCCTATGTGTGGTATGGATGAGAATACGGTTACATACCTTGTTGCTGATCTTGCAAGACGTTGTGGTAAGTTTGATGAAGCAGGAAGATGGATTTCTCGAGTATTAATCGCTAGAGATGCCAATGAGCGTATTAAATCCAAAGCACGTGATCTAAAAGAGCTAATTGTACAGAATAAAAGAGAGAACGTATAGATGAATGAAAAAGACTCTCCATCATATGGAATACTGTGTATCATACACGAGCAGTCCTATGATGGAGAGTTTTTTTGTTTCTTATTCCACGTCTACACTATTCGTTTTTTGAATGGTTCGAGGAAGAGCATCTTGTGAATTCTTCCAAGGTTCATTCGCATATCGGTAATCAAATTTGTCAATGAACCAATCCAGGTCATCTCGTACACGTTTCATGTTCTCTAGATAGATTTGATTAAGGTCTTTCATAAAATTTTGTAGCATCTCTCCATTTAGCTGCTCCGGCGCCATTTGGTAGAGATCTGCATAATGGGTAGTACAAAGTCCTTTTGAATTGTGAAAAAGATCGCGGAATTCTGCTTCTTTCTTATATAGATAGAAAATAGTAACCAAATACCGTTTGTATGTATCTTCAATACGATTACATACAAAGCAAGAATGGTTTAAGGTCTGTATATAAGTAGGGACTCCTTTTGCTTCACTTTTCTTACGGAAAAGAGAGGTAGAAACTACTTTTTCGGAAGCAGATAACTTTTCTAAATCCGTAATCGTCTTATCCATATGGGTTTTCAACATTAATGCAAGACCGAGGCGATTTTGATTTTTGTAGAGCATTTTAATGTGGTTATTGCAAAAACCAACCTCATCTGTGACAGCCCGTATGTCATCTTCCATATAGCTTGGTCCCATAGTAAAATCAATTGCTTTGTTTTCGAGACTCTTATACATAGAACAAACAGGGCATTCGCAGTCTTCCTTATAGGCATCCATTACGGGAATGGTGTAGAGTTGTTCTTTCATACGATATCCATGCTTAGCATGGCTCCTTTCCAAGTCTGTACGATGACCAGATTCTAGTCACCAGTAATTTCATTATAGCATAGGAAACGTACTTTGTGCTATAATGGTTTGATTTGTAAAGAAACGTGTCGAAAAAGAGAAATGGAGTATTTCTTAATTAGGAGGATGGATATGAGGATTATTGAGAAACAGAAGAAAACGATCATAGAAGACATCAAGGATTTTGATCTGAAACAAAGTCTAGAGTGTGGGCAATGTTTTCGTTATGAAGAATTAGGTGAAGAGGAGTATCTTCTTGTTGCCAAAGGGAAAATGGTTCATGTGAAACAGAAGGATACGACATTACAGTTTTCTTGTGTAAGAGAAGAAGTGGAGAAAATCTGGATTCCGTATTTTGACCTAGATCGAGATTATGGAGCCATTAAACAATGGCTTATGGAAAAGGATGAGAAGATTGGGGAGGCAATCAAAGAAAAAAGCGGGGTACGAATACTGAATCAAGATTTTTTTGAAATGCTGATAACCTTCATTATTTCTCAAAATAAGCAGATCCCTCATATTATGCAGATTGTTGAGCGTATATCCCAAAGATATGGTGAATATATTGGAGAGTGGAATAACAAGGCATATTATAGTTTCCCAACACCACAGCAATTAAGTAAGGCCAGTGAAGCAGATTTCTTGGACATGAAAGCAGGTTTTCGTGCGAAATACTTAGTAGATGCTTGTCAAAAGGTGTTGAATGGAGAGATAAAGGAAGAGCGGTTACGTTCAATCTCTTATCAGGAAGCGCTCGAAGAGATTCAGGTGATCAAAGGGGTAGGGGAGAAGGTTGGTAATTGTGTCCTCTTATTTGGTCTTGGCAGAAGAGAAGCGTTTCCAATTGATGTATGGATGATTCGAATATTGGATAGACTTTATTTTAGCAAGAAAGGGAAAAAAGAACAAATGCAGCAGTTTGCTAAGGAGCATTTTGGTGAATATGGAGGATATGCGCAACAATACTTGTTTTATTTTGCAAGGGACAATCAAGTAAAGTAAGAATAATTACCCAGCAATTATAAAAAGAGAGAAAAAATGAGAAACAGAGAGTAAATGAGAGTATACATGAGCAAAAACCTGAAAATCGCGAAGTTTGAGAAAAACATTCAGTTGCATTTAAAAGGTAAATTTACTAATATATAAATAATCTTTTAGCACTCATTTAAAGTGAGTGCTAATAACTAAAAAGTAATGACTACGGTTAAGGAAGACTTTCCGTAATGACAAGAATAAGGAGGAATTTAATATGAAATTAGTACCTTTAGGAGACAAAGTTGTGTTAAAACAATTAGAGGCAGAAGAAACAACCAAATCAGGAATTGTTTTACCTGGTCAAGCGAAAGAAAAACCACAACAAGCTGAAGTCATTGCAGTAGGACCTGGTGGCACAGTAGATGGAAAAGAAGTTACAATGCAAGTAAAAGTTGGAGATAAAGTAATTTATTCAAAATATGCAGGAACAGAAGTAAAACTTGGCGATGAAGAATATATGGTTGTTAAACAAAATGATATCGTAGCAATTGTTGAGGATTAATTTTATTCAAGTCAAGAAGAATACACGAGAAATCTGGTTCGTACGGATTAGAACACGATTTTGTTGCACAAGAATAGATCGAATAATTGGTATAAAATAGAATAGGAGGCAATTTATATTATGGCAAAAGAAATTAAATATGGTGCAGATGCAAGAAAAGCTCTTGGAGCAGGTGTAGATAAATTAGCAAATACAGTTAAAGTAACATTGGGACCAAAAGGAAGAAACGTTGTTCTTGATAAATCCTTTGGTGCACCACTTATTACAAACGATGGTGTTACAATTGCAAAAGAAATCGAACTTGAAGATGCATTCGAAAACATGGGTGCTCAATTAGTAAAAGAAGTTGCAACAAAAACAAATGATGTTGCTGGTGATGGTACAACAACTGCTACAGTATTAGCACAAGCAATGGTTCAAGAAGGTATGAAAAACCTTGAAGCAGGTGCTAACCCAATCATCTTAAGAAAAGGTATGAAGAAAGCAACGGAATGTGCTGTTGAAGCAATCAAGAAGATGAGTTCAAAAGTTACAGGTAAAGAACAAATTGCTAAAGTTGCTGCAATCTCTGCTGGAGATGAAGAAGTAGGTCAATTAGTTGCTGACGCTATGGAAAAAGTATCAAATGATGGTGTTATCACAATTGAAGAATCTAAGACAATGAAGACAGAACTTGACTTAGTGGAAGGTATGCAATTCGATCGAGGATATGTATCAGCTTACATGGCAACAGACATGGATAAGATGGTAGCAAACCTTGATAATCCATATATCTTGATTACAGATAAGAAGATCTCTAACATTCAAGAAATCTTACCAATTCTTGAACAAATCGTTCAATCTGGATCAAAATTATTAATTATTGCTGAAGATGTTGAAGGGGAAGCATTAACAACATTAGTAATCAATAAATTAAGAGGTACATTCCAAGTAGTTGCTGTTAAAGCTCCTGGTTATGGTGATAGAAGAAAAGCTATGTTACAAGATATCGCAATCTTAACAGGTGGTACTGTAATCTCTGATGAACTTGGATTAGACTTAAAAGAAACAACAATGGATCAACTTGGACGTGCAAAATCTGTTAAAGTTGAAAAAGAAAATACAATCATCGTTGATGGTGAAGGTAATAAAGAAGAAATCGCTTCACGTGTTGCACAAATCAGAGCACAGATTGAAGAAACAACTTCTGATTTTGATAAAGAAAAATTACAAGAAAGACTTGCTAAACTTGCAGGTGGCGTAGCTGTTATCCGTGTTGGTGCTGCTACTGAAACAGAAATGCAAGAAGCTAAATTACGTATGGAAGATGCCCTTGCAGCTACTAGAGCAGCAGTTGAAGAAGGTATCATTGCAGGTGGTGGATCTGCTTATATCCATGCAACAAAAGAGGTTGCTAAACTAGTTAGTGAATTAGAAGGTGACGAAAAAACTGGTGCTAATGTAATCCTTAAAGCATTGGAAGCTCCATTATTCACAATCTCTGCTAACGCTGGTCTTGAAGGTGCAGTTGTTATCAGCAAAGTAAGAGAACAAGAACCTGGTATGGGATTCGATGCATTAAGAGAACAATATGTAGATATGGTTCAAAATGGTATCCTTGACCCAGCTAAGGTTACAAGAAGTGCATTACAAAATGCAACAAGTGTAGCTTCTACATTGCTTACAACAGAATCTGTTGTTGCTACAATCAAGAAAGATGAACCAGCTATGCCAGCAGGTCCTGGAGCTGGAATGGGAATGATGTAATTCCCTCCTTTGCAATCTAAGCAATCTAAGCAATCAGTGTATGATCGAAGCAAGTGCTAGAAATATAAGCAAGTGACCTGTTGGATAAACAAGTGACCTGCTGGATAAACAATTGATTGGTTTTATAAACAACCCATACTCCAAACTAGAATCCATTATCATTGTTTCTAGTTTGGGAGATGGGTTGCTTTTGTTTCACTCTGCATCGGCAGTTTATATAAATTTTATTACATAATACTTTCATTTTCGTACATTTTTTAGTATAATGTATTTAATTGCTTAATTTGTAATTGTTTAAAACCAAACGACACAAAGAAATCGGATGAACGTATACAAGAGTACCATCAAAAGAAGTACGTTAAAATCTGTTAATGCTAAGTTTGTTTGAACGAATAAGAAAAGGCAGAATAAGTGAAAAGGAATAAAGGATTTAGGAGGACCTAATTATGGGCGACACATATGCAGAAGCAGGAGTACCAAGACTACCAAATATGAAGACATATCTTATTAAGTTTTTACTAATTGTATTAACGTTATCTTGTGGGTTTCTTACGGTAGCTGTATCACCAGTTTTCTTTACATTTTTATTAGTTTGTATAGTAGCAGATACATTTTTATTCCCAAGATTAAATGTGGAATATGAGTATATCTATTGTGATGGACAGATTGATTTTGATCGTATAAGCGGAAAAGCGAAAAGAAAAAGAATGTTACGTATCGATATGGATCAAGTAGAGATTGTAGCTCCAGCAACATCACATGCATTAGATTCGTACAAGAATAATACGAATTTCAAATTAAAAAACTACAGTTCTTTAAGAAAAGACGTTACACCATATGTTATCTATTATGCATCAGGTGAGACGAAGACAAAGATTTTATTTGAGCCAAGTTCCAAGATGCTTGATTGTATGAAATACAAAGCACCTCGTAAAGTGATGAGGGATTAGTATTTTGGTGATTTGGGAAGAAGTAGGTTTATACAATTTCTTAATATGTATATAAGAAATAATTATATAATATCTACAAATAATAAAAAAAGTAAATATAGCAACTAAAATATAAAAAAGATTGTGTGAAAACAATCTTTTTTTGCGTTTAATAGGTTGACAAGTTAATTTTTTTTGGTTATACTTGTGAAAATTACTGTCTACGACAGAAAGACATTTTGAGAATAATGTCATTCATTAACAATTATGAGAAAGTGAGGATATTTGAAATGGGAACAATTATCGGTGAAGGAATTACATTTGATGATGTGTTACTCGTACCAGCATATTCAGAACATATTGCGAATCAAGTTGATCTATCGACTAACTTAACGAAAAAGATCAAATTGAATATTCCAATGATGAGTGCCGGAATGGATACTGTAACAGAGCACAGAATGGCCATTGCAATGGCAAGACAGGGTGGCATTGGAGTTATCCACAAGAATATGTCAGTAGAAGCACAAGCAGAAGAGGTAGACAAAGTTAAGCGTTCAGAAAATGGCGTTATTACCGATCCATTTTATTTATCACCAGAACATACATTAGAAGATGCCAATAATTTAATGGCTAAATTTAGAATCTCTGGTGTTCCAATTACGGAAGGAAAGAAACTAGTAGGAATTATTACAAATCGTGATCTCAAGTTTGAAACTGATTTTACAAGAAAAATCAAAGACTGTATGACTAGTGAAGGTTTGATCACTGCTCCAGAAGGAATTACCTTAGCCGAAGCAAAAGAGATGCTTGCTAAAGCCAGAAAAGAAAAATTACCTATCGTAGACAAGGATGGTAACTTAAAAGGTTTGATCACAATTAAGGATATTGAGAAACAGATCAAATACCCATTGTCTGCAAAAGATGAACAAGGTAGACTCTTATGTGCGGCAGCAGTTGGAATCACAAATAATATCTTAGTTCGTGTAGATGCTTTAGTTAAAGCAAAAGTAGATGCAATTGTTATTGACTCAGCGCATGGACATTCTAAGAATGTATTGAATACTGTAAGAATGGTAAAAGAAAAATACCCAGATTTACAAGTAATTGCTGGTAATGTAGCAACGGGAGAAGGAACGAGAGCTTTGATTGAAGCTGGTGTTGATGCAGTTAAAGTTGGTATTGGACCTGGTTCAATCTGTACAACAAGAGTTGTTGCTGGTATCGGTGTTCCACAGATCACAGCAATCATGGATTCATATGCAGTAGCAAAAGAATATGGTATTCCTGTTATTGCAGATGGTGGTATCAAATACTCAGGAGATATGACGAAAGCAATCGCAGCAGGTGCGAATGTTTGTATGATGGGTAGTATCTTCGCAGGTTGTGATGAAAGTCCAGGAACTTTCGAATTATTCCAAGGTAGAAAATATAAAGTATACCGTGGTATGGGTTCTATTGCAGCAATGGAAAATGGTAGTAAAGATCGTTACTTCCAATCAGATGCAAAGAAATTAGTTCCAGAAGGTGTAGAAGGTCGTGTTGCTTATAAAGGAACAGTAGAAGATACAGTATTCCAACTTATGGGTGGTCTTCGTTCTGGAATGGGTTATTGTGGATGTCCAACTGTTGAAGAATTGAAAGAAAGAGGAAGATTCGTTAAGATTTCTGCAGCTTCCTTAAAAGAAAGTCACCCACATGACATTCATATCACAAAAGAAGCTCCAAACTATAGTGTAGAACAATAATAGATTAAATCATATATACCAATCTGTTGAATTGAACAGAGGGAAATACAAAAAGAACGATGAAGGAATTCATCGTTCTTTTTGTGTATTCACCAAGTGAATATAGTGAATACAAGTGTAAGGTAGCGAATAATCGATTTTTGGGGTAATGATTTTAAATTGTCTTCAATTTCGGTAAGTTATAATTAATTCCAATGTTTCTATTATATATAGAAGAAAAAACTCCACCTTATATAAAATGCACCATATATGGAAAGGTTAAGAATTTATTAATGTGTTGAAACTACAGGAAAATTGTGAAATAATAAGTATAAAAGACGAAAGATATATAACAGTTCATGCTGATAGAGGAATACAAGATTGATGGGGCAAACACAATGAGAAGAAAATTGACAAGAGAACAGTATAGAAGAAAAAAGAAGATGAAGCGACTGCTTGTTTTGAGTAGCTTAATATTACTATTCATAACAGGGGTGGGGTTGATCGGTGGAGGATTAAGCAAGTTAGGAAAGTCAATCTTTCATCAGAAGAGTAGACAAACGATGCAATTGGTAGATGGTTTCTATGAGAAATTAGAAGTGGAGGAGATGCTATTAACCCCCAATGAATATTCAAGACCACAGATTGCCTTGAATAAAGTGAATGGTGTAGTGATCCATTATACTGCAAATCCAGGAACAGATGCAGAAGCAAATCGTAATTATTTTGAAGGACTTAAGGAAGGTAAAACTTATAGCAATGGAAATTATATCTATTCCAGTAGTAATTTTATTGTAGGACTGAAAGGAAATATTGTTCAATGTGTACCGCTTAACGAAATAGCTTATGCATCCAATGAACGTAATGAAGATACCATTTCAATTGAGGTATGTCATCCTGATGACACGGGAAAATTTACGAAGAAATCCTATAAATCATTGGTGAAATTAACCGCCTGGATCTGTTCCGAATATAATTTACAAAAGGAAGATATTATACGTCACTATGATGTAACTGGAAAACAATGTCCCAAATATTATGTTGAACATGAGGAAGAATGGCTACAATTTAAAGAAGATGTATTTCAAATGATTGAAGAAAATGCAAAGAATGAGGAAAAAAAATAATAGAGTTCAGGAACGATTATTACAAGTATCTATTAAAGAGGAATAGGAAAAGAAGAGAAGTAAGAAAAATAGAAAAAGTAATAAAAATTGAAAAAGTAATAAAAAACGGAAAGTAAGAAAAAACGAAGGTAATAAAATAGTAAAGCAAGAAAAAAGAAAAGTAAGAAAAAGAAAAGTAAGACAAACAAAAAGCAAGTAAAGAAGTGAATAGCATATAAAAAGAAGACAATCTTTAAAGAAAAGATTCAAGAGGTACATCATCTTTTGAATCTCCATTTAAAGGTTGTCTTTTTGTTTTAAAATGAATGAATTATAAGGATAACGTAATGTCTTTTCCAAGTGGCGTATAACGTGTGAATTTAACGCCGGCAGCAGTAAGCATGCGTTTGGAAGCATGTACAGCAGGTGTATGTGCATATTTGTCATCCATATAGATGATTTCTGAAATCCCTTTTTGTATGATTGCTTTCGTACATTCATTACAAGGAAAAAGGGTTACATATACTTTGGAACCTTTGATATCAGAACCCGTGTAGTTCAGAATTGCATTGAGTTCGGCATGACAAACGTAAACGTATTTGGTCTCAAGGGGATCTCCTTCTCGTTCCCAAGGAAATTCATCATCGGAACAGCCGTAAGGCATTCCATTGTATCCAACCGATAGAATCTTATTATCTTGACTGACGATACAGGCACCTACGCTAGTTCCTGGATCTTTGCTTCGTTCTGCTGATAAAAGTGCAATTCCCATAAAATAAGCATCCCAATTAATATAGTCTTGTTTCTTCATAAAGTAACATGCTCCTTTCGAAGTCAGACGGCTTTGTGTACAGAACAAATTGCCGTGAGATTGCATGAGGTGTTCTCACAGACCTCCGTCGCTAATCGCGTGTAGATGTCATCGTTTCGTACACATATTTTATCACTTATCCCTATGTTCTGTAAATCGAATTTTTGTGGAAAATGAGAAATTAAACCAGTATTTCTGTAATTATACGATATTTTCTGACGGAATACTATTACAACGAGAATCAAACGACTTTACATAAACTTAACATTCAAAAAATATGTAGATAACATGTGTCGTGTAAATTATGTACTGTAAGGGAGAGGTAACAAAGAAAAGGGTGAATATCAAAGATGTTCCAGGAAGTTACCTTACATAGTAAAAGGGGCTATGGAGAACCTTAAGCGCAAAAAAGAATAGAATAAGAATTTATAAAATTGGAGGAAAAAAAATGAGACTAAAAAAATTCGTAACATTATGTATGGTAGGAGCAATGGTTTTTGCATTTGCTGGTTGTTCAAA
The DNA here is from genome assembly GCF_012070565.1 of Anaerosporobacter faecicola. Taxonomy (GTDB): domain Bacteria; phylum Bacillota; class Clostridia; order Lachnospirales; family Lachnospiraceae; genus Anaerosporobacter; species Anaerosporobacter faecicola. The sequence goes on from NZ_JAAQRO010000032.1 coordinate 57,997, forward strand.
AAAAGACAACAATACTAATTCAAACAACGCAAATACGCAGGAAACAACAGAAACAACAACAGAAGCAACTGATGCAGCAACAACAGAATCATCTACAGATGCAGCAGCAACAACAGATGGATCAAGCTTAAGTGGAACAGTAGTTATTACAGGATCGACTTCCGTTGAAAAGATTTTGAATGACATGATTGATGAATTTCAAGCAATGAATCCAGATGTAACGATTAACTATACTGGTACTGGTTCATCAGCAGGTATTGCGGACACATTAGCTGGTAGTAATGATTTAGGTGCTTCTTCAAGAGAAGTAAAAGACGAAGAAAAATCAGACACAATGAAAGAAGTTGTATGGGCACATGATGGTATCGCAGTAATCACAAACCCAGCAAATCCTGTAGCAGATATTACTCTTGAAAACCTTGCTAAAATCTACAGTGGTGAAATTACAAACTGGAATCAAGTTGGTGGAAATGATGCTCCAATCGTAATCGTATCGAGAGAAGGTGCTTCAGGAACAAGAAGTGCATTCGAAGAATTAATCAAACTTGAAGATAATGGTGGATTAACAGAAGATGCAACTGTAGTTGAAGGAAATGGTAACGTTCAAACTACCGTAGCTGGTAATGAAAATGCAATTGGTTATGTATCTTTCTCATTCATCGATGACACAGTAAAAGGTCTTACAGTAGAAACAGTTGAACCAACAGCAGAAAATGCAAAAGCAGGAACATATCCATTATCACGACCATTCTTATTCGTATACGATGAAAACAACTACACTCCACAAACACAAGCATTTGTAGAGTTTGCAACAAGCGATGATGGTCAAGCATTTGTTGAAGAACACGGAGGCATTAGAATCGATTAATATGAAAACGACAAAGATACGCGAAAAAATAATAGAAACAGTATTCTTCCTATGTGCATTAATTAGCGTAATCAGTGTTGTAGCAATCATAGCATTTGTATTCTCCAAAGGACTGAAACCGTTCTTTGGAGATCATGCGTATAATTTTCTTGATTTTATCACTGGGGTTCGTTGGGACCCAGAGAATAACCAGTATGGTGTATTCTATATGATAGCGGGATCCGTATTTGCTACAGCTGGAGCCATTATAATTGGTGTACCAATTGGTTTATTAACAGCAGTATTTATTGCAGAAGTTGCACCGAAAAGTTTAGTTAAGATCATAAAGCCTGCCATTGAATTACTTGCAGGTATTCCTTCTGTTATCTATGGAGCATTTGGTATGGGAATCATCATACCTGTAATAGAAAAGATTTCTCCTCAACCACAGGGGCAGTCATTATTAGCGGTTATCTGTGTACTGACCATTATGATCTTACCTACGATCATTACATTATCAGAAAGTTCGTTACGTGCAGTACCAAAATCCTATCGAGAGGCTTCTTTAGGACTTGGTGCATCGAAGATGCAGACAATCTTTCGTACAGTAATTCCTGCTGCGAAATCTGGTATCTTATCAGCAACCGTATTAGGAATTGGTAGAGCCATCGGTGAAACAATGGCAGTTATGATGATCGCGGGAAATGCAATCGGTGGAATACCAACAAGTATATGGGATAAGGTTCGTCCATTAACGGTTAATATCTCAATGGAAATGGGATATGCATCAGGTACCCATCAGGAAATGCTATTTGCAACAGGTGTTGTATTGTTTGTATTTATCATGTTTGTCAATATAACCGTAATCCGTATAACACATAAAACAGTTGAAAAAGATTGAAAGGCAATATCGCACTACATCGGATTCGATGAACGGCGATATGCATGGGTATAAGAATGAAGATAGAGAATAATAAATCAAGAATGATCAAAGATGCTATTGGAAAAATTGCGTTGTATGTTGCTTCCAGTTTAAGTGTAATGACATTAGTAATCATCATTGGTTTTGTATTCGTGAAAGGTTTGCCAGGCATTAATTTTGATTTTCTCACAAGACAGTGGCAGGATAAAACTACATTTGTAAATGTTACTTTACAGAATACGGAGGATACGGATCTGAGTGATTCTTATATTCCGTCTATTCGTGCCTATGTGGAGCATAGTGAAGAAAGTTTTACGATTATAAAATTAAAAGATGGTTCATCTCTTGAAAAAGCAAAAAATCTTAAAAATGAAACATATGAAGTGAAAAAGAAAGATATGATTACCAAGATCGATTCGACTAATGTGAAGGATATGAGTATGGAAGAGTTCAGCGAGCAGATGAATTCTGTAGCAAGCCAGGGAATTACCCGCCTGAAGGTAACAAGACCAGGTGGTGGAATTCAACCAATGCTTATATCAACACTGTATATCATCTTACTTTCGTTGGCGATTGCAGCGCCAGTGGGAATCTTATCTGCATTGTATCTAACGGAGTATGCAAAGAAAGGTAAGATATTAGGTGTAATCCAATTTGCAATTCAAATGTTAGCTGGTATTCCTTCAATAATCTATGGTCTGTTTGGTATGTTAGTATTTGTACAGTTGCTAAAAATGCAGTATTCCATATTAGCAGGTGCATTAACATTAAGTATATTGTTGTTACCAACGATCATTTCGACAACTTCTGAGTCACTAAAAGCAATACCAAAGGGGTACCGGGAATCTTCCTTAGGACTTGGTGCAACGAAATTACAGACGAATTTTCGCGTAGTACTTCCTAATGCTCTTCCAGGTATCTTAGTAGCAATCATTTTAAGTATTGGTCGTATCGTTGGAGAATCTGCGGCACTAATCTGGACTGCGGGTACGATAGCACAAGTGCCATCGGCTTTAACAGGGAATACGGCAAGTGCAGCAACACTTACAACGAAATTATATCAGTTATTAAAAGAGGAAGGCGATGTAGCTTCTGCCTGTTCCATTGCGGTTGTTATTATTGTTTTGATTTGGATACTGAATCTATTATCTAAGTGGATCACTAAGAGATTTACAGTGAAAGAGTAAAGGAGTTATTACATGACAAATAATGTTAAATTTCAAGTGCATGATCTAGACCTCTATTATGGGGACTTCCAGGCACTTAAAAAAATAAATATGGAAATATTAAAGAATCAGATCACTGCATTCATTGGTCCATCTGGATGTGGGAAATCTACATTTTTAAAGACGATTAACCGAATGAATGATTTGGTTGAAGGTGTAAGAATTGATGGTCAAATTCATATGGATGGCATAGATATTTATAAAGATATTGATGTGATCAATTTACGTTCAAGAGTTGGAATGGTATTTCAACAACCAAATCCATTCCCTATGTCCATCTATGATAATGTAGCATATGGACCAAGAATACATGGTATCAAGAAAAAAAGTCAATTAGATGAGATCGTTGAGAAAAGTTTACGTCAAGCAGCAATCTGGGATGAAGTAAAGGACAAATTAAAAAAGAATGCACAGGCAGTTTCTGGTGGACAACAACAAAGAATCTGTATTGCACGTACCTTAGCGGTAGAACCAGAAGTCATTCTAATGGATGAACCAACTTCTGCACTTGATCCAATATCTACATTAAAGATTGAAGATTTAGCAGAGGAATTAAAAGATAAGTACACCATCATTATCGTAACACACAATATGCAACAAGCTAGCAGAATATCAGATAAAACGGCGTTTTTCCTTCATGGTGAAGTGGTGGAATATGGAGAAACCAGTCAAATCTTTAATAATCCAAAAGAACAAAAGACAGAAGACTATATTACAGGACGTTTTGGTTGAGAATTATTATTGTGTAATGAAATAAAATCGTATATGATTAAAGGAGATTGTATCTATGACAAGACATATATTTATGCAGGAGTTACGTGAACTAAACCAACATGTAATCCGAATGGGAAGCTTATTGGAACAATCAATGAATGATGTGATTGTTGCACTAGAACGCTTAGATGCGGATTTAGCCAATCAGATTATCAAACGTGATGATGCCATTGATGAATTAGAACATCAGATTGAAAAGGAATGTATCGCCATCATTGCAAAACAACAACCTTTAGCTTCGGATCTTCGTAAAGTTACTTCTATTATGAAGATTGTTACAGATATCGAAAGAATTGCAGACCATTGTGCGGATATTTCAGAATATATCATCTTATTAAGTCAACAATCGGATGGAGTTGCACCAAAGAATCTAAAAGAAATGGTAAATACCATGAAAGGTATGGTTATTGAAACAATTGATAGTTTTGTAGAAGTTGATCTAGAAAAGGCAAACCAAGTCATTGCAAAAGATGATATTGTAGATAATTATTTTGCAAGCATCAGTGATGAACTTACCCAGATCATGTTAGAAAAGAAAGAAGCGATACCAGCAAGTGTTAGTTACTTGATGATTATTAAATATCTGGAAAGAATGGCGGATCATGCAACCAATATTGCAGAATGGATTGAATATATTATTACAGGAAAGATGATTGAGTAATCATCGAATCAGATACATTAGAGGATGGAATGAAAGAAGGGAGTTTGCTTATGAGTACGAAGACGATCTTGGCGGTAGACGATGAACCACATATCTTAGAACTGCTTCAGTATAATTTGGAAGGAGCAGGGTATGCGGTAGTCAAAGCGGAGACAGGAGAGGAAGCAGTAGAACATCTGGAGAATAAGAATTATGATTTTTCAGTTGTATTACTGGATTGGATGTTACCAGGAATCGATGGAATTGAGGTACTTAAGCGAATTCGTATGAATGAGAGATACAAGAACATACCAGTGATTATGCTAACAGCAAAAAGTGATGAGATCAGTAAAGTCGTGGGATTAGAGATTGGTGCAGATGATTATCTCTCGAAACCATTTGGCGTACATGAGTTATTAGCAAGGATCAAGGCTGTATTACGAAGAAGTGGTGTGACAGAGCAGCCTCCTGTTAAGGACCAAGAAGAAATCATTGCAATTGATGGATTGGTGATCAACAAGACTAGAAGGACGGTCGAAATTGATGGTAAGAATGTAGAACTGGCATTAAAGGAATATGAATTATTATATCTACTGGCGAAAAATAGGGGGATTGTATTCACAAGGGAAAATCTTCTGGAGAAGATTTGGGGATATGATTACCTAGGAGAAACAAGAACAGTAGATGTTCATGTTCGAAATATAAGGAAGAAGATTGAAAAGGATGATACAGCTCCTCTTTACATAAAAACGGTAAGAGGAATTGGATATAAATTTGATTAGAGGCAAGATCTTGTGTGTAAGGGAGGAAAATGATGCAAAAGAAACTGATGTTTTCTTATTTGATAATTATCCTTGCAGCAGTAGGTATCTCAATGTTTGCTTCATGGTCTAAGGGATATCAATACATGGACGAACAGAAAAAAGAATATCATCTGATGCAGGCGGAATTATTGGCAGATACATTTTCAGAAGCAACCATTCCGTCATTCCAAACATTTGTAGAAGAGTATGGTAATAAATACGGAGTCAGGATTACGATTATCAGTAATAAGGGAGAAGTATATGCCGATTCAGAAACAACGAATAAGTTGGAAAATCATGCTACGAGAGAAGAAGTCGTTGGAGCATTAAAAGGTGAACATGTTACTGTGATCCGTTATTCCAAAACAATGGGGAAAAAGTATGCATATAGTGCAGTTCCCATTAAAAATGGTGATTTTGAAGGGGTAATGCGTGTTTCATTACCATTAGCAGAGGTGAATGCACTGAACAAGAATCTAGTAGTATCGGTAATCATGACGGTACTTCTTTGCATGGTTGGTGCAACATTACTCGCATTTTTATTTACGAAATACCTATCGAAACCAATTGATGATGTGACCAAGGCAGCAGAAGGCATTGCTTGTGGCGATTATGAAACAAAAATCTATACCAGTGATACCCAGCAGATTGGACGTCTTGCCGAGGCATTCAATCGAATGAGTGATAATCTTAACACCAGTGTTCGTGCTTTAAAACGTAGAAATATTGAGTTCGATGCAATGTTAAAGAGCATGGCGAGTGGTGTGATCGCAGTGGATAATAATGATATGGTGATGTTCACGAATTCGGTATTTACGGAGATGGTTGGCTACGAGAAAGAGCAAATCGAACATCAACCATTTTATTCTTTTATGAGAAATGCTCTTTTATTTCAGATTATTTCTGATGTAAGAGAAAACAAACAAACGGTTATGCAGGAAGGTACCTTATCAATGACCAAAGATAAGATCATTCGTGTAACCGCAACACCGTTATTAAAGGAAAACCAAAAAGAGTTAGGAATATTATTAATCTTAGAAGATATCACACAGATTCGTAAGTTAGAGAATATGAGACGGGATTTTGTTTCTAATGTTACCCATGAGTTAAAGACGCCTTTAACGTCAATTCGTGGATTTGTTGATACGTTGAAAGCAGGCGCCATTAAGGAAGAACAGGTTGCTGTTCGATTCCTTGATATTATCGATATTGAAGCAGAACGACTTTCTGGTCTGATTAATGATATCTTATTGTTATCTGAGATTGAATCGAAGGAAGACCAAGAAATTGTGCCTTGTGACGTGAACCAAGTTATTACAGACGTCATTGAGTTATTGCAACCAAAAGTAGCAGATAAGAACATTCGGATCATCTATGAACCGAAGATGGGCGTGGACTCATATCCTGCTAATGTTGATCGGATGAAACAACTACTTATTAATTTATTAGATAATGCAGTGAAGTATACAGAAGATGGAACCGTAACCATTCAATGTGAGAAGAAGAATGATAAGTTAGTCCTCTCAATCCAAGATACTGGTATTGGTATGGAGGAGGAGCATCTTGATCGAATCTTTGAACGGTTTTACCGTGTTGATAAAGGTCGTTCTAGAAAGATGGGAGGTACAGGTCTTGGCTTATCCATTGTGAAGCATATTGTTGAGCGTTACAATGGGACCATCCGAGTGGAAAGCAAAATCAATAAAGGAACCAAGTTTACCATACAGTTACCATATTAATAGAGAGCAACCGAAGTAGTGAATGAACTATTTGGGTTGCTTTTTGGTTGCAAAACTCTCAATAGATCTTCAATGCTTCCCTACTGGTGCACAATGTCACGAAACACGCTTCACATCTAAGCATTCCTAAATGTGTACGGAAGGTTCAGCAAGAGGAACGGAATCGCCATCGATTCGGCCTCCTGCCTCAGACAGGCTGGCTCGGCAAGAGGAAGTTTAAATTTGCTCTTGCATATTGTTAGAAATGGTGGTATATATTAAGTGACCGAAAAAATAAAAATGGTCATATAAGTTATTGATACATAAAACTTATAGATACATAAAAAATATAGATACAAAAAGATATGTTAATGTTTTGATAAAATAAAAGTATGACTTTTTTATTATAAGGTAATAAACAATAAAGAATAAAGAATAAAGAATAAAGAATAAAGAATAAAGAATAAAGAATGAGTAAGCAAAAGAGGGAACAGATATGCCACCTATATTTACGATTAAGAAACGGGAAGAGATTAGTGTGAAATTGTTAGAAGCGGGCATCTCCATTATTAAGGAGAATGGTATTCGTAAGATTTCTATTGAGAGGGTAACAAAACGTACAGGTATTGGGAAAGGTACTTTTTATCATTTTTTTGATAGTAAGGAGCAGTATCTTGTTGAAGTGATTCGTTTTAGCAAGGACCAGATGTATCAGTTCCTTAATCAGACGATAGAAGAACGAGGCGGAATTGATCGAGAAGCGTTTCTTACATTATTAGATCGATTTTCTGTTAATGGTAGTAATAATATTATTGCTTTTATGACAAAAGAGGATGAGGCGTGGTTAGAAGATCAATTTTCGAATAAGAAACTCTTTGATCGGGAAAGAGAAAAAGAGATTATTGCAAAGTTATTTGCCAATGCAAAGGGATTACGAAAAGATAGAAATCCTCATGTAGCTGCCAATATGATGAAAATCATGGGTTTTACGGCGGAATGGAAAGAAAATCTCTATGAAGATGCGTTGGATGAAAGTATTCGATGTCTTGCAATGAGTTTGTGTGATTATTTGTTTGAAGAATAGGCTGATGCTGAGGTTGATAAAAAGGAGGAGTATCCATGAAAGTTGTCGAACATATAACAAAAGGGGAGTTATTTCAAATTGGAGAAGCAATCGGAGAAGCTTTTGTAACCAATGAATTGTTTCATGAATTTGGAGATTTACAGGAGAGAAAATCGATCGTTATGAAATACATGCATGCTTATGTACAGTGTACTTATGAAAGCGGGTGCTTATATCAGAGTGAAGATGGGAAAGCATTCATTGGATTGGCCTATAGCGACCAAAAGAACATTCTGCCGAAATTGAAGATGTTATGGAAAGTATTAAGGGCAATTCCTTTTTCAAAGGCAAAACGATTTATGAACCATATTGGAGAAATTGCAGATGGGAATAAAGAATATACCAAAGACCTCTATCTAGAAGTCTTAATGGTATGTGTGCTGCCAGGTTTTCAGGGGCAGGGGCGGACGAGAGAATTGTTTCAATTTGCGAAAGACATGGCAATGAAAAGAAATGTCCCTGTACTGTTTGACACCGATATGGAAAATTATGCGAAGATCTATCAGCATTATGGCTGTGAATTATATCACACCAAAACTGCTTCCAATGGAGTAACGCGTTATAATCTTATATGGAAACCTTCTTTTGCTTCCGAATCAGTCGATCGATCAGGAAAAGAATAAGACTTCCAAGTATTACGAGAAGGACGATTCCAATGGCACAGTACATAAAATATTCTTCTGGCAGCAGATTAATAATTGGATCTGTTGCTGGATCGAATAGCCAGTCATCATTTCGGAAGGCTATCTTATGAAATAGAAGAAAGGTCTTGTCAAAGTTTATCGCGGTAGCCAAGCCGAATAATAGGGGCAATACGATAATGGTAATTGCAGAAGTTCTCAGATAAGAGGTATCATGCCTCTTTTTTTTGTACATAATGATACCTAGAAGTAAAATGCCTGTTATAGCAGCTACGTAGTAGAAGGAAACAAAGATTACTTTCGTTTCTGCAAAATGACTAAGCCCGCTAGGAGAAGCTGGTAAGGAAGGAAAGTTAAGTTCACCGTGATAGAAAGGAGAACAGTAATCGATCAGGGCATCGTAATTCTCTATAATCGTCTGACGATCTAGCCCAGAGTATTCCTGTATTTCCAATTGATTGATATTTTTATAGTATAAACTACGGGTATTAAGTATGATTATAACGGAGATGGATATAAAAAATAAGGTAAATAATACACCAATAAGGATGTTTGTTATCCGCGTTGACCATTTATTTTGTAGATACTTCATATGAACTCCTTTGCTTTGTTTCAGAATAGTATTTTTTTAGTAGCATTTCTTTATAGGAAACATCTGCTAAGATGATATCATAGAGGGAAAATAATAGTCAAGGTGGGAAACAGTAAGAACAGGATCATATTGCGATTTTTTATCAGTATATGAAAGGATAAGAATTTGCATAATTGGACATAAAGTGCTATAGTAACAATGGGTTTTCTAAGTAATATTGGAAAATTATTCGGTAACAGTAAATAGAGGCGAAGGTGCTGTTTTGGTGTAAGAAACAGTTCCTGCTGTTGAAGAAAAGAGGTATTCATAATGACAAAGATTGATATTATATCAGGATTTTTAGGAGCTGGAAAAACAACTCTGATTAAGAAATTAATAGAAGAAGCTTTCAAAGGCGAAAAACTTGTACTTATTGAAAATGAATTTGGTGAGATTGGTATTGATGGAGGATTCTTAAAGGATGCAGGAATTCAAATAACTGAAATGAATTCTGGTTGTATTTGCTGTTCGCTTGTTGGTGATTTCGGTACTGCATTACAAGAAGTCATTACCAAATATTCTCCACAAAGAATTATTATTGAGCCTTCTGGTGTTGGCAAATTATCCGATGTCATTCGTGCTGTAGAGAAAGTGAAAGACGAGAATCAGGATATCGTATTAAATAGTTTTACTACGGTTGCAGATGTGAATAAATGTAGTATGTATATGAAAAACTTTGGTGAATTCTACAATGACCAAGTAGAAAGTGCTAATACCATCATATTAAGTCGTACTCAAACAACAACAGAAAAGAAATTAGATGCATGTGTAAAAGCATTGAAAGAACATAATCCAGATGCAGTTATTATTACAACACCTTGGGAAGAAATTACGGGTGAAACAATCTTAAAAGCAATGGAGAGAAAGAATGATTTAGTGAAAGAACTTATGGAAAAGGAAGAAATCTGTCCAACTTGTGGACATCATCATGATCACGAAGACCACGATCATGACCATGAATGCTGCGGACACGACCACGACCATGATCATGAATGTTGTGGACACGACCACGATCATGACCATGAATGTTGCGGACACGACCACGATCACGACCATGAATGTTGTGGACACGATCACGACCATGACCATGAATGCTGTGGACACGATCACGATCATGATCATGAATGCTGTGGACATGACCACGATCATGACCATGACCATGATTGTTGTGGACATGATCACCATGGACACCATCATGCAGATGATGTATTTACAAGCTGGGGTACAGAAACACCTCATAAATATGATGAAGCAGAACTAAAAGAAATCCTTCAAAAACTTGCTGGTTCCGATACGTATGGAATGGTATTACGTGCAAAAGGTATTGTCCCAAGCAATGATAATTCTTGGTTGCATTTTGATCTTGTACCGGGTGAATTCGAAGTACGTCATGGCGCAGCGGATTATACAGGTAGATTATGTGTAATTGGTGCAAAACTCAAGATTGATGAGATTGAAGAGTTATTTCATATTAATTAAGCAGATAAAGTAAGGAGGATATAGAATGGCGGAGATACCAGTATATGTGATTTCAGGATTCCTGGAAAGTGGTAAAACGACATTTCTTTCAGATACCATACAGGATAAAGATTTTCTTGATGGAGGACTTTCTCTTCTGATCACTTGTGAAGATGGAGAAGTTGAATACGATGAGAACGAATTACAGAAACTCAAAGTGAAGAAAATCGAGATTGAAGAGGAAGAAGATTTAACAGAAGAATTCATGTTGGAACTGCAGAAAACCTATCGCCCAGCAAGAGTACTTATCGAATATAACGGAATGTGGAATGTAGGTCGCTTGATTAATGAAGCACTTCCAAATCCATTTACCGTTGTGCAAATCATTACGCTTGTTGATGCCACAACTTTTGAAGTATATATGAACAATATGCGTTCTTTAATGGCAGAGCAATTCAAAATAACGGACATGGTTATCTTCAATCGCTGTACAGATCAGACAAATCAATCTTTCTGTAGAAGAAATGTTAAAGCGGTAAATCGTCGTGCACAGGTTTTTTTTGAAGGATTTAATGGAGAAGAGATCCAAGAAGAACCAGAAGAACTTCCATTTGATACCAGCGGTCCAGTTATTACCTTGGAAGATGAAGATTTTGGACTTTGGTATGTAGATGCATTGGATAACTTAGATAACTATGTAGGCAAGACCATCAAGTTCCGTGGATACGTCTATAAACCAGATCGCTTTCCAAAGGGAGTCCTGGTTCCTGGACGATTTGCAATGACATGCTGTGCGGATGATGTAGCATTCATTGGTTTTATATGCCAGTACAAGGGTGCAGAAAACTTTGTTAGTAAGCAATGGGTCAATGTAACAGCTGAAATCGGAAAAGAATATCAAAAAGAATATAAAGGCGAAGGACCTGTGTTATATGCAAAGAGCATTGTACTAACAGGTGAGCCAAAGGAAAAATTGGTATACTTTAGTTAAGATGAATAAAAGTTGGTATAATTCTCTGTGAGAAAAAGAGGATACTAGAAAATTAAGCTAGTATCCTCTTTTATTTACGCGAGCAACGAGCCAAAGTCCAAGTTTACTTGAGACCTTGGCGACTGCCGCGATAATTTGATAAACTCGCAAAACGTGTTTATCATAGTTTTGGCATGATGTAGAAATAGTTAAGAATATAGTGTTATGACTACTAGAGATGTTATGAACAGTATGTAGATCGTTATCCAATATATTTCAGTAATGTTTGATTATAACGGTTAGAAGTCTTAGTACTTTTTATAACAATAGCACTTTGATAGTAATAATCATAGTGATCTTTTAAGTGCCAACGTTCTATTAATTCTGTCGTAGGGATATATGTGTAGTATCCTAATGTGGATGGGTCCATGAAAATAATAGAAGTATCATTATATCCGCATGCGACTACATAATGACCATTATCCCAAGAGTCCGCATAGTTGGTAATGGTATCAGCCCAAGCTTGAATCATTAGAATTGCGGGAAGACCTTGATTTAGGAAATCTTTAAGTTCATTAATGCTTACCATATCGTAAAAGCGTGCATTATATGATAGAGAGTTACTAAGTCTTAGAATATCTCGAAAATCTGTACCGTATGTTGGAATGGAATGAAGTTCTTTTGCGAGATAGTCTTCTTGGTATTCTTCGAGATAATAGCCCAATATACATTGTAAGGCAGCAGGACCGCAGGTATAGGAAGTAGCTTGTCTGCATATTGGAACAGGGATGATATAAGTTTCCATACTTCTCCTTATTGGATAATTATTTACTTCAATTATATGATACAAGATATCAGGTGTATGCGTGAATGAATCTTATATGTTACTATTTACAGTAAGGTTTTGCTAAATATATGATACAAGCTTTTGCAATATGCTCGGATAGGAGTTTACTAAAAATTATGGAATTAATAAAAAATAACAAGAAAAACTTGACAATCCCATAAGACTGTAGTAGTCTGTAGTAAAGAACAGACTACTACAGTCTTATGGGAGGCAAGTATGGAAGAATACATTAAGTTATTTGATTCAGAACTAAAGGTTATGTCGGTTATTTGGAAAGAAGGGGATATACCAGCTAAAAAAATAGCGGATATTTTATCAGATGAAATTGGATGGAATAAGAATACAACGTATACCTTAATAAAACGATGCATAAAAAAAGGAGCAATAGAACGATTAGAACCGAGTTTTATCTGTCATGCATTAATCGAAAAAGAAAAAGTACAAGAAGTTGAAACCGAAGAGTTACTTAATAAGGTCTATGATGGATCCGTTGATAAATTATTCTCGGCATTACTTGGAAGGGGAAAATTATCGAAAGACCAGATACAGAAATTAAGAAAAATGATCGATGAAGTAAAGTGAGGTGGTTTTCGTGAGTTTGGTTCAGAGAAGCTTTGTTGGGGCCGTAATGATTATGGTAATTTTGATTGTACGAGGGCTAACAATACATAAGTTACCGAAAAAAGTATATTTGGTTCTTTGGGGAATTGTAATACTACGTTTGCTGATACCATTTTCAATGGTTTCATCTTTGAGTGTCTATTCCATCATTCATAACAGAACAGCAAGTATGAATAATGAAAATAATGATTCAATAAGTAAGATTATTCCAGTTGCACCGAAAAAAGAAATGATAACAGTATCCGTTGAGCAAAATCTAGAAAAATCGGATGACATGAACAATAATCAAGAAAAAGTTAATGAAACAAATCCTGTAAGGACAGTATTCACGTGGAAGCTAGTATGGATATTGGGGGCAGTCGTTTGTATTCTTGTGTTTGGTGGAATGTACATACGATGTCGATTCCTATTTCGAGAATCATTTCCAGTGAAAAATGAATACATAGATTTGTGGCTTAAACAGCATCCATTGCATCGAACGATAACAGTACATCAGACGGATCGAATCACTTCGCCACTTACGTATGGAATCTTGAGGCCAGTTATCTTATTGTCCAAATATACGGATTGGGAGAACGAAGAACAATTACAGTATATTTTATCTCATGAATATATTCATATTTGTCGGTTTGATGCAGTCAGAAAACTATTCTTACTAATAGTACTATGTATTCATTGGTTTAATCCATTTGTTTGGCTGATGTATAGATATGCGAATCGTGATATTGAATTATATTGCGATGAAAGGGTTATACATCGTTTTGGAGAACATAATCGAATCATCTATGCAAAGATGTTACTTGATATGGCTGAAACCAGACATATAATGACACCATTAAGCAGTAATTTTAGCAAAAGTGCAATTCAAGAAAGGATTAAGGCTATTGTAAAGTGTAAAAAAGCGACTGTTTTTACTGTTTTCATAGCAGCTGCATTAATCGTTGTGATTACAATCTGTTTTGCAACATCTTGCAAAGCGGATAAAGAAAAATTAGATCCAGTTGCCAATACAGAATTTTCAAAGGAAGAGTATGATATGCTTGATAAACTAAGATTCGATGGGTATGAGGAGTTGTCAATTGCACAATATCAAAAGAAGGTATGGGAAATTACCGACAATGCTGTATATGATGAATTGCTGGAGCGCTTTTATCAAGATAATACCTTATATGAACAAGCCAATACGAATGAAACAGCGTCCTTTATTTTTCATATACTATTACCGTTAACGAAGGAAAAATGGCAATCAAGTGACTTTGGAGATATGATTCATACCAATAGTAGTAATGCGGCTAATCCTGCATATTTGGAATATGAATTTACTCTTAACATACTTGATCCAAACGAACTAACAGTAAAACAATATAATGATACGAGAATTGGCATCATGCATGATATTTCAAAGATAATAGAGGATCGGACAGAAGAGGAATTAGAGGATGCATTAACTATGAATGAAATGATACAACCGAAACTAGATGAAATTATTAAGAAATGGCAAAGAAAAGAGCTTGATGTTGTATGTAAATATTTCATGTATCAGCCATTCGTGTATGATGATCAGAACAATATTCAAAAACAATGGGAGGATATATTAGCTCCATATGAAAAGTTCGGATTATCTTATGAATATATCCCTGATTCGGAAGGAAATGGACTCAAAATGTACTATAAGGGAAAAGAAGTTCGTGGAATCTATGATGATCAAGAAGGAGAATGGATCACAGAGCATGCTGGTATCTCTACTTATTCTGCAGATGCAGTTGAACTTTATACGGTATATGATAATGGTACGTTAGTAGGATTGCGTTTTGCATCAAAGGAGGAGCAAGAAGAATTTACAAAACAGAGAGAACAAGCTACGGCTAAAAATGAAGAAAATACGTATTATGAACCTGAGAGTGCAACACAGGTCGATTATGAGTCTGTTTTTACCTTAATGTCATCAGATTATGAAAAAATGACAGTAAACGATTTTAATCAAAAGCTTTTAGATTGGGCAAATGTTAATTATGAGAGTATGGAAAGAATCGGATTTGCAGTTAGTAATAACAGTTATAGCATTTCATTAACAGAAAGAGAACAAGCATTTTTAGAGACTACTTTTACCCTGTCAAGAGAAGAGAATACAGAAATGATAAGAAGTGTACAAAGTGGTAAAGCGGAAGAAGATCCCATCCACATGATTACATTACCTCAGAGACAATTGGGCGAGTATAGTTGGTGTGATTTTTGGTTTCAATTTACGTATCATATTACTGATCCGGCACAGATTACAGTAGAGGAACGTGATAAATGTATCCGTGGTATGATTGATGATGTGCAAGAATACTATGATACCTGTACGAATAGTGAATTGATAAAAATGAAAAAAAGCGATGTTATATCATACATAGAGAAGACTATGGAAAAATATAATAATCAAAAGATTAAAATAAGTATTTACAATGAGCAGGTTGGTTTTGAAAATAATTTATAGAGTATGAAAAGAAGGTATTGTGCCATTGCTTTAATCTTCATTCACAACATAATTGATACAAAACCAACAGAATAGATAGACGCCAATAATGATAAAATAGGTGGCACCGAAAAGTTTACTTGGTGTACGGATATAAAAAATTGTGTGAAAAATGGTAAATGCGGATACAAATTGCAAGAGTGTAATAATTGGTCTTCTTTCTTTTAATTTTCGTTCTTTTTTCATAAATCCTCCTGAGGAATACGATTTCGATATCACATGAATGCAATGGTGGATGCAACAAAAAAAACCTAGTATTAGTTTATCATACGAAACAGGAAAAATAAAGCAAATCATAACAAATTTTGCGAGATGAATAATTTGCAGGTTTAGTTGTTAAAGCACACAAACCAGGAATTCATAAGAACACTTAATAGTTATCAGAAAGATTTTTAATGAATCTTATTCTTGCGATTTGAAAATGAATGTAGTATAGTATGTGTAGAGATTCGTATGACTGGCGGAAAATGGGAGCACCCATAGGGAGTACGAATAATAGATTAGCCGACCGCCTGGGCAACCATTGTATTCTGGTTACCTAGGTAGTTTTTTTATATAATAGGAAAGTCCTCCGACTTTCCTACTATATAAAATGTTCCGCAAAGATACGCATTCTTTGTTCTATCATCGAGATAATTCTGTAAAATTCAGAAGCTAATTTTGAAAACACGAGGTATTTTTCTTGATGGAGTTGAACTTCACACTTACCAGCAAACACTCTATAAACCAAATAAACCATGCAGGTAAGAAGGAAGAGAAAAGACGGAAAAGAAGAAAGCGCAAGTGACAAAAGGTCATCTTGGTAAGTAGATGTAATGGAACCAATTGACCCATGCTCGTGAGAAGAAACGAGTAACCAATAGCCAATCAAAGGAGAGAAAACATGAGAGCATTAATTAGTGTGTCAGACAAAACGGGTATTGTAGAATTTGCAAAGGAACTTGTAGGTCTTGGTATTGAGATCATATCCACTGGTGGAACATACAACAAGTTAAAGAGCGAAGGTATTCCTGCAATCGAGATTTCAGAGTTAACTGGCTTTCCTGAATGTTTAGACGGTCGTGTAAAAACATTACATCCAATTGTACATGCTGGATTATTAGCAATGCGTAGTAAACCAGAACATATGAAACAACTTGCTGACTTGAACATTGAAACCATTGATATGGTTGTTGTTAATCTATATCCATTCAAAGCAACAATTCTAAAAGATGGCGTTACAAGAGCAGAAGCAGTAGAGAATATTGATATCGGTGGACCAACAATGCTTCGTAGTGCAGCGAAAAATTATCAGGATGTAGCAGTTGTGGTTGATCCTAGAGATTATGAAGTTGTAATAAAAGAGTTAAAGGAAGAAAAACAAGTTTCCTTAGATACGAAATTCTACTTAATGCAAAAAGTATTCATGCATACATCTAATTACGATACAATGATCGCTGATTACTTAAAGAAGGAAAGAAACGATCATGAATTACCAGAAACATTAACCATGACATTTGAAAAAGTACAAGATATGAGATATGGTGAAAATCCTCATCAGAAAGCAGCCTTCTACCGTGAAATTGGAAAGAAAGTTGGATCAATCGTTGATGCAGAACAATTAAATGGAAAAGAATTATCCTTTAATAATATCAATGATACAAACGGAGCATTGGAATTATTAAAAGAATTCACAGAGCCAACTGTTGTTGCTTGTAAACATGGTAATCCTTGTGGTGTAGGAAGCGCTGATGATATCTTAGAAGCATGGGATAAAGCATTTGCAGCAGATAAGGTTTCCATCTATGGTGGTATCGTAACAGTAAACCGTGAAGTATCTTTAGAACTTGCTGAGAAGATGAAACCAGTTTTCCTTGAAGTTTTAGTAGCACCTAGTTACCAGAAAGAAGCGCTGGAATTATTACAAACAAAGAAGAACCTTCGCATTCTTCAATTAAAGGATATCTCCGTACCACAAGATAAGAATGCATATGATCTTAAGAAAGTAAATGGTGGATTAATTGTTCAAACCATTGATAGTGAATTAATGAATGAAGCAGATCTTAAGGTTGTAACGGATCGTGCTCCATCTGAAAAAGAGATGGAAGATTTACGTTTTGCTTGGAAAGTTGTTAAGTTCGTAAAATCCAATGGTATTGCACTTGCAAAAGACAAACAAACCATCGGAATTGGACCTGGACAAGTAAATCGTGTATGGTCAACAAAACAATGTATGGAACATGCAGAAGAATTAATTGGACCAGATGCAACAACGGGTGCAGTATTAGCTTCTGATGCATTCTTCCCATTTGATGATAGTGTAGAAGCAGCACATAAAGCAGGAATCACAGCAATCATTCAACCAGGTGGATCTATTCGTGATGAAGATTCCATCAAGAAATGTAATGAATATGGAATTGCAATGGTATTTACAGGAATGAGACATTTTAAACATTAATCTGCTTGCATACAATATGGAATTATAATAATATATCGCAATAGTAAAGCAATACTATATAGAAAGAGGATATCGAACCAAGAACGATCATATTCGATATCCTCTTTTCTTGTGTATCGAGGAAGGATTGTAATTCTTACTGATTTATTGTAAGCTTATGAGTAGAGCATGAAAGGTGCTTTATATTGGCTTTAAAAAAGAAATTGAAAGGATTGGAAGGGAAGAATGAAGAAAAATAATCAAGGAAGCCTAAGAAATCAAGGAAATAGAGGTTTGAAAAAAATTGCTGTTGTAGGGTTGATGATTTGCTTAAGTTTTGCTACAGGTTGTTCAAAAGAATCGAAGAAGGAAACCGAGGCAGAAACCAAAATGGAAACGGCTGATCAATCGCTAGAAGAATTTATGTTACAAGAATCCATTGCACTTACCGAAAAAATTGATGCAATGGCGGAAGATACAGAATTGATGCAATTATATATTACAATGGATACTTTATTGGAAAAAGGAAAAATAATTGGAGAACAGGATTATACGACACCAGTTAAGGCGTATCAAATCTCTTATAATGCAGAAGACTTGATCAAATTCTTATCAGAGGAAAGTGAAATAACTGGAGAATGGAGCACAGAAAGAAAAGAATTGATCGAGAATAAAGTAACGGCATCCAATATCTTCAATATAATCAATTCACAAAAAGGTGCAGAATTTCTTGCATTATCTTCTTTGTTAACATATAAGAAAGGATACCAGATGCCTTCTGATTGGAAAGAGAATTGTATTATTTATCTTGTATATGAAGGTGACTATTCGAGTATGACAGGATTCCAAAAAATTGGAGATGGCGTAATAGAAGGTGTTAGTACCATTGTGGAAACGAATGAGGATTTAATCGAGCAGTTGGAACAATTTGGACTTAAAGTTACTGAATTAAAATTATAGTGTGAAAAAGATAGCGTAATGAAAGTATAGAAAAAAAGGGGGAGGGGATATCATGTATCGAATTATGATTGTAGAAGATGATGTTCCTTTACGGGAACAGCTGAGCCAGATTTTACAGGGGTATGGCTATTCTGTTTGTGTAATTCAAGATTTTCATAAAGTGGAAGAACAGTTTGAGAAGGAATCACCACATTTGGTCGTTTTGGATATTAATCTTCCTTATTATGATGGTAACTATTACTGTAAGATCTTCCGGAGATCTAGTAAGGTGCCAATCATTATAACATCAGCAAGAAATAGTGAGATGAACCAGATTTTAAGCATTGAATTGGGGGCAGATGATTATTTGGTTAAACCATTTGCTGTGGAGCTTTTTATTGCAAAAGTAAATGCATGGATACGAAGAACCTATGGGGATTATGCAGCAGAAACAAAAGGAAAGGAAGAAGATAATCAGTTGGCTGTTGGTGACTTAACCTTGGATGAAAAAGGGTTTAAGCTGATTGGAAAAAGCAAAACAATGGAACTTAGTAAGAATGAGTTTAAACTGATGAAAGTGTTTTTTCAGAGAAAAAGAGAAGTGTTGACAAGAGAAGAATTATTGGAAGCCTTATGGGATCAAAGTGATTTTGTTGATGACAATACGTTAACAGTCAATATCACCAGACTACGAGGAAAGCTTGCAGATTTGGGATATGAAGGAATCATTAAGACAAAACGCGGTGTTGGTTATGTGTTTGATCTAGATTGATAGGAGGTATAGGTTAATGAGGGAAAGAGATATCTTTCGGATGTATATAAAAAGAATCTTACCAGATACCTGTTATTATTTTCTTGCAATCCTTCTACTTACGGTATTTTATCAGCTCAGTACGGGACAGACCGTTGAAATCCTGTATCCATATACGATTGCCGTTACCATTTACTTTATCTGGATGGGCATTCGTTATGGTTCCTATCGTAATTTTTTTATTAATTTAGTAAAAATGGAGAAGAACTGTACCTATCAGGGAGCATTTGGCAAGGAAGATGAAGTGTTGATTAACCAGACTTTTCATAAGGTACATAAAGAATACTTGTTTAACATACGGAATCTGGAGGTGGAGCAGGAAGAACAACGACGCTTCCTGTCTGCATGGATTCATAGTATGAAGACACCGGTGACGGTTGAGAGTCTTATTGTTCAACGGGTGAATCGAGGAGAACTCAATGAGAGAGAAGCAATGAATGAACTGATGGCAGAGAATGATAAATTACTGTCTAGTCTCGATATGGTATTGAATATGGTTCGATTAAAGGAGTTTGCCAGGGATTATCGGCCAGAAGAGTTTGATCTGGAGGAAGAATTAAAGAAAATCATTAATGACAACAAACGTTTATTTATCTATTCAAAGGTATTTCCGAAGATTATTAAGGAAGGGAATGAGGAGGAAAAGGCAGTCGTGTTATCCGACCGTAAATGGAATCGCCATATGATTGAACAACTAATCTCCAATGCAGTGAAATATTCCAAGGAAGAGGGCGTATCGAAGAATGTGTTCTTTCGTCTGCAAAAAGAAGAAAAACGTTCGGTTTTATGGATTGAAGATCAGGGAATCGGAATTGAGAAAACAGATCTTGCAAGAGTATTCGAACCCTTCTTTACTGGAGAGAACGGGCGAAATGGGAAGAATGCTTCTGGAATTGGATTGTATTTTTGCAAGGAAATCAGTGAACATATTCAATGTGATTTGCAAATCGAGTCGACGGTGGGGATTGGAACTAAGGTGAAAATCGTGTATCTGAACTATCCAAGTGAACTATGATGGGCCTAGCATTCCGTAGCGGAGCTAAGGGTACCTCCACCACAGACAGCTATTAAAATCCCATACGCAGTTTTTGTAACGAATGATGCTGTAATTTAGCACGGAATATGACTCTTGAGAAAGCTTACAATATTGTAAGCTTTCTTTAGTTAATTCAATTTTAAATCCTGTCAAAATGCAGTATGATAGATTTAACAAAAAACAAGAGATAAAAGAGGAGTGAGTAGGATGAACGTATTAGAGGCAAAACAACTAACAAAGATCTATGGTGATGTAGAAAGTGAAAATGCTACAAAAGCGTTAGCTGGTGTTGATTTTAAAGTAGAAGAGGGCGAATTTGTAGCTATTATGGGACCAAGTGGAAGTGGTAAGTCAACACTTGTTAGTATATTGAGTGGAATAACAGAACCAACCACAGGTAGTGTGGTGATCAAAGGAAAACGAATTGATCAGATGAATCGATTTGATATGGCATTGTTTCGGAGAAGAAGTCTTGGATTTGTATTTCAGGAATTTAATTTATTAGATAGCCTTACAATTAAGGAAAATATCATACTACCGATGGTATTGGATAAAAAAGATGGTTCAGCAATGGATCAAAAGGCAGCAGAAGTAATGAAGTTATTTGAAATCGACCATATTGGTGACAAGTATCCTTATGAAATATCGGGAGGACAACAACAACGTGCAGCTGTTTGTCGATCCCTTGTAAATGATCCCGTTATGGTTTTCGCAGATGAGCCAACAGGTAATCTGGATTCGAAGTCAGCTAATGCGGTAATGAATTGCTTCAAGAAGATGAATGACGAGAAGAATACAACAATTTTAATGGTAACCCATGATGTGTTCGCTGCAAGCTTCTGTAAGAAAGTAATCTTTATAAAAGATGGTAAGATCTGTTTGGAAGTTGCTAGTAACGGAACGAGAAAAGAATTCTTTCATCGTATTCTGGATTGTCAAGCGGTAGTTGGAGGTGAGAATAATGACCTTTAGGAATGTAGCAGTCAAGAATTTTAAGAAGAATATTCGAAATTATTCCTCCTTCTTTTTATGTAGTTGTTTTACAATCATGCTGTTTTTCATGTATACGACAATGCTTTTTAACGATGACTTAAGGGATTCTGAGCAAATGGAACTCTTGCTCTATGTATTTCCAATAACATTGGTTGCCATTGGTGCCTTCTCTGTTTTCTTCATCAATTACGCCCATCGTACTTTTATCAAGGGAAGAAATAAAGAATTCGGTATCTTTATGAGTTTGGGAATGAATGAAAAAGACATACATAAACTTGTTTTGTTCGAAAATATTCTAATCGGTACAGGATCAATGATTGTTGGAATCGTAATTGGTTCCCTGTTGTCTCGTTTATTCCAAATGGTTGTCTTAGCATTAATGGAATTGGATAATATCAAATTTCAGTTATCTTGGGAATCCTATGCACTTACGATTGGCGTATATGTAATTATCTTTGGTATCGTTATTCTAGAAACAAGTATGAAGATGAAGAAGATGAGTATTGGTGTACTACTGAAAGAAGCAAGATTTCGTGAAGGAGAGGAATATCGTAAAAGAGATACGATTCTTGGAATCCTTGGATTTGCAATCATGATTATTGGTGTATGTTCGGTAGCCGTGATTGCATCCAATGATAAATGGAATTCCAATCCGTTGATTCTTGGAATCTATATGATTCTATCTTTCTGGGGGTTGTATCTAGCAATTAGTCACGGTGGTAACTTTGTCATCCATCGATTTAAAGTCGGTAAGAATTACTATAAGAATTTAGTAAGTATTACACAGATTCATCAAAAATTCAACCAGAATAAGAAAATTATCTATATCTTAAGTATCTTAAGTACGATGACGATTTTCCTTGTTGCATCACCGGTTGCATTGGTTCGGTTATCAGAGGATATTGCCCTAATGGACCCTTATAACTTGGAGATCATGGAAGGTGAGAATGCATATTCTATTAGTGATGAGGAACTGAAAGAAAAATTTGAACAGTATGAGATAACAAAAGAATTAAATTTGCCATTTTTATTAGGTCATATTCAGCTAGAAGGTTCTGATCAGATGATGGAAAAGCCCATTATGGCGGTTTCCGATTATGAGCAGATTATTGGTAAGAGCATTTCTTTAGATGAGGGAGTAGCAATTCATTATATATTAGACTGGACACCGGGGCTACATGGTGTTGAGCCAGGAAAAACATATGATATTCTTGCAGGGGAGAGCAAGATATCGGTAACGATGAAAGATTCCACAAGAAGTTCTTGGAACATGGTTGCCTTTGGAAATGATGGTATAATCGTAATGAATGATAAGGATTATGCAAAATTAGAAACTAGTTGTACAGAAGAGAGCCAGTATTATTACCATGGTATGCAATTCAAAGATTGGAAGAATTCACAGAAAACAGTGGAAGCTTTAAAGGAACAAGTGAATGAATCAGCAGCATACCCAATTAATTCAACAATTACAGGTTATAATGATTTGAAAAAAGGATATTCTGTGTTCTTATTCGTAACCACTGTACTTGGAATCTTATTCTTTGTAGCAAGTGGAAGTGTACTGTATTTCAAACAATTTGCGGAGATTGGAGAGATGAAAAAGTCTTTTTATCAGATGTATAAGATCGGTATTACGAAGAAAGAGATAAGCCGAATTGTAAGCAAGGAATTATTAATTATCTTCTACATTCCTCTTGTATTCGGAAGCTATATGGGAATGTCCCTCATCTACTTAATGACATTTATTGTGGGTGGAGATGATGTGATCAAACCATTTATTCAAACAGCAAGTTGTGTAGTTATCTTGTATTTCTTTTTACAAAGTATCTTCTATTTTATCACAAAGAGACGTTATATGATGGAATTAACAAAATAAGAACAAGTAGGTAAATAAAAGAAGCACCACATAAGCAATTCATTGCTTGTGTGGTGCTTCTTTACTACTTATGTAACTAGGATTGATCTTTTATAGTTTAACTACGTTCGTAGCTTGAGGTCCTTTTTCACCATCAACAACTTCAAATTCAACTTTGTCACCTTCGTCAAGTACTTTGAATCCATCCATTTGTAATGCTGAGAAATGAACGAAAACATCTTTTCCTTCTTCATCTGTAATGAATCCAAAACCTTTGCTTGCATTAAACCATTTTACTGTACCGTTTTTCATAAATAGTGCCTCCATATACATTATACCAGGTATTTCTACCTTTCAAATTTAGACAATTCAAATCATTACTGATTCTGAAATATCATATCTTAATTTACCATAAAAATATAAAAAAGTCAAATTAGGGAGAACGTGAAATTATTACTATGTGTGATTGATCAATCGAAAATTGTTTCAAATAAATTTTGCATAGCTGGACAAAATAAGTATGGAACAGTGTTTAAATCAGGGGTTTTGGTGACAAAATGTAAGTAGTATGCTATAATCAAAACCAATGGAAAATTCATATAGTATATATAATATATGGAAATATATTTTGTGCATATCCATAAAGCATATCGTAACAATAAGATTCGTATAAACTAGAAAACGTGAATTACAGATTAGGAGGAAACGATTGCATGTCCAGAAATATTAAGAGTATAGATGAACTAGGTAATTTATCACAATATGAAATAGTGACATCCCAACCAATTGCTGAGATGAAAACGATGGGAATCATATTAAAACATAAGAAAAGTGGAGCACGTATTGTTGTTATGTCCAATGATGATGAGAATAAAGTGTTCTTTGTTGGATTTAAAACGCCACCAATGGATTCCACAGGTGCAGCACATATCGTAGAACATACGGTGTTGTGTGGATCAAAGAATTTCCCAGTAAAGGATCCTTTTATTGAGTTAGAGAAGGGGTCACTTAACACATTTTTGAATGCAATCACTTACCCGGATAAGACCATCTATCCAATTGCTAGTTGCAATGAGCAAGATTTTCAAAATCTGATGCATGTTTATCTAGATGCCGTATTCTATCCAAATATCTATTATCGGAAAGAAATCTTTGAGCAAGAAGGTTGGCATTATGAAATGGAAAATCTGGATGATGAGCTGAAGATTAACGGTATTGTGTATAATGAAATGAAAGGCGCATTCTCCTCTCCAGAACAAGTACTGTTTCGATTAATCAAGAAATCATTATTTCCAGATACGGCGTATGGTACAGAATCTGGTGGAGTACCAGATAATATTCCAGATCTATCTTATGAAGAATTCTTAGATTTCCATAAGAAATACTATCACCCAGTGAATAGTTACATTTACCTCTATGGAGACATGGATATCGAAGAAAAA
This sequence comes from Anaerosporobacter faecicola, assembly GCF_012070565.1. Classification (GTDB taxonomy): domain Bacteria; phylum Bacillota; class Clostridia; order Lachnospirales; family Lachnospiraceae; genus Anaerosporobacter; species Anaerosporobacter faecicola. The sequence continues at coordinate 83,228 of NZ_JAAQRO010000032.1, forward strand.
TTAGCTTGGTTAGACAAAGAATATCTTTCCGAATATGATCAAATCTCTGTAGATTCCCATATTGATTTGCAAGCCTCTTTTGATGAACCAAAGGAAGTTGTGACACATTATCCAATCTCAGCAGATGAATCAGAGGAGGATAATACGTATCTTAGTTATAATGCAGTTGTTGGAACTTCTGTGGATGCCAAATTGGTCATGTCCATGAAAGTGTTGGAGTATGTACTGTTAAGCGCTCCAGGTGCACCTTTGAAACAAGCTTTGTTAGATGCGAAGATTGGGCAAGATATCTTAAGCGATTACGATAGCAGTATTATGCAACCAATGTTCAGCATTATCGCGAAGAATTCCAATGAACAGCAAAAACAACAATTCAATACGGTGTTAAAAGAAACACTACAGACAATTGTGAAAAATGGAATAGATGAGAAAGCCTTACGTGCGGCTATTAATTATTTTGAATTTAAGTATCGAGAAGCAGATTTCGGACAATTCCCGAAAGGACTCATGTATGGTATTCAGATCTTAGAAAGCTGGCTGTATGATGATACGAAACCATTTATTCATATGGCTGCTAATGGAATCTTTGCCTTCCTAAAAGAGCAGATTGGTACAGATTATTTTGAAGGATTAATTCAAAAGTATCTCTTAGAGAACAAACATGTAAGTGTTGTTATTGTAAAACCAGAGATCGGTTTAACTGCCAAAGTTGAGGAAGAGATGAAGAAGAAATTGGCTGACTACAAAGCAACCTTAAGCCAACAGCAGTTGCAACAGATTGTTGACAACACCAAAGCTTTGACCAAATACCAGGAACAACCTTCTACAGCAGAAGAATTATTGACAATTCCACTCTTATCAAGAGAAGATATTAAGAAGGAAGCGCAGCCAGTTTATAATAAAATTAAGATGGTAGATAATACGACAATCGTACAACACGATATCTTTACCAACCAGATTGCGTATCTTCGGATCTTATTCGACGCCAAATACGTACCAAATGAATTGGTCCCTTATGTTGGACTGTTATCAACCGTTTTAGGATATGTAGATACGAAAAAGCATAGTTTGTTAGAGTTATCCAATGAGATTAATATTCATACAGGTGGAATCAATACGTTTATCAATACCTATGTAAAAAAGAATGATGTAACAAACTATAAGCCTGTTATGGCGTTTAAGATTAAAGTATTATATGATGAAGTACCAGTAGCGATGGAACTGCTTCAAGAAATTCTACATGAAAGTAAAATAGAGGATACGAAGCGTTTACTTGAAATCCTAATGGAAATCAAATCCCGTATGCAGATGAAATTAAATTCTTCTGGTCATTCTGTAGCCGTAAGCCGTGCAACATCTTACTATTCACAGGCAGCCATGTTCGATGAACTGACGAGTGGTATCTCTTATTATCACTTTATTGATGGTTTAATTCAGACATTTGATTCGGCTAAGGAAGAAATTACCGAGAAACTTAAACAAGTTAAGGATTGCTTATTTAGGAAAGATACGGTATTATTAAGTGTTACTGCTGATGATGAGGGATATGAAGTGATTCAGCCGTTGATCAAACCATTTTTGGATCAACTATCAGAACAATCGATTACCACAAAGCTTGGTAAATTTGATTGTCAAAGATTAAATGAAGGTTTTAAAACGGCCTCTAAAGTGCAGTATGTAGCAAGAACAGGAAATTACCGCGTTGATGGATTTGCCTATACAGGTGTTCTTCGAGTGCTAAAGTCAATCTTAAGTTTTGATTATTTGTGGAATACGGTTCGTGTAAAGAATGGTGCATACGGTGGTATGTGTGGATTTAGCTTTGATGGAAATGGGTACTTTACTTCGTATCGTGATCCCAAATTGAAGGAAACCAATGAAATCTATGAGCAAGTTGTGGACTATATTGCAAACTTTACCGTTGATGATCGTGACATGACAAAATATATCATTGGAACGATCAGTTCCGTCGATACACCTCTTAATCCGGCAGCAAAAGGTGGACGTTCTTTGGCAGCATATCTGAGTGATATGACGACTATGGATTTCCAGAGGGAAAGAGAACAGATTCTAACTGCAACGAAAGAGGATATCCGTGCATTGGCAGATTTGGTGAAAGCCATATTAAATGACAACAACTTGTGTGTAATCGGTAATGAAACAAAACTTCAAGAAAATGCAGAGATGTTTGGAACGATTAAGAGCCTTATATAGATAGGAAAACAAATGAGGACAGAACGGTGTGCAGGGTAGATTGCACACCAATTCTGTTCACCAGCAAAAGCTACAACAAATGAAAGGCAAGGGATAGGATGAAAAAAGAATATAAGTCAGGTTTTGTAACATTGATTGGTAGACCAAACGTTGGAAAGTCTACACTAATGAATCAGATCATCGGACAGAAGATTGCAATAACTTCGAATAAACCACAAACAACAAGAAACCGTATTCAGACCGTCTACACTAGTGAAGAGGGACAAATTATCTTTGTTGATACCCCAGGTATCCATAAAGCAAAGAATAAATTAGGGGAATACATGGTGACGGTTGCGGAGAGAACGTTGAATGAAGTTGATGTGATCTTATGGTTAGTGGAACCAACAACATTTATAGGAGCTGGAGAACGACATATTGCAGAGCAGTTAGCAAGAGCTACTACACCAGTCATCTTAGTTATTAATAAGATTGATACCGTAAAGAAAGAAGAGATTCTTACATTTATTGATGCATACAAAGATATCTGTAAGTTCGCAGAGATCATACCAGTATCCGCATTGAATGGAGAGAATAAAGAAAACCTGATGAAATCCATCTTTGAATACTTGCCAGAAGGTCCTCAATTTTATGATGAGGATACGATTACCGATCAACCGGAACGACAGATCGTAGCAGAATTAATCCGTGAAAAAGCATTACGTTTACTTGATGAAGAGATTCCACATGGAATTGCTGTGTCTATTGAAAGTATGAAGGAACGGAGACATGGTCATATTGTTGATATTGATGCAACAATCGTATGTGAAAGAGATTCACACAAGGGTATTATTATTGGAAAACAGGGTTCCATGTTAAAGAAAATTGGTACACAAGCGCGTGGTGAAATTGAAAATCTATTGGATATGAAGGTCAATTTACAATTGTGGGTAAAAGTGAAAAAGGACTGGAGAGACAGTGATTTCTTATTAAAGAATTATGGTTATAATAAAAAAGATATTAATCTGTAAGGGTTACGAGAGAAAGCATTACAAAATTGTATAAGGTAGTACAGAAATGGGCAACCTAATGAGAGAACAGCAGAAGTGTTGTGAGAATGAACATAGAATTAGGGGGCGCTAATATGAATAAGAAGAATTATTGGTTAGAATTTGAAAAGTCAGGATTTATTACGGACTATTTGAATTATGTTGCTTGTACAAGTGAACATATGGGCAATACAGAAGAAGAGAATAATCAAGTTAGAGAAGGTGGATATGGTGATTTCACCCGTTGTCGTGACAGGGATGGTACTGGCTGCGATGCCAGTTGGTGAGTATGACAAGAGAATTGTTCTACTTACGAAGGAACGAGGAAAGATAACAGCATTTGCAAAAGGCGCTAGGAAACAGAATAGCGCCTTACTTGCGTGCTCACAACCATTTACCTTTGGACAATTCAGCATTTACGAAGGAAGGAATTCGTACTCCATTAATCATTGTGATGTACAGAATTATTTTGTAGAGTTGAGAGAACAGTTAGAAGCGGTGACCTATGGAATGTATTTTTGTGAATTTGCCGATTATCTTACAAGAGAGAATGTAGATGAGTCGGGAATTTTAAAATTACTATACCAATCATTGCGTGCGTTATCAAAAGGAACCATTCCTTATGATTTGATCCGTGCAATCTTTGAACTAAAGATGTTGGCGCTCAATGGGGAAGCCGTACAGGTTTTTGAGTGTGTCAAATGTGGTAAAAAGGAAAAGTTAAATGCGTTAAGCTTATCCTATGGAGGTTTGCTTTGTGCAGATTGTAACAACAAGGAACAGAAGGTTCTGTATCTTCAGGATTCGACAATCTATGCGATGCAATATATTATCTCTTCTACGATTGAAAAATTATATACATTTACCGTATCGGAAACTGTACTGGGAGAATTACGATACTGCATGAAACATTATCTTTCTTTATTTATAGACAAAGAATTCAAAACCATTGAGATGTTAGACGTATTTCACTAGGATAGCTAAGGCGGTGTAAATTGATGCTTTAAACTTAGAAATATGGACCAAGCAGTGGTAAAATCATGTAATTTTATGTTGAAAAGAAGCGCGAATAAAGGTACAATTACAGTAATCAGACTTTCGTTTTACAATTAAAATAAGATCGGGAGGTATTGCAAAATGAAAATTACACTTGTGCTTGTGGGTGCGCTTGTTGCATTGATGGCAGTTGGGTGCAAGAAAGGGGATTCTTCCCTTCGTGCAGAGGATGTTACCACCAATACAATTATAGTTAAGAAAGATGACACAGTGCAATCTTCATTTGTTGAGGAATTCGATAAGGAGTATTATAGCAAAGAAGAATTGGAAGAGTTTATTGATCAAGAAGTTAAGGAGTACAATGATCAGAATGGGGAAGAACAAGTGAAGATGAGTTCTATCCATGTAGCTGATAAGAAAGCAAGTGTTGTATTCTACTATCATGATATAGAAGATTACGCTAATTTTAATGGAATTGACACGAGGATTTTTACAATAGAACAGGCAGGTCAGGATTCGGATTTCTTAGCAGCAGAATTTATTAATGCGAAGACAGAGGATTCGGTTGCAAAGGATGTTGTATTACAAGAAGAAGAGGCACAGGTTTTGCTTTTACAGGAACCGGTTGTGATCAAAGTAGAAGGAACCGTACTATATTATAGCAATGTGAAAAAGATTGCGAAGAACGAATGGCAGGCAGATGGTGAGAATCTTGCTGTCGTTGTTTATAAGAAGAAATAGTGACAACCCTACATGGTATTCGATTTTGTGCAAACGCAACGGGAAATGACCGTTAACCCTTGCATCATAATATATTATTATATATAATAAGTAGAGCGTCAAAGGACGAAGTTGGCGTATTAAACATTTGATATCCACCTTGTTTAAGGTGTTATCTCCTGTTTTGTGGATTAAAAGTGAAAATATAGTTATAGAGTTGTGCTGTCAAGGACAATTGAATCTATAACTTATATCATTATAGAAAGTATTGAAAGGTAGAAAAGCAAATGGAAAAGACAATGGAAAAAATCGTAGCATTAGCCAAAGCAAGAGGATTTGTATATCCTGGTTCTGAAATCTATGGTGGTCTTGCAAATACTTGGGATTATGGTAACCTAGGTGTAGAATTGAAAAACAATGTAAAAAAAGCATGGTGGAAGAAATTTATTCAGGAAAATCCTTATAATGTCGGAGTTGATTGTGCGATTCTTATGAATCCACAAACATGGATCGCATCAGGTCACTTAGGAAGTTTCTCTGATCCATTAATGGACTGTAAGGAATGTAGAGAACGTTTTAGAGCGGACAAGATCATTGAAGACTTCATGGCTGAGAATAATATTACGATTGAAGGTTCTGTAGATGCTTGGTCCAATGAAGAAATGGCAAACTATATCGAAGAACATCAAATTGCCTGTCCAACTTGTGGAAAACATAACTTCACAGAGATTCGTCAATTTAACTTAATGTTTAAGACGTTCCAAGGTGTTACAGAAGATGCTAAGAATACCGTATATCTTAGACCAGAAACAGCACAAGGTATTTTTGTTAACTTTAAAAATGTTCAAAGAACTTCAAGAAAGAAGATTCCATTTGGTATTGGTCAAGTAGGTAAATCCTTCCGTAACGAGATTACACCAGGTAACTTTACATTCCGTACAAGAGAATTTGAACAGATGGAATTGGAATTCTTCTGTGAACCAGACACTGATCTTGAATGGTTTGCATATTGGAAAGAATTCTGTATTAAGTGGTTAAAAGATCTTGGTATGAAGGAAGATGAGATGCGAGTACGTGATCATGAAGCAGCGGAACTTTCCTTCTATAGCAAAGCAACATCAGATATCGAATTCTTATTCCCATTTGGTTGGGGAGAATTATGGGGAATTGCCGATCGTACTGATTATGATTTATCTAGACATCAAGAAGTATCAAAAGAAGATCTTTCTTACTATGATGATGAAAAGAAACAGAAATACGTACCATATGTAATCGAACCATCTCTTGGTGCTGACCGTGTTACATTAGCATTCTTATGTGGTGCTTATGATGAAGAAGAAATTGGAGAAGGAGATGTACGTACCGTATTACATTTCCATCCAGCATTAGCTCCAGTAAAAGTTGGGGTACTTCCTTTATCAAAGAAATTAGCAGAAGGTGCAGAAAAGATCTACGCAGAATTAAGCAAATACTATAATTGTGAATACGATGACAGAGGTAACATCGGAAAACGTTATAGAAGACAAGATGAAATCGGTACTCCATTCTGTATCACTTACGACTTCGAATCAGAAGAAGATGGTGCAGTAACGGTTCGTGATCGTGATACAATGCAACAAGAGCGTATTAAGATTACTGACTTAAAGGATTATTTTGATAAGAAATTAGCATTCTAATTTAAACAAGTGTTAAACATATGGTTCAAGCTAGCGCAAGCTTGGGTAAGTGGAATATAAACATTTATAATTTTCAATAGAGGAATCTTCACCATGTTGTGAACGTTGATATTCGTTATCGATGGTTATGACTTGGTGGAGATTTTTTTCGCATAGAAAAGTGGCGAAAGACTTTTGACCATGATATCATAATATGGTATAATATTACAGAAATTAGCTAAAAATATGGAGGAACGTAAATGAATATTCAACTTTATTTTTAATACTTATGATTTTCGTGTACTGAAACAGTTGGTTTGACATTTTATTAAGACGTCGAATACAAATTGTATCAGCAGAGCCGTGTAAATGAAAATCATAAGAAAGGAATGGCTACATGAATGAATTGAAGTAGCTGTACATAACATGTATTCAAAACAACATATGCTTACGGTGCTTCAAGAGATTGATGTAGTGATTAGGGAAAAAAGTTGAATACATATTTTGTGAGAAAGAAACGTTTGTTTTTTGGATATTGCCTATTGGTATTACTTATGGCTTTCACATCCATTATTTCAAATTGGTCTGTACAACCTTTGATTGACCATGTAGGGGATTGTACAGAAAGAAAATTATATATTTATATTGTTCTAGCAATTGGAACAACTTGTGTTGATATGAGTGTTTTCTGCATGCTGAGGGTTTTAAAAGAAAAATTACGATGTAGTTTTCTTGTTGATTTAAAGCAGGATTTGATGAAAGCAATACTTCAACGAGATTTTCAAACCTATTATGAGAAAGAACAATCCTTTTATGTGAACCTCCTAACGAGAGATGTGGATTGTATTAGCTCACAGTACTTTGACAGTATATGTGGAATATATAGCGTGGTTGTTAATACTATTATAACCTCAATAGCATTGGTCATAATCAATCCAGGAATTTATGGATTTTGTATTCTGATTGGAGGTGGTATGTCTTTACTTCCAAAATTATTTCAGAAACAATTAAGTGTGGCACAATCGAAATCCTCTGATTGCATGGAACGGTATCTTCATCGTCTGAAAGAACTGTTAGGTGGCTTTACCACAATAAAATTATCACGAATGCAGAACCGAATGCTCATATCAATAGAAAAGCGAAATTCGGATATGGAGAATGCTGTATATAAAAATGCAAAATTCGTTCAAATTGTTAGTTGGATATCTATGTTCGGGACTTCTCTTAGTTATGTAATCAGCATCGTAATCGGTGTTTATATGGTAAAAAAACAGCAACTTACCGTTGGCGAATTACTGGTAATTACACAGATGATTGGTGGAATAATTGTGCCTTTTGAAGAATTGCCCTATTATATATCCAGTCTAAGTTCATCGAAAATCATACAAGATAAAATGAAAAATGTACTGGGACGAGCAGGAGAAAGTACAGAAGGACTACAAAATTCAAAGATAAAGATCTGGGCCAAACAAAATAACGACAAGCAAAATAATAACAAAAAGATGGAGTATCAAGAGAATACATACAAAAAGATTTACACCCAAGTAAATAAATCATTAAAAGGTGAATTAAACCAGTGGAAATCTGATTATCTTCGACTTGATCAAGTTACATTTGGATATGAACCAGAGAAACCAATCCTTAAAGATATCGTATTTACATTTGGTAAAGGGAAAAAATATATCTTGGTAGGGGAAAGTGGAAGTGGAAAATCTACGCTTGTAAAACTACTGCTGAATATTGTAAGATGCGATCATGGTATGGTTTTTTTGAGAGAAAGACCAATTAAAGAATATCCGGAAGAATGGTTCTATCAGGAAGTACATTATATGGAGCAGGAACCATTTCTATTCGATGATACCATTTATGAAAATATTCTTTTAGGGCGTAAAGAATCGGAGAAACGAGTACTTGAAGTGTTAAAACAGGTAGGACTATATGAACGAGTGCAACATATGGAAGCAGGAATTTATTCTAGGATTGAAGAGCAGGGAAGAAATCTATCTGTAGGAGAGAAGCAGAGAATAGGAATAGCAAGAGCAATCCTTAGTGGAGCAAGATTCTTATTGTTTGATGAAATGACGGCCAATATTGATCCCGTATTGGCAATGGAATTAGAGAGGGAGATCTTCGCTCTGACAGATGTTACTTGCCTACTTATTACTCACCAATTTCATTCTTCAATAATGCAAAAATGTGACGAAATACTAGTACTTGCAGACGGACAGATTGTGGAACATGGAAAACTACAGGAATTGATAAATCTGCATGGAAAGTTCTATGCAATGTATCGAGAAGCATGTTTTCAAACGAAACAACTGGTTTATGAAAAATAAATAAGGTAAAGAGTGGATTACGGAAAGAATCAAAACATTCACCGAAGAGTTGGAAGTTATGATTAAGAAGATGAAAGGCATTCGAGAGGTTGTTAATCAGTAGAAAATAGTGTTTCATTTGGCTTTATAAGAAAATATTATAGATAGCAGATGATACAAGCTGTTCATTCGATTAGAGAAGAAAGAACAGCTTGTATCATGGTTAGAAAAGTTAATGTTAATACTAGATATAAAAGAGAAAAAGAGTAAGGATTATTCGTTTATAAGTAAATTATGCCAAGCATACATATACAAAATGCGAGAGAAAACAGCATTTTAAGAAGGTTCGATAAAAAATTCACAAATTGCAATATTTAAGCTTATTCATTGAATAATATCGATTTCATAATACTATTTATTATAAATGAATATAAATGAACAAGGTAAAATGTATAAAATAAAAAATATTAAATGAATAAAATAAGTAAAAATGCATAATAACAATGGATATCAATGGTATATAAATAGTTTGGTAAGTAAAAAATACGAAAAAAATAGTTTCTTAATTATACAAACTATGCTATAATAGGTTTCGGTGGCAAACACGTTAAAATAAGGTGTTATGCCCAGTATTTGGTCTATTTTAAAGGTGGACAAGTACAGATCAAATCAGAGAATATTCTGGTAATTCTTGATACGACAGCCAATACATTTTTTCGTTTGTACATATTAGGTATTGGTTTGTTTGCGTGACTAGCAAAATGGTCGTACGAATTAAATATTAGGAGGTAAATAACACAATGGCAAAATGGGTATATTTATTTAAAGAAGGCAATGCTGACATGAGAAACCTTCTTGGTGGTAAAGGTGCAAACTTAGCTGAAATGACAAATTTAGGCTTACCAGTACCTCAAGGTTTTACAATCACTACAGAAGCTTGTACTCAGTACTATGAAGATGGTAAGAAGATCAATGATGAAATCATGGGACAAATCATGGATCATATTGCAAAAATGGAAGAAATCACAGGTAAGAAATTTGGTGATAAAGAAAATCCATTATTAGTTTCTGTACGTTCTGGTGCAAGAGCATCTATGCCAGGTATGATGGATACTATCTTAAATCTTGGTTTAAATGAAGAAGTAGTTGAAGTATTAGCTAAAAAATCAGGAAACCCTCGTTGGGCTTGGGATTGCTACAGAAGATTCATTCAAATGTTCTCTGACGTAGTAATGGAAGTTGGTAAAAAATACTTTGAAGAATTAATTGACAAGATGAAAGCAGCTAAGGGAGTTACTCAAGATGTTGAGTTAACTGCTGATGATTTAAAAGAACTTGCAAATCAATTCAAAGCTGAATATAAATCAAAAATCGGTTCTGAATTCCCAGTTGATCCTAAGGAACAATTAATGGAAGCAATCAAAGCCGTATTCCGTTCATGGGATAACCCACGTGCTAATGTATATCGTCGTGATAACGATATCCCTTATTCTTGGGGTACTGCAGTTAACGTACAGATGATGGCATTCGGTAACATGGGTGAAACTTCTGGTACAGGTGTTGCATTTACTCGTAACCCTGCAACTGGAGAAAAGAAACTTATGGGTGAATTCTTAATGAACGCTCAAGGTGAAGACGTTGTTGCTGGTGTTCGTACACCTCAAAAGATTGATCAATTAAAAGAAGTTATGCCAGAAGTTTATGATCAATTCGTTGAAATTTGCAAGACTCTTGAAGATCATTATAGAGATATGCAAGATATGGAATTCACAATTGAAGACAGACATCTTTACATGTTACAAACTCGTAATGGTAAGAGAACAGCAAAAGCTGCTCTTAAGATCGCTTGTGATTTAGTTGATGAAGGAATGATCTCAGAAGAAAAAGCAGTTGCTATGATCGACCCTAGAAACCTTGATTCTTTACTTCATCCACAATTCGATGCTGATGCAGTTAAGAAAGCAGAACCAATTGCAAAAGCTCTTGCAGCAGCTCCTGGTGCAGCTTGTGGTAAGATCGTATTCACTGCTGATGATGCAAAAGCATGGGCAGAAAAAGGTGAAAAAGTTGTATTAGTTCGTCTTGAAACTTCTCCAGAAGATATCGAAGGTATGAAAGCAGCTCAAGGTATCTTAACAGTTCGTGGTGGTATGACTTCACATGCAGCTGTAGTTGCACGTGGTATGGGTACTTGCTGTGTATCTGGTTGTTCAGAAATCAATATGGACGAAGAAAATAAGAAATTCACTCTTGCTGGAAAAGAATATCATGAAGGAGATATTATCTCATTTGATGGTTCTACAGGTAAGATTTATGATGGCGCTATGCCAACAGTAGATGCTACAATCGCTGGTGAATTCGGAAGAATCATGGGTTGGGCAGATAAATTCAGAAAATTAAAAGTTAGAACAAATGCTGATACTCCTGCAGATGCTAAGAAAGCTCGTGAACTTGGCGCTGAAGGTATTGGTCTTTGCCGTACAGAGCATATGTTCTTCGAAGGAAACAGAATTGATGCATTCCGTGAAATGATCTGTTCTGATACAGTAGAAGAAAGAGAAGCAGCACTTGCTAAGATTCTTCCTGTACAACAAGATGACTTCGAAAAATTATACGAAGCTTTAGAGGGATGCCCAGTAACAATTCGTTTCTTAGATCCACCTCTACATGAATTCGTTCCAACTGATGAAGAAGATATTGAAAAACTTGCAAAATCTCAAGGTAAATCAGTTGAAACAATCAAAGCAATCATTGCTTCTTTACATGAATTCAACCCAATGATGGGTCACAGAGGATGTCGTCTTGCTGTTACTTATCCTGAAATTGCTAAGATGCAAACAACTGCAGTTATCCGTGCAGCAATCAATGTAAAGAAAGCACATCCAGAATGGACAATCAAACCAGAAATCATGATTCCATTAATCTGTGATATCAAAGAATTAAAGGTTGTTAAGAAAGTAGTTGTTGATACTGCTGATGCAGAAATCAAAGCAGCTGGTTCTGATATGACTTATGAAGTAGGAACAATGATCGAAATCCCTAGAGCAGCTCTTACAGCTGATGAAATCGCTTCAGAAGCTGAATTCTTCTGCTTCGGTACAAACGATTTAACTCAAATGACATTCGGTTTCTCTCGTGATGATGCTGGTAAATTCTTAGATGCTTACTACGATGCTAAGATCTTTGAAAGCGATCCATTTGCAAGACTTGATCAATCAGGTGTTGGTAAATTAATGGAAATGTCAATCAAACTTGGTAAAGCAGTTCGTCCAGAATTACATGTAGGTATCTGTGGAGAACATGGTGGAGATCCAACATCAGTTGAATTCTGTCACAAACTTGGTTTGAACTATGTATCTTGTTCACCATTCCGTGTACCAATCGCAAGATTAGCAGCAGCTCAAGCAGCTATTGCAAACAAATAGGCATCGCATAAGCGAATAGCTTATTTGAAAGTGAATAAATGATAAGATTTCCCCTATTGTCTGCAAATGACAATAGGGGATTTTTATTTAGAAGTATAAGTAGGATTTGTTCATTGGAACCGAGAGCGGTCGCACAGAATCATTCTCAGGAATAATTGTTTTTAATTCGAGTGGAAGTTTTAGTTGATATCCATTCGAATTTAATGTATTATTCTTTTGTAAGATTAAGTGTAAGGAACTGCGTACAATTCTTAGTGTGATACCCCTAATAGCAAACCACAAGTTGAACTGGTGGTTGTAGACTTAGGGATAACAATAGATTTTATGAGGAGATTCACAACAATGAATACTTTTATTATAAAAGACATACTTGTAAAAGAGAATAGAATTGATTATGAATATGTTATAGAAGGTGAATGGAAGAAGTATTTCTCAACGAAGGCTGAGTTCTGGGTTGAATATAGTGAAGATATTGAAGACATGCCAAAGGCATTAGCTGCTGTTCCGTTGGTTAGTAATGTGATTGTACTTGCGTCAATATTTAATGCAAAAATACAAGTTCCTTGTTTAGACAAGGATTTTTATGAGTCAATCAATGCGTTTATGGCTGGATTTGCAAACATGTATCCGGTTATTCCGTTTAAATATCAGGATGTGATCTATTGCGATTGTATAGTTGACACTAAAAGTAATAACAGAAAAAACGATGATAATAATGCGCTACTGTACTTTAGTGGAGGTGTGGATGCGTATACATCTTTGATTCGCCATGAGCAAGAAAACTTAATCTTGTTTACGGTGTGTGGAGCGGATATAGCTTATAACAATGAGCAAGGATTTTTGAATATCTTTGAGAAGAATTTGCAAATTGCAAAAAAACATAACATGGATATTGTGTCTTGCGTATCAACGTTACGGGAGTTTATTAATGAGAAAGAAATATATGACTATATTTTTCCGTTAATAAACGACAATTTTTGGCATGCTTTCCAGCATGGATTAGGCATGTTTGGTTTAGCTGCGGGAATGGTGCATTGTTTTGATTTGAAAAAATTGTATTTTGCATCTTCGTTTTGTGATAAGGATGAGGATTACACCTGTGGATCGGATCCAACGATTGACAACTATGTGCATATTGGATCTTCGGTTGTATGTCATGATGGTTATGATTTAAGCCGTCAAGATAAAATTGCTAGTTTATGTAGATATAGAAATGAAAAGAACAAAAAATTGGAACTTAGAGTGTGTTATAGTTCGAGCAAGGGGGAAAATTGCTGTAAGTGTGAAAAGTGCGTTCGAACTATGTTGGGAATTTTAGTGAATGGTGGAAATCCAAATGAGTTTGGTTTTGCTTATGATAGAGACACAATATATAAGAATCTGGTCAAAGCATTGTTGGTATATAGTGAATCTCCACAAATTGCTTATACAATTTATAATGAAATATTTGAAAAATTGAAATTAATGTATTCCTACGAAGACTTTCCAGATGAGATTAAAGTGTTTTACAATTCTGACTTCTATGATGTAATGCGAATGTTGGATGTTATTCGACTGCAGATGGTAGAAGAAATGAAAATGTATGAAAAGACTGATGAGAATGATATTGGAAGTTTATTATATAAAGATTATGTTGAAATGGATGCCAAAACACATAAGAGATTTATAAAACAAATTAACCAGTCAAGCGAAATTAGACCTGCTCAAAATACTGGCTATTGGATTGGTAATGGTGGATTTATGATAGATTCGAATGGAGATGTGAATGTTCAATCGAGTACTATTATAATTACTCGAAAAAAATTAAGTATAATAATAGAAGGTTGGGCTGCTGATTTTATGAATGGTTCGCCATTGGCGTTATTAACGGTAAAGTTAAATAATAAAATATATAGTGCGAACTATGGTGGAGAGAATAATAATCTTGCAAAACATTTTGGAAATGCGGCATATAGAAATATAGTGTATGACATAGTGTTGCCTTTTAAAGAATTGGAGAAGGCAAAAAAAATATCGTTTTGTATGTATAGTTATGATGGTGATCAGTTAATTTGTTATCCAGATATCGAATATGCAATTGTTGTGAAGAAGGAATGTCATTAGGATTATTTAAGAAAATAAAATCGCAAAAAAGAAAAAATTATATTTATGAAATACATAAAATTTCTGTCAAATAAAACTAAAAATTATAATAAGGGGCTGTCGCGACAGTGAACCGCTCCCCGTCAAGTAGACAATCAAAAAATAAAAAGTTATTTCTGCCACCAAGCAAAGCTGGTGGCAGTTTTTATGCTACCAACATATATAATTCCCCAGAATCCTTCCATTGGTCCATTGTCAATACATTTTGCAACGCTAGACATACTTTGTGTCATTCCTGCAGCTTCCAGTTTGTTGTGAAAGATTCGATTTGTATATTGAAATCCCGTCGCTATGACACAGTGGATGTGCATCAGGATTATCGGCAATTGCTTAATCAAAAGTGTAGAACGTCCCTTGTTGTTTGTAGGTAAAAATTTGGATGAACAATATACTAAGGGAAAACCTGATAAAAAGTAAAAACCAATTCTCTTTAAACGTGAGTATATTCCCTTGTTACGTTATATTCACCAATAATAAATAATGGTATCATTATGTTAGGAGGTGTTCCAATGAGAAATGTAAATCTGAAAATTGCAGAGTTAAGAAAACAAAAGCAGATTGGACAACAAGAACTAGCAAAAGTATTGGGGGTTACGTATCAAACTATTAGCAAATGGGAAACAGGAGTAACCATGCCAGATATTCTGTTGTTGCCTGCGATAGCAGAGTATTTTGAGGTAACTGTTGATCAGGTACTAGGATTACAGCCGTTATCTATGCAACAATATAAGCAGAGGAATACAGATGATCGTGACAGCTGGAGTGAGAATACGGACAAACTATTTCAGAATAGAAAGAATTTTTGGAATCAGGATTACTTGCAATTCTTAATAGATAAAGTATGGAAAATTGTAAAACCAATAAAGGTTATTGATTTTTGGTGTGGTGATGGTTACTTAGGAAAACAGTTATTGGAACTTTTGCCAAAAGGGAGTTCTTATACGGGGGTAGATCATGCATATTTTATTGAGAAAGCAAGAACGACATTTGAAGGAGCAACAATTCCTTCCAGTTTTGTGGAATCTAATATATATGAATTCCGTACCGTGGAACAATATGATCTTGCAATTTGTCAATGTTGTTTACGGCATTTGAATAAGCCGAAGGCTGCAATGTATACAATGGTGGAATCTGTGAAAAAAGGCGGTTTGGTTGTTTGTGTCGAAGTAAATCGAGAGTTTGAGAATGATGGAACATATCTAGACGGAATGGATTATGACGAGTTATGTACGAATTTTGATTACCATCCTCTTTGGAGAACAGAACTTGAAAAAGAGGGAAGAGATTATGCTATTGGTATGCGTGCACCATTTTATATGGAACAGTTGGGGTTACATGATATTGATGTGAGAATGAATGATAAGGTGATGTTCACTTCTGTAAGTGATCCAAATTATGAGCAGAAAGCAAAGAGTTTTATAGAAATCAATGGTTATGATCAGGAACGAGGAATTGCAGAAAGTGAAAGCATGATTGATTTCTTTATGAATCGTGGAATAAAGCGAGCGGAAGCTGAAAAACTTGTCATGATGCAGACAAAGATAGCACATCATTTTACAAAAGAGGAAAAGAAAAGCTTCCTTAAAGTACATGGGTTAATGATTACATATGGAACGAAGTAATGGATTGGTAAAATATAGGAATAATGAGAAAGAAATTGATAAGGATTGAAGGACAAAGCAATAGTCATGAAAAAATCAAAGGAGGTGCCCATATGACGATAGAGCCATACAAAGGAATTGCAGAGATATATGAAGAAATCCGTCCCTCCTACCCTCAGGAATTAATTCAGGACATAATTAATTCCACGTATTTGTCGTATTGCGACAGGATATTAGAGATTGGAGCAGGGACAGGAAAAGCAACAACTTTATTCGCAGAACGAGGATATGGAGTACATGCAATAGAGATTGGAGAAGATATGGCGGAAATCCTTAGAAAGAAGTGTTCTCCATATCAATTGGTTACTGTGGAGGTATGTTCCTTTGAAGACTGGATCAATTCAGAAAAAGAGGAATATCATCTAATCTATTCAGCGCAAGCATTTCATTGGATTAAGAAAGAAATCAAATATAAAAAATGCTATGATCTACTAGAGAAAGCCGGCTATCTGGTATTGTTCTGGTATGCACCCACAAATAATAAATCATTCGAACGGCTGAAACTGGACGAACAGATTAATAAAATAGTTGATCAGTACATAAAAAAATCGGAAGGAAATAAAAGGAGTCCATGTAAAGATAGTGAGAAACAAAGTGTAGGACAAAGTGAGAAACAAAGCGAGGAACAAAAGGACAATCATATTGAAAAAAATACAAGCAAACTACCAGTAAGACGAACACACACAGGAGTCTACAGTGCAGACGAACGAAAAAAAGAAATTGAAGAAAGTGGCTTATTCCAAATTATTGAACAAAAGGAATATCTCCATAAGATAATCAATACGCCAGAACAATATGTACAGGCAATGCGTTCTGTGCCTGCCTTTGCTTCTTGCCTAGATCGAATGGAAGAGAGTATTATTAAGGAATTAGAGAATAAAATTATATCCCTCATAATTGCTTATGGGGGATATGTGGAAGAAGAGTTTCAATACTCTTTATATATTGCACAGAAGTTCGTTCGTGTCTAGTAGAAAGTAATTCTCTAATCTTGCAATAGCATGGCACCTATTGAAGTTCTATACTAGCGTTTACAAAGAGGCAGAATCAATTTCACACAAAATCCACCATACTGGCTGTGAGAAATGATTGTTTGTCCATTGTGAACTGCCAGAATCTGTTTTACAATAAGCAGTCCAAGACCATGCCGTTGCTCGGTTGTAGTATCATCACATACCATATAATGTGGCGTTGTATTTAACTGGTGAATCTGCTCATCGGTAGCGCCTACGCCATTGTCGGCAACCGTTATCATACAAGAGTCGTCTAAAGATTGCACGGTAACATAGATGGTACAGCCGTTCTCGTTATGGTTAATAGAATTTTGAATCAAATTCATGATGGCCCTTCTTAGTAAATCTTGATCTGCCTGAATCAAACAAGTATTTGGGCTTGTATCTGTTTCCCATTCGATCGGATGGGTATGATCAATATCGGTATTCATAAAATCAACGACAACCTGTCGAACAACAGCAACAGCATTCATTTTGCTAGGTTGAATCGGCTGCATGTTATATTCCAGTTTGGAGGCTAGGTTTAGGTCATTAATTAAGTTTTGCATCTTCTGGCTTTGGCGAAGAATGACCATTGCTTTTTTCTGTTG
Organism: Anaerosporobacter faecicola; assembly: GCF_012070565.1. GTDB lineage: Bacteria > Bacillota > Clostridia > Lachnospirales > Lachnospiraceae > Anaerosporobacter > Anaerosporobacter faecicola. Next base: position 100,987 of record NZ_JAAQRO010000032.1, read on the forward strand.
TTCTTCTGTAAGATGCGTATCGGATTCTAATTGCCCAGCATATCCCATGACCATGGAAAGAGGAGTACGGATATCATGGGAAACCCCAGCAATCCAATTGGCGCGAGCAGTTTCTTTTCGTCTTAATTGTGACTTTTGCTTCTGTAATATTTCAGAAGTTTGATTGATGCTGACGGCAAGTTCTGACAGCAGTCCTTTTTCCAATATATGAACAGGATTACTGGTGGAAAGCGATTGAATTCCATTTATGATTGGTTTAATAGAGGTTAGCAGTTTGGAATTTGCTAAAACATAGATGATCAGGAGTAATAAGATATTCGCAAACACTATGGCAAGTAGGATTTTAGGTAAGTTTGCAATCAGATGATAATCCCAGCTTGGCCACATATGCTTCCAATAACTCTCTTTTGGGTAACCAAGGACAAGTAAACCATTTTCTGATTCCCCTGTAAATGTTGGATAACCAGCGATATAGCCACGTGTAACGTTGGATATAGAAGAGGCGGTATAGGAAAGAGGTACGCAGTTCGGTAGATGATCACTTTTCCATACAACTTGAAGTGTCGTATTGTCAATCAAGATTGCCCAAGCATGGGCTTCTTGGAGTTGGGTAGTACTCTCTTTCGATAAGACAATCCCTTGCTCCGTGGATTGTAATGCCTTAGCGGTTTCTGCTGCAGTAACCCAAGGGGAGCCATTAGATAATTGCTTGGAAGCGATGATGGCGAATACGACTGCATTAAGCAAAAGAAGCATGAGGGAGCTAAGGAGCAAGAGACCAACATAACGACGAATGAGTTTCGGAACACTTTTCATAAAAATCACCATTCCCTTTCAACAATTAATTTGTATCCTAAGCCTTTAATCGTAACTAAAGATACAGGTTTGGAAGGGTTTTCTTCAATCTTTTCTCGGATTCGTCTGATATGAGCCATTAAGGAATTTTCATAGCCATATGGGTTATCGCCCCATGCTGCTTCACAAAGTGTATCAATGGTTACAATTCGACCGGCATTGCGGTAAAGTGCGGATAATAATTCGTGTTCTTTGGCTGTAAGAGGGATATGTTCGTCCGCTTTGATTACTTCAGCACGAGAAAAATCAATGGTACTGCTATGTAACTTGACAAGAGGATTTTCTCTTTTGTAGCTTCGTCTAAGAATTGCCATAACACGAAAAAGAAGTTCTTTCGGTAAGAATGGCTTAACCATGTAATCGTCTGCTCCAAGAGAGAACCCTTTCCATTTGTCCTCCTCTTCACCACGGGCAGTTAAGAATAGAACGGGATAGTCCTGTTCCTTTCTTACTTGTTCCATTAAGGAAAAACCACTTCCATCGGGGAGCATTACATCAAGGATTACCATTTCAGGAGAATATTCTTTGATTTGAGACATTGCTTCTTTTACATTGCTAGCAGTATGAATGTTGGTAAATCCATCTTCTGTTAAGATGGATACAACCATATCTAAAAGTTCCTGTTCATCATCCACGAGCAAGATCCGTTTTGATTTTAAATAGGATAATTCCATTCAGAAACACCTTCTTTCTGCTACTTATTATAGCATAGATCTTGTTAATTTATCTGTTTTGATAAAAATGTAAGGTAGATGTAAGGTAGGGAGAAGGATAGCGCAAGGTTCTTTCTGTAAACTAAAAGACAGAAAGAAAGGAGTAAATGCGATGAATATCATTGAAACGAAAAACCTTACAAAATCCTATGGTAATTTTACTGCGGTGTCAGGGGTGAACCTTCATATCCCCAGAGGAACGGTATACGGATTTTTAGGACCAAATGGAGCTGGAAAATCCACTACGATGAAAATGTTCTTAGGGCTTACGAAACCGACGGAAGGAACGTTCTCCATTGATAACAAAAGATATCCAGAAGATCGAGTGGAGATTTTGAAAGAAGTGGGATCTTTTATTGAAGCACCGGCATTCTATGGAAATCTTAGTGGCGAAGAGAATCTGGAAATTATCCGTAAAATCTTAGGACTTCCGAAAGCCTCTGTTAAAGAAGCATTAGAGCTAGTTGGTCTTACCGAACACAGAAAACGTCTTGCAAAGAAGTATTCATTAGGTATGAAACAGAGATTGGGACTTGCGAGTGCACTAATTGGAAGACCACCAATTCTGATTCTTGATGAACCGACGAATGGACTTGATCCGGTTGGGATACATGAGATTCGGACATTGATTCGGTCATTACCACAGAAGTTCAATTGTACGGTATTCGTCTCTTCTCATTTGTTGTCTGAAATCGAATTAATGGCAGACAACATCGGAATACTGAATCACGGACATCTTATTTTTGAAGGAACACTTCCTATGTTAAAGAGAAATGCTTCGCTGCAAGGATTTCCAACGGAAAACTTGGAGGAAACATTTTTGGCAATGATTGATGAAGATAATAGACAAAGGAGTGGTAAGAGATGAGTATTGCACTAGAATGGAAGAAAACAAAGCGAACGGGCTTTTTCCTTACATTTGTGGCAGGTGGACTTCTTGCAGGGGCAGTACCGATCCTTAATATGATGGTTCGTGAGAAGTGTTATGTTGGAAGAAAAGAACCTGCAGTTGACATCATACTCAATGCGAACTGGCAGTTGATGGCCATGCTTACGATTCTTCTCCTACTGGTGGGAGCCTGTATGCTGTACCATACCGAATATGCAGACAATGCCATACAGAGAATGCGTACGATGCCAAAAAGGGAATGTGGTCTTTTCTACAGTAAATGTGGTCTACTTCTCTTCATGAGTATCTTCCTTGTTTTCCTGCAAGCGTTAGCAATTTATTTCTGTATGGTTCACTGGTTTGCGTATACAGCAGAACAGATTTCTGTATTGATTTATAATTTTAGTTATACATTCATCTTGTTGTTACCATCTGTCTTTGGGTTCCTCTTGATCGCTTCTGTGTGTAACAATATGTGGATTCCACTTGGAATTGGCGTTGTCTGCATATTTACAGCAACAATGTTACCAACAAACAATCGCTGGCTATCTCTATTTCCGTTTGCACTACCATTCCAAACGTATGTAGGGAAGGATTGGAATACGATACGAATGGATCTCTTAGCAGCAGTGGTTGAAAGCATGTTGGCGTGTATCGCGGAAGGGATAATCTTGAAAGGAAGGAGGGCTTTGGCATGAGTTTGAAATCACTTATTGGAATTGAGTATACAAAAATTAGGCGTTCAAAAATTGGAGTGATTCTATTACTAGCAACATGCATTCTTTGGATTCCATCCATCGTGAATGCAGATTTAAATTTTACGATGCAGGCAGAAGGAATCACACCTGAGAATAATTTCTTCATACAGGGATTTATGGCAATGTCTTGGTTTATGTTTCCTGCAACGATGCTTGTAAGTACTGTTTTGATAAATCAGACGGAAAGAAAGAATAGTGGAATGTTAAAAATGTTGTCTATGCCGATTTCTATCTGGAGATTGTGTTTGGCAAAATATGTGGTATTACTTACTTTAGCGGCATTGCAGATTATGATGTCAGTGGGAATGTATTATATAAGTGCTGCTATCGCCTCTCAGACACAAGAGTATAATTTGCTCTTGTCTCCGTTGTTTGTATGTAAGGAAGCTGCTTTGATCTGGTTATCAGCCATTCCAATGTTGGCAATCTTTTGGCTCTTAACGATATGCATACAGACACCAATTGTGCCGATTGGCCTTGGATTTGCCTCGATTGTTCCTTCCGTATTAATCATTAATACAAAATTCTGGTTTGCGTATCCAATGGCATATCCATTCTTTTTCATTACATCAGAGTACGGAAAACTAGCAAAAAATCTAACAACAACACAAGCAGAACCAATACCGTGGATTCCAACAGCAATCTTCATTACACTTGTATGCGTTTTGTTATCCTGTATAAGGTTTGGAAAGTATGAAAGGAGATAAGTAGTATGAAAGAGCGAATAATAACCTTGATCAGTACGATCATGATGTGTGTACCATGGACAATTCTACCATTAAGAATGAACCAGTGGGCCCTTAAGTCCCCAACTGCTGAGATCATGATTGCCAGCTATGCAGCATTTATGATTCTCAGCGGAGTTTTTACTGTTTGGGCATATACAAAAGGAAATGTAAAGAATGGTTTGATGAAACTATGTGTTGTAATGAATAGTGTATATAGTGTTGGTGGTTTGGTAGCTTTTGCGATGATGTTACTTCCTAAATTGGTGTAAGCAAGTTACGACCTTGTCTTGTAGATTCGAATGATCACACCATCTTTGGTTGGTTCCCCAATTCCAGTCAGGCTGGTTGTTTCCCACTCTGCAAGACAGGCGCTATCTGTAACAATAGTAGGACAACAATGTGCAAGATCACGAGCATTGTTTTCAATAAAAAGATGGCAAGGATTTCCTTCGTGATCAATCCCTTCTAACATATATCTAGCGGACAAGAGACATTCTCCTGTTTTCTCAATCTTCTGGGTGTCAACACAGGCACCAATTGTATTACCTTGAAAATAAGGACCATTTGCTTTTGCAGTAAATGGAATCATGCAGATATCTTTTGTATGTCCAATCACATGGAGCGATTTCTCGATTATAACATCAATTGTTAACAATAATTCCATAAGAACTCCTTCCTACTGTATAGATAACTTCCTTAGTACTGTTACGGGTGAAGCTAAGGGAGAGAAAGTTTTTAGGCGTTTATAGAAATCAACGACTCGTTCATAACTTTCAAGCGCAAAGTTTGATTTAATAATAGCAGTGAGGATACGGCATGTCAATTCTAAGGGGCGATATTTGCTACCGTGTTGAACGGTAGGCAAATATCGTTGAGTCTAGTTGCATTAACGTGTATGAGAAAAACAATCAAAAGTTATTGAATTGGTATGATGTTAAACATTGTGAGTATAGCTGCACATTACTATGATTCAAAAATATGTTTCGTTAATATAATAAATATAATTAATATGTATTACAGTTATGTCAATGCATGGTTTATAATATAAACATAGATGGTTCTTGTGTTAGAAACAAGACGAAAAATTCGAACAAGAGAGGCTGTAACCAACGATTGATTAAACGGTTACAAGAGGTATATCCGATACAGAAAGATCAGAAGGTTTTGTTCCCATTCGAGCGAATTGAGTTCCTAGCAAGAAAGTAATAGAGGAAAAACCAAACGGAACGGACAGGAAGAAAGGAGTAGACAAATGCGTGATTTAGAAAGAATACAACAATTAGTAGGAACGATTACAGAAGAAGATTTGTTGCATGTTGACATCGCAGTTAGTGATACAGTGGGAATCTTTGTGCCAAGTACAGGGTTTTGCCAATATGCCATAACACCAAATCATACGCATCCCTCTTATATGTTTAATATATTTGTTCTAGAAAATCAGCAAGTGATAAAGCAAAGTATTGCCCTTTCAGAGAACCATTTACTTGCCTGCGTGCTATCTCCAGACGTTCCTCATACGGAGGAGGAAGGGGATAACTTCAATCGTTATTATGCAGTGATGGTAGATAAGAACTATATGGAGAAGGTCTATGCGGCGTATACGGGGAGGCAAGTACCGATGTTCATCTGGCATCAATTTCAGGTAGATCAAAACATTGTGTTCTATATAAAACAGTTTATGGAAGAATATGAGAACCAAAGTAGGAAAGAAAATGGAATCTTGTCACAACTTTCCGATATCCTTGTACATAAAATAGTGAGATGCATGTTAGAGATGGAGCAAGAAGAGAACAAACTTACCCAGGATTTTGGCGTGGAGAAAGCAAAACAATACATGTTACAAAATTATGGAAAGAAGATAACAGTAGCTGACTTAGCCAAGGAAGCCAATGCATCTATATCCCATTTTGAAAGACAGTTTAAGAAAACCTATGGTTGTTCACCGATACAGTATCTACTTCAGATCCGATTGGAAAAGGCAAAGTCGTATCTACGAATGGAGGAGAATCAGATTACGGAGATTGCATTACAATGTGGATTTTCCAGTGCATCAAGTTTCATTTCACGGTTTCAATCATATACAGGAGTGCGTCCAACACAGTACCGAAAATCATATCAAGTTGAAATGGATGAGAAGATAATACGTAATTAAGCAATATTTTGATAGTTTCTCTGAATAAAGACTGTTACTATATACCCAATACCCATATTTGAAAATTGCTCAGGGCCAATCTTGAAACAATCGCATGTTTCCTGATGTGGTATATCCAACAAATCGTTTATGGGATTGAGAATTATAGGATTATTAGGGAGGAACGAACGATGATGACAAAAAATGAAGTAATTGAAGCAATCAACAAAAACCCCGTATTTTATCTAGCAACTGTAGAAGAGGATCAGCCTCGTGTCCGTGGAATGTTACTATATTCTGCTGATGAGAATGAAATTGTATTCCACACTGCCAAAATGCGCGATGTATATAAGCAACTTATGAAGAATGACCGTGCAGAGTTATGTTTCAATGCCGATGGTGTACAGATTCGAATTAGTGGAAAGTTGGAACTCATTGAGGACAATGCTCTAAAAGATGAGATTGCCAATCATCCGACAAGAAAGTTTTTGGATAAATGGAGAAATTCGATAACAGTAGAAGAATTTCATCAACAGTTTGCAGTATTTCGTTTAACAAAAGGAAACATTACCTTATGGACGATGGAACGTAATATTGAACCCAAGATCGAATTGGAATTCTAAGCGATATTTTGAATCATGAAAAGATAGCAAATAATCGAAATTAGAGTTTATATAAGAGATGAGCAGAAATGCGAGGGTTGAGAAGAATCGCAGATCGTGCTAGAAAGAATTATACAAATTATACATAACACAAATAGAAGAACCAAATCCACAGTTGCTTGCATTGCAACATGTGGATTTGGTTTTTTATATAAAAGGAAAGTCTTCCGACTTTCCTTTTATATAACCTTCCGTGGGATGCACACTCGCACATAAGGTAGATGTCAGCTGAAGCTGGCGCGGAGAACAAAGTGTACTTTGAAACATTTATTAACTTTGTTCTATTCTCAATTCAAAGTGTTTATTTTGTTTAAAGCCTGAAGAGCATTAGAAAGTCAGAAGAACAATAAGAAAGTCAGAAAAACGGACAAGGGGATTTCGCAAAAATAGTCGAGAAGATGAAACGAAAAATCGATATGATGTTAGATGTCAACAGAAACACAGAGGTGTTAACAGAAATAACTTGCACTTGGTGATTTGTAGAGTGTACAAATTACCAGACTTTTGAAAGGGTAAGGTGAAAAAGATGAGAGAAGTGATAAAGGTTGAGAATCTTTCCAAGTTTTATGGAAAGGAGCAAGCAGTAGATAATCTAAACTTTTCTGTTGAAAAAGGAAAGGTATTTGGTTTACTTGGGGCGAATGGTGCTGGAAAAAGCACGAGTATAGAATGTATACTTGGAACGAGGAAAGCAGATGGTGGAACGGTACAGATCTTAGGAAAGAATCCGTGGACAGATCGAAAAGAGATTTTTGAAAAAGTGGGAGTACAATTTCAAGAAGCAAATTATCAGCAGGAGATTCGGGTAAATGAATTGTGTGAAGAAACGGCAGCTCTTTATAAAGAACCGGAAAATTGGGAATTACTCTTATCAGAATTTGGAATTGACAAGAAAAAGAAGAATGCAGTAAAAGATCTGTCAGGAGGAGAACGACAACGACTGTTCATTGTACTTGCATTGATACCAAAACCGGAATTGGTCTTTCTTGATGAATTAACAACAGGTTTGGATGCAAAAGCAAGAAGAGGTGTTTGGAAGATTCTCGAACGGCTAAAAGCGAAAGGCCTTACGATAATCTTAACCTCACATTTTATGGATGAAGTGGAGGCATTATGCGATACCATCTGTATCTTGCGAAAAGGAAAAACCGTGTTTTATGGCACGGTAAAGGAAGCAATTCAAGAAAGTCCTTATGAGAAGTTTGAGGATGCATATTTGTGGATTTCAGGTGAGGAGGAAGAATAGGATGAAGACATTCAAAAAAATGCTGAAGATCGAAGGTAGATTATCGATTCGTGATATGAATATGGTGATATTTGCAATCATTATGCCACTTGTTGTGCTAATAATCATGGGAGTGATTTACGGAAAGAAACCAGCGTTTGACGGAGCAACGTACACCTTCTTAGAACAATCCTTTGGTGCATTAAGCACCATCGCCATTTGTGCAGGTGGACTAATGGGTTTACCAATCATGATTGCAGATTATCGTGAGAGAAAGATTTTGAAGCGGTTTCAAGTAACGCCAATCAGCGCAGGAATGATCTTAACCGTACATTTGGTGATCTATTCCTTATACTCCTTGCTATCCGTCGTTCTGCTTTGGATTGCAGCTCGTGTATTCTGGGGAGTAGAGATTCGCGGATCTCTTGGTGTGTTTGTCCTTGGTTGGTTCCTGGTTTTGGTATCCATGTTGAGTATCGGAATGTTGGTTGGTGGTGTAGCAAAGAATTCGAAGCAAGCATCGGTAATCGCTTCTGTTCTATATTTTCCAATGCTAGTTTTTTCAGGAGCAACGTTACCATATGAAGTAATGCCAGGTGGAATGCAAAAGGTGGTGGATGTTATGCCGCTAACCCAGGGAATTAAGATTCTGAAAGCAGCGACGTTAGGAGAGTCCGTCGGTCAAGTATTTGTACCAATCGTAATAATGGTGGCACTTGCGTTGATCTGTATTGTTTGTTCTGTGCGGTATTTCCGTTGGGAATAGGGTCAGGTAAAACTAGAATTTAATTCAGTAAAGGTATCGTTTTTACAGGAAAATATTTAATATTTTCCTGTAATGGAGTACAATAAAGAGGGAGGCGATCAGATGGAAGAGAAGACATTGGCTGTTCAAAGAATGCAGGATTACATCGAAAAACATGTAAATGAAACAATTACTTTAGCGGATTTGGCTAAAGTTTCATTGTTTTCTCCGTGGTATGCCCATCGTTTGTTTAAAGAGTATACCAACTATTCACCAGCAGATTATATACGTCGTTTACGGTTATCCCGTTCTGCCGTTCGTTTGCAAAAGGAACATTGTAAGATCATTGATATTGCATATGAACTGGGATTTCAGAGCGTGGATGGATACCAGAGAGCATTCTATCGGGAATTTGGTTGGAATCCGAGTGAATATGCAAAAAATCCGGTCCCAATCCCTTTATTTATTCCTTATGGTGTAATCTATAATGAGATTCGAAAGGAGCATAAAAAAATGAATGAAGTAAAAAATGTATTTATACAGATCATAAAGAAGCCTGCAAGAAAGGTTCTTATAAAAAGAGGTAAAGAAGCAATCGATTATTTTGGGTATTGTGAAGAAGTTGGTTGTGAAGTTTGGGGGTTACTGGCAAGTATGAAATCCATAAGTGGAGAACCCGTTTGCCTGTGGTTGCCTGATCAATATAGAAAACCTGGAACATCTCTCTATGTACAAGGGGTAGAGGTTCCGTTAGATTATGATGGAATCATTCCAGAGGGATTGGATGAAATTACATTACCAGAAGCAGAATATCTGATGTTTCAAGGAGAACCATTCTTAGAGAAAGAGTACTGCCAGGCAATTGATGGTGTACAAGAAGCAATAAAGAAATTCGATCCTACAATCCGTGGATATGAATGGGATGAACAGAATCCGAAGATTCAATTAGAGCCGATTGGGAAAAGGGGATACATTGAAATGTTAGCGGTAAAATCTATTATGTAGGAAAGAATCTATTTGCAAAAGAGGAACCACGGAACGTTTTGTCGTAAAGAATCAATGTAAGAATACAGGAAAATTACAAAGCCACAAAAGTAGTTACGAATAAGGTAGCTACTTTTGTGGCTTTTTTATATAATAGGGATGTACTTTTATGTTCCTATTATATAATCCCTCTGGGGGGGAGGCACATTCTCAAATTAAAAATATGAACGTATGTGGAATAGAAAAGTTGTTCTTTAGAAACAAAGGTTGAATTGAAATATTAAGGTAGATGAAAGGAAGGGTATTATGAACGTAATTATACGAAAAGAAACAGAAGCGGACCAATATGCATCTGAGCTAGTGGCGAAACGAGCATTCTGGAACAAGCATCACCCAGGTTGCTCCGAACATTATCTTGTACATAAGCTTCGCTTGGATCAGACGTATATTCCAGAGTTAACAAGAGTGGCGGAAGTCGATGGGAAAGTAGTTGGATTGATCATGTATGCGATATCCTCTTTAGTACGAGGAGAAGAGAAAATTGAAGTTCTTACCTTTGGACCATTATGTGTTGATCCAGATTATCAGGCAAAAGGGATCGGAGGCAGATTACTAGAATCTTCACTAGAAGATGCAAGGAAAATGGGATATCGAGGTGTTGTGATTTTTGGTGAACCAGATTATTATCCGTTACATGGTTTTAAGACTTGTGACTATTGGAAGATTGCCACACTTGACGGAAAGAATTTTGATTCATTTCTTGGATATGAACTAATTCCAGGAGGGCTTGCGTATCCCGGAGCAAAGTTTCAGGAAGCTGCGGTATATAGTGAATTACCAGCAGAGGAAGTAGAGGAATACGATAAGAAGTTTCCGTATATGGAGAAGTTACGGCTACCAGGACAATGGCCAGATGAAGAATAAGAATACGTATTCCGAAATAGGAAAAGATTTGCTATAATAGTACAAGGAATAGAGCGTTAATTCTTATTAAGACGTTCATGATTGTGGGAGGAAGATCAGTGAAAAGTATGAAAAGATTGGGAAGTGTCATTCTAATCGTATTGTTGCTTGTAGTAAGCGTTGGAGAACATGTTCCTGTACATGCAATTGCTACAAAGCAAGCAAGTAGCCAAGCAAAGGTAACGATAACCAAAAAGAAGACAACCATAACAGCGGGAAAGTCCTATACATTTCGAGCAAAGACGGAAGGAACAACGGAGACAATCACTTGGTCTGTTTCCAACAAAAAGATTGGAACGATAACAAAGGCAGGTAAATTCTCAGCAAAACGTGCGGGAAAAGTAACCATAACAGCCAAAGCTGGTACTGCTTCAGCGAAGGTGAAAGTTACCGTGAAGGGAAAACAAATCATCGCGATTGACCCAGGGCACCAAAGCAAAGGAAACAATGAAAAGGAAGCCATTGGACCAGGAGCAAAGACGACCAAAGCCAAAGTAGCTTCGGGAACATCAGGAGTGAGTTCGAAGGTTCCAGAGTATAAGCTTACCTTGGAAGTTTCTTTGAAACTAAAAGAGGAATTGTTGGACCGCGGCTATGAGGTAGTTTTAACAAGAGACACGAATGATGTGAATATTAGTAATAAGGAAAGGGCACTTTTCGCAAATGAAAGTGGTGCTGACATCTGTATTCGTATTCATGCAGATGGATCTACCAATGCCAGTGTAACTGGAGCGAGTGCATTGTATCCGTCCACGAAGAATCCTTATGTATCCAAATTAAGCAAAGCAAGCAAAAAACTTGCTAATTCGGTTATCAAAAGTTATTGCAAGAAAACTGGTGCGAAAAACCGTGGGATTGTAGCGAGAGATGATTTGACAGGAACCAATTGGAGTACCATTCCGGTAATTGTTCTGGAGATGGGATTTATGAGTAATGCAAAAGAAGACAAACGAATGCAGACAGACAGCTATCAGAAGAAGATTGTTGAAGGAATCTGTAATGGTATTGATTCGTATTACAAGTAACAATATGTGTATGCTTCCAGGTGATATATCATGAAAAAGTGTGCCGAAGTAAGACAGATGGCGTCTTGCTTCGGCACACTTTTTTATGTAATAGGAGATTGCTTTGCAATTCCCCTGTTCTGATATAACTATAGATGCACATCTAGAAATCCTTTTTCTTCATGATATTCAAACTGATCATATAGGACAAGATTCCAGATAAGATTAGAACAACACTACCTAGATAAGGAAGGTATTTTAAAAACTGTGTAAGAAAAGCAGAATCTATATTAGCAAAAACATTATTTTTAGAAAGGATTATCACAAGAACCGTTGGAATTCCTAGAACGGCTAGCATGATCATACGACTGTTTTCACTTCCTAATTTAAAGATGATGGGTAGTACGATAAAGTTGAATAACAATCCACCTGCTAATGCACCAATGCTGTAAGAGGAAAAAATCGTAAAAGGTGTTTCTGGATTTGTAAGATGCTGAACCACGCTCAATATGGTGGAGCATAGCATACCACCAAGGATAAAGAAGAAGGAGTTCAGGTATTTGGATTGAACCAACTTCGTTCTGGTAATTGATGTTGTTAGGACATATGACATCCATTTTGATTGTTCATCAAAACTAAAGGTGGAGATATTGATTATACTGAAGAAGACGACAAAATATGTGGCAAAGAAAGAGAGATCACCGGAACCTATCCCCAGTATGGAATAGAATATAAGTAAAGCGAGTGCAATTATGAAACTTTTCTTTAAAACGATAAGGTCTTTAATAAATAATCCTCTTAACATGATTGTTTACCTCCTGAATAGAATAACATGATCTGTTCTAATGTAACGTCTTCTACCATAGCAGATGGATATTGTCTGAGAAAGGCATGCTTATCATTAATTAGTATTGATGTATTGAATGCATTGGTCAACTGGTTGATCACAAAGGAAGGGGAAAATTGTCCAGCTTCTTTATTGGTACAATGAACGATGCCATAACGTTCAAGTACATCATCTTTTGTCTGGGAGAATACGATTTGTCCATCTTGGATAAATGTAATGTAATCGCAGATCTTCTCTAAATCTGTGGTGATATGGGAAGAAAGAAGAATTGTATGTTCTTCGTCCTGTATAAAATCTAAGAAAACATCAAGGATCTGGCTACGAATGACGGGATCAAGTCCACTGGTTGCCTCATCTAAGATTAATAGTTTTGGATGATGAGAAAGTGCAACGGCTAAGTTTAACTTCATCTTATTCCCTTTGGAAAACTGTTTCACTGTTTTGTTCGTTGGAATATGGAATTGATCAATATAAGAATGGAATATAGTAGAATCCCAATTCTTATAGATGTTTTTCATAATAAGATTGATATCTTTGACACGCAATGCATCGTGGAAACAGCATTCATCCAGTACTACACCAATTTCCTCGCGGTCTTTACTAGTTGCGGAATTTGTTATGTCATGACCATTAAAAAAGATGGTACCTGAATCAATGTTGACCATGTTTAAGATGGATTTAATCGTTGTTGTTTTTCCTGCTCCATTTTCTCCAATAAACCCCATAATTGTACCTTTTGGTATCTGGATTGAAACGTTATTGAGTGTGAAATTTGGATAATTCTTTGTTAGATTATTTATGTCCAAGCAATATTCCATAATAATTACCATGTCCTTTCTAAAGTTTGTATCTTTTTTTGTTATACACGTATTGTTGAAAAGAACTGCCTTTCACAGAACCTTCTTATTCAAAATCATAGAGCATCTTTAGTAATTCAATTAAATCTTGAAGATTCATATCAGTATGGCGAGCGCTTTCAATTGCTTTCTGCATATGTTCCTCTGTTTCTTTTAAGAATTCTTCCCGAATCACTTCGATGTTTTGTTTCCCTACGAAACTTCCTTTGCCAGTAATTGTTTCGATTAACCCATCTCGTTCTAGTTCCTCATATGCTCGTTTGGTGGTGATTACGCTGATCCGTAATTCTTTTGCCAAGAGCCGCATGGAAGGAAGCGCTTCTCCTTCTTTTAATTGGCCAGTAACGATCTGTGTCTTTACCTGGTTGTAAATCTGTTCATATATGGGAATACCAGATGAGTTATTGATTAAGATATCCATTCGAATGTACTCCTTTGTTATATTGTATATATACTGTATATACAATATAACTCTATATACAATTCGTGTCAATATAAATTTTTTTTACCTTTTGAACCTTGCATCAATATTATAAGAAACTACATATTAATCTTGATTTTTCTGTGTTATACTAAAAGAATGCAAAAAATTAATACGAAAGGATAAAGTAGTAATGAAAGAGAAACAGTCAATATTACTGACAGAGGGAAGTATTTGGCGAAAATTAATTTTGTTTGCGATACCAATCTTTATTGGAAATGTATTTCAACAACTATACAATACGGTGGATTCATTGATCGTTGGTAATTTTATAGGAAATGATGCACTAGCAGCAGTTAGTTCCTCAGGAAATCTTATCTTTTTACAAGTGGGGTTTTTCAATGGAATTGCCATGGGAGCTGGAGTCGTCATATCAAAATATTTTGGAGCAAAAGACTTTAAGAAGCTACAAAATGCGATACATACGGATATTGCATTTGGATTGATCGCCAGCGTAATCTTAACAGTACTTGGAATCATATTCTCACCACAGATTCTGACCTGGATGGGAACACCAGAATCGGTATTACCGAATTCAATCTTGTACTTTCGGATCTATTTCATTGGTGCAACTGCGGTTGTGATGTATAACATTGCAGTAGGAATCTTACAGGCGGTAGGGGACAGTAAACATCCTTTGTATTATCTAATCATATCGTCGATCATCAATGTTGTTTTGGATTTATTCTTTGTTGCAGTACTAAAATTAGGGGTTGGTTCTGCAGCACTTGCAACCGTCATATCACAGGCAATTAGTGCAATATTGTGCTTTTATCGATTGATTCATTATGATACGGTATATCGCGTATATCCAAAACAGATACGAATTCATAAATCCATGCTGAAACAGATTATTCAATTAGGGTTACCTTCTGGTGTACAGAATTCCATCATCGGATTTGCCAATGTAATCGTACAGTCCAATATCAATGCATTTGATGTGAATGCAGTTGCAGGTTGTGGCTCCTACACAAAGATTGAAGGATTTGCCTTCCTGCCAATCACTTGTTTCTCTATGGCGCTTACCACATTTGTTGGTCAGAATCTAGGAGCAAGAAAGTTAGACCGAGTTAAAAAAGGAACCAAGTTTGGTATCTTATGTTCGGTGAGTTTAGCAGAGATAGTGGGACTGGTTATCTGGATTGGAGCACCAATCTTTATCCGTCTGTTTAATGATGATCCGGAGGTAGTAGCATTTGGTGTAAAACAGGCACATACGGAAGCATTATTCTATTGCCTATTGGCATTTTCTCATTGTATTGCAGGTATTATGAGAGGAGCAGGAAAAGCCATTGTTCCAATGATCACCATGTTGATTACTTGGTGCTTGATTCGAATCACGTATATCACCATTGCGGTTCGAGTGGTACCAAAGATTGATGTGATATTCTGGGCATATCCTTTGACGTGGACTTTAAGTTCGATTATTTTCCTGATTTATTATAAAAAAGTTGATTGGATTCATAATTTTGAACGAATGGACCGATAAATTGAATAAAAAATCTCCAACTAGATTCATAGAACTATTTGGAGATTTTTTTTATTTTACAAGGTTCATCTGAAGTAGATTAGCTTCTTACAGGATGAATACAAACTACAGTTTTGTGCATTAATAAATGAGACAGAAGAATCAATAAGTTTAACTTGCTATTTTTCCTAAATCAGTATATAGTAATAGTAATCATTATTATAAAACTAGATGATGTATAAAAGAAAGAAGTAATTTGGAGTATTTAACAAGATATAGTATTAGTATCATTGGATAAAGAAACCAATCGAAGAATGAGAACTACTTCATATGGGAGGAAAAGAAACGTGACAATATCCATTCGTAAACGGAATAATACAATAGAACCACTTTGTGTGGAAAAAACAAAGAAAATGATTGCATTTGCTTGCGAGGGGTTGCCAGATTGTGACCCGATTGAACTGGAATTAGATGCTAGGATTCAATTTGTAGATGGGATGACTACGAAGGAAATCCAAAAAGTATTGATTCAGACGGCAATTGAGAAAGTGATTCATCCTTCCCAAGATGCGTTTGGTAATCGTACCAATCAGACGAATATTAATTGGCAGTATGTAGCAGCAAGATTATTTGTATTTGATCTTTATAAAGAAGCAGCGATTAGCCGTGGATACAGCCATTTTGGGTATGGGGATTTTCTGCAGCTTGTTACGCTTCTTACAAATACAAAACAGTATGGAAATTACCTTATGGAAAACTATACACAGGAACAGATTAAAGAATTGGGTGACTATATAAAACCAGAACGGGATTATCTGTTCAATTATGAAGGAGTAAAGCTTTTAGCAGACAGGTATTTAGTTCGGAGCTCAACAGGTGCTGGCTGTGAGCTACCACAAGAGCGCTTCCTGATCATTGCCATGCATCTTGCAATTCCTGAGGGAGAACAGAAGGTAAAATATGCGAAAGAATTCTACGATCTATTAAGCAAGTTACAGATGACCGTAGCAACACCTACTTTGGCAAATGCAGGGACAAGTTTTTATCAACTAAGCAGTTGCTTTATCTCAACAGTTGGAGATAATCTGTGGTCCATTTACGATGTGAATTCCAAGTTCTCCAAAGTGAGCAAGCATGGAGGGGCACTTGGTATCTATCTTGGTAAAATTCGAAGTCTTAATAGTGAGATTCGTGGGCATAAGAATGCTTCAGGTGGTGTGATTCCATGGATTAGACTTTATAATGATACAGCGGTTGCTGTTGATCAGTTGGGTCGTCGAAAAGGTGGAGCAACGATTACATTAGATATTTGGCATGCTGATCTTTATGATTTTCTGGAATTGAAGACGAATAATGGAGATGATCGAAGAAAGGCACATGATATCTTCACGGGACTTAGTGTACCAAACCTTTATATGGAACGTTTGGAACGTAGGGAACAGTGGTCTCTATTTGATCCTTACATGGTGAAGAAAGTAATGGGATTTTCATTGGAAGATTGTTTTGATGATGGAGAAGAGAATATATTTACCCAAAGATATCTAGCATGTGAAGCATGCGAAAACTTACCAAGAATTACAGTAACAGCACTGGACATTATGAAACGAATTATGAAAAGTGCAGTAGAGACGGGAGTACCATTTTTCTTCTTCCGAGATACGGTAAATCAGGCAAACCCTAATAAACATACCGGAATGATCTATTCTTCTAACCTATGTCAGGAAATTGCGCAGAACATGAGTGAAACACGATTAGTGGAAGAAACAATTGAGGAAACGCCAGACGGAGAGAAACAGATTCTCTACAAGATGCAGCCAGGAGATATGGTAACTTGCAACTTGAATTCCATTAACCTTGGAAAGATAGAAAAAGAAGATTTGGCCCATAATATACCTCTTCAGATTCGTATGCTTGATAATGTAATAAC
Organism: Anaerosporobacter faecicola; assembly: GCF_012070565.1. GTDB lineage: Bacteria > Bacillota > Clostridia > Lachnospirales > Lachnospiraceae > Anaerosporobacter > Anaerosporobacter faecicola. The sequence continues at coordinate 118,224 of NZ_JAAQRO010000032.1, forward strand.
CTTAAATCAAGTACCAGAATTAGAAGCAAAGATTACATCCGATAAGTACAGAGCCATTGGATTGGGGACAAGTGGGTACCATCATTATCTGGCAAATCACAAGATTGCTTGGGAGAGCGAAGCTCACTTGAAAGAAGCAGATGCATTGTTCGAGGAAATTGCCTACCAATCCATAAAGGCATCTATGGAATTAGCAAAGGAAAAAGGTGCGTACAAAGTGTTTGAAGGTTCTGAATGGCAGACTGGTGAATATTTTGAAAAACGTCAATATAACAGTGAACGCTGGTTGCAGTTAAAAGCTGACGTTGCGAAATACGGATTACGAAATGGTTATATCATGGCAGTGGCACCAACAGGAAGTACGTCGAATATAGCCAATACATCAGCGGGAATCGATCCAATCTTCCGAAGATTTTTTGTAGAAGAGAAGAAGGGGAGCTTTATCACGAAGACTGCGCCAGAATTAAATGAAGAAAATTATTGGTACTATAAAGAGGCACATACCATTGACCAACAATATTCTATTCAGGCTTGCGGAATCAGACAACGACATATTGACCAATCACAATCCATCAATTTCTACATTACACCGGAGTACAAGGCGAAAGATATATTGAATCTATACCTAGAGGCATGGAAACAGGGATTGAAGACCATCTACTACATTAGAAATCAATCGTTAGAGCTAGATGAATGTACAAGTTGTTCAAGTTAATAGTTAAGCTGTAGAAAGCCCATATTTCAATTGATAAAGAAAGTTTGGTTAATGGCTTTTCACACCTTAATAAGTTTATAAGAAATCCCAGGAGTGATTAATATGAATAAGAAAAAAATATTTAATGAGTTTGGTGCCCGTGGCACACAGAGCATGATTAATGGTAATACAACAAACCTGAGGGAATGGAATCGAATCAAATACGATTGGTCCCGTGTTTTATATCGAAATATGTTGAATAATTTCTGGATACCGGAAGAAATTGCATTGAATGAAGATGTGAAACAATTCCCATATCTGACAGATGGAGAAAGAAATGCATTTGATAAAATCATTTCCTTTTTGAATTTCCTTGATTCTATACAAAGTGAGAATTTACCCAATGTATCACGGTATATTACAGCGCCAGAGGTAACTTCACTGTTGAATATCCAGGCATTCCAAGAGGAGATTCATGCCCAGAGCTATTCCTATATTCTTGATACGGTAACCAATCCCATAACAAGAGATAAGATCTATGATATTTGGAGGGAAGATGAACATCTACTAGCTAGAAACCGTTTCATAGCAGATATCTACCAAGCATTTAATGAGGACCCATCGGAGGCGAATCTGATTCGAACAATCATTGCCAACTATATTTTAGAGGGAATATATTTTTACTCAGGTTTTAGCTTCTTCTATACTTTGGCAAGACAAGGGAAAATGACAGCCACAAGTACTATATTTAAGTATATAAATCGTGATGAAATTACCCATTTGGTATTATTTCAGAATATTATTAAGGAATTAAAAAATGAGAAAAAAGAGGTATTCACCAAAGAATTAGAGGAAGAAATTCGCCAAATGATGAAAACAGGTGTGGAACATGAAATTGCCTGGGGACAATATGTAACGGATAATCAAATCTTAGGAATGAATAATGAATTGATCGACCGTTATATCAAATATCTATCGAATCTACGGTTACGTGCCATAGGAATACCGGAACTTTACCCAGAGATTAAGGAACATCCAATGTCATGGATTGATTCCTTCTCCAATCTAAATAGCACGAAGACCGATTTTATAGAGGCAAAGGTAACAAACTATACGAAAGCAGCAGCTTTCGATTTTGATGATTTAGAGTAATACGGATTCGCGTGTCGAATATTGATTTACAGCAACGCTAGTTTATGATTCGTCTAGTAACCATGTTAGATTAATCATGTACAGTTTGCGTAAAGGAACGAAAGGGGGGCTGTTTCGATACACGAACCAGTCATATATAGAAAGGAAAGGTGAAGAAAATGAAGAAAATCGCAGTATTTGATACAAAACCTTATGATAAAGAATGGTTTGAAAAATTAGGAGACCATTATACGTTCAAATTCATTGAGAGTAAGTTGAATAAAGACACAGCAGGTCTAGCAAAAGGGTGCCAGGGGGTCTGTGCATTTGTTAATGACGAAATCTGTAAAGAAACAATTGAACAGTTGGAAGAACTGGGAATCCCCCTTATTGCGATGCGTTGTGCGGGATATAGTAACGTGGACTTTAAAGCTGCTTATGGGAAAATCCATGTGGTTCGCGTACCTGTGTATTCTCCTCATGCAGTTGCAGAACATACGATGGCTTTATTATTAGCGGTGAATCGTAAGATTCATAAAGCTTATAATCGTACACGAGATTTTAATTTTAGTTTGAATGGTTTAACCGGTATGGATTTATATGGTAAGACAATTGGAATTATTGGTACGGGTAAGATTGGGCAAACATTTATTGAAATCTGTAAAGGATTTGGAATGCGGATATTGGCGTATGATCTGTATCCAGCCAAGAATCTGGGGTATGAATATGTAGATTTGGATACGTTATTCAGAGAAAGTGATGTAATATCCTTGCACTGTCCATTAACAGAACAGACCAAACATATTTTATCAAGAGAAGCTTTTCATAAGATGAAAAAAGGTGTTTATATTATCAATACATCCAGAGGTACGTTGATTGAAACAGAAGCACTATTAGAAGCATTGAATAATGGCACAGTTGCTGGAGCAGGACTTGATGTGTATGAAGAGGAAGCAGAGTATTTCTTTGAAGATATGTCAGGGGTGATTATGAAAGATGATATGTTATCCCTTCTTGTATCAAAACCAAATGTATTGCTTACTTCTCATCAAGCATTTCTGACGAATGAAGCGCTGGAGAATATCGCTCGGGTTACGATACAGAACCTAGATGAATTTTTTGAAGAAAAAGCATTAACCAATGAGGTTTGTTATCATTGTCAGACAGGAAAGATAATGGAAAATTGCCGTAAGAACGAAAAAGGACGTTGTTTCTAAATAATCTGCAAATAAGGACGCTATTATATATAAATAGCGTCCTTATTTTTTTGCATTTTTTTATGTAAAATAGCATTAGAAATTAGAAATCAATTTCGTAGACAATTATGAAATACTCGTGTTGCAGAACCATTAAGACCGATAATGCAAATGACTGTACAAAAAGTGTATGTCTATGAAGTTTGAGAGTGCACGTAAAAGGAGCGGAGAACAGATGGAGCAAATACAGACGGAATACTATTTGGCTGTGGATATTGGCGCTTCCAGTGGAAGACATATCTTAGGATATAGAAAAGATGGAAAACTGCAGCTAGAAGAGGTGTACCGATTCCAGAATGGATTGGAAAATCAAGATGGTACACTGTGTTGGAATCTGCCACAGTTATTTGATGAAATTCTGACTGGGTTACGCCGATGTAAAGAGATTAATAAGATTCCTTCGTATATGGGAGTCGATACCTGGGGCGTGGATTTTGTTCTATTGGACAAACAAGACCAGATTATTGGAAAAACCGTAGGTTATCGAGATGAACGTACGGAAGGGATGGATCACCTTGTACAAAACAAGATTAGTAACCGAGAATTGTATGAACGAACGGGAATACAGAAACAGATCTTTAATACCATATACCAGTTAATGGCGATTAAGGAGAAGAATCCAGATTGGCTTGACCGTGCAGAGAGCATGTTAATGATTCCAGATTATTTTCACTTCTTACTAACCGGTGTTAAGAAGATGGAATATACCAATGCAACAACAACACAGTTGGTTCATGCCAGGGAAAAGGCATGGGATCAGGAGTTAATCAGTCTTTTGGGTTATCCCAAACATGTATTCAAAGAACTATCAATGCCTGGTGAACTTGTGGGAAATCTCTTACCAAAGGTTCAAGAATATGTAGGTTTTGATTGCCAAGTCCTTTTGCCAGCAACCCATGATACGGGGTCTGCCGTGTTAGCTGTTCCAGCTGTAACAGAGGATATCCTGTATATCAGTTCGGGAACGTGGTCTTTGATGGGAACAGAACAAAGGAATGCAATCTGTACCGAAGAAAGCCAGAAGAACAACTTCACCAATGAGGGTGGGTATGAACATCGTTTCCGCTATCTCAAAAATATCATGGGGCTATGGATGATACAATCCATGAAAAAAGAGATTGCACAAGACCTTTCGTTTGCACAAATCTGTGAAATGGCATCGAAAGAATCCATTGCTTCCCTAGTTGATTGTAATGATGGAAGATTTTTGGCACCAAAGAGCATGACAGAAGCAATTCGATGCTACTGTAAAGAAACGAATCAACAAGAACCGCAAACCATTGGAGAGGTTGCATCCGTCATCTATAACAGTTTAGCAAAATGTTATGGTGATACGGTTACTGAAATCGAAGAAATGACAGGAAAACACTACTCTACCATTCACATTGTTGGAGGAGGGGCTAATGCGGAGTATCTAAATCACTTAACAGCACGACATACGAAGAGAGTGGTATTAGCAGGACCAATAGAGGCGACTGCCATTGGCAATATTCTGGCACAGATGTTACATACCAGGGAATTCTCTTCCATTTTAGAAGCAAGAACTTGTGTCAAAGAATCATTTGCTATTAAGGAGTATGACGCTTAAATGGACTGTCCTCTTGGAAGTATATAAAGGAAATGAATCATAAGCAGAAACATTTGCGTGTGTTTTTTGATATAGGAATGAAGTCAAAGAACTCGATAGGAAATTAATTAAGAGGAATAATCGAAAAGGAGAACGATATGACAACAAAACAACGATATGAATCAGCAAAAGAAATCTACAAAGCTATTGGTGTGGATACCGATGCAGCATTAAAGGCATTAAGCCAGATCCGGGTCTCTATGCATTGCTGGCAAGGAGATGATGTTTCTGGTTTTGAAGGAAATGGAGAATTATCTGGTGGAATTCAAGCTACAGGAAATTATCCTGGAAAAGCAAGAACACCAGAGGAATTAATGGCAGATATGGATAAAGCATTAAGTTTTATTCCAGGAACGCATCGAATCAACCTGCATGCCAGCTATGCAATCTTTGAAGATGGGTTTGTAGATCGAGATCAGATTGAACCAAAACATTTTAAAAAATGGGTTGAGTATGCCAAAGAGAGAGGACTTGGAATTGACTTCAATCCAACCTTCTTCTCTCATCCAAAGGCTTCCGATGCAACTTTATCCAGTGAAAATGAAGAAATCCGCAAGTTTTGGGTTGCGCATGGGAAAGCTTGTTTGCGAATTGCAGAATATTTTGCGACAGAATTAGGAAAGCCTTGCTGTATGAACATATGGATTCCAGATGGTTACAAGGATATTCCAGCTGATCGTATGGCACCAAGAGCAAGATTGAAGAAGTCATTGGATGAAATCTTGTCAATTCCTTATGATAAGAGCAACGTTTATGTAGCAGTTGAGTCTAAAGTATTTGGTATAGGTTTAGAAAGTTATACCGTTGGTTCTCATGAATTCTATATGAATTATGCAGCAAAAAACAATCTTCTATGTCTATTGGATAACGGTCATTATCATCCAACCGAGATGGTAGCTGATAAAATTTCAGCTATGTTGTTATTCTCAGAAAAACTAGCGCTTCATGTGACAAGAGCAGTTCGTTGGGATAGTGATCATGTTGTACTATATGACGATGAGACAAGAGAGATTGCCAAAGAAATCATTCAAAATGGTGCAGATCGTGTAATGATTGCATTGGATTTCTTTGATGCAAGTATCAATCGAATCAGTGCTTGGGTTGTGGGTATGAGAAATATGCAGAAGGCGTTATTACAAGCGTTACTTCTACCAAGTGAAAAACTTGCTCGTTTACAGGAAGAACGAAAACTCACAGAATTAATGGTATTACAGGAAGAACTTAAATTATATCCAGTAGGTGATGTGTGGAATTATTTCTGTGAATGCAATCATGTTCCAGAGAAAGAAGATTGGTTTGCGCAAATCACCCAATATGAAAAAGAAGTATTAAGCAAAAGAAAATAAGGATATACAGAAAGGAATGGGAACATGAAAGTATTAGATGCAGAATTTGTTCAAGGTTTTATTCGTATGGCCAATGATGGCTTTTTGCAAGGTTGGCATGAAAGAAATGGAGGAAATCTTACCTATCGCATAAAACCAGAAGAAGTGGAAGCAGTTAAAGAAGAATTTACAGCAAAAGAATGGGTATCCATTGGAACGACAGTACCAACATTAGCAGGAGAATATTTTCTAGTAACAGGTAGTGGAAAGTATTTTCGTAATGTGATTTTAAATCCAGCTTCGAACATTGCAATAATTGAAATCGACAGTAAAGGAGAACAATATCGTATTGTCTGGGGGTTAGTAGAGGGTGGACGTCCGACTAGTGAACTTCCTTCCCATCTTATGAATCATGAAGTGAAGAAAGCTGCATCAAATGGAAAACATCGCGTCATTTACCATGCACATACAACCAATATTATTGCATTAACGTTTGTATTACCTTTGGAAGACCGTGTATTCACAAGAGAATTATGGGAAATGGCTACAGAATGTCCAGTTGTATTCCCAGATGGTGTTGGTGTTGTTGGTTGGATGGTTCCAGGTGGACGTGAAATCGCAGTTGCAACCAGTGAATTGATGAAGAAATACGATGTAGCAATATGGGCTCATCATGGAATGTTCTGTTCTGGGGAAGACTTTGATCTAACTTTCGGATTAATGCATACTGTTGAAAAATCAGCAGAAATCCTTGTAAAGATGCTTTCCATCAGACCGGATAAACTACAAACCATTACACCACAAAATTTTAGAGATCTTGCACATGATTTCAAGGTATCATTACCAGAAGAATTCCTGTACGAGAAATAATGTTTCGGACAATTATAGGTAGAATTTTAACTAATTTAGATATATAATAAAACTAACGTAATTATTCAGTTAATAATTAACTATCATCGCTTATTTGATAATTAATTTGGTACATGTCGTGCTTGTTGCATGAACATGAGACAGTGGATCTACAATCTATTGGCATCATACTCATACATAGACAGAATGATTACAGAATGAAAATAAAAGGAGAGATTACTTATGGCAAACAGAATCGTTTTAAATGAAATTTCTTATCACGGGACAGGTGCAATCCAAAATATTAAGGATGAAGTAAAAACAAGAGGTTTTAAAAAAGCCTTCGTATGTTCTGACCCTGACTTAGTTAAGTTCAAAGTAACGAACAAAGTAACCGATGTTCTTGATCAGGCTGGTTTTGCATATGAATTATATTCAAACATCAAACCAAACCCAACGATTGAAAATGTTCAAACTGGTGTAGCGGCATTCAAAGCATCTGGTGCAGATTATATTATTGCTATTGGTGGCGGCTCTTCTATGGATACAGCAAAAGCAATTGGTATCATTATCAAGAATCCAGAATTCGAAGATGTTAGAAGCTTGGAAGGTGTAGCACCTACGAAGAATCCTTGTGTACCAATTATTGCAGTTCCAACAACCGCAGGTACAGCAGCAGAAGTAACAATCAATTATGTTATTACTGATGTTGAGAAAAAGAGAAAATTCGTTTGTGTTGATACACATGATATTCCAGTAATCGCTGTTGTAGATCCTGACATGATGTCAAGTATGCCAGCAGGATTAACCGCTTCTACAGGTATGGATGCATTAACACATGCAATTGAAGGATACATTACAAAAGGTGCTTGGGAAATGACCGATATGTTCCATTTGAAAGCAATCGAGATTATTTCTAAAAATCTTCGTGGTGCAGTTGCCAATACACCAGAAGGAAGAGAAGGAATGGCACTTGGACAATACATAGCAGGTATGGGATTTTCTAACGTTGGTTTAGGTATCGTTCACTCTATGGCACATGCGTTAGGTGCTGTATACGATACACCACATGGTGTTGCCAATGCGATCTTATTACCAACAGTTATGGAATTTAATGCAGATGCAACTGGTGACAAGTTCAAATACATCGCAAAAGCAATGGGCGTAGAAGGTGTCGAACAGATGTCACAAGCGGAATATAGAAAAGCAGCAGTAGATGCTGTTAAGAAGTTATCCACAGATGTTGGTATTCCAGCAGATTTGAAAGCAATCGTTAAAGAGGAAGATGTTACATTCTTAGCAGAATCCGCTGTTGCCGATGCTTGTGCTCCTGGTAATCCAAAAGATGCATCCTTAGAAGATATTATTGCGTTATATCGATCTCTTATGTAATTCCCCATTACAATAGATAAAGAGAAATGAAGTTACCAATAGATTGCAATTTAAATGAATTGCATTGTATAAGTACAGTTTAATAAGTACAGAATGTAAAAGCCTTAGATTGCATTCGGAGTTTGGATCGATAATCCAACCCGTTTATCCAATCTAAGGCTTTTTACTTTGGAGAAGGAAGATTGCATTTCGCATAGATTTGATAATTTTGAATAAGGGAAAGAGGAATAAGAATATATCTTGACAAAAAAAGAAAACAGGAATAGAATAAATAAAAAGCGACATAAGTGTCGCAAAAAAAACAATGTAACATATAACGAATTAATCTGTGTAGTATCATTTGCTAAACGTTAGAAAGGAATGGTGTTTTTATGAATTTTGAATTAAGAAAGTGGAAAGTAGAAGATGCAGAGGATGTAGCTTTCTTTGCCAATAACAAGAAAATTGCAGATAACTTGAGGAATGTATTCCCTTATCCTTATACTTTAGAGGATGCCTTGGGTTATGTAACAAGTTGTGCAGAGAATACGGAGGAAAGACAAATCTGTCGTGCAATTGTAGTGGATGGCAGAGTGGTTGGAAGTGTTGGAATATTCCTTGGAAATGATGTTTATGAAAAAAGTGGAGAGATTGGATACTGGCTTGCAGAACAGTATTGGAGAAAAGGAATTATGAGCCGTGCAGTGGGACAACTTTGTAAAGAAGCATTTGAACGATTTGCTATTGAACGGATCTATTCAGAACCATTTGCATATAATATGGGGTCTCGTGGTGTACTTGAAAAGAATGGCTTTCAATTAGAAGGAGTTATGAGAAAAGGAGTTTGTAAGAATGGTAAGATCTTTGACTATTGTATGTACTCTCTTTTACGAGAAGATCTTGTGTAAACTCGATTCAAAACTCTATATCTTTCATTAAACAATTTCCTATATTTTTCGATAAACATTTAAACTTGTAGAATAACATTGTACATAGTCATAAAAGTATAATTACTGATTTAGACAGATGAGGGCTGATAGCAATAGCAATGTGGTTCGCATTATAAACATTTTTTGGATTAGAACCGATAATAATAGAAAGGCATAGCCTTTTGCGTGCTTTAACAGGAAAGTCCTCCAACTTTCCGATTAAAGAAACCATCTGGGGGATGCGCACTCGCAATGATATTTTCAACGCTCAATTTACGGAAAGGAGGAAGTAGAGATGAGCAATTATTTTATGAATCTATTCGGTAATACTAATTCAAACAGTAGTATGAATTTCTTCAACAACATTGGAGAATATTCCAGTATTACAAACGGAGCATATGGCAAGTTGCTACGTTCCTATTATAGTAAAGTAGGAGCCAATCAGGAAAGTTCCTCAGCAGCTAGTCAGATCTTGAACTCCAATTCAAGTACCTTTACCAATTCCACTTCTACTGCGGTTTCAAGTAAGGAAGCAAAGGCAGTAAAAGAAGAGACGGATGCTCTAAAAGAATCAGCCCAAGCGTTAACGACTACAGGTGACAAGTCACTCTTTATCAAGAAGGAAGTTACCACCACAGACGAAAAGACGGGAGAAAAATCAACCTCTATGCAGTATGATAAGGATAAGATTGTAAATGCTGTGAAATCTTTTGTAACAGATTATAATAGTACCCTTGATTCGGTAGATGACCTATCTAATAAAAATGTCTCTCGTACCGCTTCTTATATGACAAAGCAAACAGAGATCTATAAGAAGAGTTTGGATAAAGTGGGAATTACAATTGGGACAGACAATACCTTGACAGTGAATGAAGACAAACTAAAGAATGCAGACATGAACATGGTAAAGAATTTGTTCAATGGCTCCTATTCATTTGCTTCACAAACATCACAAAAAGCAAGTCAATTACAGCAGGCAACAACAATCGCAGCAAACAATAGTTATCTCTATAATGGTACAGGAAGTTATACGTCAACGAATTTTTATAGCACCTTTAATCGTTATTTCTAACGATAAAGAGGATCGAGATGTTAAAAGCGGTTTTCACAGAATATACAATTTTGTGAAAATCGCTTTTTTGATCTTTTTTACACTTTCTAGAAATAATGTGTAAATGCTTATAATAATATTATTAAAATTCTCAAAATGATATTAATTGAAAATATATTTGAAAAATATAGTAAGGTGTATTAATATATATATATAAACGTATATTGTTTCCTAAATTTGAATGCGACGTGTTAATCAGCTTTCGTAAAGTTTAATATGGAAATTAAAGAACCAACTATAAGACGAAAGTGTTTTATCGTAGGTTCTTTATTTTGAATAAAATGTAAAGGAGCGTGTACTAATGAAGAAAAAAATACATTTTGCATTTCTATTTATTGCATTGGTATTTTTGACAGCTTGTACAAAAGAAAATGTCAATGAGCCAGAGGAAAAAACGATGGTAAAAGAGGAACAATCATCAGAAAAGCTGGTCGTTTATTCGCCACATTCCATTGACATTCAATGGACAATCGTTAATGCGTTTGAAGAAAAAACAGGTATTGACGTTGAAGTTGTTAGTAAAGGAACAGGGGATTTAATAGCAAAAATAAAGGAAGAATCCGGGGATCCAAAAGCAGATATAATGTGGGGGGGAACCGTTGCATTATTGAATTCAAACAAAGATTGTTTTGAAAAATATTTCTGCAAGAATGAAAACAATATCTTTGATGCATATAAAAATACTTCTGGATATGTTACTTCTTTTACCCTAGTACCAAGTGTACTTATAGTAAATACAGATTTGGCAAAAGATATTGAAATTACAGGATATGAAGATTTACTAAAGCCAGAACTAAAGGGGAAAATTGCAAATTGCGATCCGGAAAAGTCATCCTCATCGTATGAACAGGTCATTAATATTCTTAATGCAATGGGAAAAGGAAATCCTGAAGATGGCTGGGAGTATTTGCAGAAATTAATTGATAATCTAGATGGACAGTTATTAACGAGTTCCTCATCCGTCTATAAATCAGTAGTTGAAGGAAAAAACATCGTTGGATTAACCTATGAGGAAGGGGCAATATCCAATATTATAGATGGTGCTCCGGTAAATGTAGTATATATGAAAGAAGGAGTAATCTGTAGAGCAGATGGAGTGGCAATTGTTAAAAATGCAAAAAATATAGAAAATGCAAAAAAGTTTATTGACTTTGTTACGAGTGAAGAAGCGCAACAATTAGTAACACAAAAACTTAGTCGACGGAGTATTCGTGATGATGTTGCACCATTAAAGGGAGTAAAAGATTATTCGGAGATTAACATAATCGAAGATGATGTTAATTGGGCTACTGAAAATAAAGATAGTATCTTGGAAAGATTTCATTCGAGTATTAGCAAGTAAATAACGAAAAGGGGAAAAATATGGAGAAAAATACACAAGATAACAGTTTATACAAAAAAATTAAAAACTTATTCATACAAGAAAAACTTATTAATCGAGTAGCGTTTAGCATTGCCTTTATTATAATTATTGCAGTTATTGTGCTAAATCGATGGTCATATGCGAAGTTTGGTTTACTTCAAGGAGAAATTGGACTTTATAAGGTTGAATTTACGAAATTACAAGAACAAATCGAAACCCTTTTAGGTACCTCAATTGACGAACAAGGAGAAATTAGAACGAATATTGAACAATTAGAAAATAGTATTCGTCAAAAACAAAAAACAATTGGAAAAGACATAATTTCATCAAAGTGTGAAAAAACATTTATGGCGATGAAAGAGAATATGAATACATATGAGACGTATATTGATAAAATTCTTTCTTTTGAGGATGAATCAAAAAAATACAACTCAAAAAAAATATATAATAATGAATTAGCAGAGACAGAAGACTTAGTGGATATAAATATCGAAGAATTATTAGAAGAGATGGGAAATATCGGTAACAAAACAATTAATATAGAAAGTTTGTTTTCTATTACACTTGCAGTATTAATATTTGTTTCCGTTTTTGTAATCTCGCAAAAACTACAGAAAAAAATGAATCGTACCATTGATAATACATTTAAACCGCTACAAGAATTAACAGTTGTTGCAAGAGAAATAAGAAATGGTAATTTACATATTGATATTAATAATTATGGTAATAATGAGATCGGTGATTTTGCATTTGCATTATCAGAGACGATCAGTTCTATAAATAATTACATAGAAGATATTTCAGATCATCTTCAAAGAATGATGAATCGAGATTTTTCATCTCAAATACAGAAGGAATACATTGGAGATTTCAGCTCTCTTCGCGAGTCAATGGAGCAGATATTGCTATTCATGAATAATCTATTAAGACAAATCGACAATGCTACACTAGCTGTTAACTCTAGTGCTGGACAAATTCAGGAAGTATCTAAGACGTTGGCTGAAGATACTTGTAAACAAACAGAAAGTATCATCGATATAACGGAAGTTATGGAACAAGTATTACAGCATGCACAAAATAATGAAGATTTGTGTCAGCAAGCGAATAAAGTTACACAGGAGGCAAAAAATGTAACAATCGAAGGTCGGGAACAAATGCAATATATGATTGCATCCATGGAAAACATCAATACAATGAGTAATCAAATTGCAACCGTTATGAAGAGTATATTTGAAATTGCCGATCAAACATCCTTGTTAGCTTTGAATGCATCAATTGAAGCAGCTCGTGCGGGGGAAGCTGGAAGAGGTTTTGCGGTTGTTGCATCTGAAGTATCCCAATTAGCAGAACAATGTTCTGATGCAGCTAAGAAAACGGAAACGATGATTAAAGAAACATTAGATGCAATAAAGAAAGGAAATAAAGAAGCTGAAAAAACAGAAACTTCCTTCCAAACAACCGTATCTAATATTGAAATGGTTGCAAACTATGTAGAACAAATCATGGAAGCAAGTAATACCCAGCAAATAAAAGTTGCGAAAGCAGTAAATGAAATTAATAAAGTTAGTGCTATTACAAGTGAAAATACGAGTAGAGCAGAGGAGAGTACGGCAACTAGTGAATTATTAGCAGGACAAGCAGATGGTTTGAAAACGATATTAGATACCATTCATTTTAATAAGAATTAGCTTTTTGGGGCTGATATTTATACTGGACTTCTTATTTTGGAGGCATGAACTTCTGAATAAGAAGTCCTTTTCTCTACCATTTTGTGGGTCTTTGTAGTAAAATATATGAAATGAGTTGCCCACTAGTAAACAGGTATAGATCATAGTTTTGTGGGTTTTTAACTGGTATATTACAATGAATAACATAAGGTAGAGAGGATTCACAGATGGAGAAATATAGGATTGCAATTGTAGAAGATGACAAAACAATTCGTGAAGAATTAGGCTATATATTAGAGAATCAAGGGTATGAAGTGAAGTATGTACAAGAATTTCAGTACATTGAGGAACAGATTCGTCAGATGAATCCACATCTAATCCTATTGGATATTAATCTCCCACAGGAAGATGGCTATCATGTGTGTATGCGGATTCGACGATTTTCTTCTGTACCAATCATATTTGTTACAAGTCGTAATACGGATATGGATGAATTACAATCCCTAACACTTGGGGGAGATGATTACATAACAAAACCATACAATACATCCATTTTACTTGCACGGATCGAAAAACTTATACGACGCGTATATCATGAGAAAGCAAAGGAAGAAAAGTTGATTCATAAAGGAGTAGAACTCCAAGTGGAAACAGCAAAATTACAATATGGAGAGAAACAGGTAACGTTAACAAGAAACGAGTTATGTATTATGATATACCTGTTTCGACATGCGGGAAAGATTTGTGCCCGTACGGATTTGATTGATTACCTTTGGGATCATGAAGGGTTTATTGATGACAATGCACTTAGCGTGAATATCACTCGAATAAGAGGAAAATTAGCACAACTGGGTATACATGATTTTATCGAAACGAAACATCGACAAGGATATCTAATTTAGGAAAGGTTTAGGAAGAGAGACGTTATGAAAGTATATGAGTTCCTTAAAGATAAAGTTTTGGTAATCATATTGAATTTTAGTGGTTATCTAGCGCTATCCCTCTATCTTTATATGTGTGGATTTCCTTTACAAGGAATCTTATTAATCGGAGGCTGCCATGGCGGTATTCTGCTTTGTTCACTTGTATATACCTATATCAAGAGAACAAAGTATATGTCTGTCCTACTCAAAAATCTGGAAGCATTAGACAAGAAATATCTCCTAACGGATGTTTGGAAACAGCCACAAACATACGAAGACCAGTTGTACTATACCATATTACGGAGATGTAATAAATCCATGCTTGAGGAGATTCTAAAACAAAAGCATGTACATGAGGAGTATCAGGAATATATTGAGCAATGGGTTCATGAGGTAAAGACACCAATCGCAGCAATGAAATTATTAGTGGAGAATGGAAAAGAACAAGAAGTTAACAGCCAAAGAGCGATATTTCGTAAATTACTATTGGAACTAGAGCATATGGAGCATGATGTTGAACAGGTATTATATTATGCTAGAAGTGAAGCAGTAGCAAAAGATTATCTGATTCGAGAAACAGATCTGCATGAAATTGTCAATCAGGCAATACGGGATAATAAACAGCTATTAATTCAATCTGGAGTATCGGTGGAGTCTTCCTGTCATGCATTCGTCATAGCAGATCGAAAATGGGTTGCGTATATACTTAGCCAATGTATACAAAATGCGGTGGCTTACGAATCAACAACGATTACTTTTTCCATAAAAACAGAAGGAGTTCATACCACCTTATACATGGAAGACAATGGGGTGGGAATAAAAGAGGAGGAACTCCCACGAATCTTTGAAAAAGGGTTTACTGGAACCAATGGAAGGGTCAACGAAAAATCAACAGGGATTGGGCTCTACATATGTAGTCATTTATGCGACAAAATGAATATTCAGATTAAGGTTGTTTCACAAGAAGGGAAGGGTTCTATCTTTTCTTTCACATTCTAAAGATAAGTTCTTACAAAACTGTAAGAACTTTGTAAGCAGAAGTGATACACTGGTTCTAAGAAAAGGGGTAGGATATAACTCATCGGATTCTTTTCTTTTTCAATGAAAAGGAAACAGGGATTAGAGATCAACGCCAAAATAGGTTTGGATAGAAAGGATGAGTTTATGAGTAGGTTATTACGGGTCGAATCCGTTATGAAGTATTATGGAACAAAGAATAATGTAACGAAAGCAGTGGATGATATTAGTTTTACGGTAAAACAAGGGGAATTCGTAGGAATTATGGGTGCCTCTGGTTCTGGAAAAACAACGTTATTGAATCTATTAGGTACCATAGATACGGTTAGTGCAGGTCATATCTATCTGCAGGAGAAGGATATTACGGAACTTGGAAAGAAAGAATTAGCAAGCTTTCGTCGTGAAAATCTAGGATTTATCTTTCAGGATTTTCAATTACTGGATACGTTAACCCTGGAAGAAAATATTGCATTTTCTTTGGCAATGAACCATATCGATACCAAAAAGATTCCAATTAGAGTGGTAGAAGTAGCAAAGAAATTAGGAATTGAGGACATCTTATACAAATATCCATATGAAGTCTCTGGTGGGCAAAAACAGCGATGTGCTTGTGCAAGAGCAATCATTACCAACCCGAACCTAATTCTTGCGGACGAACCAACAGGTGCATTGGATTCTAAATCAGCGACTATGCTGCTTAAGACGATGAAGCAAATGAATGACCAATGGGATGCTACGATTATTATGGTTACCCATGATGCATTCTCTGCTAGTTATGCGGATCGAATCCTATTCCTGCGAGATGGACAGATCTTTAATGAAATAGTGAAAGGAAATCAAACAAGAAAACAGTTTTTTGATCAGATTCTGGATGTGATGTCTGTATTAGGAGGTGACATGCAGAATGTTCGCTAAATTAGCTATGCGTAATGCAATTCGCAGTGCAAAGGACTACTTAGTTTATGTAATCACGTTGGTTCTGTGTGTGGGAATGTTCTATTCCTTTATGGCAATTACCAGTCCGCATTATCAGCAAAGTCTTCCTGTGGGGTATGATCTGGTATTGTTAAAGCGTATGTTGCGTATCCCTGTTATATTAATCACGTTATTGATTACCTTTCTTGTACTATATGTGAATTCTTACATGCTTAAGAAGAAACAGAGAATGTTTGGCGTTCAGATTGTTTTGGGAATGGAACAGAAAACGGCGGGAACACTGTTTTTCTTTGAGACAGCATTGATTAGTGGGGTATCCATTTTATTAGGAATTCTTCTTGGCACCGTATTCATGCAGTTGGTAACCAGTGTGATCATGCATTCTTTTGGAGAATCCTATCAGTTCCTATTTGCGCTATATCCAGATACGGTAGGAATAACGGTTTGCGTATTCTTATGTTCTTTTTTTATCGTAGGAATTGCTAACGCCATTCGTATCGGAAGAAAGAAGATTATTGATTTTCTTACTGCCGATAAGCTGAATGAAGGAAGAAAAAAAGAATTCTTTATGCCAATCCTGACTCTTGTATATCTCGGAATCAGTATGCAATTTGCATATGAAAGTATCCAACTGTTTTCTGATTTTCAAGAGAAGATGCAGGCGGGAGATTTATCAGTATTACAACAGGTAATGCTATATAGTGCTCTAATCCTTCCTGTTTTGAACATCATGACGGGAATTCTCTATATCTTTTTCAGTATCAAGAAGAAAAAGTTGTGTTCTTTTCAGAAGTTGCTGTTGGTATATGCGGTAGAATCCTTATGTTTTGTTGTTTTATCCCTTATGATCGCAGGAAAAGGATTGCCAATTCCGATACAGAAGATTGCAGTTTATTTCCTGTATGGTATTGGGTATTTTATCTTCTTTATTTTTGCCTTTTTCTATAGCATATCGGAGGCGTTGGGAATATGGAAAGAAAAATCGGACCATTTTAAGTATGAACAGAATCGTTTATTCCTAATTGGGCAGATCAATACAAAGCTTCGCAGCAATTCCAGGTTGATGGGAATTCTATCGGGGGCGTTGTTGCTTGCGATTGTCAGTTTTTTAATTGAACCTTTTATGACGGGCTGGGCATTAGGGTACTTAGAGCAGAGAGCTGCCTATGACATACAGCTTAGTACATCGCTTCAGGGGGAAGAACAGAATGAGGAAGTAGAGACAATCATTAGAGAAGCCCTAAAGCAGCAGGGATATGAACTTGGGGAGTACGCTGTGGTAGAACGTGTATTACTTGATGAGACAGCAATCACGGTAGAGAAACAAGAGGACCCAGTGCAGTATCGTAGGGAAATCAACCAGCAGATGTTGGCAATGTCGTTATCCGATTACAACAACATTCGACTTATGGCAGGGTTAAAAGTAATCCAGTTACAGCCTGGCTATTATGCCAGTCATTACAGCCATTCTATGAATCCAGACAAAATTCCCGCCCTTCAAGAAGAAATTGGTATACTAACCTGTGGAGGAAAGCAGTATGAGCCAGGTCATTGGGATCAAGATCCGATGGGAGAAGCCCTAACCAATGGACCGATGGATAATATCGTTATTCTTCCCGATGAAGCAATGAAGAATAGGAAAGTGGTTAGCAAGAATTACTATGGAAAACCTACAAAAACAATGACATATGATGCAGCGGTTCAAGTTGAGCTAGCAATCTATGATCAAATGGAACAGCTTGTGGAGCGAACGGATGATACGATGTGGTTGCGTATGCGTACCGTTCAGAGAAATCAGGGAATTAATATGGCAGTGCTGATGAAATTACTCTTTTTTTATGGAGGCGTCATCTTGT
Organism: Anaerosporobacter faecicola; assembly: GCF_012070565.1. GTDB lineage: Bacteria > Bacillota > Clostridia > Lachnospirales > Lachnospiraceae > Anaerosporobacter > Anaerosporobacter faecicola. Next base: position 136,279 of record NZ_JAAQRO010000032.1, read on the forward strand.
TTATTATTATTTTCACGATCTTATCGTTACAGCAATTGTCCGATGCGGAAGTATTCAAGAATCGATTCCAGATCATTATGCGTTTGGGAGTATCTAAGAGAAGCGTTGATCAGATTATCCTTTCACAGATGGGATTGTGGTTTGGACTTCCAATCTTACTAGCGATTATAGCTGCCAGTTTTTTCGTTCGTTTTTGCTTTACTGTATTTCGTGACGTGATTACCGTATATATCGGACAGGATCAATTAGCGCAAAGTGTTGCTATAGCAGCAGGAATTATGGCTTCCATTGCGGTATGTTATTTTGTAGTGACATGGATTTTATTCAAACGAAATATTGAAGAAACAAAATAGATATTAAATGGAACGACTCGCTACGAAAATGAATAAAGTAGTTCTCTTCCTATGAATCGTAAAGGTGTGTGTGATATACTTGAGTTGCTCAAAAATGTCGAATTTGACAAGGAATATTGATTTAGAAAGGATAAAAGTATGATCATTATACAAGAAATAATAGAAGAGAAGAAGAAAGCTGAGATTACAGATGAGATTCTACATCAATTACCAGATTGGTTTGGGATTGAAGAATCTACACAAGGGTACATACGAGATAGCAAGAAAATGGTTTATTTTGCGGCTTATGATGAGGAACAAACGGTGGGTTTCCTTGCAATAAACCCCACTTCAAGGTATACGGCTGAGATCTATGTGATGGGAATCAAAACAGAATATCATCGAATGGGAATTGGGAGACAATTATTTCAGACTTGTTATCAATGGTGTAGGGAACATCATTACGAATATCTACAAGTGAAAACCCTTGATTATTCTTCCGCGGACCCCAATTATGCAAAGACAAGAAAATATTACGAAACCATGGGTTTTCGTCCTTTGGAATGTTTTCCAACCTTGTGGGGGGAGTGTAATCCTTGTTTGGTCATGATTCAGAAGATCTAATAAGTGGTTCGACAATCTTAGAAGAAATCTTAGAACATATCTTAGAACATATCTTAGAACATATCGAACAGAGTTCCTCAATTTGACTATGATGAGGAATGCTTCGTAACAGTATGACTTAACTTCCAGCTAAATATTGCCGATATATTGACTGAAAGATTAAACAAGAACGATGAAAAGTAGGAGTATAGTATGTTACGAATTGGGGAGTTTTCTAGAATAACAGGAATTAGTATCTATATGTTACGTAATTATGATAAAATGGGGCTGATGGTTCCTAGATATGTGGATGAGGAAAGTGGATATCGGTATTATGGAGAAAATCAGATACCAATTGCAAATCAAATTCAAGTTCTTAAGGCGTTAGGATTTGGATTGAAGGAGATTGGGGAAATCCAATTAGAGGATGCGAAGGAAAATGAGCGTCCGACTCAAAAAACAGAGATCTTTTTGTTGAATAAGATACAGGAAAAAAATGATGAGATTAATAAGATTCATGAACAGATCAAACAAATGAAGGAAGCATATGAGGAAATACGGAAACAGGAGCAGTATGCGTTATCGGTTACTATAAAGGAGATACCTGCAAGAAAGGTAATCTGTCTTCGTGATCACATTCACGCATTTGAAGAGGAAGGACGCTTGTGGGAGGAACTTAATAAGTATGTACAGGAAAAAGCCATACGACTTGCACAGCCACAGTACTCTTATGCAATTACCCATAGAGTGAATTTCCGAAGAATGGATATTGACGTAGAAGTTCAACTAGAAGTGGAAAAGATGGGAGAAGATTGTAAGAAAGTCTTCTTTGAAGAGATACCAGCATGTGAAGCAGCTACCATTGCATTTGAAGGGGTATACAGCAAATTCTCAGAAGTTAACTCGTATATGCGGCAATGGGTTTACCGTAATGGGTATGAGTTAGCAGGAAAGACCTTCACAAGATATTATTTATCACCAGGGAATGAACCTAATCCTGAGAATTTCATAACAGAAGTATTCTATCCTGTCAAGAAACGAAATTTATAATTATCGTGTAAAAATTACTTGACTCTCGTATCGTGCTAGAGTGTATGTTATGTATATGAAATCCATTCGTCGTTACGGCAATACAAGTCGTTACGGTTTGTCTAATGGGACATTATTAAATAAGGGAGTGTTTACGAATGAATAAAACCAACATAACAAAACCAGAACCAGGGAAAAAGATGGACTATAAGAAAGAATATAAAGATCTATATCTTCCAAAAACAAAACCTATGATTATACAAGTTCCACCTATTAAGTATCTGATGGTAGATGGGAAGGGAAATCCCAATACGTCAGAAGAATATAAGCAGGCAATGAACATTATGTATGGAATATCATTTACCATTAAGATGAGTAAGATGAGTGGACAAATACCCGAAGGGTATTTTGATTATGTAGTACCACCACTTGAGGGACTTTGGCAGGTGGATGATGAATATTTTGATGGAACAACCGCCATTGAAGATAAAGACAAATTTCTTTGGACGTCAATGATTCGGCAACCAGAATTCGTTACAGAGGAAGTATTTGCATGGGCAAAAGAGGAATTACATAAGAAAAAACCAGAACTGGATCTTTCGAAAGCACGCTTAGTGGTTTGGGAGGAAGGACTGGCGGCACAAGTTATGCATCTTGGAACCTATGATGAAGAACCAGATACCGTTAATCGTTTAGAACAGTATATTAAGGAACAGGGATATATAAACGATATAGGAGAAGAACGCAGACATCATGAGATCTATTTATCGGATCCAAGGAAGACGAAACCAGAGAATTGTAAGACTGTAATTCGTCATCCAATACGAAGTGTATAGTATATAAAGTTAGTAGAAAAAGAAATCTTCATAAATGCTTGAACGAAAGAAACAGAAAACCTGTTAATCGTAGTCAAGCATCTATGAGGATTTTTTTTGTTTTTATTTGAGTCGAGGTTGCCTTTATCCGTAAGAAATTCTTCAGAAAAAACGTAAGAAATCTGTAAGAATTTACTAGTTGGAATTCGTTATAATGTAGAGTTGTGAATATAAACTATTACAAATTTAACCCATTATAATGTAATGGAATAATCCGAAGTTCTAAAAAATTGATTTTTATTTGAGTGAAATTACATGATACATACCAATAGTAAGATGAGTAAAAAGGGAGGTAAGAAGATGGAGGATAAGGAATTGCTTGCACTTATTCGGGAAGATGCATCAAAAGGTATCGAAACAGCGATTCGTCTATATGGAGGAGCAGTCCGAAAAATCTGTATGGTAATCTTGTCAGGTTACGAAGAAGAAGACATTGAAGAGGCTGTATCGGATTGTTTTTTAGAATTATGGAAGTCGAGAGAACATTACGATGTCCAACGTAATGTTTCAATCAAATGTTACTTGTATGGAATTGCAAGAAATATAGCTAAGAATAGAAAACGTACATTAGCAAAGAAAAAACCATGCGATGTGTTAGCGGATTTAGAGGATACTACGAAAGAAGATCTGGAAGAACAGATTATGAAAGAAATCGACGCACAAATTCTTCGTGATTTGATCAATTGTATGGAAAGTCCAAACAAAGAAATATTTGTATATCGCTATTTCTATCAGAACACAGTGAAAGAGATAGCTGAAAAATTAGAGTTGCCAGCAAAGAAGGTAGAAAACCAATTATCACGGGGAAAATCTAAACTTCGGAAACAATTAGTGGAAAGAGGGTGTTTGATTCATGGATAATTTGGATAAGAACCTTGATGGTATTGGAGAAGAAAGCAAACTGTTGAACAATTCCCCATTGAGTGAGGAACAACAACGAAAAATATTTGATAAAACCATGCAAAAAATACATGCGGCAGAGCAAAACTCTGAAAACAATAGGAATAGTAGAGGCAATAGGAGCGTTATGAGAAATAAAAAAGTATATTTATTAGTGGCATTGGTTGCATGTTTAGGTATATCGGTTGTAATTTGTGCAGCTACATTTGGTTGGAACAATAAGTTAGCAAGGTATTTCGGAAGTGAAGAGGATCAAGATGCACAACAAAAGGCGACGGTTATTAATCTTGATCAGGCAGATACCCAGAATGGAATCACTGTATCAACAGTACAATTGATTGGTGATCAGAATGGTTTTAGTATCTTGCTTCGCATAACGACAGATGCAGTATACGGTGGTATGGCACAGTTTGAAGAAATTGAGGCAACGATTGAAGGCGCTAATGAATATACCGTAAGTAATCTGAATCCTGTTGGTTGTGAAGAAGAAGGGGATTATTACGTGCTGAATGTACGGACACCAGAAGAAATCCAAGGGAAAAAGATACATCTGCAGTTAAAAAATTATGGATATCTGGATTTGGACACAGAAGAATTTACAACGAAGACGGAAGGCGTATGGAATCTGGAGTGGACATTAGCGAAAGTAAACAGTGCCACTACATATGAGGTGAACAAAGAAATTAACTTGTATGGTGGAACAGCAATTTTTGATTCTGTAAGTATCTCTCCGATCTCTGTAACAGTGGAATATTCTCATTGCAAGAATTTCCAGATTTATATGACGGACGGCGCATTAGCCAATGATCAAATATTGGTAAAATTCTTAGATGGTACCGTTGTAAATTCCAACTACACAGACAGCTGTGATTTTGTGTATGATAAGAATAAGATCGGTATTTATCTAAAAAAGATTATCAGCATGAAAGATGTAGAGAGTATTACATTTGCAGGGGTTACGGTTCCGATTAATAAGAATCCAAATCCACTTGAAATTGTCGATGTTACATCGAAAGAAATGAACATAAAAATAGGAATTCCAAAACAACTATATGAGGTATGTGAAGAACCCGTTTATCGTGAATACCAAGATGAAGACTTTGATGCAGATGCTAAGAGTCTGATGTTCATAGGAAAGAAAGATGGAGTGGAGATGCCACTGTTTACCATTATTGCCATTCATGCAGAGTATACGAAGAAAGAAGTTGGACGCAGAAATCCAATGGTAGAATATCTAGATAACAGTGACGGTTGGATTTATGTCATATCCTACGGAGAAATCCAAAGTCAGGAACAATTGGATGCGTTCACAGATCTATTAAATCAATATGTGGAAAATATAAAACAACGGGTGGAGATATCTATTCCATAGGAAATGGATCGTGAATCTTTTGCCGGTATGGAGCAGAACAATCCATTGCACGTAATTTGGGAATAACCGTATAGTTATCAAAAAAATGCATTGGGTAAACCTGATCCACTTCTACATGTCGCATAAAGTAATCAAAGCCAAGATGGAACGTACGGTTCTGTCTTGCATCTAATGGAAGGAATGCTAGATTGATGTGCATGCCTTCCATTTTTGCGATTTCTTTTTGAAATGCCTGTGTCATAGCTTGGTATTCTTCTCTAGTTTCCCCTTCCCAAGTCCACCAGTTTAAATCTCCTGCATGGTAGATGGTTTCCTCTTTTCCTTGAAGGAGAAAAGCAACGCCAGAATCGGTAGACTGTAATGTTCGCACGAGTAAGGTTGGTAATTCTAGAGAAACATCATGGGAAAGAAATTGTATCTGTGCATACTGTTCTTCGGTCACACCATTTCTGGTAAAATAGCCTTTGTTGTATTTGCGTTTGATGTCTTTTGATAAGAGATAGGTTACCTTTGTATAGGAAGCTAGTTCCTGAAATAAATGAAAAGAAAAATGATCTTGGTGAAAATGACTTGCAAATACATAAAGAGGTTTTTCCTTTGAAAGGGGAGGAAGTTCCCCTTCGTAGTAATCAAAGAGAAGATAGGCATCGGTCAATTCTACAAGATAACAACTGTGTTTGATATACGTTACGTTCGTGATCATAGAGACTCCTTTTCGTTAATCCAGCATTCTTAATACGAATAGAATTCTTATATTACCCTTTGATCTGTCAATTCGGAACAATAGCACAAATGCGCAGGGCAATATGCATCCTATGGATTAACCACATTTTTATTCCATATCCTATCATAAGAAATAGAAATTTTCAAATCTTTATAGGATTGGTTTGTAAAAAAACATAAGAGTTGTTATAATAGGCTTCAGAATTGGGAATACACAGGAGGAATAAGAATGGAAACAATTGCATGCATCAAGACAAGAAGAAGTATACGAAGCTTTCAAAAAAGAGCGATAGATAAAGAAGTGTTGGACCAGGTTGTTGCGGCAGCAGCATATGCTCCGTCATGGAAGAACACACAGATTACCAGATATGTATTTGTTGAGAGTGAAGAAGGAAAGAAGAAATTATTAGAGAATACCCCTTCTTTTAATCATAATGCAATTGAAGAAGCTGCAGTGGTTGTGATTGTATCGGTAATTAAGAAAAGAAGTGGATACGAGAGAGATGGAAGCTACTCATCTAATAAAGAAGATGGTTGGCAGATGTTCGATGCAGGTGTGGCTAGCCAAACGCTTTGTTTAGCAGCACATGAGTTGGGACTTGGAACGGTTATTCAGGGAATTTTGGATTACGAAAAGATTCAGGAAGTATTTCAGATTCCAGAGGAAAGAGAAGTTGTTGCTTTAATTCCAATGGGATATCCAGCAGAAGAACCAACTGCACCAAAACGAAAAATGATCGGAGAATTGTATACGATCTGTTAACGAAAGAGAAGGCTGATAAGAAAGCAATTCGCCAATATACACTACGAAAGGCGGTGGTATTTGCCACCGTCATACGAAGCACAGTATGGAAAGTTAGAGGTAAGAGAAGTGAAACAGAGAAACCAAGGAATACTATATATTATTGCAGCAGGATTCTTTTTTGCATTAATGACATTTTTTGTCCGATTGTCAGGTGACCTGCCATCCATGCAGAAGGCATTTTTTCGAAATTTTGTTGCGGCCATTGCATCATTTACTATATTAATGCGAAGCAAAGAGCATCTGAAAGTAAAACGCTCTAGTATTCCTTGTTTATTATTACGAAGTTTATGTGGAACAGTGGGCTTGATCTGTAATTTCTATGCCATTGATCGTATGAATATATCGGACGCGAACATGTTGAATAAGTTATCCCCTTTCTTTGCAATTATCATGTCGTATTTTGTACTGAAAGAAAAAGCCAATAAAGTTGAATGGGGAGCAGTTGTTCTCGCATTTATTGGAGCAATCTTCGTCGTGAAACCGTCCTTTAGTATGGAATTTGTCAATGCGATGATTGGAGTAGCTGGCGGGTTGGGAGCTGGTATGGCTTACACGTTTGTTCGAAAACTTGGAAAGATGGGAGAACGTGGCCCTGTAATCGTGTTATTCTTTTCCTTATTTTCCTGTCTTGTAACGTTGCCATTCTTGCTTATCGGTTATGTACCGATGGAATGGTGGCAGTTAGCCGACTTATTATTAGCAGGAGCATTTGCCACAGGTGGACAATTGTGTATCACCGCTGCTTATACCAAAGCACCAGCAAGAGAGATCTCTGTATTCGACTATTCGCAAGTTGTATTCGCCGCTATACTTGGTATTCTGTTCCTAGGACAGGTACCGGATCTATGCAGTGTAATCGGATATATCATTATTATTGGAACGGCAATTGGAAAATGGGCGTATAATATGAAAACTGCATAGACATTTGTCGAGCAACTTATCGGTTTGATAAATACCAAGAGTAAGAAAACTCACAATACGGGAGATGGACCCTGTATTGTGAGTTTTTGAATTATATGAAAAGTGTTCATCTAATGGTTTCGAGGTACGAAGTCGAAGTTTGAGTAAAGTACTCAAACTTAGCAGTTCAATTGCTGCCAATAAACGTATCATATAGAGATGTTTTCAGCAATTAATATATCGAATATAAACCTTGACGTAAGGTGTCATAGTTTATATGCTATAGTTAATTAATGGAGGTGATGGTTTGAAAGAAAGTAGACTGTTCAAAATAGTATATTATGTTTTGGAGAATGGGCGCATAACAGCCCCTCAATTAGCGGAAAAATTCGAAGTATCCGTGCGAACAATATATCGTGATATAGATGTAATTAGTAGTGCGGGTATTCCAATTTATGTGACAACCGGGAGAAATGGTGGCATACAAATACTTGATAACTATGTTTTAGACAAAGCATACTTTTCGGAAAAGGAAAAGCAAGATCTATTATCAGCCTTACAGAGTTTATCCATTTTTACGAATATCTACGAAAAGGAAACTTTAACGAAGCTTTCTGCCCTTTTTAATACACATTCAGAAAATTGGTTAGAAGTAGATTTTGATCGTTGGGGAAGCAATACGCAGGATAATGAGAAGTTTTTATTGTTGAAAAAGGCAATCACTAATCATAAAGTCGTGACAATTGTTTATGTTAGCTCCTATTGCCAAAAAACAAAGAGAAAGATTCACCCACTCAAGCTCTTATACAAATCAAAAGAATGGTATGTGAAATCCTATTGCACAGAGAAAGAGGATTTTCGTCTATTCAAAATAAACCGTATTGTAGAATGCGAACTTTTAGAGGAAGAATTTGTTCCTGTGGAGTTTCCGGTTTTGCATAATACAGAGCAGAAGTCAAATAACAATGTGGTACTACGCTTTCCGAAAGAAATGTCGTATCGTATTTATGATGAGTTTTGTGACAATGAAGTTACCGTAGAGGAAAATGGGGATTTAATCGTCAAGGCCTTTATGCCAGAAGACGCATGGCTAATGGGGTATCTTCTTTCGTTTGGGGCAAATGTAGAGGTAATAGAGCCTACCTATATGCGCAAGATTTTGTTTGATGAAGCAAAAAAAATTTGTGAAAAAAATAAACCATGACATATGATGTCATGGTTTATGTGTTACTATTAAAACGTAGGAAAACAACATAAGGTAGTGTTTTGATTTGACACGTGAATGGAGGATAATAATAATGGGTAGACCAACATCAAAAACAGATTTATTAACTGTAGCAGAAGCAAATTATGAAAAGCTAAATATTCTTATTTCTGAAATGACAGAAAAAGAGCTGGCAACACCTTTTGATTTTTCAAATGATGAGAAAAAGAAAGAGGCTCATTGGAAAAGAGATAAAAACCTTCGGGATATACTCATTCATCTTTATGAATGGCACCAGCTTTTGCTGAAATGGGTACATTCTAATTTGAATGGAACGGAGGCAACTTTTATTCCAGCACCATACAACTGGAAAACATATGGGGATATGAATGTAGAATTTGTGAAAAAACACCAGAGTACATCCTTAGAGGATGCAAAGAATATGTTTGAAAAATCACATTCTGACATTATGAATTTGGCAAAATCGTTTTCAAATGAAGAACTGTTTTCCAAAGGCGTATACAAATGGGTAGGTAGCAATGCTTTAGGGTCATATTTTGTCAGCGTTACAGCAAGCCACTATGACTGGGCTATGAAAAAGCTGAAAGCACATAAAAGAAACTGTGCAAGTAATTGATACATGGTGAGCCGACCACAACATCGGTAGATATAAAACGTTGTTGTGGTGGGAGAATTTCTATATTCCTAAATATATTACAATAGCCTAGCGGTGGTTTTTGATATGATTCCCCTTAAGTAGACAAGGTAAATAACCAAATCTACTTAGGGGGAAATTTTTATGTCCAAATATACGACAGAAATAAGGCTAGCAGCATGCAAAGAATATTTTGATGGAAAGTTATCA